>JAHDIF010000012.1 GCA_020630915.1 Dokdonia sp.
TCTGATGTGGCACTTGTAGGAGGAGGCGCCTACCCTCAACCAGGTGAGATCTCATTATCACATAATGGCGTATTATTCTTGGATGAATTACCAGAATTTAAAAGATCAGTATTGGAAGTGATGCGACAGCCACTAGAAGATAGAGAAGTGACTATTTCTAGAGCAAAGTTTACCGTGACCTATCCATCCAGTTTTATGCTTGTTGCGAGTATGAATCCCAGTCCTAGTGGATATTTTAATGATCCAGATGCTCCTGTGACGAGTAGTCCAGCAGAGATGCAACGGTATATGGGTAAAATTAGTGGGCCTTTATTGGATCGTATCGATATTCATATAGAAGTCACTCCTGTGCCGTTTGAGAAGTTGAGTGATGAGACTAAGGCAGAGTCTAGTGCGAGTATTCGTGAGCGAGTTACAAAAGCACGAGAGATACAGGTGTTACGCTTTCGCGAAAGTGAAAAAACCAACTACAACGCTCAGATGGGAGTCAAGCAAATTCGAAAGTATTGTGCCTTAGATGAAGCATCAAAAGAGCTTCTTAAAAGTGCGATGGAACGTTTGAATCTTTCTGCACGAGCGTATGATCGTATCTTGAAAGTTTCCAGAACCATAGCCGATCTGGAAGGATCTGAAAACGTAAACGGAACGCATATAAGCGAGGCAATTCAATACAGAAGTCTGGACCGCGAGGGGTGGCTAGGATAACAATCAAATAACGCATACTATTTATGAAATACTTTACATATATACTTTTAGCTCTTGTGATTTTTTCTTGCAATCAAGATCAAAAAACACCAGTAAAAGAGACTAATAAATTCATTTTAAAGAATGTGCCTCAATTACAGTTGGAAGAAGCTAATAGATTAGCAGAATTGCCATTAGCCTGCGTAGGCACGGAGTATCCAAACAAACTAGGGCAAACGCTAGGAGATGAAAATGACCTGAAGTCTCCTAAAGAGCTACATCCTACTTTTTACGGCTGTTTTGACTGGCACTCTGCTGTACACGGGCATTGGAGCCTGGTAAGTTTGTTGCGACAGTTTCCAGAGCTGGCTCGCAAACAAGAAGCACAAGATTGGCTCTTGCAGAGTATTTCTAAAGAAAATATTGCACAAGAAGTTGCTTATTTTGATGGGAAACATAACAAATCTTATGAGCGTACTTATGGATGGGCGTGGGTACTAAAACTCGCCGAAGAGCTTAAGAAATGGGATATTCCTATAGCTAGAGAATTAGAAAATAATTTACAACCACTTACAGATCTAATGGTAGAGAAATATATTGATTTCTTGCCTAAGCTAAACTATCCCATACGAGTAGGAGAACACCCCAATACAGCTTTTGGGTTAAGCTTTGCCTACGATTATGCGATAGTAGCAAATCATAAACAATTGCAAGAGGTTATAGAAATGCGCGCTCGAGATTTTTACAGTAATGATGTGGGATGTCCGCTTACTTGGGAACCTAGTGGTTTTGATTTTTTATCTCCTTGTCTTGAAGAAGCTGCTCTAATGAAACGAGTGTTGTCTGATGATGAATTTACAACTTGGATAGCCCAGTTTTTACCCCAACTCAAAGCGTCAGATTTTTCAATGCCTGTGGGAGAAGTTTCAGATAGGAGTGATGGGAAGCTGGTACACTTAGATGGTGTGAATTTCTCCAGAGCGTGGAGTCTCAATTATATAGCCAAAGATAGACCTGAGTATAGTCATCTACAACAAGTTGCGATTAATCATATAAATAACTCACTCCCCAACATCGTAGGAGATAGTTATGAAGGCGGTCACTGGTTAGGAAGTTTTGCTATTTACGCACTCAATTCATTAGAGAAATAATGAAAAAGAGATTCAATATTTCTGGACCAGGAGTTTTAGTAGCCGCCGCTTTTATAGGACCTGGAACTGTAACGGTTTGTACTGTTGCTGGAGCAACGTATGGGTATGGTTTATTATGGGCATTAGTATTATCAATAATAGCAACGATCGTGTTGCAGGAGATGGCGGCTCGCATAGGTCTCATTTCTGGGTCTGGGCTAGCAAAAGTGATACGTGATTTTACCAAAAATAAGATCGCTCGAATCCTATCCATCGGCCTTATTTTAAGTGCTATTGCTATAGGGAACGGTGCTTATGAAGCAGGTAATATTAGTGGAGGTGTTTTAGGTCTAGAAGCGTTAGGTGTTTCTGGAGGCATCAACATCGGTGGTGTGGCACTTAACTATTGGAGTATTCTAATAGGGATACTGGCGGGAATCTTACTATTTATAGGGAGTTATAAACTTTTAGAAAAAATACTTGTAGCACTAGTGATCGTAATGAGTCTGGCTTTTGTAATTACGGCCATCGTAACAAAACCTCATATCCTAGGAATTCTTAAAGGGAGTTTGATACCTCAAATTCCAGAAGGAAGTTTACTCACTATTATTGCCCTCGTAGGGACCACTGTGGTGCCATATAATTTATTTTTACATGCTTCTTTAGTGAGAGAAAAGTGGCAATCTCCTGAGGACCTTAATGCCGTAAAACGCGACACGCGGGTGGCAGTTATTTTAGGCGGATTCGTCTCTATGGCTATTGTTATTTGTGCTGCCACAGTAAAAGATCCTACGATTAATAATGCCTCAGATCTTGCGCAAAGTTTACAACCCTTATTCGGTGACTATGCTACCTATTTTATCGGTATAGGACTAGGGGCGGCAGGACTCACATCTGCAATAACGGCACCTCTGGCAGCTGCCTATGTGGTAAAAGGCTGTTTGGGATGGAGTAGTAATCTAAAGAGTACTTCTTTTAGAATAGTATGGTTGGTTGTTTTAATTGCAGGAGTTTTATTCTCATCACTTGGATTTAAACCTATCACGATTATTAAGTTTGCTCAAGTTACTAATGGTATTGTATTACCTCTTATTGCAGGATATCTAATTTGGTTAGCAAATAAGAAAGAACTTCTAGGAGTTTACAGAAATACTAAAATACAAAATGTGGTTAGTATTGTAATATGGCTTATTGTTTTAGGCTTGGGGTTACGAAGTATTTTTAAAGTATTTGGGATTATTTAATGAATCAAATAGATCTTAATTGTGATGTAGGAGAAGGCATAGAAAACGAGGCAGTTTTAATGCCCTTTATTTCCTCGTGTAATATTGCTTGTGGCGGTCACGCTGGAGATGCAGAAACGATGCGCAAGGTTATCGAACTAGCAGCAATTCATAACGTAAAAATTGGAGCACATCCAGGGTATGAGGATAAAGAAAATTTTGGAAGGGTGGTATTAACGCTTTCGCGAAAGCAATTAAAAGAAAGTATTCAAAAACAAATACATGCATTACGAAAAGAGGTTGATGCTCAGGGACAGCGCCTCCATCATGTGAAACCTCATGGCGCACTTTATAATAAAGCCGCTGTGGATATGGATACGGCAGAAGTGATCGTCGAGGCCATTGCAGAGATGGATACTTCCTTAGTAGTATATGCACCTTATGGATCTTTACTATCTCAGGTTGTAAAAGGAATCTTACCCGCAAAAATCGAAGGTTTTGCAGATCGAAATTATAATAATGATTATACCCTTGTAAGTCGTTCCTTTGAGAATGCTATTATAGACAGCCCTAAATCGGTAATGGATCATGTAGAGCGTATGGTCTGTAAACATCAGATAACTACAATTCAAGGTTCTAATATTGAGGTACAATTAGACACCTTATGTGTTCACGGAGATACTAAAACAGCGCAAGCGATCTTGTCATACTTGCATAAGATGGCACCTTTACACCAGATATCTTTTTCTTGATGTTTGAAAAATATTCGATACAAGCCTTTGGAGAATATGCGATTCTTATTAAGTGGAAGCAACCGCCGTCCAATGATCTGAGAGTCTACCTCGCAATTGCTCAAAAGTCACTTGAAAGAGAGTTTGACAAAGAAGTAATACTCACATATCAGGAGTTACTTATTAAGGATATTATGGTATCAAATGATACTATAAAACAAGTAAAAGAATGTTTAGGTACATTGGATGCTAAGCAACTAAGTCTTTCCAGACGTGAGGTAATTATACCAGTATGTTATGATCTAAAATTTGGGTCAGATTTAATGAAGTTAGCAAAAGACAAAAACAAATCAATAGATGCGATCATAAAACTTCATACAGACCCAAAGTATATGGTTTACTTTTTAGGATTTCTTCCTGGCTTCCCTTATTTATTAGGATTGGATAAAAAGCTACACACTGCTCGAAAAGATACCCCTTCTAGAAAAGTAACTCAGGGAAGTGTCGCGATAGGAGGCACACAAACAGGTATTTACCCGCAAGACAGCCCTGGCGGATGGCATGTGATAGGTCACTGCCCTATACCGTTATTTGATATACATTTTTCTGAAAAGAGCTTACTTAGGCAAGGTGATCATCTACAATTTAAAGCAATATCAATGGATGAACATGCCAGTTTGTCAAAAATGTCGTTACACGAATTTGTAAATTCTTCATTTGTATCTAATGGCTAGCATAGAAATTTTAGAAACAGGTTTTTACACGTCCGTACAAGATCAAGGACGTAAAGGCTATGCGATCAAAGGCGTTCCAGAAAGCGGTGCGATGGATCAAGAAGCATGGCGACTTTCTAATTTGCTATTGCATAATCTTGATAGTGATGCAGCTTTAGAGTGTACTTTAATTGGCCCAACAATAGTGTTCCTAAGAGATCTTGCGTTTGTCCTTACAGGAGCGATTACGAGCGCAGTGCTAGATGGAACGGAGCTGATTAGTAACAAGGTCTATAAGGCCTCTAAAGGTCAGATATTACGAGTAGGTAAAGTACTTAATGGGTGCCGTACGTATGTTGGTTTTGATGGAGGCATAGATACGAAGATCATACTAGGTAGTAGAAGTACTTTTTATCCTATAACCGAACGGGGAATTGTTCAAAAAGGCGATGTGCTGCGTACAGGAATTTCTAATATGCTGTCGGTTTCATCTGGGATGGTGCATATTAAAGAGGCTAAGGCCAATAAAAGCAGTAATATTAACATAGTACAAGGTCCAGAATACTATTATCTATCGCAGATAAAGAGAGAAGTATTAACCAATAGATCCTTTACAATACAATCCTGGAATAGAATGGGTATTGCTCTTGGAGAACCTCTAGAACAACAAGTAGCCAAGATATTAACAGGTCCAGTTTTGCCTGGTACTGTCCAGCTTACACCTAGTGGGCACTTATATATATTAATGAGAGATTGCCAGGTAACGGGAGGATACCCCAGAATAGCGCAGCTCACGCAGACAGCTATAAATACGATGGCTCAAAAGAAAACAGGTGATACTATAAGGTTAGCCCTCGAGTAATTTCTGTCTTCTGTGATTAATAACTACTTCGCTAAGAAGTTCAATCGCGTCTCCTGTATCAAGAATAGCTTCTAGTTTTTGGGCCTCATCTTTAAGTGCCTCGTGCGTAAGCATTGTGTTCCACAATGCATGAATAAAGTCTGCGTAGTCTAGAGCGTCATTCCATTGTGCAATGTCTAGTCTCCGTGCCTTAGCATATAGTTTTTGAAGATTTAATTTACAGAATGTAATTGTTGATGGCATAAGCAATGGTATCGCAGCATGAAGCCGCTCAGATTTTATCCCTCGTCCCATAATTCTTTTTTTAGGGTTTATACGTTAGGGGGAATTCATACGGTAAAAATATCCTTTACAAAGCAGGTAAGAAAGGGGCATTTGCCCTATATTTTTTTAGGATAAGTATATCGAGTCATTTAGAGGTTTGGGTTACAACCATTTTGTAAACGATTTAAGAAGGCCTATTTTTCCTCTATAAGGAGCATATCTCACAGGGAGATCAATAATAGTACTTCTTCTAACAATAGACTTCGCGTGAGAAAATGTATAAAAACTTTGTTTCCCGTGATAAGAGCCTATCCCAGAATGTCCTACTCCGCCAAATCCCATATGATCATTAATAAAATGTACCAATGTGTCATTTACCACGCCACCTCCGAAGGAAAAACTAGTATGAAACCACTTTTTAAATGACCGCTTACCCGAAAAAACATAGGCACTCAAGGGCTTCTCCATACTGTGTATGACGGTTGCAATATCTTGCTTCGTACGGTAGGTTAGTACGGGTAGGATAGGTCCAAAAATCTCTTCTTGCATGACATTATCTGTGAGCGTCACCCCATCTAAAACAGTGGGAGCAATATATAGTTCTTCTTTTGCGGTTTGACCACCTGTAACTATTTTGTCTTTTGGGAGCATGGCATACAGTCGGTCAAAATTTTTCTCATTGATTATCCGAGCAAAATCTGGTGATGATTTAGGGTTTTCTCCGTAGGCTTTTCTTATTTCACGGGTAAGCGCTTTTAACAGGTCTTTCTTTTTTGACGAGTGTACAAGTATATAATCTGGCGCAATACACGTCTGTCCTGCGTTTACAAATTTACCCCAGACAATACGTCTTGCGGTTTGTTCAATTTTTGCTGTTTCATCTACAATACAAGGGCTTTTACCTCCTAGTTCGAGAGTTACAGGAGTAAGTTGCTTTGCGGCTGCTTGGTAAACAATCTTACCTACAGGCACACTACCCGTAAAGAAGATGTAATCCCATCGTTGTTGTAATAATTCCTGAGCAACTTCTTTTGCTCCTTGCACCACGGCCACGTGTTGCGAGGCAAAAACACTTTCTATAATTGTTGCAATCAGGCCTGATGTCTTAGGAGTAAGTTCGCTAGGTTTTAATACCACTGTATTTCCAGCAGCAATGGCTCCAATTATAGGGCCCATAGCGAGTTGAAAAGGATAGTTCCAAGGAGCGATTACCAGTGTGGTTCCGTAAGGTTCATACAGTACACGCGCACTTGAAGGAAAGTTAAGTAATGTAGATCTCACCTTTTTAGGCATTTGCCATTTCCAGATATCTTTAATGGCAAGATTCAGTTCTTTGAGCACTACGCTTATTTCTGTTGCGACGGTTTCAAAAGCAGGTTTTTTAAAATCTTGATGTAGTGCATCAATAATCTCTTGCTCATGCTTTTTTATGCTTTCGCGAAAGCGTACCAAACACGCTCTCCTAAATTTTACATCTTTAGTCTTCCCCGTTAAGAAATATTCTTTCTGCTGTTTAACTAGTTCCGTTATAGAGCTCATAAAGATCATTTATTGGGAAAGATACCAATTTTTAACTCGTTGTAGAATGTAATTTGATCGTAATTAAAATATTGAAAATCAGTAATTTAATATTGATTATAATGCTTTGGTTTACGGCAAGAATTTCTTGAGTAGTCCACTCGTGGGCTAACATCCTACTATTTTCGTTCTCATGAAATTGAATACGTATAGTCAAGCCGTTACCCAAGACCCGACGCAGCCTGCAGCGCAAGCGATGCTACACGCCATTGGATTAACGGATGAAGATTTTAATAAAGCATTTGTAGGTATTGCCAGTACGGGGTACGAAGGAAATCCGTGCAATATGCACCTTAATGCACTTGCAAAGGACATCAAGGAAGGTGTGCAAAAAGCAGATCTTGTAGGTTTAATATACAATACTATAGGCGTGAGTGATGGTATTTCTATGGGAACACCGGGAATGCGATACTCATTACCTAGTCGTGATATTATAGCAGACTCTATGGAAACCGTGGTGCAGGCGATGAGCTACGATGCCCTCGTAACCGTTGTAGGCTGTGATAAGAATATGCCGGGTGCAATGATGGCGATGTTACGATTAGATAGACCCTCTATTTTAGTTTATGGAGGTACCATTGCTCCAGGATGTCACGAAGATAAAAAGCTAGACGTCGTGAGTGCATTTGAAGCTTGGGGAGAAAAAGTTGCAGGCACGATTACCGAAAAAGAATTTAAAACAGTGGTTAAAAAAGCCTGTCCAGGTGCTGGTGCCTGTGGCGGCATGTATACCGCTAATACGATGGCGAGTGCTATTGAAGCAATGGGAATGAGTCTACCCTATAATTCGTCTAATCCAGCGGTGAGTACTGATAAAACAGAAGAGTGTGCACGTGTGGGTGCCGCAATGAGATATTTAATTGAGAACAATATCAAACCATCAGATATTGTGACTCGTAAATCGCTTGAGAATGCAATACGGTTGGTAACCGTGTTAGGTGGTTCAACCAATGCAGTATTGCATTTCTTAGCGATTGCCAAAGCTGCTCAAATAGAATTTACCTTAAAAGATTTTCAAAAAATAAGTGATACGACACCTTTCTTGGCAGATCTAAAGCCAAGTGGAAAGTATCTTATGGAAGATTTACACAAGGTAGGTGGAGTTCCAGGTGTACTAAAGTACATGCTTTCAATAGGGATGCTTCATGGAGATTGTATGACCGTAACAGGAAAAACTATTGCAGAAAATCTAGCAGATGTTCCTCATTTACAGGCACATCAAGATGTGATTCATTCGGTAGATAACCCAATAAAAGAGACAGGACATATAAGAATCCTTTATGGTAATATCGCTAGTGAGGGTTCAGTCGCAAAAATTACGGGAAAAGAAGGAGTACGCTTTCGCGGAAGCGCACGTGTCTTTAACGGAGAATTTGAGGCAAATGCAGGTATAGG
Source organism: Dokdonia sp. (assembly GCA_020630915.1). Classification (GTDB taxonomy): domain Bacteria; phylum Bacteroidota; class Bacteroidia; order Flavobacteriales; family Flavobacteriaceae; genus Dokdonia. The sequence goes on from JAHDIF010000012.1 coordinate 8,581, forward strand.
AGCGGGAACCGTTCAGAAAGGCGATGTCGTAGTCATCAGATATGAAGGACCGCAAGGAGGGCCAGGAATGCCAGAAATGTTAAAGCCTACAGCGGCTATTATGGGAGCAGGACTGGGCAAAGATGTAGCTTTAATAACAGATGGTCGTTTCTCTGGAGGTACACACGGTTTTGTAGTAGGTCATATCACACCAGAAGCACAAACAGGTGGTGGTATTGCTTTAATAAAGGATGGTGATATGATTACCATAGACGCAGAGCAAAACACTATAAATGTCGAGGTATCAGAAGAAGAACTCGCAAAGCGAAAAAAACAATGGACAGCACCTGCTTTAAAAGCACAGCGTGGCTCCTTATATAAATATGCAAAAATGGTTTCATCGGCCAGTGAAGGCTGTGTAACTGACGAATTTTAAGCTTATGGAAACAGAAACCTTAAAGAAAACAAAAACGGAGACGACCACGATGTCTGGATCTGAGGCATTGGTACATTGTCTATTAGCAGAAGGCGCAGACCTTATTTACGGATATCCTGGCGGTGCCATTATGCCATTTTACGACGAGTTGCACAAGCACCAAGATAAGCTTCGTCACGTATTAACGAGACACGAGCAAGGCGCCACACACGCGGCGCAGGGTTTTGCAAGAGCGACAGGAAAAGTAGGGGTTGCCGTAGCAACTTCAGGTCCTGGCGCTACGAACCTTATTACAGGTATTGCAGATGCGCAGATAGATAGTACACCTATGGTTTGTATAACGGGTCAAGTAGGATCTCATTTATTAGGGAGTGATGCCTTTCAAGAAACTGATATTATAGGGATTTCTACACCCGTTACAAAGTGGAATTATCAAATCACCCGTGCCGAAGAAATTCCAGAAGTACTAGCCAAAGCATTTTACATTGCTCGTTCTGGAAGGCCAGGACCGGTACTTATAGATATTACGAAAGACGCACAGTTTGGAGAGTTAGAATACGCATATCAAAAATGTACGCAAGTACGCAGTTACACCCACACACCACAGATTGAGCAGGAGGCGCTAGAAGCTGCTGCCAAGGCTATTAATGCCGCAAAAAAACCAATGATTGTCTGGGGACAAGGAGTGCTTCTGGGAGAAGCAGAAACGGAGTTTAAAGATTTTGTTGAGAAATCAGGCATTCCCGCAGCGTGGACGATATTAGGAGTTTCTGCCATACCTACAGAACACCCGCTTAATGTTGGAATGGTAGGTATGCACGGAAATTATGGCCCCAATGTACTTACTAATGAGTGTGACGTATTGATTGCGATAGGGATGCGCTTTGATGATCGTGTGACGGGCAACCTAGAAACCTATGCAAAACAAGCCAAAGTGATTCATTTTGAGATTGATCCTGCTGAGATTCATAAAAATGTCACGGCAGATATTGCTGTTTTAGGAAATAGCAAAGAGTCGCTGGCTCAAATTCTTCCGCTTATCGAGAAGAAATCACATGAGGCGTGGCACCAAAAATTTAAAGACTTATATCAAATTGAGTTTGATAAGGTCATAAAGAATGATATCAACCCAACCAAGGAAGGGCTTACAATGGGCGAGGTGATTGTGCGTATTAATAAGCAGTCTAACGGTGATGCTATTATCGTAACCGATGTAGGACAGCATCAAATGATAGGCATACGCTATGCAGATTTTAAACAAAGCAAGAGTAACATCACCTCTGGTGGTTTGGGTACTATGGGCTTTGCCTTACCAGCAGCAATAGGAGCAAAAATGGGAGCTCCAGATCGCGAAGTTGTGGCTATAATTGGTGATGGAGGTTACCAGATGACCATTCAAGAATTGGGCGTGATTTTACAAACAGGTGCTGCGGTAAAAATTGTGGTGCTTAACAATGAGTTTTTAGGAATGGTACGCCAGTGGCAACAATTGTTTTTTGACAAGCGCTACGCGAGTACAGATATGCAAAACCCAGACTTCTGTAAAATTGCAGATGCCTATAGTATAGAAAACCAGCGTGTAACAGCAAGAGAAGATCTTGATGAGGCTGTACAGAAAATGATGGCGAGTCCTAACAGCTTCTTTTTAGAAGTCATGGTAGAGAAAGAAGATAACGTTTTCCCGATGATCCCAACCGGAGCCTCGGTGAGTGATATTAGATTAGAATAACCCTCTGATTTTAATAGTCCCTATCATTTTCTCCCTGCCAGCAGGGATGTCCGGAGGACAGAGAGGAATTGAATGAGAGATATATTGAGTTGAGCATATAGTATAATTATAGAGAGTGCGGAATGAGATTTCCGCCTTCGCGGAAATGAAAAGAAGATGAAAAAAACATACACCGTAAGCATATATACCGAAAATAACATCGGGCTATTAAACCGTATTTCGGCGATATTTCAGCGTAGGCATATTAATATCGAGAGTCTGTCTGCTTCAGATAGTGAGGTAGATGATGTCTTTAAGTTTACCATTGTTGTAAACGTGACAGAGACTCAAATCAAGAAGATTATCGGTCAGATAGAACGTCAGATTGAAGTAATAAAGGCTTTTTACCATACAGATGAGGAGACCATATTTACCGAGAGTGCGATGTTTAAAATAAAGTCTGAACTCTTGTTTGAAGAGCGTCAGATCCAGAATATCATTAAAGAGAGCAACGCGCGCATAGTCACTGTAAACAAGGAGTTTTTTGTCTTAGAAAAATCGGGACGTAGGGCAGAGATTGCCTTAATGTACCGCGAGCTCAAACCGTTTGGTATTATGCAGTTTACCCGATCAGGAAGAATTGCCGTAACTAAGACAGAAATGCCTATTACCACTTTATTAAAACAAATAGAACATAAAGATGAGGCCGCTTTCGCGAAATCGAGCCTGTGAGATTCACGACTAACAGGAGAGCGAAGCGATAAAGCCGAAAACTCATAAAATTAACAACAATAGCGAAGAACGGGAAGAGATTCCCGCCTTCGCGGGAATAAATAAAAGAATGAACTACTTCAACACATTACCACTTAGAGACCAATTAGCACAATTAGGAAAATGCCGCTTTATGGATGCCTCAGAATTTGAGGATGGCATCAAAGCGATAGAAGGCAAGAAAATCGTAATTGTAGGTTGCGGGGCGCAAGGCCTAAACCAAGGATTAAATATGCGCGACAGCGGTTGCGATATATCGTACGCCTTGAGAGAAGGAGCTATTACTGAGAAGAGAGCTTCTTTTCAGAATGCAACCTCCAATGGTTTTACCGTAGGTACGTATGATCAGCTCATCCCGACGGCAGACCTCGTTTTAAACCTAACACCAGACAAGCAGCATACAGCCGTCGTAAAAGCGGTGATGCCTCTTATGAAAAAAGGAGCCACACTAGCATACTCTCACGGTTTTAATATTGTAGAAGAAGGAATGCAAATACGCGAAGACCTTACCGTAATTATGGTGGCACCTAAGTGTCCAGGATCAGAAGTACGAGAAGAATATAAAAGAGGTTTTGGGGTACCTACCTTAATCGCAGTACACCCTAACAATGACCCAGAAGGAAAAGGACTGGCACAAGCAAAAGCCTATGCCGCTGCAACAGGTGGTCACAGAGCTGGTGTGCTAGAATCTTCATTTGTGGCAGAGGTAAAAAGTGATTTGATGGGAGAGCAAACCATCCTTTGTGGGGTGCTACAAACAGGATCTATCCTTTGTTTTGATAAAATGGTAGCCCAAGGAATTGATGCTGCCTATGCTGGCAAATTAATACAATACGGTTGGGAGACCATTACAGAAGCCCTCAAACACGGCGGAATTACAAATATGATGGATCGCCTTGATAACCCCTCTAAAATCAAGGCCTTTCATCTTTCTGAAGAGTTAAAAACTACTATGCGTCCGTTGTTTGAAAAGCATATGGACGATATCATTTCTGGACATTTTTCTAAAACGATGATGGAAGACTGGGCTAACGATGATAAAAATCTGCACAGCTGGAGAGCCGCAACGGGTGAAACCGCTTTTGAGAAGCAAGAAGTGACTTCAGACCATATCAAAGAGCAAGAATATTTTGATCACGGTGTCCTTATGGTTGCTTTTGTAAAATCGGGTGTAGAGTTGGCTTTTGAGACCATGACCGCTGCCGGAATTATAGAAGAGAGTGCGTACTATGAGTCGTTGCACGAGACCCCACTTATTGCCAATACCATTGCTAGAAAGAAGTTGTTTGAGATGAATCGCATCATTTCTGACACGGCAGAGTACGGCTGTTATCTTTTTGATCACGCCTGCAAGCCGTTATTGACGGATTTTATGAAAACCGTAGATACCGATATTATTGGTGCCGCTTACGCGAAAAACAACGGGGTAGACAACCAAGAGCTTATTGCAGTAAATGACGCCATACGCAATCATCCTGTAGAGGCTATTGGAGCAGAGTTGCGTAAAGCAATGACGGCAATGAAAGTTGTGAAGACAGAAGCGCAACAAGCTGTGTTGAATTAGCCAGTGCGTCATGCTGAACTCGTTTCAGCATCACACAAGAGGCTCAAGCAATGTAGGATACTGAATTAAAAATGATACACGGCGGAGGAGATATCCGCCTTCGCGGATATGACTGTACTATCACAAACATACATCCCTACACTTAAGTCTATTACAGACGCGGCAAACTGTGTTGAAGAAGTGGTGACCAAAACTCCGTTAATGCGCAGTTTTACCTATTCTAAACGCTTTGAGGCTGAGGTCTTTTTAAAGCGCGAGGACCTACAACAAGTGCGCAGTTATAAAATACGCGGTGCTTTTAATAAGATCAGTTCGCTGTCTGAAGCTCAGAAAGAAAAGGGAATTGTTTGTGCCAGTGCTGGCAATCACGCACAAGGCGTGGCGCTGGCTTGTGAGCGACTTCAGATACAAGGTACCATTGTGATGCCTGCCACCACACCTAACCAAAAGGTGGAGCAGGTCAAGATGTTTGGCGGCGATTGGATTACCACGGTCTTGGTAGGCGACAGTTTTGATGATGCCTATGCCCACGCCAAAAAAACCTGTGAGCAAGAAGGAAAGGTGTTTATTCATCCCTTTGATGATGAGAAAATTATAGAAGGCCAAGCGACGGTTGGGCTAGAGATGGTGACCCAAGCTACCAAACCTCTAGATTATGTATTTGTACCTGTAGGTGGTGGCGGTCTCATTGCCGGCTTATCCAGTGCGTTTTACCACTTATCTCCGAAAACCAAGATTATAGGTATAGAACCAGAAGGTGCTCCGGCTATGCAAGTTTCGCTTTCGCGAAAGCATAATACCACATTAGAAAATATAGACAAGTTTGTAGATGGTGCTGCCGTGCAGCGTGTGGGAGACCTTAATTTTGCGATTGCCCAGCAGTTTGTACATCAGATTGTGACTGTGCCAGAAGGCAAGATTTGCCAGACCATATTAGATTTATACAACCTCGATGCCATTGTAGTCGAACCTGCAGGTGCACTAACTCTAGCGGCGCTCGATCAATTTGAAGAAGAGATTAAAGGCAAGAATGTGGCTTGTGTGGTTAGTGGTAGTAATAATGACATTACTAGAACGGCAGAGATTACCGAGCGTGCGCTCTTATATAGAGGCCTCAAGCACTACTTTATCATTAAGTTCCCCCAGCGTGCGGGAGCGCTTAAAGAGTTTGTTGCCGAAATTTTGGGTCCTAATGACGATATTACCCATTTTGAATATTCTAAAAAAACGAGTAGGGAACAAGGTCCTGCTATTGTAGGTATTGAGCTTAAAAATTCAGAAGATTTAGAACCGCTAGTAGACAGAATGCACCAGCGCGGCTTCTTTGGTGAGTACCTTAATGACAAACCCGAGCTGTTTGGGTTTTTGGTGTAAGCTACTAATCTTAATACTTTCCTTTGGTTGCGCGTTGCAACCTGTCATTTATAGATTTCCCCAATCCCGTATCTGGAAAACGTTGTGCTACAATTAGATCTAGTTGTAGAGCGTCTAGTGTATGCATCGCGGCATACAATCGGGACATCGCCTCTTGCAGATTTGCGGTAGGAGAGAGCAGCTGTAGCGCGTGCACCTGTGGTGCCGCTACTGTTTCAGAAAACGAGAGTACCCCTATTTTTTTATTAGGATGTTGGACAATAAACTCTTGGATATTATCTACCAAAAAGGTAGGCGTATTGGGCGCATAATGTCTCGAGAGCATTCCTGGTGCTTGAGGTGCGTGTTCTTTTTTGTTGAGAATTTGCACAGGACCTACCACAGCTTCTATGGCCTCTACGGCTATAGCCCCTAGTCTGTAAATAATAGGTTCTCCCTTGTCAAAACCCACAATTGTAGACTCGATACCTTGGGTACAAGCGCCACCATCTAATACCATTTTGAGTTGGCCGTCAAAATACTGCTGTACGTGTTCGGGTCGTGTGGGACTGATACACCCAAAAGGATTGGCGCTAGGTGCCGCCAGCGGAAAGTTCAGAGATCTCAGTAGCTCCAGGGTGATGGGGTGATTAGGTACACGCACGGCTACGGTGTCTTTTCCGGCAGTAATAAGATCAGGTACGGTATTTTTTTTGGGAAGGACCAAGGTGAGTGAGCCTGGCCAGAAGGCTTCTGCGAGTTGTGCTGCCTTAGGCGGAATCTCTCTCACAAATTGCGAGACATTTTCTAGACTATGCGTATGCACTATAAGCGGATTAAACAATGGCCGCTGTTTCATCTCAAAAATACCCTTAATAGCGGTCTCACTAAAGATATTACCAGCAAGTCCATATACCGTTTCGGTGGGAATGGCGACTAGCTGCTCTTGCTGTAACAAAGCAGCGGCTCTTGCAAGATCTGAAGACACTAATGTCATAGGGTATTCCTTTTGAGTTGCAAAGATACGTGAAGAAATAAAGATGCTCCGTATGTAAAATATAGATTTTAGGGTAGTATCAAAATGCAAAGAACATAAAAGTGCCCAGGTCTTCCAGCGCACTTTTACACAAGAGATTTTGCGTAACTGTTTAGTTGTCTTTTATGAGATTTTCTAACACATATTTTAGTGCTGTTGTCGGGTCTACTTCGATATCTGGAGTGACGCCTACTTTGTCAATGCGTGTGCCGGTTGCTGTTTGATAATCTGCGATAGGGAGAAACATTTTATAGTCTTTAGTTACTTTAAAGTATTGCGCACTAAGCATCGCACCAGCAGATGTTGATCCAACGAGCGTGGCTACTTTTTCCCTTTTAAACAGATCTATAAGAGGCTCATTGGCACTGGCGGTATATTGATTGATTAGGACATATACCTTTCCTTTAAATACAGGATTATTATGTCCCGGTATAACCATACGAAACGCGGCTTCATCTGCAAACATCTTATTGATTCCTTTGTAGGTCATATCCTTTAAAAATGGGAAGGATTGGATCTCTTCTGGAGTGGCGGGACGGTCGTGTTGCTCGTACCATTTACGAGTAAGATACACGCCGGCATCTATAGGTTGATTGGTGAGAAAGGTACCTAGCGCAATAGGACCTTCTAAGTTCCCACCTGTGTTATTTCTAAGATCGATGATGAGGTGCTCATAACGATCAATCCCTATTTCGGTAAGGGCTTCTATAACAGGTTGTGCACGTATAGAAAAACTACGTATACGCAAATAAGCTGTATTGGGTTGGAGCTCTTTCCAACTTACAATAGGCACTCGTTTTGTAGGCGTGCTGGAACTGCTCTTTTTCTTTTTACGCTTTTTAGGTCGTAGCTGAAAATGCGTAAAAGGCAAGGCTTCTCTTTCTTTCTTGATAAGCGCGTCAAAGTCTTCTTGAGATAAGACCATCGCGGCATCGCTATATAAGGTCTCTTTAAAATCTCTATAGGCTTGGGTGTCTAGCCAGGCAGGATTGGCAATGTTAGCTTCTAATAGGGTAAAGGTTTTGTCTAGTAGTTTTTTACGCTTAGGATTAGGATTTGCATAGGTGCTTCCTAGTACAAAAAGAGCGATACATACAGATACAATTGTTTTCATGATTTCTTGATTTTGATACAAATATGAGGGTCGTTTTGTACCTAAAAAAATCAAAGTGACGAGTCTGAAACTTTTGTGCTTATCGTGAAGATTTTGGGCTTATTATGAAGCTTAGGGACGAAATTGAAGCTCCTTTTTGAGTGCTGCAAAGTGTTTTGGAGAGACAGGAACGTGCTCCGTAATATGTGTGAGAGTCACACTGCCTTTACGGGTGTTGCCTTGTATCTGATCTACATAGAGGATGTTAATTAAGTAGGAACGATGTACTTGTAGCGCAGAAGGTATTTGATCTACCAAGGCAGAAAGTGTAGACCGCAGTAAGTGTTTTGTAAGCACATCATTTTCTAAAACATAGAGGGCTACATAATTAGATTGTACGTGCGCCATTATAAAATCTTGAGCAGTAAAGGTCACTACTTCATCTTGGTTTTGTCCTTCAATGCGTATAGTGGCTTTTTGGGGTGGTGGTGTTTGGATTTCTATACGACTGAACCGATGTCTTAAAAAAAGCCATACAGGCATTAAAAAGGGAATAAAAGGAATCCCAAACGAGAGACACCAATCTATAAAACCATCCCAACGTAAGGGCAGGCTATTCACCACTAAGGTATTATAGCAGTAACAACAGACCATTATACCTATAAAACCAACGGTAAGACTGATGATCTCATTAAGCAAGTACCACTTATGCTGTTGTTTTGTATACCAGATTTTCTCTGGAATATGCAGTAGCAATACAGGCACGAGAATACACAAACCGTATCCCCATAATTTTAGATTTTTATAGGGAAGTTCTTGTTGGTAGGTATCAAAGGGCTGCAAGAATACTAAGATCGCACTCAACACAAGGCCTACACATATGGCGGTATACAAGGTATATACCCAAGAGGAAGTAAAGGCTATGGAACGGTTGAGTTGCAAAGGGTTGTTGTTTATAATGTAAAATAAGAAGATTTTTGTTAACGTAGTTCTCCTTAGTCTTAGTTTATTTTAAGGAAGTGAAATCATCTAGATTTGTCTTCCAACCTTAATCTTTAGGTTAGTTTACGTTCTAATTTATCCTTCCATTTCTTCCAATTGGGCATAATAGATTTCAAGGTATTGTAAAACTCTTTGTTGTGTTTTGGTACTACTAGGTGACACATTTCGTGAGTTAACACGTACTCAATACATTTTGAAGATGCTTTTATTATTTCTGGATTGATGGTTACTTTATCGACTGTGTTACAGCTGCCCCAGCGTTTTGCCATTCTTCTTATTTCTATGTTGGGCATTTTGATATCGTATTCTTTGAATTTTGCGAAAGCGTCTATGGCTAGTTTATTGAATTTCTTTTCGGCGTGTTCATAATACCATTTTGCCAATAGTTTTTTTACCAATTCTTGATTGATCGTTTCCTTACAGGTTACTTCCAGTCTACCGGCTTTAAGTTTTACTTGATTTGTGTTACCGGTAATCACTTTTAAAAGGTAGGATTTACCAAGATAAAAATGAGTTTCGCCAGAGATGTATTGTCGCTCTGGAGTGCGTGGTAGAAATTGTTCAAAGTACTGTTGTTGTTTAATAATCCAGGATGCTCTTTTTTCGACTTTTGAGTCAATGTCTTTCATAGAGCTTTCTTTTGGAGCAATGATATGAACAGAACTATCTGGATGTACTTCAATAGCTAAGGTTTTACGCTTAGACCTCTGTAGCTCATAGAAAATCTCTTTGGTACCGTATTGAATACTTCGCATTAGAAATTGTTTTTGGCTACACGCAAGCACTTGATTAATATGGCATCAATTTCATCAAAACTGATTTCAATACCTAATTGGCTTCTTTTGCCGATTAGGTAATCTTCAATTTGATTTTCCATTTTATTCTGAATGTCGACATTCTTTTTCCAATCTGTGATGATGAGGCTACTTACGATTTCTTCTATTTCAACACCTGCCTCTGCTACTTTTTGTTTGCTTAGCTCTTTGTCTAATTTTTTATTCAACACTTCATTTAATGCGCCATAAAAGGCTCTTGCACGAGGCTTGTTTTGTACCGATTCTGGAATCCCGTCCTGATAGCCGTTCTGTAAATCGTCACGTGTTTTTTGCATTGCTTCGAGGTATTCTTTTTCAGTAAGTCTACCATCGTAAAAGTCTTTTATGGTTTGCTCAATCAGGTCTGAGAATTTTTTGTAAAAAGCCTCATCTTTCTCCATATTTTCGGTAATGACCTTTTTCATTTGGTGCGCTATAAAGTCTGCTTTAGAAGCTGGTGTTTTACCGTAACTTTCTAATGCTTCTTGCACCATATTTTTGTCAAAAATATTTACATCACGAGATAGTACCTGTACATTATCGGCATCGATATAGGTGTCTAATAGCTTACGTACACGTGGTTCATATTCTTTATAAGATACTTTTTCGGCATAGCGGAATTGCACCGATAGACGTAAACTTTGGAATTTCTTTAATTCGCTTTTATAAAAGCCAATTTGCTCTGTAGTAAATTCATTATAAAAGTCGTCTGAAGCTAATGCGGTTTGGAGTATTCTAGCAAATGCAGAAACACGGTCGTAAAACTGATCACGAATGTCTTTATCTGCTATATGTCTTTCTAGCGCTTCAATGTCTTTTTTGTCATAAACGCCTTTAAAAATATCCCAAACCTCTGCGTGACGTATAGGAACTTTGCGTATTTCATCTTTTACATCAACTACGGTGTTTTTTAAATCTTCTTCATCAAAATCCTCTAAAGCACTGTACTCTGTTAGTGCCTCATCAAGTTTTCCTAAAATACCTACGTAGTCTATAATATGGCCATACTCTTTACCTTCAAATAGACGATTTACTCTTGCAATAGCTTGTAATAAGTTATGTGCTACTAGTGGTTTTGCTAAATATAGAACCGTGTTTCTCGGTGCATCAAAACCTGTTAGTAATTTGCTGACTACGATAATAAGTTCAACCTCCTTGCTATCTTCTTTAAAACGCTGAATTACATCTGTTTCATACGCTTCTTGGTCATTAAATCGCTCTAGAATTTGTTTCCAATACGTTTGCGATTCACTAGAGCTTTCTGACCACACATCATCATTGTCTTGTCTGCTATCTGGTGGCGTAAAAACTACTCGTGTATTAATTCTAAGAGAAGGGTCTGTTTGTGCTTCAAAATACTTTTGGTATTTGATGGCTACATCTATTCTGGGAACAGCCAACTGTGCTTTGAATCCTGTGTTCTTCCAATTATCCCTAAAATGTTCTGAGATGTCATAGGCTATTTCTTCAATCACATTATCAGACTCGTAGATCTTGGCTATGGTGGCGAACTTCTTTTTTAAATCTTTACGCGCCTCCTCATTTAGAGGTGCAGCAAGACGTTCAAAACCTTTGTCTATTTGTTTTTTATTGATACTTAATTTTGCAGAACGCCCTTCATACAATAAGGGTAAAACGGCTCCGTCTTTTACCGCCTGGTCTATGGTGTATTTATGAATAAACCCGCCGAATTTTTTAGACGTACTTTTTTGGGACTTCATTAAAGGCGTTCCTGTAAACCCAATGTAAGACGCATTAGGTACGATACGTTTCATATTTGCGTGCGCAGAACCGTATTGACTACGATGACTTTCATCTACGAGGACAAAGATGTTTTGTGATTCATCTTTAAACGAAGCTCTTTTTGTGGCCACCTCAAACTTATCGATAATGGTGGTAATGATTTCGTTGCCCTTGTCTTGTAAAAGCTCTACAAGGTCGTTACCGCTTTTTGCTTTTTTAACGTGCTTGCCACAATTAACAAAGGTTTTAAAGATTTGTTTGTCTAGGCTAATTCTATCGGTCACGATAATCACTCGAGGCGACTCTATAGTCGTATCTAAAGCTAAAGCTTTGGATAGCATTACCATTGTTAAGGATTTACCACTTCCTGTGGTATGCCAAATGACACCACCTTGACGGTTTCCGTCTTTATTTTTGGTTTTGACACGTTGTATGGTTTCTTGTACGGCAAAGTATTGCTGATACCGACATATTTTTTTGTCTGGCCCATCAAATACAATGTATTTATAGGCAAGGTCTAATAGTCTTTTGGGATTACACAACGCATACATACCTTTGTCTTGCTCTGTGACTAAACGGTCTTCTGGAGTGGTATGGTTAGTTTTCTTTTTGAGCAGTTTTGCAATTTCACGCTCAACCTCTTCTTTCCAAACTGACCAGAACTTAGCAGGCGTACCTGTAGCTGCATATTTTACTTCATTGGGATGTACTGCCAATAAGAGCTGTGCGTAGTAAAACAATTTAGGAATACCACCATCATCTTTTTGGTTACGGATGTTTTGAGAAATGGCCTCGTCTATAGAATCGTTTTTATCACGACGTTTATTTTCAATGACTACAAAGGGAATCCCATTTACAAAGAGTACAATATCTGGACGGCGTTTGCCTTTACCACCTTCTACCTCAAATTCTTCTGTGACGTGGAAGACGTTATTTTCTGGGTGTTGCCAGTCTATGTAATTTACCGTGTAGGCTTTACGGTCGCCTTGTACGGTCTCGTTAAAGCTTTTACCTAGGGTGATTAAATCATACACACGCTCATTGGTTTGTACCAAACCTTCATTAGGTATATTTTTAAGCGCATTAATAGCGCCTTGAATACTACCCGTAGAAAATTGATAGGATTCTCCTTTGTATGTAAATGCGTTAATTTTTGCTAACTGCGTAGCGAGCACATCGTCTAAAATGACATTGGTATACATCTCGTTACGTGCCTGAAACACTTCATCTGGAGATAGGTAGTGCCAACCCATTTTTTGCAATAGGGAAAGGGCAGGTTTTTGGGAGTCGTTGTATTCTGTGTAGTTTACTGTCATAATTTAATTATTGCGCTTTCGCGAAAGCTAAAATGTAACTCGTAATTAGCTTTAACATATTGGTATGATTGTTGAAACTTTGTGGATAAGGAGAAATGTTTAGATTTGCACTGTTCATAATACCAAAATAGGATTAATGAGCTTCGAAGTCCGACACATCCCGATATGTGCCGGATTTTGCGTTTTTAAGAGTTCTGTTATTAGTGTAATTTCTAAAATTTTCAAACTATCGGACATATTTTGATTAATAAACCTTTAATGTCTAATAGAATGTCCGATAAAATGTCCGATAGATGTATCATATTGTTCGGTAGGTTCTCCACCTTCTTTCTCCAATTCCTTCAATTTTACCTTCTGCTATCATTTTATCCAATTGCCTTTTAATTCTTTTTTGATTAATTTCTTTACCTATTCTCTGATGCAAGTCTCCTATAGGACAAGGTTGATAGATTTTCAAATCCTCTAATATTAATTGTTCGAGCCTATGTGTTTCAATTTTTTTAAGGTCTGTTTTTCCTTTAAAATCCAATTGCTTGAGTAAAGTAGGATTCACGAAATACTCGGTTGCTTTAGTCTTTCCTGTGGAAAGGATAATTTCTTTTTTGAGTAAATTTCCTATCCAGTACTTTAAAGAATCTTCATTTCTTAGACTTAGTTTGTTACTTAAAAGGAGGGTTGGCATTGAGCCACTCTGAGCAATTAAACCTAATGCAATTATTTCTTTTTGAGTAAGTGTAAAATCTTCATTAGCCTTGCTCATCAGGCGTACAACTTCGCTGTTCAAGATATTCTTAAGGATTGTCACAACGACTCTATCATCCCATTCTTCAACGATAGGCTCTGGCTTTCCATTAAAAAGCAATACCTCATATACTTTATCATATCCACTACCTTCCTTTTCCATTAATTTGAGGTCATAAAAAACTTTTGCAAGATGCGAATTACGATAAACTGACTTGCTAATAATATTAGAAGGCGTAACTCCTAAAGGCAATAAACCAGGGCTATGAATTTCCAATCGATCCGTATGTAAATTGATGAATATATCTCCTCTCATTGTGTAAACCCTATGCACTAAAGCATTTACAATAAGCTCTCTAATTATTTCAAGATCATAATTTGGAATGTTTTTTCTAAAGAGGCCGTCAGAGACTTCTATGGACTCTTTCCAGTCTGGTAATGCAATAATTTCAGAAAGTAATTGTTTAGGATTTAAACTAAAGTCATCCCATATTACTTTATTGACCTTACGATCGTTCTCGTCGTATTTTATAAATTGAATCGCTGGCGCATAATATAAACTTGCCCTATCTCTGCGCTCACCTAACCACAAAACGCCCAAGTTTGTTAGAAAACCGTCTTTGACAAAAAAATAGTATTCCAATAATTCTTCTAGAGGCATTTGTTTTACAAACGCACTTACTCTATCCGAATTCTTAATGTCCCTTATGAAATCATCTATTCTTTCGGGCTGGGCGTTTTGATATGGAATTTTTCTAACTACTTTCTCTTCCCATACAAAAGCTTGTTTTTCTGCCGCAACACGAGTAAGTTCATCTGGTAAAATAGGTTTTGATTCATCTGCCATTCTTATGTAATAACGACCATTTGTCGTAGATGCAATTGTCTGTGCACTTCGTATTATTTCTAGCTTAATTAATTCACCCCCATTGGGTCTCACTATTTTGCTGGCTGTAATCGCTACGCTATGGGTACGTTGAGGGATAGTCTTGATGATTTTTTTTATAAGAGCATCTGAAATTTTTTGGTCATTAGGCGGTTCGTTTTCCCCATCCTCTAAACCAATAAAAATGCAACCACCTTTACCGTTTGCAAAAGCAACGCAATCTTTAGCCAGCTCATCCCAGTCTGCCGTAATGCCTTTAACAATACGCAACGACTTTTGATCATAAGTGCTATTTTCTTCCATAGCTATTTTTTTGTGTTTTACCATCATTTCGTTAACCTCAACAAAATGATATTTCCTTTTTAAACTTTAACCCTTCTCTCCCCAGTCAACAACTGCTGCATTAAGCCTTGTTTTTGTTTTTTTATTGATAACAGAACCTCTTTTAGATTAGTAATTTCTTTTTCAAAGGCTTTCAAAGTTTTGGAAATTACTTTCTGTTCTTCTATTGAAGGTAGTAGTAATTTAAAATTGCTCAACTTTTCTTTTGTTATTGTTTTTATCGTTCCTCCTGGAGCTATTTGTTTTTCTCTTTCGAAAAGTAGTTCTACAACATATGTGAAGAAAACTGTATCAATTGGTAATTTGTAATCTTTGAAAATTAAAAGTGTTCTATCTACATAAGCATCGTATTGAGTAATTGCAATTCTACCTATTGATCCTTGAATGGTAAGAACCACTGTGCCTTTTTTAACAAAAACACTTTGGTCTTGCGCTAATGCACTAATTTTTCTCTTTGTTTTTGTTTTAAGCCTCATATTATCAGCAACGTCATATACTTGTACAAAAGGCATCCCGTTATCATCATCATACCATTTGGCTAAGCCATAAGGTTGAGGAAAACTTCCACGTCTAAAGTTCGCGATATCTTTTAACCTCACTTCTTCCCACTCCTCAGTAAACCCAGCAAACCGCTTCTTCCCAGTAAGTAACTGCTGCATCAAGCCCTTTTTAAGGGCTTGCTTTTGGGCTATGAGTTGTTCTTGTGCGGCAATGGCTTTGTCCCAAATGTTGAGGATGCTGGCTATTTTTTGTTGTTCTGGGAGTGGTGGTATAGCAATTTTAAAATTATTTATGTCTTTTGCAGAAATATGAGGTATACCAGAACTTGTTTTTACTGAATCCACATATCTCAAAAAATAACTACTAGATATCCAATGCAGAAGAAAGTGTTGTGACATTTTAAACGTCGTTCTCAATCTTGCAACACGCTGAACCAACAAAAGTGGTAAATATTCTTTTTCAACAATTGAATAATTACGTCCAACTAATGAACCGTCCATTGAAATTACAATGTCTCCATCTTCAAGTAGATATTTTTCTACGTTGATTTTATTTGAGTTAACCCAAAACATTTCGTTTTTCTCGTCAAATCGAAGATTACCTTTCGTGATATTTATTCCACGGCACAACCTAGTTCCTTTACTTTCTTGATTAAATTCATCACTCTTGAAAGCAAAACCATTTAATTGATTAATAAAACCCTTAATTACATCGTAGTTCCAATCCTCAGGAATCCATCCTAGTTTGGTTTTTTTGTAGCCTGATCTTGCTTTTTCTTTCGCGAAAGCGGTATTATTTGTAACTGCTTTCATCTATTCTTTCTTTTTAATTTTTTCAGCCAATGCTTTTAATTCCTCTAACTCTTTACGGTCTGCCTCTTCGGCTGCTGCTTTTTTACGTAGTTTATCATAAGTGACGTAATGCATACGTACTTTCTTTTCCATAGCCTTATGCGATATTTTGCCTTGCGTTTTAAGTACAGGAAACTCGTTGAAAGCGATGAGCTTGTCTAGGTTGTTTTGCCAGTAAGACATCGTAAGGTCTTGCTGGTTTTTTACACGCAGCTCTGCTTGTTCTAGGAAAATCACTACCAGTCTGTTAAGGCTGTCTAGCTCATCTGCAACCAGGTAATTTTTTGCAGTAATGATATCTTGTTTGCGCACCACATTACCTTTCCAGTTGGTCAATCCCATATTGGGCTTACGGGCATCTGCTCTGGCAACGATAAGTTCTGCAGCAGTTTGCCTAGTGACGGCAAAGAGTAATTTGTTTTGTGCCTCTGCAAAAAACATTTGCGTCGCCTTGTCTGTTGGGTCATAATCACTACTCAAGCTAAAAAGGTCACGCACTTTCTGGTAAAAGCGTTTTTCACTCGCACGTATGTCACGTATACGCTCGAGTAACTCGTCAAAATAATCTGGACGACCGTCTGGATTTTTAAGGCGTTCATCATCCATAATAAAACCTTTGCGCATATACTCGGCTAGGTTGCGCGTGGCCCATTGTCTAAACTGCACACCACGTTTACTCCGTACACGGTATCCTATGGCTAGAATCATCTCTAAGGCATAAAAGGACACTTCATATTCTTTACCATCTGAGGCAGTTGTAAAGTAATTCTTTATAACTGAATTAGGGCTTAACTCTTTGTCTTCTAGTATTTTACCTATATGCTGACCAATGTTCTGTACAGAGGTGTCAAAAATTTCAGCGAGCTGTTTTTGATTTAGCCATACCGTATCATCACGTTCAAATAAAGCGACTGATGCTTTACCGTCGGTACTGGTGTAAATGATGATGTTATTTTGTTCGTTATCTGCCATATTAATACCCTAGTTCTTTTAAATGCTTGTTCATTTCTGCACGTACTTCTACGAGCTCGGCTTCCAGTTGTTCGATGTTTTTTTGGACCTCTGCAATATCAACAGGTTCTTCCTCTTCAAAAGTGTCTACATAGCGCGGTATATTTAGGTTGTAATCATTCTCTGCGACTTCGGCAGGAGATACCACAGCACTGTATTTATCTATGGTAGTAAATTCTCTATGTGTATTTACAATTTTATCAATATCCTGCTTGCGCAGTACGTTTTGCTTCTTACCATCGTCAAACTCCTTACTAGCATCTATAAATAGGATGTCTTCCGTTTTTTTGGCCTTATTAAAAATGAGGATAGCTGCAGGAATACCTGTGCCATAAAACAGATTGGTTGGTAGGCCAATCACAGCTTCTAACAGATTTTCTTCTATAAGCTTCTTGCGTATTTTTTGTTCTGCGCTTCCGCGAAAGAGCACACCGTGTGGTACAATCACGCCCACTTTACCAGTAGGCAAGGTGGTTTCTATCATATGCAGGATAAAAGCGTAATCTCCTTTAGACTTAGGAGGTACGCCACGCATAAAACGCTTATAGCGATCTGCCTCTGCGTTCTCGTGCCCCCATTTATCTAAACTAAATGGTGGATTTGCCACAACAATGTCAAACTTCATTAAGGCATCTCCTTCCAGAAGTTTAGGGTTGTTTATGGTATCACACCACTCAATTTGTGCGGCATCCATACTATGTAAGAAACAGTTCATTTTACTTAGTGCCCAAGTATCACCGTTACTTTCTTGGCCATACACCGCAAAATCGTTAGATGGACTTCCTTGTGCGTCTTTGGTTTCTTCGGCCACTTTTATAAGTAACGAACCCGAACCACAGGTTGGGTCAAAGATGCGATTTCCTTCTTGTGGAGCTACCAGTTTTGCTAACAGGCTAGACACTTCCTTAGGCGTAAAGAATTCACCGCCTTTTTTCCCTGCACCCGAAGCAAACTTCTCTAGCAGATACATATAAGCTTCGCCCAGAATGTCTTGTTTTCCATCCCATAAGGAAGGACGAAAGTCTAATTCTGGCTTAGCAAAATCATTAATTAAGTTTTTTAAACGACGGTTACGGTCTTTGGTTTGCCCTAGCTTGTCAGAGTTGAAACTGATGTTTCTAAAAACACCATCTAGTTTTTCAATATTTGCCTCCTCAATTTTTGCAAAGATGGTGTCGATTTTTTCACCTATGTCTGTATCGTTTCTGTGCTCGTAGATGTAATCAAAAGAACAGTTGGACGGCAACACAAAACGCTCTCTTTTTAACTTGCGCTGTATGAGCTCTTCATCATCACCGTAACGCACTTTAAGTTCGTTATAGTGGTCTTTCCACACATCACTGAGGTATTTAATAAACATAAAAACCAAAATGTAGTTTTTATACTCTGATGAATCAAAAGCACCTCTAAAAGTGTCGCAAGCATTCCATAAGGCTGCGTTGATTTGTTCTTGTGTAGGTCGTATTTGTTCTGACATTTTATAGTACGTTTAGTAATTGAGTTGTGGTTAATTTATTTTTTAAGGCAATGATTTTATGATTTAGCGCCAGCTCTATATTGTGTAAGCTTGCTAATTGAGCTATTTTATATTGTATTTCTAGTGATGGCAAAGTAATAGGAGCTTCTTCTAAAATAGGTTTGCTAATACTTTTAGTGTAGGTTCCTGTCTCGTTAGATTTGAAATAATTCTGTACCTCCGTTTGGTTGAGGTACCAGGCCACATAAAAAGGATTGGCTATTCTGGTGTCAACTTTAAGGACAAACAGAGCAGAGGAAGCTATTGTAGGAGTGTTATCAATTTCTTTAAAAACCAGTGAAAAATTGTTAGTTCCTTTTGCTATAAATAAGACATCACCAGTTTCAAGAAAGTATTTATCTTTTATTTTTTCACGCTCCACAAGAGTGCAGTCTTGCCCAATTACGGTATAGTCATTTTCAAAATCTTTGAGTTGTATCACACGAACACCTCCATTATGAATATGCTGAATTTTACCTCTAAAGGAGTACCCAGAAGATAGTCCTTTATAGCTTAAAATTGATTTTAAAGCCACTACTTTACTTTGCATACACTTAATTACATAATTACTATGATGCAAATATAGTAATATTTTAAATTTTAAACAATATTATTTATACATAATCTCTAGGATGTAAAAAAATATGTTTATCCAAAGGTTTGTAATATGGTCTTTCCCCTTTTTACATGAACCACTATTGTTGAGGCAGTTGGGTATTACTTCACCTCATATATCAACAAGCGCGCCTGCTTATTCATAGGGAGCAATAAGATGTTTTTTTCAGGGAGATAGGCAATATCGCCCACACTTTGTCCTACTTGTAGGAGTTTTTCTAAGCTGCCATCCATTCCCATCAGATGGATGTTACCGCTTTGCCAGTCTGAGATAATGAGTCGATTGTGGTCATAGGGGCGTATGCCATCTAAATTGCCTACAATCTCAGGAGTGACCACGCTTATTTTTTTGGTACTCATCTCTATTTGAGACACGCGGCCACCCGCAGGATCGCTTCCCCAAGAGGCCACATACATGGTATTGCCTTGTACGAGCAATCCGTTAGGATTGTCCAATCCAGCATCTGCCAGCCAAAGGCTAAAAGTACCTGTTGCATCCAGTGCATAAATCTCTGAGGTACGCGTGTCTGAGACATACACGGTACCGTTAGGTCCAATGGCCACATCGTTGAGAAAAGCAATACCGTCTGCGGTGTGTTTTTTAATGATTTTGCCTGTGGTGCGATCTGCTTCTACCAGTTCGGTCACATCAGACACATAAAGGCGGTCTTTGGTAATCGCAATCCCTTTAGGATCATTGAGTCCTGCGATAAAGGTTTTGTTTAACATCTTGCCATCCATACTTACGGTAGCCACACCGCCATCACCAGGCTCGCGAGCGCCTATCATAGAGGCATAAATACGGTTGTGAGTCGCATCATACACAGCACTCTCACAAGCGGGTAACTCTAAGACTTCGTGAAGTAGGGTAGCGGTAGGAGTTTTTTGTATTTCTACAGTGGCAGAGGCGCTTACGGCTTTACGAGCGGTTTCTTCTTGTTTTTTGCAAGAAATTAAAAGCAACACGGCTACTAAAAGGGCAAATACGATTTTCATATAATTGATTTTTTGTGTGGTTATTATTCTACAATGCGTCCAAAAGAGGCATCGCCTATGATCACTCGCCAACTCCCACTATGCTTTACGACTTTGGGTGTATTGTTGGAAGGCTGGTTGACGTCATAAAATACGGAAATTTCGGTATCTCCAATTTTTACATGTTCTATACTTGCCTTATCCCAACTGCTGGGCATTTGTGGGTTAATGTATATGGTTTTGTTGGCGCCGTCAGGTTGTATGCCAAAAAATTGCTCGACTATTGGAACGGCATAGCCATAAATAGTCCAAGCTTGGGTTATCATTCCGTAGTCTGGAGACACCTCATACATACTGCCAGGTAGTGCATAAGAGAAGCTGCGCGTCATACGCTGGATATAATTAAGAGCTTGGTCAGGATTGCCATAGTTATTTTCGGCAATTACTTGCACACTTGTAGGTAAGGTCATCACCGCTCCTGTATATGAAAATTGTTTACTCCCTTTAAAAGAGCCATCATCGCTACCCGCACTTTCGTCACGGTCAATACCCGTGACAAATACCCCAAAAGGGTTGACAAAACGTTCGGCTGTTTTCAGGGCTTTTTTGGCTTTATTAGGATCTGCAATGCCCATTTCCATAGGGGTATTCACCACCCAATTGTGATGCAGGACAAACGGTCTCGGTTCAGAAGAAGGATTGGCTTTAATACGGTCGCGTGTGGCTTTTAGTTCGGTGACGGCCCAAGGTTTGTGTAGGGTATCGGCTCGTACAATGGCCTCGTCTATAAGGTGCAAGGCTTGGGCATCTGTGCCTATAAAATCTGCATAGGATTCAAATGCTTCACTCCAGAAGTCTTCGTTTATTTTTTCCTTTAGCCACTGCGCTTTTTGCACATAGCTAGTAGCAAGTGCCTCTTTGCCTACTATTTTTGCCATTTTAGAGGCATCATCTAAGGCGGCTTGGGTATAGACCGCGACATCTATCATCTTGCTATCTAGACCGTGTATTTCCATCATCCCAAAACCATCAGGAAATCCATTGCCATTGGCATCACGTTCGGTTAAGAGCCAGTCTAATCCTTTCTCAATGGCTGGGAAGTAGCGTTCTAAAAAGTCGCGGTCGCCGTTCCAGCGAAAGATATCCCATATTAAACTCGCAAACTGCGGCGTTTCATTAATATTACCAGGATTAAACACCTTACCGTTGGTACTTATCTCGTGTATGATGCGCCCATTGCCATTTAAGGCATTAGAGACAGAGTCCAGAAGCGCAATCGTGCTATACACGGCTTCTTGCTGGCCTATCGCCATATATCCTTTAAGGGCATACTCACTATCTACCCCAAACCACCACGGATAGTCCGGAATTCCTGCCGTGACGCCACGTCCTATTTCAGGCACGTCCCGTATGAGCCAGTCGCTGCTGTATTTTAACCATTCAAAGGCTTGCTGGATGTCTTTGTCAGGTATGGTGAGTTTGGTTTTTTGGGTAAGAGCAGCGTAGCGTTCTTTTTTTGCTTTCGCGAAAGCGTAATACTCCCCATGAACCTCCCTATACGTAGTCTGTGCCTCTTCCAGACTGGTATAGCTGCCTGCCACTACAAAATTAATTGTGGTAGATGAATTTGCCTCTAGACTGATGGTGTAAGTGAGCTCTCCTGTGGCGGCATTATCTAAAAGATAGTCTAATTGATTGTTTGGTTTTTTATCTGAACCGAATAGTGCATACCAAGAGTTATTCTTATCCTTGCAGACAAAAGCCTTTGTATCTTTCTTATAATAAATCTCGTCTTGAGCATTTTTCATACCCGCTTCTTCACCCAACCAAGTAGGACGAAGATCTGGAATGCCAATAAAGGCGAGTTCAAACTGATTTGTTTCTGATAATTTATTTTCTAATTCAAATTGAATAAATAGACCTTCCTTTTTATCGGGTACAAATTGCCATCTTGTGATATCGAGATTTACTTCCTTTATTGAATATTGGTGTTTATTCGCAAATGGATAATTCGTAAACGTATGAGCCTGATTTAATCCCCAAGCACCACCATCTTTAAGTATGCCAACCTCAAACCCATCCATCAACTTAATAGGATGATTCCAAATCCCGCCCATTTCTCCTTTTATATGCCAGCCTAATTCTGGGAAACTCCCATCTTGATGTCCTACCATATACACGCGGTCTCCAGCTGTCACCATAGGTGAGGCGAGATAGGCTGTTTTTCCGGGAATAGACGGGCTGTCTTGTAATAAGGTAGCTAGGGTTGCAGGCGTATCAGAAGAGGTGCAACTGGCAAATAAGATGGTGAGTAAAGTGAGTAGCAGAAAGCGCATAACCGAAGAATTATGTCTCTAAAATACAGCATTTCTCCTTAATAATTATCCCATAAATACTATCTTTCGCAGCTAATGAGCAGTCTGAAATCCATACTAAGATCCATTCTAGCGTTTGTAGAAGACGTGTATGAAAGTACGCGTAAATCCAATAGAAAACGCACCTGGCATCAGCACGTGGTACCTTATGAAGGCGATTGGGCTGTACGCCGTGAAGGCAACAAACGCATTACCTCCAAACACCGTAAGCAAAGCACAGCGATAAACAAAGCCAAGGCCATTGCGAGAAAACGCAAGGCAGATGTGATTATCCATCGTGCAGGTGGTGGTATACGAGAGCGCATCTCGTATGATTGAGACGCGCCTTTATGTGTAAGATCAATTTTACTCGATAACGGTAGCACCTTTTGGCATCTCAAAATAATTTTTTTCGGTTTCACCTACATATTTGATATCACTCACGGTAATAGTGGTAATATGCTCGCCCGCTTTTTCATCTTCAGTAAGCCAGTGTGTGTGATAGCCAGTGGCAAACTCAACCCCATCGACAATCGTAGTCCCTTGAAGTTCCATCAATTTTTCAGGTAGGTGTTTTCCTTTTGGGAAGTATTGAGGATAGGACACAATGTACCGTATGACGGCAAGTTTGTGGGTATCTTTTCCAAAATATAGCACATAGTAATCATCTGGCGCATCGCCAGTGCCTGCATCAAAAGTTACCTTTATAGCGTGATAAGCTGTGCCTTTGTGGGTTTTGTCTTCTAGTTTCTCCAGATTGACACCTTCACCGTCTAAAATAAAAGGCTGCCCTAAAAAGTAGTAAGGCGTTAAGGCCCAAAAACGCATATCAAAAGCAAAGGCTGTGGAGTCTTTTACTTTTTTCCACGCTTTTTCTCCTGTCCATCCAAACTCCTGCGTACGATCATCTACATTTTGATGTCTTGCTTTGTTGCTCCACGTATCAATGGTTTGATAGGTATTACGACGGGTACTGCCATCTAAAGGAACATAGTCAAACTGAAAAGACAACGGCCCATTTTCAAAATGACGTTGCAAACCGCCGTGCGCTTCCATCGCTTGCCAGACAATTTTGCCCGCTTCGCTTTGGTTCAAGCGTTCTTTTGCACTAGCTACACGGTCTTTTATCCAAGCATCAGGAACGCGAGCGAGTGTATCATTATGAGAAGATACTGCGGTTTCTGGTTGCGTTGGTCCTGTTTGTTCATTACACGATAGTAGGAAGAATAGGGTTAGAACAGCAAGAACTCTTGTTAGGTATTTCATAGTTGTAGATTTATACTCCTTAACGCGGAGTAGTGGTTAGTGTATTTCTTTTGAGTCTTGCAAATTTCAAAAATCTTACAGGCTTGTTTGTGAAGATTTTCATAAATATGGGCGGTTCACAATGGCAATTAAATTATGAATATCTCAATTTCTCTGGTATAAAAATTACGATCTCGTAAAAGTGAAATCTATTTCCTCTTTTTTTTTAAAGAGCGCATTGCTATCTCAAATAAGTTGATACCTTTACATACACAATGAGAGCACTGATTGCACATATATTCATCAGACTATCGGAACACTTTTCCGCTCGTCCTGTTGTGCAATTTATTCCCGTACCCGTACGCCGCTTTCGCCGTCGCCCTTAAGGGTGTACTTCTATTGAGGGATGGTAGGTGAGTCCTATCCCAGTTCGCAAAGAACAGCCGCAAGGCAGCAATTCAACAAAACATTCAATTATTTAAATCGTGTATGCTATGCAGTTATTCGTAGCCTCACTTGCGCATAGTAGCTATGCTCAAATTATTTGTGATACCATCGCAGACTCTTCTAAAGTAAGAGGAACGGGTATCGCCCGTCGTACGCCAGAATATATCATTTCTAAAATGGAAAGTGGCAATGCCGTAATCGCTTTAGACGGAGAGACCTTTGCTGGTTTTTGTTATATAGAATCTTGGGGTCACGGCAAATTTGTTGCCAATTCTGGACTTATCGTAGCACCTGCTTTTAGAGGGCAAGGTCTTGCTAAGAAGATTAAAAAGGAGGTTTTTACGCTTTCGCGAAAGCGCTATCCCGATGCAAAAATCTTTGGCATTACAACTGGTCTGGCCGTTATGAAAATCAACAGCGAATTGGGTTATAAGCCTGTCACCTTTTCTGAACTTACTACAGATCAAAGCTTCTGGAAAGGATGCCAAACCTGCAAGAACTTTGATGTACTGACAAGAACAGAGCAAAAGATGTGCCTGTGTACGGGTATGCTATACGATCCTGCGAAAGAGAAGTCCACAACCCCTAAAGCCAAGGTAAAGGCTCCTGTTTTTAAAAGATTAAAACGAATTAAAGAACGATTGTTTTTAAAAAAGACGAAGTAGAATTAAATAAGATTCCCGCCTTCGCGGGAATGAAAAATATATTTTTCAATGAAAAAAGTAATACTAGCTTATTCTGGCGGCCTTGATACTAGCTATTGTGTAAAATACTTCACAGCAGCACTGGGTTACGAGGTGCATGCGGTAAGTGTCAATACAGGTGGTTTCTCTCCAGAAGAAATCGCACAAAACAAAGAAAAAGCCCTCGCGCTAGGTGCCAGTAGCTACACGAATATAGACGCCATAACCACGTTTTATGACACCGTAGTGAAGTACCTCATTTTTGGCAATGTGCTTAAGAATAATAGCTACCCGCTATCTGTAAGTGCAGAGCGTATCGTTCAAGCCATAGAGATTGCAAAATTTGCCCAATCTAAACAGGCAGATGCGATTGCACACGGCAGTACGGGTGCAGGAAACGATCAAGTACGATTTGATATGACCTTTCAAACTTTGGTGCCAGAGTTGGAGATTATTACACCTATTCGTGATGAAGGGCTTTCGCGTAAGCAAGAGATCGAGTACTTACAAAGTCACGGCATAGATTGGTCTTGGAAAAAAGCCCAGTATTCTATCAATCAAGGATTATGGGGATCTAGTGTGGGTGGCGCGCAAACGTTAACCTCACATCTCACCTTGCCCGAAGACGCTTATCCTAGTCAGTTGCAACAGCAAGGCACAGAAACGGTGACCATAGGCTTTACTAAAGGAGAGCCTACCTCTCTTAATGGCACCGAAGGAATTCCTGTGCAAGTAATAGAGCAATTGCAGGCTCTGGCTAGCACCTATGCGATAGGAAGAGGAATGCACGTAGGAGATACCATTATAGGCATTAAAGGAAGAGTAGGTTTTGAAGCCGCGGCGCCGCTCGTTATTCTGGAAGCTCATAGAACCTTAGAAAAGCATACGCTGTCTAAATGGCAATTACAGCACAAAGAAAATATTGCTTTATGGTACGGCACGCATTTGCACGAAGGGCTGTACCTAGAACCCGTAATGAGAGATTTTGAGGCCTTTTTAGAAAGTTCGCAACAGCAGGCTACAGGCATTGTAGAAGTGAAGTTGCATCCCTACAGATTTGAGGTGGTAGGCATCACATCAGATTATGATTTAATGCAATCTAAAGTCGCCAGTTACGGAGAAGAAAACCAGGGCTGGACCGCCGCCGAAGCAAAAGGCTTTATTAAGATTTTGAGTAATCAAGGGAAGATTATACAAGCGGTTGGAGATTAGAGGTACGAGGTACGAGGTACAAAGTACGAACGACGAAGTAAGAAGTACGAGGTACGAATGACGAAGTACGAGGTTGGAATTACGAGGTACGAGGTACGAACGACGAAGTACGAATGACGAGGTACGAGGTACGAATGACGAGGTTGGAATTACGAAATACGAAATACGAATGAAGAGATACGAAGTACGAAAGACGAGGTACGAGGTACGAGGTACGAAAGACGAGATACGAAAGACGAGGTACGATCTAACAGCTCATAACAAAGGTGATCGAGTGATTCGACGATAGGAGAATTGTATCGAGATTACCCAAGCAAGAATAAAATATAACAGACTACTATTCTCTCCCTCTGGGAGACTTGCCTGCCGGCAGGTAGGGAGGTCCCCAGGACAGAGAGGGCTTATTCACCCTAGATAAACTATAAACAAGATTCCCGCATTCGCGGGAATGAAAAATACATATTCTATGAAAAAAATAGGAATTATAGGTGGAGCCGGATATACGGCTGGAGAATTGATACGGATTTTAATACATCATCCTAAAGTTGCAATTGCCTTTGTATATAGTACCAGTAATGCGGGAAATGCAATAGGAGCTGTGCATCAGGATTTGGCTTATGTTGATATGCAATTTACAGATCAAGTACAGCTTGATGTAGATCTGGTGTTTTTATGTTTAGGTCACGGTAATTCAGGTAGAATTTTGGAACAATATGCTTTTTCTGAGGCAACAAAAATTATTGACTTGAGCAATGAATTCAGATTGCAGGAGGATGCATATTTTCAAGGAAAAGATTTTGTGTATGGATTGCCTGAGCTTAACAAAGAAGCCATTATAAAGGCACAGTATATCGCAAATCCTGGTTGCTTTGCCACAGCCATACAATTGGCTTTGTTGCCACTAGCACAAGCAGGAAAGTTAACAAACGCAGTACACGTTAATGCGGTAACGGGTGCAACGGGTGCGGGTACCAAGCCATCTGCTACCTCACATTTTGGATGGCGGGATAATAATTTCTCCCATTATAAAGCTTTTAATCATCAGCATCTAGAGGAGATTAAAGAATCTCTTGTTCAGTTGCAGCCCGATTTTGCAATCGACATTCATTTTATCCCACAACGGGGTAATTTTTCCAGAGGGATTTTTGCGACAGTGTATACCACATATGATGGGAGCCTAGAAGAAGCACAAGAATTGTTTGAAGAGTATTATGCGGATAGTTTTTTCGCGAAAGCGCTAAAAACCCCACTACACCTCAAGCAGGTAGTCAATACCAACTACTGCTTCCTCCAGTTAGAAAGGCACGGTGATCAACTCCTTATTACAAGCGTACTTGATAACCTCTTAAAGGGAGCAAGCGGACAAGCAGTAGAGAACATGAACCTAATGTTTGGGTGGGAACAAAGCACAGGATTGCAGTTAAAAGCAAATTATTTTTAACAAAATGTCATGCTGAGCTTGTCGAAGCGACAGCCTAATTAATGTGTTAATACAATAATACGATTCCCGTCTTCACGGGAATGAAAAATGAATTTTTCAATGAAAATAGCCATAATAGGAACCGGAAATTTAGGCCTTGCCATTGCCAAGGGCCTTTTAATAAACAATGCCATCACGAGTTTGTATCTCACCAAAAGGGATACCTCAAGTCTTGAAAAGTACCAAGAACATAAAGAGGTAACCATTACAAGTGATAATAGGGAAGCTGTCATGCATAGCGACATCCTCATTTTTGCCGTGCAGCCAGGTCATTTCACAGCCATATTAGAAGATATTAAAGATTTGCTTACAGAAAAGCATATCCTTATATCTACCATCACGGGTTACAAAGTGCCTCAAATTGCTGCCGTGGTAGGAGACCATCAGTTTATTATACGAGCCATGCCGAATACGGCCATTGCGGTAGGTGAGAGTATGACGTGCTTATGCAGTAATGTTACTGGATCTAAGCGCATTGCCATTGCCGAGGCTATTTTTAATAAGCTGGGTACTTCTCTCATTATTCCAGAAGCACAAATGCAAGCCGCAACGGTTATCTGTGCGAGTGGTATAGCCTTCTGGATGCGTTTAATACGCGCTACCACACAAGGAGCTATTCAACTAGGCTTTGATGCGGCTGAGGCCCAACAGCTGGCAATGCAAACCTGTCTTGGTGCTGCGAGTCTCGTTATAAAATCGGGCAATCATCCCGAGGCAGAAATAGACAAAGTAACAACTCCTAAGGGCTGTACCATAGAAGGCTTAAATGAGATGGAACATGCTGGTCTGAGCTCTTCTCTTATAAAGGGAATTGTGGCGAGTTATCATAAAATTAATACCATAGAAAAGCGTAATATATTATGAAGTTATTTGATGTATATCCCTTATATGAGGTAACTCCCGTAAAAGCGAGCGGCTGCTATGTATATGATGCACAAGGCACCCAATACTTAGATCTATATGGAGGTCATGCGGTGATTTCTATAGGTCACGGGCATCCAGATTATGTTCAGGCATTAAAGAAACAGATAGATGCCATAGGCTTTTACTCTAATGCGGTGCAAAATCCATTACAACAGCAATTGGCACAGAAACTGGGTGAGGCATCTCACTGCGAAGAGTACGCGCTGTTTTTGTGTAACTCGGGAGCAGAGGCTAATGAAAATGCCCTCAAACTCGCATCTTTTGACACAGGAAAGGCAAAGGTTGTTTCTTTTAAAAATGGGTTTCACGGCCGTACCTCTGCAGCAGTAGCGGCTACAGATAATACGGCTATTGTAGCTCCTTTAAATGCTCAGCACCATACGGAGATTTTAGAACTAGGCGACTTAGACGGTTTAGAGAAGACCTTGTCTCAAGGAGATTGCTGTGCGGTTATTGTAGAGTGTATTCAAGGTGTAGGTGGTCTGGATATAGCGCCAGCTCACTTTTATGAAGGCGCCTATGAGCTCTGTAAAAAATACAAGGTCAAGTTTGTGGCAGATGAGGTGCAGTCGGGCTTTGGTAGGACCGGAGATTTCTTTGCCTTTCAGGCCTATAACATAGTACCAGACATTATTACCATCGCAAAAGGAATGGGCAATGGCTTTCCTGTAGGTGGTATTCTGGTGCATCCTTCTATCCAAGCAAAGCACGGTATGCTGGGCACCACCTTTGGTGGGAATCATCTCGCCTGCGCAGCCGTACTTGCGGTACTAGATGTACTCCAAAAGGAAGACCTGCTAGCACAAGCAAAAAGGCTGGAAACCTATTTTAGAACACGTGCTGCTCAAAGCAAGTTTGAGCATACAATTAAAGGCAGAGGCTTGATGCTAGGCCTAGATTTAGAAACACCCGTAAGTGACCTACGCAAACGTCTCATATACGAACATCACATTTTTACAGGAGGCGCAAAGAATAAAAACGTCTTGAGAATTCTACCACCATTAACCATTACAGAAAAACACATCAATCTATTGTTTGATGCCTTAGATCAAGAATTATGAAAAACTATCTCGCCATTACAGATATTCCAGATCTAGATCTCGCCATAAAAGAGGCGTTGAATTTGAAGAAAGATCCATTGGCTTTCGCTAAAATAGGAAACGGAAAAACCCTCGGGCTATTATTTTTTAATTCCAGTCTGCGCACCCGCTTAAGCACCGAAAAGGCAGCCAAAAATCTGGGAATGGAAGTAATGACACTCAATGTAAACAGTGATTCTTGGCAATTAGAATTTGAAGACGGCGTGGTAATGGACGGCACGAAAGCAGAGCATATACGAGAAGCGGCACAAGTACTTTCTCAATATTGTGATATACTCGCGGTTCGCGCATTTCCGGGATTACTCGACAAGCAAAAGGACGAGGCAGAAATCGTGTTGTCGGCATTTGCCAAGTACGCTAGTGTGCCTATTGTCAATCTCGAGAGCAGCACCGCTCACCCGTTGCAAGGCTTTACCGATGCCATAACTATACACGAACTCACCCAAAAATGCAGACAAGAAGGCCGTAAACCCAATGTGGTTTTGAGCTGGGCGCCGCATCCCAAAGCCTTACCCCATGCGGTGGCAAATTCTTTTGTAAAAACAATGCTACAGTCGGCTGTTAGTCTTACCATCACGCATCCCGAAGGATATGATTTGGACCCAAAAATTACCAAAGGTAGCAACGTAGTGAAGGATCAAGATACCGCTTTCGCGAAAGCGGACATCGTTTACATCAAAAACTGGAGTAGTTATTCTAGCTATGGGCAAGTCTTGTCACAAGACCCGTCTTGGACAATCACACCAGAAAAATTACAATTTACCAACCAAGCTAAGGTGATGCACTGCCTGCCTGTAAGACGCAATGTCGTAATAGCAGGCGATGTGTTGGATAGTGATGCTAGTGCAGTTATACAACAAGCAGGCAATAGAACGTGGGCTGCCCAATGGGTGCTCAAAAAACTCTTAGAAAATGGGAACTAAACAACTCGTAAGCGTCATAAAAATAGGAGGTGATATTGTAGATAATCCCAACTTGCTACAGTCTTTTTATGAGAATATTAAGCAAATTTCTGGCCCTAAAATTATCATTCACGGCGGCGGTAACAAAGCCTCTACTTTGCAAAAAGCCTTGGGTATAGAACCTAAAAAAATTGAGGGCAGACGTATTACGGATGCGCCCACACTAGAGGTGGTGACGATGGTGTACGCCGGTTTGCTTAACAAAACACTTGTGGCTGGTTTACAAGCCTTAGGCGTTCAGGCAATTGGACTTTCTGGAGCAGATGGAGATGCTGTACGGGCGCATAAAAGAGAGGTTGTAGAAATAGATTATGGTTTTGTAGGCGATATAGATACCGTGCAAGTAAGCGTTTTTCAGGAGCTGCTGGTAAGTGGTATGACACCTGTTTGTTGCGCGATTACTCACGATGGAAAAGGGCAGTTACTCAATACCAATGCAGATACCTTAGCCTCACGCATCGCTATGGCGATGAGCAGCGTGTACAATACGCAGCTGTTTTATTGTTTTACAAAAGCAGGTGTCTTAGAAAACGTAAATCATCCAGAGTCACTCGTGCAGCGATTGGATGAAGAACAATACCTACGAATGAAACAAGACCATAAAATTGTAGACGGAATGATTCCTAAGCTAGATACCGCGTTTGAGGCGCTCGATAATGGGGTGTTTAGTGTACATTTAGGAGATGTTGCCATACTTGGAGATAGCACCTTAAAACACACCACTTTATGTCTATAACAAAATATACAGAAGATGCCATTGCGCTTCTGCAAGCGCTCATTAGAACCCAAAGTTTTTCGGGAGAAGAAGACGGGACCGCTCAACTTATTGAGGATTGGATGAAGGAGAAAGGTATTCTGCTTTCGCGAAAGCAGAACAATCTCTACGCTAGAAATAAGCACTTTGATACTCAGAAGCCTACTTTGTTGCTCAATAGTCATCACGATACGGTAAAACCCAATAAAGGGTATACCCGAAATCCTTATGAGGCTACAATTAAAGATGGGAAGTTATATGGTTTAGGTAGTAATGATGCTGGCGCAAGCTTGGTGGGATTACTCACAGCTTTTGTTCATTTTTATGAACGAGACGATCTATCGCATAATATCGTCATAGTCGCTTCTGCCGAAGAAGAGAGTAGCGGTCCGAACGGTCTTAATAGTATGCTGGAGCATTTGCCAGGAATAGATGTTGCCATTGTGGGCGAACCCACTTTAATGCAGCTCGCCATAGCCGAAAAGGGTCTGGTGGTTTTTGATGCCCAGGTTACGGGAACAGCTGGTCACGCAGCACATATTAAAGACAATATGGCTATCTATAATTGTATTGAGACCTTGCAATGGTTTCAGAATCTGAAGTTTGATAAAGTGTCAGAAACATTAGGCGAGACCAAAGTAACCGTCACGCAAATTAAGGCAGGAAGTCAGCATAACGTTGTGCCTGCTAAGGTAGATCTGGTAATAGATGTAAGAGTAAACGAGCATTATAGCAATCAAGAAATTGCTAACTATATCGAGCACAACGCACCAGTGACAGCTATTAAAGCAAGGTCACTACGTTTAAATAGTTCGCGTATCGATCCTAATCATAAGCTGGTACAAGCTGGTGTCATTTTAGGAAGAACGACCTATGGTTCACCTACCTTATCAGACCAAGCTTGCCTATCTTGTCCCTCGCTAAAATTAGGAATAGGGGACAGTACGCGCTCACATATGGCAGATGAGTTTGTGTTTGTAAAGGAGATAGAAGAAGGGATCGCACTGTATATTGAGATTTTGGAAAAGTTTTTAGTAAAAGAAAATGACATGAATTTATGAAACTCTGGGAAAAAGGAATACCAACAGACCAAAAAATAGAAGCCTTTACCGTGGGTAATGATCGTGAGATAGATATCCATATCGCTAAGTATGATTTACTGGCGAGCAAGGCTCACGCCCAAATGCTGGCGCGTGTAGGCTTACTCACTATAGAAGAGAGTGAGGCGCTTTGTAAAGAATTGGATAAAATGATTGCCCTAGAACAAAACGGGCAATTTGTAATTGAACAGGATTATGAAGATGTGCACTCTAAAATAGAGGCAGACCTTATTAAAGCTTTGGGTGATACCGGCAAGAAAATACATACAGGAAGATCCCGTAACGATCAAGTGCTGGTGGCTTTACAGTTGTATTTTAAGGCAGAATTGGCCGAAATAAAATTAGGTGTCAAAACACTCTTTGACACCTTGCTCGACTTGGCCGAAACACATAAAGACAAGCTCTTGCCAGGCTATACCCATTTCCAAGTGGCAATGCCTTCTTCTTTTGGGTTGTGGTTTTCTGCCTATGCAGAGGTCTTGATTGACGATCTCTATCTACTTAATGCAGTCCAAAAAGTGGTAGATCAGAATCCTTTGGGAAGTGGTGCCGGTTATGGTTCTAGTTTTCCTTTAGATCGTGAGGCCACCACACAAAGCTTAGATTTTGCAACCCTCAAGTACAATGTAGTGGCCGCACAATTATCTCGTGGTAAGTCAGAACGTACCGTGACGCAAGCCATTGCAAATGTTGCGAATACCTTGAGCCGTTTTGCGATGGATATCTGCTTGTATTGCTCACAGAATTTTAATTTTATTGGATTCCCAGATGCTCTTACCACAGGAAGTAGTATTATGCCCCACAAAAAAAATCCGGATGTTTTTGAGTTGTTAAGAGGTACGTGCAACCAGTTACAAGCGATACCTCAGGAAATGGTGCTCCTTACCAATAATCTACCTAGTGGGTATCACAGAGATTTTCAATTACTTAAAGAAAATGCTATCAAGGCTGTAGAAGACGTTAAGGTTGTACTCGATATATTTAATTTTGCCATTGCTCAGGTAGCGATTAAGGAAGTAGATCTATCAGAAGAGAAGTACCAATATCTTTTTACGGTAGATGCCATTTCGGATCTTGTGACGGCAGGAATTCCTTTTAGAGAGGCCTATAAGCAAATAGGCAAACAGGTAGAGACTGGAAGCTTTAAGGCTGGTAATACCAAGCAGCACTCACATCTAGGTAGTATTCATAATCTTGGGTTGGACCAGATACGAGAGAAATTTGAGAGGGCATTTGTAGAATAAAAAATAGAAAAACTAAATCGATAACTTACAATCTTGAATTGGTTTTTCGTCTTTTAAATAATCGTACTCTGTCCTGCAAATATGTTATTGAAGTTACGATTGGTATCTTCCGGATTTAAGATATAATCTGCAATAAAATCGCCCACTTTTGAAGTGCCAAAAGGATTTTCTGGGTTGATATCTGCAGTGCTAAACCCTAGTTCTAGAGATTTTTCTACAGCTTCTTCTACCTTATCTGCTTCTTTGTGTAAATTTAAATGGCGTAATAACATCGCCGCACTTAAAATACTTGCTAGTGGGTTTGCAATATCCTTCCCTGTCGCTTGTGGAAAACTTCCGTGAATAGGCTCAAACAAGGCATTTTCTTTTCCAACCGAAGCAGAGGCTAATAAACCTATGGATCCTCCTATGACGCTTGCCTCGTCAGAAATAATATCTCCAAAAAGATTTTCTGTTAAGATCACATCAAACTGCGTAGGGTTTAAAATCATTTGCATTGCTGCGTTGTCTACAAATAAGAAGTCGAGTGCTACCTCTGGATATTCTTTGCCAATTGCTGTTACTGTTTTACGCCAGAGTCTAGATGTTTCAAGGACATTGGCTTTGTCAACAAGCGTGACTTTTTTACGCCTATTTTGTGCTTCCTTAAATGCGAGATGTGCAATTCTAGAAATTTCTTCTACAGAGTAGGAGCAACCATCTGAGGCTATCTGCCCATCGTCACTTAGATTTTTCTCGCCAAAGTAAATACCACCGGTGAGCTCGCGATAGATAGACATATCTGCTCCAGAAATAATCTCTCGCTTAAGCGGAGAATTTTCGATTAATTGCTCATACGCTTTTACGGGACGCACATTACAAAAGAGTCCTAGACTTTTACGAAGTCTCAAGAGACCTTGTTCTGGGCGTACTTTTGCACTTGGATCATTGTCATATTTAGGATGCCCGATAGCACCAAAAAGAATCGCGTCCGACGCCTCGCAAATATCTATCGTTTCTTCCGGTAATGGATTGCCCGTAGCATCTATAGCACAAGCCCCCATAAGTGCTTGGGTGTAGGTAAAAGTATGGCCAAACTCATCTGCCACGGCGTCCAATGCCTTTTTTGCCTGAGCCGTTACTTCTGGCCCGATACCGTCACCTGGTATGATTGCTATGTTGTAGTTCATATAATTAATTTCCGCGAAGGCGGAAATCTCATTCCGTTCCCCACGATGGTTACTATGTTTACAAGTCTTCCGCCTACGCGGAAGTATTTTGAATTACGAAGTCGGAAATCTCATCCCGCTCATCTTAATGATTATTCTCTATTCTCTAATGTCAAGTTTAAATCAAAACACCATTCGTTCCTTTTCAAAGGTTTCAATAGCTTCCTTTTTACTCAATAAAAAGTCAATGTCATCATATCCATTAATCATACAGACCTTTTTATAAGGATCTAAGTCGAATTCCGCTTTCGTACTTCGGCTAGGCTCAGTATAAACTTCAGCCATCTCAATCACCTGATTTTCTAAATCAATAGTAATTGGTAATTCTGGATTTTCTTGAATGCCAGCCGTTAATTGACTCAAGTATTCTGGTGACACTTGAATAGGAAGTAAA
Organism: Dokdonia sp.; assembly: GCA_020630915.1. Classification (GTDB taxonomy): domain Bacteria; phylum Bacteroidota; class Bacteroidia; order Flavobacteriales; family Flavobacteriaceae; genus Dokdonia. The sequence continues at coordinate 43,942 of JAHDIF010000012.1, forward strand.
CCATTATTTAAAGCATTGCCTTTAAAAATATCTGCAAAAAAACTGGATATTACTACTTTGAAACCATAGCCTACGATCGCCCAGGCCGCGTGCTCACGACTAGAACCACACCCAAAATTATCACCCGCAACAAGAACTTGCGCTCCTTGATACTGCTTCTGATTAAGTGGGAAACTAGGGTCTAGGTCTCCACCTTTATTATAGCGCCAGTCTCTAAAAACATTATCACCAAATCCTTTTTTATCTGTTGCCTTCAAAAAGCGGGCAGGTATGATCTGATCTGTGTCTATATTTTCTATAGGCAGCGGTACGGCAGTAGTCGTTAGTTTTGTAAACTTTTCCATTTAGATTAAAACTTCTTTTGTGATGTCTACAATTTTTCCCTCTATGGCGGTAGCCGCGGCCACTAGGGGAGAGGCGAGAATGGTTCGTGCTCCTTGCCCTTGTCTACCTTCAAAATTTCTGTTTGAGGTGGATACACAGTATTCTCCAGCAGGAATTTTATCGTCATTCATGGCAAGGCAGGCAGAACATCCAGGTTGTCTTAGGACAAATCCAGCGGCTTCAAATACTTCTTTAAGTCCTTCATCTTCTAGTTGCTTTGCCACTTGTTGAGACCCTGGTACAAGCCACGCATTTACGTTGGGAGCTTTTTGTTTGCCCTTCACATAGTTTGCGGCTATTCTAAAATCTTCTATTCTTGAGTTTGTACAACTGCCTATAAAGACATAATTAATGGGCGTGTCAAGCAGTTGTGCACCTTCTTTAAAGTTCATGTACTCAAGCGCCTTTTCAAAAGTCATATCTCCTTTTTCAGGAATGTGCTCGTTTATTTTAATACCCATTCCTGGATTTGTTCCATAGGTAAGCATCGGTCCAATATCTTCGGCGTTGAGGTGATATTCTTTATCAAAAACCGCGTCATCATCTGTAGGAAGTGTTTTCCAGTAGGAGACCGCTTTCGCGAAAGCGTCATCTTTAGGAGCAAATTTGCGTCCCTCTACGTAGTCAAAGGTGGTTTGGTCTGGCGCAATCATACCGCCACGAGCACCCATCTCAATACTCATATTACAAACGGTCATACGCCCTTCCATACTCATTTCTTCAAAGACGTTTCCAGCATACTCACAGAAATATCCAGTTCCTGCATTGGTGCCAAGTTTTGAAATGATGTACAAGATCACATCCTTGGGTAATACATTAGGCGCGAGTTTGCCCTTTACATTTACACGTAAACTTTTTGGTTTATTAAGTAGGAGACTCTGGCTAGCGAAGACTTGGCCCACTTGGCTGGTTCCAATCCCAAAAGCTATGGTGCCAAAAGCACCGTGAGTAGAGGTGTGGCTGTCACCGCAAACCATAGTCATACCAGGTTGTGTAATGCCCAGTTCTGGTGCCATCACATGTACGATGCCATTGTATTTATGGCCAAGTCCATATAAGGTTATACCGTGCTTATCACAGTTTTTTGTGAGTTGCTCGAGCTGGTTGCGAGACATCGCATCCTTAATAGGTAAATGCTGGTTTTGTGTGGGTGTGTTGTGATCTGCAGTGGCCACGACCTGATCTGGTCGAGCGACTGGGATTTCTCGTTGCTCCAGTTCATTAAATGCCTGAGGACTGGTTACCTCATGTATTAGATGCTTGTCTATATATAAAATTTGGGGTCCATTCTCAATAGTATCTACTACGTGAGCGTCCCAAACTTTATCAAAAAGTGTTTTTCCTGCCATCCTTCTCTGTCCTTGTGTCTTCCTCTCGCTCGTGCCTCTCTCGTCGGAGACAGGTCTCCCAGAGGGAGAGAACTATTAATCTTTAATGAATAAAATACTAGGCTAGCGCTCCAGCTCTCATCTGGATGCGCTCCATAATCATATGGATATCGTCATCTTTTACTTCCTTTTGTCTATCTGCTACCGTAAGGAATTGCTCGTAAGCAGCATCTAGTTGTACCTTGGTGAGTTCGTACCCTACTTTTTTAGAACGGTACGCTAGTGCCGCACGACCGCTTCGCGCGGTCAAAACAATAGAAGTCTCATTTACCCCAACATCTTTAGGATTCATAATTTCATAGGTATCTCTATTCTTTATCATCCCGTCTTGGTGTATTCCTGAGCTATGTGCAAATGCATTTGCGCCTACGATGGCTTTATTAGGTTGTACAACCATCCCCATTTTTTCACTTACCATTCGGCTTGTGTCGTAAAGGAGTTGTGTGTTTATATCTGTATGTAAATTAAGAGTTGGGTGCTGCTTTAAGATCATGACGACCTCTTCTAACGAGGTATTTCCAGCACGTTCACCTATTCCATTTATGGTACATTCTATCTGGCGCGCTCCGTTTATAACTCCAGAAATACTATTGGCAGTGGCAAGTCCAAGATCGTTATGACAGTGACAAGACAGGATTACGTTTTCTATTCCTTTTACGTTCTCACGTAAGTATTTCATTTTTGCGCCATATTCTTCCGGTAGGCAATACCCCGTTGTATCTGGAATATTAAGAACAGTAGCACCTGCAGCGATTACTTTTTCAAGAACCTTGGCAAGGAAGGCATTGTCTGTTCTTCCTGCATCTTCGGCATAGAACTCTACATCATCTACAAAATTTTTTGCGTAAGCGGTAGCCTTTACAGCACGCTCCATAATCTCCTCTGGAGTTGCATTAAATTTGTATTTCATATGTGACTCGCTGGTGCCTATTCCGGTGTGAATTCTAGGTCTCACAGCGTGTTTTAATGCTTGTGCAGCTACGGTGATATCATTTTCGACAGCCCTTGTAAGACCGCAAACTGTAGCATTCTTTACTAGTTTTGAAATCTCTTCTACAGAGTTAAAATCGCCAGGAGAAGAAACAGGAAATCCCGCTTCAATTACATCTACACCTAAGGTGTCTAGACGCTCGGCAATGGTGAGTTTCTCTTTTTTATCTAATTTACAACCTGGAACCTGCTCACCGTCTCTTAAGGTTGTATCAAAAATTTGAACTTTGTCGTTTTGCATAGCATTCATTTGTATACGAATGTATAACTTGGCTCAACCTTAATGGGTGCTTTTGTAAAAAGAGCTACGACATTAAAGGGTGTTGAGTTGGAATCAAATTATTGATAGTCAATTTATTATGAGAAAAATCATTACAACGCTTAATGATCATAATGATTCGTTATTTATTTTAATTAAGTCACTTTCTAAGAGTGAGAAGCGTCAATTTAAGTTGTACGTAGGTCGTTTAGGGGGTAATAGCGATGCTAAATTCTTACAACTTTTTGAATTTCTGGATAAAGAAAAGAAGTACAGTGAAGAGGCTATTTTAAAATCTGGAATTGTAACCAAAACCCAGCTTTCTAATCTCAAAGCACATTTATATAGACAACTTCTTATAAGCTTGAGATTGACCCCTGCACATCAGAATATACGAGTTCAAATACGTGAGCAACTCGATTTTGCGACCATTCTTTATCAAAAAGGGCTCTATAAACAGAGTCTTAAGATTCTGGAAAAAGCCAAAAGTATGGCTATGGAAAATGAAGAAAAGAATGTTGCCTATGAGATTGTAGAGCTAGAAAAAGTTATAGAAACACAATACATCACCAGAAGTATTGCGACCCGTGCCGATGAGCTTGCCCAAGAGGCAAAGCAATTGAGCGAGCAAAATATTTTGGCAAGTAAGTTGTCTAACCTGTCGCTACAGTTGTACAGCATTATGCTTAAAACGGGTTATGTAAAAAGCGATGAAGAGAAGAATGAAGTCACGCAGTATTTTGAGAGCCAGATGCCTCAATATAATTATGAAACACTCACTTTTAGGGAGCGATTGTGGTTGTATAAAGCACATTTATGGTACAGCTTTTTAATACAAGATTTTTTATCCTGTTATAAATACGCAGATCGTTACGTGCGTCTTTTTGAGGAGTACCCATTGATGATCAAACAAAACCCTGTTTTTTATTTAAAAGGAATACACTACTTACTAGAGTCTTTATTCTATTTAAAACATGAGTCAAAATTTAAAGAAGCCTTAGATAAATTAACAAACTTGAGGGAGAACACAGATTTTCCCAAAGGAGATAATTTAGATACTCTCTTATTTTTATATATCTCGATAAATAAGTTCAATTATCGCTTTATGATAGGTCATTTTGAAGACGGAGATGATCTTGTTAAAGAGGTGATGGAAGGTTTAAAATCGCCAAAATATAAAATAGATGAGCATCATGTAATGGTGTTTTATTATAAGATGGCTAGTTTGTATTTTGGAGCAGGAGATAATATAAAATGTATAGAATATTGTCAAAAAATCATAAATACCCATACACTAAAGAGCAGAGAAGATCTCATGTGTTTCTCACGTATTCTTAATCTTGTGGCGCATTATGAGGCTGGTAAAGATTATCACCTAGATTCTTTGTTAAGAAGTACCTACAAGTTTTTAATTAAAATGAACGAACTGCATGAAGTTCAAAAAGAAATGATCAAGTTCGTTCGTAATCTTGGTGATATTTATCCCCATGAACTTAAAGCCGAATTTAAAAAACTACATACCACACTTAAACAATATGAAGATGACCCTTATGAGCGTCGCGCTTTCCTGTACTTAGATCTACTGTCTTGGCTTGAAAGTAAAATTGAAAATAGACCAGTAGCAGAGGTGGTGAAGGAAAAGGCTACGAAGTTAGTGAGGTAATGAGTTGATTAAGCGATAAGTTTATAGATTGAAGAGTTAAAAATGAAGGTTATATATATACAATTAGTACTCCTAATACTCTTCTTGCCAGAAAGAAATATATAAAACATAATAAGTTTATCATTGAGTAACAGGACTAGACACATCTTAGAAATCAATCTTGCAATGCTATTGATAAGTACCTCTGGTGTGTTAGGTAAATATATTGATTTACCACCTATGGTAACCATCGGTATACGTGCTGCGGGTGCCGTTGTTTTATTAGGGGTCTTTATCGCGTGGCGCAAACTCTCTTTTAAACTTGAGAAACAAGATGTGTTTGTAATTCTAGCTTCTGGTGTATTAATGGGAGGGCATTGGGTGACTTATTTTTATTCATTGCAGCTTTCTAATGTCGCTATCGGGATGCTGTCATTATTTACCTATCCCGTGATGACTAGCTTATTGGAACCTATTGTCTTAAAGACTAAATTTTCAAAAGCACACATACTTCTTGGCCTGCTTGTCCTCCTAGGAATCTACTTTCTTGCTCCAGAGTTCAATACAGAGAATGATTACTTTGTGGCGATACTATTTGGACTGGTATCTGCCTTGTGTTTTGCATTGCGCAATATTATTGTAAAAACTAAAATTACAGCATATAACGGTTCTGTAGTGATGTGGTATCAAGTGCTTGTCATTACGATCTTACTTATTCCTGGGTATTTCCTTTTTGATGCAGACAATATTGTAAGTCAGCTTCCATATATTGGGATTCTAGCTTTGGTGACCACAGCGATAGGGCATACATTATTCTTATTCAGCTTCAAGCATTTTTCAGTAACAACAGCGAGTTTAATGGGGAGTGTACAACCTATTTATGGAATTATCTTAGGTGTTATTTTTCTAAATGAGGTGCCTGGATGGAGAACAGTGGTAGGGGGAGTTCTTATTCTCATTAGTGTGGCTGTAGAAAGTTTAAGATCAGTAAATAAGAATTAGGAAACGTTAAGCTATTTTGTTTTAAATTTGATAAAAAGCATACGTGAAAAATTTATTAATTATAGTCTGTATTGCATTTTCTTGTTTTCTTAAGGCGCAGGGTGATGGCTATGAACTTGTCTGGTATGATGAGTTTAATGAAAATGGAGCTGTAGATAGCGAAAAATGGCATCACCAAACCCAACTTCCCAATGGCGGTAGTTGGTACAATGGAGAGATACAGCATTATACAAATCGAGAAGTAAACTCCTTTGTAAGCGACGGAACATTAAAAATTGTAGCAAAAAAAGAAACATTTACAGACCAAGGATTTACAAAATCACATACCTCTGCAAGGCTTAACTCAAAGTTTGCTTTTACCTATGGATATGTAGCCGTCCGTGCTAAGCTTCCGCAAGGAGTAGGTACTTGGCCTGCTATATGGATGCTTGGACAAAATATTACAGAGCAAGGAGGCTATTGGTACGAGACAAATGGTACTGTGGGATGGCCAGCTTGTGGCGAAATTGATATTATGGAACATTGGGGTACAAATCAAAACTTTGTACAAAGTGCTACCCATACTCCATCTAGTTTTGGTAATACGGTTAATCTAGGTGGTCAGAACATTTCAACAGCATCTTCAGATTTTCACATATATGCCCTAGAATGGACAGAAAATAGCTTGGTGTTTAGTGTAGATGATCAGGTGCATTATGTCTATGAGCCTGCCATTCAAAATGCAAATACTTGGCCTTTTGATCTCAATCAATATATACTGTTTAATGTAGCAATATTACCAGAAATAACACCGTCATTTACCCAAAGTGCTTTAGAAATAGATTATATACGTATTTATCAAGAACAAGAACTATCTCTTCAAGAAATTAATAAGAGAAATTCGTTACTACTAAAACCTAACCCGGCTCAAGATACCTTAACTGTGCAAGTGGCTTCAAAATTTCTTGGGGCTAATTGTGTTGTATATAATCTAACTGGTCAACAAATCTTTCATACCACAATAAAAGAGGAAAATTTTAATATTGATATTTCTAGATTTGCTCAAGGTTTGTACCTGTTTAAGGTAACTGATGGGGCAAATGAAGTGACTAAAAAATTAGTAAAAAGATAGTGTTTCAGAGACAATCTGGAATTCTAAAAAGTATCAAGACACACAGGCTCTCCAAACAACATCACCCTCAGGAACTTGTGCTATAAAAGTCATTTCTTCTTTTTTAACTGGGTGGGTGAGAGTAAGCTTTCGCGAAAGCAAACTAATACTCCCGTCAGGATTACTTCTATCAAAACCGTATTTAAGGTCTCCCTTTATAGGGCATCCTAAGGCTGCTAGCTGGGACCTTATCTGGTGATGGCGACCTGTATGTAGGTTTACTTCTAGTAAATAAAAGGTTTTAAGCTGCTTGACAACCGTATAATCTAGTACCGCTTTTTTTGAGTCTGGAACAGGTTTACTGTGGGCATAGCTTTTGTTTTGTTTAGCATTGCGTTTTAGATAATGGGTGAGTGTCCCCGTAGCGGTAGGAGGCGTATTTTTTACAAGGGCCCAATAGGTCTTTTGGGTTTGCCTTTCTGCAAAAGCCTTATTGAGACGACTTAGGGCCTTACTCGTTCTTGCAAAAATTACGATGCCAGAAGTAGGCCTATCCAGTCTATGTATGACTCCAAGGTATACAGCGCCAGGTTTGTTATACTTTTTTGCAATGTACTTTTTGACTACTTCGCTTAAAGGCTCATCGCCAGTTTTATCTCCTTGTACAATATCGCCACTACGCTTATTAATCACTATAATGTGATTGTCTTCGTAAATGACCTGAAGGTTATGAAGAGTGCTATGTGTGCTGGTATGTTGGATAGTTGGTATGTTGGTATATCAGTATGTTAGTATATCAGTATATCAGTATATCAGTATATCGGTATATTAGTATGTTGGTTCGTTGGTATTTGGGTTAGGGAATTATTTTAATGTAGATTTAAACTTAGAGAGCATTTTAATGATGCTTTGCAATTCTTTATCTATACTAGAATGTACTGCAATACTAATAAAATCTAGGTCCAGACCTATTAATAATTGTGTGTCAATTTCATTTGCAGAACCTATTGCAATTTCAATGAAGCGCGCAAAATCTTTATTCGACTTTCTAGAGGCTCCTTCAGCTATGTTTGAAGGAATAGAAACAGCTGCTCTTCGTAATTGATTTGTAAGTCCAAATTTTTCTTCTGGAGGAAAAGTAGAGGTCACTTTATAAATTATTGAAGCGAATGCTCTACTTTTTTTCCAAACTTGTAGTTCTTTATAACGATGCATATGATCTTGGTATATAGGATGTTTAGTACGTTGGTCTGTGGTATGTAATTTTAAAGATAAAACGTACTCGAAGTAAGATCATGGTTATAGCTTTTAATAATATTCCAGTAATCCTGTTTCCTCCGTACCAAAATCCTCAAATACCAATATACCAACATACATAAATACCAACATACCAACTATACAATATACCTATCTTAATATTGTTCCTCCTCGTTAGGGAAATCTTGGGACTTTACATCTGTAGCATACTGCTTAAATGCATTAGTCATCTCTGTGTACATGTCCAGATATCTCCTCAAAAATCTCGGATTAAACTCATGGGTCATTCCTAACATATCGTGCGTAACAAGCACTTGGCCATCTACACCAGCACCAGCACCTATACCTATTACTGGAATGGTAAGGCTATCTGCAACTTCTTTTGCGAGGGCAGCAGGCACTTTTTCTAAAACAAGTGCAAAGCATCCGGCTCTTTCTAACATTAATGCATCTTCTTTAAGTTTTTGAGCTTCTTCCTCTTCTTTTGCACGTACGGTGTAGGTACCAAATTTATAAATAGACTGAGGGGTAAGTCCAAGGTGTCCCATTACCGGGATACCTGCATTAAGAATACGTTTAATACTTTCTTTTACTTCTTTACCGCCTTCTAATTTTATAGAGTGCCCTCCAGATTCTTTCATAATACGTATAGCACTTCGTAGGGCTTCTTTTGGGTCGCTCTGGTAACTTCCAAATGGGAGATCTACAACCACAAGGGCACGATCTATAGCTCGCACCACAGAAGATGCGTGATAGATCATCTGGTCTAAAGTGATGGGAAGCGTGGTCTCATGACCTGCCATAACATTTGATGCACTATCGCCTACAAGAATAACATCTATCCCTGCTCCGTCTACAATTTTTGCCATCGTGTAATCATAGGCCGTAAGCATAGAGATTTTTTCACCCCTAGATTTCATTTCGGTAAGGGATTTTACGGTAATTCGTTTATATTCTTTTTTAGCTACAGACATTTGGTTGTTTTTTTCTGTTACAAAAATAGTAAATTAGATACCTATACGTTAAACTACTTTTATGAAGCTCAAATATATTTTTATACCGGCTATTGTTGTTTTTATAATTTTTGCTTTCGCGAAAGCGCCTTCACCTGCCCTACAGGCATATTCTCAGGCAGATGAAAAGGAAGTACAACATATTGTAGAGACTTTTTTTGAAGGTTTTCATGCCCAGGATTCTATGATTATCAAAAAGGTCGTACACAAAGAAGTGCGTATGCAGTCTATTGGAAAAAATAGAACGGGTGAAATGGTGCTCAGCACACAGGATTTTAGCGGTTTTCTAGCGTCTATATGTAGCATTCCAGAAACCACCTCTTTTAAGGAAGAAATACATAATTATGAGGTAAAAATGGATGGTAAGATGGCAAACGTATGGACACCCTATACTTTTTATATAAATGATGCTGTGAGTCATTGCGGCACCAATAGTTTTCAGCTTTTTAAACGCGACGGTCTCTGGAAAATATTCTATATAGTAGATACTCGTGATCGCGAGGGGTGTGGAGTGAAAAGAGGATAGGTTTACTACAGCTTATATATGAGTTGAAGACTAACATTAAACTCAAAGCCTATTAAAAATCCTTCTTTTGCGTAGAGATTGTTGAATAAGAAAGTGTCAGATTCTGTTGCTCTAGGATTCAAAAGATTAGAATAAATATTATCCTTAAAACGGATGCCACCTCCAATTATGGTGCGCAATGCGAGTGTTTTGGAAAAATTAATAATCTCACCGTAATTCAAAGTTATACCATATTTAAGGCGCTCAAAATCTGCTCTATCATAAGCGATTGCCTCAATAGCTCCATTTTGAGTATTTACAGGTATAAACTCATTGTTAAATAAGGTTTCTTTGTGGGTGATATAAAACACTTCTGCACTTAGAAAATGATGAAATCTCCTACGATTCCCTAGATTATAAACTACTTGTGGTCTTAACTCCCAGGAAGTATAATTTTCTTTATATGAAAAAATAAAGTCTGATGTTCCTATGCCTAAAGTAGTTCCAGCGGACCACTTGTTATTAATTGAATGAACATAACCAAGAGTAATACGAGGCGCCTCTGCGGGTAGTAGTTTTAAAAGGTCAAATGTAAAGTAAGATCCAATAGGGAGACTTTGTAAACTATCTTTTTTTGCCCTTCTAATTTCTTTTTTTTCTTGTCGTTGCTCCTTCTTTGTAGGTGTTTCTGTAGTTTGTGTTATCCCAATAAAGGATATAAGAAAAATTAAAAGTAAGATGCTTTTCATAGATGTTTATATAGCTAACTTATAGATGATAAAAACGAAAATCGTTGCGTCTCAAACACTCTTATTTTTTGAAAAGACCTATTAGACTTAACAATCACTCATGGCCACATTAACAGCGAGCCCTCCTTCTGACGTTTCTTTATACTTTGTGTTCATATCTTGTGCGGTTTGCCACATAGTCTCTATTACTTTGTCTAAGGGTACCTTGGCATTTGCGGCATCTGCATCTAGTGCCATCTCGCAGGCATTAATGGCTTTAATGGCTCCCATTGCATTGCGTTCTATACAAGGTATTTGTACAAGACCTCCTATGGGATCACAGGTAAGACCTAGATGGTGCTCCATCGCGATCTCTGCGGCCATAAGGACTTCTTCTGGAGAGCCTCCCATAAGCTCCGTAAGTCCAGCGGCCGCCATAGCGCTACTTACACCTATTTCTGCCTGACAACCGCCCATAGCTGCAGAGATAGTAGCACCTTTTTTAAACAAACTGCCTATTTCTCCTGCTACGAGCATAAAACGTTTTACATCGTCAAAGTTGGCATCGTGATTCTCAATCACCATATAGTACATCATCACAGCAGGAATCACTCCAGCACTGCCATTTGTAGGTGCGGTTACAACACGCCCCAGTGAGGCGTTTACTTCATTTACCGCCAGGGCGAAGCAGGATACCCATTTTAATATTTCGCGAAAGCGTACTTCTGTACTTCGTATCGCTTTAATCCACTCATATTTATCTGAGTACGTGGCGTCTTTGATTAATTTTTTATGAGTGTCAAAAGCGCGTCTTCGTACATTGAGGCCTCCAGGTAAAGTACCTTCGGTATGGCATCCTACATACATAGAATCTAGCATTACATCCCAAATTTGATACATACGCTTGTTTACTTCCTCCTCGCTGCGCAAGAAAAGTTCATTTTCTAAGACTATTTGGGAGATAGATTTTTGCTCGTTTAAGGCGTATTGTAATAAATCTGTTGCTTTTTCAACAGGACGGGCCAGGCATTGGAATTGGTGCATTTTCTTTTCTGCACGCTTACGCTCTTCTTGTACAACAAACCCACCTCCTATAGAATAGAAAGTTTCTTCTATGTTTTTTGACCCTGCGCTTGCGCGAAAGGTGATGCCATTAGGATGAAAGGGTAAGAAGTCTTTATGAAAAATGATTTGCGACTCTGGGTCAAAATCAATCATACGGTCTCCATCAAAGTTGAGTCTTTTAAACAACTTAATATTTTCTACATCTGTAGGGATGTCTTCGATACTACAGGTTTGGGGATCTGCCCCAGTAAGTCCCATGATAACGGCTACATCTGTTGCATGACCTATACCAGTTAAGGAAAGTGAGCCATATAAGTCTACATCTACAGTTTGAACTTTTTCAAAAAGTCCATCTTTCTTAAGTTTTTTTATAAAACGTCTGGCCGCTCGCCAGGGTCCCAAAGTATGAGAGCTAGAAGGACCTACGCCTATTTTAAGCATATCAAAGACTGAGATACTTTCAATTTGCTTTGTCATACGTGCTACCTGTTTGTATCACTTTTACAGTGATGTATTACTGTAAATTCAAATGTAGTCCTTTTTAGAATTTGAAAAACATATAGCGCAAAGAAAAAGATTACATACTACTGCTTAGTATAATAATAGATACAGGGACGATATTATTCATAAAGTGCAATATCATAGGCCATACTAAATCTATGTTTTTCTTCTTTACCCATCCTAATATAAAGCCAGCGATTACTTGTGGTACAACGAGTAACACCAGCGCAGCATTAAATGTAAAACTGTCTACATAATTGCTAATATGCACAAGACCAAAAAGTAGAGAGGATGTGATAAGTATGGGAAGCACATACTTGGATAGTTGAGATCGTAGGTAGGCCGTTTTTTCTGTTGCAATTAGTTGCTTAAGAATGGTGTAAGTTGTAAACAAGACTACGCCAGAAAACCCTAGTCTTATAGCCCAATGTATGGATTCTGGAAGAAAACCAGCACCCAAAAAAACAGGCCATGAACAGATAAATAAGATTAGATCTGAGTGACTGGGCTCAATGAGCGTTCTAAACATCATTTCTTCTACAATGGGTGCAAATATGCACGCCATAATAATCAGTTTGATAGGATTGTTTTGCGCCATATCTAATATGGCCGTTTGTTCGTATTCTTTGTTGAGAATCTCAGGAAACCAAATGTTCAAAACCCCAATAATAACCCCAAAGAGAATATAGAGTAACCAGAGATTACCGTAGGCTTTTAAGAGAAAGGTAGTTTTTTCTGAAGTGTTTTTTTTGATTTCTTTCATATAGATTAGGTAACAAAAATAACTTTTTGTTACCTAATCTACCTTCTTTATTTTCTTCACATTTAACTATAGAATTATATTAAAACTAATTATCAATACATTAACGACGGTACTTGCGGTTAACAAATTAAAAATAAGCGGTGGCTCTTGAACCGTAAGTATTGCCGCATTATGTAGGCTGCAGACAACAACTGAAACAAAAACTACAAGCATTTCTATAAGTCCGTGTCCGTTCATAAGAGTGCTCATTATAGCTATTGATCCCAAGCAGGTTGAAAGTATAATACCCAAAGTAGAATACCCTATACTGTTTTTAGTAAATTCTTTTGAAAGTTGTGAATACGTTGTCATAACACTGTTGTTTTTAATTACAGTGTAAATGTATGTTCAAAGGATAGCCTATAAAATGATAATTATCAGGTTTAAAAAAAATATACTTACGCTTATAAATCCTTTAATGCAGTAAGGTTTAGTATTTTAATTTTTTTTGCGCTCGTAGAGATAATTTTATCTTTCTTTAGTTGAGCCAGAAGTCTTATGCACGACTCTGTAGCAGTCCCAATAATAGAGGCTAGATCCTCTCGAGTAACTGATAATGCAATATATCCATCTTGATCAGTTCCAAAGTTATTTTGAAAGAAAAGTAGTGTGTCAGCAAGTCTTTGTAGTACTGTCTTTTGAGCAAGAAGCGTATTTTTTTTCTGTGATAGCCTAATGTCTTCTGAAAACTTCTTCAACAATTCTTGACTGAAATTGGGGTTGGTCCGTATTAAATTCTCAATTTTATCTTTAGGAATAAAGCAAACCTCCATATCCTGTAGTGCATGTGCACTGAGTTGAGCTGTTTCTTGGGAGATTAAGGACCTTTTACCTATAACTTCTCCTTTAGGAACTATTTTAACAATATGTTGTTTTCCTTCTGGATTAACCTGGGACAGTTTGGAAGCGCCAGATCGAACGCAATAAACCCCATTTAAGCGCTTTCCTTCTTCAAAAAGGGATGCCCCTTTTTTCAAGTTTAGTTCGCTTTTTGCATCAGATATTTCTTTTAGCTCCTCTTTAGAAAGCGCTTTTAGCTCATTGAGCTGTCTTATGATGCAATTTTCGCAGCGCGACTTATCTGATGTTACCATAGTATAAAAGTACATATAACTTTGCGTATTGAGATAAAAGGGTGTTAAGCTTTCGCGAAAGCAAAATCACAAAAATGACACCTTGTCATATTTTTGGCAGTGGCATAATGATTGACTATTGATGGGTGTTGAAAATTTTAAATAACACTTAATACATATATAATGAGTAAGATAATAGGAATTGACTTAGGTACTACCAATTCGTGCGTTGCCGTAATGGAAGGTAACGAACCAACGGTAATCCCTAATGCAGAAGGAAAGCGTACAACGCCCTCTGTAATTGCTTTTGTAGAAGGCGGAGAGATTAAAGTAGGAGATCCTGCAAAAAGACAAGCGGTAACAAACCCAACAAAAACCATAGCGTCTATCAAGCGTTTTATGGGGAATAAATACTCTGAGTCTAGTAAAGAAGCAGAGCGTGCAGCATATAAAGTTGTAAAAGGCGATAACGATACACCGCGTGTAGACATAGATGGTCGTCTGTATACTCCACAAGAATTATCTGCAATGACCCTTCAGAAAATGAAGAAAACGGCGGAAGATTATTTAGGACAAGACGTAACACGTGCTGTGATTACAGTGCCAGCATATTTTAACGATTCACAACGTCAAGCGACTAAGGAAGCAGGAGAAATTGCAGGTCTTAAAGTAGAACGTATTATTAACGAACCTACGGCAGCAGCGCTTGCTTACGGTCTTGATAAAAAAGATAGTGATCAAAAAATAGTAGTTTTTGATTTTGGAGGGGGTACCCATGATGTGTCTATCCTTGAACTAGGGGATGGTGTATTTGAAGTACTGTCTACAGATGGAGATACGCACTTAGGAGGAGATGATGTAGATCAAAAAATCATTAACTGGCTGGCAGAGGAGTTTCTTGCAGATGAAGATATGGATCTTCGTAAAGACCCAATGGCTTTACAGCGTCTTAAGGAAGCAGCAGAAAAAGCTAAGATTGAACTTTCTTCGTCTACTCAGACAGAAATTAACTTGCCTTATGTAACAGCTACCGCTAGTGGACCTAAACACTTAGTACGCAGCTTAAGTCGTGCAAAGTTTGAAGCACTAATTGATGATCTTGTAAAAAGAACAATTGAGCCTTGCCAGACAGCCCTTAAAGCTGCTGGATTAAGCACAGGAGATATAGATGAAATTATTCTAGTAGGAGGATCTACACGTATTCCTGCAGTACAAGAAGCAGTAGAGAAGTTCTTCGGGAAAGCACCTTCTAAAGGGGTTAATCCAGATGAGGTAGTAGCAGTAGGTGCTGCAATTCAAGGTGGGGTACTTACAGGAGATGTAAAAGACGTATTACTTCTAGATGTAACACCACTTTCTTTAGGTATTGAGACTATGGGTAATGTATTCACAAAGCTTATTGAGTCTAACACCACAATTCCTACAAAGAAGTCACAGGTATTCTCTACAGCGGCAGATAATCAGCCTAGTGTAGATATTCACGTATTGCAAGGAGAACGTCCTATGGCGGCAGATAATAAGACAATAGGTCGTTTTCAACTTACAGATATCCCACCAGCACAAAGAGGAGTACCACAAATTGAGGTGACTTTTGATATAGATGCAAATGGTATTATTAAAGTAAGTGCTGTAGATAAAGCGACTGGAAAATCTCAGGATATCCGTATCGAAGCATCTTCTGGACTTTCTGAAGAAGAAATTGCAAAAATGAAAGCAGAAGCAGAGGCAAATGCAGAAGCAGACAAGAAAGCCAAAGAAACGGCAGATAAGATTAATGAGGCAGATGGAATGATCTTTCAGACAGAGAAGCAATTAAAGGAATTTGGAGATAAGCTTTCTGATGATAAGAAAAAGCCTATCGAAGATGCACTTGCAGAGTTAAAAACTGCCTTCGAAACAAAGGACGTAGATACTATCCAGCCTAAGCTAGACGCTATCAACGAGGCTTGGAAAGTAGCTTCAGAAGAGATGTACAAAGCACAAGCAGAGGCACAAGGTGGTGCACAACCAGGTCCTGATGCTCAGGCCGGAGGAGATGCAGCTGGCGATGATAGTGCAGATGTAGAAGATGTAGACTTCGAAGAGGTGAAGTAAATAAAACAATAAGCGCACAAGGTAAAAACTTTGTAACTTTAAAAAATCCCCGCAACGTAGTTGTGGGGATTTTTTGTGCGCTTTTGCTAAAATCTGTAATTTTATTTTAGGATCAGAGGGAAACCAAATATGTATAACCTACCCCTTGTAGAAACCCACCCCGCTTCAAGACTTTGTGTCCATCTCCATACACCTAATACCTTTTGATTATAGCTGTTTTTGCAATCAAAACGCTTGAGGGTAATTAAAATCATACCAAGAATACATTCTTAATTTTTAAGTGCAGAACGCTTTAATGTATGTAACATTTACTTCGTGCACTCCTTCAAAAACCTCCACGCGCAACCTATTACCAAAAAGTGCAGTACCCTTAAGCTGTTGTTCTGTCTTGCGTGCTTCATTAATGTATTCATCTTTGTCGCCATAAAGATAGGTGACGGGCGTAGTCGGGCTGAGATACTCAAATGCTTCTGGTGTTAACTCCTGCGGGATGGCTCCAGAGTGCAGTAAAAGATGACTACAGTCTATCTTGCGACTGGCCGCCCATCGTGTGACAATAGAAACCCCTTGCGAATATCCCATTAAAATAAGTTTTATATCTAGGTCTTGCCACTGTTTACTTTCACCCTGCCACACAGCATCTATATAATTAAGTACATTTTCTGTTTCTAATAGGGTATTCTCTTTAGTGAGCCAGCTGGCACCCACATATTTAAAACGTTTGTCTTGATAGTACTTACTGGGAGCTTGTGGAGCGATTATATAATTTTCATCAGGATCTAAGTCTTTAAAATATTTGATAAAATACTTAGAGAGGTATCCCATCCCGTGAAAGACGAACCAAACATTTTTTGTTTTTCGCGTAAGCGTATTTAAAGTTACATACGTATTATTGTGGGTATAAGAAACTTGTACTTCTTTCATAGGATATCTTTAAAAGTCGTCTCTTTTAATCCAGCCCACTCCGATCGTACAATTCCATAACAGCAAGAATTTCTTCTAAAACCTGTTTTGGTAATCACATTACTGCGTAAGATTCCCTCTAGGGTAGCGCCTATTTTTTCGACAGCTTTTCTTGAAACAATGTTGCGTTCGTCTATGCGAAACTCTACTTTTTGATAATTGAGTTTTTCAAAAGCATATTGGAGCATTAAGTACTTAATATGTTGATTAAGACCGCTTCCGCGAAAATTTTCTCCCAACCAAGTCCATCCTATGTGCACTACTTTATTTTTTTTGTCAATATGGCCAAAGCGCGTACACCCTGCAAAAGCATTATACTTTTTGTCAAAAATTATAAACGGCAATGCGTTTCCAGCTTCTTTTAAGAGAATAGCCTCATGAAGGTAGCTGCGCAATTTTTTAGGCGTTGAAATATCAGAAGATCCATACTTATAAAGATCAACTTGTCTAGATAGTGGCAGTAAATCTCTGTAGTGATGTTGTTCTAAGCTTAGTAGTTTTGCCCTACTGTTTTGCAAGGATTTGGCTTTCATAAATCGTATCTTCGTTTTGTAAAAATACTGCAATGAATTTGACAAAAGAAGAAATTCTCTCTCGACTTGCTCTTAGTAGCAGGAATACATTAATGGAGACTTTAGATATTAGATACATAGATGTGGGTGAAGATTATCTAGTGGCACAAATGCCTGTTACCTCTAGAGTTCATCAACCCGATGGAGTATTGCACGGAGGCGCCTCTCTAGCACTGGCAGAAAGTGTAGGAAGTGCAGCTAGTTTTCTTTTTCTAAATGGACAAGACGTGATGGTGAGGGGATTAGAGATTTCGGCAAATCATATTAAGAGTAAAAAAGAAGGGATGGTCTATGCAAAAGCTTCTTTTATCCATAAAGGGCGTACGACACAAATATGGAATATAGATATTGTAGATGAAGATGATGTGTTGATTTCTAAAGCAAAACTTACGACCATCGTTCTTCAGAAAAAGTGATGGATAGTCTAGCGTCATTTTTTGATACAACCCAAGAGTTCAATCTTCCTTTTGTTGTATATCGTAAACCCAATGAAGATAGGGTGCTTTCTTTTTGCCAAAAAAATGCTTCATTGTATGCTGTTAAGGATTTTGATGAGGAGGGATTTGTTTTTGCACCCTTTGACACAAAATGCCCTCCTATATTGTTCCCCACATCTCATTGCAATAAACAGGAGTTTGACTTTATAGAAGAAGTAAGCTCTTTGCCTAAAAAGAAAGTGCAAAGTAGCGAAGAAGAACGACAACGTCATCTACAGTTAGTAAAGGAAGGCATAAAAGCAATACAAGGAAGTGAGATGCAAAAGGTAGTGCTTTCGCGAAAGCATATAGAAAAAATACAAAGTGGTACAACAAGTTTAAAAACATTTAAGAGACTTTTAAATACATATCCTAATGCCTTTGTTTATTGCTGGTATCACCCTAAGGTAGGACTTTGGATGGGAGCGACTCCAGAAACGCTATTGTCTGTAAAAAATAGAAGACTAGAGACAATGGCACTTGCTGGAACCCAGACTTATGTTGGACAGGAGAATGTTACGTGGGGTCATAAAGAAAAGGAAGAGCAGGCATTAGTAACACAATCTATTGTGGAGAATCTGTCGCCTTTAGTAGATCAAGGGTTAAGTATTAACGGCCCTTTTACTTCAAGGGCAGGGAGTTTATTACATCTTAAAACTGAAATTTCGGCCCCGGTGGATCTTACAAAATTATCACTAAAAAAGGTGATAGCATCCTTGCATCCCACGCCTGCCATATGTGGGTTTCCAAAGGAACTAGCACAACAATTTATTGCTCAGAAGGAAGGCTACGATAGAAGTTTTTATACAGGATATTTAGGCGAACTAAATTATAAAGAAACAAAAACGAGATCTAGTTCTAGGCGTAATGTGGAGAATAGGGCTTACAAATCTATACATACGACCTCTTCTTTGTTTGTAAATTTAAGATGTATGCAATGGATAGGAGCAGAGGCGCACATATATGTAGGCGGAGGGATTACTGCTGGAAGTATGCCGGAGTCTGAGTGGTTAGAAACCGAAAATAAGATGGCAACAATGTATGCCATTCTAGATACAGAATAGTGTGGTTTAAACAGTATTTCATACAAGGTCTCAGTAACAATTTTCGTATTTTTGTGCTAGGACTATGAGTCATTCAAAAATTCCTATTGCACAATCCATCGTACACCTTTGTCTTTCTAAAGGTATAGATCACGTGGTAATTTCTCCAGGTTCTCGAAATGCACCTCTTACTATAGAATTTACCAAGAATAAAGATACTAAGGCTTATAGCATTGTAGATGAAAGATGCGCGGCATTTGTAGGATTAGGTATCGCACAGCAACTTAAAAAACCGGTTGCGTTAGTTTGTACATCAGGAAGCGCATTATTAAATTATTATCCAGCCATATCAGAAGCTTTTTATAGTGATATTCCATTAGTTGTCATCAGTGCAGATAGACCCGTCGAACGTATCGACATAGGCGATGGTCAGACTATTAGACAAAAAAATGTTTTTAAAAATCATATTCTTTATTCGGCAAATCTTTATTCTGAGGTGGTTCCTAATCAAGAGGTAGTAGACTTTACAATTAAACAGAAAATTAAAGAGAGTAGGCGTCATAATGAACAAGAGATCAATAGTGCTCTTAATATAGCAATTGAGCAACAAGGTCCCGTACATATCAATGTGCCTTTTTATGAGCCTTTGTATGATACCATACCAGATAAAATAGTACAACCAATAGAGATTGCTCCCAAGTTTAATTTAACAGAAATAACGAGCGAAGAGTTACTCCCTTTTGCACAACTTTGGAACAAATCAAAACGCAAGATGGTGCTTGTAGGTGTTATGCCTCCTAATAGTATTGAACAGCATTTTTTAGATACCTTAGGAGCATCTCCAGATGTAGTTGTTTTTACCGAAACGACTTCTAATTTACATCACGATTCTTTTTTTACCCGTATAGACAACCTGATAGGCTCTTTAGATAAAGAAGGGTTTAAAATGTTGCAGCCAGAAATATTACTAACCATGGGAGGGATGGTTGTATCTAAAAAAATTAAAAATATTTTGAGAAACTACCAGCCAGCACACCACTGGCATATTGATACTAAAAAAGCATATGACACCTATTTTTGTCTTAACAAGCATTTTAAAAAGGCACCTAATGAATTTTTAGGGCAGTTTTTGGAGCTTACGCAAATTGTGGATAGTAATTATCAAGAAAAGTGGTTGACAGTAAGACATTATAGAGATGCAAAACATAAAGAGTACTTAGCAGAAATGCCTTGGTGCGATTTTAAAGCCTTTAGTATATTGCTAGATTCCCTCCCTCAAAATGCTATTTTACAACTAGGTAACAGCAGTACTGTGCGTTATGCACAGCTATTTAAGCTAGATCCTTCATTAGAGGTTTATTGTAATCGTGGCACTAGTGGTATAGACGGATCTACTAGTACGGCTGTAGGGTGTGCTATGAGTAGCCTTAAACAAACTACACTTATTACGGGTGATCTTAGTTTCTTTTATGATAGTAACGCTTTATGGAATAACTATATCCCTAATAATTTTAAAATTATCGTTATAAACAATAATGGTGGGGGTATTTTTAGGATACTACCCAATAGAGACAAAGACTCTCAAAATTTTGATAATTTTTTTGAAACCAAGCACGAGTTTAGCGCTAAGCATCTTTGCTCCATGTATGGTTTTAAGTATTTAAGAAGTACCAATGAGGAGGAAACCGCTTTCGCGAAAACAGAATTGTATAAAAGCAATAGTCAACCTACCCTACTAGAAATCGTCACACCGCGCAAATTGAACGATAAAGTGCTTTTAGACTATTTTGATTTTATCAAATAACATTAATTACTGTAATTGTTATTTTTCCTTTATCTTTAGACAAGTAATATTGTTAAACCAACACTAATAGTATAATTATGAGTAAAAGAGATGAACTCATCGCTAAGTATGCTGATGATCTTAAAAACAAATGTGGAATGACTCCAGATATGGATTTCCTAACAAAAGTAACGATAGGATGTGGGCCTTCTATTTACAATGCAGATGCTGCAACAGTATCTGGAAGTGATGAAAGCGAACTTGCAACAGTAAAAAATAACTTCCTAATCAAAAAATTAGGTCTTAAGGATAGTGCAGATTTAGATAACGCAATAGCTAGTGTAATCGAAACCTACGGTAAATCTAACCGCAATAAGTACAGAGCAGTAGTATATTATATGCTTGCTAAACACTTTAAAAAAGAGTCTGTTTATAAATAGACTTTTTGAATAAAATATAGAAAGCGCTTTGATACTAATCAAAGCGCTTTTTTTATGATACTAATTGTACTTTTGCACTTTATATAAATTGTTATGATAGAAATAGGGCGATACCACCGTATGCGTATTGATAGAGAAACTGAGCCGGGGCTCTTTTTATCTAATGAAAATGGAGATGATATCTTATTGCCTAATAAATATGTTCCAGAAACCTATAAGATTTGGGATGAGCTAGATGTGTATGTGTATCTAGATCACGAAGAGCGACCTGTCGCGACTACTCTAAAACCATTTATAGAACTTAATACTTTTGGATATCTAAGGTGCACAACAGTATCGCAAGTAGGAGCATTTCTTGATTGGGGGCTAGAGAAGGAGTTGTTTGTTCCTTTTGCCCAACAAGCAAGACCTATGAAAAAAGACAGCTGGTATATAGTGTACATGTACCTTGATGAGAAAACAAATAGACTTGCTGCCACGAGTAAAACGATGAAGTATCTCTCAAATGAGAATGTTGAGGTAAAGAAATTTGATAAGGTAGAAGTATTAATATCTCATATTACTGAAAGAGGTGCAAATGCTATTGTAAACAGTAAACACAAGGGACTCATTTATAAAGAAGATATTTTTGAAGATATCCGCACTGGAGATAGGCTAGAGGCTTGGGTTAAAAAGATACGACCAGACGGTAAGATCGATCTTGTACTTCAAGAAGAAGGGTATAAGAGTATCGAACCTAACGCTCAGTACATATACGAAGAGTTACAGGCAAATGATGGATTTATGCCTTTACACGATAAATCTGCTCCAGAAGATATTCAGTCTCAGTTAGGCTTAAGTAAAAAGAGCTTCAAAAAAGCGATCGGCACTCTATATAGAGATCGTAAAATTTTAATTAAGGAAGATGGAATATACCTTAGCGAGTAATTAATTTATGTTCAACTGGCACAGATTACCCTATAATAAGCATCTGCAATATTGCCTTGGGTTGCAGGTTTATACGTAGCAACTATTTAAAGTCCCAACTTCTTTTTGGTCGAAGAAAGTAAGGCATCCTTATGCATTAAAACAGAAATAGCTTTTAATTTAATGTATGCAGCACTCATATACACGTATCCATCGTATTTAGTTCTAGCACTATCAGTACCCCAAGAGTTTTTTACCTTGTAGTAAATTGTTCCGTTCTGATCTTTGGCCTTACCTGTAATATGCATTAGGTGATCGTCTGTAGTGTTATAATTCTCAAATTCATCTTGACGAAACTGTTGCGTGATATTTTTTTCATTTTCTGGGCCTAAAACCGCTATTTTAACATTGGACGTATTGGCTGGGATCACCGCCACTCCATGTTTAGATGAAAAAGTTTTCTCACTCACATCACAGTCTAAGGTGATTGTAAATCCTTTGTCTAGAGCATTATCTATATTGCTTACAAACTCTTCTAAAGGAACATTATAAAAAGATCCATTAGAAAAATTATCAGGGATATTAAGAATAAATGAAGTGTAAAATTTTTCGTGAGTATAGGAGGTAAGGGTTATATATTTCGATGGATTTATTTCTATTGCAGCAGCAAAGCTCTGAGGGGTATACTTCTTGCCATTATAGGTAAACTCAGTTAGATTCTCACCTAAGTACAAGTCCAAAATACTACTTACAGCCGGTTTCCATTTTTTACTTAGTTTTCGTCCTGGGTTTTCTACATAGGTGTCTAGCATAGATTTTACAACGGCCACCATCTCTGCATGCGTATGTCTATTTTCAGTAGGGGCTAAACCCGTGTATGCATCGAGTGGCACGAGCCCGAATCTCGCTACACTTTTAATCACATCGTGGGCAAGCCCACCTTCGCTAAACTGTGCTTTTCCTTGTCTCATTATATAGTTTTCAGCTTTGGCAGGATATGTATTCCGTACGGTATACATTTCAGATAAATCCACGGTTTTTCCTGTAATACGAGTGATCTCACTTTCTAAAAATGAAGAGGTAGAAAAACTCCAGCACGTACCTGTGTTTCCTTGACTAATTACAGGTGTAGCTTCAAGATTTATAAGATCTGTAAATATATATGGAGCCGTTGTTTGTTGTGCTTGTAACGCTTTCGCGAAAGCAAAAAGAACCAGAAGACAAAACGTTATCTTTTTCATAAGAACTGAGAATAATAAATTATTTTTACGCTAAAATAGCATTTATGACAACTCCAGATTGGAAAACGGCCAAAGAATATAAAGATATCACTTACAAGAAGAGCAACGGTGTAGCCCGTATAGCTTTTAATAGACCAGATGTGCGTAATGCCTTTAGGCCTAATACCACAAGTGAATTGTATGATGCCTTTTACGATGCAAATGAAGATACGTCTATAGGAGTCGTGTTATTATCTGCAGAAGGGCCATCGTCTAAAGATGGAGTCTACAGTTTTTGCAGTGGGGGTGATCAGAAAGCACGAGGTAAAGAAGGATATGTAGGAGAAGATGGTTATCACCGTTTGAACATATTAGAAGTACAGCGTTTGATACGTTTTATGCCTAAAGCAGTAATCGCAGTAGTGCCAGGGTGGGCAGTGGGAGGAGGGCATAGTTTGCACGTTGTGTGTGATCTTACGCTTGCAAGTAAAGAACACGCTATTTTTAAACAAACTGACGCAGATGTTACAAGTTTTGATGGTGGGTATGGCAGCGCTTATCTAGCTAAAATGGTAGGGCAGAAGAAGGCAAGAGAGATATTTTTCTTAGGGCGCAATTATAGTGCGCAAGAGGCTTATGAAATGGGCATGGTAAATGCAGTTGTGCCGCACGAAGATCTTGAAAATACTGCCTATGAATGGGCGCAAGAAATTCTAGCAAAGTCGCCTATTTCTATTAAGATGCTCAAGTTTGCGATGAATCTAACAGATGATGGTATGGTAGGTCAACAAGTATTTGCAGGAGAGGCTACGAGACTTGCTTATATGACAGATGAAGCTATAGAAGGAAGAAACGCTTTTTTAGAAAAAAGAGCCCCTAACTTTGATAAGAAGTGGATTCCGTAGTTATTTAGAGATTCTCTTTAACGCAACCTTTCGCAATAAGGAGAATTTATTAAAGCTCCTCATCCTATGATTTAAACTCTCAGTATTTGATCTTATACTACTGAGAGGCTTTAAATTTATGAAATACTTGCTTTTTTGGGCCTAGTCCAGTCCAATTCACTGTGCGTTCATAGTCAAATTCGATACTACATCTCTTAGTAAAACAGGCTTCTAATTTCGTTTACAAATCATTTTGAACTTTCCGACTTGAGTTGAGATATTCCTAACTAATTATGGTTTAAATTATAATCCATCTGACTATATTTTTCAGGCAAATTTCATGAACCTTTCAAAAATAATTCCTAGTGGTATTAATTTGTTCTGGTCAGAAGACATTAATAGTATACTCCATGAACAATTTTATAGTTATTCAAAATAACTAAAAGTCTCTCCGCCTTTAATAGTTAAGAGGGTTTCGTAAATTAGTTTAATTACATTCTCCACATCTTCGCGATGTACCATTTCTACAGTCGTGTGCATATAGCGTAACGGCAAAGAAATTAGAGCTGAGGCGACGCCACTACCGCTGTAAGCAAAGGCATCTGTATCCGTTCCAGTAGCTCTGGATAGTGCCGCTCTTTGGAAGGGAATCTTCTTTTTTTCTGCAGTTTCTGTAATGCGATCTCTCAATCTCTGTTGTACGGCTGGAGCATAAGCTACAACGGGTCCTTTTCCTATCTGAGCTGTGCCTTGGACTTTTTGGTCAATCATAGGAGTGGTTGTATCGTGCGTCACATCAGTTACAATAGCCACATTGGGTTGTATGCGCTCTGCTATCATTTGTGCTCCTCGTAAACCTATTTCTTCTTGCACAGAGTTTGTAATATAGAGACCAAAAGGTAGCTTCTTTTTGTTTTCGTGAAGTAGTCTAGCAACTTCTGCAATCATAAATCCACCTGCTCGATTATCTATCGCACGACATACAAACTTATCTCCATTGAGAATATGAAATGTATCAGGATAGGTGATAACACATCCTATATGAACTCCCATTTTCTCAACTTCCTCTTTATCTTTAGCACCTATGTCTATAAATATATTATTAGGCTTAGGAGGCTCCTCTTTAGCTCTATTTCTTGTGTGAATTGCAGGCCACCCAAAAACGCCTTTTACAATACCTTTTTTAGTATGGATGTTTACAATTTTAGAAGGCGCTATCTGATGGTCACTTCCTCCATTACGTATAACATAAATAAGCCCATTATCTGCAATGTGGTTTACATACCACGAGATTTCATCTGCGTGCCCCTCTATAACAACTTTGTATTTTGCCTTTGGGTTTATTACGGCAACTGCAGTTCCATAGGTGTCAGTTATAAATTCGTCTACATAAGGTTTCAAATAGTCCATCCATAATTTCTGTCCATCCCATTCATAACCAGTTGGAGCAGCATTATTTAAGTATTTTTCTAAAAAGTCAATAGATTTTTTGTTGAGAATGCTCTTTGATGCCATATAATTTTAAATTTTTACTAAAATAACAATATTAATAATAAGACATAGCCGTTATTAAGGTCTAACTATTTAATTTTGGAATAGTTTTCGCTTAAAGCGAAAAAGAAATATGCGTACACTCCTATATATATATCTTTTTTTATTTGTAGCAACAACCCTCGTTGCCCAAGACTCTATTGTTGATTCTATTGATCAACAATATGACTATTATATTATAGAGGGTGATACCATACCTAGAACAGCCATTGATCTTAATGAGGTAATTGTATTTAAGCGACTTCAATTTTCAAATAAAGAAGATCGAAGGAAATATCTTATTTTAAGAAGAAAAACCAGAAAGGTATATCCCTACTCAAAACTAGCAGCCGACAGATTGTTAGCACTTAACAATAGGCTAGATTCCATCGAAAGTAAGAGGGGAAAGAAGCAGTACACCAAAATTATCCATAAATATCTAGAAGAAGAGTTTTCAAAAGAACTTAAAAAATTAACGAGGACAGAAGGACAGATTTTAATTAAACTTATACATAGGCAAACTGGAGAAACCGCGTTCGATTTAGTTAAAAGACTAAGAAGTGGCTGGAAAGCGTTTTGGTATAATACAACAGCAAGTGCATTTGACATTTCTTTAAAAGAAGAGTTTGATCCATTTAATGTAGAAGAAGACTACCTTATCGAAGACATCTTACAAAGATCTTTTCAATCAGGAATCTTAGAGCCTCAGCCTACTGCTTTAGGGTTTGAGTATATAGAGTTGTCCAATAAGTGGAAACCTGTTAATTAAAGTTGGTCTAGATCTTATTGACTTTTAATGACTTAAAAGTGATAGCTAAAAATTGTCCTTAGAGTTATTAACAATCCATTGCCATAATTAAAAACCGTCATATATTTGCACCCCGCAAGGGAAAAAAGTTGTTCTTTAT
>JAHDIF010000013.1 GCA_020630915.1 Dokdonia sp.
AGCCCAAGTGGGACCACTTCATAGAAAGAGACTTTAGTAGTAAACTAAGGTCTTTTTTTTATTTTGGGTATAAACGTTGTAGTTTTAAATGGTAATTTTTTTTAAAACTAAGTAAGTCAAATTTGGTAGGTAGGGAAATACTCTTTATTATTGTTGTATGTAAAAGGATGATTCTCCCAAATCTATTTTTTTAACAAAAATGTATTTAATCTGGTATTATATCGATAAAATTGTTATTTTTGCCGATGAAATACGTATCATATGATTGCTGAAATAGGCAATTTAAAAGTTGGTACGGTTTTAGTATAATTAATGTTATGAGCCCCAAACTCAGGAACTACTTACTGTTACTTAGCTTCACTTTAGTGAGGTTTTCTGTGTTAGCACAAGGTAGGCCAGATGGTCCTCCTCCTCCAGATACAAGAATGCCTCCTACTTTTCCGGGTTTAATATTACCTATTGACCACAACATAGTACTGTTGTTATTGGCGGGAGTCGCTCTGGGAATCTATGCGTTTGTAAAGTTTAAAAAAAGAGAGTTGCACAATTTTTAATAAGCTTGCGTAAATCGTTTTACGTATTTCCCTATAACGTCAAATTCTAAGTTAATTTTGTCACCTTTCTTTAAAGATTTGAAAACAGTATTCTCATAAGTGTAGGGTATTATCGCTACACTAAACCCGTTTTGCTTTGAGTCTATAACCGTTAGACTCACTCCATTTATAGTGATGGATCCTTTTTCTATAGTCAGGTTTCCAAGGCTTGGATCGTAGGTAAAATCATATCGCCAACTTCCATTTTCTTCCTTAACATTGCTGCATATTCCTATCTGATCTACGTGACCTTGCACCATGTGTCCATCTAGTCTAGAGCCTAGAATCATGGCTCTTTCTAAATTTATGTTATCTCCATTACTCAGGTCGGAAAGATTGGTCTTGCGTAAGGTTTCATTTATAGCGGTCACTACATAGCTATCTTCTGTTTTGGACACTACTGTTAAACAAACGCCATTGTGTGCAACACTTTGATCTATTTTTAATTGAGGCGTTAAACTGCTTTTAACTGTAAGATGAAGATTGTCTCTGTCCTTGTCCAGATTAATAATAGTGCCTAAATCTTCTATGATGCCAGTAAACATAAATGGGTTTAATTTGGTTACTTTTGTTAAGTAAAAATACAAAACTAATAGAAGGATCTTATGAAGAGTCAAGGAAAAATAAAGGTAGGTATTTCTATAGGGGATTTAAATGGTGTGGGTCCTGAAATTGTTCTAAATACTTTTGCTCAATCGGATATGCTTGACCTTTGCACTCCAATTATTTTTGCCTCTACTAAGACATTGTCCTTTGTTAAAAAGCAACTTAATATTACTACAAACTTACATGGGATTAATGACCTTAGGTCTAGTATAGATGGAAAAGTAAATGTCTTGAATGTTTGGAAAGAACCTTTTCAATTTTCTGTGGGACAAGGTACTGAGGAATCTGGTTTGCTAGCAATTAAATCCTTCACCCTAGCTACAGAGGCATTGAAAAATAGGGAAATAGATGTGCTTGTAACGGCTCCTATTAGTAAAGTTAATATTCAAAATGACGATTTTAAATTCCCAGGACATACAGATTATTTGGCTCACGAACTAACTGGGGATGCCATGATGTTAATGATTTCAGATGAGTTACGGGTAGGACTCTTAACAGATCATATTCCAGTAAAAGAAGTGGCGAGTCGTATCGATGCAGATTTAATTATAAAGAAGGTCAATACACTTTATAATTCATTACGAAGAGATTTTGCCATAGTAAACCCAAAGATTGCCGTCTTAGGAATTAACCCTCACGTAGGAGATAATGGAGTGATCGGAGATGATGATGATAAGGTGGTCATTCCTACTTTAGAAGACATGAGAGCTTCGGGTAAAATAGTTTATGGTCCGTATGCAGCAGATAGTTTTTTTGGTTCAGGTAATTATAAAAACTTTGATGGCATCATTGCGGCATACCACGATCAAGGATTGATACCTTTTAAAACATTATCCTTTGGTAAAGGTGTAAATTATACTGCAGGGCTGGAGGCAATACGAACTTCTCCAGATCACGGAACCGCCTATGATATTGCAGGAAAGAATGAGGCAGATATAGGATCTTTTAGAGAGGCAATATATAAGGCTATAGAGTTGTTTCGAAACAGAAAAGCCTATGATTTGCTTACAGAGAATGTGTTAAAAATTAGTCCTAGAAAATCCGGAGGTAAGCATAGGGGGAAATAGGATAAAACTAATGATGATAAAGTAGCTTGCCCAATTGATTATATACTTATTTGTAAATAGTGTTATTATTTATAAAAATATGTATCTTTGCGCGCTCCTAAAGAGTGAGTTATGAAAGCTTTAAAAGGGTATACCATACAGTTTGTAGGGTTAAAGGAAGGAGAGCATACGTTTAAATACGATATAGACAAGTCGTTCTTTGATCATTTTGAATATGAAGATTTTAATGAAGTGTCGGTTGTCATAGACCTGATTTTTATTAAAAAATCAACACTGCTGCAACTTAATTTTAAAGCTAGTGGAAGTGTTAATGTAGATTGTGATGTGACTAACGAACCTTATGATGAGGTCATTGAAGATGAGTTTGAGCTAGTTGTAAAATTCGGTGAGGACTATAATGATGACAATGATGAGATTTTAGTAATTCCTCATGGTGAGTATGAACTTAATGTCGCTCATTATATATATGAGTTAGTTGTTCTTGCATTACCCAATAAGAGAGTGCATCCTGGAGTAGAAGATGGGACATTAAAATCGGAAATTCTTGATAAGCTAAATGAGATGAGCATATCGAGTGATCAAAAAGAAACGGAAAAAAATATAGATACGGATCCTCGTTGGGATTCACTTAAAAAACTATTAACAGATAAATAAGAGTACATAATGGCACATCCTAAAAGAAAAATCTCGAAAACAAGAAGAGATAAGAGAAGAACACATTACAAGGCTGCTGTACCACAAATTGCTGTAGATCCTACAACGGGAGAAGCACACCTTTACCATAGAGCACATTGGTTTGAAGGAAAGCTTTATTACAGAGGTCAGGTGGTTATTGACAAATCAGGAGAAGAAATAGAAGCTTAAATAGGTTTACTTACAAAATATTGAGACTCTCACATTGTGAGAGTTTTTTTATAGGGGTATTTCGAAAAAAAGTTAATTTTCGACTTGTTTTGATCAATTTTTAGTACTTTTCCCACCATTTTGGGTCTATTTTGATCAAAAATGACCAAAACCTAACACAACTAATGAGTAAAATCTCAGCGGCAATTACAGCGGTGGGTTCTTATGTGCCAGATTTCGTCTTGACGAATAAGCTATTAGAAACCATGGTAGATACCAATGATGAGTGGATTACTTCACGTACTGGTATTAAAGAAAGACGTATCCTTAAGGATAAAGATAAAGGGACTTCTTTTATGGCTATTGAAGCGGCAAAAAACTTGATTGCCAAAAGAAATCTCAATCCAGAAGAAATAGATATGGTTATTGTGGCGACGGCCACTCCAGATATGCCTGTAGCAAGTACAGCAGTATATACTGCTTCACAAATAGGTGCCGTAAACGCATTTGCCTATGACCTTGTAGCAGCCTGTTCTAGCTTTTTATACGGTATGTCCACGGCAGCAAAATATGTAGAGTCGGGGCGCTACAAAAAAGTACTACTTATTGGGGCAGATAAAATGTCCTCTATTATTGATTATACAGACAGGGCCACCTGCATCATCTTTGGAGACGGTGCAGGTGCCGTTCTTTTTGAGCCTAATGAAGATGGATTGGGAGTGCAAGATGAGTACTTAAGATCTGATGGAGTAGGAAGAGAATTTTTGAAAATTGATGCTGGTGGTTCTCTATTGCCTTCATCTCACGATACTGTTGATAAGAATCAACATTTTGTGTTTCAAGATGGGAGAACTGTTTTTAAATTCGCTGTGTCAAATATGGCAGATGTGAGTGAGAAAATTATGGAGCGCAATAAGCTTTCACACGATGATGTTGATTTTCTTATAGCACATCAAGCCAATAAAAGAATTATAGACGCCACAGCTAACCGCATGGGGCTAGATCAGGCAAAAGTATTAATGAATATCGAGCGATACGGAAATACCACATCGGCAACCTTACCATTGTTGATGAGTGATTATGAAAACCAACTAAAAAAAGGAGATAATATAGTTTTCGCCGCTTTTGGCGGCGGCTTTACTTGGGGCTCTATATATTT
Source organism: Dokdonia sp. (assembly GCA_020630915.1). GTDB lineage: Bacteria > Bacteroidota > Bacteroidia > Flavobacteriales > Flavobacteriaceae > Dokdonia. Next base: position 4,269 of record JAHDIF010000013.1, read on the forward strand.
AAAATGGGCCTATAACTCCTAATCAAACCTAAACTGACAAAAGCAAAACTTATGGATTTAAAAGAAATTCAAAACCTAATCAGATTCGTAGCCAAATCTGGCGCTAGCGAAGTAAAGTTAGAGATGGATGATGTTAAGATTACGATCAAGACAGGTTCAGAAGACGATAAGGCAGGAACTACGATATTGCAGCAAATGCCAGCAATGCCTATGCAAGCAGCACCTGCTGCCCCAGCAGCGTCTACTCCAGCGGTACCTGCTACTCCAGCAGCACCAGCAGCTTCTGAAGATGACGATTCAAAATACATAACGATCAAGTCACCAATAATAGGAACTTTTTATAGAAAGCCTGCTCCAGACAAGCCTACATTTGTAGAGGTAGGTAAACAAATTTCAGAAGGAGATGTGCTATGTGTTATCGAAGCGATGAAGCTCTTTAACGAAATTGAAAGCGAGATTTCGGGCACTATAGTAAAGATTCTAGTTGATGATTCTTCACCGGTAGAATTTGATCAGCCATTATTCTTAGTAGATCCATCTTAACCCTCTCGGGTATTTTAATTATTGGAAGTTGTGTGTGCTTTCGCGAAAGCGGGTACAATAAATTTCAATTTAAAACAGTATACTATGTTTAAGAAGATACTAATAGCAAATAGGGGAGAGATCGCCTTAAGAGTGATACGTACCTGTAGAGAAATGGGTATAAAAACTGTAGCCGTATACTCAAAGGCAGATGAAGAAAGTCTACATGTAAAATTTGCAGATGAAGCCGTATGTATAGGACCAGCACCTAGTAGCGAGTCTTACCTTAAAATGGCAAATATTATTGCTGCCGCTGAGATAACCAATGCAGATGCAATTCATCCGGGTTATGGATTCTTATCTGAAAACGCAAAGTTTTCTAAAATCTGTGAAGAGCACGATATTAAGTTTATTGGAGCTAGCGCAGAGATGATCTCAAAAATGGGAGATAAGGCAACTGCAAAGGCTACAATGAAAGCTGCTGGAGTACCGTGCGTCCCTGGATCTGAAGGGATTATTGAAGATTTTGACCAATGCAAGCAGCTGGCTTTGGAGGTGGGATACCCAGTCATGCTTAAAGCGACTGCTGGAGGTGGTGGTAAAGGTATGAGAGCCGTATGGGCAGAAGAAGACTTATTGAAAGCTTGGGAAAGCGCGAGACAAGAGTCTGCAGCTGCTTTTGGTAATGACGGTATGTACATGGAAAAACTCATAGAAGAGCCACGTCATATAGAAATACAAGTAATAGGAGATAGTAACGGAAAAGCGTGCCATCTTTCTGAGAGAGACTGCTCAGTACAACGTCGTCACCAGAAACTTACGGAGGAGACACCATCTCCTTTTATGACAGATGAGTTGCGTGAAGCAATGGGTAATGCGGCCGTAAAGGCGGCAGAATTCATTAAATACGAGGGGGCAGGGACAGTAGAATTTCTTGTAGATAAGCATCGTAACTTCTATTTTATGGAGATGAACACTCGTATACAAGTAGAGCATCCTATTACTGAACAAGTAGTAGATTATGACCTCATACGAGAGCAGATACTAGTTGCAGCTGGAATCCCTATCTCTGGAAAGAATTACTATCCACAATTACATTCGATAGAGTGTAGGATAAATGCAGAGGATCCTTACAATGACTTTAGACCTTCGCCAGGACGTATAACAAATTTACATGCCCCTGGTGGTCATGGAGTTCGTATAGATACCCACGTGTATAGTGGATATATGATTCCACCTAATTATGACTCCATGATTGCAAAGCTTATTACCACAGCTCAGACAAGAGAAGAGGCAATAAGCAAAATGAAACGAGCACTAGACGAGTTTGTAATAGAAGGAATTAACACAACGATTCCTTTTCATCGTCAATTAATGGATCATCCAGATTATGTGGCTGGTAATTACACTACAAAGTTTATGGAAGATTTCGAAATGGAAAAGGCTTAGTTATCTAAGTTGATTTAATAAAAAAAACCTGCTCTACAGCAGGTTTTTTTTGTTGTTTAATGTTATGGGTAACCTACTATTTTAGTTTCTTCTAAAAAAGTCCGTGCAATTCTGCGTCAATACGATTAATGATACCTCCAAGGTCTTCAGGGTTATCTACAAAATTAATGTTGTCTACATCTATGATTAGTAGTTTTCCTTTGTCATAACCGTGTATCCAAGCCTCATAGCGCTCATTAAGGCGACTTAGGTATTCAATACTAATAGAGTTTTCATATTCTCGCCCACGTTTGTGTATTTGCGATACCAGATTGGGAATAGAACTGCGCAGGTAAATCATTAAGTCCGGAGCATCTACTACGCTTTCCATAAGATCAAATAAAGATTTATAGTTATTGTAATCCCTATTTGTTAACAACCCCATGGCATGCAGGTTAGGGGCAAATATAAATGCATCTTCATAAATAGTTCTATCTTGAATAATACTTTTTTTACTATTTCTGATTTCTAATAGTTGTCTAAATCTACTATTTAAAAAATATACTTGAAGATTAAAAGACCATCGCTCCATCTCATTATAGAAATCGTCTAGATATGGATTATCTACTACGTCCTCATATTGCGGAGTCCATTTAAAATGCTTCGCAAGAAGCTTTGTGAGGGTGGTTTTTCCAGCGCCTATATTACCAGCAATCGCAATATGCATGAACAGTTATTTAGTTTGGTTTGATTGTAAAGGCCATTAGATTTTGACCATTGTAAATATAAAGGATTTCACCTATCAATGAAAACTCTTGCACAGTATTTTGACTAATTCTTAGCTTCTTGAAAGAACTACCGTTAATTGGTTTTATATAAAAGTCATTATCTTTTTTAGCAATTAGTATTTTTTGATTTTGAGCAATAGTTTCAAACTGCCTGGGATTCTTTTCCACTTGGATTATAGTACCATAAATATTGTAGGTAATAAATTCTGTAGGAGTTTGTAACCAGCAAAAATTAAAATTGCTTGTATATGTATTGGGTATTTGTTCTAGAGGAGGAAATTCTAACACTACTTTGTTAAGGCGATAGTCAAAAAGTTCAAGTTGTTGTAAATCAGAATTAAAAATCCATAAGCGACGGTCATTTGCCGTGGTGGCCATGCTTACATTTCTAAAATTATCTATAGTGGAGAATTCTATTCGAGTAATCTCGTTAAGGGTATTGTCTAAAATTACAACAGTATTGGATTGTTTGTAAAACACGGTGATTTTTAGTGGATTCAATAGGTCTACATAGGTAATAGGGCCTAGGTTAAGAGCTGCAAATTCGTATTGGTTTTGTTGGGATTTTGACTTATAGAGTGTACGGTCAGATGTGTAATAGATGTTAGCAAATTTATCTGTCCCTATAAAGGTTTGCGCATTTAATTCTTGTGATTTTAGTAAAATGGCTTCATATTCCTGAGCATATGAAGAGAGGCTTAGAATTAAAAAGAGTATGATGTGCAAGTATTTCATGAATGAACAAATTACAAAAATCTTGCCTTAGTACGCTTTCGCGAAAGCTAAATACTACCTATTGTCCTTTTAATTTCATTATTTTTACAGACTAGCCCAGAATTATTTTGATTTCAAAAGAAACCATAGATAAAGTTTTTGAAACTGCTCGAGTAGAGGAGGTGATAGGGGATTTTGTACAACTCAAAAAATCTGGGTCTAATTATAAAGGACTCTCTCCTTTTTCTGATGAGCGTACCCCTAGTTTTATGGTATCTCCTGTAAAACAGATCTGGAAGGATTTTTCCAGTGGAAAAGGAGGAAATGCAGTTGCTTTTTTAATGGAGCACGAGCACTTTACCTACCCAGAAGCGATTAAGTACTTAGCAAAAAAGTACAATATTGAGGTGGATGAAACGGAGCAAACAGATGAGCAAAAAGAAGCAGCAAATGAGAGAGAGAGTTTGTATTTAGTGAGTGAGTATGCTCGCGATTACTACCATAGTACGCTGTTAAAATCTGAACAAGGGAAGGCCATAGGTGGTACTTATTTTAAGGAGCGTGGTTTTACTGAGGAGACGGTAAAGAAGTTTGAGCTTGGGTACAATCCGGACCAATGGGATGCCTTTACAAGTGAAGCACTGCGCAAGGGATATAAACTTGAGTTTTTGCAAAAAACGGGATTGTCTATTGTAAAAGAAGAAAGACAATTTGATCGATTTAAGGGAAGAGTAATGTTTCCTATTCATTCTATGAGTGGTAGAGTCCTTGGTTTTGGAGGGCGTATCTTAGATAGTAGTAAAAAGGCGGCAAAATATCTTAATTCTCCAGAAAGTGATATTTACCATAAAAGCAAAGTTCTATATGGTATTTACTATGCTAAAAAGGCTATAGCTAAGGAGGATAATTGTTTTTTGGTGGAAGGATATACAGACGTGATCCAGATGTATCAGACAGGTATAGAAAATGTGGTTTCTTCTTCGGGAACTGCACTTACACCAGAACAAATACGACTGATTAATAGGCTTACTAAAAACATAACCGTTCTTTTTGATGGAGATGCGGCAGGGCAACGTGCGGCTATTAGAGGTATAGATTTAATCTTAGAACAGGGAATGAATGTAAAAGTTTGTTCCTTTCCGGAAGGAGAGGATCCGGATAGCTTTTCGCGAAAGCATTCTCAAGAAGAAATACGCTCTTATTTTTCTGAAAATGCCAAAGACTTCATACAGTATAAAGCAAATTTATTAGTTGAAGAAGCTGCTGGAGATCCTGTAAAGAAAGCGGGGACAGTGAGAGATATGGTAGAGAGTATTTCAAAAATACCAGACACCATTAAGCGCGAGATTTACATACAAGAATGTTCTCGTATTATGGAAATATCTGAGGATGTATTGTATAATACATTAGCTCAAATATTCAATAAAAATAAAAAGGAGGCAGGTAAAAAGAGCAAGCCTTCTTCTTCAGAACCATTTACTGTAGTGCCTAATGAGCTTGCGTCTAGTGTGGAGAAGGTAGACGTACTTTATGAATTAGAAAAAAAATTGATAGAGGCATTGTTACTATATGGTAATGTAGAGGAAGAGTTTGAAGATCTTGTGCTCAAAGAGACAGAAGAGGGTGTTCTAGAATTAGAACCTATAGTGCAAAAGGCAAAAGTATTTGAAAAAATTTATTTAGATCTTCAAGACGACGAGGTAGCGTTCACAAATAATTTATTCAAGTCATTATATTCTAAAATAATTAATCATTTACATAAAGAAAATGAGCTTAAAATTAAGAATCTTGTGAACGAGCTAGACCCAGAGGAGTCATCAGAAATATCAAACATTGTTCTAAATGATGAGAAGTATCTACTCCACAGATGGGAGACTAAGGAGGTGTATGTAAAACAAAAAGATAAGAGTGTCGCCCAGTTGGTAACAGAGACCGTGTTAAGTTTACGAAAATACCTGATCACACAAAAAATAGAAGAATTGTCTCAACAAACTAAAGAATCTACTTCTAATAAAGATATTCTTCTCGATATCTTGGACTATCAATCCCTTAATACATTACTGGGTACAAAATTAGGAAGAGTGTTGTCTGTTTAGATATTAGCACTTTGAAGCAGTCTAGCGTGTTTTATAAGTTCGGCTACATTTTGAGCTTCCAGCTTTTTGAGTAGCCTCATTTTATAAGTACTTACTGTTTTCTCATTAATATTGAGATCAAAAGCGATTTCTTTGTTTCGCTTACCATTAGACAATAGGTTGAGTACTTCTATCTCTCTACTAGATAGCTTTTTGTATTTATGTGCGAGGCCGTGAGTGTTATTCCCATCACTAACAAGTCGTTGACTTAGGTTCTCATTTAAATAGATCCCTCCTTTTTGAATTTGATTAGTAGCACTAAGAATACGTTGTAAGGAGGCTGTTTTTGAGATATATCCAGCAGCCCCATATTTAATAGCGCTAAGAGCATACATTTCTTCTGGATGACAACTTAAAATAAGAATTTTTATTAGGGGAAACTCTCTCTTAATAGACTTGATGGCCGTAATACTATTAAGATTAGGTATATCTATCTCAAGAATAAGAATGTCTACTTCCGTTTTTGTGAGAAATTTTAGTATATCATTGCCGTCATTAATGTAACCAATGACTTCATATTTCTGATCATCAGACAATACCGATGTAATCCCCTTTCTTGTAATAGGATGATGATCTGCTATTAGAACTTTATCCATTGTTGTTTGCTTAAAATGCGTTTACAAGTAAATTTATAGGGGGAAACTTGCGGTACGAATCTACAAAGAAAAATAAATAGTTAGTTACGAAAATCGCTTAAATGACTAATTTTTAAGATAATTAGGTATTTCACATACTGGAATTGGATTCATTTTGTGTTGATTTATAGTATTGAGCCTTTTATAGAGCTCAAATACACGCTTTTGTTCACCTGTAAAATCAGAAGCGGTATTTCCTTGTTCATCTTCAAGCATTGCCCACTCCAGTTGATCATAGGTTGCTCCAATTTGATCTTCGTCAGAGCGGTCGTCTCCCCAAAGTCCATCTGTAGGTTTGGCTTTTTGAATACTCATAGGTACATTTACAAAGGCGGCTAGGTCGTAAACTTCTGATTTCATCAGATCTGCAATAGGGCTGAGGTCTACACCGCCATCACCATATTTTGTGTAGAATCCTACTCCAAAATCTTCTACCTTATTACCTGTTCCTGCAACAAGATATCTTTTGAGCCCCGCAAAGTAATAGAGTGTAGTCATGCGCATGCGTGCTCTTGCATTTGCTAGACTTAAATTGCTTTGCTCACTCTCAGCTTCTTCTGGAACTGCTCTTTTAAACGTTTCAAAAAATTCAGTAAGTTCTACTTCTACACTAGAGACATTGTTATATCTCGCTTTAAGTTGTGCGATATGCTCTTGTGCTCTGGTTACTTGACTTAGCGCTTGATGGATAGGCATTTCTATACAAAGAGTAGGAAAACCGGTCATAGCACATAGAGTAGAAGTTAGACCACTATCGATCCCACCACTCACACCTACCACAAATCCATTCATTCCTGCATTAGTGGCATATTCTTTAAGCCAGTTTACAATGTGATCAACAACTTTATCAGTTTGCATATATCTATATTTAGTTTTGTAAGACGTATTTTTGTAACGGTATTAAGAATCCATAAAATGATTCATTTTTTTATTCGTTTAAGAGCTTTAAAGATACATATTCCTATGAAGAATTTTTTATGGTCTCTTGTAATATTATTGAGTATTCTTTCTTGTGGAGAAGAAAGTAAGGTAAAGCCAGAAATTAGAGAACTCCCTATAGATTTTGAATTGAAAAGATTTGATGTAGCACTCGCAAATGCTAGCATAAGTGATATTGGTAGTCTAAGAAAGGAGTACCCTTATTTCTTTTCTAAACGATATGATGAGCCTTATTGGGAAGAAAAAATACAAGATACTATACAGCAAGAAATACAAGAGCAGGTAGCGAAGACTTTTAGTGATATAAATGATGTAGAATATAGATTAGAATTGCTATTTAAGCACGTTTCCTATTATTTCCCAGAAGTTACTGTACCTAAAACTATCACAGTAGCAACAGATGTAGATTATAAAAACAAAGTTATTTTAACAGACAGTTTGTTGTTTGTTTCTCTATCCACTTATTTAGGGTCTGATCATTATTTTTATGATGGTATTGCTCGATTTCATTCTAAAAATTTCAGGAAAGATCAGATAGTTGTTGATGTGGCACACGCTTTCGCGAAAGCAAAAACACCACCACCTACATCCTTACAATTTATAGATCATCTCATCTATGAAGGGAAGATACTTTATGTAATGGGGCAATTATTACCAGAAGAGCCTTTACACGAAATACTATCTTATCAAGAAGACGAACTGGTGTTTGTTCAAGAAAATGAGGTGAATATATGGGAGTACTTTGTGTCTAAAGAGGTATTATTTAGTACAGATAAAAAGTTGCTTTCACGTTTTGTAGACCCTGCTCCTTTCTCTAAATTTTATTTAGACTTAGATAATGAGACTCCAGGAAGAATAGGGAGATATATAGGTTACAAAATGGTTGCGTCTTATATGGCTAAAAATACTACACCTCTCAAACTGATGCTTATAGAGGATGCAGAGACGCTTTTTAATAATTCAAAATACAAACCCTAATAATGGCTAAAACACATACATCAGATATTAAAATTGCAATAGAACTAGACGAAAATCGCGTTCCAGAAAAACTCGCTTGGACAGCAAGAGATGGAGGTGTCGCAAATGAAGAGGCAAAGGCAGTTTTATTGTCACTTTGGGATCATAAAAATCAAGAATCTGTGCGTATAGATTTATGGACCAAGGATATGCCTGTAGACGAGATGCAAGTATTTTTTCATCAAACGCTGGTGGGGATGACAGATTCTTTTAGGCGTGCCACGGGCAATGATAAGATGGCAGATACGATGAAGGATTTTACAGATTACTTTGCAGAGCATCTCAATCTTACAAAATAGTTGCAGCGTTTAAATCTGTTTTGCAATTCGTTATCAGTAGTTTAAAAGGTAGAGGATGAAAAAATTGATATTCGTATACAATGCAAATTCTGGCTTGGTCAATTCTTGGATAGACATTGCACATAAAATTATAAAGCCTTCTACCTACGAATGTCATTTGTGTGAATTGACGCATGGTAGCTTTAGCGAAAAGCATATGTGGACATCCTTTAAAAAAGAATGTAACATACCGCTAGCGTTCTATCACAAGGATGAGTTTCTCAAGAAGTATAAATCAAAGTGGCTGCCTACATATGATTTTCCTATTATTTTAGGTGTAGACCAACAGGAATTGATACCTCTTGTATCTGCCCAAGAATTAGAAAAAATAACCTCCGTAGAAGTCTTAATAGAAAAGATAAAATCGCTTACTCTGCTAGATTCTGATTGACCTTGTCTATATAGTCTAGAATGTCTTCTTGCCCCGTTTTATGAGTAGCGCTACTTACGAAATAATTAGGAAATTCTTCCCAAGAAGTATCGAGTAGAGCCTCCTTGTACTGTGCGATATTTCTTTCTAAGGCGTTAGGTTTGAGCTTATCTGTCTTTGTAAAAATAATAGAAAATGGGATTTGTCTAGCCCCTAGATACTCCATAAAATCTGTGTCAATAGGCTGGGGTTCGTGTCTAGAATCTACAAGAACAAAGGCAGATATTAACTGGCGGCGCTTTTCAAAATAGTCTGTGATAAACTTCTGGAAATACTTCTTGTCTTTTTTAGAAACACGTGCATATCCATAACCAGGTAAATCTACGAGGTGCCAATTTTTATTAATCAAAAAATGATTGATAAGCTGTGTTTTTCCAGGGCGTCCAGAAGTCTTAGCTAGGCTCTTCCGGTTGGTAAGCATATTGATGAGAGAAGATTTTCCCACATTAGATCTTCCAATAAATGCATATTCTGGAATCATCGTATTGGGGCACTTAGCAACTTCTGAGTTACTAACCACAAATTCTGCAGATTTTATCTTCATTAATTAAGATCTTTAGAAATCTCTTTTTTTGAGCCAGCTCAATAGAATCTTATTAAATTCTTCAGGTTGTTCCATCATAGCAGCGTGCCCACATTTATCAATCCAGAATAGTTCTGAGTCTGGCAATAATTTTTCAAAATCTACAGCGACCTCGGGTGGTGTGACACTGTCTTGTTTTCCCCAGATGATACAAGTAGGGGTATGCATATCTGGCAGATCTTGAGCCATGTTATGTCGTATAGCACTCTTGGCAATGGCGAGTGTTTTAATAAGTTTATTACGATCGTTTACCGTATCGTACACTTCGTCTACAATTTCTTTTGTGGCAATGGTAGGATCATAGAAAACGGCTTGTGCCTTTTTCTTAATGTATTCATAATCGCCACGTTTAGGATAACTTTCTCCCATTGCATTTTCATATAAACCAGAACTTCCAGTAATCACGAGTCCTTTTGTATTTTCAGGATAATGCTTTGTGTGGTAAAGGCCTACGTGGCCACCCATAGAGTTTCCTAAAAGAATTACATCCCTATAGCCTAAAGTGGTTATAAATTCTTGAAGGTATTTTGCAAAACTTTTCACTCCTGTTTTTACCAGGGGCATGGAGTATACAGGTAGTTCAGGAATGACAACTTTGTATCCGTTTTCAGTAAGAAATTGAGTGACAGAATCAAAGTTACTTAGACCTCCCATTAGACCGTGTAGAATAATTATAGGCGTGCCCTCGCCTTCTTCTAGGTACGTGAAATTCCCGTTCTTTTTGAGGTTATGATTCATAGTTGTGGTTCGCAATTGCTCGGTCGCAAATATAGGTATTTCCTTATTGATAGTTCAATATAAAAAGAAATGCTTTAGGAAGCGGTATGGTAGATTTTTTCAATAAGAGAGAGGCATACTCGCCATTTTTTTTTTTCAATTTAAGCTTTCGCGAAAGCGCATAGAAAACAATCATTTTTTGTTAATAACAGGCTTAAGTGTCAAAACTTATCAACAAAGTGCAGTAAAGTGGGGAAATGTGCAATTTTTTGATTTATATTTGGTTTATTAAGCAATTGAGAAGAACGACTAGTGATTAATTTGATAGGAACATACGAATGTAAAGTAGATGCTAAAGGCAGGCTTATGCTGCCTCAGGCGTTTAAGAAGCAGTTGTCGTCTGTTCTTCAAGATGGGTTTGTGCTCAAACGTGCGGTATTTCAAAAATGTCTGGAGTTATATCCTATGGCAGAGTGGAATGCGGTTTCTCAAAAAGTAAATAGACTTAACCGTTTTAATAAAAAGAACGATGAGTTTATACGTCGCTTTAATGCTGGAGTGAAGCCGGTAGAGATGGATGCTTCTGGGAGGATTTTAATCTCAAAAGATCTACACGCTTTTGCAAATACCAAAAAAGAAATTGTGGTAAATGCGGCGATTAATGTGCTGGAGATTTGGGATAAAGAGTTGTATGAAAGGGCTATAGATGAGGCTGCTCTTGACTTTGCCGAGCTTGCTGAAGAAGTAATGGGGGATCAAAATGATATGCTAGATGGAGTATCATAATCCTGTTTTACTCAAGGAGACCGTAAATGGTCTCGCTATTAAAGAAGATGGGGTGTATGTAGATGTTACTTTTGGAGGAGGCGGGCATTCTAAAGAAATTTTAAATAGACTTGGCGGTAAAGGAAAATTATATGCTTTTGATCAGGACCAAGATGCTCAGCAAAATAGTATAGATGATGAACGGTTTGTTCTTATTCCTGAAAATTTCAGATTTATAAGAAGGTTTTTGAGATTTGAAGGTGTGCGCAAGGTGGATGGTATCCTAGGGGATTTTGGAGTTTCTTCACATCAGTTTGATGTTCCAGAAAGAGGGTTTTCTACAAGATTTGAGGCCGATCTTGATATGCGTATGAATCAAAATGATGATTTATCTGCCTATAACGTAGTTAATGAATATGAAGAGGAGGCATTGCGGCAAGTTTTCTGGCAATACGGAGAATTAAGAAGTGCGCCTAAGCTAGCAAGATTAATTGTAGAAGGAAGAGGGTCAAATCCAATTAAAACAAGTGAGCAGTTTAAAGAAGTGATCAAAACGCTTTTACCAAGACACAGGGAGCATAAAATTCTTGCTCAAATCTATCAAGCTATACGCATAGAAGTAAACCAAGAGATAGAAGTTTTAAAAGAATTCTTGATGCAAACAGAAGGGTTATTAGATCCTGGAGGTCGTTTATGTTTGATTTCATATCACTCTCTAGAAGACAGGTTGGTAAAACGATATATAAGAAATGGCCTATTTGAAGGAGAGCCGGAAAAGGATATGTATGGTCACTCGGAGGTTCCTTTTAAAAAGGTAGGCAAGCTTATCATTCCCGATGTTCAAGAAATAAAACAAAATAATAGAGCGCGCAGCGCAAAATTGCGTATTGCCGAAAAATTATAATGAAGCAAAAAATTAATGACATACTTAAAGGAAAGTTTTTAGTAGACGAGGAGTCTTTTAGAAACTGGAGAATGATCATTTTTCTGTCGGTACTGGCATTAGTGATGATAGCGAGTTCTCATCGCGCAGATGAGAAAGTGCACGAGATAGCACGATTAAAAACAGATGTGCAAGAATTAAGAAGCGAGTATGTAGCAGCTAGATTGGAGCTTCGGAAATTAAAGATGTTAAGTACTGTCACCTCAAAAATAGAACCTAAAGGAATTGTTCCTTCTGAGGCACCGCCTAAAAAGATTAAAGTAAAAAGTAACAAAACAGAATAACTGCCAGATGGCCACCACTGAGAAAAACATATTAAACCGATTGTACTTTGTAGCAGGCTTTATGTTTCTCTTTGCAATTCTTGTGGTTGTAAAGCTCGTAGATATCCAATTTTTTAAAGGAGATAAGTATCGTGAGCTGGCGGTTACTAGTACAGAGAAAATGACAACTATTCCTGCAACAAGAGGTAATCTTTATGCAGGCGATGGTAGTTTGCTGGCTACCTCCGTAATTAAGTATGATGTACGTTGGGATGCGTTATCACCTTCAGAAGAAAATTTTAGTGAGAATATAGTGGCATTAAGTCAAGGGCTTTCTGAAGTTTTGGGGAAGTCTGCCTCATATTATGAGCAACGACTTCGTAAAGCAAGAGCTACCCAAAACAGATACCTTTTTGTTGCGCGCAATCTAGATTATCAAGAATATATCAAGATAAAGTCGCTTCCACTTTTTAATAAAGGACAGTATAAAGGTGGAATAATTATCGAAAACCATACAGAGCGCGAGCATCCGTTAGATAAGATGGCAGAGCGTACGGTGGGATATGAGCGCAAAGATGATAGTGGTTACTACACTCGTGTGGGGCTTGAAGGGGCTTATGGTCACTACTTAAGAGGCAAAGAAGGACGAAGGTTAAAACAAAAAATTGCCAAAGGCGAATGGAAACCTTTAGGTGTAGGCAATATTGTCGAGCCACGTGATGGGTATGATGTAATCTCTACTATAGATGTGAATATTCAGGATATAGCGCACCATGCTTTGCTTACTAATCTGGAAAAGTTTAAGGCAGATCACGGATGTGTTGTGGTTATGGAGACTAAGACAGGTGAAATTAAGGCTATCTCCAATCTTGGTCGCACTAAAGAAGGTAAATATTATGAGCGTCTTAATTATGCTGTAGGTGAAAGTCACGAGCCAGGGTCTACGTTTAAGTTAATGTCTATGGTGGCGGCACTAGAAGATAAAGTAATAGATACGAGTACCGTTTTTGATACAGAAGGAGGTCGTGTAAAATTTTACGATCGTACGGTAATAGATTCCAGAAGAGGTGGGTATGGTAAGATAAGTGCAGCAAAGGCTTTTGAGGTGAGTAGTAATACGGCTTTCGCCAAAATGATTCAGGAAAACTACAAAGATGATCCTAAACGTTTTGTGAAGCGACTTTTTAATATGGGTCTTAATGATCAACTAGGCGTAGAAATTAAAGGAGAAGGAAAACCAAAATTTCCATATCCAGGAGATGAGGATTGGTATGGTACGACATTGCCTTGGATGGCATTCGGGTATGGGGTGCAACTTACACCCTTGCAAACTCTTACATTTTACAATGCAATTGCAAATGATGGCGAAATGGTAAAGCCTAAGTTTATTAAGGAAGTAAAAGAATGGGATGTTACGGTCGAGAAATTCGATAAAGAAGTGATTAATCCGAGAGTAGCTTCTCAAAGCACTATAGATGCTGTTCAAAAGATGATGGAAAACACGGTAAAGCGTGGTACAGCAAAAAATATTTACAGCCCAGAGTTTTCTATGGCAGGAAAAACAGGAACCTGCCAGATAGATTACTGGATAGAAAAAGGACAATATATAGCTTCTTTTGCAGGGTACTTTCCAGCAGACGATCCTAAATATTCTTGCATCGTGGTAGTACATAAACCAGACAAGTCTATTGGATATTATGGTAGTACGGTAGCGGCTCCCATATTCAAGCAGATTGCTCAAAAAATATATTCGGATACGCCCGTGATAGATGACGTTGCTTTGCCTAAAAACAATGGGGCGGCAATCGAAAAAGATTACCAAGACTATTATACTTCAGTTAATAAGACCTATTCGGTCGTGCCTAATGTGGCAGGTATGAGCGGGATGGATGCGGTAGCACTGTTAGAGAATTTGGGGTTAAAAGTACGCTTTCGCGGAAGCGGAAAAGTCACCTCTCAATCTATTAAGTCAGGCGAAAAGTTAGTTAAGAACCAAACCATCACTTTAGAGTTATCATGATTGTACTTAAAGACATATTGTACAAAGTACCGCTGGATAGTGTAGTAGGTAATACGGCTGTAGCTGTTACTAATTTGCATTTTGATTCTCGAAACGTATCACTCAATGATGTTTTTGTAGCGGTGAAGGGTACACTTAGTGATGGACATGAATACATCGCAAAGGCAGTTGCTCAAGGAGCCATTGCCATTGTATGTGAAGAGCTGCCAGAAAATATCGTTAACGGCGTGACCTATGTAACGGTCACTAGTTCCTCTAGTGCATTGGCAATTATGGCCGCCAATTATTATGGAAATCCTTCTAGAAACTTACAGCTAGTGGGAGTTACGGGTACTAATGGTAAAACTACCATCGCTTCATTACTCTATCAACTTTTTGATAAGGCAGGATATAAAGTGGGCTTGCTATCTACTGTAAAAGTTATGGTGGGGAACAAGGAGTATAAGGCTACCCATACAACACCAGATCCTATAACGATTAATGCCTATTTAGAAGAGATGAATGAAGTAGGTGTAGAGTATTGCTTTATGGAGGTGAGCTCGCACGGTATTCATCAAAATAGAATTGAAGCTCTCGAGTTTGCAGGGGGCATTTTTACAAATCTCACCCACGATCATCTAGATTACCACAATACGTTTGCAGAGTATAGAGATGTAAAAAAACGATTCTTTGACGGATTGTCTAAAAACGCCTTTGCCCTTACCAATGTAGATGATAAGAATGGGTTAGTTATGCTCCAGAATACGGCGGCAAAAAAAATAACCTATGCCTTAAAATCTCACGCAGATTATAAAGCACATATCCTTGAAAACCAACTTTCAGGATTGTTGCTTAAAGTTAATGATCAAGAAGTGTGGGTGCGTCTTATTGGAAGTTTTAATGCATATAATGTGCTTGCTATTTATGCGACGGCAGAGCTTTTAGGACTTGAGCAAATGGAAGCGCTCCAGTTAGTGAGTGAGTTAGAAAGTGTGAGTGGTCGTTTTCAGTATCTCATATCTGATTCTAATATCACTGCCATTGTTGATTATGCTCATACACCTGATGCATTGAAAAATGTCCTAGAAACTATTAATGACATCCGCACAAAAAATGAACAGCTTATTACAGTTGTAGGTGCTGGTGGAGACAGAGATAGGTCTAAACGACCTAAGATGGGGAATATCGCTTCTGCTCTTAGCACAAAAGTTGTTTTTACTAGCGATAACCCAAGATCAGAAAACCCCGAGATCATAATTCAAGATATAGAGAAAGGCGTCGAGCCTCAAAACTTTAAAAAAATTCTCTCGATCACAGATAGGAAACAAGCTATTAAAACCGCTTGTCAACTAGCGCAAGCTGGAGATATTATTCTCATTGCTGGGAAAGGTCACGAAACCTATCAAGAGATCAATGGAGAACGTCATGATTTTAATGACTATGAGATTGTAGAACAAACCCTAAAAACCCTACATAAGTAATGCTGTACTATTTGTTTAAATATCTACAAGAAGCATACAATTTGCCTGGGGCGAGTTTGTTTCAATACATCACTTTTAGAGCGGCGTTAGCCATAATTTTTTCTTTAGCATTCTCTACTATTTTTGGACAGCGTATCATACGTTTTCTTCAGAAAAAGCAGATGGGCGAGACCATTCGTGATTTAGGTCTCGAAGGACAAGCTCAAAAAGCAGGAACACCTACAATGGGTGGTATCATTATCATTTTAGGGACCCTTATTCCTGTGCTCCTGTTTTCTAAAGTAGATAATATCTACATCATTTTACTGATTATTACCACCGTATGGATGGGGCTTATAGGATTCTTAGATGACTATAAGAAGAAGATGGAGAAGAATAAGGACGGTCTGGCAGGTAAGTATAAAGTAATAGGTCAAGTAGGTTTAGGGATTATTGTAGGCACTACAATGTTTTTTCACTCAGACGTAACCATTAAAGAAGAACTCGCAACTACAACAGATACAGTTGTACAGGTAACACCAGGTCAGGAGGCAGAGGAGTTTACAAAAGAGCAAAAGAGTTTAAAGACTACGATCCCGTTTGCAAAAAACAACGAGTTAGACTATGCAAAACTAGTGACTTGGATCAACCCTGACTATGCAAAATATGCTTGGATCATTTTCATCCCAATAGTAATATTAATTGTGACAGCTGTTTCTAATGCGGCAAACTTAACAGATGGGATAGACGGTCTTGCGGCTGGAACCTCGGCTATTGCGGTCTTGACTTTAGGGGTTTTTGCCTTTGTGTCTGGTAATATCATTTTTAGTGATTACCTCAATGTGATGTATATACCGCGTAGTGGTGAGATGGTGATATTTATTGCTGCCTTTGTGGGGGCGCTCATTGGGTTCTTGTGGTATAACACCTATCCCGCACAGGTATTTATGGGTGATACAGGAAGTTTGACTATAGGGGGAATCATAGCAGTACTTGCTATAGCGACCAGAAAAGAATGGCTTATTCCTATTCTAGGAGGCATATTCGTGATGGAAAATCTCTCTGTGGTCTTGCAAGTGGGGTACTTTAAATACACGAAGAAAAAATTTGGAGAAGGTAGGAGAATATTCCTAATGAGTCCTATACATCATCATTATCAAAAGAAAGGAATACACGAGAGTAAGATTGTAACGCGCTTTTGGATTGTAGGAATACTACTTGCCATTCTAGCGGTGGTCACATTAAAAATAAGATAAGTACGCTTTCGCGAAAGCAAAACATAAATGAACAAACGCATTGTCATATTAGGAGGAGGAGAGAGCGGTGTAGGAACGGCTATTCTGGCAAAGCAAAAAGGATACGAAGTATTTGTTTCTGACTTCGGAAAAATAAAAGAGAGTTACAAAAACGTTCTGATACATTTTGAAATAGATTGGGAAGAAGGAGGCCATACAGAAGGATTGATTTTAAATGCTACGGTGGTAATGAAAAGTCCTGGAATACCTGATAGCGCTCCTATCGTGAAGAAATTGGTTGGAAAAGGTGTTTCTGTGATTTCGGAAATTGAGTTTGCATCAAAATTTACAGATGCTACCATCATTGGGATTACGGGAAGCAACGGTAAAACAACCACGACAATGCTTACAGGTCATATTCTAGAAACTGCTGGATTAAATGCGGGAGTTGCTGGAAATATAGGTGACAGTTTTGCAAAGATGGTAGCACAAGATCCAAAGGATTTGTACACGCTAGAGATAAGTAGTTTTCAACTAGATGGAGTGGTGAATTTTGCACCGCACATCGCAGTGCTCACTAACATCACACCAGATCATCTAGATAGATACGAGTATGACTTTGAAAAGTACATCGCCTCAAAGTTTAGAATTGCTATGAATCAAACAGAGAAGGACTATCTCATTTATGATGCAGATGATCCTGTGATTACAGGCTGGTTAGAAAAGCACCCAGTAAAATCACAATTACTCCCATTCTCACTTTCAAAAGAAATGCCGCAAGGCGCATATATAAAAGATAATACAATCAACCTTAAAATAGATAATAACCAGTTTACTATGACAACTCAACAACTAGCATTAAAAGGACAGCACAATGCAAAAAACGCTATGGCTGCTGCCACTGTAGCAAACCTACTTAATATAAGAAAGGCTACTATACGCGAGAGTTTAGAAGGATTTCAAGGGGTAGAGCATCGCCTCGAACAAGTCCTTAAAATTGGTAATGTACAGTATATAAACGATAGTAAAGCGACAAATGTAAACGCTACATTTTATGCCCTAGATAGTATGAGCGCTCC
This sequence comes from Dokdonia sp., assembly GCA_020630915.1. Classification (GTDB taxonomy): domain Bacteria; phylum Bacteroidota; class Bacteroidia; order Flavobacteriales; family Flavobacteriaceae; genus Dokdonia. The sequence goes on from JAHDIF010000013.1 coordinate 22,259, forward strand.
AACGGTATGGATTGTAGGAGGCGTCGATAAGGGTAATGATTATCGTGATTTATACCCTCTTATTAATGAAAAAGTAAAAGCGATTATCTGTTTAGGAGTAGACAATAAAAAGCTGCTGGATCACTTTAGTAATATGGTAGAGATCATCGTAGAAACACCTGCAATGACAGAGGCTGTAAAGATGGCATATAAGATTGCAGAGAAGGGCGATAATGTACTGCTATCACCAGCGTGTGCAAGTTTTGATCTTTTTGATAATTACGAAGATCGAGGGAGACAGTTTAAGAATGCTGTGAGAAATTTATAACCCATTTAATCGGGAAAAATACGCTTTCGCGGAAGTGTAATCAAAGAGAATGTCAAAAGTAAAAAACATATTTGCAGGGTTACAAGGAGATAGAGCTATCTGGGCGATCGCCGCTTTGCTGGCGTTGTTTTCTTTCTTGCCAGTGTACAGTGCTGCCAGTAACCTAGCTTACATAAATGGAGATGGAAATACCATTCGGTTTTTGATCAAGCACGGGATGCACTTAATTTTAGGTTTTACAATACTTTATGGAGTGCATAAAATACCACACCATTATTTCAAAGGACTGTCGGTTATTTTCCTGCCTCTTGTGATTGTTTTGTTAGTGGTAACCATTGCCCAAGGAACAACGATGGCAGGAGCAAATGCAGCTAGATGGATACGTATTCCTTTTATGGGAGTTGGTTTTCAAACTTCTACGCTAGCTGCTGTAGTTCTTATGGTATATGTAGCTAGATATCTGGCTCGTATAAAAGATAAGGCTGTCACGTTTAAAGAAACATTAGTTCCTTTGTGGTTACCTGTAGGTATCGTACTTGCATTAATATTACCTGCAAATTTTTCTACCACTGCGATCATCTTTGCAATGGTAATTGCATTAGTGTTCTTAGGAGGGTATCCCCTTAAATATTTGGGAGCGATTATAGGAGTAGGCGTGGTAATGCTCCTGCTATTTGTGCTATTAGCAAAAGCTTTTCCAGGAATGTTTCCTAATCGTGTTGATACTTGGATAAGTAGATTAGAAAACTTTGCTAGTGACGAGGTAGATGCAGATGCAGATTACCAAATCGAAAAGGCAAAAATCGCCATAGCCTCTGGAGGTGCTTTTGGTCAAGGTCCTGGCAAAAGCGTACAGAAGAATTTTTTACCCCAATCATCATCAGATTTTATATATGCCATTATTGTAGAAGAGTTTGGACTCGTAGGAGGGTTGTTTTTAATGCTCTTGTACTTGTTACTACTCTTTAGGATCACAGTAATTGCTCACAAAGCCGAATCGATTTTTGCAAAACTACTCGTAATAGGAGTCGGGATGCCCATCGTTTTTCAGGCACTAATTAATATGGCGGTAGCTGTGGAGTTATTTCCCGTAACAGGGCAGACGTTGCCCCTGGTAAGTAGCGGAGGTACCTCTATATGGATGACCTGTCTCGCTATAGGGATCGTTTTGAGCGTGAGTGCAAAAAGAGAAGTAAAAAAGCAAGAACAAACCGAAATAGAAAACCCTTTAGATATCTTAAGTGAGACCCTATAAAGTAATCATATCAGGTGGAGGTACAGGAGGACATATCTATCCTGCGATTGCGATTGCAAAAGAATTTGAGGCGCGCTATCCAGATACCCAGTTCTTATTTGTGGGAGCACAAGATCGTATGGAGATGGAAAAGGTACCACAAGCTGGATATGACATACAAGGGTTGTGGATTTCTGGAATACAGCGCAAGCTCTCTATCGAGAATTTGAAATTTCCTTTCAAGCTTTTAAGTAGTTTGTGGAAGTCTAAAAAAATCATTAAAAAATTTAAACCAGATGTCGTGATCGGGACGGGAGGATTTGCCTCAGGTCCATTACTGCGAGTCGCAACTGGCAAAAAGATACCTGCGCTTATTCAAGAACAAAATTCGTATGCAGGAATAACGAATAAGCTTTTATCTAAAAGGGTTCAGAAAGTATGTGTAGCGTATGATCATATGGATCGTTTCTTTCCTAAAGAAATAACAATCAAAACAGGAAATCCCGTTCGTAACGATCTGTTAGATATTTCCAGTAAACGAACGACTGCTTTTGAAAAATACAACCTATCACATAACTCAAAAGTTGTCCTCGTGATAGGAGGAAGTCTAGGGGCTCGAGCGGTTAATGCCTTGATGAGTGAGCATCTAGATTTCTTTAAAAAACAAGGAGTACAGTTGCTCTGGCAAACAGGGAAGTTATACTATGATCAGTACAAACATCTACAGTCAGATGAGGTACAGGTGATGGCGTATATAGATCAGATGGATATGGCCTATGCTGCTGCAGATGTTATCGTTTCCCGTGCAGGAGCAAGCTCTGTATCTGAGCTGTGTATTGTAGGAAAGGCTACCATTTTTATTCCATCTCCTAACGTGGCAGAAGATCATCAGACTAAAAATGCGCAAGCTATCGTTTCAGAAAATGGAGCAATACTCATAAAAGAATCTGAAGCCGCAGAGAAATTTAGTTCAGAAATTCAAAAGCTTCTCACGAATGAGCCTAGACGCCATGAGCTGGGATCGAACATTAAGAAATTGGCATTACCAGACGCAACAAAAGATATCGTAAACGAAATAGAAAAATTACTATCAACCCAATCTTGAAGGATTTAAAACACATAGAAAACGTTTATTTTATCGGTATCGGTGGTATCGGGATGAGTGCTCTAGCGCGCTATTTTCATACTAACGGGAAGAGAGTTTCGGGGTATGACAAGACACCTAGTTCCATAACGCAAGAACTTCAGGCGCTTGGCATGGAGGTGCATTTTAACGATCGAGGGACAACCATTATAGATACTTATCCTAATAAAGAAGAAACATTAGTGGTCTATACACCTGCTATTCCTAGAGATTTTGTGGAGTTGGTACGCTTTCGCGAAAGCGGTTATCACCTTAAAAAAAGGGCTGAGGTTCTTGGGTTGATTGCCAATCAAGTATACACACTGGCGGTTGCAGGTACCCACGGAAAGACCACTACTTCAAGTATTCTAGGCCATCTTCTTGCCGAAACGGGAGCTCCTGTCACTGCTTTTATAGGGGGCATTACAAATAATTATAATAGCAATCTTATTCAAAAAGGAAATGAGGTAGTCGTGGTTGAGGCAGATGAGTTTGATCGTTCTTTCTTACAACTGCAACCACAAATAGCGTGTATAACGTCTATGGATCCAGATCATCTGGATATCTATGAAAATGAAGCCGATTTTGAGGCTACTTTTAAACAGTTTGCCACAAAAGTGCCGGCCGAGAACTTGTTTATTAAAAATGGGCTGCCTCTAAAAGGGAATACCGTTGGAATTAACGATAACGCACAGTATAGTGCGCAAAATATTACCATAGAAAATGGTCACTACGTCTTTGATTTTAAACATCCAGAAGGCGTAGTAAAGAAGATGCAATTTAACCTACCTGGATGGCACAATTTGTTTAATGCAGTTACAGCCTTAGGAATGGCAATGGTATATGGTTCCCCGACCGCCTTGCTTCCTGAGGCTTTACGCACATATGCGGGTGTGAACAGACGTTTTAGTTATCGTGTTAATCAAGAAGACCTAGTTCTTATTGATGATTATGCACATCATCCAACAGAAATAGCAGCAGTCCATCAGAGTGTTAGAGAGATGTACCCAGAGGAAGAAGTGCTAGCTGTTTTTCAACCGCATTTGTTTAGTCGCACACAAGATTTTATGGAGGGTTTTGCTGCTGAGTTGAGCAGATTTGATGAGGTTCTATTGTTAGATATTTATCCAGCAAGAGAGCTCCCGATAGATGGTGTTACTAGCGCTGCTTTACTAGAGCAAATAAGTGTCGAAAATAAAGCACTAATCAAAAAAGAAAGTTTGAGTAAAATTATACAAGAAGCGAGACAAAAAGTGATAGTAATGATGGGTGCTGGAGATATAGGAGTAGAGATTGAAAGAATAACCAAAGAGCTTACATATGCGAGTTAATTGGAACTACATAAAAATGATAGGGTTAGTCCTCATGACAGGCTTTTTGTATGCCTTTGCTTCTCATAGAAATGGACAGCGTCAATTAGCAGATATACGAGTACAATTTGATGATGAGAGCACACCTTTTGTATCTCGTGCTGTGGTTAATAAATTGTTAATACAAAATGAGAGCACGGTTAAGAACTCGACCAAAGAAAAATTAGCTTTGAAAGTAATGGAAGCTCAAGTAAAGTCTCATCCAATTATCAAGAATGCAGAGATTTACGTTGAGATGGATGGAACGTTAGGGGTGCAGATAGAGCAGCGCAAGCCTATTGCTAGGCTAAGCGGTGCATCATCATTTTATTTAGATGGAGAAGGTAAAAAGATGCCGCTTTCAGATAATTATTCGGCGAGGGTGCCACTTGTAACTGGCGTAAGTGACGAAGATTTGAGTGAAGTGTTTGATCTGATACAATTTGTGAAAGCAGATTCGTTTTTAGAAAAACACATCGTAGGTCTAGAGAAATTAAATAATGGCGATTATATCCTAACGCCAAGAAAACTAGAATATAAAGTGCTCCTAGGAAAGGTGAATAAGTTGCCTTTAAAATTTAATAATTATAAGGCCTTCTACAAGAAAGCTCAAAATGATAAAACATTAAATAGCTACGACAAGATTACACTAAAGTATGATAATCAGGTAGTATGCACAACAAAAAATACTGGGGAATGAGTTGCTAGCAAGTAATTGTTAGACACAAAAAACAATACCAATGGAACAAGAAAATATTGCAGTAGGATTAGACATAGGAACGACAAAAATAGTTGCTATGATTGGTCGTTACAATGAATACAATAAAGTCGAGATTTTAGGTATTGGAAAATCCAAAAGCCTAGGGGTGCATCGAGGAGTAGTAAACAATATTACACAAACAATACAGTCTGTTCAACAGGCGGTGCAAGAGGCAGAGACTGTTTCTGGTATTAAAATACAGGATGTTGTCGTTGGGATTGCGGGACAGCACATACGAAGTTTACAGCATAGTGATTATATCACCAGGGCAAACTCAGAAGAGGTGATAGATACAAATGATATTGAAATCTTGTGTAATCAAGTACACAAGTTGGTGATGCTGCCGGGAGAAGAGATCATACACGTGTTGCCACAGGAATATAAAGTAGACGGACAGAGTGAGATTAAAGAGCCCGTAGGGATGTATGGTGGGAGAGTAGAAGCAAATTTTCATGTGGTTGTGGGGCAAGTAGCTTCTATTAGAAATATAGGGAGATGTGTAAAGAGTGCTGGATTAAATTTGGATAGGATTACGTTAGAGCCACTAGCATCTGCAAATGCGGTATTAAGTCAAGAAGAAAAAGAGGCTGGTGTAGCACTTATCGACATAGGAGGCGGGACTACAGATTTGGCCATTTTTAAAGATGGAATCATAAGGCATACAGCGGTAATTCCTTTTGGAGGAAATGTAATTACGGAGGATATCAAGGAAGGATGCTCGATTATTGAGAAGCAGGCAGAATTGCTCAAGATTAAATTTGGATCTGCTTGGCCAGGAGAGAATAAGGATAATGAGATCGTCTCCATACCAGGACTACGAGGTAGAGAGCCTAAAGAAATTACGCTCAAGAATCTTTCAAAAATCATACATGCTAGGGTGGTCGAGATTGTAGAACAAGTATATCTCGAGATTAAAAATTACGGACATGAAGAGCAAAAGAAAAAACTTATCGCAGGAATTGTTCTTACGGGCGGAGGGTCTCAATTAAAGCATTTGAAACAGCTAGTAGAATATATCACAGGGATGGACACACGTATTGGGTACCCTAATGAACATCTTGCCGGCGATAGCGATTCAGAAACTACGAGCCCACTATATGCAACAGCTGTGGGACTTGTCATGAATAGTCTAGAGCACGGTTATTACAATACCATGGTTAAGGAAGAAGCAGTGCAGGAGGTAGAGGCAAATGATTCTTTAGATGCTGCTGCAGAACAAAGAGAAGTCTCAAAAAATGAGGAACCTAAGAAGAGCATTTTTGACAGATGGGCAGAGAAGTTTAAGGACTTTTTGGATAATGCAGAATAAAAATAGAAATAAGTAATCACGCTTTCGCGAACCTGCCCGACGGCAGGCCGGAGCGTACATATAAAATAACAAGGGGCTAAAATCAAAAATATGAGTACGACAGAATTTGATGGAATAACGTTTGACCTACCTAAGAATCAGAGCAATGTGATTAAGGTTATAGGAGTAGGCGGCGGTGGAAGTAATGCAATTAATCATATGTTCCACCAAGGAATAAAAGGGGTAGATTTTGTGATATGTAATACAGATGCACAAGCATTGGAGAATAGCACGGTGCCCATAAAAATTCAGTTAGGAGTTGGACTTACAGAGGGATTAGGAGCAGGTGCAAACCCTGAAGTGGGTGAAAGTGCGGCTATCGAGAGTGAACTAGACATTAAAGAAATGCTAGGTTCTAATACCAAGATGATTTTCATTACCGCTGGAATGGGTGGCGGTACTGGTACAGGTGCTGCTCCAGTGATTGCAAAAATGGCAAGAGAAATGGACATCCTAGTCGTAGGGATCGTGACCATTCCTTTTCAGTTTGAAGGCAAAATGCGTAATGAACAAGCTCAAAAAGGAGTAGATCGTTTAAGAGCTCAAGTAGACTCACTTATTGTTATTAATAACAATAAATTGAGAGAAGTATATGGTAATCTTGGATTTAAAGCAGGTTTTAGTAAGGCAGACGAAGTTCTAGCAACGGCCTCTAGAGGAATTGCAGAGGTAATTACTCATCACTATACTCAAAATATTGACCTTCGTGATGCGAAGACCGTTTTAAGTAAGAGTGGCACGGCCATAATGGGTAGTTCTACTGCTAGTGGATCCAATAGAGCATTTGAAGCAATTACAAAAGCCCTAGATTCTCCATTGCTAAATGATAATAAAATTACCGGAGCAAAGAATGTACTGCTCTTGATTGTTTCTGGAGGAGATGAGATTACAATAGATGAAATAGGAGAAATTAATGATCATATTCAGGCAGAAGCTGGAAATAGTGCAAACATCATTATGGGTGTGGGCGAAGATGAAGCCTTAGGTGATGCGATTTCTGTTACTATTATAGCTACAGGATTTAACGCAGAGCAACAGAATGATATCGTAAATGTAGAGACAAAAAAGATCATACATACTTTAGAAGAAGAGCAACGTGCAGAGCAAAACTTGATGGAAGAATCTGTCCAGAATGTAGTTGTTCAAGAAGTTATCGAACCTGAAGTCGATGAGGAGAAAAAAATAATACATACGTTAGATCTTGATGAAGAAGTGTCTATCCCTGGCGCTCCTGTGCAAACCAATCTTGATTTAGGAATTATTGAGACAACAGAGGTTCTAAGGCAAATTCCTGTTGTTTATGATGAAGTGCTTCCAGCTACAGAAGAGGAGTTTGAAATTGTGGATACAACAACGGCAAGTCTCGAAATTGAAGCCCCTAAGGAGCAAGAACAACCTCAAGGTAATATGCTCTCTTTTGATATGCCATTTGCAGGAGATACAGATCCTTTTGTTGCAAAAGAGACCCTAGAGGAGGAGGCACCCGTTTTATTTCACTTAGATGAAGAAGTCGCAGAAATAGAGGTAAATGAGCCAATAGAAATTATTCCCGTAACAGAACTTTCACAAGAAGGCGAAACGCGTTATGTGCTAGAAGATACACTAGAAGAAGAACAAACTACCATAAACAAAGGAGTCGTAGGTGTTGATACAGCCGAAGAAACAATTGTTTTTGAAACAAAGACAGTTCCCGCTGAGCCAGAAGATGAGGTACAGCCAGAGGATGTAGATCCTATGAATAGCCCTATTTCTAGATTATTAATAGACCGTGCTGCAGAGCGAAAGCGCAAGATGAAAGAGTTTAATTACAAGTTTCATCATAATCAAGGACGTATAGAAGATATAGAGAAGCAACCTGCTTATAAGCGTATGGGTATTGATCTCGATGAGAATCCTGAAAAAGAGGGAAACTTATCTAGAACTTCATTATCTACAGATGATAATGATGATATTCAACTACGCAATAACAATTCATTTCTACACGATAATGTAGACTAAATTCCATCTAACTTTTCCTACATAAACCCGCAAGTTATCCCCTGATATGCGGGTTTCTTTATTTACCTTTGTGTTAATGTATTACGCTTTCGCGAAAGCGTACCCTTGAAATTCATTGCTAAATAAAGAATAAAGCGACGTAAAAAAACGAACAGAAAATGAGTTTATCGACAAACATAATGGCTGCAATGAAAGAAGCCATGAAAGCAAAAGATCAAAATGCCCTAACGTCATTACGTGCGGTTAAATCTGCTATCTTACTAGCGCAAACTGAAAGTGGTGCTAAAGAAGAGCTCACAGAAGAGCAAGAACTTAAATTATTGCAAAAGCTTGTAAAACAACGTAAGGATAGTGCCAAAATATTTGCAGAACAAGGTAGAGAAGATCTTGCGGGTCCGGAAATTGCACAAGCTGAGGTTATTGCAAAATTTTTACCAGAACAGATGAGTGAAGATGCAATACAAATTATAGTAAAAGAAGTTATTTCTGCAACAGGAGCAAATGGCATGAGGGATATGGGAAAAGTGATGGGGCAAGTTAATGCAAAAGTTGCAGGAAAGGCAGATGGTGCAACGGTTGCTAGAATTGTAAAAACTTTATTGCAGTAGCTCTATACTTTGGTTAGGATGTGTATTTTGAAGAGTAGCTTTTGAGTAAATAACAGGGAGAGACGGACTCGGTAAATGCTTGTGGTAATAATGTAGAGTATTCTGATGAAAATTATCATTTAAATCAAAGATTCGAATTTATTGTAATTAGGCAGTAAATTGTACATTAGCCATCACTTAAAAGGCCTCGTAGTTCAACTGGATAGAATATCAGATTTCGGCTCTGAGGGTTGGAGGTTCGAATCCTCTCGAGGTCACGAATAAATAGTACAATAAGAAAAAACGCCAAGCTTGCTTGAGCGTTTTTTCTTTGTATTATTTTCAAAGCGGAACTTTTCGGATCACCCAGAGCAACGAGGTAATCCCAAACTTATTACAGAAATAGAAATCCAGAGGATGGCTATCGTCCAAATTAATTTTTTTCAAAACAAGGGAGCTATCAATCCCTTTTAGTATTTTAGTTTTTGTGATAATTTAAGTTAATGATCACTCAATTACACAGAATTAAAAGAAGAAACAATATGAACAAAATATTAGGCATAGGATCCCGTATAGAGCATCAAGAACATGGCAAAGGAGTAGTTACCAATGTCACATCAGAGTTGTATTGGGTTACTTTTATAAACAAAGGCCTTGAAACAATTAGAGTAGATGACTCCTTTGAAATTATTGAAGCTGTAGATGGAGAAGTAGATGCCGTAAGCTTTTATGAAGTGGAGAAGAGTCTGCGAGATTTGTTAAAACGATACAGTGATATTTCTGAAGTGGTCCCTATTGCAGATAAGTGGCGCGGAGGCACCTTAACTCTTACGCCTAAAGACACTTCATTATCTAGTAAGGACATCCCTATCGATACATTTTTTCACAAGATTGTAATGCTGCGAGATCGCATTAGGGTGATGGAACAGAAAATAAACGCAAGTAACGTACTAGAGGAGCAGGATAAAATAGATCTGCAGCAGTACATTACGAGAATGTACGGTAGCCTTACCACCTTTAATGTATTGTTTAAGAGTAGTTCTCAAAATTTTAAAGGCGCATCATCTAAAAAATAGAACTGTTTTTTTTGCGTTATACCTTTTATGATATATGTTTTTGCGCTTCAGGAGGCCTTGTATCTAGTTCCATATGTATTGATAGCTTTTGGTAGCTGGATTTTGTACATGTTGTTTAGAGTTACAGAAACCTTATATGCAAATAAAACTGACACGCTTATTTATAGAGATATACTTGTATTTCGTACGCTTTCGCGAAAGCAAAAAAATATACTTTCTACGCAAAATACGTTTTATAATAAACTATCTCCTAGAGAGAAACGCAGGTTTGAACACAGAATTAAGGTGTTTCTAGGAGAAACCAAATTTGTTGGAAGAGAAGGGCTTGTTGTGACCGAAGAGATGAAAGTCCTTATAGCTGCCACCGCAATGATGGTAACTTTTGGTCGTAAAAATTACTCCTATGAATTGGTAGATTATATACTTTTATATCCAGACGTCTTTTATAGTGCGGCAAACGAAACTTATCACAAGGGAGAGTTTAACCCTATGCAAAAGACCATAGTGTTTTCTTGGAAGGATTTTGAACAAGGGTATCGCATTACAGACGATAACCTTAATGTAGGTATACACGAGTTTGTTCACGCTTTGCAAATAGAAGCAAAAAAAAGTAATGATATCGATGCGTTGCGTTTTGAAAGAGTTTTTCAGCGTATCCTAAGACGCCTTAAGCATCAGGAAGTAAAGGATAAATTAGATCAAGTAGGATATTTTAGAGCATATGCCTTCACCAATCAATATGAGTTTATGGCGGTTATTGTTGAGTATTTTTTTGAGTCGCCAGTAAATTTTAAAGAGTTCTTCCCAGAGCTTTATTATCATACGAGAACGCTACTCAATTTTAGATATGGGGGATACTAATATTTGTGCAAGATTCTTAAAGAATATTAGTATCTTTTAGGCTCATGTATATAAACAAAGATACATTTATGGAAGAATTACAATCATCATTTCCGGTTATGGTAAGTGCTCTAGAAGAAAATAAAAGAGTAGCTTTTTATAGAAAAACATACACACACGTAGCGCTAGCGGTCTTGCTATTTATTATGGTTGAATATTTATTTTTTCAATCTCCTGTTATTGTAAATTTTGCGGCATCACTTATGGGGGGGTGGAGTTGGCTAGCCCTACTAGGAGCCTTCATGTTTATAACTAACTATGCAGAGGGATTAGCACTTAAATCACAGGATAAAAATGTTCATTATCTAGCTCTACTTATCTATGTTATTGCGGAGGCTTTTATTTTTATTCCTCTTTTACTTATTGCGTTTTCAATGGTAGATGGCGTTGCACTTTTGCAACAGGCAGCGGTTATGACCATAGCATTATTTGTGGGATTATCTTCTGTTGTGTTTTTTACAAAAAAGGACTTCTCTTTTTTAAGGTCAATACTAGTTATTGGATTTGTGATCGCTTTGGGGCTTATAGTGGCGGGAACTATATTTGGTTTTGATCTAGGCTTGTGGTTTAGTGTAGCAATGGTAGCACTTGCGGCGGGATCTATTTTGTATTCTACTTCTAATATGGTGCATAAATATCAAGAAGAGCAGTATGTAGCTGCTGCATTGGGTTTATTTGCATCATTAATGTTGTTGTTTTGGTATATCTTAAGAATTTTTATTTCAAGGGATTAGAAAAGTAATATTATATAAAATAAAAGAGGCTGTTTTTTTAGACAGCCTCTTTTATTTTATAATATCTAGCATCTAATTTACTAGCTTTCTGAGCTCTTTTACGGTCGTAACTGGGTCTTCTGCTTTAAAGACGTAGCTGCCAGCTACTAAAACATCTGCCCCAGCATCTACAAGTTGTTTTGCATTTTTATTGGTCACTCCACCATCTATTTCAATAAGTGTATTGGCATTTTTATGCTCAATCATTTCTTTAAGTACTGCTACTTTATGATAGGTATTTTCTATAAAGTTTTGCCCTCCAAATCCAGGGTTTACACTCATAAGACACACCATATCTATATCTTGAATGGTGTCTTCTAGTAAATTCACACTTGTGTGTGGGTTGAGGGCAACACCGGCCTTCATTCCTGCTGCTTTTATAGCTTGTAACGTTCTGTGTAAGTGTGTGCAAGCTTCATAATGCACGGTAAGGATATCACTTCCTAGATCGGCAAAAGTTTGGATATAACGGTCCGGATTTACAATCATAAGATGTACGTCTATGGTTTTTGAAGCGTGTTTTACAATATCACGTAAAACGGGCATCCCAAATGAAATATTAGGCACAAAAACGCCATCCATAATATCTATGTGAAACCAGTCTGCATCACTGTTATTAATCATTTCTACATCTCTTTGTAGATTAGCAAAGTCTGCTGCCAGTACGGAAGGTGCAATACGTTTTAAAGACATTATCTTAATTTGAAGTTGGTCAAAACTACTACTTATTTGATGACTTTCCTAAGAAAGTCTCGATAGTACTAGTTACGGCCTGCACTTCATTTGTGTCTAAATATTTAAGAAGTTGTACATAAGACCTAAGTTTAGTTACAGTGTTTTTTTCTAGAATAGAGGTAAAACCGGTTTCATACCCGTCAAAGTACAAATTATCTATGGCCTTGTTCATTAGAATTATAGGATCTTTATGACGAGTATCTTTACTAATTTTGTTATAGTATAGGTCTTTAACTTCTTTTTCAGGGCCTTCCATATATTGAAGGAAATTACCTGAATTATGAACAAGAATTCCACTAATGTTATTCTTTTGGTTTGCAGTGGCAGTATTTGATAGCAGCTCTCTAATCTCAAAATTGAGAAGATCATTAGACGTGCTTACATAACAAATGGCGTAAAACATAGAGGGAAATTTACTAATGTAAAGTACAAAAAAATCCCCGGTAATCAGCCGGGGATCATTCATCAATCAAAAAACGAACAGTTATGATAAACTGTTGTTGCTGTAATTCAGGTCTTTACTAACCCAAGTATGTTTTTAATATTTTACTACGAGAGGTATGTTTTAACCTTCGTATTGCTTTTTCTTTAATTTGGCGAACTCGCTCTCTTGTTAAATCAAACGTTTCACCAATTTCTTCGAGCGTCATAGGGTGTTGATCCCCTAGGCCAAAATATAATCTAATAACGTCTGCCTCTCGAGGAGTTAAAGTTTCTAAAGCCCTTTCAATCTCTGTTTTTAAAGATTCGTGTAATAATTCACGGTCAGGATTAGGTGACTCTCCAGAGCGCAAGACATCATAAAGGTTAGAGTCTTCTCCTTCTACTAAAGGGGCATCCATACTTACATGACGTCCAGAGTTTTTCATAGACTCCTTTACGTCATTTATAGTCATGTCCAACTCCTTTGCAATTTCTTCTGCACTTGGTGGACGCTCGTGAGCTTGCTCAAGAAAAGCATATGTTTTATTAATTTTATTAATAGAACCAATCTTGTTTAACGGAAGTCTCACAATTCTTGACTGCTCTGCAAGCGCTTGCAAGATAGACTGTCTAATCCACCAAACAGCATAGGATATAAATTTAAACCCACGGGTTTCATCAAAACGCTTTGCAGCTTTTATCAGACCCAAATTTCCTTCGTTAATTAAATCAGGTAGTGTTAATCCTTGGTTTTGGTACTGCTTTGCTACAGATACTACAAAACGCAAGTTAGCCTTCGTAAGTTTCTCTAATGCACGCTGATCACCCGCTTTAATTCTTTGGGCTAATTCAACCTCTTCATCTGCTGTGATAAGGTCTACTTTGCCAATTTCTTGTAGGTATTTGTCTAGGGATGCAGTTTCACGATTCGTAACCTGCTTGGTAATTTTGAGTTGTCTCATTCTTTAAAAATCAACTTTAGGTTTGTTCTTCTTCACCCTTTATACGTAGTACAGTTATGTAATGTTACAAAATATTTAAATAAAAATAATTTTGTTTTGTAAAAGTGTGTTCTAAAGTGTTAATGTAATCTTAAATAAAAAGTTAAATACCTTGAGAAATTAAGCCATTTATGATGTTCTTTAGTATTTTGCCGCTCATTTAAAAATCCTGCTTAAAATTTAAAATTTATGAAAAATGTACTAGCGACTTTGTTAATCATCTTATGTTGTAGCTTTACTTGGGGACAAACAAAAGGACCTGGAATTTCAAACCAAAATGAATCTGTTTTTAATTCATTTGACCAAGACAAAGATAACCTTGGAAGAACAAAAGCAATTGTAAGAACAGGTAAGATTATAGACGGATATAAGCATATATGGAAGGAGTGGAATAAGAATGGTGTTGTAGAAGCAACTAATGGGAAAAAGTACAGAGTATCTAAAATTAATTTTAATGCAAAGAATAATTGGTTTGAGGTAAATGTACATGAAGATTCTACCTATACTTTTGATAGAAGAAAAGTAAACAAAGTTGTCATTAATGATAGAACTTTTATTAATGTGGAGTTTCCTGAGAGTCAACGTTCTTACGTTGTAGAACAAATTGCCACTGGCAAAGACTTTATGCTTATAAAGAAATACGATGTAGAAATACTTTATGGGAGCCATGATCCTATGAGAGGAACAACTAGGGACAAATACAAATTGCTAGATGATTATTACCTCAAGACTAATGAGGGGTTAGAAAAGTTTAGTCCTAAAAAATCTTCCATTACCAAATTGTATGGAAATAATGCTAAGAAAATAGCGGCATATGCAAAAAAAGAAAAATTGAGCTTTAAAGATGATAAAGAGTTGGCTCAAATAATAACCTATGCAAATAGTCTATAAGGTAAGTCGTTTATGAAACTAAAAAGCCGTTTGTTTTACAAACGGCTTTTTTTATGACTTTATAATATCTTGATATTCTAAGAAGAAACTTTCGAGTGCATGCATATGAATATTAAAAAAGTTAAAAACCTCAGGCCAAGATTGTTTGTTATGAATACTCACCTGGTCTTTTTGTAAATAGACGCGACTAATCACCTTACCAGATTCTAAAGTGTATGCCTTGTCAAAAATGAGGTCTTGAGAAACCTCTTCTTTTAAGAGTAGTTTTAGGTTCTCAAATTTTTCGAAGTAATAAGCGCGCATCGCTGGATCTGTAGCACAAGAATCTAAAGAAACGATTGCCTTTTTGTTATCAAAAGAAAATTTAAGAACAACATCCTTTATGGTTGTATTGTAAAGAAGCCATTTTCTGGGATGTCTTTTACCAAAAAAGGTCCAAAATTCTTGTCGTATTTTTTTAGACTCTTCCTTACTAAACATTATAACAAATAAGCTAGAATAACTCCTGCGACTATGGCAAAAAATTTGGAGGCGTTAAACTGGTGGTTTTTTGAAGATTCAAAAAGTATAGTTGTTGCAACATGCAATAAGATCCCTACGGCAAATGCATTTACGTATAAAGAATAAGCCTGAAGTATAGGTATGTATGCTTTCGCGAAAGCTCCCAAAGGGGTCATCACTGCAAACCCAAATAAAAATAAAAAGATTTTCCCCTTATTTAATTGTGCATTAAGTAAAAATGCCGAAACAATAATAGCAATAGGTATTTTATGAACGACCACGCCATATAATAACTCCTGATTGTCAGCCAGTGGAAACCCCTCTATAAATGAATGGGCGCATAAACTAAAGAATAATAAAACGGGAAATCTCGTATCTGACTTCTGGTGTATATGACCATGTTCTGCCCCTTTGGAACCAAACTCTAATAATAGCTGTAATAGGAGCCCTATCATTATAAAGACACCTACGTAAGGATTTTCATCTTTATATATCTCAGGCAAGAATTCAAAGATGGTAATCGCTAGTAAGAATGCTCCACTAAAAGACAATAATAACTTAACGCCATTTGTTACCACAGGTTTAAATATGAGTGCGATTAAAAGACCACCACCTACAGCAGCCAGCGGTAATAATAACGGAGGAAGTATTGAGGTAGCGATCATATAAGTGGATAAAAATAGGTTATTTTTGCTATATATGAGTGACCTAAATAAAAACTTTAAAATGCTGGCCAAAACCTTTTATGGTTTTGAAGAAATTCTTGCAGAAGAGCTTCGCAGTCTTGGAGCTGGAAGAGTTAAAACAGGAGTGCGTAGTGTTTCTTTTGAAGGAGATACTGGCTTCATGTATAAGGCAAACTTATGCTGTCGTACTGCTATTAAAATACTAAAGCCCATACAAGATTTTAGAGTACGTACAGAAGAAGAACTTTACAGACGTATCCAGAAGATTTATTGGAATGATTATATAGATGTAAAAGATACTTTTGCGATTAACGCTACTGTGAGCGGCACTATCTTTACACACTCTCAATACGTGGCTTTTAAAACCAAAGATGCAATTGTAGATCAGTTTAGAAAACGAGAAGGGATACGACCAGATATAGATACAAAGCATCCAGATTTACGTATTAATGTGCATATTCAAAATGACTGGTGTACGGTTTCATTAGACAGTAGTGGGGCTTCTTTGCACCATAGAGGTTATCGCACGCAAACCAATATTGCTCCTATTAATGAAGCACTAGCTGCAGGTTTAATTCTTAAAAGTGGATGGACAGGTCATAGTGATTTTCTCGACCCGATGTGCGGGAGTGGAACCATGCTTATAGAAGCAGCAATGATAGCCTGTAATATACCAGCAAATCTTAATCGTAAAGAATTTGCCTTTGAGAAATGGCACGACTGGGATCCTGATTTATATGATACCATAGAGGCAGGTGCATTAAAAAGGGTAAAAGATTTTAAACATAAAATCATTGGGTATGATAAAGCTCCTTCTGTTATAGCAAAGGCAAAACAAAATGTAAAGAATGCACAGCTAGAAGAGTTTATTACTATTAAAGAACAAAACTTTTTTGAGTCTAAAAAGGAAGGGAGTGACTTTCTTCAGATGGTGTTTAATCCTCCTTATGGTGAGCGATTGCCTGTTGCTCTAGACGAATTTTATAAAGAAATAGGAGATACCTTAAAGTCTTCATATCCTGGTACTCACGCTTGGTTTATCACCTCTAACATGGAGGCGCTCAAACACGTAGGATTAAGACCTAGTCGCAAGATTAAGTTGTACAACGGGAGTCTGGAAAGCCGCCTTGTAAAGTACGAAATGTATGAAGGTAGTAAGAAAGGGAAATATATGAATAAGGAGTAGTACGCTTTCGCGAAAGCAAAATTTTATCTCTTAAAAATAGGTATTAAATAGGAGATTGTATAGCCATACCCTACGCCAAAGCTGCTGTCATCTGTAGTTTTTCCAAAGCCAGGAATGTATATGTTTTCATATCCATCGGGATCTGTCTGAGTGATAGATCTTTTTAATTGTAAAGTAAATCCTAAGTAGATATTACTAAAAAGTTCTGTCTGTATACCAAATTGAAATTCTAGCCAAGTAGCATTTAATCCCGTAAATTCTCTGGTATCCGTTCGAGTGTCATCTCCAAAAAGATCATTAGTTGTATAAATAGTATAGGAATTAAGCTCCTGCCTAAAGCTAGAAAATCCAACTCTGGCTCCTGCAAAAATTAGATTATTCATTCCAAACCAATTTTCATAGGCGTTGTAGTTGAATCCAGCTTTTATATAGCTCCCTTTTGTGGTATTATTAATGTTAGGGAAGATGGAGGTTCTGGTTTCATTTCCTATTTCTGCAGCGAGGTAGTGGTTTTCTCTTATTCTAAAGTCCCCTACTATTTCAAATCCAGAATAATCTGGATCTACAAGTGTTCTTATAGGTTTTGCAAGATCAACACCTACACGTAAACCATAATATTGAGGGCTTCCTGCCTGAGTAGTATCCTTAACAGAAGGAATAACTCCCTCCACCTCTTCAGATTGTGAGTAGGCTAGTTGCACAAAAGCAAGAAGACTAATGAAAAATACGAATATGTGCTTCTGTTTCATCCTCTACGGTTGTGTTAACTATTGTAATATTATCTACCCAGGACCCGTCATTTCCAGCTATAATTTCGTCCTGGAGGGCTTGATAGGTAATTCTAAAGCCGCATGCCTTACTTATATATTCTTCTTGTCTTACGTGGTTAAAAAAAATGGAGTCTGCATTTTCAATATTGTCAGGGTCTTCACTCTCAAAGTTAAGGACAAAGGTATATCGCGTTTGATCTTCATCTGTTCTTAAAGGAAGGGAGACCGAGCTACTATTTAGTAATAGCCCTTCTGTGCTACCTTGAGCGATAATTAAAAGATTATTAGGCGCCTTTAGTTCTGAGGGATTGTCTTGGTCAAAAAAATCAATAACCAGTAGTGGTGTCGTAGGAGTGCTTTCTGCACAGATATCGTCTCGCTCGCAGGAGGAAAGCCAAAGGCAGCAAAGAAGAAATAGAAAGAACATTTTTCTCATAAAAATCTATCGTTTCTCAAGCAATACCACATTTTCTACGTGGTGGGTTTGCGGGAACATGTCTACCGGTTGAACTTTAGTTACTTTATATTGTGCATCCATTAAAGCCAGATCTCGTGCTTGAGTTGCACTATTGCAACTTACATAAACTATTTTTTCTGGAGCTATGTTTAAGATTTGATTAACCACATCTGCGTGCATGCCATCTCGTGGAGGATCTGTGATAATAACATCAGGTACTCCGTGGGTGTTTATAAAATCAGTATTAAAAACCTTTTTCATATCTCCTACAAAGAACTCGGCATTTGTGATGTTATTGTGTAGCGCATTTGCCTTAGCAGCTTCTATGGCGTCTGGTACGGCTTCTACACCTATTACTTTGCCTGCTTGTTTTGCTATAAACTGTGCAATGGTTCCGGTACCTGTGTACAAATCGTATACAAGTTCCTTACCCGTAAGTCCTGCAAAGTCACGCGTTATTTTATACAGCTCGTATGCTTGTGCAGAGTTTGTCTGGTAAAAAGACTTAGCGTTAATCTTAAATTGTAAGCCTTCCATTTCTTCAAAAATATGATCGCGACCGTCATAGCATATTACTTCTTGATCGTAGATCGTGTCGTTTCCTTTAGAGTTAATTACATAAAGAAGCGAAGTGATTTCTGGGAAACTACTCTTTAAATAGTCTAATAGTAAAATTCTGTTCTTACTATCTTCCTTAAAAAATTGCACTAATACCATAAGCTCTCCGGTAGAAGAGGTGCGTATCATTAATGTACGTAACAATCCTTCTTGATTACGTGCATTGTAAAAAGGCATTTGATGCTTTGTTGCAAATTCCTTAATACCATTTCTTATGGCATTACTAGGGTCTGCCTGTAGATGACATTTTTGAATATCTAAAATTTTGTCCCACATTCCTGCGATATGAAACCCTAGTGCATTGCGATCTTCTATAACTTCATCGCTGCGTATCTGTTCTAGCGTGAGCCATTTACTGTCCGAAAATCCGAATTCCATTTTATTACGATAGAAATATTGCTGGGCACTGCCTGCGATAGGAGTCACTTCCGGAAGTTCTATTTTGCCTAGTCGTGTGAGGTTATTTACTACTTCTCTTTCTTTATATTCTAGCTGGTATTTGTAGTCCATATGTTGCCACTTACAGCCTCCACATACTTCAAAATGCTGGCATTGTGGTTGGGTACGCTTTCGCGAAAGCGTATGCACCTTAATCGCATTTGCCTCATAATAAGACTTGCGTTTTTTTGTAGTCTGTACATCTACCACATCACCAGGAACGGCGTTATTGATAAATACAACACGACCATCTGGAGCGTGTGCAATGGCTTTTCCTTTTGCACCTGCATCTGTAACCTCTAATTCTGTAAAAATCTTACGATTTTGTTTGCGTCTTGACATAGCGCAAAAATAGAATAATTCTGAATTAAGATAGGGGTTTATAGACTGCTTTATAATTTGTAATTTGCCAATCTCTGGGGATGATTTCTCTCCCACGCTGAATTTTCGAGACTTCGAAGGAATAAAGGTAGAGAAGGAATGGCTTTTTTATTATTTAAAATTTAAACAAAATGGCTGTTTTAGAACACTTAACATCGCAAGAGGCGATGGATTTAGAAAACAAGTATGGCGCACACAATTACCATCCACTTCCTGTAGTACTTAGTAGAGGAGAAGGTGTACACGTTTGGGACGCCGAAGGAAAGAAGTATTACGATTTTCTCTCTGCATACTCTGCGGTAAATCAAGGGCATTGTCACCCACGTATTGTAAAGGCAATGACAGATCAAGCTCAGACCCTTACACTCACGTCGCGAGCATTTTATAACGATATGCTAGGAAAGTTTGAAAAGTATGCAACAGAAACTTTTCATTATGATAAGTTACTTCCTATGAATACGGGAGCAGAAGCTGTAGAAACGGCTTTGAAACTGTGCAGAAAATGGGCGTATGAAGTAAAAGGAATAGACGAGAATGAAGCAGAGATTGTTGTTTGTGAGAACAATTTTCACGGGAGGACAACGACCATTATTTCCTTTTCTAATGACCCTGTAGCTCGCAAAAACTTTGGACCATATACAAAAGGGTTTATAAAAATTGAATACGATAATTTACAGGCTCTAGAAGAGGCGCTAGAGAGCAGTAATAATATTGCTGGGTTTTTAGTCGAGCCTATTCAAGGAGAAGCTGGAGTATATGTTCCAAGTGAAGGATATCTTGCTGCTGCAAAAGCCCTGTGTGAGAAGCATAACGTCCTATTTATAGCAGATGAAGTTCAAACAGGAATCGCAAGAACAGGAAGATTACTAGCGACTTGTGGTAATTGCTGTTGTGCAGATAAGCATTGCTCAGGAACACCTGAAGTAAAAGCAGACATTTTGATTCTTGGCAAAGCATTATCTGGAGGCGCATATCCAGTTTCGGCAGTGCTTGCAAATGATCCTATTATGAATGTGATTAAACCGGGAAATCACGGGAGTACCTTTGGAGGCAACCCTGTGGCAGCTGCCATTGGAATGGCAGCATTAGACGTGATTAAAGATGAAGAACTAGCAAATAATGCTCAGGAACTAGGTGAAGTCTTTAGAGCAGAATTGTCTAAATATATAGAGAAGAGTACCATAGTAAATGGGGTGCGCGGCAAGGGATTATTAAATGCAATCCTTATTAATGATACCGAGGAGAGTTCTACAGCTTGGGATATATGTATCGCTTTACGTGATAATGGATTACTTGCAAAGCCCACTCATGGAAACATCATACGTTTTGCTCCACCATTAGTAATGACTAAAGAGCAGTTGTTAGACTGCGTACGTATTATTACAGAAACGCTTAAGAAATTTGAGAAGTAAAAGTATTTTTCAATAGGAGTGTATAGACCGCCTTTAGAGTAAGGCGGTTTTTTTATGGAGCAAGATGTGTAAATGGGTGTACGGGTATATTTCTCAGTACCCAAAAGCCAATAACTAATCCTACGATGGCATACGTAAACCATGGTTTGCTATTAAGGTCGTAATAGTAGTTAGGTAGATACCTCTTTGTAACCCAAGCGTATCCTTTGTTGCCTAATATAAAAAGGACAAGTACAAGCATTGAGTTATGCTTAATTGCTTCTAGTATCCTTATATGTAGTAGATCATGTATGGCTCGCTGGCTGCCGCATCCCGGGCAATGGAGCCCCGTTATGTAATGAAAAGGACAAACTGCAAATACAGTTCCTTCTTGTGAAATAGCAGGATCGTTGATATAATAATATCTTAATAAAAAAAATACGGGTATCCCCAGTAGGAGATACCCGTATGTCACATATTCTTTTTTAATTTTAGTAGCCATTAAAGTTACCCTCGTTAGCAATAATACTCGCTAATATAGCACCATAAAACGCGATCACACATATTCCTATTATTACTCCTAATACAAGTCCAATAATACCCCATAATTTGGCATTTTTGGAATCCTCTAAGGCTCCTTCATAATTCCCGCCGGCCCATTTTGCATTTACTCGAGCGGCGTAAATAATACTTACGACTCCTGTAATCTGACAACAGAAAAAAGTGGTAACAATAGCAAGAATTAGATAATTACTGGGCTTTTCTTGTGGCATATCGCCAGCGTTTGAAAGAGTATTGTTCATGTGCTTGATTAATTTTCTTATGACTAAAATACTAGATTATAATTCATTTTTAGAATTAGACATAAAAAAAGCGAGCCTAGGCTCGCTCTTTTTAATTTCAAGAAACTTTTTAAGCCCCCATTCCAGCTTGTCTTAATTGTTCTTCTTGCCATTCTTGCATTCCTTCGAGCCCTCCGAATGCAATGAGCATTCCTACTATAAGTAGAAGTGTAAGAACTCCTAATACAAGACCAATAATAGCAATAATTCTGGCAGTTTTTAAAGTGTTGAAATTGTCATAACGCTCCGGGTCTGCTTCATATATTTTTTTATCTTTATTTGTTAAAAATAATCCAATTCCAGAGAGAAGTATTCCTCCTATTCCCCAGCTAAAGCAACATGCGATAAATGATATTATTCCGAGGACTAGTGATATTGTTACATTAGGTAATTTCTTTTGTTCCATAATAATGGTTGTTTAGTTGTTAGTGTAAAATTTTTATGAGATAACTAATGATTATCGTTGACACGGTCAATATAGCTAAAAAAATAATACTCTTATTAGCATACTTAAAACTTATAAATTGATTGGTTATTAAAACAGCAAAAAGTAAAATAAGTGGGTAAATAGCAGGATACATAATGAAAGCCTCTACAAATTCACCTTTAAGTATTAAGGAAACAGATCGTTGTAAACCACAACCCATACACTCAAATCCGAGGTACTTTTTATTAAGGCAAGGAAGCATGTACTCTTCCATATGTGCTTTTAGTTTGTAATACTAATTTTTCTTGCCTTTGTAAGACCTCCTTCTGTGGTAAACTGTACTATATAAACACCCGTACTCAAATTGTTAGTAGGGAATGTATACATTGCATTAGTACCTAATTGTTGCTCCGTAAAAATTTTCTTACCAGCTATGTCGAATAGAGTTACATTTTCTAAATCAATGCTTGCCGGATTTGTAATTTCTAATCTTCCTAATTGATTATTCTGCAAAATACTGAACGATTCTAAAATACTATCTCCAGAAAAAGGATCTTGTTCTGCTACAATAGTATCTTCAACTTCGTTATTACTGGCGGTGTTATCGGTATTAGAAGAGTCTTGATCTGCTGTTTCATCATCATCATTACCATCAGATGTATTTGTATCTCTTGTAAATCTTATGGCAAAACGATCAGAATGCTCACCAGCGGCCAGAGAAATAAGCGCATCTTCATCAAGTATATCATAATAGGTTTCTGTAAGTTTATCGAGCAAATAGACGCTGGTATATTCAAAGTTCTCTATATAGTGCACTTTAAACCTAAATTCAGAAGGAGTTTCTGCATCAATTGTGATAGGAATGTACTGAAATTCGTCTTGAGGTGCTGCATTTATTACATAACCTTTCTCATCGTCAATGGCAAAAGAAACGTCTGTTCCTAACCCTTCATTTTTGGCATCTCCAGCAACATCATATCCTGCTGTTGCATATCTATGCAGTACTACACCAAGTTCTCGCGAGTATGTGTCATTAATACCTACTCCTATTTTAAATCTTGGCATTCCATCATCCATATTGTTTGCATCTGGATAATATGTAGTAACTCCTACAACCGGCTGTGCATCATCTTCGTTTTCATTGGTTCTAAAATCAGAGTTATTCCCTTCTTTTACAAATACACGTTGGTTATTTGTAAAACTAGCCATATTACCCCCAACTTGTGTAGCACTACCTTCTAAAAAGAATCCTTGTCCTACTGGCGCAAAACGTCTGTTGTAAGTAACTCCATTACCTACCGATCCAGGAATTTGAGCACCATTTTCATCATACATATAGAACGTTGCATTTACATACATACCATCTCCTAGTGAAAGCATAGGTGAGTATGTCCCATATCCAGCTTGGTAATCTTCAACAAAATGTGACATAACATTTGGGTTGCTATCCCAGAAGAAAGCCGTACCTGTAATAATATCTGATCTCGTAACAGTAGTTGAAGTGCCATTTATATCTGTTGCTACAAAATCTCCAGTTCCTGAGTTTTGAAGTAAAAAGTAGTCAAGATCTAGGGCTGAGGGATAAGGATTACCAGTAAGAGTTTGCTGTGACGCTCCTATTTCAATATTAATTGTTCCATTATTAGGGCGCCCTCTAAAATCATAACGCTGGCCTATACCATCTGTAAGATTACCATTGTTGTTAGGTCGTCCATCACCCGCATCTGTTGTATCTGTTCCATTTATTCCTTTCATTGTAAAGCCATAACCTGCTTCTAATTCTCCCGCTTCTGCGATATGAAACCAATTTGCATACCCCGTTCCAGATCTGTAAGACCATAACCAGTATGAAGCTATATTGAGCATAGAATTGTTTGCTCCATCTGTACCAGTTGTGGTTCCGTTATAACCTCCTGAGCCAAATACGGTATTCGCTTGAGTAAGAGAGACGGGAGCAAAAAACACTACACGTCCCGTAATAGGTTTAAATGCAAATCTGGCATTTCCATCGGGCATTATAGCTCCTCCTATCTCTGTAGGTATTCCTACAGGAGAAGTCCAAGCATTATAATCCCAGGCATTTACAGTTCCTTCTTGAAACATAGAGAGATATCCAGAACCTTTATTGAGTTGATCCGCACCATTTCCTTGTAGTAATTGAGCTTCGTTTCTAAGAATTATACTACTTTCATTTAGTACATTGGCATTGCTCTGTAGTTCAACGTCTTGTTCGACATATATAAAAGTATCATCTACAAAAACAAAAGAAGCATCAGCATTACTTGGACCGCTAGGTTGCACATAAAGCTGTGCTTGCACTCCAAAATAGCTAAGAAAAAGCGTTAAAAAGAATAATTGTTTCATAAATCGTAGTAATGGGGTTGAGCGTAAAATTAACTCATTTAACGTTTAATGATTTTGATTTTTAACGTTTTAGCATAAGTTTTCGATAGATTGATTATTTTTATCGTTCAAGAGCACAAAATAATGAGATTTACTTTTAAAATGAATGATAGTGTACAGGCGTTAGATGATGATTTTGAGGGTGTCATTGTTGCAAAAGATGGTGATATGGTAGACGTAGAAGGTATTGATGGGTTTGTGGTACGCTTTCGCGAAAGCGAACTTATCCCAGCAATTTCGACCATAGATGCTCATAAATTGAGTAGTGTATCACCTGCGGTTATTACTGAAAAAGAAGCTGCTAGTAAACGACCAAATTTTGTGCAAGCTTCAAAAAAGAAAAAGAAACAAATACCTCCTATGGAAGTAGATCTTCATATAGGTAAATTGGTTAGAAGTCCACAAGGGATGTCTAACTACGAGATACTTAATTTGCAATTAGATACGGCAAAACGACAGTTGGAATTTGCAAAAAATAAACGCATACAGCGTATAGTTTTTATACACGGTGTAGGTGAAGGTGTTTTAAAAGAAGAACTCAATTATCTTTTAAGACGTTACGAAAATCTTAAATTTTTTGATGCAGATTATCAAAAATATGGAGTAGGGGCGACCGAAGTATACTTTTTACAGAAAGGGCTTTAGTTTAGTTAAAAGGATGGGGTAAAGAAAATGGATGCATCTTGTACACCGTTAAATTCTCCTAAAAATAAGGAGCTCTGTATGGTTACTGCGGGCTCTCCACTTTCATCTAAAAATGAAAGGAGTTCCATATCTATGGTAAGTACGATATCAGACAAAAAATACACGTGTTCCCTGTAAACATTTACGATTGTTTCGTTTGCAATATTAGGGTTTAAATAGTCATCAATTCCTGGATTGTTTGGGTCTGAATTGTCATCTGTAGGATTTAAATTTCCATCTGCATCTTCGTTACGTGTGAGAATCCCATCTCCGTCATCGTCTGGGTCTAGATAATTTAGAATACCGTCGCCATCTGTGTCAAAAGATAACTCTACATCTATCAATCCATTTTCATCAAAAACAACACCTTCTAATATGGTAGGCACATTGTCTCCATCATCATCAAAATCTATAATATCAATTAATCCATCTCCATCTGTATCGATAAGACCTGTAGGGTCTTCTATTTCTGAAGGTATGTTGTCGTTATCTTCTTCTGTGCCTTGAGTAGTAATTGTGATTTCTCCGGTTGTACTCACGAGTTCTTCACTTACGGTAGGAGAGGTAGGGGGAATAGGGTCGCAAAAATAGTCGCTAGTAACCTCGCTGGCAAATCTTCTATAAACTACTTGATCATCACCGCTAAGTGTTATTGAAACCTGACCTGCTTGGGTTAAAATATTTTCGGTTGTAGAAAACTCAAGAGCAAGACTTTCATTAGAATCGGCTTTAACCTTAAAGAAAACAAATTCAAAATCGTCGCACCATTCTAAAGTAGCATCTTCAAAATCAAAGTTATTTACCATAATATCACCATCATCACAGGATTGTATTATCAAGGCTATGCATAGTAAGAATAGGAGTGCTCTCATAATAATTATTTAAAAAGCAAAAATAGCGTTAATAGGGGTAATATAGCTTTCGCGAAAAATAATTTAAATTCAATTACTTTTGCACCTCTCAATCCCCTAGAAAATAAAACGTACAATGAGGCAAGTTTATTTTGATAATGCAGCTACAACAAAAATACACCCGGAAGTAGTAGAAGAAATGATGAAGGTCATGCGGGAAGTATCTGGAAATCCCTCTTCTTCTCATGCTGCTGGTCGAACTGCAAAAAGTCACATAGAGAATGCGAGAAAGACAATAGCTAAGCAACTCAATTGCACTGCTGCCGAAATTATTTTTACATCTGGAGGTACAGAGGCAGATAACCTTGTTATACTTAGCGCAGTGAGAGATTTAGGTGTGCAGAGATTAATTACCTCAAAAATTGAACACCACGCCGTTTTGCACTCTGCACAAGAAGTTGCACAACAATTTGATATAGAGTTAGTATTTGTAAATCTTAAGCCTTGCGGTACTCCAGATGAGGTTCACTTGGAACAATTGCTTCAAGAAAGTAGTGTAAAAACACTAGTGAGTCTTATGCACGTGAATAATGAAATAGGTAATATGATTGATATTAAGGCGATCGCACAGATGTGTAAGTCTTACAGTGCTCTATTGCATTCTGATATGGTGCAAAGTGTTGGGCATTATACCATAGACTTAGAGGAGATTCCAGTAGATTTTATTGCAGCTAGTGCTCATAAATTTCACGGTCCTAAAGGAGTGGGCTTTGCTTTTGTACGCAAGAATAGTGGTCTGAAACCTCTTATTTTTGGGGGTTCTCAAGAAAGGGGATTAAGAGCTGGTACGGAGTCCGTTCATAATATTATAGGGCTTGAAAAATCTATACAAATGGCCTATGATAGGCTAGAAAAAGATAGAGCCTATATTGAAGGAATCAAAAACTATTTCGCCGAAAGGCTATTAAAAGAAATACCAGGAGTAAAACTCAATGGTAATTGCGCTTTTACAGATAAAAGCACGTATACACTATTAAATGTTTGGTTGCCAGTGCCTAAGGAAAAATCTTTAATGTTGCTTTTTCAACTAGATTTAAAAGGTATAGCTTGCTCAAAAGGTAGTGCTTGCCAAAGCGGTAGTGACAAGGGCTCTCATGTATTAAGTGAAGTGCTTCCTTCAGAAAGCCTTGACAAACCCAGTGTGCGATTTTCCTTTTCTACATACAATACAAAAGAAGACGTAGATTATGTGATGGAGGTACTACAAGAGTTTGTTGGGGTCACAGCTTGATCCTTAATCTAGCATTAAATACACGAGGGGTTAAAAAATTTGGTATTGCAAATTGTTGTTGAGTACTTGCGTCTCGTACAAAAGTGTTTGTGATAGAATTTTGTCTATTAAAAATATTATAGATTTCAATACCGGCACTTAATTCTTTAAATGGGTGTAGCCAGTGTCCTTTTTCAAAGCGCTTATTGGCATCTGTAAAAACATAGGAGAAACCTGCATCTGCCCTAAAATAATCGCGTAACCTAGGGAGTTGAGAAAATATATAAGGATCTGCATAACTAGGTGATCCCCCAGGTAAACCTGTCTGGTATACCATATTAATATACAGTCGCATGCTGGGTATTTTTGGAGCGTAATCTTCAAAGAGAAATGCCACTTTTAATCGTTGGTCTGTAGGTCTTGGAATGTACCCTCTGTTCTCTATATTTTCTTCGGTTTTTAAAATACCTAAACTTATCCAGCTTTGAGTGCCAGGGACGAACTCCCCAGCCAGTCTTGTGTCAAACCCGTAGGCTCTTGCTACCGCATTATTGGTAGCTCTATATCGAATCCTTACATTTTCTAGCGTGTATGGGTTTACATCGCTTAGTCCTTTATAATAAGCTTCAGATACTAATTTAAAAGGACGTTCCCATAAATTAAAACTCCAGTCGTGTCCTGCTACAACGTGAAATGATTTTTGAGCTTTTACATTGGGGCGTACCTGTCCTAAAGAGTCTCTTAGTTCTCTATAAAATGGGGGCTGATTGTAAACACCTCCTGAGATTCTAAAAACCATGTCATCATTCCAGTCTGGTTTTATACTCACTTGAGCTCTTGGACTTACGGTAAGTTGAGAATTTGTTTGAATGTTCTGACCACTTACCGTCCATTGCTGAGCCCGCACGCCTGCATTAAGCCATACCTCGCTGTCTCCCCAGTCTGTTCTTTTGCTATATTGAGTATAGGCAGATATACGATCTATCTGCACATCATTTTGAGCTCTAATCGTAATAAACGGTTCTAAAGGAGCATCAAAAGGCTCGTAGGGCTGCTGGTTGACAAAATCTGCAATAGGAGGTCTAATTGAGAACCCAGCAGAGTCAATAACTTCATATTCTTCAAGTCTATCACGTATATCTTCTCGAGTATATTTTATACCCCAATCTATCTGGTTTTCGTCTTTGAGGTAACTTCCTTTATGCTCTATATTCACAAACAAGGCGTCTAGGTCGTTGCGAGCGTGAGTGAGTTGGCTACCAATTCCTT
This sequence comes from Dokdonia sp., assembly GCA_020630915.1. Classification (GTDB taxonomy): domain Bacteria; phylum Bacteroidota; class Bacteroidia; order Flavobacteriales; family Flavobacteriaceae; genus Dokdonia. The sequence goes on from JAHDIF010000013.1 coordinate 50,938, forward strand.
GGGTAAATTCTACCTCACCTAAGTCTTCATCTCCAATATTTGTATTAGGCGTACCTAAACGATAATCTGCAAAAATATCGAAGTATTCTTGTTCTTGTGTGTGATAGATAGAACCAATTAATTTTAGCGTTAGCGCATCATTGGCCTTGTAAGTTGTTTTAAGAGCACCAAAATATGTGTCATATCTATCCTGTTCTTGGCCTTCATAAAAAACGAGTAACGCTATAGGTTCTTGTATAGTTCCAAAGTTTGTTTGTCTTGTGAGTGGTTGAAAATCATACTTGTTTACTGCTATACTTCCAAGAGCGTCCACTTGTAGCTTGGAATTTACTTGGTATGTAAGATAGGTTTGTGCATCAAAAAAGGTGGGTTGAAAATTAGTTTGCGTCTGTCTTGCATTAACCAATAGGCTGTTGTCTCGATATCGTACACCTCCAATAGCTGTAAGTCTCCCATCTTTAGAAATACCTTCTGCAGAAACGCTAGCTCCTAACAAACTGGCATCTAGGCTAGCGCCAAATCCTGTGGGGCGTCTATAGGTTATATCAAGTACCGAGGAGAGTTTATCTCCATATTTTGCTTGAAATCCACCTGCGCTAAAGTTTACATTCCTCACCAGATCACTATTTACAAAACTAAGTCCTTCTTGTTGTCCAGATCGCACAAGGAAAGGACGGTAAACCTCTATTTCATTTACGTACACTAGGTTTTCATCAAAGTTGCCACCCCTTACCGCATACTGTGTGCTTAATTCATTATTGTTACTCACTCCAGGAAGTGACTTTAGTAAGTTTTCAACCCCAGCATTTGCTCCAGGTGTTTTCCTAATAGCCTCTGGAGAGAGTGTTATTACCCCTTGTTCTCTTTCTCTAGTATTAGAGGTAATTACTACCGTACCTAGTTGCTCTATATCTGTGGTTAGTATAGGATTAAATTCTATATTAGAATTGACCTTGAGATTAAAAGTTTGAGTAATTTTCTTTAAACCTACATATGAGATTGTAATAACCACATCTTGATCTGCAGGAATGTTCAGTATATAAAAGCCATTTTCATTTGTGGTTGTTCCATCTTGAGAGTGGATGACTGAGGCTCCTAAAACTGGTGTTTTATTTTCATCTAAAACAATACCTCTTACTGTGGCTGTCTGTCCTAAAACATTTGTAAAAGATAAAATGAGTGCAAAAATTAAAAAAGTGTACTTGTTTTTCAAGAGGAATTAGTTTTTTCTAAAAAAAGTCGTTTCGAAGGTACTACTATTACCCACATTATCCGTAACGATAAGTTTTAAATTGTTTTCTGTATCAGTAACGATATTATCGTTAAAATCATGTGTTAGGGAATTGGTTTTATAGTCATACTCCATAAGAATAAACTTTCCATTTACCGTCGCTCTATATCCCTTAATACCGCTTGCATTGTCTGTAATCTTAAACTTTAGGTAACGGTACTTAGACATCCACTTGCCCTTACTTACATTTTGAGCTACAATTTTTGGAGGTGTCTTGTCAAGCCCCACACTATAAGTTCCTAGTTTACGAGTGGTGCAGGTGAGTTTGTTATCTTTTATTCGCGCCCCAGAATAATAGACTTCATCTTTGTAATTAAGTATGCCTAGATACAGTTTTTTACGATCTTCAGGCAAATATTTTGAAATATCATAGCTTATGACAGCATTTTTATGAAGTGGGATTTCTTTATTATGAAACGTAAGGACATCGCCAGAGACCTGTAAATCTAAAAAAGCATCTTCATACAACGCTCCTTTAGGTATATAGATGTCAAACTTTCCGTCGTTATAAGTATAGTTTTGATCTGCATATACATAATGATCCGTGGTTTTGATCTTTTTAGGGATGGATATAGTATCGGTTTTCCCTAAAATGGGGATATTAACTTTTGTGGTGTTGTTTTTAAAATCTTTAACAGCAATATTGTATTCATACGAGAGACCATCGGTTACAAAAAGTTCTCCATTATCCTCTGCTACAGGATAAATGCTTAAGGGATTGTTTTTTTCTATAAATAGTTTTTGAATTCTACTCTTTTTATTCATAAAAAAAGAATAATCAATCATTCTATTCAAATAACGTGTTTCGGCAAATGAAAATTTATCCATCTGTATTTCAAGACTCGCTTTGCCGTTTATACTTGTCTTTATGTTATAAATACCATTCTTGTTATTTGCTAGATCCTGTTGATCTACGGTGCTAATACCAAAACCTATTCTTCCCTGAGCGGTTATACTTTCTGTTGTGAAATTTCCATTAGGCTGTTGTGTAAGTCTCAATTCTACAGGGTTAGCAGATCTATTTATAGCTGAATTTTCATCCAAAGGGTAGGCCATCACCCTTGTAACTAGAGGCTTTTTTGTGTCACTAATATCTACACCAAATAAAAACGGATTCATAGGTCGTGAGTTCCTATCCCGTATTTCATAATGAAGGTGAGGACCACCACTACTTCCTGTGTTACCGCTATAGGCTATTACTTCTCCCTTAGTTACCTCTAGCACACCCGTATTAGGGAATAGTTCAATTTCAAAACTCTCTTTCTTGTATTGTTGTTTTTTGATGTAGGCTTCAATCTTGGGGGAAAATTTTTTGAGATGTGCATACACGGTAACGTAGCCATTAGGATGTGTGATATACAATGCCTTTCCGTACCCATAATGCGCTATTTTGATCCTGCTTACAGATCCTTCTGCCGTGGCAAATACCTTAAAACCTTCTTTACGTTGTGTTTTTATATCAAGACCACTATGAAAATGATTGCTACGCAATTCTCCAAAAGTACCAGACAAGACTAACGGGATGTCTAAGGGTTTTTGAAAATAATCTGGAGGTAATTCTTCTTGAGCAAAAGATGGAGATGCACAACACAGCCCAAAAAATATAAAAACAAAAAATCTAGCCATAAAGTGCTAAAGTAGGTATTGCAAGAATAAAATAAAAAATTATGTTGAGGAGTCCGCTTTCGCGAAAGCATAAGAACATTTACTCTATAACGATTGAATCTTTAAATTCTTGTGAAATAGAAAAATAACCCAGGGCAAACTCATCGGGCCTATCCAGATTATCAAAAGTGTTAATATTATCTATCCCTTCTATTTTGAGAATATTACCCCTTATAGTGGCAACAGGTGTTTGGAAAGGGCCATTTGCTCCTTGTTGACTTTGTTCGAGTAAGCCATTCATATAATTAAAGAAAGACTCTTCGGCACCTAGAATACTAATGTTTACTTCATCACCAGGCTCTAGATCCGTATCATAAAAATAGGAAAACGAAAACTGTTGTCCTTGAAAAAATTCGTCTGGAGAGGTGATAAATTCACCAAAATCAAAGTCAAAAACATAAAAATCTTCTCGATCTGGAGTATCAGTAAATTCTATGACAACTTCCGTATCGTCTTCGTCAAAAAGCGCTCCATCTCCTTGTACTAAGGAGTCAATATTCGAGGTAGGGACAAATCTTGTTCTTGCAAAAAATAACTCATCTTGGTATCGCACAAAAAGTAAATAAACATCTGTAGTGTCTAAGAGGGCAGAGGTGACGATCTTATTCTCTGCCACGGGCGAAATAGTCGTTGCAAACGGCCTGTACAATCCGGGTTCTCCTGGCACAGGCTCGTATGGAATAAAAGCGCCAGAGCCTTCTATTTGGATAGACATTTCATCAACTACCGCAGGTTGTATCTCGTCAAAAAATGAAGAGGACAAAGACACACGTATATTAGCTTCTGTAAGTTGTTGAGACGTGTCTACACGTATCAAAGCGTCTACAATAAGTCTTGGGTCTTCACTGTCTAGCTCAACGTCTATTACTTCTTCACAGGAGATACTGCTTACAAGAACTAAAAAGAGTAATGCAAGATATATAGTACAATTAATTATATGATTCTTGAGCGTTTTCATATTCTTAAAATTTAAAGTTATAGGTAACCGCTGGTATAATTCCAAAAATGGACGTTCTAATCGCTTCGTTAGTGCCAGTTTCTACATTTTGTCTAAAGTTAATAGAGGCCGCATTCATTCTATTATACACATTGTATACACTAAAAATCCACTCAGATTGCCAGTTACGATCTTTATTTTTACGTGGTGTAAGTGTTGCGCTTAGGTCTAACCTGTGGTAGGAGGGAAGGCGTTGCTCATTACGAGGTCCATAGGTAGGAATGGTGATCCCTTGAAATTGAAACTGGCCTACAGGAAAGTTAGTAGGTTGTCCCGTTTGAAATAAAAAGTTACTCCCAAAACGCCATTTTTCATTAAGGTCGTAGGATAGATTCATAGAGATATCATGCGTTTTGTCATAAGGTGTATTGTACCATTCTCCTTGGTTAATTCCTATTTCATTTTCATTCCTTCCAGGAGTACGCTGTTCTGACTTAGATAGTGTATATGCTAGAAACCCTTTAAGCGCTCCATCATTTTTACGCAATAAGAACTCTGCACCGTAAGCGCGTGCCTCTCCTTGCAGGATTACTTCTTCGATCTCATTGTTTGCTATAAGTTGGGCGCCGTCTATGTAGTCAATACGACCATCTATGTCTTTGTAAAAAATTTCTGTTTCTAGGGTAAATTCGCTTTCGCGAAAGCTAAAATTCTTAAAATACCCGAGCGCATATTGATCTAATATTTGTGGTTTTGCAAAAGGACCACTAGGTGTCCATACGTCTAGCGGAGTGGGAGAACTCGTGTTTGATAGTAAATGTAAGTATTGCACAAGTCTTGTATAACTGCCTTTAAAAGAAGTGTCATCATTAAGAGCGTAAGCCGCCGCTAGCCTAGGCTCAAGACTATTGTAAGTGGCTAGCTTATCACTACGTGATCTCGATGTGTCTACACCTATAGGGTCTGCACTTTGATAAATAAGTAAGAAAGGATCAAAAGTTACAGGTTGATTATCTCTATAAATAGTTACTTCGTCTTGTCCCAAACGAGTGAAATTGCTGTATCGTAAACCGTATTGTAGCGTGAGGTCTTGTGTTATTTTATGTTCTATATCTACGTAGGCAGCAAATTCATTTGCAAACTTTTTAATGAGTTGTTCTTCTACAATACCAGAATCCGGACCGTTAGGAGATATTTTTCCTGGATTGAAGGTGTAGTACAGATTGTTAATCCCTGAGTAGATTTTCATCTTTTCATTAAGGTAGTAGGTAAGGTCGTATTTGAGGTTAATGTTAGAGATGCCAGAATTCCACTCAAAACCTACAAAGTCCAGATCTAAACCGTAAAAGTAGTCGCTGTAAATCAGGGAAGCATTAGAAAATAACTTGTCTGAAAAAATATGATTCCAGCGCAAGTTACCTAACGCGTTTCCGTACACATTTTCAAAACTATCTTGTATACTGAACAAATCTCTTCCAAAATATCCTGAGAGATACAAACTATTGTTTTCATTAATTTTAAAGTTAATTTTTGTGTTTAGATCATAAAACAGGGCTTTATTATCAATATCAAATAGTGGTAAAAAAAGATGTGCATAAGACGCTCTTCCACCTATTAAAAATGCGGCTTTGTTCTCAATAATCGGCCCTTCTACTAGAAGTCTGCTAGCGACTGCTCCTATGCCGCCGTTTACTTTAAATTTCTTACTATTTCCTTCTTTCTGGTAGATGTCTAGAACAGAAGAAACACGACCTCCATATCTTGCAGGTATTCCTCCTTTGTATAATTTAAGATCTTTAACGGCATCTGGATTAAATACTGAGAAAAAGCCAAAAAGGTGTGACGAGTTAAAGATCGTAGCTTCATCTAGCAATATCAAATTTTGGTCCGCCGCACCACCACGCACGTTAAATCCTGAAGCTCCTTCGCCAGCACTTGTGACACCAGGTAGGAGTAAAATAGCTTTGACCACGTCTGCCTCGCCTAAAACGACAGGAATATTTTTGATAGTTTCTGCCGTAAGTGTATTAATACTCATTTGCGGTTTTCTAATCTTAACACGCTCTACGTTTTCTTCTATGATTACTTCGTCTAGGGATTGTGTTTGTAACGATAATGAAAAATTACGTCTGATATTTTTATCCAGAGTAATTGTCTCTACAATGTCTTTATACCCTAGATAGCTTAGTTGTACTTTATAAGTTCCTTCTGGTAGTGTGATAGAATAAAACCCATATGAATTTGTAGTAACTCCATTAGAGATTTCTGGAAAAAGAATATTGACCCCTATGAGTGTTTCATTACTTTCTATGTCTGTAATGGTTCCGCTTAGGGTATATTTTTCTTGAGCTAAGAGGTAAGAGCCTATTCCCAGGAATAAAAGGAGTAAAAGATATTTTTTCATTAAGTATTTCTTTGAAGTAAAGCTACAGCCTTATTTTCAGAATTTTATGTTAAAAAAAACCACGCAATCGCGTGGTTTTAAGTTCAATTTTATGGTGACGCTAAACGTGTTCTGCGGCCGATATTGTTGAGGAGACGCTTTCGCGAAAGCGGTTACAACCTACCCGTCTATTAACTCATTAAGTGTTGCACTAGGGCGCATAGCAGCCGTTGTCTTGGCACTATCTTGATGGTAATAACCACCTATATCCATAGGGCTTCCTTGCGCATCATTCAATTCTTTTATAATGGTAGCTTCTTGAGCTTCCATAGCTTTTACTAATGGAGTAAATTCTTCTTTTAAGGCTTGGTTTTTATCTTGGCTGGCTAATGCTTGTGCCCAATACAATGCAAGATAAAAATGACTCCCACGGTTATCGAGTTCATTTACTTTGCGAGAAGGAGACTTTCTGTTTTCTAAGAATTTGATAGTGGCCTGATCTAAGGTTTCACCAAGAATGCCAGCTCTGTCATTTCCAGTTGCTTCAGCCGTATGTTCTAAAGAAACTGCCAGTGCTAGAAACTCTCCAAGAGAATCCCAACGAAGGTGACCTTCTTGTAAAAACTGTTGGATGTGCTTAGGAGCACTTCCTCCAGCCCCAGTTTCAAATAAACCACCACCGTTCATTAGAGGAACGATAGATAACATCTTTGCACTAGTACCTACTTCTAGAATAGGGAAGAGGTCTGTATTGTAATCACGTAGTACATTTCCGGTTACAGAGATGGTGTCTTTACCGTCTTTCATTCTAGCTAGTGTAGCTTTAGTAGCTTCTACTGGCGAAAGAATTTGTATGTCCAATCCAGCGGTATCGTGATCTTTAAGGTATACTTCTACTTTTTCTATAAGTTGTGCGTCGTGCGCTCTGTTTCTGTCTAACCAGAAGATGGCTGGAGTATTAGAAAGTCTTGCTCTTTTTACAGCAAGCTTTACCCAGTCTTTAATAGGTGCATCTTTTACTTGACACATTCTCCATATATCACCTTTAGCAACAGTATGCTCTGTTAGGACGGTGCCGTCTTGAAGTACTACTTGTACTTTTCCTGACACCTCGATCTCAAAGGTTTTGTCGTGAGACCCGTACTCTTCTGCTTTTTGTGCCATAAGTCCTACGTTAGGTACAGTACCCATTGTAGTAGGATCAAAAGCTCCGTGTTTTTTACAGAAGTCTATCGTTTCTTGATAAATACCAGCATAACTGCTGTCTGGAATTACCGCTTTTGTATCTTGAGATTTTCCTTCTTTATTCCACATCTGACCAGAAGTTCTAATCATCGCAGGCATAGAGGCATCTATAATAACGTCACTAGGTACGTGAAGATTAGTAATTCCTTTATCAGAATTTACCATAGCGAGATCAGGTCTGTTGTCATAACAGTCCTGTATCGCTTGCTTGATTTCTCTTGCTTGCGTCGCAGGAAGCTCTTCTATTTTACCTAAAAGATCTCCAAAACCATTGTTTACATCTACACCTATTTCTTCAAAGACAGACTCGTATTTAGCAAATACTGGAGCAAAAAATACTCTTACAGCGTGGCCAAATATTTTAGGGTCTGATACTTTCATCATCGTTGCCTTCATATGCAATGAAAATAAAATGCCTTGCTCTTTTGCATCTTCTATTTGGGCTTCTAAAAATGAAAGCAGCGCTTTCTTTTCCATAAGTGAAGCATCTATAATTTCTCCTTCTAACACAGGAGTAGATTCTTTTAATACTGTAATGGTTCCATTACTACTTACATGCTGGATGGTAACATCTCCCTCTCGAGCGATCGTTACAGACTTTTCATTGTGTCTGAAGTCGCCTTCACTCATAGTAGACACGTGTGACTTAGAATCTCCACTCCAAGCCCCCATACTATGTGGGTTATTCTTAGCGTATTGTTTTACTGGCTTAGGAGCTCTTCTGTCTGAGTTTCCTTCTCTAAGAACAGGGTTAACAGCGCTTCCTAAAACTTTTGCAAATTTTTTGCGTAATGCAATCTCTTCATCCGTCTCTGGGTCTTCTGGGAAATCTGGTATCGCATAGCCGTGTTCTTGAAGTTCTTTAATGGCACTTTGCAACTGTGGTACAGAAGCACTTATGTTAGGAAGCTTGATAATGTTAGCCTCTGGCTTTTTAGCAAGATCGCCTAAGTGGCCTAGAGCATCTTTTTGCTTTTGGTCTTCTGTTAGATATTCAGAAAAGTTGGCTATAATTCTTCCTGCGAGAGAGATGTCTTCTAATTCGATATCTATATGAGAAGATTGTGTAAAACGTTTAACAATTGGTAAAAACGAATGCGTTGCGAGCATTGGAGCTTCGTCTGTTAAGGTATATTTAATTGTTGTTTTAGCTTGAGCCATAAAAAAAGAATTAGCTGGTTGTAGACGTTGATTTCAAACGTCATTTTAAGGATGGCAAATATAACTAATACGAGCGATTTATTATAATCAATAATACCTTGAATGGTAGAATTAAAAGATCAAAAGCCATATCAATGTGATAAATCACTTAATATGGCTTTTCTCTACCTCGCTTACCGGTAAACCCTTGAGGTTTTAAGTGAGGTAATTAGTGCTCACACCGTTGAGGTCGGATAGTAGCTATCGGAAGTCTAATAACTACTAGGCACTTCTGTAGATCATTCTTAAGATTGTTCGATTTGAAAAAGTTACGTTTTATAAATCTAGCTTGTGCAGCGCTTCTTGTTAGATGTTGACCTAAAGAAATGTAATACTTTTGCTAATTCTCTAACCTAAAATTACAACAAAAGACAACTCCATTGGCAAAATATAAATATTTAATTATCAAACGGTTATGAACTTAGGATATAAACAATTGTGCATAAAAAAAAGCCTTTCGTGAGAAAGGCTTTGTACTTGTAATTTGGATTGGTTACGAACGCTTTTCTTTAATTCTAGCTTTCTTACCGGTAAGTCCTCTAAAGTAATAAATACGAGCTCTACGTACGCTACCTCTTTTGTTAACTTCTATTTTTTGTATTGCAGGTAAATTTAACGGGAATACACGTTCCACACCTACAGTACCAGACATTTTTCTAATTGTGAAGGTTTGCGTTCTTCCAGTTCCTCTTAATTGGATTACAACTCCTCTAAAGAACTGTGTACGGCTCTTTTCACCTTCCTTAATTTCGTAATACACTGTGATTGTGTCACCAGCGCTAAATTCTGGGAATTCATTTTTTGTAATGAATTCGTCTTGTACAAATTTTACTAAATCTTCCATGATAATGGATTTTGTTACGTTTTGCCTTTAGATAACATTCACGATGATCGTCAGAGGTTAACTAAGCGGGTGCAAAAATAAGATATTCTTATTGATTTGCAATTAATTTAAAGGTAGTTTTTGTGAGTACGCTTTCGCGAAAGCGATTTTACTCACAATTTATAGTGTACTACCGTCACTTATAAATAACAAAAAAACTTCTACACATAGGTAGAAGTTTTAATTTCTTAACGTAAAAGCTGCTTAAAGAGCTGCTACGTGCTTTGCTAATTTAGACTTTAAATTAGAAGCTTTGTTATCATGAATGATATTGCGCTTAGCTAATTTGTCTATCATAGCAACAACAGCTGGATATAAAGCCTCTGCTTCTTTCTTGTTAGAAAGATCACGTAACTTCTTAATTGCGTTACGAGTGGTGCGGTGCTGGTATCTGTTTCTCAGACGTTTTGTCTCGCTGTTTCTAATTCTTTTTAATGCTGACTTGTGATTTGCCATCTTCTTGTCGTTAAATTCTTATTATCAAAATTGTAGCCCGTAGGGGAATCGAACCCCTCTTACCAGGATGAAAACCTGGCG
>JAHDIF010000005.1:0-333 GCA_020630915.1 Dokdonia sp.
GTCCGTCCGCTTCATCTGTGAATGTAGTTACGGTTTCATCAATTTCTACTACGGTGGTTCCATCTGGGCTTGTTACAGTAGCAATGAGGTTACCATCTACGGTATCCGTAATTGCGACACCATTAGCATCGATGGTTACATCGCTACCGTCATTATTTGTGAAGGTGTAAGTTCCATCTGCATTGTCCGTGATGTCTGCTTTGTCTATTATTGTATCTATATTTCCTTCATCTGTATATGTTATAGTACCATCACCATTGTCTACGAGCATGGTAATGGTTTCAAGACTAGCTACTAAATCTCCTAGGTTAAAAATGGTAGGGTTTCCATCTT
>JAHDIF010000005.1:433-206031 GCA_020630915.1 Dokdonia sp.
CGTCTGTGTAGGTTACTGTACCATCTCCGTTGTCTACAATAGTTGTGGTTGTTTCAAGACTAGCTACTAAATCTCCTAGGTTAAAAATGGTAGGGTTTCCATCTTCATCTGTATATGTTAACTCCGTAGAAGTTGGGTCGTAAGAGAGTATTGTAAGTGTTTCAAAGTCATCTACTATTTGAGCGATGTCTAACACGGTTGGATTTCCATCTTCGTCTGTGTAGGTTACTGTACCATCTCCGTTGTCTACAATAGTTGTGGTTGTTTCTTGAAAATTGATGATTGTTTCATCACCATTTTCATCTACATAAGTAAATGTTCCGTTGCCGTTATCTGTAATTGTTGTTACTGTTTCGTTGAGACTGTCGCATAGGCTTGACCAACTAGTCCCTGTATATTGAAAAATACATAACTGATCAGTATTAAATACCATACCACCAGGTAAGGGTGTTATTGCATTCATTTGGGCATCGTTAACGCGGGTGAGCACCAATACTTTGTCGGGACTTTCCAACTCTAAAATAGAAGTATTATCTATAGCATTTGGGTTGTCACCTATTTTGACTTGGCTTAAAAGATTAAGTGTTGAAAATAGCAAGCACAGAGAGAAAATAATTTTTTTCATAACGTATGTGGATATCGTGATTTTCTTGAGAATGTATAATTTGATTTGGGGTGTAAATCACTTTTTAAAGATAAAAATATCACTTATAGTATTACACTTGAGGGTTTTGAAACTTCCGTCGTTCTTAATAGTATTATATGCTTTTTACCGATAAATTATGTTTTTTGTCGATGGCTATCCTATTTTTTTTCAAACAAAAAAAATTTGCTATTTAAAATATTGTGCTATTTTTGCCGTGCTTTACTGCGGGAGTAGCTCAGTTGGTAGAGCGTCAGCCTTCCAAGCTGAATGTCGCCGGTTCGAACCCGGTCTCCCGCTCAATAAAACCTCACTTTTTTAGTGGGGTTTTTTTATATTATATTGAGGAGCTCTCTTTATGGTTGTAGTGGGTATGCTTTCGCGAAAGCGTATATCTAAAAATTTAAAATACTTCCAGAAGCAACTTCATAAGGTTCCTTAGTACTTTCAAAAATGCGGGCTTCTAGTTCTCCTTTGAGTTCAATCTTTTCATCTTTGACTTCTAGCCAGCTGCCTTCTCGAAGTCCAATAACAGGAATGTGGTTGTAAACATGAAATTCTTTTATCCTGGTTTCTCTAGTTTCACCCATATGCGTATCTCCTTGTATAGGATCTAGATAGTGCGGATTGATATTGAAAGGTAAAAGCCCGAGTGTTTTAAAGCTAGAAGGATACACAATAGGCATATCGTTAGAAGTTTGCATAGTGAGACCGCAAATGTTACTTCCTGCACTGGTGCCTAAATAGGGAGTGCCATTGAAAAGGACTTGTCGCAAGGTGGGTAAGACATTAGTTTTATAGAGCTGGTTTACGAGTTCAAAGGTGTTTCCTCCTCCGGTAAAAATACCTTGAGCATTTTCTAGAGCTTGTATAGGATCTGAGAATGTGTGAAGGCCTACGACTGTTAGGTTAATTTTTTGAAATGCTTTTTGAGCAATTGCGGTATAGTCATCATAAGAGACGCCTCCAGGTCTAGCATATGGAATAAAAATGACCTCTTTTATTTGATAAAAATGATCTTTAAGTGTAGGGAGTAGGTATTCTAGATAACCACTTCCATATACGGTAGAAGTGCTCGCAACAAGTAGGTTTTTTGACATCTGTGAGATCCTTTTGAGAACAAAAATACATACAAAGCTGTATGAACAAAAGTTTATAGCAGTTTTAAGTTTTACTTGTGAGTGCCTGCTGTTTCTTTTAGAAGATTTTGTGTACTATGTTTATGAAGATGAAGAAGCTTTGAAGAAAGTAGATCAAAGTAATTTGTTAAAGTTATTAGAGTATATGACGATTAAACCAAAACAATATTTAGCTTTGAAACAACAAGAGAATACTCTAGATGATTAAAAAACTACTATTTATAGCACTTTTGAGTAGTGTTTCTTTTTTAAGCACAGACTTGCAAGCTCAAACTCCTATAGAGTTAAAAGGTCAGGTTCTTAATGATACTATAGAAAGATCTCAACTTACGGTGGTGAATATATCCCTAAGAGAGGGGACTATTACTAATTCAAATGGTGAGTTTACTATACTGGCAAGAGAAAACGACACCATAAACGTAAGTGCAGTGCAGTATGAGTCACGACAGTTTGTGGTAAATAAAACGATGTACAACAGAAAGAAGATATCGCTATATCTTATTCCAAAAGTCACGCAACTGGATGAAGTAAATATTAGTAATATAGATCTCACTGGAGATATTAAAAAAGATGTCGGGTCAACAAAGCTTCAAAAAATAGTCACCCCAAAAGAACTGGGCATTCCAGAAAACACGGCTCCAGAAAGAACAGTAGAAGAGAGGCGTTATTATACAGCAGTCACCAGTGGTGCAGGTATTCCCTTGGATGGATTGATTAATGCTATGACAGGAAGATTAAAAATGCTTAAAAAACATATTGAAGTGTCACGTTTTGCAAAGAAGGTAGAGGATACTCGCTATCAATATTCAGATAGTATTTATATGGAAAAGCTTAAGATTCCTAAAGAACTCATAGAAGATTTTGTCTATTATACATTCGAAGATGAAAAGGCAAAACAATATGTAGATACAGGCGACGCCTTGGGCTTACTAGATTTTATGATTGAAAAAGCTGAAGTTTATAGAAAATTGAAAGCGCAAGAACGGGAATAATGGCATATTTATTGGGAATATAAATGAGTACGCTTTCGCGAAAGCATATCAAAAAACACTCGCAACCGTCTAATGGCTACAGCAATAAAAAAAGACATATTCTCATGAAAATACTTAGACTCCTTGTTTTTTTTATGATTCCACTGCTTAGTTCTTTTGCAGCTCATAAATACTATTTAACTGTAACAGATCTAGTGTATGATGAGGAAGAAAAAACGATCCAGATGATTACAAGGATTTTCTACGACGATCTTGAAGATGTCCTGCAAGAACGATACGATGAGAATATTCTGGTAGACCAAACGGCAGATCAAGAAAAACTTGATGCGTACATCACAAAATACTTTAAGGCAAAAGTTGTGATAGAAGTAAATGGAGTGTCTATGCCTATAAACTACTTAGGGAAAGAATATGAAGATGATTATGTTGTGTGTTATATAGAAGTATCAGATATTGAGTCTATTAGAGACTTCAAAATAGAAAACACTCTTTTAATGGATCTCTTTACAGAGCAAAAAAACATGGTGCATACTAACATCTTAGGAAAAAAGAAGAGCTTACTGCTGCGTGAAGGGAATACTAAAGCCTTGTTAAATTTTTCTGAATAGCCTGTCAAAAACCTGCTATTTGGCTATTTTTAGGGCCGTTAACTAAATTAAAAAATATTTATGATTCGTTTTAAGTATGCATTGTTGTCAATGCTCTTTCTTGCTGGACTGCAAGGGTTTGCTCAAGAAGAGGAAAAAGAAGAACGTGCTGGAGGGCACGAGAACACGAATAAATTTAGACAACTTTACAATGAGATGTCTACACCTAACTCTTACAGAACAGCTTCTGGAGCCCCTGGTCATGAGTATTATCAGAACGAGGCAGACTACAAGATGAAAATCTCAATTAACGATGATACACACATATTAAGGGGAAGTGAGACAATTACGTATAAAAATAACTCACCAGATGATCTTGAGTATCTATGGGTACAATTAGATCAGAATGTAAGAGAGCCAGAATCTCCAGCCAAAGATAAAAACGGAGATGGTGTATCTGCCGTGAGCCGTCCAGGAGGATTTATCTCTAGCTATATGGGAGCCCCTTTTGATGGAGGATTTAAAATTTCTGAGGTTTCTCAAAACGGTAGACCATTAAAATACACAAAAAACTGGACGATGATGCGCATCGATATGGGACAACCTTTAAAGTCAGGAGAATCCTATGAGTTCTCCATCAAGTGGAGTTACCTTATTCCGGAGCACACGGTAGACAGAGCAAGATCCGGTTACGAAACGTTTAATGACGGAAACAAAGGATATGTAATCGCACAGTTTTTTCCAAGAATGGCTGTGTATAATGACGTAGAAGGATGGCAGAACTATCAGTTTTGGGGTAATGGAGAATTTGCATTACCATTTGGAGACTACGAAGTAGATATTACGGTGCCTGCAGATCATTTACTTGACGGAACAGGGGTTTTAATTAACCGTAAAGACGTATATAGTAAAGAAGAATACAAGCGGTGGGAAAGAGCAACAAAATCGTATGATAAGCCAGTAATCATAAGAACACAGGCTGAGACAGAAGCTTTAGCTGCTGGAAGATCTACAAAAACCAAGACATGGAAGCTCAGAGCAGAAAACGTCAGAGATTTTGGGTTTGCCACCTCAAGAAGATTTTTAATGGATGCGCAGGCTGTCAAGTTTCCTCAGCGTGATGTGATGGCAATTTCTATTTATCCGCCAGAAGGAAATCCATTATGGGAAGAGTACTCTACAAAAGCGGTTGTACAAACATTAGAAACGTATTCTAAGTTTACATTTGATTACCCGTATCCTAAAGCAATTTCTGTACACGCAAAGGGTCAAGGAATGGAGTATCCTATGATCTGTTGGAATTATGGACGTCCTAATGAAGACGGTACCTACAGCGACCGTACAAAGTATGGAATGATATCCGTAATTATTCACGAAGTAGGGCATAACTATTTTCCTATGATTGTAAATAGTGATGAACGCCAGTGGGGGTGGATGGACGAAGGATTAGACACCTTTATGCAATATCTTACAGAACAAGAATTCGGGCAGAACTTCCCAGAAGCAATAGGAGAAAACAAAGCATATCCTTCTAGAAGAGGAGCACCATCTAAGATTGTTCCTTATATGAAAGGGAATCAAGAATTCATAGCACCTATTATGTCTAATCCAGAAAATGCATTCCAGCTAGGAGCAAATGCATATGGTAAGCCGGCTACCGCACTTAATATTTTAAGAGAAACCGTAATGGGTCCAGAGCTGTTTGATCACGCTTTTAAAACATATGCACAAAGATGGATGTTTAAGCACCCTACACCAGACGATTTCTTTAGAACTATGGAAGATGCTTCGGCAGTAGATCTAGATTGGTTCTGGAGAGGATGGTTTTATAGTACAGAATATGTAGACATAGGGGTTAAAGAAGTAAAATCTTACTATGTAACAGATAAAGTAACTAAAGAAGGAAAGGAAATGCTTGCTCGTTTTGGAGTGACAGATCCTAGTACAATAGACGTTGTTTATGTTGTAGATGAAGAAAGCGAAGATTTTGACCCTAGTATGAAAGGAAAATCTATGTTAGAAAATGCTCCTAGTCTCAAAGAGTATATGATGGATAACTTCACTCCAGAAGAGAGAGCAAAAATTAAAGAGCCTAAGCATCTTTATAAAGTAGTTTTCGAAAAACCAGGAGGAATCCCAATGCCTATTATAGTAGAATATGAATATGCAGACGGTACCAAGAAAAAAGTAACCTATCCAGCACAAATCTGGAGAAAGAACGATTCAGAAGTAAGTAAAGCAATTGCTTCAGATAAGGAAATTGTAAAAATTACACTAGATCCAGATCTCGAAACTGCAGATATCGATACAGAAAATAACAGCTGGCCTAAGCGCAAGAAGTTAGGGAAGTTCGATAAGTTTAAAGACAAGGTAAAAGGATAATTCTTTGTACGCTTTCGCGAAAGCGTAATTGCCATACTTAAAAGCCAGCTTATAAAAAGAGTTGGCTTTTTCTTTTTAAGTAATTTTAAGTTATAAATGCGATTATAATTATCTTTGTGATGATGATACATCTTCCATTATTTATAAGCGGTACAGAAATAGCATTCATTATTTTTATAGTGATTATGGTTTTTGGTGCAGATAAAGTTCCGGAGATTGCAAGAGGTCTTGGGAAAGGAATGCGCACACTTAAAGATGCTACTAATGATATCAAAACAGAGATCACTAAAACCGCCGAAAAACAAGGTGTAGATGTGGATCTTACAAAAGATATCAAGGCGCAGATAGATAAGGCTAAGGAAGACATCAATAAGATTACTGGACCTATAAAACGAGATCTATAATGGAGCAACTTGCTCAATGGGATCGAGAATTATTTGTATACCTCAATACTCTTAACACAGGTTTTCTAGATAACTTCTGGTTAGTAGTCACTCAAATCGAGAACTGGATACCGTTATACCTTATTATTTTTATTCTATTCTGGAAAAATTTTACGCAAAAGAAGGCGATGCTGGCTATTATGCTTACATTCAGTACGCTTGCAACGATACTTGTTCTGACTGGAGTTGTAAAAAGTTTTGTAGGTCGATTACGTCCTAGTAATACACCAGAGTTAGAAACGCTCATACGCGTATTACAAACGCCTACAGATTTTAGTTTTTGGTCTGGGCACGCTGCCACGTCTATGGCAATTACAGTTTTTGTTGTGAGTGTTCTCAAGCATAAAATGCGATGGTCATACCTCTTTTTTATATGGCCTTTTCTCTTTACCACCAGCCGCATTTTTGTAGGAGTGCATTACCCTTCAGATCTTTTAGTAGGAGCTACCGTGGGTACAGTTATAGGACTATTCTTCTATAAGCTGTTTACTTCTTTAAATTCCAGACTAATGCCCTAGAATGCATTACTCTCAATAAAAAACACAATTAATTATTATTACTTTAGAAAATTAACCATATTTTTATGAATAATATGCTATGCACGCATAGTATATGAAAATGTTTTTATTTCTAATCAAACCAAAAAAGACATGAGAAAACAATTTATTCTAGCCGTGGCCCTAGGGGGCATTATGGTGACTGGCTGTACAAAAGATTCCCTAGAAGATTCTACAGACTATACATCAGAAAATTTACTTTTAGAACAACAGTCAGACGAGCTTCTTACCATTAAGGAGATTAATAATTATATTGATCGAACATTTTATAAAAATGATGCTTTTGATTGGGCCGATGCTCCCGCAAATGTATTATGGAGTGCTACAGTACATGGTCATAATATTTTGACAATAGGATATGGAGAGCAAGGAGATAGCTATCGCATACCTGGTGATAGACGTTTGGAAAATGATAAAGAAGAGATATTAAATATTGTAGCAAATACATCTAATACATCTAGAAATGACCTAAATGTATCGGAGGATGAAATTCTCAACCTTGTAGATGTTGAAGTAACAGATCTTGCAACCATACGGGCATTAAGAGCAAGCCCTAATGTTAGATATTTAGAACCTAATGGGTATTCATTTTATGAGTTAAAGCCATTGAGTGGAGCTACTCAACAACGTTCTAGTAGCGGTTGCGGTATGGGAGGTCAAACTGTACAAGGTGCAGATTATAGAACCGTAAGCCCTAATGCTAAGTTCTCTTGGACATACGATTATCACAATATAGAACAAGCTTGGTCTAAAAGTACCGGAGCCGGTGTAACTGTAGGTGTTATTGATACAGGAATCTCGGATAGTCAGCCTTTGCTTTCGAGTAAATTTGATGATGCCGTTTCTATTAATAGTAGGACCGTACAGAAATACGGAACTTTTATAGATTCTCCTTGGTGGTGGTCTAATAATTATGATGGGCCTAATGATAAGTGCGGTCATGGTACAAGTATGATTAGCACTATTGCCGCGCCTCGTAATGACGAGAATAGAGCGGTAGGAGTTGCTTACAACTGCAACATTGTGAGCTATAGAGGTACAGAAGATGTATTATTAAATGATTATCATGAGCGCAAAGGTGTTTCAAATGCCTTAAAAGCATTAGGAAATAGAAGTGACGTAAAAATCATTTCTATGTCTATAGGATATCCTTGGTCCATTGGTAATGTTAAGGATGCTGTAAAATATGCTAATAACAAAGGAAAACTCATATTTGCTGCGGGAGGAACCTCATTTGATTTAACCAATTGGTACCCTGTGATTTTTCCAGCAAGTATGTCAGAAGCAGTTGCGGTAACAGGTATTACGGATGCTCCGGGTTATAATCAATGTGATTCGTGCCACGATGGAAACGAGATAGAGTTTACGGTTGTTATGCAAAGAGATACTAACAATAGTCGTACAGGTGTTACCTTGGGGTTTTATAATGGACAAGATGATTACGTAGGCGGTTCTTCAGTTGCAACAGCCACAACAGCAGGAATTGCTGCCTTAGTTTGGGCAAAATATCCTAATTGGTCTAAAGAGCAAGTCTTAAATAGGATGAGAGAAAGCGCAGCTTTATATCCTAATAAAGATAGTAACTATGGGTATGGTAATATAGATGCCAATCAAGCCGTGCAATAAAAGAAATTTCTCCAACATTAAAAGAGCCTCGCACAGCGAGGCTTTTTTTATCATTTTATCCTACTCACAGTAAGCCCATCTCTTATGGGCAATAGTACCGTCTCTAATCTAGAGTCTTCATTAAGAAGCGTATTGTATTCTAAGAGAACTTTGGTGTCTATATCTTTATCACTAATAGGTTCTACTACTTTACCACTCCATAACACATTATCAGAGAGAATGATTCCACCAGGATTCATCTTATCAATAATTGCATGAAAATAATGGATATAGTTTCTCTTATCCGCATCAATGAATACCAAATCAAATGTCATATCTAAACCTGGTATAATATCCAATGCGGGTCCTAGGTGCTGGTGTATCGCTTTCGCGAAAGCTGACTTCTCAAAATGTTTTTTCTGAAAATCTACCAATTCTTCTTTAATGTCTATCGTATGCAATTGTCCACCTTGTTGAAGTCCTTCTGCCAGACACAATGCGGAGTAGCCTGTAAAAGTCCCAATCTCTAGGATAGTTTTAGGATTCACGAGTTTAGAAATCATACTCAGCACACGCCCTTGATAGGCACCTGATAGCATACGAGGTTGTAGAATCTTTTGATAGGTCTCGCGAGTAAGTGCCTGCAAATGCGCCGGCTCTTCTGCTGAATGGGCCACAACATACTCGTCTATATTTTCTGGAAGGAAGTGCATTAATTCAAATTAATTTTTTCAATAAATAGGTCAATTTCTACTTTAAATTCAAAATTTATCCATTTTTCATTTATACCCGCAACAATATAAGAGTCATTAAACCTATTAACTTGATTTATTTCTGAATATGTGTCAAATTTATCTTCAGATGGAACTCCATTTATAGTTAAAGATTTGTTCTTAGATGGACAATATATAAAAGGTGATTTATTTGCACTTCCAAATACATAAACTTCTCCGATGTTATTTTTCAGTAAACCATTTATCTGATAAGCTCTACCGTCGGAATTGGCATTTCTAAATATAGTTGCGTCGTTTTTAGCCTCATTGAAATAGGCATATTCCTGTCTACTATATGTAGTATTATATGGAAGTGAGAAATACTCAGTTCGTTTTTGAATTTTTAATGAATCTGTTAAAGAAACTATTGCATATTTGAAATGTGGAATAAAGTCCTCTACTAATAGAATTGTGGAATAATCATCTCTAATTAAACTCTTTATTTTACCAGAAATTTCTTTTTCTTTGGTAATTTTTTGATGTTTATCAAGCTTGATAAGCATAGATTTATTTAATTCAGGATTATAAAAACCCAGTATAAAAGTAGTTTTATGAGAATTCAAAAAAATTAGATTCCAATCGGGCAATTTTATATGCCCGTATTTTTCTGTTTTAATCTTTTTAATGCTCTTTTCTTCAGTTTTTATATTAAAAACAGTCGTTTGATAGGTACCCTTATGAGGGTAAATATAATGGTTAGTACCTATTAATAATATCTCTGAGGAGTTAACAGTAGAGATATTGAGATTATATCTTTTTTGATAATCTTCTTCTAACGTAAATCTATTTATAAATTCACCTTTACTGCTAAAATGTAAAATCTCTTTTGAGGTGTTTAAAAAAATCTCTTCTAAGGTATTAACAGCTATGTATCCGTGTGTATTTCTCTTTACTGGAAGGCTATCATTAAGAAATCTAGTAGTTCCGTTACTATCTAACTTAATAAGTTTATTGTCCTGGGTGTAGATAACTAGATTTTGTTTGTCTACTACAAACTGTGCTGGAAATTTCTTGGAAGCATAGTTCGAAGAGTTGTGCGAATATTGGCTTAAATTTTTATGAAACAAAGTTTCAATTTGTCCAAACAATATTTGTCCAAATAATAAGGAAAAAAGTGTGAAAGTTATTTTCATAAATTATCTAAATTCGTCGCTCGCAACCTATATTCTTTAAGTGTCAGCGGTCTTAACTACCAAGAATCCTTTTCCTAAACGCTTCTTTCTTTTTCTCATCATCACCATATAACCAGCGCACAACATTATTATCCCATATCTTATCATATTCTGACGCATTAATAATCTCACGTTCTAAAGCGAGGTCTAATATTTTGCCAGGGTAGCTACTTTGATTATCGCTTTCCATTTCACCTAGAGGATATGGGTCGTCTAGTCCCATTACTACTTGTTTGGACCCTTGATTTTCGATAACCATTTTAAGCGAATTTGTATCGTGCACAAGGGTATCAAAAAAGATATTAGGATGGCCTACCGATTTACGAGGATGCGTCTTGCCTTCAAAAAGGTCTGGACGACCATCAAAACCTTGTATTCGCCTACCTAGATTTATCTGCGCTAGCTGACCTCCATGTGCAAAGCAAACGCGCATTCCAGGATATTTGTCTGCATAGCCGTTAAGGGTTAAGAAGTGATAAGCATCGGCACATTGCGCTAGCATCCATATCAAATGGAAACGCCAGTTTGTATTCTCTAGTTTTATGAATTTTTCACCGTCATAAGGATGAACTTCGACTGCAAGATTGTACTTGCTGGCTAGTTCAAAAATAGGCTCATTTTCTTCATCAAAAATACAACGCCACGTACCTATGGTATCCATATAGTGTGTAGGAAGGCATAATAAATCCATACCTAAAACCTCTACACATCTTTCTATTTCCCACAAGGCACCGCGCACAAAACCAGGATGTACTACAAAACCAGTTGTAAACTTAGAAGGATGTTCTTTTTGTACACGTGCATTAAAGTCGTTTTGGAATCGTAACGCTTGTTTCATTTCTTCTAAACGTAGTCCGTTGCCGTACAATTGGGAAAGATTAAGCACGACGGCGTGATCAATCTTGTTGCGCTCCATCCATTCTAGTTTTTCATCAAGAAAAAAGCTAGAATCTGTAACAGGACGACTCCAATCTTTTTGGAGCATAAACTTACGATCTTTATCTACCCAAAAAATACCTTTGTCTTTCATAAACTGAGGTATTTGCTCTGGATAGGGAAGCAAATGTGAGTGACCGTTAATTCGTAATTTTTTTTTCATTTCCGCGAAGGCGGAAATCTCATCCACCGTTACTGTATAGGTTAGTTAATTCTTAAAAATACAAAATCTCTTTGGGAGTCCTATTACATTTTAGTGTGAACCTTCTAGGCGTTGTCAGCGTTTTTAAGTCGTACGAAATAAGCTATAAATAATACCATCAAGCCTATCCCTGTAAAAACCATCATAAAGCTAGAAATAGATGTTTTTCCAACAGCAATTGCCATAATACTATATACGCCTAGTGCGAGTAAGATACACGTAAACAAGGTCATTTCTGCCATAAAACGTTTGGTTATCTCTAATTGTGCTGGAGTTTTAGCACCATATTTATCGGGATTAATTTTCAGTGCTTTTTTAGAAATGAATCTAAAGAGTGTCCTCATTCCAAGACTCATTGCAGGAAGTACAAATAACTCACTTTTGCTTCCCCATCTATTTGCTTCCCCGGCGAGATTAAAATGCATAGGTACCTGTTCTGGTAGGTCACTCCAGTGTATACCTATCATTGCGCACGAGATGCCTATAACCACTAAGGATAGCGTCCAGAAAATTGTACTGCTTTTCATATAGTCATATTTTTATTTCATTATCGTCATTCTGAACTCGTTTCAGAATCACACAAGCTAAGTAATCGTGTACGAACCTGAAACAAGTTCAGGTTGACCAGATAGTATTACAAACTTTTAGTTCTACCACCATCTACAGGTACATTAATACCATTAATAAATGAAGCCGCCTCGCTAGCAAGAAATACAATCGCATTTGCCACTTCTTCTGGTTGTGCAAAGCGTTTTGCAGGCGATGCATTTGCCATCGCTTTAGATACCTCTTCAATAGTTTTACCTGATTTTTTAGCTTTATTTTCTATAATCTCAGAAAGGCGTCCTGTAGCGGTTGCTCCAGGAAGCACATTGTTTACCGTAATTCCATATTGGCCCAGTTCGTTTGCCATTGTTTTGCTCCAGTTTGCCACGGCACCGCGTATGGTATTGCTTACACCTAATCCATCAAGAGGCTGTTTTACTGAGGTAGATATCACATTAATAATGCGACCATACCCTTGTTTTTTCATTCCTGGAATCACAGCTTGTGATACAAGGTGATTGGTTTGTAAGTGTTGGGTAAACGCTTTCGCGAAAGCATCTACCTCTGCATCTACAATAGGTCCACCTGGAGGTCCTCCAGTATTATTAATCAGGATGTGGTAGTTATTCTTAGTCGCCAAAACAGCCGAAGCCACTTGCTGCGGATTTGTAAAATCTGCAACGATATAACTGTGGTTTTGGGAACCATTATTAGGAAGCTCTGCAAGAACAGCTTTTAGTTTTTCTTCTGTGCGTGCCGCTAGTGTAACATTTGCTCCTTCCTGCGCAAGGCCTATAGCTGCCGCTTTTCCTATTCCCGCAGTAGAACCGCAGACGAGGGCGTTTTTATTGTTGAGGTTGAGTTTCATATTTCATTCATTTCCGCGAAGGCGGAAATCTCATCCCGCTTTCTGAATTAATTTGATTAATTATACTTTATACAAACATTCTTAGGTTCTGTAAAAAACCGAAGCGCCTCGAGTCCCCCTTCACGGCCTACGCCGCTGGCTTTCATACCACCAAAAGGTGTTCTAAGATCACGATTAAGGAAGGTGTTTATCCATACAATACCAGCTTCTAATTTTTTAGAGACGCGCATGGCTTTATCGATGTCCTTGGTCCATACGGTGGAGGCAAGGCCATATTGCACGTCATTTGCTAGGGAGACAACCTCTTCTTCTGTATCAAATGGCATAAGCGTGACGACTGGGCCAAAAATCTCTTCTTGATTTAAACGGCATTTGTTATCTGTAACTTCAATAATAGTAGGTTGCATATAATACCCATTTTCGGAGCCTGTTACTTTGAGCTGATTCCCGCCATAGAGTATCGTATAGCCTTCATTATCACGCGCGTGCTCCACATAGCTCAGTACTTTTTCTAAGTGACTTTTTGATACAAGTGCACCAAACTTGGTGTCTGCATCCATAGGGTTTCCTACTTTATTCTTGCTTACAATGTCTACAAAGTGTGTTTTAAATTGCTTATAAATAGAACGTTCCACATAAATCCTACTCCCACAAAGACATATCTGCCCTTGGTTTGCAAAACTAGAACGTATAGATTCCTTAAGCATCTTCCCATAGTCACAATCTGCAAAAATGATATTTGGGTTTTTACCTCCCAATTCCAACGACAGCTTCTTAAACATAGGTGCCGCCGTTCTTGCAATATGTGCTCCAGTGGCTGTGCCTCCAGTAAAGGAAATCGCTTTAATATTAGGATGCGCCACAATGGCTTGGCCCACACGTGCACCTTCACCGTGTACAATATTTAATACGCCTGCTGGAAGTCCGACTTCGGTTAAGATTTCTCCCAAAAGATAGGCTGTTGCAGGTGTAACTTCACTAGGTTTTGCGACTACACAATTTCCCGCAGCAATTGCTGGAGCCACTTTCCAAGTGAATAAGTATAGCGGTAAATTCCATGGAGAAATACATCCTACGACACCTATGGGCTCTCGTAAGGTAAAATTCATCGTATTCGTACCTATGGTCTCATGTGCTTCACTCGAAAATTGAGTAATGGCTTGCGCAAAAAATCTAAAATTAGCAGATGCTCTGGGTATATCTACTGCCTTGGCCAGCCACAACGGTTTTCCATTATCCCGGCTTTCGGCTGTTGCCAGTCGGTCGAGGTTAGCTTCTATGAGGTCGGCTATTTTAAGTAAGATTCTGCTTCGATGATCTAATGTGGTATTGGACCAAGAGGGAAATGCCGCTTTCGCGAAAGCGTACGCCTTTTCAACATCTTTTTGATTACTATTAGGGATTTGCCCATATACTTCACCAATAGAAGGATCGTAATTGTCGAGCCATTCACTAGAGTCATGCTCTTGGAAAGAACCGTTTATGTAGTTTTTTATTTTCATAGTTGTTGTCTGTTCGAGCCCTATTCTAAAGGCTTATACGCCATCACTTTTATCTCAACCACAAGATGGGGGTGGGGCAACTGATGCACAGCAACGGTGGTTCTTGCTGGTCCAGTCTCTTTGCTAAAAAACTCACCATATACCTTATTATACCCTGCAAAGTCGTTCATGTTTACTAAAAAACTGGTTACGTCTACCACATCTGCCAGAGTAGCATCTGCGGAGGCGAGCGTTTTCTCAATATTCTGCAGTACGGCTCTGGTTTGCTCCTCAATATTGAGATGCATCGTGCCCATCTCATCTATTACGTTTACTCCCGCAAACGTATTGTCTGCTTTACGGCTGCTGGTTCCTGAAACAAACAAGAAATCACCTGCTCTTCGTATATGAGGATAGGCTCCTCGTGGTGTTACTTTTTTATCACTCATGTTCTTAAAATTGTCTGGTCGAGCGCAGTCGAGACCTGAATTGCTTTTAACCTCTCGACTGCGCTCGAGGGGACATACTCTTTGTTTCTATAATCTTCCTACTTCGTCGTCATGCATGATTTCTGCAGTCGCTTCTTGTACCTTTTTTAATTTCGCTTTAAGCGAAAGAGAATCAGGTAGCTCACCATCATCTAGTAGGTTTAAAATCGCTTTATTTTGTGCGCGACCTTTTATCATCGCTTCGCGATATCCAATATATTCATTAAAAGTAACTAAACTATATTTTGAGTAGTACTCCTCTGGAAACTCTGCTTCAAATGCCGTTTCTAGCTTGCGTTTTTCTTGAAACATAGGATGTGCGGTATGCTCTTTCATCTCGTGAAAATTATCTACCGCCAGGTCTGCAATTGCATCGGTGTCTGGTTTTCTAGCTTTTTCAAACTCCTTAAAAACGGTTGTCCATCCATTGTTTTTGTGTTTTTCTAAGATTTCGTCAAAGACGACCACATCTTCAAAACTGGCATTCATCCCTTGTCCGTAAAAAGGAACAATGGCGTGGCAGGCGTCTCCAATGAGACATACTTTGCCAAAGGCATTCCATGGATGACATTTTATGGTGCCTAAAGGCCCTACTGGATTTTCTTCAAAATCTTTTACCAGCTCTGGCATTAAAGGGATCGCATCTGGATACTGTCTCGTGAAGTACTCTGTAATAGCCTCTGGAGAATCCATACTCTCAAAGCTATCTGGGGCATCTTTATAATCTATAAATAAGGTTACCGTAAAACTACCATCCAGATTGGGTAGGGCAATGATCATATCTCTGCCACGTGGCCAGATATGTAGCGCATTTTTTTCGGTGCGATAGCCGCCATCTTCTGCTGGTGGAAATGTAAGCTCTTTATAGCCGTGACCCAAGTAATCCTGAGAAAAGCTAAATAGGAAATCGCGACTTATATACATACTTTTACGCACCGCAGATCCTGCGCCATCTGCACCCAGAATAATATCTGCTGTGATGGTTTGCTCTTCTTTCGTATGATACTTTACAAAAGTGGCAGTGGCGTTTGCCAGGTCTACATGAGTACAGCTTTGGTTAAAATGTATTTGTAGCGTATCATATTGGTCTGCTGCATCCAAGAGCATGATATTGAGGTCGGTACGTGAGATAGAATTAATATACTCATCTTTTCTACCAGAATAGGGACTGAATAAGGTGTTACCCTCTTTATCGTGCAGCATACGTCCATTCATGGGAATACAGAGCTTGCGTACTTCTTCTTCTAAACCCACCAATCGAATCCCTTTTAATCCTCTGTCTGATAGTGCCAGATTGATACTTCGCCCAGCATCTTGATGTACATCACGAAGGTCTGGACGGCGTTCCATAAGTGTTACTTTGTAACCACGCTGTGCCATTCTAAGTGCGAGCATAGAGCCGCAAAGTCCTGCGCCTATAATGAGTATGTGTTGGTTTTGATTCATTTTAAATTCTCAAATTAGTATTTGATTTTTAATATAAAGGTAAGCTAGTCTTCCTACAACTATTAATAAAAGAATGATTCTAAAAAATTTTTGTTGTTTAGCTTTTTTTAATCTTCCGTCTTTTTTTAATTCCCACGCAAATAGTAATTCAAACAGAGTAGGTACAGGTCTTAAAATAAAGTCACAAATATCATATCCTTCATTTGCAATTGCTTTTGCTTCTAGTGTCTTTCTTTTTTTAGATAAATATCTAGCTGTTTCAATTTTCTTTGTGGGGATATTTCTTATTTCTAATTCTTTTTTAGCAAGAAGTACCGCTTTTTTATTCCATCCATCTGGGTTTCCAACAATGGTTAGTAACTCATCTGTGCTTCTATCTTTTATTGGTGGAATAAATTCAGACATTTTTAGCATTCTTCATTGCTTCCATCTCATCTGCCACAGCGTTTTCACCAGAATCTCCTTTTTTGCGTAAGTGGTTTACAACTGCCTTATAGTTTTTATCATCTCTATTTTGAGATAGTTTCTTAGCGGCGTGTATTTCTGTAATCGCAATTTCAAAACCTACGATACCCTTTATTTGACGCATTGTTTTATCTGATAATTTATTGATATCAATTGGGTTTTCTTGGGGTGTTTCGTATTTGTTCATAAGCGCTTTTACAGACTTAAGTAGCCCTTCTGAATCTAATTTTTTGAGCGTACCTCGTATCTGAACAGCGATATAATTCCAGGTAGAAACCTCTTCAAAATCATACCAACTTGCCGAAATATAACTATGGGGTCCATTAAAAATGCAGAGCACTTCAGTTCCATCTATAAGATGCGCGACCTGCTCATTTGCCTTGGATATATGACCGTGTAGGATCTCTGTTCCATCTTCTTTTACAGCAAATTCTAAAGGAATATGTGTGGCACAACTTTTCCCATCTTTATGGGTCACCAGAATCCCAAAAGCATTTTCTTTAAGAAAGGCTCTTATTTCTTCTTGGTTTTCGTTTTTGTAGATTTCTGGTATGTACACTTTCTTTTAATTTCCGCGAAGGCGGAAATCTCATCCACTCATTCGCAATTGTAATTGATTTACAAGTTTCCCACCTTCGTGGAAAATATTTGAAAAGCGAAGGCGGAAATCTCATCCACTCATTCGCATTTCTTCTTTTATTTACTAAGACTTCCGCCTACGCGGAAGTTTTTTGAATTTAAAGTACTTTCTTCAAACGCTCTACCATCTCATATACATCTTCAAAACTATTGTAGAGTGGAGCCGGAGCCACACGTATAACATCAGGTTCTCGCCAGTCTGAAATGACACCTGCTTCTGTAAGCTTTGTATGTAATTTTTTATCTGCATTTTTTACTTGAATGCTTAACTGGCAGCCACGTTGTGTTGGATCACTGGGTGTAATGATGGATATATGGGCATTGTTGAGATCGTTTACTAGGTACTCTAAGTATCCTGTTAACTTCTCAGACTTCGCTCGTATGTTTTTCATACCTGCCGCTGCAAAAATATCCAGACTAGCTTTTACAGCTGCCATACTCAAAATGGGAGGATTGGATAATTGCCAGCCTTCTGCCGTTGGGATAGGATCAAAGCCTTTACGCATATTAAAACGGGTGTCTTTATTTTGTCCCCACCATCCGGTAAAACGTTGTATGTTTTTATCTGTGTGATGGCGCTCGTGAACAAAGCAACCTCCTAAACTTCCTGGACCGCTGT
Organism: Dokdonia sp.; assembly: GCA_020630915.1. Taxonomy (GTDB): domain Bacteria; phylum Bacteroidota; class Bacteroidia; order Flavobacteriales; family Flavobacteriaceae; genus Dokdonia. The sequence continues at coordinate 18,417 of JAHDIF010000005.1, forward strand.
TTAGATATTTATAGGTACACCATACGGCAAAGTCAGGGCCATTCTCGTGCAAATTGGGCATTATGTTGCCTACACCATGTGCCAAGTCAAAACCTACTTTGCTGCCATGGTTATGACCTAATTCTGTAATTTTTTTAATTGGGTAAAATTGCCCAGAATAATAATTAGTATTCCCGATGAGTAGTAAAGCAATACTATCACTGTGCTCTTGTACTAATGCTTCTAGGTCTTCATAACGGCATAATTCTTCTCCCTCTCTAGGTTGCCATAACAGGAGGCTCGATTCTGGATCAAAACCACGTTGTCGTATCTGGCTTTCTACCGCATATTTGTCAGAAGGAAAGGCATCACTTTCTATAATAATCTTATGACGTTGTGGTGTAGGATTATAAAAAGAAACCATCATCAGGTGCAGGTTAGTGGTAAGGGTATTCATAATAACCACCTCACTAGGTTTTGCACCTACAATAGCCGCCATAGGCTCAGAAAGTTGCTCGTGATAGGGCATCCATGGGTTCTGGGCGTCAAAATGGCCTTCTACTCCCAGATTTGCCCAGTCTTGCAACTCTTGTTCTAAATAATTTGATACCGCTTTGGGTTGGCACCCTAAGCTATTCCCGCACATGTATATCAGTTCCTTATCGTCTTTATCAACAGGGATATAGAACTGCGCTCTATAGGATTTGAGCGTATCTTTTTCGTCTTGCGCTTTCGCGAAAGCGAGATTGTTTTCAAACATGAGGTGAACCAATTTTATTGTCCTAAAAATACGCATTATGATAGGATTATGCGCCAAGGTTGTTAATGAAAAATTGTGCCCAGATGGGATATGATTTCTTTTTCAATTAGCTTTACCGGATGGAATCATTTCGACTTATTCTTTCGCGAAAGCGGTATTTTGCTCCGGTCTGGGTGTTTGCCTCTATTAATATTATGGTGGGAACATGGGTGCTGTATATACCAAGAGTAAAAGAGAAATTACAGATAGATGATGGTGATATTGGGATTGCGCTTTTTTGTTATGCCGTAGGAGGATTGCTGGCCGTTACCTTTTCTTCCAAAATTATTGATGCCTTAGGAGCAGGTAGAGCCACTTTATATGGCATAGTAGTATTCTCATTATTGTTTTTATTTCCCATCGTAGCGCCATCTTTTCTTTTGTTGTGCGGGAGTCTGGTGCTAGCCGGAATGAGCAGTGCCTTTACAGATATCGCCATGAATGCGCTTGTGTCTGAGTTAGAAAAGAAAGATGAGGTACATTTTATGAGTGCCGCACACGCTTTTTTTAGTCTAGGCGGTGTGCTAGGTGCGGGTATTGGGAGTTTACTTATAGGGTATGTAGCCCTTCCTTTTGTGCACGTTCTTGGTGTGGCATTAGTACTTATTACTTCCAATATCTTGCTTGCGCCCCATTTTATACAAATTAAAGGGCTACCATCAGAAAAAGAAGAGACAGGATCAGTTCTTAGATTAATCAAACCTTTAATAGGTCTTACGCTTATTGCCTTTATAGTTATGGGTAGTGAGGGTTCTTTAGAGCAATGGAGTAAGCTATATCTAGAAGATATTGTAAACGTGAGCACTGAGTGGCTGGCTGGTTTTGGGTTTGTAATTTTTAGTGCGGCTATGACTTTAGGACGCTTTTTTGGAGATGGAGTAAGCGCACGATTAGGCTCTTACCGCATTATTATTTACGGTTTGCTAATTGCTATTTTAGGTTATGGTGCTATATTATCAGGACTTCAGGCCTGGAGCCTAGTAGGCTTTGGGTTGGTAGGTATAGGATTTTCAGTCATTATTCCAGAACTCTTTAGACTAGCAGGTAAAGCAAAGGGAATGACATCTTCTCAAGGTATTTCTCTAGTTGCAGGAATGGGATTTGTGGGGTTTATGGCGGGTCCAGCTATTATGGGCAGCCTGGCAGATGCCTTTACGCTTTGGGCGAGCTACCTCGCATTGGGTATTGCATGTGCCATTGCCTTAATTGCAGCACTAGTTTTGTATAGCAAAAGAAAAAGAGCCTAGTTTACAGGAAAGTATCTTTCTGAACATTCTTCAAAACACCCAAAATTATTGAGAAACATGCGATCTTCTTCTACAAAGAAAAAGACAGGCATATCACAATCTTCTATAAATAACCGGTTATTATTAAATGTTCCCGAAGCCGGATTCGTGGTATTATTTCCAAAAACCACACAGCCTAAGCCATTAGAGGTAAACGTACTATCGGTATTAAAAACAATGTTTTTCTCGCTATCTACATTTTGAAAAGTGCCACTGCCATCACCTGGATCTGCCAGAACGGCTTCTAGTTGCCACGTCCCGAAAAGAGATACTGGTTCTGTAATCTCATCTTCGCTACACTGAAATTGCAGCAATAATGACCCTAGCACCAGTACCAAAAACCTTTTCATAGCAATCTTTTTTAGTAAGACGCAGGAGCGAGCAAAAAGTTGCGTGTAATCCTCAAGTATTTGCATAATTAACTTCCTATCTTTGTGCCCTATGACAAAAGAAGCACTACAATCACAAGTAGATCTTGGTGAGATGCTCCCGTTAATGGAGGAGTTTTACACAATACAAGGTGAGGGCTATCACAAAGGAACGGCAGCATATTTTATTCGTGTGGGCGGTTGTGATGTGGGTTGCCATTGGTGCGATGTTAAGGAGAGTTGGGATGCAAATATACATCCACCTACCAGTGCCGATGCTATTGCAGAAAACGCAGCAAAATATTCTGACACCATTGTAGTAACTGGCGGCGAACCTCTTATGTGGGATATGAACCCGCTTACGCGAAAATTAAAAGCGCTAGGATTACAGACACATATTGAAACCTCTGGTGCATACCAGCTGTCTGGTGACTGGGATTGGATCTGTCTATCTCCTAAAAAACGTATGCTTCCTACGGCTAAAGTACTAGAAAAGGCAAACGAACTAAAGGTGATTGTTTACAATAAATCTGATTTTGATTTTGCCGAAAAGTATGCCAAGCAAGTAAACGATCGCTGTATTTTATACTTACAACCAGAATGGTCTGTACGTGATAAAATGGTGCCGCTTATTGTAGACTACGTTATGAAAAACCCCAAGTGGAAAGTGAGTTTACAAACGCATAAGTATTTGAATATCCCTTAGAAATCGAAATCGAAGTCGAAAATTAGCTGAGGCAATTGCTTAAATTGCATTTTTCCTCATCCCTCATCCCACAAAATCAATTCTCTTTTTTCTATATTCTCTTATTACGAAGCATTATTTTTAAGGCAGCTTATAAAACACAAGGATGAGAGTACATTTTATAGCCATAGGAGGTGCGGCAATGCACAATCTCGCACTAGCATTGCATCACAAAGGTGATACAGTTACAGGAAGTGACGACACGATATTTGATCCTTCAAAATCTAGACTCGAGAGGTACGGATTATTACCGGATGCTTTTGGATGGTTTCCAGAAAAGATTACGAGAGACCTAGATGCTGTAATTCTAGGAATGCACGCCAAAAAAGACAATCCAGAATTGCTCAAAGCCCAGGAATTGGGTCTTGACATATTTTCATATCCAGAATATTTATACGAGAAAGCAAAGAATAAAACCCGCGTAGTTATCGGTGGATCTCATGGTAAGACAACTATTACCTCCATGATATTGCATGTGATGCATTATTGGGATAAGGAAGTAGATTATATGGTAGGTGCGCAATTAGAAGGATTTGAGACGATGGTTCGTCTTACAGATGATGCAGATTTTATGGTGCTAGAAGGAGACGAGTACCTAAGTAGTCCAATAGATAGACGTCCTAAGTTTCATTTATACAAACCGAATATTGCTTTACTAAGTGGTATCGCTTGGGATCATATTAATGTCTTCCCGACTTTTGAAAACTACGTAGAGCAGTTTCAGATTTTTGTAGATAGTATGACTAATGGTGGTGCTATGGTGTATAATACGGAAGATGCTGAGGTTGTGAAAGTAGTAGAAAATGCCACGGCACACATTAAAAAATATCCGTATCAAACTCCAGAATATAATGTAGAAGACGGAGAAACCTTATTGGCAACTCCAGAAGGCGATATGCCTATTGAAGTTTTTGGAAAGCACAATCTCAATAACCTTGCAGGCGCCAAGTGGATTTGCCAGCATATGGGTGTGGTAGAAGAAGATTTTTATGAAGCCATAGCCACTTTTAAAGGCGCAAGCAAACGCTTAGAAAAAATAGCCGAAAGTTCGAATACTGTGGCTTATAAAGATTTTGCACACAGTCCGTCTAAAGTAGCCGCAACCACAAGAGCGGTAAAAGAACAATATGCTCATCGAAACCTGCTCGCATGTCTAGAATTACATACCTACAGTAGTCTTACGCCAGAATTTTTAAAGGAGTATAAAGGAGCCTTAGATTCAGCAGATACTGCGGTGGTATTTTATTCACCTCACGCGGTGGAGATTAAAAAATTGGCTCCTGTTTCTAAAGAGCAGATAGCAACGGCATTCCAAAGAGATGATTTAATTATTTATACAGATCCCGCAGCCTTTAAAGAGTTTCTTTTTGGGCAACAGTTTGAAAATACGGCATTACTGCTTATGAGTAGTGGCAATTATGGAGGGTTAGATTTTGAGGAGGTGAAAAGTTTAGTTTAGAGATGTTAAAGTGGTTACTCTTTTTTATAGGTTTCTCTGCGTTCGGGCAAGTGGAGTATGAGTTTGATACGGTTTTTACCTATGAAGGCGAGATTCAAAATGTGAACAAGGAGAACATAAAAGTAACAAGGCATTATTTTATTAAAAGCCGATTACCTGATTATTTTTTAGTGATTAGCAAAACTGAAGGGCAAAATACAATAGCGGTGTTTAGAGATGACAAGAAAGGATTGATTGCTGAATTTGAACCAATGCTATTAGATTTAGATAATGATGGACTTTTAAATGTTTCGAAGAATATTTTAGTGCGGAACAAGTATACCAACCCTTTATCCATACGTCATTTTTCTAAAAGAGAAGAAATTTTGGACGGAAGTATTAAGAGGTATATTTATGAAGTGGATAGAGGTAAAAAGTTTAAGGGCACTATCTATGGGATAGATGTAGATACCTTAAAAAAGCATATTCCTTTAGGAGTTGGTTTTGGAGATTATTATTCCCTTTTCCCATTAGGAAAGTATCAGCCAGACGGTTTAGTTTTACATACTTCTATTACTGAAGGAGTAGAGGTGATTCTAAGCAATTCGAGCCTTAAGAAAACAGAAAAGTGTAATTTGAATTTACGTTTTTTATAAAATTATTTCTTTAGATAGTTCTATAATAACGCTGTTGAAAATTTAATTTAGTAAATATTCGTAACAATATATATTTATCGCTACTAACCCCTGAAACAACTTTTAATATTATGAATCATAAAAAAATAGTCTTTTTATTCGGAGCGTTATTTTTATCATTAGGTGCTATGGCACAAGAAGTAAGAGAAGTTTCTCGTGAATGGACTTCGTTTTCTCAATCTTTAGAGGTGGCTACAGAGACTTCAAGAAAATTTATTTTTAAGGGTGCCGTCAAAACTGTGACCGATGATAGTATTGCTTGGGCAGGTTTATGGGCTCGAGTTGATACTAAAGGTGACGAAAGAGGTTTTTTTGATAACATGGGTGATAGACCCGTAAAAAGCCCCGTATGGAATGAGTATACAATAGAAGGGACTTTTGATAAAAATGCAGATAAACTTGTCTTTGGAGGTTTGGTTCTTAATGATGGAGATTTTTATTTTGATAAGCTCTCTTTGCAAATAGAAAATGGCCAAGGAATAATGGAAGATGTGCCACTTGGAAATGCAGGTTTTGAAACTGCTGTGGCAGACAATATTGTTGAAGAGTGGACACCTGGTATTACTCAAGAGCGAATCACCATTGTGAAAGAATATACTATGAGTTCCAGTAAAGACGCTTATGATGGAAACTATTCTTTATGGATAAAAGGTGAAGGCACTGAGCCTGGATGGTCACCTACAAGAATAGGTGAAATAGATGGTTACACACCCCAAATAGGGGTTCTTATTACCATGCTTGATGATTTAAAAGGCAGGGTAAAGGATAGAGTTAAAAACCTCTCCACCTATGAATTAGATCATTTACATGATGAAGAAGCAAACCGTATTGGAGCTCTTGTTATGCACTTGGCCTCTGCCGAAGTTTTATATCAAAATATGACTTTTGAAAATAGGCGTTTTAATGAAGAGGAACAGGAGAAATGGGGTGCGGCTTTGAGTTTAGGTGATGAAGGTAGAAAAAAGTATAAAGGAAAACCAGTGAGCTATTATCTTCAAGAATATGAAAAGGTAAGAGAACGCACAAAAGAACTCTTCAAAACAGTAGATGATGCTTGGCTACAAAACGATATTCCCAGTTCTGGAATGACCAATTATTTTGGATGGTTTCATGTGATAGAACACCAGTCTAGTCATTTAGGTCAAATATTATTCCTTTCTAAACGTATTCCGCCGGAGCCTACCTTAGAAAAGAAAGAAGAGATAAAAAATTAACTAGAAAAAGAGCTGCAATTTTGCAGCTCTTTTTAGTAACGCCTTTTTCTTTTATTGTAACGAATTATAATCGAAGTCTACCAATATATGTATGAATAGATTTACAAATCACAAACCTTTAAATATTAAAGATATTTCCAAAACAAGACTTTTTATTGGTTTTGTTTTAGGAATAGGAGCGAGTGTTCTATTCTATTTTTTTCAACAATATCTATTTGTTTTATATAGAACAGTTGTACTCAGTTTGCAGTTCAATATTAATCATGAACTTAATACTAAGTTAGTTGTATTGTTGAGGTTTATTTTCGCTGGGAATGCAGTGATATTGGGGAATTCCTTAGTTTTAAGTTTTCTTTTTTCTGGACCAATAGGAAATATTACAAAGCGCGGAGCCAAAAGAAATGTAGTTAACAATCAGTCATTTTTTGTTGGTAGCTATTTTTTTTGGTTTTTAGAAATAGGAAGTCTGGTAGGAGGTGTAGCTATTGATATAGGACTTGTAGATTTAAGTAAACTAATTTTTATAATTTATCCACTACTTTTTGCCGTTCTCTTTTTAGAACAAGTCAAGTATTTGAGGAAAGATTTTGAAAATTATTCTATTAAGAATTGTTTATACCATTTCTTTGTTTTGATAGTTATATCTTTTTGTATTTCAAACCTAAAAACATCTAATTATTTTAAAGTAGGAAGAACTCTTAATAAAATTCATCCTTACGCGAAAGTTCCAAAAGTTTCATTTGAAGACAAAGATTCTTTCCAAGCCATTCGATATGGATTTCGTAATCTTCAAATTAAGATGTTAAGAGAGAAAAATAGGGTTGTATATAGAGTTGGAGATCGCAATTTATCATTAAGAGAGGTGTCCATTGCGGCAGTTGAGACATTAACCTATAGAGGAAGACCAAGAAGGGGGCAAATAATAGTTTATGCAGATGATAATATCTTTATGAAAGATATTAGAGCGTTAGAACGTGAGTTGATTTCTGTAAACGCTATGAGAATAACTTATAGCTTTGATAAGAAACCAGAATATCGAGATTATCATAAATCAGGTGCGGAAAAATATCTTTTTCCATCTCAAGAAATAGTACTTTCTAGTGCTGTAAAACATCCAATATCGCGGTCTATCGACTTTGAAAATTATGGTACAAAAATTATGTCTAGTAAAATTATTAATGTAAGTATTAAAGCTTTTGATAAACAAAAGAATAGGCCATACGAGTATTTCAAATCCAAAATTGGTAGCGACATATTTTTTAATTTTCAGTATGACGGCACAGAGTCTTTTAGTCAGTATTTGAAGGTTTTCGCTTCGTATAAGCAAGCGGTTTATGATTTAAGGAAAGAGAATGAGACGATTGATGAATATTTCATTAATTATTTTGATTCAACAAGTGAGGAAAAATCAAAACATCAATTACTCTGGAAATCAGAGCAAAAGTTGTTAAAGAAAAAATATCCTTTGCATTATGTTGATAATTATATTCTAGATATACTTTAATTAAACCCCAAACTGCGTCAAGTGATGATCCAGATGTTTATACTGCATTTTGCCCCATTGCTCTTTAGTAAGTTCTCCAAAGGTAGGATGCGCCTGCCAGTTATCTCGTTCTCTTTGCGCGTTAAGTTCTTCAAGTAAAGCTACGAGTTTTGTCTTTTCCTTTGTAAAATCTTTGGGTTCTGTTTGCTTCATTCCTGGTACCGTGGGTAAATTTTTACGCCAGGGCTTATCATTGTACATAGATTTTTTAAAAAATGTTTTGATGAGCCAATTAGGTTTTAGCCCATAATCATTTTTTTCTAAGATAATATGAAGAGGAGATTGACAATGACAAAGCATTTGTCCAGGTGTCATTTTCCCCCATTGGCGTTCGCTGTCTTCGGATAATGCATTGAGTCTTGACCTAATCTCATCGTAGCTGTCTTGGTCAAAGAGTGATTTCATAACCATTTATTTTAGACTACTAAAAATACAATCTTTATATTTAACTCATATGTCAGAAAAGAAACCTTTTTCTATTAAAAACTGGTCTGAGGATGATCGCCCTCGTGAGAAACTTTTGTCTAAAGGGAGGTCTGCACTTTCAGATGCAGAGCTCATTGCCATACTAATAGGCTCTGGGAATAGAGAAGAAAGTGCGGTAGGGCTGAGTAAACGTATTCTTGCCTTGGTAGAGAACAATCTTTCAGAATTAGGGAAAGTTTCGGTTAAAGATCTCATGAAATTTAAAGGGATAGGAGAGGCAAAGGCAATATCTATTGCGGCAGCCTTAGAACTAGGGAGGAGGAGAAGTGGTGGAGAGGCGCTTTCGCGAAAGCAAATTACTTCCAGTAAATCCATTTTTGAAATCATGCAACCCATTATAGGAGATCTTTCTCACGAAGAGTTTTGGGTTATTTATATGAATAATTCTAATAAGGTTCTAGATAAATTGCAATTGAGTAAAGGTGGAATGACCGGGACACTTGTAGACACTCGTATTGCGATTAAAAAAGCTTTGGAAGTAGGGGCGATTTCGCTGGCATTAGTGCATAATCACCCTTCTGGTACTTTGCGGCCTAGTGAAGCAGACAAGCAAGTAACACAAAAGTTAAGTACCGCTGCTAGCAGTTTAGATTTGCGAGTGATTGATCACTTGATAGTTACTGAAAAGGGGTATTTTAGCTTTGCAGATGAAGGTATTTTATGAACCAAGAGCTACTAGTTTATACACAAAAAATCTCTCCCAGAGTACGCTATGTATTTAAGCACGTATTTACTAGAGTACTTCATGTTTCTATCTCTTTTACAAACGAGGTAAATGAGTTTATTGCTCACGAAGGTCCCAAATTGTCCTATACGCAAAAGCAACTGGGTAATGAATTACATTTTAGGAGTGTAGAGTTACTTTTTGAACAAGGAATAAATGACGCTGCTATTCAAGTAACGGATTGGGACGGAGTGCCTTGTTTTTTTGCGGTAAAGGATCAATCTTCTGCACTGCCGTATGATATATTTGCGGCTAGTTTTTACCTGCTGAGTAGGTATGAAGAGTATTTGCCACACGTTAAGGATAGGCTAGGGAGATTTCCTTCTGGTGAAAGTCTCGCGAGTGAGCATGGGTTTTTACAATTACCTGTAATAGATATTTGGATTCTTAGAGTGCAAGAGATTTTCTGTGAGCACTATCAAGAAGTTCAAACTAGACATTCGTCTTTTAAGCTAGATGTTATTATTGAAGTTTCGCAAGCATTTCTTTACCGAAAGGTTGGTTTTTTAAGAACTGTGGGAGGATATGTACAGGATCTGGCTAAGCTTAGGTTACGAAGTGTTTTTAATAGAACTCGAGTTATTTTAGGTTTGCGCAAAGATCCATATGATATTTTTACCTGGCTTATTAATGTTCAAAAGCAGACAAAACATACCTTTAAGGTGCTCTTCGAATTAGGTGATCAGACAGGGGAGACTACAAATATAAAGTACAGCAAGGCAACCTTTCAGTCTCTTATTAAAATGGTTGGTGACTATTGTAACGTGGGATTACTCGCATCTACTGTTTCTTCTGAAAATGTTACCGCGCTAAAAGTTGAAAAAAGCCGGCTGGAGTCTATTGTAAATAGACCTCTCGAGGTTGTTCAATTTGCCGACTATCAATTTACAATTCCCAATAGTTACAGGAATTTATTAGACCAAGAAGTTTCGCAAGATTGTAGTTTGGGTTATTCTGGTGAGATAGGGTTTAGGGCGAGTACGTGTAGATCTTTTCTTTTTTATGATCTTGATTATGAGATGCAAACTCCGTTAATTCTCGTTCCTACATCTTTGCCTTTAGAGGCTGTGGTTGATGAGAATAATAAGACAATAAATTTAGTCGAGGTGAATACTTTAAAAAGCGTCATACGTGATGTAGGAGGACTCTTTGCTATAAGTTGTTCTAACGAGTTTCTTGCGATGCCACATTGGAGAAAATTATTAAAAAAATTAATAGTAGACATATGAAAAATATAACAGATGTTTTTTTTGATTTAGATCATACCTTGTGGGATTTTGATAGAAATTCTGCATTGGCATTTAAGGCAATTTTTGAGCTTAATGCAATAGAGGTGTCCTACGATAATTTTTTAGAAGTCTACAGCCCTATTAATTTTACATACTGGAAATGGTATAGAGAGGAGAGAGTAACTAAGGCTCAGCTCCGGTATGGCAGGTTTAAAAAAACCTTTGATGCACTTGGCGTAAAAATTACAGATGATATTATAGACAAACTGTCTGAAGATTATATAGAATACCTGCCTAATAATAATTATTTATTTGATCACGCAGTAGATATATTATCATATTTAACGACCAAGTATAAGCTACACATTATAACGAATGGTTTTGAAGAGGTACAGACAAAAAAACTAGTAAATTCAAAAATCGATCATTATTTTAAATCGGTAATTACCAGTGAAGCAGCGGGTGTTAAAAAACCACATCATAAAATTTTTGAAATGGCTCTTGGAGATAGTGGGGCCACTAGCGCGACAAGTGTGATGATAGGAGACACCTACGAGGCAGATATCATTGGGGCTCAAAATGTAGGAATGAAAGCTATTTGTTTCAATTATCATAAACTAGATATTCCTGACGATACCATTTTTATAGATAGTCTAGCAGAAATAAGAAATTACCTTTAGCAATATTATAAGAAATAAGTGCGTTTTGAATTAAAACAGTATTCTCAATGTATATAAGACTTAAATACGCTTGCGGTTTTCTTCTAGCCTGTTTACTAGCTTCTTGCTCGAGTGAGCTGGATTTTGATCAAGCAGATGAGGTAGTGTTAACCCCTAAAGTAGATGCCAACCTAGTTTTCTTTACGTTGGGCACCGAGACTTTTTTAGATGAAACGATACCTGATACTACTGTCGTAGTGAGAGATACAACTAGGCTTGAGTTTTTGGATGATAGCTTTGTAAGAGATAATATTAAGGAGATAGAGCTTACGTTTCAAGTAGATAATACGTTTTTGCAATCCTTTACGAATAAGTCTGTATTCTTAAATGCTAATGGTGTCGAGCAGTATGTGTTAGAATTTAGCGTGGAATCATCACCAGACGGGACAACTGCAAGAACTACCGTAGTTGAGATGCTAGATGAAAATGAAATAGAAGCCATTCGTAACTCTACACAACTAGCAAATGAGCTCATGCTTAACACCAACGGCAGCTTTATTGACGGCATGATTTCTTTACAAAGCAAAGCGCTTTATTCATTAGAAATAGGAGATTTATAATTATGAAAAAGTGCTTACTATTACTTTTCTGCTGGGCGGCAGCAGGGGTTGTTGCACAAAATAAGCAACTATTATATGGTGTAGATGATCTTCCACAATCCTTACTTCTCAATCCTGGTGCCTCTTACAATTTTGATACATATTTTGGGATTCCGTTAGTTTCTGGTTTTTCTGTTTCTGGTGGATCTAAAGGGGTAAGCGCGTGGGATATTTTTCAAGTAGGTGGAGATATTAATGGACGTATTAATAACGCTGTTAGGAGATTGGATAATAAAGACGTGTTTACTGCAAATCAACAGTTAGAGATCCTTTCTTTTGGATGGCTAGGTAGAGATAAAGAATCTTTTTATTCTGGAGGGATGTATCAAGAGACAGATGTCCTGCTTTATTTTCCTAAGGACATTGCGGTTCTGGCCTATGACGGTAATGCCCCTTATATAAATAGACCTTTTCAATTCTCTGATATTTCGGTAACTGCGGAGTTGTTATCTGTTTATCATTTTGGAATAAATAAGAAGCTTTCGCGAAAGCTTAGACTAGGCGCACGTGCCAAGTTATATATGAGTATGGCGAATGTAAATAGTACCGGAAATGAAGGTTTTTTCAGAACCCGAGATACGCCAGAGGGGCCTAACTTTTATACCCATGAAATAGTAGGGGCTAACGTAGAGGCAAATACATCCGGACTGGCGGGAATCATAGATGACGATGGTGACATCTCCAGTATTACAAAGAATGCTATTTTAAGTCCTAATATAGGTCTAGGCATAGATATAGGAGGTACTTACAATTTTTCCGATCAACTATCTGTTAGTGCGAGTCTACTGGATATAGGATTTATTTCTCATACTAGAGATGTAAGAACCTATGGCCTTTCTGGATCTTATGAGTTAGATGGGTTAGAGCTAGAATTTCCTGCATTATTAGCAGGAGAAAGCACGACTGATTATTGGGATGAGTTTATAGACGAAGTAGAGGAGCAACTGCCATATAAAGATGGTCAGGAAGAATCTTATACCACATGGAGACCAGTCAAGTTTAACGGGGGGTTCAATTATGGGTTTAGGGAGGATATAGATGGAGGGTGCAATTGTACAGATAAAAGCGGTAGAAGGTTTACAAGTAATGTAGGTCTTCACATTAATGCGATTAAGCGACCAAAAAGTGTTTTTACCGCCGCAACTATATATTACGACAGAGCTTGGAATTCTTTTTTAAGAACAAAGATTACTTATACAGCAAACGCTTTCTCACAAAAGAATATAGGGCTCTTATTTTCTACAAAAATTAAGAATTTTAATTTCTATCTTGCAGCAGATAATCTATTGGAGTATACAGATGTATCAAAGGCTAGAGAGCTTTCACTACAAATGGGAATGCAAGTGGTTATCAACCCTAAATAAAACTATATGAAATTAATATACACAATACTTTTCATCACCTTAGTACAGGTAAATACCATTGCTCAGTCTGTTAACGAGTTTAAATATGTTATAGTTCCTGATAGATTTTCTTGGACAGATGAGGCAGATAAATTTCAGGTAAATTCCTTAACAACTTTTTTATTCAAAAAATATGGTTTTGATGCATATCAACTGGGAAGTATTTTACCTCCAGATATGAATGCTGGAGGATGTAATGCCTTAACGGCAGACGTAGAGGAGTCCAGTTCATTTACAAGTACAAAACTAAAAGTTATTCTTAAAGACTGTAAAGGGCGCTTTGTTTTTGTATCTGAGCAAGGTACAAGTAAAGAAAAAGATTACAAGCGTGCTTATCACGAGGCATTAAGAGATGCTTTTATTTCTATTAGAGATTTAGAATATAGGTATAATGGTAATAATGATCAAAAGCAAGCTCCACACAAGATTCAAGAGGAGAAGGTGCAGGAGGTTGCTGTGGTTAAGAAAGTTGAGGAACAATCTATCATTAAGAAACCGCTAGCTCAATCTCAAAAAGAAAAAGCTTTAGAACAAGAGGTTGCTGTGGAAACTCCAACAAGAGGGATTGTTAGTCAAGAAAAGAATGCGGGTCTCTATAGAAGTTTAGACGGATCTTATTATATGGAGGTAGATGAGGAGAAGATGGTATTTTCTGAAGGTGATAAAATAATAGGTGTTATGGTTACCAAGGCTGCTGCCACTTATGATGTAGAGACAAATGAATTTTCTGGCAAAGGGTATTTTTCAAATAATCAATTTATTATCAATAGAAAAATAAAGGGATTACAGGGTACGGTACAAATGATTTTTGAAAAACAATAATGCGTTATCTACTTCTATATTTACTGATCATCTTTTTAGGGTGCAAAGAAGAAAATACCCAAAAAGACAATATCACGAAGTCAAATTCTTCAAAGATAGAGACAAAATTGTTTGAGCGAATCTCTAGTGATGTGAGCAATATCACTTTTTCGAACAACTTAAAAGAAGACGTCTCTACTTTAGCAAATTTGTTTGATTTTGACTATTTCTACAATGGCGCCGGCGTGGGTATTGCAGATATTAATAATGATGGGCTTCAAGATATCTTCTTTGCCGGGAATCAGGTTCCCAATAAGCTTTACCTTAATAAAGGAAATCTAGAATTTGAAGATATTTCCCAAACTGCGGGAATAAATGATGGGAAGCAATGGGCAAATGGAGTCACATTTGCAGATATAAATGCAGATGGCTTGCTGGATATCTATGTATCGCAAGGAGGACCTAAGCAAGCAACAGATCGAAAGAATTTATTATATATTAATTTGGGCAATAATCGCTTTCGCGAAAGCGCAACACAATACAACCTTGCAGATACCGGAATAAGCACACAATCTGTATTTTTTGATTACGACCAAGATGGTGATTTAGACGTTATTGTTTCTAATGAAAATGAATTGTACGGCTTAGATCCTCAACGATTTTTTGCCAGTATGGAACTTCAGAAAAATCTAGAAAAAAGTAGCGTGCAGCTTTACGAAAACAAAGGGTATCGTTTTGAAAAAGTAACTAAAAAGGCTGGTTTGCTCAAGCCAGCTTTTGGGTTAGGGATAACAGTAAGTGATATCAATAACGACGGTTTGCTAGATATATATGTGGCAAACGACTACTATGTTCCAGACGCATTGTACATTAACAATGGCGATAAAACATTTACAGACAAAATAAAAGAGTATACAAACCAGGTATCCTTCTATGGTATGGGGGTGGATATTGCAGATATAAATAATGATAGATTACAAGATATTTTCGTGTTAGATATGGCTGCTAGCGATCACGTAAGGTCCAAGACTCTTATGGCGAGTATGAACGAGTCACGTTTTGATTTGCTTACAAAAGATCTAGCTTTTCAATATCAATATATGTTTAACTCCCTACAGCTCAATACCGGTAATAATAGCTTTATAAATGTCGTGCAACAATCAAAAATGGCAAAAACAGATTGGAGCTGGGCAGGACTTCTGGCTGATCTTGATAATGATGGAGATCGAGATGTGTATGTCACTAATGGATATCGTAGGTATGCTTTAGATAATGATTTGCAAAACCAAGTAGCAGAAACTCAGAGAGCCTTTAATGGTAATGTGCCAGTTGCGGTAAAGCAAAAGTTGTATGATGCTATGCCTACTGAAAAATTGAGTAATGTAGTATTTGAGAATAAGGGAAACTTAAGTTTTGAACAGAAAGGATATCAATGGGGATTGTCTACACCTTCCTACTCTAACGGCGGCGCATATGCAGACTTGGATAATGATGGGGATCTGGAACTTGTAGTAAACAATATAGATGATGAAGCTTTGTTGTTTAAAAACCTGAGTGTAGAAAACAAGGTGGGCAATTACTTAAGAGTAGAGGCTAGAGGCAAAACATCAGAACCTTTTGCAAAGATCACTTTAAACTATGGTGACCAGACCCAAGTATATGAGTCTAAAAGAACAAAAGGCTACCTGTCCTCTACAGAGGATATAGCGCATTTTGGGCTTGGTGATGAGGAGAAAGTAGATGAGGTTGTGGTTACCTGGCTTTCTGGAAAGCAAACTACCTATGCTAATGTTGAGGTGAATCAAACACTTGTATCAAAAGAAGAAGAGGCAATGGTTAAAGCACTGCCGGTTTTTGAAAATTTTTATGATACCGACACGTATGCTTTCGCGAAAGCAACATCAACAAAAGGAATCAATTTTATTCATAGAGAAAATGACTTTAATGATTTTAAAAAGGAAGTCTTACTTCCTTATAAGCAATCTACTCTGGGCCCTTTTATGTCTAAGGGAGATGTAAATGGAGATGGTCTAGAAGATTTTTATGTAGGTGGTGCCAGTGGTCAAAAAGGGGTGCTATATACTCAAAATGAGAAAGGATTTGAAGGTGTAGCATTACCCAAGTTTTCGGAAGTACAGGAAGATATGGAATCACTCTTTGTTGATATAGATGGCGATAAAGATCAAGATCTAATAGTGCTTAGTGGGGGGACTGAGTTTAATGAATCCAGTAAAGCATACCAAAATAGGCTATATAGAAACACCGGATCTGGTGTCTTTACCCTTGAGCCGTTAGATACGGCTCTCTTTAATAGTAAATCTATTGCGGCTATAGATTTTGATCTAGACGGAGACCAAGATTTGATTATAGGTAATAGAATACAGCCGCAACACTATCCAGAATTCCAGCCTTCTCAATTATTAGAAAATAGAGATGGGAGCTTTGTAGATGTGACTAAAGAAAAGGCAAAAGGGTTGTTAGATTTTGGCATGGTTAATAAGGTTATTGCTACAGATTTTAATAGTGACGGAAAGACAGATTTTATAGCTGTAGGGGAGTGGTCTGGAATTGGTTTATTTAAGAATGACAATGGTGTATTTTTTAATGTGGCGGGAGATTATGGTCTAGACAAAGAAAAAGGATGGTGGTATACTATTACTGAGACAGATGTAAATAAGGACGGATTACTAGATTATGTTTTGGGTAATATAGGAGAAAACATAAAATACAAAGCGTCACGTAAGAAACCATTTAAAGTGTTTGCATCAGATTTTGATGATAACGGAACCTTTGATTTGGTTTTAAGTAATGATTACAACGGTACTTATGTTCCAGCTAGAGGTAAAGAATGCTCCACGCAGCAAATGCCTTTTATTTCAGAAAAATTTGAGACATACGAATCATTTGCAAATGCCACTCTAGATGAAATTTATGGAGAAGGTCTAAAAGAAGCCTACAGTGCTGAGGTAAGTACTTTCTCTTCACTTTTACTTCTTAATAATGGCGAAGGCTCTTTTAAGGTAAGTAAGCTTCCTGCATATGCCCAAAGCTCACCCATATTGAGTTTTATAACCTTAGATGTGAACAATGATGGTTATGAAGATTTAGTTGCCACGGGTAATATTTTTGAAACCGAAGTAGAAACACCTCGTTACGATGGAGGGAAAGGTGTTGTGCTTATTTCAAATACTAAAGATGGGTATAATGTATTAACCCCAGCGCAATCAGGTATATATATACAAGGGAACGCAAAGAGTTTGTTACAGATTTCGGGTAAGGCTGGAAATCAAAACACAGTGGTTATAGGAGTGAATGATGCACCACTTCAACTATTTGAAATGAAGAAATGATTAGTAACCGTATTTCCCTTTCCATCTAGATTTTAAAAATTCTCTGAGACCCTTTTCTCTTGAATTATTTCCTGGATCGTACAGTTTTGTATTAGAGACTTCATCTGGTAAGAATTCTTGGGCGACAAAATTATTCTCATAATCATGAGCGTATTTATAATTATCTCCGTAGCCCAAATCTTTCATAAGCTTTGTAGGGGCATTTCTTAGATGCAGGGGTACAGATAGATCGCCAGTTTCTTGAACAAGTTTCTGAGCCTTCCCTATGGCTTCATAGGATGCATTACTTTTGGGAGAAGACGCTAAGTAGGTAACGCATTGGCTTAATATAATACGTGACTCTGGATAACCAATGGTGGATACGGCCTGAAAGCAGTTATTAGCGACCACCAGTGCCGTAGGATTTGCATTTCCTATATCTTCTGAGGCCGCTATGATAAGTCTGCGAGCAATAAACTTTACATCTTCTCCTCCCTCAATCATACGTGCGAGCCAGTAAACAGCCGCATTAGGATCGCTACCTCTTATAGATTTTATAAATGCAGAAACAATATCGTAGTGTTGCTCGCCAGTTTTATCGTATAACACAGTGTTTTGTTGCACTTTGCTTAGGACTAACTCATTAGTGACCGTTACTTCTTCTGATGTTTCAGTGGTAATAATCAGCTCAAAGATGTTAAGTAGTTTTCGTGCATCTCCGCCGCTAAGTCTAATGAGGGCTTCTGTTTCTTTTAAGGTTATTTTTTTTTGATTGATCACCCCATCTTCTTTTATAGCTCTGCGGAGCAGTGCTTCCATATCCTCTTTGTTAAAGGGGTTGAGAATATATATTTGACACCTACTTAGGAGTGCGGGTATTACTTCAAAACTTGGATTTTCTGTCGTAGCCCCAATAAGGGTGACCCAGCCTTTCTCTACAGCGCCCAGTAACGAGTCTTGTTGAGATTTGCTGAATCTATGAATCTCATCAATAAATAGAATAGGGTTTTTATGGGTAAAAAGCCCACCACCTTTTTTAGCTTTTTCTATCACCTCCCGAACGTCTTTAACACCGCTACTTATAGCGCTTAGAGTGTAGAAGGGTCTGTTAGATTGTACTGCAATGATAGAGGCAAGAGTAGTTTTGCCTACTCCTGGTGGTCCCCAAAAAATTAATGAGGGTATAATCCCTGCATCAAGAGCTTTGCGCAAAGAGCCATCTTTACCTAATAAGTGTTTTTGACTAAGATAATCATCAAGTGTTTTGGGTCTCAGTCTTTCAGCAAGAGGTGTGTTCATAGATTAAAAGTACGTATTTCATTTATGAATCGTGACAATATTGCACCTTTGATTTTTTGGATAGATTTTTGTCTTTAACCCACTAATGAAAACCACAAAAGAATCGTTTACTTTTTATAATGGAGTCCTTTTGTATCCATTACTTTTTGCCCTTTTAATGTGGGGTGTGTATTGGTTTGAACTGCGTTTTGGAGTAGATTTTACTTCTTGGGGAGTGCGACCTAGAAATGCGCTAGGCTTGCGAGGTGTTTTATTTTCGCCTTTTATTCATTCTGGTGTAAAGCACCTATGGCACAACACTGTGCCTATATTGGTTCTGAGTGCTGCATTATTTTATTTTTATAAAAAGATTAGCTGGAGGGTCTTGTTCTGGGTATTAATATTAAGCGGCTTAGGTACTTGGATAATAGGAAGAGCTTCCTTTCATATTGGGATGAGTGGTGTCATCTATGGACTGGCGTCTTTTTTATTTTTTAAGGGAATACGTACCAGGCATTATAGGTTGATGGCATTGTCTTTTTTAGTAGTGTTTTTGTATGGTAGTTTGGTATGGGGTACGCTCCCTATGGACGCTAAAATTTCGTGGGAGGGGCATTTGTCAGGATTTTTAGCTGGAGTTTTTTTGGGTTTATTTTGCTTTCGCGAAAGCATACCAAAAAATCCTCAATTCCTATGGGAAAAAGAAAACTATATAGAGGATGATGATCCTTTTATGCGCCAGTTTGATGAAAATGGAAATTTCTTTGAACTGCCTAAAGAACTGCCTGAAGAAGAAGCATTTTTCTTTAATTATGAAATTAGGGATACAGACTCTGAAGAATAAATTAACGACGCTGTCTTACGGCTTCATAAAGAAATGCGCCACAAGCAACAGATACATTAAGTGAGGCTATTGTACCTAGTAAAGGCAATTTAGCCTTATGGTCTACAATTTTTAATACACCAGGTGATACGCCACTATCTTCACGTCCCATCACAATAGCAACAGGTTCGTTGAGTGGAATGTCATATAAAGTATTTTCGGTCTTCTCTGTAGCAGCTATTACTTTAATTCCTGAGCCCTGTAGATGATAAATGGCATCTTTAATATGGTCAACTTTCACTATAGGAATATTAAAGGCCGCTCCCGCCGAGGTTTTTACGGCTACCCCATTAAGAGGGGCTCCTCCTTTTTTAGGTATAATAATTCCAGCTACTCCCGTGCACTCTGCCGTACGAATGATCGCCCCAAAGTTACGTACGTCTGATAAGTGGTCTAGAATGATAAAAAGCGGTGGATGTTCTTTGGATATACTCGTTTCTACCACAGCTTCTAGATCTTGATACGTGATAGGAGAGATAGTAGCAACGGCCCCTTGATGATTTTTGGAAGTCAGTCTATTAAGCTTTTCGACTGGAACATAGGAAACGTTGATGCTATTTTTCTTTATAAGCGTATTTAGCTCACTCGAGAGTGGGTTTGATACTCCTATCTGGAGAAATACCTTGTCAATTTCTTTTTCTGCCTCTATGGCTTCTATAATAGCTCTGGTTCCAAAAATTTGTAGGGTGTTTTCCATAGGGCAAAGATATAGTAAAAAACGATCCTCAAGGGATGGTTTTGATTTAGATATCGAACCAAAAGAGACTGACTTAATTCTTTATAATTTTTTTAGTTAGAGCTTGGTCTCCTCTAGTGAGTTTAACGATGTATATTCCGCTACTTAAATGTGATATGTCTTGTCTTGATTTTTGAATGGATGTTATGAAACGACCTTTTAAATCATATAGTTCAATACTATCAAAAGAATCTTGAGATTGAATTTCTAGATAGTCAGATGCTGGATTAGGCCACATTTGAACAGTGTTCGAGTCAATAAAGTCTTCGGTATTTAATATTGAGCAATCAAAGTCTGCAGGGTTTAATTCAATAACACCTTGGGGGGTTAAATCCCTACCGTCAAATGCGGGATAATCTGTAGGGTAACGAAGTGCTCTAAATACAAAGGTCTGTACTAAAGAGGGATCATCACCATCTGATAATACACCTCCCGCAGAAACGGGGTTTTGATACTCCCATACTGTTTCATTATTTGAGGAAGGATCAATTTCAAAAAGGAATCCCGCTGGACCATTATCTATTAGGATGTTTCCATTAGGTAATTCTTGTGCTCCTGATAAAAAGGCTGCAAAAAAATTGGAAGGATCTGTAGGATCGACATATTCATAATCTACAGTATCGGGGCCGTAGGCTCCACCATTATATACGTAGTTGCTAGTTGTTTCATCGTATTCAGGGTTGATGATTTGAATTGAGGTAAAACCCAGTTGAGGTTGGTTGTTAAAGATTAAAATCTTGCCCTCATTAGGTGAACCCGCAGGTATAAATTGGACATTATGTTGTGCATTTAGTTGCCTGTCATCTATAGTACCTTGATCATATGCTTCAGGATTGCCATATCTGTATAGTATATTTCCTCCTCTATTGCTATTGCCACCTGTATTTGTTGCGGCTTCTGCTGTGGTTGTAGAGTGGTCAATAATTATAAACTCATCAAGGTCTCTATTACTTATAATTACTTGATCTCTATCTGAGTTATAAGATATCGCGTTTGAGTGCCACCAGTCTGCTTCGCCTGCCGCTACTGCATAATTTATATTTACTAGCCCTGGATTGTTAGCAATAATTCCAAAATTTTGCTTAGTGTTATCAAAGTCCTGAATTAAATGGTCCCAAGATTTCCATTGCCATACTATATTAAATTGATCTTGTCCTACGGGTTCTATCTCGACTAGTGTTTCTTCATATAATTCATTCGTAGCTATCGTAGACGGATCTCTTCCATTTTCAATGGCTTCTGCTGCAGATCTTCTCTCGGCTACAAGCATTATAATGTTGCCATTTTCAAGAACTTCAAAGTCGTGATGAAAACTAAAATCTGTATCAGAATAGGTCAAACCCCAAATAAGTGTTCCATCCCAATCTAAATGTTCTATTCTTCCTGTATTTCCGGGAATGTTAAGAGTAGATTGATTGTCTACCACACTTCTATAAAGGGTGCCGTCTTCCATAAGTAGATCTTTACTAAACAAGGGGAATTCTGATTCCCATGTATTAATAATTTCTCCGCAGTTGTTTATTAAATATGTGAAACGAGGGATTTCGTTCGTTCTAGGGGAGTATAGAGTGTAGCCGTCAAATGAGCCAGATGTATTGACCAGAGTGCCTACTGTGTTCTGAGATGAAACTGCAAAGGGTAAGATAGAAAGTAGGATTAAAGTAGATTTTAGAAAATGCATATAACTAGTTTTGAGAATAAAAAAAACCGCCAGTAAAACCGGCGGTTCAAATATATAATAAATGTATTTATTATTGTTTGTCGAACTGAATCGAAGCAATATTAGATAGAGGATCTCCACAAGAACCTAAAACATCTTCAGCAAATGCAATAGTGAACATAGTATCATCATCTACATCAAAAGGTCCTCCACCCGCTGGATCTGGAGCTCCAAAAATACTTGGCCCAGAACATTGCCATCCAGTGAAGTTTCCTATTGGAGCAGCATCTTCTACTAACGTTACATTCTGACAGTTAAAGTCTGCTATGTACGTCTGAAGTGGAACACTTCCAGGACCTAGATCATTTAAGTAGTTTGCGTCGAACGCTCTTTGAGTGGCAGTAAGAGTAACTGGATCTCCACTTAAAATATCTACAGCACCTTCTGATACGAAAGTAACTTCAACACCATCACCAAAAGTTGTATATCCAAAAATAGTTGGAGCAATTTGCGTTGTAACATAGGTGCCAACAAAAGTACTTAAGTCAGAAAGAGGAAGTACAGGACAGTTAATTACAGGCATTACATCTGTGAATGGCTCATCAAAAGAGCTAATTGCTTGACCGCAAGAGTTATTGAAAGAGTAACGAATATTTATTGCATCTCCTTCAGCCATATCAGAAATAGATAAACCTACAGCACCTGAAAGTGTTGCAAAATCAAACATGAAATCGTTTTCCAATGTGTTTGCAATATCATTACCGTCGTCGTCAACAGATTGTGTAAAATCTGCCCTTGTGAAAGTTGCTACAGAAACTCCTTCAGAATTGTCCTCCGAACCTGCTACTGAGTAAGAAACAAATACTTCACCATCTGCCCATAAATCTGGAGCAGCTTCAGTTACCTGTATAGTAGCTTCATAATCTCCACCACCAGATGCGATGTTAACAGAATTCACACCATCAATTGCAAGATCTAAACCTCCTGTAACTGTTTGAACGTGTTGAAAAGGTGAATTAAAAAACCCTCCAGTAATAATACCTCCAGCGTTGTCTACGGAGAATATACGTCCATCCGTTAATATAAGCTCTTCTCTAAAAAGGAACGTGTCTCCAACATAAATCTCATCAGAAGATCCACCAACGGCAGCAACAAGCTCATCTAAGGAGTATGTCAAAGTAACTCTTGGTAACCCAAAAGGTCCTGGAGCAAACTCCGCTGCAGTTACATTATCTAATAATACTTCACCTGTGTTAAAAGCTGCAGTATTTCCAGCTATGTCAGAATTGTCTGTAAAAGTAACATATACATTTACATTATCTAACAAAGCTCCTTCTTCGATATCCTGCTCTTCAAGTTCCATAGAAAATTCTAAGGGACCTGCACATAATAGCATTTCATCGCTAAAATCTATTGTTCTAAGAACAGCTCCTCTCTCGATATTATCTTGAAGAGTTACTGTAATATTTTCTTCATCATCTTCACAAGAACCTAGAAATAAAGCTAGCGCTCCAACAAAGAAATATTTTAACATTGTTTTCATAATTATTTTTTAAAGTTTTAATTAGATGCTGGGAATCCTCCGTTTGCAGAAGAGGCTGGATTAGTATCCCAGAAAACTTGACCATTAAGATCCGCTTTTTGTGCTACATTAGGATTAGCAATAACTTCTCCAGTTGCATATGGGAATGATCTTGGGAACGGTCCTGGATCTGGCTCTAAGTTTGGTTGTAGAGTTGTTGGATATCCTTGTCTTCTGTAGAAGTTATAGGCTTCCATTCCTCCACCAAACATAGCTACCCAGTATTGTTCAGCTAATACATTCCATTTATCATCTGTAGATCCAGAATTAAATTCAGACTCTATGTCTGCAATAAATGCATCTACATCAGCACTAGCAGCTTCAAAGCTTGCATCACGATCAGCATCTACAGCTGAAAAAGCAAATACTTTATTCATCGATTTTTCAATACCATCAGTAATAAAGCCAAGAGCACCATCTGTATCTCCAGCAATCATTGCTCTTTCTGCTCTCCAGAAATCAACATACGATGCTAACATAATTGGACGGATACCTGCTCCAGCTCCACCTAGTCCAAGACCTACGTTTCTAAAGCTATCGTCATCAAAGAAACCAGCGGCAGGATATACACCCCAAGCAGTTCTAAAGAATGCGTCTGGAGGAGTTCCCTCTTGGTTACCGTGGTCACGACCCCAGTATCCATTTTCTAAGTAACAAAATGTAAATCCAGCATAGTGAGGAGGAGCACTTTGTAAAGAACAACCTAAAGTCTCACCATTTCCAGCAGGATTACAAGAAGCACCTGGAGTACAGTCATTCATTCTAGTAAAATAGTAACGAATTCTTGGGTCATTAGTTTCTAACATTAAGTTCATGAACCAGTTAGACTGGTAAAAGTTTGCTCCAGATGGTGTGTAATCACCCGCATAACGAGGATGTCTTTCATCAGGATTCACTTCTGAAGTACCATACTGCCATTGCATATCATCAGCTGTTTCTGAAATGAACGGTTGCGTATTAATGATATTATCAAAGGTTGCCAAATCTCCAGTTGTAATAGCTGCTTTTAAGGCAACCGTATTCATAAACTTGATCCAGCTATCATTATCACCATCATAATAAAGGTCACCTCCATTTGCAGTATCACTTTGCATTAAAGATTTAGCTTCAGCTAAAAGTGCAAGTGCTCCAGCATAAACGTCAGCATCATCATCTAATGCAGGATTAGGAAATTCTAAAGGATTGTTTGTTTGAGAGAACGGTATGTCTCCAACAAAATCTACCATCATTAAGTAAGTGTGAGCTACTAAAGCTTTACCTACAGCTTCCTGATAGTTCAAAGAACCATCAGTATTTAACGCTTCAATATTGGCAACATCAGGAATCATGTTTGCATATAAGGCAGTCCAAGTACCATCAAGAGTACCTCCGTTAAGGCCAGCAAAATAATTTCTATTACCAAAGTATGAAATTCTAGTAAGATCCTCACTATTGTTAAGGAAGGTACCCATAGCATTTCTATAGTTCAATTGAATCGAATTCAAAAGTAGTGCAGGATCGGCTTGATCTGAACTTAATGCATTCGGATTCGCCAATTGCTCTAATTCTATCGTTTCACATGAGGTGAACAAAAATGCACCTGTGAAAAGAAGTGGTAGAGCGTATTTAAATATATTTTTCATTTCTTAATTTTATTTAAAGTTATTAGAATGATGCTTTAACGCTTACTCCATAACGTCTTGAAGATGGACCATTGATGTAGTCAAAACCACGACCGTTACCAATACCAACACCAGCTACGTTAGGATCAAAATTCGCTCCATCAGGCGTATTGTAGGCATCATACCATAAGTTGAAACCACTAGCCGTAATACTAAATGAACCAAAAGGAGTCTTATCTAAGTATTTCTTAGGTACACTATATCCAAGAGATACTTCTTGTAATCTTAATACAGATGCATCATAAATAGATAATTCTTTTGGGCCAAACAATACATTTGAGAAGTAGTATTGTGAGTTATTAATCTGAGTTTCATTCGGAGAACCATCTGCCTGTACTCCAGGAAGAATATATGTGTTTTCACGATCTTCAGTTTCAACAATTAGACCACGTCCTAAAAGCACACCAATAGTAGATGACGCTATATCACCACCTTTTGTATGATTGAATTGGAAACCAAAGTTGAAGTTTTTGTAGCTCATTGTGTTAATCCAGTTAAGAACATAATCTGGTTGTGGATTACCAATGATAGGAGTAATGTTTCTTCCATCATCAAGGGTGATGTTATCTTCAGCAACATAATTACCTGCAGTATCCACTACAAAATTACCGTTGTCGTCACGAAGAATTCTTCGACCTACGATTACACCTAACTGCTCGCCTTCTATAGCGGCATTACCTCCAAGAATTGGGTTTGCTGATCCTGCAAATACAATTTGATCCTGCTCTAATTCAGTTACGATTTGCTCACTTTTTGTAAAGTTTGCTCTTGTATTCCAAGTAAATCCATTATCATCAGATCTGAATACGTCTACTCCAAGATCAATTTCAATACCATCACCTTCTACTTTACCAATGTTTTCAGTAGTAAATGTAGATCCACTTGATGGAGAAAGGTTAGAGCCAACTATCTGATCAGTAGTTTCTCTTGTAAAGTAGGAGAAATCAATGTCTACTCTATTATCAAATAAACGAGTATTGAAACCTGTTTCAAATTCAGATATTAAAGCTGGTTTAAGATCTGTATTTGCAATAGTATTACTCACAGAGTTTGTTGCTAAACCAGTAATACCAACATTGGTGTTTTGGTTAACGTTCTGAGAAACAGGGAATCCACTAGGAAATTCTGCAGATGTTCCAATACCAGCTCTTAACTTTAAGTAGTTAAGTGTGCTGTTACCTTTTAAACCTTCAATTGCAGCTGTAGGAATGAATGATATACTAGCAGAAGGATAAAACTGAGAATTGTTTTCTTTAGGTAGGTTAGAAACCCAGTCATTACGACCTGCTAAACCTAAGAATAAGAAATCTTTATAATCTATATCAGCTTGTGCAAGTACACCAACGATGTTTCTGTTCGTTGAGAATTGAATAGGCGTTTGTGTCAAGAAATTAAAGTGACGTTGTACTCCAAATACAATTTGCTCAGTACTTGTAACACCTTGTTGATCAAAATCTCTAGATCTAGAAGTTGCACCAGCTATAAAGCTTACACCAAAATTATCACCTATATCATAATCACCAGATAAAGCTAAGTAGTGATCCCAGATACGAGCATTGTTATCCCAAGTCCAGTAATATCCACGAATGTCATCACGAGCAGCCCCAAGAACCCCTCCTTTATTTGAGTATTCAGTATTTCTTTCATTATAGAAATCAACACCAGCACGATATTGCACATTAAGGTTGTCATTAAGCTCATACGCTAATGTAGCTGTACCATTCACACGATTTGTAAGCTGATTTGATCCAGCATTACGAATAATCCAGTTTGGATTGTTAATGTCGTTACCATTACGGTAATAAATACTACCACCTGTTTCAGGAAGCTCAAAAGGAAGACCTGCTAAATCAACATTACGTGGTGTAAAGAATACGTTTGCAAATACAGAGAAACCTAAGGTACCATTACCTCGAGAGGCAGCTACTGGTGGTGTCTCAAAGTCTGTTCTTGAGAAGTTAAGTGTTCCAGAGATCGTAAACTTATTTGTAAGTTTAGCTCTTCCTCCCAAAGACAAGTTATTTCTTCTTAATTGATTTCCAGGAGTAAATCCTTTATCTTCTAAATGACCAAAGTTTACGTTATAATTAACGTTACCATCACTAGAAGAACCATTTAAGTTCACACTTGTATTAGCAACTCCTCCAGTTCTGAAGAAATTTTCTACTGAGTTATAGGGTCTCCAATCATAACGTTGATTTGCAAATTGTTGTGCAAGAATACTAGAACCTGTATTTGCACCATCAGGATTCAAGAAAGCTGAAGTAGAATAAGGGTGAGGAACTGTTCCATTCTCATCAATTACACCAGCGGGATCATTTAAATATCCATCAACTCCACCGGCTGCAAAAGCAGGACCCCAGTTAGAGAAGAACCATCCAAATGATTGATCAAATCCACCTCCATACTTATCTTGGTAATCTGGTAACGAAGCTATTTCATTAACGAAATAAGATTGAGAAACAGTAATTTCTGTTTTCTTAGGACCTTGAGCTCCAGAAGCACCAGCTTTAGTAGTAATAACGATTACACCATTACGACCAGCAGTACCATATAAAGTTGCAGCGGCAAGACCTTTCAGTACATTCACACTCGCAATATTATTTGGATCTAAATCTAAGAAACGAGAAGAACCGTTGTTACCGTTAAACGCACTACCAGCAGCGTTAGTATCGCTACTAAATGGTACACCGTCTACAATAAATAATGCTTGGTTATTTCCGTTGATAGAGTTTTGACCACGAATTATAACGTTCGTTGCAGAACCCGATGTTCCAGAAGCAGATGTAATGTTTACACCGGAAGCTTTTCCAGAAAGAACACGAGCAACATCCCCTTCGGTACGTCCTTCTATTTCTTCTTGAGCAACTTCACTTACAGCATAACCAAGAGCTTTTTTCTCTCTTTTTATACCTTGTGCTGTTACAATTACTTCATCCAGTTGATTGTCTGAAGCAAGAGTTACATTAATTGTAGATTGTCCACCTACAGTGACCTCTTGAGTTGAATAACCTACATAACTAAAAACAAGTACATCCGTTGGACTTGCGTTAATTGAGTAGTTACCATCAAAATCGGTTTGAGCTCCGGTAGTAGTTCCTTTCACAAGAACACTCGCCCCTGGAAGAGGTCCGTTTTCTTCAGAAACCGTTCCGGAAACTGTTGTTTGTGCAAGCGATACTTGCACTACAAACGCTAACAATAGCGTTAAAATTCCACTAAACTTTGTTTTCATTTTTATAAATTATTTGAATTAGCCAATGCCAAAAATCACAATAAAAAGTTAATTACACAACTATTTGTTCCTAAAATTTAGTTTTTTTTAAGGGAATGTTACCCTTGTGTTAACAGTGCTAGAAGCGTACCCCTAATTGAAAGTGTAGTTTGGTGTTGTTAAAATCAAAGTTTTGTTTTTCATTTTTGCCGTTAGCTATAATAATCTTTAAAACTCCAGCCTTAGTTCTTATTCCTGCACCGAGACCGAAACTAAACAGCGATAATCGTTGCTCGGTTAATTGATTTTCGAAATATCCCAAATCTATAATGCTCTGAACATAAAGACTTTGATTGAGAATGTAACGATACTCTGTGTTAAGTGTGGTTACAAAATTTGCAAATATGCTGTTCTCTTCAAACCCTCTTATGCTTGTAATCCCTCCAAAGCGATAAAGCTCGTTAGTTAAGTAATTATCCGACCATAAAGATTGGGTTGTATTATGTACATAAACCGAATTTTTTTCATTCAGATTAATTATAGCGCTACCGCTTATAGAAAGTCCTATTTGCCGTTCCTTTATATCGGTCTCTCTATTACCTAGACTGGCAGTTAACGAAAAGGTTGCTTTTGTCGGAAAAAAATAAGCATCCTGAGGTTTTAGATAGGAGAAGTTTGTTGTAAACTTAGTGGTGTTGTAATCTAGAGTATTATTGATATTGATGAAGTCGTCTTGCAAATCTTCAGATTGGATGCCCGCGTAACCTACTCCAGTAGTTATATGGGGTGATATTTGATAATAAATATGGGCGCTTTGTGTCGTGGTGGCAAATGTGCTGTCTTTTCTAAATAGTGAAAGGTTTGCTTCTATGCCCAGGGGGCTTTTAAGGATATAAGGAAGTTTTACAGTTGCGTTTAGTTGAGATTGGTCTTCTCCATCACTTTTGTAGTTGAGCAATAATGTTTCTCCATAGTTTAAATTATTGGTCAATTGTAAATCTATATAGCCATCAAGTCGAAGGTTGTTAGTTTCTTCATTGGTTGCAAAACCTAAAAACCCATCAAATCGATTGGTGTTTTGTCTTTCTAAATAGAAGTAAACGATCGTGCTGTCTTTTTTAAATAAGACTTCGGGCTCTTTAATGCTTGAGGTGAATGAAAGTGAGTTGAGGCGTTGGTTTTGGTCGAGAAGTTCCTGCTGGTTAAAAGTGCTTCCTTTTTTTATGTTTGCATATCTTTTTAAAAAAGTATTAGGAAAAGTTTCGTAACCTTTAATTACAATGTTATCAATAGTTCGTTTGTTTTTTGATGTGAATAGGAGTTGAGAACTCAGGTTGTTATTTTTATTCTTAGATATATTCTGAAGTTGAAAAGTTGCAAATGGATTTCCGTTGTTTGCAGCTATTGAAGTAAGTTTTTTTAAGTACGCTTTCGCGAAAGCGGTCTCTATTGTAATAGTATCTCCTTTTATGGCAATCCCTGTTTGAGTAACATATTCTTTTAGAATAGCATTGTCTGGTAAATTAATTTTGAGGTATTTGTAGAAACTTTTAAGTTCCAGTTGAGCTAGATAGTAGGTAGAATCCTTTTTCGCTAATTTCTTGAGATGAGTATCTACATACCCTTTTGCGACTAAAGTATCTATTATAGAGGATGTGTGTTTTTTTAAGGAATTGAGATCTTGGAATACCCTGGTGCGATTTAGGCTATCTATGACCAAAGTTTGAGAGGGTGTTTCTCCCTTTATTTCGAGTACCAAATTACTCTCCTGTCCTGCTGCAGAAAATATAGTATAAATATTAAGGACAACAATAAATAAAGTTTTTAGTCTCAAAATGACGTATTTGGATACGTAAAGCTAACGGTTTTGGACTTCTCTAAGTATAGTGTAACGTTTTTATTAGTGATGAATTGGAAAATAAGTTATTTAAGATTTGATTAACTTAAAATAATACGTACCTTTGCACGCCCTATTTTAGGGGAAATTATATTTTTTTAATAAATATTAGGTAGAAAGAAATGCCAACAATTTCACAATTAGTACGAAAAGGAAGAGTCAAAATTACCAAGAAGAGTAAATCGGCTGCTTTAGATTCGTGTCCACAACGCCGTGGAGTATGTACTCGTGTTTACACGACTACGCCTAAAAAACCTAACTCAGCGATGCGTAAAGTTGCACGTGTACGTTTGACAAATGGTAAAGAGGTGAATGCATACATAGGTGGTGAAGGTCACAATTTACAGGAGCACTCGATAGTATTGGTAAGAGGCGGAAGGGTAAAAGATTTGCCAGGAGTTAGATATCACATTGTACGTGGAGCTTTGGATACCGCAGGTGTTCAAGGAAGACTACAAGCTAGATCTAAATACGGTGCAAAACGCCCAAAAAAGTAATTAAAAAACACTTTTAAAAAGAAGTAATGAGAAAAAGACAGGCCAAAAAGAGACCACTTTTGCCGGATCCACGTTTTAACGATCAGCTAGTAACGCGTTTCGTTAACATGATGATGTGGGATGGTAAGAAATCGGTAGCCTTTAAAGTATTTTACGATGCTATTGATATCGTAGAAGAAAAGAAAACAGACGAAGAGAAAACAGCTTTAGAAATATGGAAGGATGCGTTATCTAACGTTATGCCTCACGTAGAAGTTCGTAGTCGTCGAGTAGGAGGAGCAACTTTCCAAATCCCTATGCAAATCCGTCCAGATCGTAAGATTTCAACTGCTATGAAGTGGTTAATCGGATATGCTAGAAAAAGAAACGAAAAATCTATGGCTTCTAAGCTTGCGGCAGAAATATTAGCTGCTTCAAAAGAAGAAGGTGCAGCTGTTAAAAAGCGTACTGATACGCATAAAATGGCTGAAGCAAATAAAGCATTTTCACATTTTAGATTCTAAGAAATGGCAAGAAATTTAAAATTCACTAGAAATATTGGTATTGCAGCGCACATTGATGCTGGAAAAACCACTACTACAGAGCGTATTCTTTATTACACAGGTGTGAGTCATAAAATTGGAGAAGTGCACGATGGTGCTGCTACAATGGACTGGATGGAGCAAGAGCAGGAGCGTGGTATTACCATTACTTCTGCGGCTACAACTTGTGAGTGGCAGTTTCCTACAGAAAAC
The DNA here is from genome assembly GCA_020630915.1 of Dokdonia sp. GTDB lineage: Bacteria > Bacteroidota > Bacteroidia > Flavobacteriales > Flavobacteriaceae > Dokdonia. The sequence goes on from JAHDIF010000005.1 coordinate 49,916, forward strand.
GGAAAGCCTGTTGCAGATACTAAAGGGTATCACTTTAATATTATTGATACTCCTGGTCACGTTGATTTTACGGTTGAAGTGAACCGTTCTTTACGTGTACTTGATGGATTAGTGTTCCTTTTTAGTGCAGTAGATGGTGTAGAGCCACAATCAGAAACTAACTGGAGGCTGGCTGATAATTACAAAGTGCCACGTATTGGATTTGTAAATAAAATGGATCGTCAAGGATCTAATTTCCTTGAGGTTTGTCAGCAAGTAAAAGATATGTTGGGTTCTAATGCAGTGCCTATTGTATTGAATATTGGTGATGAAGAAGATTTCAAAGGTATTGTAGATTTAGTTAAGAACCGAGCTATCGTATGGCACGAGGAAGGAATGGGATCTACGTTTGATGTTATTGATATTCCTGAAGACCTTAAAGAAGAAGCAAAGGAACTTCGTGGTAAGCTTATAGAAGAAGTTGCTGCGTATGATGAGGATTTGCTTGAGAAATATATGGAAGATGAGGAGTCTATTACAGAAGAAGAAGTGCACGCTGCGCTTCGTGCTGCTGTGATGGATATGTCTATCATTCCTATGATCTGTGGGTCAGCCTTTAAAAACAAAGGTGTACAGTTCTTGTTAGATGCTGTATGTCGTTACTTGCCTTCTCCTACGGATAAGGAAGGTATTGTTGGGGTGAATCCTAATACAGATCAAGAAGAATTACGTAAGCCAGATGTAAAAGAGCCATTTGCTGCTCTTGCATTTAAGATTGCTACAGATCCTTTTGTGGGGCGTTTAGCATTCTTTAGGGCTTATTCTGGTCGTTTAGACGCAGGATCTTACGTTTTAAATAATCGGTCTGGTAAAAAAGAGCGTATCTCACGTATCTATCAAATGCACGCTAATAAGCAAAATGCCATCGATTTTATAGAAGCTGGAGATATCGGTGCTGCTGTTGGATTTAAATCTATCAAAACAGGAGATACCTTAACAGATCAAGAGCATCCTATCGTATTGGAATCTATGAACTTTCCAGATCCAGTAATCGGTATTGCTGTTGAGCCTAAGACCAAGGCAGATGTAGATAAATTGGGTATGGGCTTAGCTAAATTAGCTGAAGAGGATCCAACATTTACCGTGCGTTCTGACGAGGCTTCTGGTCAAACTATTATATCTGGAATGGGTGAGCTTCACTTAGATGTAATTGTAGATCGTCTTAAAAGAGAATTTAAAGTAGAAGTAAATCAAGGACAACCACAGGTTGAGTATAAGGAGGCTATTACTGCAAGAGCAGAACATAGAGAGACTTATAAGAAACAGTCTGGTGGTCGTGGTAAATTTGCAGATATCGTATTTACACTTGAGCCTGCAGAGGAAGGTGCAGTTGGACTGCAGTTTGAGTCTGTGATTAAGGGTGGTAACGTGCCAAAAGAATTTGTTCCTTCTGTAGAGAAAGGATTCAAAATGGCTATGGTGAACGGGCCTCTTGCTGGTTACGAAGTAGATGCTATGAAGGTAACATTAACAGATGGATCGTATCACGATGTAGATTCTGATCAGTTATCTTTCGAGCTTGCTGCAAAACTTGGTTTTAAAAATGCTGCAAAAGCAGCAAAAGCTGTGATAATGGAGCCTATTATGAAACTTGAGGTAATTACTCCTGAAGAGAATATGGGTGATATCGTAGGTGATTTGAACCGTCGTCGTGGACAAGTATCTGATATGGGTGACCGTGCAGGTGCAAAAACGGTGAAGGCTACAGTTCCACTTTCAGAAATGTTTGGTTACGTAACTACATTACGTACACTTTCTTCTGGACGTGCAACATCTACAATGGAATTTTCACATTATGCAGAAACTCCTTCTAGTATTTCAGAAGAAGTGATAGCAGCAGCAAAAGGAACAAACTAATTTACTAAGGATATGAGTCAAAAAATAAGAATCAAATTAAAGTCTTACGATCACAACTTAGTAGATAAGTCTGCTGAGAAGATTGTAAAAACAGTAAAAACAACGGGTGCTGTTGTAACAGGTCCAATACCATTGCCAACACACAAGAAAATTTTTACAGTACTACGTTCTCCACACGTAAACAAGAAGTCAAGGGAGCAATTTCAATTAAGTTCTTACAAGCGTCTTCTTGATATCTATTCTTCTTCATCAAAAACGATTGATGCTTTGATGAAGTTGGAGTTACCATCTGGAGTAGAGGTAGAGATAAAAGTGTGATAGGTAAGTATGCTTTCGCGAAAGCGTACTAAAGACCACCGCACTAAAATGTCCTAAGCTGCGAGCGAGGGAAAAACGGAAAAACACATTCAAGGTCGAACGTGTTCGGCCTTGTTTTTTAGAATTGAATTTTAATAATTAATTATATAAATATGTCTGGGTTAATCGGAAAGAAAGTAGGGATGACTAGCATCTTTGACGAGAACGGAAAGAACATTCCTTGTACCGTTATAGAAGCAGGTCCTTGCGTAGTTACCCAAGTCAGAACCAAAGAAACTGACGGGTATGAAGCCCTTCAACTTGGTTTCGATGACGCGAAAAAGGCAAACAAAGCTGCTAGCGGTCACGCTAAAAAGGCAGGTACGGTTGCAAAACGCAAAGTTGTCGAGTTTCAAGGATTTGAAGGAGAGTTTAAATTAGGAGACGCGATCACTGTAGATCACTTTGAAGAAGGTGAGTTTGTAGATGTATCTGGTACGTCAAAAGGTAAAGGTTTTCAAGGTGTTGTTAAGCGTCACGGTTTTGCCGGGGTTGGACAAGCAACGCACGGTCAACACAACCGTTTGAGAGCGCCAGGATCTATTGGTGCTGCTTCGTATCCTGCGCGTGTATTCAAAGGAATGCGTATGGCAGGTCGTATGGGTGGAGATCAAGTGAAAGTGCAAAATTTAAGAGTTTTAAAAGTAGTTGCTGAAAAGAACCTACTTGTTGTAAAAGGAGCAATTCCTGGTCACAAAAACGCTTATGTAATCATTGAGAAATAATGAAAGTAGCTGTTGTAGATATTAAAGGAAAAGAAACAGGTAGAAAGGCAGACCTTTCTGACGCTGTATTCGCAATAGAGCCTAATAATCATGCGGTTTACTTAGATGTAAAGCAATACTTGGCAAATCAACGTCAAGGAACGCATAAGGCAAAAGAAAGAGCAGAGATTGCAGGGTCAACCCGTAAGATTAAAAAACAAAAAGGTACTGGTACGGCTCGTGCTGGTAGTATTAAGTCTGGTGTATTTAAAGGTGGAGGTAGAATGTTTGGTCCAAGACCTAGAAACTACTCGTTTAAATTGAACAAAGGACTTAAGAGATTAGCGCGTCGTTCTGCACTTACTATGAAGGCAAATGACAAAGCAATCACTGTTGTAGAAGACTTCAATTTCGAAGCTCCAAAGACCAAAGATTTTATTAATGTTTTAAAGGCATTAGGTCTTGAGAATAAAAAATCTTTGATAGTGTTGGGAGAGTCAAATAATAACGTATATTTGTCGTCACGCAATTTAAAAGCCTCTGAGGTTGTAACTAGCTCAGAATTAAGTACTTACAAAATTATGAATGCTAATAATGTTGTTTTACTTGAAGGTTCTTTAGAAGGCATTGAAGCAAATTTAGCTAAATAACGCATCATGAGTATTTTAATAAAACCTGTGATTACAGAAAAAGCGACAATGGATAGTGAGGTAAATAATCGCTACACATTTGAAGTGAAGAAAACATCGAACAAGGTTGAAATTAAGAAAGCGGTAGAAGCTGCTTATGGTGTTTCAGTTGAAAAAGTTCGTACAATTAATGTCCGTCCAAATCGCAAATCTCGTTACACGAAATCTGGGGTTATTACTGGTAAAACAAATGCTATTAAAAAAGCAATTGTACAGGTGGCGGAAGGTGATACAATAGATTTTTATAACAACATTTAAGACAAAAAAATGTCAGTAAGAAAATTAAAACCTATCACTCCTGGGCAGCGATTTAGAGTTGTAAATGGTTTCGACCAGATTACAACTGATAAGCCGGAAAAAAGCCTTTTGGTTCCGAAAAAACGCTCTGGAGGTAGAAATAATACGGGTAAGATGACAATACGCCAAGTAGGTGGTGGTCATAAGAAAAGATACCGTATTATCGATTTTAAACGTAACAAGACAGGTGTGCCTGGTACGGTTGCGTCAATTCAGTATGATCCTAATAGAACTGCATTTATAGCACTTCTTAACTATCAAGATGGTGAGAAGCGTTATATAATTGCACAAAATGGTCTTCAAGTAGGTCAGAATTTAGTTTCTGGATCTAATGTAGCTCCAGAAATTGGTAATGCTATGCCATTATCAGACATTCCTTTAGGTACTATAATCTCTTGTATAGAGTTGCGTCCAGGTCAAGGAGCTGTTATGGCTCGTAGTGCCGGTGCATTTGCTCAGTTAATGGCAAGGGATGGGAAGTTTGCTACAGTGAAGTTGCCATCAGGTGAGACAAGATTGATTCTTGCGACTTGTATGGCTACTATAGGAGCTGTATCAAACAGTGATCATCAATTGCTTGTGTCTGGTAAAGCAGGTAGAAGTCGTTGGTTAGGTCGTCGTCCACGTGTACGTCCAGTAGTGATGAACCCGGTAGATCACCCAATGGGTGGTGGAGAAGGGAAGTCTTCTGGAGGACATCCGCGTAATAGAAATGGTGTGCCTGCTAAAGGGTATAGAACACGTTCTAAGACGAAAGCGAGTAATAAATATATTGTAGAACGTAGAAAGAAATAATAAGATATGGCACGTTCATTAAAAAAAGGACCTTACGTTCACTATAAATTAGAGAAGAAAGTAGCTGCAAACGTTGCGGGTAACAAGAAGACAGTGATCAAGACTTGGTCAAGAGCTTCTATGATTACTCCAGACTTTGTTGGTCAAACGATAGCAGTTCATAACGGAAGACAATTTGTTCCAGTTTATGTAACAGAAAACATGGTAGGGCACAAGTTAGGTGAATTTTCACCTACTCGTTCATACCGTGGTCACGGAGCAGATAAGAAAAATAAAGGTAAAAAATAACAGAAGTCATGGGAGTTCGTAAAAGAGAAACAGCAGAAGCTCGCAAAGCTGCAAATAAGCAAGTAGCTTTCGCGAAATTGAATAACTGCCCGACCTCTCCTCGCAAAATGCGTCTTGTAGCAGATATGATACGTGGTGCAAAAGTGGAGAGAGCACTTCAGTTATTAAAGTTTAGTAATAAGGAAGCATCTCGTAAAGTTGAGAAGCTTGTTCTTTCTGCCATTGCAAATTGGGAAGCAAAGAATGAAGATGCCAGCCTAGAGGATGCAGATCTTTTTATTAAAGAGATAAAAGTAGATAGCGGAGCGATGCTTAAGAGGCTTCGTCCAGCACCACAAGGTCGTGCACACAGAATAAGAAAGCGCAGCAATCACGTAACAGTCGTGCTTGGTGCAAACGATAACACACAAAGCAATTAATTAGATGGGACAGAAGACAAATCCAATCGGGAATCGCCTAGGTATCATTAGAGGTTGGGAATCCAACTGGTACGGAGGCAACGACTACGGTGATAAACTTGCCGAAGACGACAAGATTAGACGTTATATTCACGCTCGTTTAAGTAAAGCTAGTGTGTCAAGAGTAATCATAGAGCGTACTCTTAAACTTGTAACCGTTACTATCACTACGGCTAGACCTGGTATTATTATCGGAAAAGCTGGTCAAGAGGTAGACAAGTTAAAAGAAGAGCTTAAAAAGATTACAGATAAAGAAGTACAAATTAATATTCACGAGATCAAACGACCAGAATTGGATGCCCATCTGGTAGCAGCGAGTGTCGCTCGTCAGATTGAAGGACGAATCTCCTTCAGACGTGCGATTAAAATGGCAATTGCTGCAGCAATGCGTATGAACTGTGAAGGTATTAAGATCCAGATTTCTGGACGTTTGAATGGTGCTGAAATGGCACGTTCTGAGTCTTATAAAGATGGTCGTATTCCTTTATCAACATTTAGAGCCGATATTGATTATGCTTTAGTTGAGGCGCATACTACGTATGGTCGTTTAGGTATTAAAGTGTGGATCATGAAAGGTGAAGTATATGGCAAGAGAGAACTTTCTCCTTTAGTAGGCTTACAAAAGAAGGCTGGTAAAGGTGGTGGTCGTAAGGATAACCGCGGAAGAGGTCGTAGAAAGTAATCTTAAAAAGAAACAGAAAACATGTTACAGCCTAAGAAAACAAAATTTCGAAAGCAGCAGAAGGGACGTATGAAAGGTCTTTCTCAAAGAGGACATACGCTTTCAAATGGAACCTTTGGAATTAAGTCTACAGACTCTAATTTCATCACTGCTCGTCAGATAGAAGCAGCTCGTATTGCAGCTACACGTTACATGAAAAGGGAAGGTCAATTATGGATCAAAATATTCCCGGATAAGCCTATCACAAAGAAGCCTTTAGAGGTACGTATGGGTAAAGGTAAAGGTGCAGTTGAGTATTGGGCGGCAGTAGTAAAACCAGGAAGAATATTATTTGAAGTAGGTGGAGTGCCGGAGCCAGTGGCTAAAGAAGCACTTAGACTTGCAGCTCAAAAGCTCCCTGTAAGAACAAAATACATTGTAGCTAGAGATTTTTCAGCTGAATAAATTTTAAGAAAATGAAACAATCAGAGGTAAAAGGATTATCTGTAGCAGAATTACAAGAAGAACTTGGAAAAGCTAGAAGATCATATTCAGATCTAAAAATGGCTCATACCATTTCTCCATTAGAGAATCCTATTCAGTTACGAGGATTGCGTCGTACTGTCGCTAGATTAGCAACTGAATTAACTAAAAGAGAACAATAACTCTGCTAAAGATGGAAAAAAGAAATTTAAGAAAAGAGCGTATAGGTGTAGTAACCAGCAACAAAATGCAGAAGTCTATTGTTGTCGCAGAGGTTAAGAAAGTAAAGCACCCTATGTACGGAAAGTTCGTTTTAAAAACGAAGAAGTATGTAGCGCACGACGAAACAAATGACTGCAACGAAGGAGATACAGTTAGGATTATGGAAACTCGTCCTATGAGTAAATCCAAGTGTTGGAGATTAGTAGAAATCATAGAAAGAGCTAAGTAATGTTACAGCAAGAATCAAGATTAAAAGTAGCAGATAACACAGGTGCAAAAGAAGTTTTGACTATTCGTGTGTTGGGAGGTACTAAAAGAAGATATGCTTCTGTAGGAGATAAAATAGTTGTTTCTGTTAAAGATGCTACTCCTAACGGTCAAGTAAAGAAAGGTGCGGTTTCTACTGCAGTAGTAGTGCGTACTAAGAAAGAAGTGCGTCGTCCAGATGGATCTTATATCCGTTTTGATGATAACGCTTGTGTTCTTTTAAACGCTCAAGGTGAAATGCGCGGTACACGTGTGTTTGGTCCTGTAGCGAGAGAACTTCGTGATAAGCAATTCATGAAGATTGTATCATTAGCGCCAGAGGTGCTTTAATACATTTAAGATGACAAAGCTTAAGATAAAAACTGGAGATACTGTACGAGTAATTGCTGGAGACCATAAAGGTCAGGAAGGTAAAGTTGTAAAAGTACTTATCGAAAAGAATAAGGCTATCGTTGAGGGCGTAAATATGGTGAAGAAGCACGAGAAACCAAGTGCGGCTAACCCTCAAGGTGGTATAAAGGAAAAGGAAGCGCCGCTTCAAATCTCTAACCTATCTTTAGTAGATGGGAATGGAAAGTCTACAAGAGTAGGGTACCGTATGGAAGGAGATAAGAAAGTACGCTTTGCAAAAACAACAAACGAAATTATATAGTCATGGGATACGTACCAAGATTAAAGCAAGAGTTTAAAGATCGCGTTACGCCTGCTCTTATAGAGGAGTTTGGCTACAAGAACGTTATGCAGGTTCCTACACTTAATAAGATCGTTGTATCTAGAGGTGTTGGTGCGGCTGTGGCAGATAAGAAACTTGTGGAAAACGCAGTTGATGAATTAACACTTATCACTGGTCAAAAAGCAGTATCGACTATTTCTAAGAAAGATGTCGCTACGTTTAAGCTTCGTAAGGGTATGCCTATTGGAGCAAAAGTAACATTAAGAGGAGAGCGTATGTATGAGTTTTTAGATAGACTCATCACATCTGCATTGCCACGAGTTCGTGATTTTAATGGTATTGAAGCTTCTGGTTTTGATGGAAGAGGTAACTACAATATGGGAGTTACAGAGCAAATTATTTTTCCTGAGATCAATATTGATCGTATTAAGAAGATAGACGGTATGAATATTACCTTTGAAACTTCTGCAGGAACAGATAAAGAAGCAAAATCATTATTAACGGAACTAGGTTTACCTTTTAAAAAGAATTAATTATGGCTAAAGAATCAATGAAAGCCCGCGAGGTGAAAAGAGCAAAAATGGTTGAGAAGTATGCTGAGAAACGTAAAGCTTTAAAAGAAGCTGGTGATTACGAAGCATTACAGAAATTACCGAAGAACGCATCACCTATTCGCAAGCACAACCGTTGCAAGTTAACGGGTCGTCCTAAAGGGTATATGAGACAGTTTGGTATCTCTCGTGTTATGTTTCGTGAGATGGCTAATAAAGGTCTTATTCCAGGAGTGAGAAAAGCTAGCTGGTAACATAGTATAAACTGGAGGAAGGTTTTGCTTTAAGCTTTCGCGAAAGCGGAAAACCACCCCCGAAACACAAATAAATGAATACAGATCCAATTGCAGATTATCTAACTAGAGTTAGAAACGCTGCCGCAGCAAACCACAGAGTCGTTGAGATTCCTGCATCTAACCTTAAAAAGGAGATGACAAAAATCTTATTTGACCAAGGTTACATCTTAAGTTACAAGTTTGAGCCAGGTAAGGCTCAAGACACGATCAAGATTGCTTTAAAGTATGATCGTACGACAAAAGAGTCGGTAATAAGAGATATTCAAAGAATAAGTAAACCTGGTTTACGTAAATACGCATCTTCAACAGAAATACCTCGTGTATTGAATGGGCTTGGAATTGCAATCGTGTCTACTTCTAAAGGAGTAATGACAGGAAAGCAAGCACAACAGCACAATGTAGGAGGGGAAGTACTTTGTTACGTTTACTAATCAGTTAAAGAGATAAGGAAATGTCAAGAATAGGAAATAACCCAATCACAGTGCCAGAAGGCGTTACCGTAAGCATAGCTGACGGTGTAGTGACTGTAAAAGGAAAGTTAGGAGAGCTTACTCAAGAAGTGTCTGGTGTAGATGTAAAGTTGGAAGACGGTACATTAACACTTACGCGTCCTAACGATAAGAAAGATGTAAGAGCAAAACACGGTTTATATCGTGCGCTACTTAATAATATGATACACGGTGTAGCCACTGGATGGTCTAAGGAATTAGAGCTTGTTGGGGTTGGATATCGTGCTAGTAATCAAGGAAACAAATTAGATTTAGCTGTTGGTTTTTCTCACAATATTGTTTTGGACATCGCTCCAGAAGTAAAAGTTGAGACGGTTTCTGAAAAAGGAAAGAATCCAATAATTAAGTTAAGTTCTTTTGACAAGCAATTGGTAGGTGCTGTAGCTGCAAAAATACGTGCCTTCCGCAAGCCAGAACCTTATAAAGGGAAAGGAATTAAGTTTGTAGGAGAAGAGATAAGAAGAAAAGCAGGTAAATCTGCATAATACATAGGATATGGCATTATCAAAAAGTGAAAAGAGAAATAGAATTCATTTAAGAATTCGTAAGACTATTTCTGGAACTGCAGAGCGCCCTAGACTCTGTGTATTTAGAAGTAATAAAGAAATTTACGCACAACTTGTGGATGATTTAAGCGGTAAGACTGTTCTTGCAGCTTCAAGCAGAGACAAAGGAATTGCGGGTGACGGAAGTAAAACTGAAGTTGCAAAACTAGTTGGAAAAGCGATTGCTGAGAAAGCTACTAAAAAAGGTGTTGAAACTGTTGTTTTTGACAGAGGTGGATACCTGTATCACGGAAGAGTAAAACAACTTGCCGAAGGAGCAAGAGAAGGAGGACTTAAATTCTAAAGAAATTATGTATCAAGATTATAAAAACGTAGAGCTAGTAAAACCTAGTGGTTTAGAACTTAAGGATCGTCTAGTAGGAGTGCAACGTGTTACTAAAGTAACTAAGGGAGGTAGAGCATTTGGATTTTCTGCTATCGTAGTTGTAGGAGACGAGAATGGTGTAGTTGGACAAGGATTGGGTAAATCTAAAGAAGTTGCATCTGCTATTGCAAAAGCAGTTGAAGATGCTAAGAAAAATTTAGTACGTATTCCTCTTAATAAAGCAACGATACCTCACGAGCAAAAAGGTAAATATGGTGGTGCGAGAGTATTACTTATGCCAGCTGCAGCGGGTACAGGAGTAATTGCTGGTGGTGCTATTCGTGCAGTATTAGAATCAGTAGGTATACATGATGTACTTTCTAAGAATCAAGGGTCTTCTAACCCACATAATGTGGTAAAAGCTACTTTTGATGCTTTATTAAGACTTAGAAGTGCTGAGCAAGTTGCTAAGCAACGTGGTATCTCACTAGAAAAAGTATTTAAAGGATAAATAATATAAACATGGCAAAGATCAAAGTAACAAAGGTGCGCAGCGCAATTAATCGTCCTGTAGACCAGAAAAGAACTTTAGAAGCTCTTGGATTAAGAAAGATTGGCCAGGTTAAGGAGCACGATAATACTCCTAATATCCTTGGTATGATAAATAAAGTAAGTCATTTAGTTTCTGTAGAAGAAGCTTAAATAAAAATAAGAGATGAATTTAAGTAACTTACGACCTGCAAAAGGTTCGGTTAAAAAGAATGATAGTCGTCGTGGACGCGGTGAGGCTACTGGTAACGGTGGTACTGCTGGTCGTGGTCACAAAGGACAAAAGTCTCGTTCTGGATATTCTAAGAAGTTAGGTTTCGAAGGTGGGCAAATGCCATTACAACGTCGTGTGCCTAAATTTGGTTTTACAAATGTAAATCGTAAAGAGTACACAGGAGTAAATTTAGATACATTACAAGAGTACGTAGACGCTGGTCGAATTAAAGATGAAGTGACTATGGAAGTTCTTGTAGAAAATAGATTAGCTCGTAAGAACGATTTAGTTAAAATATTAGGAAGAGGTGAGCTTAAAGCGAAATTAAAAGTGACTGCTCATAAATTTACTGCATCTGCACAGAAAGCTGTTGAGGCTGTCGGAGGAGAAGCTGTAACTCTTTAATTAATATTTACAGGATGAAATTTATAGAAACAATTAAAAATATCTGGAAGATTGATGAGTTGAAAAACAGAATTCTGTTGACACTCACGCTTCTTCTTGTATATAGATTTGGTGCACAAGTAGTGCTTCCCGGTGTGGACGCTTCTAAACTTGGTAGCTTTGCTGCTAACTTTGAAGGTGGTCTAGGGGGGTTACTTAATGCTTTTACAGGAGGTGCTTTTTCTAATGCATCAGTTTTTGCATTAGGAATTATGCCGTACATATCTGCTTCTATTGTGGTGCAGTTAATGGGTATTGCCATTCCTTATTTACAGAAGCTTCAGAAGGAAGGAGAAAGTGGAAGACGAAAGATCAATCAAATCACACGTTGGTTAACAATAGGTATTTGTTTGTTACAAGCGCCAGGTTATCTAGCCGCACTTCCTTCATTAGGAGTGCCTACGGAGGCTTTTGTGTTAGGTTTAACACCTACTTTTTATATTTCTTCTGTATTAATTCTTGTGACAGGTTGTGTATTTGCAATGTGGTTAGGAGAGAAAATTACAGACAAAGGTATTGGTAACGGTATTTCTCTACTTATTATGGTAGGTATTATTGCGACAATGCCCTTATCATTTGTTCAGGAATGGGTCGCCAGAGTAACGGAGTCTAATGGAGGTCTTATTATGATCTTAATAGAGTTAGTTGTTTGGTTTGTAATTATACTTCTTTGTATTTTCCTAGTGATGGCAGTTCGTCAGATACCAGTATCTTACGCTAGAAGAACGGCCTCTGGAGCTTATGAGAAAAATGTTTTTGGAAACAGACAGTACATCCCATTAAAGTTAAATGCTTCTGGGGTAATGCCTATAATTTTCGCGCAAGCTATTATGTTTGTACCTGGATTAATTGGAGGCGCTAGTTTTCTCGAAAACACAGGAGCTGGCGCGTGGTTACAAACTAACTTCAGTAATATTTTTGGTTTTTGGTATAATCTTGTATTCGGGTTATTAATTATAATTTTTACGTATTTCTATACGGCTATTACAGTTCCTACCAACAAAATGGCAGATGATTTAAAAAGAAGTGGTGGTTTTATCGCTGGTATTAGACCAGGGACGGAAACTGCAGAGTACTTGGACAAAATTATGTCACAGATTACATTACCGGGATCGATATTTCTTGCTCTCATTGCTATTTTTCCTGCTATTGCAGTGAATGTATTAGGTATGCAGCAGGGATGGGCATTGTTTTATGGAGGTACATCTTTACTTATTATGGTTGGTGTGGCAATAGATACAATGCAACAAGTAAATTCTTACTTGTTAAACAGGCATTATGACGGTCTTATGAAATCGGGTAAAAATCGTAAAGCAGTAGCATAATGGCAAAGCAAGCAGCAATAGAACAAGACGGTTCCATCATAGAGGCTTTATCTAACGCAATGTTTAGAGTAGAGTTAGAAAATGGTCACGTAGTAACCGCACATATATCAGGTAAGATGCGTATGCATTATATTAAGTTATTACCTGGAGACAAAGTAAAATTAGAAATGAGTCCTTACGATCTAACGAAGGCTCGTATAACATACCGTTATTAACGGTTTAATAGCTTTATTATGAAAGTAAGAGCATCTATAAAGAAAAGAAGTGCCGATTGCAAGATTGTACGTCGCAAAGGCAGATTATACGTAATAAATAAAAAGAACCCTAGGTTTAAACAAAGACAAGGTTAATAGTTATGGCTAGAATTGCAGGGATAGATGTCCCAAAACAAAAGAGAGGTGTAATTGCATTAACATACATCTTTGGAATAGGAAGAAGTAGAGCTAAAGAGATTTTGGCAGCTGCTAACGTATCAGAAGATAAAAAAGTAAACGAATGGGATGACGATGAAATCGGTCGTATTCGTGAAGCTGTAGGATCTTATACAATAGAAGGTGAATTACGTAGTGAGGTATCTTTAAACATTAAGCGTTTAATGGATATAGGATGTTATAGAGGTATACGTCACCGTACAGGTCTTCCTTTGAGAGGTCAGCGTACTAAGAACAACTCTAGAACGAGAAAAGGAAAGCGTAAAACTGTTGCAAACAAAAAGAAAGCAACTAAATAATAAGGTCTTACAATGGCAAAGCAAAGTACAAAAAAGCGTAAAGTTGTTATTGAATCTGTTGGTGAAGCACATATCACCGCATCTTTCAATAACCTAATTATATCTCTTACTAATAAAAAAGGAGATGTGATCTCTTGGTCGTCTGCTGGGAAAATGGGCTTTAGAGGTTCTAAAAAGAATACTCCATATGCAGCTCAAACAGCAGCAGAAGATTGTGCAAAGGTTGCACACGAAGCAGGTCTTCGTAAGGTTAAAGTATATGTAAAGGGGCCTGGTAATGGACGTGAGTCTGCTATCCGTACGCTACATAATAATGGTATAGAGGTTACAGAAATTATTGATGTTACTCCAATGCCTCATAATGGTTGTCGTCCACCAAAAAGACGTCGCGTTTAATTTAATTAATATCTTGAGGGAATACGGTTTGCAAAGGATTGACCTTAATTTCTAACCCCCTCACAAAACACTTTAAGAAATGGCAAGATATACCGGTCCTAAAACTAAAATTGCTCGTAAGTTTAGCGAAGCAATTTTTGGGGAAGACAAATCATTCGAAAAAAGAAATTACCCACCTGGGCAACACGGAAACAACAGGAGAAGAGGTAAAAAATCTGAGTACGCAGTTCAACTAGCAGAAAAGCAAAAAGCAAAATATACATATGGTATATTAGAAAGACAATTTAGAAACTTATATGATAAAGCTAACCGCGCACCTGGTATTACGGGTGAGGTGTTATTGCAATTATGTGAGCAACGTCTTGATAATGTAGTGTACAGAATGGGAATAGCCCCTACTCGAAGTGGAGGTCGTCAATTAGTTTCTCACCGTCACATTACTGTGAATGGAGGAATTGTAAATATCCCATCATACCAGGTAAAGCCTGGAGATGTAGTTGCCGTAAGAGAGAAGTCGAAATCTTTAGAGGTTGTACAGAATTCTTTAGCAAATGCAAGTCACGTGTACGAGTGGATCACTTGGAATAACGATAAGAAGGAAGGTACTTTCGTAGCCGTACCTCAACGTTTACAGATCCCAGAGAACATTAATGTTCAGTTCATTGTAGAATTGTACTCGAAGTAATATTAACGAACACTAGAAAACAAGATATGGCAATATTAAATTTCCAGAAGCCGGATAAAGTCATTATGATTGACTCTACTGATTTTGAAGGTAAGTTTGAATTTAGACCTTTAGAGCCAGGTTATGGTTTAACAGTGGGTAATGCATTAAGACGTGTGTTACTTTCATCTCTAGAAGGATTTGCAATCACTTCTGTTCGTATCGAAGGAGTGGATCACGAGTTTTCGACTATCGCAGGTGTGGTGGAAGACGTAACTGAGATTATTCTTAATCTTAAGCAAGTTCGTTTTAAAAGACAGATAGAGGAAATTGATAATGAAACTGTAACAATCTCATTGGGAGGTGCAGATCAATTGACTGCCGGTGATTTTCAGAAATTTATTTCTGGATTTCAAGTATTAAATCCTGATCTTGTGATTGCTAACATGGATAAGAAGGTAAATCTTAACCTAGAGATCACTATTGAAAAAGGTAGAGGGTATGTTCCTGCAGAAGAGAATAAAAAATCTAATGCACCATTAGGAACTATTTTTACTGATTCAATCTATACACCTATACGTAATGTAAAGTATAGCATAGAGAATTACAGAGTTGAGCAAAAGACGGATTATGAAAAGTTAGTTTTTGAGATTATTACTGACGGATCAATTCATCCTAAGGAAGCTCTTACTGAGGCTGCTAAAACTCTTATCCATCACTTCATGTTATTTTCTGATGAGCGTATTACGCTTGAGGCTGATGAAATAGCCCAAACAGAAACGTATGATGAAGAGTCACTGCATATGCGTCAACTATTAAAAACACGTTTAATTGATATGGATTTATCGGTACGTGCGCTTAACTGTTTGAAAGCTGCAGAAGTAGAAACTTTAGGAGATCTTGTTTCTTACAATAAGAACGATCTAATGAAGTTTAGAAACTTTGGTAAGAAATCATTGACAGAACTAGAAGAACTAGTAAATGTAAAGGGACTTAATTTTGGTATGGATTTATCAAAATACAAACTTGATAAAGACTAACGTAAAGAAGTACGCTTTCGCGAAAGCGAATAAAGAATTATTACAATGAGACACGGAAAAAAAGTAAACCATTTAGGTAGAAAAACAGCCCATAGAAAAGCAATGCTTGCTAACATGGCTTGTTCCCTAATCGAACATAAAAGAATCAATACTACCGTTGCAAAGGCAAAAGCCTTAAGACAATTTGTAGAACCTTTGGTTACAAAGGCAAAAGAGGATACCACGCACAACAGACGTATAGTTTTTAGTCGTCTTCGCCAAAAAGAAGCAGTGACAGAATTATTTAGAGACGTTGCAGTAAAAATTGGTGACCGTCCAGGGGGTTATACCAGAATTATTAAATTAGGTAATCGTCTAGGGGATAATGCAGATATGGCGATGATAGAATTAGTGGATTACAATGAGATCTACAATGCAGGAAAACCAGCAAAAAAGAAATCTACGCGTAGAGGAAGAACAAAGAAAACTGATGCAGTAGCTACTCCACCTGTATCTTCTAATGAGGAAGAATAGGTCGGGGCGACTGTTACAAAAAGGTTAAATAGTATCGGGATTTACCGCAAGGTGAGTCCCTTTTTTTATTTTTACAGTGTAATTAGAGATTTGGCAAAGTATTTGCCTTACTATGTATAATTGATAAATAATATTATGAAAAAAATAATTGGAATGTTCGTTTTACTTATCTCAACTGTGAGTTATGGACAAGTTGACGCAAATAATAATACTCTAGGAGCTCTAGCAACATATGGTCCAGATGGGGCTAATGTGGGAGGTGCAAGTTTAGTTATAAACCCACCAAGACCTATAGAAGGGTCTGTTTATTTATTTGATGAGTGGAGAAATAACGGTACTATACAAACTGCCGATGCCTCGTATAAATTGAGGAATATAAATTTTAATGCGCAGAGAAATGCATTTGAATCTCAAATACCTAATACTGATTCTATTTTTACTTTTGATTTTACTAACATTGAAAAGATGATCGTGAATAATAGAACATTTCAAAATGTATACTCTCCAATTGATGGGGGTTATAAGATATTAGAAGTCATTGCCGAGGACGGAAAGTATGCGATTTATAAAGATAATTATATCGAAATTAAAGAAGGCAGCCCTAACCCTATGCTTGCACAGGCTAATGACAAATATATCAAGAGAGATTCATACTATTTAAAGAACGGAAAGTCATTTAAGCGCTTTAGAATGAAAAAGTCTGGCATATTAAAATCTATGGGCAATAAGGCAAAAAAAGTTGAAAATTATGCAAAAGAAAATAATCTAAGCTTTAAGAATCCTCAACAACTACAAAAAATAGTGTCATATTACGGAAGCCTCTAAAATGTCACTAAGAGATATTACTAATTAGGAACCCTCGGGTTCCTTTTTTTTGGTTGATAATTTTGCAGAACAACAATTTTTATTAAGGTTAAATTCAATTATTTTTGCATAACCTTTAAGGTTCTTATAAAATGTACTATGAAATACTCAAATAAACGTCCAGCGCTTATATTACTAGCAGATGGCACCATATTTCACGGAAAAGCTGTGGGTGATAAGGAAGGAACTTCTTTTGGAGAAGTTTGCTTTAATACTGGGATGACTGGTTATCAAGAAATCTTTACGGATCCTTCTTACTTTGGTCAGCTTATGGTGACTACTAATGCTCATATTGGGAATTATGGAGCTACAGATGAAGAAACAGAATCTGACGACGTGAAGATTGCTGGACTTATATGTAGAAATTTTAGTTACGTACATTCTAGACAAAATGCAGAAGAATCACTAGAAGAGTTTCTTAACAAGAATAACTTATTTGCTATTTCTGATGTAGATACAAGAGCGCTCGTAAGCTATATACGCGATAATGGTGCTATGAACGCAGTAATATCTACAGATGTAGATAATATTGAGGGATTAAAGAAGCAGCTTTCAGAGGTTCCTTCTATGAACGGACTAGAGTTGGCATCAAAAGTCTCTACTACAGAACCTTATTTTTTTGGCGATGAAAAGTCAAGTCTTAAAATAGCCGCTTTAGATATTGGTGTAAAACGTAATATATTGCGACACTTTGCAAAGAGAGGTGCTTATATCAAAGTCTTTCCGTACAATACTTCTTATAGTGAGATGAAAGCCTGGGGGCCAGACGGGTATTTTCTGTCTAATGGGCCAGGCGATCCAGAGCCGCTAAAGAATGCCATTCAAGTAGCAAGAGATGTTCTTGAAGAGGACCAACCGCTATTTGGTATATGTCTCGGTCATCAGGTTATTGCTTTGGCAAATGGTATATCTACGTATAAGATGCACAATGGGCATAGAGGAATTAATCATCCTGTTAAAAACCTGCTTACAGGCAAAGGGGAGATCACCTCTCAGAATCACGGTTTTGCGATTAATAGAGAGGAGACAGAAGCAAATGATCAAATAGAAATTACACACGTACACCTTAACGATCATACCGTTGCAGGAATTAGGGTGAAAGATAAAAACTGTTTCTCAGTACAATATCATCCTGAAGCCAGTCCGGGCCCTAACGACGCCACCTATCTTTTTGATCAATTTATAGAAAATATTCAAAAAGCAACCGTATAACACTAGCCCCTATCGAAGGGGCTCTTTTGTGCGAAAACGTTATCGATGGTATTGCACAAAATTTAAAGGACAGACGCCGCTTAAATCGTATCTTTCCATTATAAATAAATAGAATTATGAGCATTATTATAGACATTCACGCAAGGCAAATTTTAGATTCAAGAGGTAATCCTACCGTAGAGGTTGATGTATACACAGAAAATGGTTTCATGGGTCGTGCTGCAGTACCATCTGGGGCTTCTACAGGAGAACATGAGGCTGTTGAATTGAGAGATGGTGGTGATGCGTTTATGGGAAAGGGAGTCCGTACTGCGGTGCAAAACGTAAATTCAATTATAGCTGCTGAGCTTTTAGGAACATCAGTTTTTGAACAAGGATTGATCGATCAAGCAATGATTGATCTTGATGGCACAAAAAATAAATCTAAACTAGGAGCTAATGCTATTCTAGGTGTTTCTTTAGCTTGCGCGAAAGCTGCCGCCGCCGAATTGAACTTACCCCTATACAGATATGTAGGAGGTGTAAGTGCAAACACACTTCCTGTGCCTATGATGAATATTATAAACGGAGGGTCGCATAGTGATGCACCTATCGCGTTTCAAGAGTTTATGGTAATGCCTGTGAAAGCAAAAGACTTTTCACACGCCATGCAAATGGGTACAGAAATCTTTCATAACCTTAAAAAAGTATTACACGATCGTAATCTAAGCACAGCTGTAGGAGATGAGGGAGGTTTTGCTCCAGCTCTTGATGGTACAGAAGACGCATTGGATAGTGTAAAGCTCGCGGTTGAAAAAGCGGGATACAAATGGGGTGATGAAGTAATGATTGCATTGGACTGTGCCGCGGCAGAATTTTATGTAGATGGAAAATATGACTACAAAAAATTTGAAGGAGATAAAGGAGAAGTGCGCACCAGTGAGCAACAGGCAGATTACTTAGCAGAGCTTGCAGCTAGTTATCCTATTATTTCAATAGAAGATGGAATGGATGAAAACGACTGGGAAGGTTGGAAGTATCTTACGGAAAAAATTGGAGATAAAGTTCAGCTCGTAGGGGATGATCTTTTTGTGACCAATGTAGAGCGTTTATCTAGGGGTATTAAAGAGAACATTGCAAACTCTATTTTGATAAAGGTAAATCAAATTGGTACGCTTACAGAGACAATAGCGGCAGTAAATATGGCTCATAACGCTGGATATACATCTGTTATGTCACATAGATCCGGGGAGACAGAAGATAACACCATAGCAGACCTTGCTGTTGCACTTAATACAGGTCAAATCAAAACAGGGTCTGCATCTCGTTCTGATCGTATGGCAAAATACAACCAATTGCTGCGAATAGAGGAACAATTGGGAGGCACAGGTTACTTCCCTGGAAATGCCGCATTTAAAATAAAATAGTATGGCAGTTGTGGCTTAGGCCATCACGAACTAGCATGAAAAAACACCCTTCAATCGGGTGTTTTTTTATGCTATAATATCGATAAATGGTATTTTATTAACGATTAATAGTATGCATAATTATAAAATAATAGTCACTTTATGACAATTATATGATATTTTTTAAATATTTTTTTGTTATAAAATACTGATAATCAATAATTAAAACATTAATTTAACATATGACAGAAAAATATTACAATTTCGTAATTATGAGTTACTCTTTTTGCGTTACTTTTATCTCAAGTTATAGTTGTTATTATAGTATAACTGCTTCGGCTATTTAATTACAACCAGCTTTTGTATTGCAAGTTAGTGAATGAACAAGCAACACGATTTTAAGTTGGGTAAAGGGCGGGTAAATCGTTTTACGGAGCTCGCTCTTTTTTAAAGAATTATTTTCTGGCGTAAAAGTCAGAATCTAGGTTTGAAGTTGGGTAAAGGGTGCATACTTGGTATGTGCCCTTTTTTTTTATTGCTCTTTTGTCAGTTAACTACTTATAGAAGTGTTTTTATGCTTTTACTAAATATGCGTGTAAATCTATTTGTACAAGTTTCAGGTATCTATTTTGTAAAAGTTATTTTTAGTAGTAAAAAGCTTTAGTAAGAAGATTATGTGGCAATAGAAGACATATTATTTTAAGGATTATTTAACCTCATTAGTGTAGGGAAATGTTAAAAAAAACGACTCTTTTTTCGTAATTTAGCAATCCTTATAAAATAATAATTTCTCAAATACCACAATAACAAATGGCAGATAAAGCTACCCTTACCATAGACGGTCAAAGTTTTGAATTCCCAGTAATTACTGGGTCTGAAAATGAGCGTGCAATTGATATTAAAAGCCTACGTGGAGCCACGGGTGGTGTCACAACCATTGATCCTGGATATAAAAACACGGGTTCGTGTGAGAGTGCTATTACGTTTTTAGATGGAGAGAAAGGAATCTTAAGATACAGAGGATATGCTATAGAAGATCTGGCAGAAAAGGCAGATTTTCTTGAAGTAGCTTATTTACTCATTTTTGGGGAATTGCCAACTCAAGAGCAGTTGACGAAGTTTCATAAAGATATCAAGGCAGAGTCTCACGTAGATGAGGATATGAAGAAAATCCTAGATGGGTTTCCTAAGTCTGCTCATCCTATGGGGGTATTAAGTGCTCTTACGTCTGCACTTATCGCTTTTAATCCGAATACGGTTAACGTAGAGTCTGACGAGGAGATGTATACAGCTATTGTAAAACTCCTTGCAAAATTCCCTGTACTGGCTGCTTGGGCGATGCGCAAGAAAAAGAGCCAGCCATTAGATTACGGTGATAACTCATTAGGGTATGTAGAGAACCTTCACAAAATGATGTTTTCTAAACCTAACGAAGAGTATAAGGTAGATAAAGAAATTATCGATGCGCTCGATAAGTTACTTATTTTACATGCAGATCATGAGCAAAACTGTTCTACCTCTACGGTGCGTATCGTAGGTTCTGCACACGCAGGATTATTTGCATCCATATCTGCAGGTATTTCTGCATTATGGGGGCCGCTTCACGGAGGTGCAAATCAAGCGGTGATAGAAATGCTTGAGGCGATCAAAGAAGACGGTGGTGATACTAAAAAATATATGGCAAAGGCAAAAGATAAGTCAGATCCCTTTAGACTTATGGGCTTTGGGCACAGAGTATATAAAAATTTCGACCCAAGAGCAAAGATCATTAAAGTTGCTGCAGATGACGTTTTAGGACAATTAGGAATTGAAGATCCAGTACTTGATATAGCTAAAGGTCTTGAGAAAGAAGCTTTAAGCGACCCATACTTTGTAGATCGTAAATTATATCCTAATGTAGATTTTTACTCAGGAATCATCTATCGTGCTTTAGGTATTCCAGTAGAGATGTTTACCGTGATGTTTGCCTTAGGACGTGTTCCAGGATGGATTGCACAGTGGAGGGAGATGCGCCAGCGAAAAGAGCCTATTGGACGCCCGCGTCAAATATACATAGGAGAAAACCTCAGAGAATTTAAGACTGTTTCAGAGAGATAACAGCACAAATAGCATATGAAAAGCGCCTGTAAGGGCGCTTTTTTTTGTTTTTGAATTATGCTTTCGCGAAAGCGTATTATTACCAAAACCTATCATTTTTCTATCTTAGCACTATGCTTAAACTACATGTAAAAGATGAGACATCTCGACTAAGAGCTGTTGTATTAGGAACTGCAGAAAGTTGCGGTCCAACACCCAAACTAGAAGATGCCTATGATCCCAAAAGCGCCTTACATATAAAGGCAGGTACCTATCCCTTAGAAAAAGATATGGTAGCTGAAATGGAAGGCTTAGCTGCGGTTTTTAAAAAATATGACGTGCAGGTATTCCGCCCTAAGGTAATTGAGGATTACAATCAGATATTTTCTAGAGACATTGGTTTTGTGATTGATAATAAGTTTATCAAGGCAAATATCCTTCCAGATAGAGAGCGTGAGATTGATGCGATACAACACGTGATTGATCAAATACCCCCAACGCACGTTTTTAGATTGCCAGAAGATGCACACGTAGAGGGTGGAGACGTGATGCCGTGGGGTGACTATATTTTTGTTGGGACCTATACAGGAGAAGACTATCCAGATTATATTACCGCAAGAACCAATAGGGAGGCTGTGCAATATCTAGCAGAATTATTTCCTAAAAAGAAGGTAGTCTCTTTTGAACTACGTAAGCATAATACAGATCCAAAAGAAAACGCCTTGCACTTGGACTGTTGCTTCCAGCCAGTGGGGAAGAATAAGGCCATTATTCATAAAAACGGATTCTTAAAAGAAGAAGAGTATGAATGGCTTCTAGATTTGTTTGGGAAGGAAAACGTTTTTGAGATTGACAAAGAAGAAATGTACAGTATGAATTCTAACATCTTTAGCATTGCTCCAGATATCGTTATTTCTGAGAAAAATTTTACGCGTTTAAATGCTTGGTTACGCTCTCACAATATAACAGTAGAGGAAGTTGCTTATACGGAGATCGCTAAGCAAGAGGGTTTACTACGTTGCAGTACACTTCCTTTAATAAGAGATTAGATTACTTAAAGTGTAAAAATAGAAAAGCCGCAGTAGGGGTTCTGCGGATTTCTCGATTTGGGAATTGTCATTATTTAAGTTAAGCCTTCTAATTGCATAACTTATGGGGGATAATTATCGTAAAAACTACTGATCAAGACACCATTAAGTTTTATACAATAATACGTTTAGTGTTACTGTAAAAATAAGCAGTCCCTGGTTTTTACTTTTTTAATATTCTCAATATGAGTTGTTTTGGGCTCTTTATGTATTTAATCGACAGTTCTCAACAGTAGATCGCCTAGAGCGATGTTAAGTTCAAGTAACTTTTATTCTCTTTGGGGAAGCAACATAAATGGAGTTTTGAAATACGATACAGATAGTAGGGCATTGTTTCTAAAAAAGTTACTTCTTGCGTTTATCACTTTCAAGTATGGAATACTCATAATTATCAGACCATCCTGTTACTAGGGGTAAGATTTTTCTACCTCTACCTTCTCTAGTCATCCCTGCTTTTTCAAGGACCTTAATGGAGCCTGTATTGTCTACCGCGCACCCCGCTTGAATGCGATGTAATTTTAAATGATCAAAACCAAAGTTGATAACAGCTATCAAGGTTTCTGTGGCGTATCCTTTGTTCCAATAGACAGGATGGATTTTGTACCACACTTCGGCTCTTTTATACTTTTTAGCGCCTAGTTTGCAACCAAATAACCCTATAAAGGCGTTGTCTTCTTTATTTTTTATGGAAAAGGTATAGTTGGTGATTTTTTCTTTTAAGTTTTCTTTAATCCAAGGCTCGATAGTCTCTCGGGTTTCTTGTATGTCTTTTGGGATACCGAGCGTGTTATACTGATCTACTTCCGGGAATGAATGTAACTCATGAATAGCCTCCAGATCTGAGAGATCTATAGGTTGTAAGGTCGTTCTTTGAGTTTGTAGTATAATAAGGTTGTTTTATAGGTGTAAATATAGCGATAGTGATCAAAGCATTTTAGGACTGTGTAGGCATAAAATAGAAATAGAAGCTAATGATATGAGGCCTACTTTAAAAATGTTTGTTTGCTTAACTCATTGTTTTCCAGAACTATATATTTCTCGTTCAGTTTATAAAATCTATGTTGGTCAAGTGTAAGCTTCCCTATAAATAGGACAGTTTGAATATTCTGCATTTTTGCCTAGAATTAATTTTAACAGATTCTATTTTTAGATTTTATAGTCAATTATTTGTGGATTTAATGATAATAATTATGCACGTAGAAAGTCGTTAGAAACCATAAAATCATTAAAAATGCAATCCCCCACTGTAGATTATTAATTCTCTTTTTTTCAATTTTCTTAATATTCATAATGATATGATTTAATGATTATACTTATAGGTAGATAAAAACTAATATTTGTTACATTCTATTTCCAATTTGTCAATTCATATTGTGTTTCCTCAATGAATGCTAACCTTATTGTATATGGTTTATTGCGTGTTTGAAGCAACTAAATTCGCAAATACAGACCGAATAGAAAATCTGATAGGATTTTCAGAAGTAGGCGAGAACAAGCAATTACTTATAGCCATTGTTAGGCACTGGCATTAGAATTCATTTAATGTCTAATTTAAAATATTGATTTCCAATTAAATCGGTATGCTACTCTTAAAAGCACCAAATTTAATTTTTCGGATTTCGAAATAATCGTTGTTGAATTTTTAGTTCCTTCATAATTTGGCGTATTTCCTAAGTGTTGATACCTCAGGGATAATGAGAGATTTTCAAAAAAAGTTGAACCAATTCCAATTCCATAGGTAATATTCGACTTATCTATTATTCTTTCATTATCGGTATTGACGTTATAAAATAATGTAGAGTAACCAAATCTTGGTTCGAAGTATACTTTCTTAAATATAGATAATCTATAAAAAGCTGATATAGAAGTAAATTTTGCGTCATTTGGTGATAAAGTTTCAATGTCACCTTGAATTTCACTTATATTTCCAGGTATGAAATTTCCGCCAGTTGAAATATCTAATCCAATCTCACCAAATTTAAAGGATTTAAAAACGTTAAAATAGATTTCCGTTTTACCTTTTGGATGCTCTTCTCCGATAACGTTTCCAAGTCCTATACCAACTTCCGTAAATAAATCTTGGGCAATACTATTATGAATTGTGAATAGTAAAGTAACAATAAATAACAATTTTGATTTAAACATCATATAAAATTAAAATTCAGAAAATGAACTCTTGAATTCATTTGCATTAATATTTCTATTTCTTCTGGTTGTGTGCTTGTGCCTAACGGTCTAGTGTATGATTTCGTTGCGGAAAAATCCGCAGGATTCTTTCCGCTTGAGTAGAAAGATAACAAATGCGCGTGAATTTTCGCTAGAAAATTCCGCAGCAATGAATTATACACAATGTTACCTGTAGTATTGAACGGTGCGTTCTGCTTGCGTACTGCTTTAAAGTCTGCGTAACATTCCGTTCTGTTTTTCAATCCGCGCAACCATTGGTTCTGTTTTTCAATCCGCGCAACATTCCACTTTTTTTTATCCGCTTAACAATCCGCTTTTCTTTTTAATCCGCGCAACATTTCACTTTTTTAAAATCCGCTAACAATTTGATTTTTTAAGACAATTTAGAAGGCAGGAGCGTAGTATATTTCACATTAAAATTCGCAAACCTGAGATGAGAGAAATATTACAGGTAACTCGTAAATATCATCATGTTCCAAATACAAACGTTTATAAGTATTTGTAGTCGTTTGTAAGTATTTGTACGCGATTAATAGGTAACGCTAAGATACACTAACTTTTGCAGCCAACTCTTTTGCTCTTTGCGTAACTGCTTGTGTATCTTTATGTAAGCCATCATAAGTGACCACCACACCCATACGGCGATATGGGCGTGAGCTAGGTTTGCCAAAGAGTCTAAAATCACTTTTTGCAGCACTTGCAATGGTTTCTATACCTGTAAAAACAGGAGTATCAGAATGGGTGCTGGCCAAAATCACGGCGCTGGCGCCTATGCGTTCTTGAGTGATGGCGGTAATAGGCAATCCTAAAACGGCACGTATGTGCAGCTCAAACTCGTTAAAATTTTGGGTGTTTGCTAGCGTGACCATTCCGGTATCGTGCGGTCGTGGTGAGAGCTCAGAAAAGTACACGCCATCATCTCCCACAAAAAACTCAACACCCCAAATTCCCGCACCGCCTAAAGCAGCGGTTACTTTGGCAGCCATCTCTTGAGCCGTTTGTAAATGCTCAGGGCGCATCGCTGCGGGTTGCCAGCTTTCTTGATAATCACCACGTTCTTGGCGGTGTCCTATAGGAGGACAAAAAAGGGTCTCACCATCTCGTTGCGTCACGGTAAGCAACGTTATCTCGTAGTTAAAGTTTACAAAGGCTTCTACGATCACTTCGGCGACATCACCTCTTGATCCTTCTTGAGAATAATCCCATGCTTTCTGAATATCATCTGGGGTTTTGATAGTGCTTTGGCCTTTTCCGCTGGAAGACATCAAGGGTTTAACCACGCAAGGAATTCCTATCACAGCCACGGCGTCTTGTAATTCTTTCGCGGAAGCGGCATACCTATACGTAGCCGTTTTTAATCCCAGATCTTTGGCGGCAAGGTCACGTATAGACTTGCGATTCATCGTATAGTTAGCGGCCTTTGCACTTGGGATCACGGTGTAGCCTTGTTTCTCATAGTCATAAAAACGCTCTGTACGAATGGCTTCTATCTCTGGTACGATATAATCTGGTGCATGTTTTGCAACCAGCGCATCTAGTGCATTGCCATCTAGCATATTGATCACTTCATGATCGTCTGCCACTTGCATTGCAGGCGCATGGTCATAGCTGTCTACCGCGATAACGGTTTGTCCCAGCCTTTGTGCTGCGATTACAAATTCTTTGCCCAGTTCGCCGGAGCCTAGTAGTAATATCTTTTTTTTCATATATCCTTCTTTTAATTCCCGCGAAGGCGGGAATCACATCCTTGTCCTCGCAAAATTGGTTTTTCTAGTGCGATGCTGAAACGAGTTCAGCATGACGTTTTGCGAAAGCGTGAATCTTAATTTTGCTTTCGCGAAAGCGTAACAACACTTTTATTTAGAAGTAGCAATCCAGTTGTCTATTTTGTCTTCTAACAGTGCTAGTGGGATACATCCTGTTTCTAGCACTTCTCTGTGAAACTCTCTAATGTCAAAAGCGTCTCCCAGTTCCTTTTCTGCCTTAGCTCTCAGTTCACGTATCTTAAGCTGGCCTATTTTATAAGATAGCGCTTGTCCTGGCATGGCCATATATCGCTCAATTTCTGAAATGATACCTGCTTTACTTTCTGCCTCGTTGTCCAAACAATAGGCTATGGCTTTCTCACGGCTCCATCCTTTGGTATGGATACCCGTATCTACCACAAGGCGCACGGCGCGATGCATCTCTGCTCCTAACATCCCAAAATATTGATAGGGATCTGTATAGAGGCCTAATTCTTTCCCTAAACTCTCTGTGTATAATGCCCAGCCTTCTCCGTAAGCACTGTACCAAAGGGTTTTTCTAAACTGTGGTAGCTCATCGCTTTCTTGCGTAAGCGAGATCTGAAAGTGATGTCCAGGAATGGCTTCGTGTAAAAACAGCGATTCATCTGAGTACACATTGTACTTGGAAGCATCTGGAATAGGGGTGTAAAAAATACCCGGTCGTGTGCCATCCAGCGATCCTGGATTGTACTCTGCACTGGCAGATTTTTCTCTAAAGGCCTCTGTCTGGCGCACCTCAAAAGGTGTTTTAGGCTGGAGGCTAAACAGTTCATTTACCGTAGGCTTCATGGTCTCGTGCATCTTGTTAAAGTTTGCAATTACCTCTTCTGGCGTTGTAAACGGCATGAGGTCTTTACTGGTGCGCACGTGATCAAAAAAGGCTTTGAGATCTCCTGTAAAGCCTACTTGTTTTTTTACTTTTTCCATCTCACTACGTATGCGTGCTACCTCGCTCAATCCTAACTCGTGAATCTCATTTGCGCTCATCGTAGTGGTCGTAAAATACTTAATGGCAAAATCGTAATACTCACTACCATTAGGTAGGTCAGAAAAGCCAGAACTATCGCGCCCAGCTTTCATATAGTCACCTGCAAAAAAGTCTGCCATACGCTGGTGCGCTGGGATAATTTTTTCTGTGATCATTGCTTTGTACTCTGCAGTAATCGCTTGTCTGTCTTCTGCCGAAATTGCGTCTGGCATATTCACGATGGGTTGATAGAAGTGGTGTTGCTCTACATCTGCCACGGTCATTGCCTGCATTTGCGGGATTACTTTTTTGATTAAGGACTTAGGGAGCACATAGCCTTCCTCAATTCCTTGTCGCATATTCTTTTCGGCACTTGAGAGCCATGTGAGATAGCCATCCACACGTTTTGCCCAATTGCGATAGTCGCTCGCTGTTTTAAACGGTTGCGCACTGGCACCACTTGCAAGCTGTCCTATCATGAGATGTGGTGACCACATTTGATCCATAGGCATTAAGTCTTTTTTGCTTTCTAGCAGTTGTAAATTCACATCACAATCCCACGTAAGTATGGCTTTGCTTAGCTTCTCACTGTCAGAAAGAGAAGCGTCATCATAACTAGAGAGCGCCTCTTGGTAGTTTGTAAAGTGTTCTTTTGCCTGCGTTTTGTACGCCGCAGAAAGTACATCCGGAAATTGATCGTTATACCGATTATCTCCGGCCATTGTGGCGTTTAAGGGATTCAGTTTAAGACCATCTTCATAATAGTTATCTAGTAATTGTGTAAAGGGAAGCACGTCTTGGGTATTTTCTTGGGTTTCTTTGGTCTCTGTTTTGCACGCTATTAGCAGGCAAGTGAGTAAGGTAATGGATAGGAATTTTTTCATGAAAAATATGCTTTCGCGAAAGCAGTATGAGCCACACCGCTTTCTTTTTTAATTAGTTTGGCTTAAAGATAACATTCTAAAAGGAGCTTTTCTAGTATCTTGTGTGTATGAAATATTTATTAAAGACTTTGCTTATTGTTTGCCTATTACTAGGAGCTATGGGTGGACACGCGTGCTCTATATTGTATTATGTAGATGCCCAAACAGGAAAAATCTATGCTGTAAATAATGAAGACTTTTGGCTGGATACCGAAGCCTATATTCAGATAGAAAAAGCTTCAGGAAAAAAGTTAGCTCGCATGTGGTATGGTTGGAATGACTTTGCGCAAGGCGGTATCAATAGTGCTGGTTTCTTTTTTGATGTAGCTGTCACGCCTAACCAGAAAATGCCTGAAGGATATGGTTGGACCAAAGGTAATATAGGAGATACGATCCTATCTGAAGTAAGCACTGTAGATGAAGCACTGGCTTGGATGGAACAACATAAATTTGCCGTACACCAGAGTCATTTCTTGATGGGAGATGCTACTGGAAATGCTGTTATTGTGGAGTGGATAGATGGGAAGCAGCATATCATTGAGATGGATGGCAACGCACTAGTGGCGACCAATTTTTTAATTAATGCGCCAGAAGAAGGCAATCATCCGTGCCCGCGTTATGACTCTATAGAAGATCGCATTGCGCAGTTAGAAGCTAGTGGCGCCCAGATTGATCTAAAGGCTGTGGGACAAACGATGGCTGGCGCCGTACAACCCGCGCGAGAATGGGAGAAAGGAAGAAAAGGAGGTACCTTATATA
The DNA here is from genome assembly GCA_020630915.1 of Dokdonia sp. Classification (GTDB taxonomy): domain Bacteria; phylum Bacteroidota; class Bacteroidia; order Flavobacteriales; family Flavobacteriaceae; genus Dokdonia. The sequence continues at coordinate 79,055 of JAHDIF010000005.1, forward strand.
CCAGTTTCTTTGATATTACAGATATGAAGATGGTCCTCGTCCCGAAACTGGATAATAGCAAGGTGCTGCAACTAGACCTAAAAGCTGAATTTGCGGCCAATAAAAAACGGAGGATCAATCTCTACGACTAAGTTTTTTGGGAAAAGAACTTGTCACCTCGAGCGCAGTCGAGAGGTCATGTATGGGCACTATGTATAAGGTCTCGACTGCGCTCGACCAGACACAGGCTTGAATTCTAATTAACTTCCCGCCAGCGGACTCCCGAAAATACCCACTGCCAGTTCTGCCCAAAGCAATACGAATAGGAGTATCAATCCTGCAATGATGTACAACCGATAGGAGCTTTGTGCTAATTTTTTCCATAGATACACTCCTGCAAAACCCGCACTCAAAAGCAACACTCCAGCAACCACAAAATCCATAGGTGTCCACACAACTTCTGATGTGAATTGCATGGCGATTAAGGGAATCAAAAGGAGGATTCCTGTTATGAGTAATATGGTTAGGATGGTTTTCTTGTTCATTATAAGTTGAAGGTAGCAAATAATTAATGAACTCGTCACCCTGAATTTATTTCAGGGTCTCATAAAGCTATTCTGCACAATCAAGCTAGTGAGATGCTGAAACGAGTTCAGCATGACGTTGCGGTTAAAATACAAAAGCCTTCCCAATTTGAGAAGGCTTTTTACATTTTCGCGAAAGCGTACTATTCTTAAGAAACGGCTTCCTTAATACGGGCACACGCTTCTTTTATATTTTCTACACTGGCAGCATAGGAGATACGTATAGAGTTTCCGTTTCCAAAGGCATCACCGGTTACAGTAGCGACATTGGCCTGTTCTAGAATATACAGGGCAAAATCTGAGGCGTTGTTAATGGTAACGCCGTTTAAGGTTTTGCCAAAGAAAGCCGTCACGTCTGGAAAGACATAAAAGGCACCGTCTGGCTCGTTGCACTTAAATCCTGGAATATCATTGAGAAGGTTAAGGATTAAAGTACGTCTGCTTTTAAACTCGTCTATCATATATTGCACCACACTTGGGTCTGCCTCAAGGGCTGTAATCACTGCACGTTGTGCAATACAATTGGTGCCGCTCGTAATTTGTCCTTGCATCTTGTTACACGCTCGAGCGATCGTGGTAGGTGCTCCTATGTATCCTACACGCCATCCTGTCATGGCAAAGGCTTTGGAAACGCCGTTAACGGTTACCGTACGATCATACATATCTGGAAACTGCGCCATACTCGCGTGACCACCTACATAGTTAATATGCTCATAGATCTCATCACTCACCACAATAATATCTGGATACTTTGCCAGCACATCTGCAAGGGCACGTAACTCTTCTTTGCTGTATACAGAACCCGATGGATTGCAAGGTGAACTGTACCATAACATTTTTGTTTTTGGGGTGATAGCAGCCTCCAATTGCTCAGGAGTCATTTTAAAATCTGTATCGATAGAAGTTTTTACTTCTACAGGAACGCCTTCGGCTATTTTTACAATATCACTGTAGCTTACCCAGTATGGACACGGTAAGATTACCTCGTCTCCTGGATTAAGAGATACAAGGGCAACATTGGCCAGAGATTGCTTTGCGCCAGTAGATACTACGATTTGCGAGGTGTTGTAACTTAGGTTATTATCTCTTTTAAACTTAGTAATAATGGCATCTTTAAGCTCTGCATATCCATCTACTGGAGTGTAGGAGTTGTAATTATCATTAACGGCTTGTATCGCCGCATCTTTAATAAAGTCTGGCGTATTAAAGTCGGGTTCTCCTAGACTGAGTCCTATAATGTCTTTTCCTTCGGCTCTTAGTTCTCTTGCCTTGGCTGCCATAGCAAGTGTGGCACTGGTTGCCATATTTGTTACTCGAGTAGATAGTGTGCTCATAAGATGCGTTTACTTTTGTAATTCGTAAATTAAAAATGCAAGGTAATTAAAAGCGCCAAATCTTAGAGAGATTTGGCGCTTGAGATATTCTTAAAAATATGAACAATTTTATGCAGACATTGCAGGTTTCATACCCATCTCTCTTAAATGATTAAAATGAGCCATTAATGCCTTGCGTGTTGTCTTATATTCATTGTACGGAAGATTAAATTCCTTAGCGGTTTCTCTCACAATCTTACTAATCTTCGTGTAGTGCACGTGACTAATGTGTGGAAAAATATGATGTTCTACTTGGTGATTAAGACCGCCAGAAAACCAATTCATAATGCGGTTTTTAGTAGAAAAGTTGACTGTCGTAAATAACTGGTGAATCGCCCACGTATTTTTCATAGTTCCCGTCTCATCAGGAAGTGGCATATGTGCATCTTCTACCATATGTGCCAGTTGAAAAATCACACTTAAGATCACTCCAGCCGTATAGTGCATAATAAAGAAACCTAATAGTACTTTCCACCAAACGATGTTAAAAAAGATGAGCGGGATTACAATCCAGATGCTCATATAAATAGCTTTTGTAATCAACAAGGTGCTCCATTGTTTGATAGGGCTTTGTAATTTACCATACGAGAGTTTGCGCTTCATATATCGTTTCATCTGGAAGAAGTCTGTGGTTAACGCCCAGTTAAACGTGAGTAATCCGTATAAGAACACCGAGTAATAATGCTGGAATTTATGCATCCAGTGCCACTTAGCGTGTTTAGAAAAACGCAGTACGCGACCAGCTTCCATATCTTCATCGTGACCGTGTATGTTTGTGTAGGTATGGTGTAATACGTTATGCTGTACTTGCCAGTTGTATACATTTCCCGCAAGGATATAAATACTACTGCCCATTAACTTGTTTACCCATTTCTTACTAGAAAAAGAGCCGTGATTACCATCGTGCATCACGTTCATTCCTACACCTGCCATTCCTACTCCCATCAATACCGTGAGCAAAAATTGTAGCCATCCTGGCATATCTAGCGTTAAGAATAAGAAATACGGTACTAGGTAAATAGAGAACATCACAATCGCTTTGAGATGTAACTTCCAGTTTCCTGTGCGCTTTATATTATTGTCTTTAAAGTATGAGTTTACTCGCTTGTTAAGCGTTCGGAAAAATTTAGCCGAATCTGTACGAGAGAATTTTATTGTAGATTCCATATGTCTTTTTCATAAAGAGAATACTTGATATCTGTATTTCTCCATATTAGGTATACCGCTTTCGCGAAAACGTAAAAGTAACAATAAAAATTATCCAATCACATGTCACTGCCTAAAATTAACACCTATAAATTAGGTATTTTTGCACAAGATTTTGACAACCTATGGATATCATCACACAATACTTTCCTAATCTTACCGAAACGCAAATAGAGCAATTCGCAAAGTTAGAAGAACTATACAACGATTGGAACCTCAAAATCAATGTGGTAAGTCGTAAAGACATAGATGAGATCTACATGCGCCACGTGCTTCATTCTTTAGGGATTGCAAAAGTTCAGGAGTTTTTACCAGGATCTGAAGTGATGGACGTAGGAACAGGAGGTGGCTTTCCAGGAATTCCACTTGCTATTCTTTTTCCGGAAACACAATTTCATCTTGTAGATAGTATTGGTAAGAAGATTCGAGTAGTAAATGAAGTGGTAGAAGGTTTAGGTCTTACCAATGTTAAGGCAACAAATGATCGAGTAGAGAACGTACCAGGTCAATATGATTTTATTGTAAGTCGCGCGGTAGCACAGATGGAAACTTTTGTGAGATGGGTGCGAGGACATATTAAAAAGAAAAGTATTCACGATCGTAAAAACGGAATTCTGTATCTTAAGGGTGGAGATTTAAGTGAAGAATTAGCAACCTACACCACAGCCGAAATATTCCCACTAACCACTTATTATAAAGAAGATTTCTTCGAAACAAAAAAGGTTGTATACCTTCCTATGAAGTACAAGGGAAAATAATTTCACTTTTTTTCATACTCGAGACAACCTTTTTGAATTCTTTTGCGTCTTTGTAAATAGAAACCATCTAGAGAAGTATGAAAGTCATACAATTTAATAACGAAAAACAGCTCATTAAAAAGGCGATCAAAGCAGATCGTGCTGCACAGCGACGGCTGTATGAGTTGCACGCGCCTAAGATGTTGAGTGTATGTCGTTATTATGTGAAAGACGTTTATCAGGCAGAAGAGGCAATGTGTAATGGCTTTCTTAAAGTGTTTACACATTTGGAGAATTATAAAGGAGCTGGAAGTTTTGAAGGATGGATACGAAGGATTATGGTGAGAGAAAGTCTTTCTTACTTGAGAGGTATGAAAAAATTACACTTTTCTGAAGATGGAAACTTCTTGCCAGAAGACACAGTAAATAACATTAAAAGCGAGTTGGAAGTAAATCATATACAACAGCTTATAGATGAGTTACCTGCAGGATATAAAGTGGTTTTTGTAATGTATGCGATAGAAGGATATAAGCATCAAGAAATTGCAGACGAGTTGGGAATTTCAGTCAGCACCTCAAAATCACAACTTTTTAAAGCACGTAAGATGCTACAAGGAAAATTAAAAGAAGAAAATAAATTAAGCAATGGCACCGATTAAGTTTGAAGACCATATAAAAGGGCAGCTAGAAGAGCGTCGTATAAATCCTAGCGCGGCAGGATGGGAGCGTATCTCTGGGCAGTTAGAAATGCAGCAAGGGAAGAAAAAGAGCAAGCGTGTCTTGTGGATGTCTATCGCTGCCAGTTTTATTATTGGAGTAGGTATTACGGCTGTATTCCTACAAAATGATACAACAGATGCAGGACCTATAGTGATAGCGCCAGAAAAGACGGAGAAACAAGAAATGATTAAGGAAAATAGTAAGAAACCTAACGTACCAGCATTAGAGCCCCAAGCACAACAAGAACAACTAGTACAAGTAGAAACACCTAAGAGTACAAATACTCAAAAAGGAGAAGAGACAAAAACAACTCAAAAGAGAAAGACAGAAAGAAAGCAGTTACCTGTAATGAGTAGCAACTTTACGGAAGGGGTTGCTACTTCCGATGGCACGGAAAAATCTAATACTAAAAATGGGCAGCAGGATGGTCAAATAGGTATAAATCAATTTAAGGAAAGCCCTATTTTAAAAGATATCAAGCTGCAAAAAAACGCTGAAGCGGTTGCGCAGATTGAAAATCAAGAACTGGTAACTGATCAAGAAATAGAGGCATTGTTGTCCAATGCACAAAGAAATATTATAAGTGATCAATTACTAAACAAAGGAAATATAACCATAGATGCAAATGCGCTGCTTCTAGACGTAGAGGCAGAGGTAGACCCTGAGCGTTTTAAAGACAAAATTTTTAGAGCTTTAAAACAAGAAGTTGGGAAAGCGGTTGATGCAGTTGCAAATAAGGATAATTAAGCTATTCATCAATATGCTGGAGTTTATGCTGAGCTTGTCAAAGCACGAATAAAGGCTACAAAAATCAAACTATTATGAACACAATTATTAAAATTGCCCTTGCGGCAACATTGGTAATCTTTGCCCAAAATGTACACGCTCAAGTAGATGGTGCTGAGACAAAAGAAGAGCGAAGAATCCGTGAAGGAAAGGAAGCTTTGGAAGAAAATAGAGCCAAAGTTGAGGTAGATAAGCAAGAACAGATTGCTTATCTAAAAGGGAAGAGAGAACTTGTAGAAGAGCAATGGAAAAACACCTTAAAGTATAGAGTGAGTCGCATTATAAAGGACTCAGAAAAATTAGGACGAACGGAGGAGGAAACAGAAACTCTCAAAAAAGCCGCGGCTCAAGAAGTAGCCCTTAATATTGAAAATCAACTAGCGATTATAGATAATCAAATCGCGCTGGTGGAGAGAACGGGCTATATGGCCCCAGATACGCCTTCTAGCTTAGAAATTGGTTTTGGAAATGAGGATGGTGAGGGTAATAGAGTCTTTGGGGTAGCCTATAAGAGTAATAAATCTGTTAAGAGACAATATGATAGACGCACCTACGGAGAAACGGTAATTGCCACAGGTTTAAACAATGTGGTAAGCGATCATGGAGAGATAGGTGACGACTTTACAATTGGAGGTTCTCGTTTCTTTGAGTTTGGCCACGCCTGGAAAACAAGAGTATTTAAAAACTCTGGTGCACTACAGTTTAAGTATGGATGGTCTATACAATCTAATAAAGTTGCTTTTAAGAGAAACGAAACCCTAGTGGTAGATAACGATCAAAGTTCTTTACAAGAATTTCCTGTAGAACTACGGAAAGCGCAGTTAAGAACCACAAACCTAGTAATCCCGTTACACTTGGAATTTGGTGGATGGAAGAAAGAACAAGGAGAAGACTATGTGCGTTACAGAATAGGAGGGAAGTTTAGAATGGGAGTAGGTGTGTATGGAGGTGTGCGCTTAGGAACCCAACAAAAGCTTAAATATCGCGAGAACGGCGAACGCGTTAAAGTCAAAAACAGACAAGATTTTGGAGGTGATAACTTTGTTTTTGGATTAAGTAGCTATGTGCGCGTTACAGGAGATCTTAGTTTGTATGGGAAGTATGATCTGACGTCTTCTTTTAATACTGCGAGTCTAGGCGATGCCAATAATGTTTCCTTAGGATTACGTCTAGATTTATAAAAGTTAGTATACAATTTTACATCCCGTTTTTATGAAAGTGTTCGTACGCTTTCGCGAAAGCGGGATTCTAACATATCAACTTATACCCAAACCCTCTCACATTTACTATTGAAATATTCGAATCTTCTTTAAGTTTCTTACGTAGCTTCGTGATAAAAACATCCATACTGCGTCCACTAAAAAAGTCGTCGTCTCCCCACAATTTTTTAAGAATCATCGAGCGATCGAGCACTTGGTTTTTGTTTTTAACTAAGTGGAATAACAGATGGGCCTCTCGATGGGTAAGGTTTTGGGTTTCTTTGTCTAAGTGTAGCAATTGCTTAGGAAAATCAAAAGTGTATTTTCCTATGGCGAGTTGCTGTGCATTCTTTTGTTCTAGGCTGCGATTGAGCAAGTTGTTAATTCTAGCAATCAACTCCTCAATACTAAAGGGTTTCTTTAAGTAGTCGTTACCGCCTATACTAAATCCTTCTACCACATCTGCAGGCTGGGATTTTGCCGTGAGGAAAATAATAGGAATCGTGTCGTCTTGTGCTCTAATTTCTTTGGCAAGTGTAAAACCATCTTTTTTAGGCATCATTACATCAAGTACTAGAATAGAAGGCGCGTTTGCCTCATATTCTTTTAAAGCCATCTCACCATCGGGACACAGCGTTACATCAAAATCGCGCGTTTCTAGACTTTCCTTTACAATCTGACCTAATGCAGGTTCATCTTCGGCGAGGAGTATTTTAATTTTAGACATATGGCAATACAATTTTGAAGGTGGTTGGATTTGTGGTTACGGTGATGCTGCCCTCATGTTTTTCGATAATCGTTTTGGTATAATACAACCCAATGCCAAATCCTTTTACGTTATGCGTATTCCCTTTGGGCACGCGATAAAATTTTTCGAAAATTTGCGTTGCTTGCGATTTTAATAAGTTGTTACCATTATCTGCTATGGTAATCTGAATACCGTTTTTTGCTTTCGCGCAGGCAATATTTATTTGATCACCCCCATATTTAATAGCGTTGTCTACAATGTTATCTAACGCATTTTCTATGTGAAATGCGTCAAGCGGCAACCACATTTGATCACTGTCACTAGAAAAAGTGACTTTCTTATCCTGAGTGCTGCTATATTTTTGTTGGATACTTTCTACAAGATCGTGTATGTTCGTTTCTTGCTTGTTGAGTTCCAGCGCTTGGCTATCTAAGGTAGCAGTTTCTAAAAGCTTTTCTACCATGGTATTGAGTTTGCTCACTTGCTGCGAACTCATATCTACATACTTCTTGGTCTTCTCAGGATCATTATTGTTATTGAAGTGCTGGATACTTTCCATCGCGACCCCTATGGTTGCGATGGGTGTTTTGAACTCGTGTGTAATATTGCTTATAAAGTCATTCTTAATTTCAGCCAGTTGTTTCTGTTCTTGGATAATTTTTAGAAGATACAACAGCGCACAAATGATCGTACCTACTAAAATGACAGATAGTAAGATGCCTAACAAATTTCTTTTAAATACAAGACTAGGGAGATTGTTAAAACCTATACCTATTGAACTTTCTCGCGGTAGTAAAGGAGATTTGGATTGCACGACTATTTCATATTGCTCTAATCGTAAACTGTCTTTATTTCTATGATTATAGGCTAGGCCGTGATTTAGATCCTTTATATTTTTTCTTAATAATTCTTCACTTACAAGGCTGTCTAAAACGGGCATATCTATACGGTCATCATCAAATGATAGGACGATGCTAGTGGTTAGGTTTTGTAATGCCTTAAATCTTAAAGAGTCTTCTTTAAACCAGAGATATTGCTCATTTTTTGTAGGTTTTGGAAAACGGATATTGTTTTTAATTCTATTTGTTATGCTATCTACAAATTTTGGATTTTCACCAGTAACTTTAAATGATGTTCTTCTTGATCCTTCTCCTTTTTTTTCTATAATCTTACTGTAGTTTGTTACATCATCCATATTTATGGTACCCATAATACTATCAACTTCGGCATCTGTGCCACTTATGGAAATAACTTGATTCGTCTCTGGAGTATCTTCAATAAATATAGATTGAAGTTGAAACCTAGAACTATCTAAACGCTGTCTGAGATTATGAAAATCAATAATTTCTGGAACGTTGGTCTGGTTATGAGAACTGTTTAAGAAGCCTCTGGTGTTTTGAGTAGCCTTTTCTTTATAGTAATCATCTAAAGATTTATCTAGAACCGTTTGCACATCCCTTACGAGCTGAGCTTTTCCTTCTTGGTAATTTTTGTAATTCCAATATACTTGTGTTGCTAGAGTAATACCGACAACGACCCCTATAAAGTATATAATTGCTCTGTATTGTTGCTTCTTCATAGGTCAAAGATGTGACTTAAACCCCTGTAAAACAAATCGGTTAACATACGTTAACGTTGGTTAACATAGATGCTGGTAAATAGATTTCATATTTGTACTGTTCAAAAAAATAAGATTCATTTAAAACAAACAATTATGAAAACGATGATCACTTTTATCCTAATTTGTATGACCACCATTACAATGGGACAAAACGCAACTCAACAAGAAAATACTGTTATTTCAGAAGAAAAATTAGTAGAACTTAAAGAAGTATTACAAAAGCTCAGTACAAAACTTGAAAAGCTGCAAGAGCAAGATGTGTTAATTACAAAAGCAGATATGAAAATATTGAAGCTTAAATTATCAGAAGCTATGGTAAAGTTAGACCATAGTATGGATTTACAGGAATCTGTTTATATTACAACTGACAATGGAGAAAAGGTGAAAGTGGCGTATAGTTTTAAAATAAACCCTCAAGATGATAATACGGTTGATGCAATACAAGACGTAAATTTTGTAGCAATAGGTGATACCTTAACCGATGTTTTAAAAGAATTACAAGAAAGTCCTAAACTCAAAGAACTTGCTGATAGGATGAATGAATTAGAGAAAAAATACGAATTAAGAGAAACAAAAAACTAAACTTAAACAAAATGAAAAATCTATTTGTGTTCATAATTATGTGTGCTTTCGCGAAAGTGTACTCTCAAGACTTATCAGGCATTGCGACCTATCAATCACAACGATCTGTAGATTTAAAATTGAGTGAGGGAATGGATAGCGCTATGCAAAAGCAAATACAGGAACAACTTAAAAAGCAATTCCAGAAGACCTATACCCTAAAATTCAAAGGGTCAGAATCTATCTATACAGAAGATGAAGGAGGTATAGCCCCGCCAGCGCCGGCAGCAGGAGGGATGAGCATAGTGATATCACAAAGTAAGGATATCAATTACCGTAATTTAGATGAGCTGCGCTATACCAATGAGACCGATCTAATGGGAAAAACTTTTTTAGTAAAAGACAGTATTAAAAAGAGAGATTGGAAGCTTGTAAAGGAGATCAAAAATATAGGGCAGTATACGTGCTTTAAGGCGGTATATGAAGAAGAGGTAGAAAACTGGTCTATGACTGAAGATGGAGAAGAAACCAAGGAGAAAAAGATGAAAACAACCACCGCTTGGTACACCTTAGATATTCCTGTACAACACGGCCCAGATCAATACTGGGGGTTACCAGGACTAGTGCTGGAAGTAAATGATGGGAAATTCTCTCTAATGTGTACGAAAGTGGTTCTTAACCCGCAAGAAGAAGTTGTGATAGAAGAGCCTACTAAGGGAAAACCTGTTGGAGGAGAAGAGTATCAAAAAATATCAGAAGATAAGGCAAAGGAGATGATGGAGCGCTACAGTGGTGGCCGTAAAAAAGGTGATGGCAACTCGTTCTCTATTAAAATAGGTGGTTAATCTTAGTAGGAAGTTTCCTAAAATATTCTAAAAATATAGATTAGTGTTAAACTATGGACTACTTTTAAAGTCTAACATAATATCATAAACAATCTATACCTCATGACGACTTTAGTAAAATGGGCTCTAGCACTGGCAGTGAGTGTTCTAGGTATTAATCAACTTTTAGCACAAGAAATATCAGGTGTTGCCACCTACCAAACAAAAACAACGATAGATATATCTCGTTTTAATAGGGGTGGGCAACAAATGAGTGAACAGCGCAAAAAAGAAATTATGGCGCGCATGAAAAATTTTCTTGAGAAGGAGTATACCCTAACTTTTACAAAAAATGAGTCTTTTTATAAAGAAGAAGAGGCTTTAGCTGCGCCTACTGGAGGACCTGGTGGTGGTCGTTTTGGAGGAAGTTTTGTTCAAGGAGGTATTTATAGAAATGTGGTAGATAATGCTTATGCGCGGGAGAATAATATGTTTGGAAAAACTTTCCTTGTGAAAGATACTCTCAATAATATGGAGTGGGAACTGGTTAAAGAAAGTAAAATGATAGGTCAGTATCCAGTATTTAAAGCTGTTGCCACTAGAGATATAGAACAGAATTTATGGAGTAGATTAGGCAGAAGAGGTAGAGGCGGAGATCGAAGAAATACTACAGAGAAAGATAGTACGGCGACTGAGGATCAAGCGCCAGAAAAAGAAGAGCCTAAGACAGAAACCATTGTTGCATGGTATACACCTATGATTCCCGCTAGCCATGGTCCAGACGAATTTGGTGGGCTACCAGGATTAATCTTAGAGCTTAGTACTAATAACACCACAATGCTTTGTACGAAGGTGGTTCTTAACCCTCAGGAAGAAATCATTATAGAAGCTCCCACAAAAGGGAAGGAAATATCACGTGAAGAGTATGCAAAAACCATAGAGGAAAAAGCAAAGGAAATGGCAGAACGCTACGGTGGAGGACGTCGAGGAGGCGGAAGAGGTGGTCGCTTTGGAGGCTAAGAATGTATGCGCTTTCGCGAAAGCATAACATCAAATCACAACTAACAACCAAATAAATTCAAGATGAATTTGAAACAACTTTTCACGGTAGTGCTATGCGCATTGCCCTTAACGATTATTGCTCAAACTATAGAGTTAACAGGGACGGTAAAAGATAGTATTGGGAATCCATTAGAACTGGCAAATATTATTGCTACAGATGTAGCAGCTGGTGCTTTAGAAGGATATGGAATTACGGATCAAGAAGGAAGGTTTAAACTAGATCTCACTAGAAACAAGACATATGAGCTCAAAGTAAGTTTTTTAGGTCTCAAATCTGCTGTACAGGAGTATACTGTTACCGATGAATCTACAGATGATGTAAAAGATTTTGTGTTAGTACAAGATCCTAATTTATTAGACAATGTAGAATTAGTGTATGAAATGCCAGTAACTGTAAAAGGCGATACTATTGTTTATAATGCAGATAGCTTTACAAATGGTACAGAAAAAAAACTTGGAGACGTGATCGAAAAACTTCCCGGTGTGGAGCTTAATGATGATGGAGAAATAGAGGTAGACGGTAAAACAGTTTCCAAAGTGATGATAGAAGGAAAGGACTTCTTTGATGGAGACAGCAAGCTGGCAACTCAAAATATTCCTGCAGACGCAGTAAAGAAAGTAGAAGTGTTGCGCAACTATAATGAAGTTTCTCAAATGCGTGGTTTAGGGAATGACCAAGATAATATTGCAATTAATTTAAGGCTTAAAGAAGGAAAAGAAAATTTTTGGTTTGGAGAGGTAAATGCGGGATTAGGATATGGTGAAGAAACTAGATATAGAGGAAATCCCAAGCTGTTTTATTACAGTCCTAAAGGAAGTATAAACGTAATCGCAGATTTTAATAATACTGGTGATGTGCCTTTTACTTTTAGAGACTATTTTAACTTTACAGGAGGCTTTAGAGGTTTTAATAGTAGAGGAGGTACATCTTTTAATGTATCAGAAAGTGGTCTAAGCTTCTTAACTACACAGAATAATAGAGCTGCAAATATTGAGGCAGAATTTCTAGCTACAAACTTTACTTATGCCGCTTCTCCTAAATGGGATCTTAGCGGGTTTACCATTTTAAGTGATAATCGTACGGATTTTGTAAACGAATCTTTAAATACTTTTATTAACCAAGGATTTACTCAGGAATTTAATGAGTCTAGTGCCCAACGAAATAGGTTGGCAATGGCCAAATTTAGTTCTGTTTACAAACCTACTACAAGCTTGCAGATTGACTATGATATCCTTGCAAAAACTACTAGGCAAACTGAATTTTCAGATGGTGTTTCTATTACGTTAGAGGATGAGGAGGTTGTCACAGATATTGTAGATCAGGATAAGGAAAACACGCCCTATTCAATTAATCAAAATCTACAAGCGTATTATACATTAAACGAGAATAATATTTTTGCATTGGAGGCGCAGCATCTTTTTCAAAATGAAAATCCATTCTATCAAGCTCTACTGAGTGATCAACCATTTACGAGCACAATACCGTTAAATCAAGTTGCCGCAGGTGAGTTATTTGCTCTGGATCAAGAAAAAATAATACGTACCAATAAGACGGATGCAAAGCTAGACTACTACTGGGTGCTTAATAAAAAGAGCAATCTTAATTTCACCTTAGGTACGACACAAAGCAGGCAACATTTTGACTCGGGTATATTCGAGATCTTTGAAGGTTCAAGAGATCGTTTAGATGAGTCACTAGCAGATGATACTACGGGAGAAGTGCAATCACTGCGTAATGGGGTTAAGTTTCATTTTAGCGATGTTTTCTTAGGATTGCATTATAAAGTAAAAACAGGAAAAGTAACTTGGACACCTGGACTTACGCTGCATAATTTTAGAACAGAAAGTACACAGCAAGGGAGTACAACAGAAGATGATAAATGGCTAGCACTTCCAGATTTGTTTGTGAATGTGCAATTTGGTCAAAGCCAGAGTTTGAGATTTAACTATCAAATGACAGCTCAATACACAGATGTAACCAATTTTGCTGAGGGACTTATCTTCAATAATTTTAATAGTCTTTTCCAAGGAAATAGAGATTTGGAAAATGCTATATATCATAATATAAGTGCAAACTACTTTAGCTTTAGTATGTTTAGTTTTACGAACTTTTTTGGAGGTGTAAATTATAGTCGACGTATAGATCCAATAAAAACGGTAGGATTCTTTCAAGGGATCAATCAGATCTCAAGTCCCATTAATAACACAAATTTTGTGGATGAGACGCTTAGTGCAAATGGCCGTTTTAGTAAGAACTTTAAGAAGTGGAAACTTAATTTAAGTGGAAACCTTTCGTATAGTAACCTAAATAATATAATTAACGGTATAGATAGGCAAACCGAGAATTTCACACAGAATTATAGAGCAAGCTTTGCAACGAATTTTAAAGAAGCACCTAATTTAGAAGTTGGTTATAGAAGAGTTATTACTCAGTCTGACAATGGGATTTCTAGAACATTTTTCACTGATAGACCATTTGCAAACTTTGAGTGGGCATTTGGAAAAGGATTTACCTTTACGGCAGATTGGGAGTATTTTAATTATGATGATGATGATGATACTACAGATATAGATAATACCTACCAGTTTTTAGAAGCTGCTTTATTTTATCAAAAGCCAGATAGTAAATGGGAGTTTAGTGTGAAGGCAACAAACCTTTTTGACGTAGATGTCATTTCCCAAAATAACGTTAATGATATACGTATTTCTAATACAGAGTATTTTGTCCAGCCACGTATTGTAATGTTCTCTACCAAGTACAATCTGTAAGTCTAACACCATTAAAAGAACAATAGTTTAAAAAGCGATTTCAAAATGATGAGGTCGCTTTTATTTTTTTGTGCTATTTTAGAAGTATGACAGAACAACTTTACGACAAGAATAGAGTAATTAATTTTTCTGACGCGGTATTTTCAATAGTAATGACATTGCTTATTCTTGAGGTTGGTGTACCTACAATAAAAGAGTTAAGCGAGAGTGATTTTGGTCTAGTTATGACCCGTCGTATTCCTGATTTTATAGGGCTGTTTGTAAGTTTTATGGTGAGTGCACTATACTGGATAGGACATCTTAAGGTATTTAAATATGTAAGCAATGTAACCGGGGGTTTGTTATGGCTTAATACATTTTTTTTATTAGCAATTGTACTCCTTCCTTTTTCTACTGCTATGTTTGTAAATGGGTTTGATTTGGCGGGTCCTTTTACTTTTTACTGTCTCAATCTATCGCTTATAGCGATTCTAAATTTATTGATTTCCAGATTTGTATATCGTAAAGAAGAAGGTAAAACAGGTTTCGATTCTTTACAATATAAATGGCTGCGCAGCAGAGGGTGGAATGTTTTGATCGTTTGGCTAGTTGCTGCTATTTTTAGCTCATCGTGGCATTTCTCAAGATTCTTTTTTATGCTGTTATTTGTCGTTCAATTTTTTATTGACAGGTATTACAGAAAAAGGTTAAAAGTTCTGGAAATAGAGTAAGTACGCTTTCGCGAAATCGAGCCTGCAAGATTCACGACGATTAGGAGAGTGAAACGATAAAGCGTATCTTTAAAATAAAAAGCTATGAAATATTTTGTAGCATTGCTAGCACTGCCATTAATGGTGACTACTCTTTCTTTTGATTTTGGAACGTCTTGTGGAAAATGTAATGACTGGTTCGTTGTTTTGGATGGTGTAATGGGAGGTTTGTCTACAGGAGAACTGCAAGTAACAGAAAACAGCTTTATTTTATCTGGAGAGGTGTCCCTAGAAAATAATGGAGGATTTGCCTCATTACGCACACCATATGCTACTTTCAATTTGTCCGACTATCATACAGTAACTATTAGATATCGATCTACTGGGCAAGATTTTGCTTTCACCCTCAACAAATACAGAAGATTCTGGTATCCTAACTATAAAACTAATTTACCGATTACTAATGGAGAATGGGCAAAGGTAACCTACACATTGCGAGACTTCGGGAAGTATCGCCTTGGCAGGAAAATGCAGGGCACACCAGATACAGATGATTTGGCAAAAATCATACGACTCGGTTTTATTTCAAATACAAAGCAAGCGACATCATATACTTTTGAGGTAGATTTTATACAATTCAATTAGTCGTAAACAATAAAACCTCAACATAGCGTTGAGGTTTTATTTATTCTAAAAAAGGCATTTTTATAAATTAAAATGCTTTTTAACTTTGTCTAAGTAATCTAGTTTCTCCCATGTGAATAATTCTACGGCTACATCTTTTGTGGTTCCATCTAGGCGTTCAAAAGTTTTGGTAATAGTTTCGTTCTTTCTTCCCATATGTCCATAAGCGGCTGTTTCACTATACATAGGAGACCTAAGTTTTAGTCTAGACTCGATAGCTGCTGGACGCATATCAAAAATTTCAGTTACTTTTTGAGCGATCTCACCATCTTTCATAGCAACTTTTGAGGTTCCGTAAGTGTCTACAAAAATCCCCATAGGTTCTACCACACCAATCGCATAGGATACTTGAACGAGTATCTCATCTGCCACTCCAGCAGCGACTAAGTTCTTGGCAATATGTCTTGTAGCATAGGCGGCAGAGCGGTCTACCTTAGAAGGATCCTTTCCTGAGAATGCACCACCACCGTGAGCGCCTTTTCCACCATAGGTATCCACAATTATTTTACGACCTGTAAGTCCTGTATCTCCGTGAGGACCACCTATGACAAACTTTCCTGTTGGGTTTATGTGATACTTGATATTGTCATTAAAAAGTGATGCTACTCTAGTAGGTAATTTGGCAATAAGTCGAGGGATCAATATCTCTACAATATCCTTACGTATTTTGGCAAGCATTGCCTCATCTTGATCAAAGTCGTCGTGCTGTGTAGATACTACGATAGCATCAATACGTTGGGGTATGTTGTCATCGCTGTACTCTATAGTAACTTGACTTTTAGAGTCTGGACGCAAATAGGTGATATCTTTATTTTCGCGGCGCAGTGCAGCAAGCTCTATTAATAATTTATGCGAAAGATCTAATGCCAGAGGCATATAGTCTTCGGTTTCTCTTGTAGCGTAGCCAAACATCATTCCTTGATCACCGGCTCCCTGCTCTTCTTTAGACGCTCTATCTACACCTCGGTTAATGTCGTCAGACTGCTCGTGTATGGCAGATAAGACGCCACACGAGTTGCCATCAAACATATACTCGCTTTTTGTATATCCTATTTTGTTAATAGTCTCACGAGCAATTTTTTGAACGTCTAGGTAGGTATTACTCTTTACTTCTCCTGCAAGAACTACTTGTCCGGTAGTAACTAGTGTTTCACAAGCTACTTTAGATTCTGGATCAAAAGCTAGGAAGTTATCAATAAGAGCATCACTAATTTGGTCTGCTACTTTATCTGGGTGCCCTTCAGAAACGGACTCTGAGGTAAATAAATATGCCATTAACAAGTTTTTGTTTTGAAGTCAGATTTGACGAGAACGGAGCAAAAACATAACGCGAGATATTGTTAAAGTCTAGCGAATAATTTTAGCCATTTTTTATGGAGGTTGCAAGCAGTCAAATCTTTCCTCGTTAGAACCCTACAAAAATAGGTAATCTAAAACATCTGAACAATGATCCTATATTTTTTAATAAACTATTAACCTAGTGACTTACTAGGGTATTAAAATTATATTATTTTTGACCCTTAAATTCTTTTATGATAAAGTATTCTATTGAAGAACTCAACCAACAGTTTGATAAAGCGTCACCCGAAGAAATTATCAAATGGGTGCTTTCCAAATGTAAAACCCCAATAGTCACAACTAATTTTGGGCCTTACAGCGCTTCATTGTTGCATGCGTTAAGTAATGAGAAGCCTGATATTCAAGTAATATGGGGGGATAGTGGCTATAACCTTAATGCTACCTATGCATATGCTGTTGCCCTCAGAAATCAACTGGATTTAAACCTAAAGATATATACCCCCAAGTTTACAAGGGGCTATATTGACGCAAGTTTAGGTAATTACATGGCAAACGAAAAGGGACATCAAGCCTTTACAGATTTAGTGAAGATAGAACCATTAAAAATCGCTTTTCAAGAACACAAACCAGATGTATGGTTTACGAATATTAGACAAGATCAAACAGAATTTAGAAAAGGGTTAGGGATCTTCAGTAAGTCGCAAAGTAATATTTTAAAAGTAAGCCCTTTTTACAAGTATTCTAAAGAGGCGCTTCAGTCGTATCTGGATACATACGATTTACCCAACGAATTGAGCTATTTTGATCCTACAAAGATTTTTGAAAATAGAGAGTGTGGTTTACACCTCTCTTCGTTGTAAGAAACTTTCTATAGGGTATTATTTTAAGATAAATTTTCTCAACTATTTAAATATAACCGAATATATTTTATAATTATAATATATTATTTTAATTATTTAGAAAATTTTTCTAAAAAAATTTGCGAATTACTATTTTAATTTGCAATATTTGTACTCACAAAGTTCAACAACTTATTGAAATGTTATCAAGAAAGGCAGAGGGATTAGACCCGTTGAAGCCTTAGCAACCCTTTCACTTAGAAAGAAGGTGCTACGTTCTACGCTTATGACCAGTCATTTTTGGGAGTAGCGATAGATAACATTAGGCAAGTATTATACAAATACGTGCTTATGTTTTTCTTATAATATTTTTCTTTTAGGTATTTCGCGCAAGCGGAATGTTTGGCTTTTGTTTTTAATCCTTTCACACGAAGTGATAGGGAATCTATTAAACTCAAAAACAAGAAAAATGAGTACACAAAAATTAGCAACAAAAGCGTTGCACGCAGGACACGATTACCAATCAAACGGAGGTACCAGGGCAGTACCTATTTACCAAAGTACGGCCTATGTATTTAAAGATGCAGATCATGCGGCAAACCTTTTTAACCTCTCAGAGCCAGGGTTTATTTACACCCGTCTCAACAACCCTACAAATGATATTCTTGAGAAGCGCCTTACGGAGATAGAAGGTGGTCTTGCGGCTGTGGTTACGGCTTCTGGAACGGCAGCAATCAATACAACTTTGCTTACTTTATTAAAAGCTGGAGATCATATCGTTGCTTCTTCTAGCTTATATGGAGGAACCTACAATTTATTGAGTGTAACGCTTCCTCGTTTCGGGATTACCACCACATTTGTTGATCCTTCAGATCCTGAGAATTTTCAAAAGGCAGCACAGGAAAACACGAGAGCATTTTTTATAGAGTCTCTGGGAAATCCTAAGTTAGATGTATTAGATATTAAGGGTATTTCCGCTTTCGCGAAAGCGTACAAAGTCCCATTAATTGTAGACAACACCGTGGCAACGCCTGCCTTGCTCAACCCTATCAAGCACGGCGCAAATATTGTAATTCACTCACTCACTAAATACATTAACGGAAACGGAACAGCTCTAGGAGGTGTTATTATAGATGCAGGAACCTTTGATTGGAGTAGTGGTAAATTTCCAGAATTTACTGAGCCTTCTCCTGGATACCACGGGCTAGTTTACCACGATGCCTTGGCAGAAGCGGCTTTTATCGCAAAGGTGCGTATTGAAGGATTAAGAGATCACGGAGCGGCCTTAAGTCCGTTTAACGCTTTCCAAATCTTACAAGGATTAGAAACCCTAGAAATACGAGTAAAGAAACATTCAGAAAACGCACTGGCGCTGGCTCAATGGTTACAAACCAGAGACGAAGTTGCTTGGGTAAACTATCCTGGGCTTGAAACAAGTGCTTATAAACATCTAACAGATGTGTACTTGCCAGAAGGACAGAGCGGTATTGTAACCTTTGGGGTAAAAGGTGGTTTTGAAAGTGCAAAAACGATTGCAAATGAAACACAATTGTTCTCGCTACTGGCTAATATAGGAGATAGTAAATCTTTAATAATTCATCCTGCAAGTACAACACACCAGCAGCTCAATGCCCAAGAACAGGAGAGTACAGGGGTTACAAATGATCTGATTAGATTATCTGTAGGACTTGAAGATATAGAAGATCTTAAGGAAGATCTCGTAGCCGCTTTTGCAAAAGTAGACAAGAGTGTATTAGTGTAAATCTTAGTTAAGGTGGTGGGGACTGCTTTTTTATATAGGGTTCCCACCTTTTTTAAAATATTTCTATGGTACTAAGGAAATTTCAAATTTCAAATTTTAAGACCCATACAGGGTACTCTTGTAAGCTGGATGTTACCTATCAATTATTTGGTTTACCATTGGGTACGGCTCCTGTTGTTCTGATAAATCACGCCTTAACAGGTAATTCTACCGTTGCAGGAGAAA
Organism: Dokdonia sp.; assembly: GCA_020630915.1. GTDB lineage: Bacteria > Bacteroidota > Bacteroidia > Flavobacteriales > Flavobacteriaceae > Dokdonia. The sequence continues at coordinate 98,722 of JAHDIF010000005.1, forward strand.
ACGGGTGGTGGAATCATCTTATTGGTAAAGGGAAAGCCATAGATTTAAATGATGTTACGGTACTCGCAATAGATATTCCGGGTAATGGTTTTTATAATAGTAATCTTATTGAGGATTACAAGCAGTTCAACAATAGTGATATCGCTCGGGTACAGAAAGAAGTTATAGACTATTTAAATATTGAGCGTCTTTTTGCTGTGATAGGAGGTTCATTAGGAGGACAAATCGCATGGGAACTAGCAGTTCAACATCCTGATTTTATAGAGCACTTAATCCCGATCGCATCAGACTGGAAATCTACAGATTGGGTAATTGCTCAATGTCATATTCAAGACCAGCTGCTTGCTAATTCAAGGAAACCTATAGAAGATGCTCGTAAGCATGCCATGACGTTTTATCGCACCCCAGCATCTTTCAAACAAAAATTTGATCGCACTTTTAAAGAAAAAAATCTATATAATATACAAAGCTGGCTCAATCATCATGGAGGTAGGCTGTCGCAACGTTTTGATCTCGAATCTTATAAGCTGATGAATTGGCTACTACTAAGTGCAGATGTAACGAAGGGTTCTCAAACTTTTAAGGAAGTCGTAAAACCTATAAAGGCATACATACATCTTATCGCGATAGATACAGATGGACTTTTTCTAGCAAGCGAAGTTTACCAGACCTATGTAGCCTTAAAAGAGATTGATAAAAATACCAGCTATCACGAAGTCACGAGTATTCACGGTCACGATGCTTTTTTAATAGAATATGACCAACTCTCGACCATCATACAACCCATTTTCCAGAAACAATTATGTCACAATTAAATATAGCCATCTTTGGTATTGGTAACGTAGGGAGCACCCTCTTACAACAAATACAAGCATTTAACGAAAAGTCTAGTATGACAAAACTTAATGTTTTTGCCATTGCAAATTCTACGCTTGCGTTATTTAGGGATAATGCGATAAAGGGTTGGAGTGCAAACTTTAAAACTCAATCACACCCCTACGAATTAGAGGATATTTTCGCTTTCGCGAAAGAGCACTCCTATCAAAACCTCATAGCTGTAGACGTAACAGCTAGTGCAAATTTTGTAGAAAACTATCTAAGCCTTATTGAAAATGGGTTTCACATAGTAACAGCAAATAAAATAGCAAATACGCTATCGTATGATTTTTATCGAGAGCTTAGGGAAGCACTTGAGGAAAACAATAAAAAATTCTTGTATGAAACAAATGTGGGTGCAGGATTACCTGTAATAGAGACTATTAAAAATTTATTTGAGAGTGGGGAGGAAATCCAAAAGATTCGCGGAGTATTTTCGGGTAGTTTAAGCTACTTATTTAACACCTTTTCATCAGAAGATAAGAGCTTTTCAGAAATCTTATTAGAAGCAGATGCTTTGGGTCTTACGGAGCCAGATGCTCGTGAGGACCTTTCCGGAAAAGATGTCGCTCGTAAGTTATTAATCTTAGGAAGAGAAGTAGGTCTTACTAAGGAGTTTCAAGATGTGAAAATTCAATCATTAGTTCCTAAGGAGTTAAATGGAACGACTACGTTGCCTCAATTTCGCGAAAGCGTGAAAACCCTCGATTCCATTTTTGCTAAGAGTAAGTCTAACCTTGGAAATAACGAGGTGTTACGACACGTTGGAGAGCTCAATTTGCAAACCAACGAACTCGAAGTAAAACTTGTGCAGGAGTCAAAATACACAGCATTGGGACAAACTAGAGGAGCAGATGCTGTTTTTGAGATTTATACAGAATCATATGGTGATCAACCACTAGTGATTCAAGGAGCGGGTGCTGGTAAAGCCGTTACAGCTAGAGGGGTGCTAAGTGATATTTTAAAAATTGCAAACTAGCTCTAGTAGCTAAGTAAACTTTGGTACATAGGTTTTTTGTAAAACGTTACATTTTTCACCAAAAATTGTTAGATAGCTTAGGCTTGTTGGCTTTTTAATTTTTCACGTAAGTATACAAAACTCTCATCTACTGTGTTAAAGATATCTTCTTCCGGAACAAGATCGGGTATAATATCTACAGCTACGAGCATGTCCTTGGGTTGTTCTTTGAGGCCTATAAACATAACTTCTACTCCTTGTTGTTCAAGATCAAAAACAATGTCTTCTAGAGTGTATAAACCAGATTGATCTATATATGGCACGCGGTCCATTCTAAATATTACGGCTTTTACGTCTTTGGGTAAGGTTTTTATTTGATCTTTAAAATATGAGGTAAACCCGAAGAATAAAGGGCCATATAAATGCTTGATTATGACCTTGTCTTTGTAGGCTTCATAAAATTCTATTTCATCTTGCCACGGTTTGTCGCCATCCATTTCCATCACGTTTCCTACTTCTAAGCCTTGTTCACTAAGGTCTCCAGACTTTTTCATAAACAACAAGCAAGCAAGCGCAACACCTATACCTACAGCCTGAATTAAGCTTCCAAAAGTGGTCATTAATAGAACTAAAATTAAAATGATAGCATCAGCTCTTGGTACTTTTACTAGATGTTTTAATCCTTTAAAATCGATAATTTTAAAACCGATTGGTATAAGTAACCCAGCTAGTACACACAATGGAATATGCGCAGCTAACTTTCCGAGTCCAAGTAATACGGTTAGTAAAAATAGACCGTGAATTATTCCAGATACTCTTGTTTTTCCTCCTGCATTAATATTTACAACGGTTCCTTTTGTTGCTCCGGCACCTGGTATGCCTCCTATAGCTGCAGCGAGCATATTACCTATTCCTTGACCTATAAGTTCGCGATTACTGTTGTGTTTTGTCTTAGTCATATTGTCTGCAATCACAGAAGTAAGTAAAGAGTCAATACTGCCTAAAACCGCTAGAACAATGGCATACTCAATGATAGTTCCAAAAGCGGCGGAGTCTATTTCTAATAACCCACCTAATTGTAGTGAAGGAAGTCCTGATGGTATTTCGCCTATGAGCGGCACATCCATTTTAGTAAAATATGCTACTAAGGAAGCTACTATGAGTGCGACTAGCGCACTTGGAATTGCTTTTGTGATTTTTGGGAATAAGTAATATACCGCAATGGTTATGCCTCCTAATAAGAGTGCGTTAAGGTTAGCTCCTGTAAAGAGATCTGGTAAATTCTGAACAACGGCTATAGTAGATTTTGATGAGGGGAGCCCTGCAAAAGGAAAAAGTTGAAGTATTACAATAATAAGTCCTACGCCACTCATAAATCCTGAGATTACTGGATAGGGAAAATACTTAACGTAACTAGCAATATTTAAAAATCCAAAAACGACTTGTAATAAACCACCCAACAAAAAAGTAGCGACAATAATGGGCATCGCGTTTTCCATTGTGCCATTTAAACTTATGGCTGCAGCCACTAATGTCGCAGAGACGACTGTCATAGGTCCAGTAGGACCACTCGCTTGGGTTTCTGTGCCTCCAAAAAGTGCGGCAAAAATACCCACAGCGATAGCACCATAAAGTCCTGCTGTAGCTCCCATGCCTGACTGAACGCCAAATGCTAGGGCTAGTGGTAATGCCACCACTCCAGCAACTAATCCTCCAGTAAAATCTCCTTTAAAATTTTTGAAATCGTAAAATTTAGAAAGCATATGTAGATTTATTTATAATATTCGAATAGTAGCTAAGATAAGAATCACTCTGCAATTAATACAGAAGCTGTTTTCTTATCGAAGAGGGTAGCCAATTCTCTTCCATAATCTATAAAGGCAATAGTCTCGTCTGTTCGTGCTAATTTAATCTTGTCAAAAATAATTAGTGATTCACCATTACTCTCTAAATGAAAAATTTGCTTGTTTTCGAAAAAACGAATCACCTCATCCGTAAAAAAAGATCGAACCTCAGATTCATTATTACCCATAAGAAGGAACTTCTTAGAAAAATCTGGGTACATCTCAAAGTCAATATCTTTATACCCTGTAAAGGCCATAACCCTATCAAATAATTTTTCTAGTACACCTTCTTTTTCTAGGGTAAAAACAGGAATCTTTTTATTCAACTTAAGGACCATTAATGTGGTATTAAAGGTTTCTGCGGTAAAGGCTTGCCCTTCATTGTAGGTCACATCTGCAATTTCCCAAGACACATCTATCTCGTCAAAATTGCCTTTGAGGCAATTATATTTACGTTCGATAGGTCTAATTTCGAAGAAGTGGAACCTCTTTAAGTAATTTGTATTCCAGTCTACTTTACTTGAGTATAAATAGTCTTTTTCAGTAGCGAGATTTCTTAAACGTTTTTGCCTCTGAGACAATTTCGTCTGAGAGCCAGTTAGACTAATTTTTAAGGCCTTGTTATAGGTAGATGAAGAAACATGAGAATCAAGCCCGGTAATATTTACCTTCGCGCCGGTATCTCTTTGCGTCTTTAGAAATTCTACAAGATAGTCCATATAAGTCATCCCTACGAGTCTAGTTTCTGATAAATCGATATTTACATCTGCTCCAGATGGGATTTGAGCTACTAATTTGTCTATCCTTATAATTCCTAAGAAGTTGGCTATTCCTCTGATCTTTAAATCAAAAGTGCCATCTGGGCGTTCTATTAATTTAGTACGTGATTTATAAACCATTCTAAAAAATTGAGGGATGGACACACGTGCTAATAACATATGAGTGACTAAAGCGAGCAATAACCCACCAAGTAAACCAATCAATAGATTAGTATATAGTGTTAAAATCATTGTGGCTATAAAAAAAACGAGCTGTTCTGTTCCTTGATTGTAAACTTGTTTAAAGACTGATGGTGAAGCCAGTTTAAATCCAGTATATACAAGTAATATGGCAAAGGCGCAAAGAGGTACTTGTCTCATTATAGGACTCAAGACTACTATAAAAAGTAATAATAAAAGTCCTTGGTACATATTGGACCATTTTGTCTTGGCCCCATTATGAATATTTACAGTACTTCTTATAATTACAGCTATTATGGGTAATCCTCCAATCATACCCGCAACCATCGTACTCAAACCAATACCAGTCAAATCCTTATTTAAGTCTGTTTTTCTTCTGTATGGGTCAATCTTGTCTACGGCTTTTGCAATAGCTAATGATTCAATACTTGTAATGATCAAAAGGGAAAAAACTGTTGTCCAAAACTCCAGCGTATTAATTTTACTAAAGTTAGGATGCATTATGGAGTCCGTAATAGTATCGGGAATATCTAATAGCAAATGAGGGCCTACTTCGTATGCTTTCCCAAATAGTGACAGCGTTTGTTGATCAAAGAAATTAAAGGCATATACAAATGGAATCGAAAGTGCTATCACCCACATAGGTGCCGGTAATAGATGAAAGAATCGATTGCTTATTTTAGAATGAAACAGTAATAAAAGTAATCCTGCTAGGGCAATAACTACCACGAACGGGTTTGCTTGCGGGAGAAATAAAACCGCATCGATAAGGTTTTGTATAATGCTTGGACTCTCACTATGAGTGCCTAGAGCGACATGAATTTGTTTGGCAAAAATGATAATCCCTATTGCTGCAAGAATACCGTGTATCACAGAACTGTGAAAAATATCTGCTAATCTCCCTAATTTAAGTAATCCCAATATTGTCTGTAAGGCACCAGAAACAACCACGGCTGCGAGAACATAATTAAAAGCTTGGCCAGAGCCGTCATCCATTAAGGTAATTCCTAACAGAATGACTCCTATAACTCCTTTTGCAGGACCGTTTACAGAAATATGCCCACCTCTATAGAGGGTAGTTACTACGCCTCCAATAATTGCCGAAAAGATACCAGACATTGCAGGTGCCCCAGCGGCTAAAGCGATACCCAAGGAAAGGGGTAAAGCAATAAGTGCTACACTAATGGCTGCAATTAAGTCGCTTTGCCAATTTTCAACTAATCCCTGAAATCCTTTTTTGGGTGAATTTTCCATGTATTTGAGTATCCTAAAGTATGTATTTAGTAGCGCAAATCATCTAAAATAGTAATTATTTGGAATTATAAAGGGGAGTTAGTGTTCTTATTATGAAAACAGGCCTTATTATCTGGCCGTATTTCCATTAAACGAACTTTTACTAATACTAATCTAAGACTTGTTTTAACTTATGGGTTTGCCCAATATTAAAAAATCTTTGAACACTGTATAATCTTGCAATAAAAAAGGCCATCAAATTAAGGACGGCCTTTTAATGCTTTCGCGAAATCGAGCGTGCGAGATTCACGACGATTAGGAGAGTGCAACGGTAAAGCATATATGTACTACTCTCCTAAGAAAGGATATCTATAATCTGTAGGCGTTACAAAGGTTTCTTTGATCATACGCGGGCTTACCCAGCGCAATAAGTTAAGAGCACTTCCTGCCTTATCATTGGTTCCAGAGGCACGTGCCCCGCCAAAAGGTTGTTGCCCTACAACTGCACCCGTAGGTTTGTCGTTTATGTAAAAGTTACCCGCAGCGTTTTGTAAAGCTTTGGTAGCTTCTTGTACTGCATAACGATCTGTACTTAGTACAGCACCTGTAAGTGCATACTCGCTAGTCTCATCTACCAGTTTGAGTGTTTTGCTCCAGTCTTGATCCTCATAAACAAATACGGTCATCACAGGGCCAAAAAGCTCTGTACACATCGTAGTATATTTAGGATCTGAGGTTACGATCACTGTAGGTTCTATAAAGTATCCCTTAGACTTATCATGCCCTCCACCTACAATAATCTCTGCATTAGAATCTTCTTTAGCTTGATCAATAAATTTGGCAAGTTTGTCAAAAGAGCCTTCGTGTATCACGGCAGTGATAAAATTGCTCATATCTTCTGGTGATCCCATCTTAAAAGAGTTTACATCTTTAATCACAGAAGCTTTTACATCTTCCCAGATAGAAACCGGAACATACGCACGACTTGCCGCACTACATTTCTGTCCTTGAAATTCAAAAGCACCACGAGAGATTGCTGTTGCCACCTGCTGTGCAGGAGCACTAGGATGTGCTATGATAAAATCTTTACCACCTGTCTCTCCTACAATACGTGGGTAGGTCTTGTAGTTATGTATATTCTCACCTATCTTTTTCCATAGGTCTTTAAATACGTGGGTAGAACCTGTAAAGTGCAGTCCAGAAAAATCCGGGCTTGCAAGACAGGTATCTGTAATCATCACAGGATCTCCGTGTATCACCTGGATTACGCCATCTGGCACACCCGCCTCACGGAAAATATCAAGAATGATCTTTGCAGAAAGCATCTGGCTATCAGACGGTTTCCAAACCACAACGTTGCCCATAAGGGCACAAGAAGCGGGAAGGTTTGCTGCAATTGCTGTAAAGTTAAAAGGAGTAATCGCATAGATAAAACCTTCTAAGGGTCTGTATTCTAATCTGTTCCAAGCACCAGAAGTACTTTCTGGTTGCTCGTTATAGATATCTGTCATAAACTGTACGTTAAAACGTAAGAAGTCTATGAGCTCACAAGCTGCATCAATTTCGGCTTGGTGTACTGTTTTAGACTGCGCGATCATTGTTGCCGCATTAATCTTTGCTCTGTAAGGACCCGCAATAAGCTCTGCAGCTTTTAAGAAAATCCCTGCGCGTTGCTCCCAAGGAAGCTCTGCCCACTCTGTACGAGCTGCTAGCGCTCCGGCAATGGCTTCGTCTACATGAGATTTTTCGGCTAGGTGATATTCTCCTACGATATGTTTGTGATCGTGTGGCGGAGACATCGTACGTGTATTTCCTGTGCGCACTTCTTTACCGTTAATGTACATAGGTACTTCGGTGTGTGCATTAAATAATTCTTTATAGGCTGCTGCGACAGCGGCACGTTCTGGAGAACCTGGTGCATACGACTTTACTTCTTCGTTTACAGCGATTGGAACTTGAAAAAATCCTTTTCCCATAGTGGTTGTGTGTTTTGTTTTTTTTGGTGACGCGAAGTTACAAATTCTTATGGCCAATGGAAATGGCTTTATGAAGACTATAACACGGAGAGATACGCTTTCGCGAAAAGCGAAATAAATAGTATTGATAAGTGTCCAGTAATGAGTGGTCAACCTATATCAGGGACGTACAAACCTCCAACTTCCAATTTCCAACTTCTAGCATCCAGCATCCAGCATCCAACCCCAACTACCGACCACAGACTACCTACTACCAACTACCGACTAACTCCGCCCCACTCCCATTACATAACTTTTTCGTAAGTTGCACCCTTAATCTACGACCACTCCCTTAATGTGCACAGTAACCTATATACCTAAAGAGAACAATAATTTCATACTCACATCTAATCGAGATGAGGCTTACGGTAGGACTACGCTTGCGCCTAGTTTTTACGATATTGATGGAGTAAAAATGTTGTTTCCAAAAGATGCTGTTGCAGGAGGAAGTTGGATAGGAATTTCAGAAAAAAGCCGAATGATTTGTCTTCTTAATGGAGGCTTTGAAAATCATATAAAAGTTCAAGATTATAAGATGAGTAGGGGAGTCGTGGTCAAGGAACTACTAAAGGCAGGCGACCTATCAAAAGCTATTCAGGATTTTGATTACGAAGGTATTGAGCCTTTTACAATTGTAGCCATAGACTGGTCTACATCCCTAATAGCAACGGAGTTGGTTTGGGATGGCTACAAAGCACATATTACAGTGTTAGGGAAAGAGCCTAAAATATGGTCCTCTTCTACTTTATACGATCATGCGATGAAGGCAAAACGCCGCAATTGGTTTGCAGATTTTTCTCAAGATGCCGATTGGAGTGCGGGGAGTTTATTGGACTTTCATACAACTGGGGGAGAGGGTAATGAATATGTAGATTTGAGAATGAATCGTGGTAAATTAGGTACTGTAAGCATTACACAAGTACAAAAGATAGAAGAAGTTTGTACGATGACGTATCACGATTTCCAAAAGGAAGAAGTGCACGTGACAGATTTTGAAATGATACCCGTTTGAGCTATACAGGAAAAATAATCGTGCTTGCTTTTCCAGACACCTTTGTTAAAATGTCTGATGAGTTTATGTGCAAGTTATTGCCTCTTTTTGGGCTAGGTACTAAAACCCACATTAAAGCAGGGCACGCTGCGCTAGTTTTAATAGAAAACGCAACGGGGAATGCCTTTTATTACGATTTTGGAAGGTATATCACACCTCCAGGGAAAGGAAGAGTGCGTGGAGCTAATACAGATGCGGAGTTAGAAATACCGTTTAAAGCAACATTTAAAGATAGTCGTCTGGAGAACTTAGAAGACTTCCTGCTCTGGTTAGACGCACATCCTGAAAAGACACACGGTTCTGGAAGATTAGTAGCATCGCTTTGTGAAGATATTCATTTTGACAAAGCACTCACGTATATTAATAGTTTGCAAAATCAAGGAAGTGTGCCTTATAAGGCTTTTGGAAAAGCTGGTTCTAACTGTGCTCGCTTTGTAACCGAAACAATTTTAAGCTCCACGGACAATTCATCCATACGCAAACATCTTTTACTTAATAAAAAGTTTACACCTAGCACGGTAGGCAATGTGGAGAAGAGTGCAAATTCCGGCATTTTTCAGGTGCTTGATGGTAAAATTACTAGTTATGATTCGTCCGCTTTACGTGAAAATTTAACAAACTACTTCGATAAAAAAGTACCAGGATCGTACAAGATGACCATAGATCACGAGGGTATTCCAGAAGGCGCCCAGTTATTAACGGGAACGGGGAGTAGTGCTTATTTTAAACTAGAGCAGCAATCTCACCAATTACGTATCACTCGTTTTACGGAAACTGGAGAACAAGATTTTCAAGGTTTTACTGAGATCCCTCCAGGTTTTGATGCAACACTGGAGTTCCAATTTGTATACGATAGTAATTGTGCATATTGCACAGTAATGCAGGGTGGCGATACTTTTCGCCTTGAGCTAACACCGCTAAAGGAAAATCTTAATTCAGAGCAAAGGGTGCACTCAGCTTAAAAGTAGGAACTTTTACTCTAAATTTTCTTGTAGTTGTAAAATTAACCATTTTATAATGTCCTGACATCGCTCCAAAAGGAGAAGTAAGTAAACAGCCTGAAGTATATGTATGACTTTCTCCTGGTTTTAAAACAGGCTTTTTACCAATAACTCCTTCACCATCTACGGTTTCTGTCTGATTTAAAGCGTCTTTAATCTTCCAGTGACGTGCCATAAGCTGCACAGAGTCTTTACTCTGATTTTCTATGGTAATTTTGTAACCAAAAGCAAAGTGCATTTTATAGTTTTTATAAAATGTCCCTTCAAAGGTAGTCTCTACCGAAATCTTTATACCTCTTGTTACTTGTTGTACCATTTTTAATAAAAAGCTGCGGTTAAAGCAAAGAAAATCAATGCAAAAACACTTGTTCCTATCCAGAAAACAATATTTAAAAATACAAATTTTATTAAAGTGATAACGCGACTTTGCTTATAAAAATTTCTTAAAGCCTTATAAAAGTAAAAAGGGCCCAACAGTGTAAGTAATACTCCAGCAAATAAGTTTTGAGTTGGAAGTAGCTTATCAGGTATTAAACAGACTAACAAAACAACAAAAACCCAACTAAAAATATGAAATATAAACACGAGGTGTTCCATATAGTTAGCCCGTTTTTTTGAATAAATAAGCCAGAAGAAAAGCGCATAAATAGGGGAGAAAAAGAAAATAAAAAAGGGCGTTTTAGAGGCTAAGTAATTTAGAAATCTAAGCGGGTTTTTCTCTATTCTGTCAATTGCCTCCGTTTTGTTGTAAAGCCAGACATTGGTCTTGGATTTCGAATATTTAAGGCTGTCCAGGGCTTTATCTGTATCTGAAATATCGGTAGCCCGATAAAATTCCTGGAATAATTGGAATTTTGTAAAAAAGGACTCTAGAGCAAAAAGTGTGTCCATTTCTTTTTCAGGAACATAGTCGTAGGGAAGACCATTGGAAGCTTTTATAGAGTCTCGTCGTTTTTTTGCTTGATTTGATTTTTTCGCTTCCTTCTTGGCTTCTTGAATCACTTCTGTTATGTCGTCGTTGATTAACGGAGGTGCTCCTTCTAAATGAGTAAGGATGGAGTCTTGAAATATTTGATCTAATTGTTCTTCTTGAACTGTTTCTTTACCATCGCCAAATACTCTAAAATTTCCTTGGCGAACATTTTCATTTTCAAAAAAGGAAAATAACCCAACGATAATAAAGTAAAATATAGAGGCGCTCAAGAAAAACCTAAAAGGATTTGCATAGTGAAAGCGTTTGCCATCTACATAGTACCTTGTAATGGTACCAGGTTTAAATAGAAGATCTTTGAGGGTATGCCAGAATCTAGAATCGTAGGTAAATACACTTAAAACAAACTCACTCAAAAAATCCTTAAGTGTAAGACGCTTTGTGGTATTTATCTGGCCACAATAGGCACAAAATCTATCAGTAAGATCTAGAGGGTGTCCGCAATTAAGGCACTCTACGCCTCGATAGCGCATCGCTTTGCGACTTGTAGGTTTTATGGATGTTTCTTTCACACCCTAAAGATAATAGTATTTGGTTTAATTGGTAATATTAGTAGAATTTGTATTTCCTACTCCTAACAACTCGTCAAAACGTCCTCCAGGCCTGCGATAATAAGCTAGTATTTGATACGAATTTTCGGTTTCCCAATAATTGCCGCCTATGGCGTTTTTCTCATCTATAGAGCCATCTTTATTTACAATTACATACTTATAATTGTAAAATCCTTGCTTGAGTAGATAAGGCAATTCGTAGCGTCTTGAGCGTGAATTGTATTTGAGTCTTGTAGACTCGTCTATCACAAAATTATTAAAACCGCCGTAAACGTGTATAGCCTTTTCTTCAATAAGCTGCGGATAGGATAAAGCAAAGTGAATCCATACATACTCTGCTTCTGTGCGGGTAAACCTACCTTGTAGGGTTGTAATCACAAAGTTTCCATTAATATCTGGGTTAAACGTGTACGGTTCGTCTTGTCTTGCTTGATTCGTATAGAGGTAATTATGATACAAACTTTTGAGTTCTATACTACGTATCATATTAGTAGCTGCTCGAACGTCTTTATTCTCAAAGTTGAAATATTCATTCCCTCCCCAGAAAGCGGTTTCTTGATCGTATCGAAATTCTAATTTATTACCTAAAGTAAATTGCGGTTTAATACCCGTTATAGCACTTTTAAGATTGTTGTTTTGTAGCAGTACGGTTTTTAAATTTCGTTTAGGATTAATGATGAGTTGCTCTCCACCATCTATAAAAAAACGCAAGGATTGTTTTGTGTTAATATAACCCAGATCACGTGAACGCTTTACTTGGGCTCCTATAGAAAATTGCGGACTGTAAATCATAAATTTTCTAGAAAAGACTAGGTCATTATTTTCGTCATAAATGGTCACCAGGTAGTTACCTGTCTTTGTGAGTCGTTTTACGTTTTGGTTAGGAATTTCAAGTATATAGTTTGTGTATAACTGAAGGGTTGCATTTGAGTTTTCAAAATTCAAGATGCGCACATTGTCCATACCAGTTAAGTACTCAGATTTTACAAGCTGGCTAGGTGTCCAGTCTGCATTAAAATGCTCAATAGTATAAAAATAGTCGTGCTCATCTCCTATAATATCATCAAAACTTAGACGTAACGAAGATCCTAATCGAACAACAGGTAATTGTCCAAAGGAACTATCTCCAAAAAATTGAACCGTTTTTATATAGTTAGGCTCCGGAACTTCTTGCGCTACCTGGGCCTGAAGCTGGATAAGTGGTAATAGTAAAATAACAAGATATTGTAATTTACGTTTCATAGTGCTCAATTGATAATCAAATATAGTCAAAATCTATGCCGCTATGTTTGTGGAGTTGTGTTCGCTTTCGCGAAAGCGTAATCCTAAACAAAACACCTCGTTTTAAGAGTAATTTAATAAGAAAACGAACCAGAAAGCACTTTATTGATTTCTTTGTTGAATATAAAGATATTTTATATTATTTAGAATTATTATAAATAATAATTCCCTCTTTTGATGCACTAAAAAAAAGGGTGGAAATACGTAAATTTGCACACCTTAAATTGATAAGGTTTTAGATAACAAAAATCTACTGACATATGTCAAAAGACATTAGAATCAAAAAGGGTCTTGATATTCGATTAGTGGGCGAGGCAGAAAAAGTAATTTCTGAGGGGCCGCGATCAAGAACTATTACTATCAGACCTTCAGATTTTCATCTCGTTACACCTAAAATGGTTGTAAAAGAAGGCGCTAAGCTGCAAGCGGGGGATGAAATTTTCTTTTCAAAAACTCAAGAAGAAATCAAATTTGTATCTCCTGTTGCGGGAACGCTTAAGGAGATCAAGCGTGGTGCACGTCGTGTGATTACAGATCTTGTAATCGAGGCAGACTATGCTGGTGGTTCAAGAGATTTTGGGAAACTTGATGCAGCGAGTGCAAGTACAGATGAGATTAAGGCAAAACTGTTAGGTAGTGGTCTCTGGCCATTTATCAAGCAGCGTCCTTATGACGTCGTGGCTAATCCTACACAAACGCCTAAAGCAATTTTTGTTTCTGGAGTGAGTACGGCGCCACTATCTGCAGATTTGGATTTTACCCTTCAAGGAAAAGAAAAAGAATTGCAGGCTGCGTTAACCGCTTTGAGTAAGTTGTCTGAGGGTGGCGTACACGTTTCTGTAGGTTCTAATGGGTCGCCATTAGCAGGTTTACAAAACATTACGACGTATACTGTATCCGGCCCGCATCCAGCAGGAAACGTTGGGACACTCATCAATAAGGTGAGTCCTATTAATAAGGGTGAAGTGGCTTGGACGATCCAAGCGCAAGATCTTGTGATTATAGGAGAGTTGCTTCTAACAGGGTATTTTAATCCAGAGCGTATTGTTTCGGTATCAGGGTCGGTTGTAAAAGCACCTAAATACTATCGCACAATAATAGGTGCTGAGGTGTCTACATTTGTATATGATGCTGGAGTAGAAGGAGATAATAATCGTTTTATCTCTGGTAATGTGCTTACAGGAAAGCAAATAACACCAGAAGGGGCATTAGGTTTTTATAATAACGCATTTGTGGCTATTCCAGAAGGTGATGACTATGAGTTTTTTGGATGGAACAAACCTGTTTTTAACAAGATTTCTCCTTCTAGAGCATTAACATTCTCGTGGATGCAACCTAAGAAGAAGTATGATCTTGATACCAATACTAATGGGGAGCACAGAGCTTTTGTAGTAACAGGTAATTACGAAGAGGTATTTCCACTAGATATGTATCCATTGCAAATGCTCAAAGCTTGTATGGTACAAGATTTAGATGAGATGGAAGCTTTAGGGATGTACGAAGTAGCACCAGAAGATTTTGCGCTGACAGAATTTATATGTGTTTCAAAACAACCACACCAAGAAATTATTAGAAAAGGTCTTGATGTAATGTATAAAGAAATTGGATAATTATTCATTTTGAAAAAAATGAAAAATATATAGTTTATGGGATTGAAACAAAACTTACATAAAATTAAAATGAAGTATGAGGGCAAGAAAATGGCCCCTGCGTTTAACGCGCTACATACTTTTTTATATAGTCCTAATGAAACTACACACAGTGGTGGTCATATTAGAGCTGTAGATGATCTTAAACGTACGATGAATACCGTGATTATGGCCTTAGTGCCGTGTTTGATTTTCGGTATTTTTAATGCTGGATATCAACACTATGCGGCTGTAGATGCTGCAAACGGTATTTCAAGAGAACTTTCTATCTGGGGTAATTTTATTACTTGGGAGAACTTTAGTCTTGGTGCTTGGAAAGTGATTCCTTTAGTAGTAGTATCCTACGGAGTGGGTCTATTGGTAGAATTTATATTTGCCGTTATTAAAGGACACGAAGTAGAAGAAGGATACTTAGTAACAGGAATGTTAGTGCCTTTAATTGTACCGGTAGACATTCCGTTATGGATGCTTGCCGTGGCTGTAGTCTTTGGAGTCGTAATAGGTAAAGAAGTTTTTGGAGGAACTGGAATGAATATTTTGAATCCAGCTCTTACAATTCGAGCATTCCTATTCTTTGCATATCCTACTTGGATGTCTGGAGACAAAGTATGGGTAGCAGAAGCTGTAGAAAGAGCAGGTACAAATGATGCTATCTCTGGAGAAACGTTATTAGGCTCTTATGCACAAAACGCTGGTAGCTTGGGATATGATTATGCAGATATGTTTTGGGGATACATTCCAGGTTCTGTAGGAGAGACCTCTAAGTTTTTAATAATAGTTGGAGCACTCTTCTTAATTTTTACAAAAATAGGTAGCTGGAGAATTATACTTTCTATGATATTAGGAGGTTTGTCTATGGGACTTATATTCAACGGTGTTGTAGATGCAGGTTGGATAGATGAAAGCAGTAAATTTTTCGGATTAATGAGTATTCCTTTTTGGCAACACTTACTGATAGGAAGTTTACTCTTTGGAGCTGTGTTTATGGCTACAGATCCAGTTACAGCCTCACAAACCAATAAAGGAAAATGGATCTATGGATTCCTAGCAGGGTTTATTTCCATTATGATACGTGTATTTAATCCTGCCTATCCAGAAGGAGTATTCTTAGCAATCTTGCTTATGAATGTATTTGCTCCTACGATTGACCACTACGTGGTACAAGGAAATGTGAAGAAAAGAATGAAACGTCTAAAAGTTAAAACAGCTTAATTATGGCAAAGACAGACGGAAACGTATATACAATAGTATTTGCAACAGTAATGGTAATTGTTGTAGGTGGTATTCTTGCAGGGCTTGCACAAGGGCTTAAGCCAGCAATTAAAGAAAATGAGCGCTTTGAGAAGCAGCAAAATATCCTCTATGCAATGGGAGTAAATGAAAATGGCAACAGTACTGGAGCTGTTAATTTCATTCCTACAGATCGCGTAGAAGAGGAATACAAAAAATACATTAAAGGGACCTATATACTACAAGGCGGAAAACTTACCGAAAGTGCCGAAGCTTTTAAAGTAGATATGAAAAAGCAAAGTAAGCTTCCTAAGTCAGAGCGTAAGATGCCACTATTTGTGGGAGAGCGTGATGGTCAGGAATTTTATGTGATCCCTATGTATGGTAAAGGACTATGGGATGCTATCTGGGGATATGTTTCTTTAGATAAAAATCTTGTTGTACAAGGGGCCTATTTTGATCACAAGGCAGAAACACCTGGACTTGGAGCAAATATTAAGGAGCGTTACTTTATGGATGATTTTATTGGAGAAAATATCCTTAATAATGGTTCATTTGCAGGGATTACTGTTGCAAAAGGAAATAACGACCCTAAGAACTTAACAAAAGATGATAATGAAGTGGATGCTCTTGCGGGAGCAACCATTACAGGAGATGGCGTGAGTGCAATGATGAAAAGTACACTTAAGGCCTATGTTCCACATATAAAAAACATGAAATAAGCTATGGGATTACTATCAAAAAAAGACCAGAAGTTAATTCTAGATCCGCTTGCAGACGATAATCCAATTACGATTCAAGTACTAGGGATTTGTAGTGCGCTTGCAATTACAGCACAGCTTAAGGCATCTATCGTAATGTCTATTGCCGTATTATTTGTAATGGGTGTAGGTAATGTCGTGATCTCTGCGATGCGTAACATTATTCCTTCTAAGATTAGAATTATCGTACAATTAGTTGTGGTAGCAACTCTCGTGATTGTAGTAGATCAAGTACTTAAAGCATACGCCTATTCTTTAAGTAAGGAGCTATCCGTATTTGTCGGATTGATCATTACCAACTGTATCATTATGGGACGTTTTGAAGCCTTTGCTTTAGGTAACGGATTATGGCGTTCATTTCTAGATGGTATAGGTAATGCTTTAGGATATGGAGTAATTCTCGTAATCATAGGTTTCTTTAGAGAGCTTTTAGGTTCTGGTACTCTGCTAGGATTTAAAGTATTAGGAGATCCAATTGAGAAAACGGGATTATATTCGATAGGGTATGAGAACAATGGATTTATGCTCTTATCACCTATGGCACTTATCGTGGTTGGATTGATCATATGGGTACAACGTTCACGTAACAAAGCCTTAATAGAAGAAAATTAAAGGAGTTTATATACGCTTTCGCGAAAGCGTAGCCCTCTAAAATTGAAGATATGTTAGAACACATTGAATTATTTTTTAAGTCGATTTTTATAGACAATATGGTATTTGCTACGTTCCTTGGGATGTGTTCATACCTGGCAGTATCTAAAAAGGTAAGTACAGCAGTTGGTCTTGGAGCAGCTGTAATATTTGTACTTGCCGTAACGGTACCTTTAAACTGGTTATTAGATCAATACATACTTCGTGATGGTGCATTATCTTGGTTAGGGCCAGAATATGCAGATTATGATTTAAGTTTTCTATCCTTTATCCTATTTATTGCAACCATTGCAACTATGGTGCAGCTAGTAGAGATTGTGGTAGAAAAATTTTCACCATCATTATATAACTCCTTAGGTATATTTTTACCTCTTATAGCGGTGAATTGTGCCATTTTAGGAGGGTCATTATTTATGCAGGCACGTGATATCCAGACATTAGGACTTGCTTTTAATTATGGTATTTCTTCTGGTATAGGCTGGTTTCTAGCGATTCTTGCAATTGCTGCAATTAGAGAAAAAATACGGTACTCAAATGTTCCTGCACCATTAAGGGGTTTAGGAATTACGTTTATTATTACAGGGCTTATGGCTATCGGGTTTATGAGTTTTGGAGGAATGCTTACGGGTGGTGACGAAGAAGCTACTACACCACCAGCTCAGCAAGCGGAAATTACTCCAGAGATAGAAGAAGAAAAAGAAGCTACTGTTGCTATGGTAGAAATTACAAACGAAAAAGAAAAATAATATGATATTAGCTGCTAGTATGTCGGGCGTTGTTATCGCCACTATTACTGCCTTTTTAGTACTTACACTGCTATTGGTGGGATTGTTATTATTTACAAAACAAAAGCTATCTCCTTCAGGGCCCGTGAAGATTACAATTAATGGAGAAAGAGAAGTAGAAGTTGCGTCCGGAAGTACGCTACTTAGCACACTAGGAAACAACAAAATTTTCTTGCCATCTGCTTGTGGAGGTGGCGGAACTTGTATCCAGTGTGAGTGCCACGTCCTAGAAGGTGGAGGAGAAGCACTACCTACAGAAACACCGCACTTTACCCGTAAAGAACTTGCTCACGGAGCACGTCTAGCTTGCCAAGTAAAGGTAAAGCAGGATATGAATATCACGATACCAGAAGAGGTTTTCGGGATCAAGAAGTGGGATGCTACGGTTGTGCGTAATTACAATGTGGCGTCTTTTATTAAGGAATTTGTTGTTGAGATTCCAGAAGATATGGGCTACAAGGCTGGAGGGTATATACAGATTGAAATACCAGAATGTGAGATTAAGTATCAGGATATTGATATTACAGCACACCCAGAAGAGCATGATACACCAGATAAGTTCCAGGCTGAGTGGGATAAATTTGGTCTATGGCCATTAGTGATGAAGAATAATGAAACTGTAGAGCGTGCATACTCTATGGCCTCTTTCCCCGCAGAAGGAAGAGAAATTATGCTTAATGTACGTATTGCTACACCACCTTGGGATAGAGCAAAAAACCAATGGATGGATGTGAATCCAGGAGTAGCGTCATCTTATATATTCGCTCAAAAGCCTGGAGATAAAGTGGTGATTTCTGGACCTTATGGAGAGTTCTTTATCAATGAGTCTGAGGCAGAAATGCTATACGTAGGAGGAGGAGCAGGAATGGCACCTATGCGTTCGCACTTGTATCACTTGTTCAAAACCTTAAAAACGGGTCGTACAGTGACGTATTGGTACGGAGGTCGTTCTAAACGTGAGTTGTTTTATATAGAGCATTTCCGTGAGTTAGAAAGAGAGTTTCCTAACTTCAAGTTCTATATGGCACTTTCTGAGCCTATGGAAGAAGATAACTGGAAAGTAAAAGAAGATACAGATGGAGAAGGTGACGGGTTTGTTGGATTTATTCACCAGGTGGTAATAGATCAATATCTAAGCAAGCACGAAGCACCAGAAGATATAGAGCTATACTTCTGTGGACCTCCATTAATGAACAACGCGGTTCAAAAAATGGGAGAAGATTTTGGTATCCCAGATGAGAATATCCGTTTTGATGATTTTGGAGGATAGATAGATTCATTTCCATTTCCGCGAAGACGGAAATCTTGTTAAACAAAGCCCGATACAGAAATGTGTTGGGTTTTTTTACGCTTTGACGAAAGGGAAAATAAAATGGTACACCGTATCTTTGTAATATGGCAGTTTTTCTAACAGAACAGGAGCTTCATAACCTCGCGATGAATATCGTAGGAGAGGAGTTAAAGGCGGATGGGTTTGAGTTTTTAGCAGTGAATTCTAAGCTTAAAAAGGACCCGCAGTTCGTAGCTCTTAAAGACAAAAAACTTCATTTTGTGGTCGTGCGTGCGCGATCATTTCCAGACGATGCAAACATATACGATTCTGAAAAAATGATCAAAATGCGAGATCACGCAATCAAATTTGAAGCGCGTACCTTTTATGCAGGTGTTGGCTTGGGGCATGGGGATAACTACCAGCATCCGGTTGAGAAAGATCAGCCATACAGAGTTATTTATAAAGGCCTTCAAGAAATTGTATAAATGAAATATATCTTTATCGCTTTGTGCGTTTGTGTAGTGAGCTGTAAGCCTGCAACTACACCAGATGAAATAACCATACGAGGCGATGCCTTCGGTACGACCTACGGGGTGAAGTATTTTGGAAAAGGAGCAGAAGCTAGGTATGTACAACGAGGTATTGACTCTGTAATCCAAGCGGTAAATATGTCTATGAGTACGTATATCCCAGAGAGTGATATTTCTAAAATTAATAAGGGCGATACTACTATTGTGATAGATGATATGTTTCTAGACGTATTTATGCTTTCGCGAAAGCTCAATAAAGCAACTTCAGGCTATTTTGACCCTACGGTGGGAACATTGCGTAATGCCTATGGTTTTGGAGATACAGAAGCATTAAATGCTATAAACCAGTCTACATTAGACTCACTGATGCGATATGTGGGCTGGGATAAAGTAAACCTTAAAAAGAATCGGACAATTGTAAAAAAGCATCCCGAAATTTACTTCGATTTTAATGCTATTGCCAAAGGATATGGAATCGATAGGATAGGACTTTATTTGGAGAATAAGGGATATGCAGATTATCTCATTGAACTAGGAGGAGAGATTAGAGCAAGCGGGATCGATCAAAGCGATGGAAGTTTATGGAGAGTTGGGGTAGAGAGCATCGATTCTCAAATTACGAATAGAAGTGCAGTAGCATCTGTAGCGCTAAATAATAGGAGCATGGCAGGGTCTGGAAATTACCGTAAGAATAGAGTAGATCCTATTACAGGAAAACAATACGTACACACCATTAACCCTATTACAGGAGCTGCCGAAGAAATAGATATTTTAAGTGCAAACGTAATCGCTCCTACCTGCGCAGAGGCAGATGCTTGGGCAACGGCGTGTATGGCTATGGGGATAGAAAAATCTAAAGAAGCGCTACGACTAAATTTACATATTGAAGCTTACCTAACTTATGACGGTGGGTCGTATTACACCAGTGGTTTTTTTGAAAATAAAAAAGGGCCTAATTAATTTTAATTAGAACCCTTTTAAATAAATTAAGTGTAAGACCTTTTAATTGTTCTTTTCAAGAACAATTTGTTTTGCTTTTTTCATTTTTTCTTCTAAGTCAAAAATTTGCTTTTTTACCTCTTCTATCTTTTCAACTTTAGCCCCATATTCTTTTTCTGAAACTTCTCCTTTTTCCTTCATTTTCTCTAATTCTTCCAGTTTTTCATTAACTTTTTCTCTGGCGGTTTTGGTTTTTTCAGAATTGACATCAACTACTTTGGATAGTTCTTCTTGCTTAGTCTCTTTATTGAGTTTTGCCTGTCTCGCTCTCTCCTGTCCAAACTCTCTTCCTGTTAAGTCACCTTTATTTTTGCCATAGGCATTGCCTTGTCCATTATTTTCTTTGACCTTAATTTTTTTCTCTTTTTTAGGTTTTTTGGACTCATCATTGTTTCCGTCATCATCATTGTAATCATCATCTTCTTTATCCTTTCTATTTTCTCTTTCTCTTTCTTTTTCTTCTCTAATTTTTCTGTCTCGCTTTTCTTTATTGGCCATTTTCTCCTCTAGATCTTCATTGGTAGATTCCTCTACAGGGCGCGTTTGCTCGTTTTTACCTTTTTGAACAGTTTGCTCTATTTTTTCAGCTTTTTTCTGAAGTCCTTTTCCTTTTCCTTTTCCTTTTTGAGCAATAGCTGGTTGTACTCCTATAAGAAGCGCTACCACCACTAGTTTTAATATAGTTTTCATAATTTTAGTTTAAATCTTTAAGTAATTCATCCAGTTTGTCAGACGCCTCTTTGATCTCATTATTTAATGAATCTATGGCTACTGCAGAGGAGTCATTTTTTTTAATTTCTTGTATTAATTCTGGACTTGACTCTTTGTCAAAAACATCTTCTTTTTTTTCTTTACAACTCGCCAGTAGCATCACTACTGCAAAGCACGCTATTAATAGTCTCATAAAATTATTAGTTTTAATAGGGTTAATATATATAATAATTTTATGATAAACATTTCTATGTGTGTAAACGACCCTGTGTGCGTTCAAAGGTGTTTTTGTCTAGAAATTAGTTACTTATATCGATTTTTCATTGCGGTTTAATGCAAACAGGAAGTATTTCATGACCCGCTAATCTATAGAGGTCTACTTCTTCCTTTGTAAGTTGTGAAGGGTAATTTATCTCTTTAACAATAAACCCTATACTTCTAAGTTTATCAAAATAGTCTCGACCATATACACGAACGTGATCATATTGCCCAAATATTTTTGCACGCTCTGCACGCTCTGTAATTGTATTATCTTCAAAGGTATGCGCTCTGCTTAAATCCTGCGGTATTTGTAAGATGGCCATACCTCCAGGTTTTAATATGCGATATAACTCCTGCATCGCTTTGGTGTCATCTGGGATATGTTCTAATACATGATTGCAAAAAATAATATCGTAGGAGTTATCTTCAAAAGGGAGGTTGCAGATATCTGCTTTTACGTCTGCCAGAGGTGAATTAAGATCTGTTGTGGTGTAGTTGAGATTTTTGCTTTCGCGAAAGCGTTTATAAAAAGCTTGCTCTGGTGCAAAGTGCAATAGACTAGCGGGTTTATTAAAAAAATCTGTTTCTCTTTGTAACCATAACCATAGTAATCTGTGTCTTTCTAGTGAAAGGGTAGAAGGGGAGAGCACATTTTCTCGAGGAGTTCCATATCCATACGGTAAAAACTTACGGAAACTTTTGCCATCTATAGGGTCTGTATAGCGTTTGCCTCTGAGGAATAGGGCAAGTATTGGGCGCACCGCATAACTCAATCGTATGAGGAGTGGCCTCGGGATGGCATTCAAAAAAAATTTAAATAGTTTTTTCACGGGCTTATAAAACGAGCACTTCTTTTCTAAACGGTAGTTCTTCATCACTCTCTATCCCCAAAGCCTGATAAATATATCCGAAGGTAGAAAGCAATTCGGGTTTTCCATCTACGAGTGCGACATCGTGTTCAAAATGTGCACTAGGTTTATTATCACGAGTTGTAATGGTCCATCCGTCACTGTGATGCTTTATGTTTTTTGTGCCTAGATTAGTCATAGGCTCTATGGCTACGACCATTCCTTCTATAAACTTTTTGCCTCTGCCTCTTCGCCCATAATTAGGCATTTCTGGATCTTCGTGCATGGTCTTTCCTAGGCCGTGACCTACGAGCTCACGTACTACACCATAGCCGTGATCTTCGGTAAATTTCTGGATGGCATATCCCACATCACCTACACGGTTACCTATCTTAAATTGCTCGATGCCTACATATAGAGATTGCTTAGTAACTTCTAGCAATTTCTTTACCTCTGGAGCAACTTCGCCTACTTCAAAAGTATACGCGTGGTCTCCATAAAAACCGTTTTTAACAGCTCCACAGTCTATAGAAATGATGTCACCTTCTAATAATGGCGTATTGTTAGGAATCCCGTGAACTACTTGCTCGTTAGGACTCATGCACAACGTATTAGGAAAGTCGTACAAGCCTAAAAAGCCTGGTATGGCATCTTGACTTTGTATATACTCTTCTGCCAGTTTATCTAGATATAGTGTCGTAACACCTGGTTTTACCTCGCTGGCCAGCATCCCTAGCGTGCGAGAAACTACAAGGGCCGCCTCACGCATTAACTCTATCTCTTCACTTGTTTTTTGTATGATAGCCATAACTAATCTTGATCATCTTTAAAAAGATCTTCAAATTTAGAGAAGAATCCTTTTTTTGTTTTCTTTTTCACCTTTCTTTTTGGCCTTTTAACAGGCGCCTCCCTTTTACCAGAAATCATTTGATAAATTTCTCCCCAGCCTAGCATACCTCCTATATTTCTATCATCTATAAACAGATCTGCATGTATTTTCCGGCTTATGGAGCCGCTCATTACTTCCTCTGGGTAGCTCTTATTTACGGCATAGAATTCTATGCCGTTAGATTTACAAAAATCTACTGCTTCCTGCAATTTATTTCCGGACCTATAGGTCCATAAAATGAGTAGGTTTCCTTCTTCCTGGAGTTTTTTAAGTGTTTCAAAAGCAAATATGATTGGTTTACCTATATCTGGATAGGCGTTTTGAACAATCGTACCGTCAAAGTCTACAGCAATGGTTTTAGGTTGCATGAAGTGTTTTAGTTAGATGGCAAAATTACAAAAAACAAAACCGACGGTTAGGTCGGTTTTGTGTGAATTATATACTGTATCATTAATAAGGAATATCTTAATTATAGTCTTTCATTTGCTTTGGGATCTTCTCCGTACTGATTAGGACCTGCAGTGCCCTCTGTTACCATAAGAATCAGTAGCCAGATCCCCCCTATAAAAGGAATAAAACCTACCAAATAATACCAGCCACTTTTGTCTTGGTCATGTAATCTTCGCACCACGACACCTATAGACGGTACGAGTACTGCAAGGGCATAGACGAGCACGAGCCCTACACCAATGAAAATGAGTGTTTCATTTTCCATAGCTGCACCTATTATGAGCGGTATGTATAAAACCAGCATGATAATAAAATTAAACAGGGCAAACATCCAATACTCCTTACGTCTTGCACGCCCCTCAAAGTTTGCATAATTGTCGCGAACGACCTTTAAATACCATTCCATAATTAAAATTAGTTTTTGATACTATTCTAAGTAGTACCATTGGTTAGTGATTAAATTTTGATTAAGATAAATATTTATTAAATAAAAATACCTTATTCTTTTTGCAAACCAGGGCAAAATTTAGTGAAGTGGTGTCGTTATGCTCCTGCCTGAATTAAGGCAAGGTTCGCGAAAGCATTATTCTGCATACGCGTGTTTATATTCTTGACCTGAGAGAATTTTTGCCAAGTCCTTCTCTAAACTTTCTATAGGATACTCTACAATACGACCTAGTTCTTTTCCGTCTTTAGAAAGTATAATTGTTGGGACATTTGTAATATCTAGTCCTTCTTCTAGTCCTTCTGGTGTGTCCTTATCTTCAGATACGGTGATTAGTTTTACAGAACTAGCATCAATTCCTGCTAGGTCTAGAATTTTGTAGAAAGCAGGAGTCTCTCGCTGGCTGTCCTCACACCAAGTTCCCATAAAAAGAGTAATGTCTGTTGTTGTAAGATCACCTTTAATATTTCCAATTGTAACAGTGTCTAGGGTATGTTCTTTGTAATTATCTTTAAACCAAGTATCATAAGGGCTCGCTTCAAGAGCGCTACGTTTTTGAAGACCTAATAGTATTGCAGCGTCTTCTTCTATGAGTTCGTCATTTGTGATAACTTCCGTAATTTCTTCTGTTTTCGGCGTTTCGTCTTTAGTATTCATCTTACAACTTGCAATGCTTGTCAACAAAAAGAGGCTCAGGATGGCATAGGGTGTTCTATTTTTCATAAGAGTGTTTATAAGGTTCTCCGTTAAGGATTTTAAGCATATCTGCTTCTAGAGATTCTACAGGACGTTCTACAATACGACCTATTTCTTTACCATCTTTTTTAAAGATAAAAGTAGGTACGCGTATAATGTTATTTCCAGCGGTGTATTCTTTGGGGTTCTGTTTTGTGCGATCTACGGTAATTAGTTCAAAGCTTTTTTCTTTAAAATTAGCCGCGTCAAGAATTTTAAGCATTCTTGGAGTTTCACGTTTACTATCGCCACACCAGGTCCCCATAAATGTAGTTACTTCTACTCCTTCTAATGCTTTTTTTATTGCGGGAGTAAGATCTTCTTTAACGGTATAGGCTTCGTAGTTTTTATTATACCAAGCGCCAAAGGGTTCCATCGTGAGCGCCTCTCTAGGTTCTTTGCCTACTAACATGGTTTTAGTTTTAGGCTCATTTACTTTCGTTGGAACAGGCTTTGCAGGTGGTGTAGGTGGCGCTGGGACTGCGGGTTGTACTGTTTCTGTTGTTGCTACTTTCTCTGCTGTATCAACTGTGGATTTTGCTGTAGTACATCCTACTAGTAATGCAAGTGCAACTCCTAAAGTGACGATTTTTTTCATTTTCTATTTTTAAGTTCGCTCTATATAAGTGAGACGCGGTCCATAACCTTTGGTTGCGTGACTCCTATCAGTTTTAGCACCGTAGGCGCTATATCTGCTAAGATACCATCATTTATTTTTTTGATGTCTTTATCTACCAAAATTACAGGGACTGGGTTGGTAGTATGTGCTGTATTAGGAGAGCCATCTGAGTTAATCATGGTTTCTGCATTCCCGTGGTCTGCTATAATTATGACTGTATAGTCATTTTCTTGAGCGGTAGTCACAATATCTTTCGTGCAACTATCTACGGTTTCACACGCTTTCATTGCGGCTTCCATAACCCCAGTATGCCCCACCATATCTGGATTTGCAAAGTTAAGGCACACAAAATCTACTTCTCCTCTCTGTATTTCTGGAAGGATCTTATCTCTAATTTCAAAAGCACTCATTTCTGGTTGTAAGTCGTAAGTAGCCACTTTAGGAGAAGGACATAATAATCGAGACTCACCCTTAAAAGGGCTCTCGCGACCTCCATTAAAGAAAAAGGTCACGTGCGGATATTTTTCTGTTTCTGCAATTCTTATTTGCGCTTTGCCTGCTTTTGCAAGTGTTTCTCCCAGTGTATCTGTGAGATTTTCTTTATCATAGATGACATTCATACCTCTGAAGGTCTCGTCATAGTTAGTCATAGTGACGTAATAAAGGTCAAGTTTTGTAGTGTCATGCTCTGGAAAGTTCCTTTGGGAAAGCATTTCCGTAAGCTCGCGACCACGGTCTGTTCTAAAATTAAAGAAGATGATCACGTCACCATCATCAACAGTAGCAATTGGTGTATTATCTTTTGTAAGAACTAATGGTTTTAAAAACTCATCGGTAACTCCATTGTCATAACTTTCTTGTATACTTTGAGAAATATCTGTAGTAGCCTGTCCCTCGCCTTTTACAATTAGATCATACGCCATTTTCACACGTTCCCAGCGTTTGTCTCTGTCCATAGCATAGTAACGCCCTATGGCTGAAGCTAGTTGTGCGTTGTTCGCTTTCGCGAAAGCGTTTATATCCTCCGCAAAACCTTTTCCAGACATTGGGTCTACATCACGACCATCTGTAAAGGCGTGAATGTAAGATTGAGGTACTCCAGCATTCTTTGCTGCAGTGATCAAACCTTTAAGATGATTGATGTGAGAGTGTACGCCTCCGTCTGAAAGTAACCCTAGAAAATGAACAGGTTTGTTATTTTTGATAGCATAGTCAAACGCCTCACTGAGTGCCTTTTCGTCTTTGAGAGTATTGTCTTTAAGGGCTTTGTTTATTTTGGCAAAATCTTGATAGATGATACGACCAGCGCCTAGATTCATATGACCTACTTCGCTATTACCCATTTGACCTTCGGGTAGTCCCACATTTTCTCCGTGGGTAAGAAGTTGCGCGTGAGGATAGTCGTTATAAAGGCTATCTATAAAAGGAGTTTGAGCTTGGTCTACGGCAGATACTTTCTTATCTGGAGCCATTCCCCAGCCGTCAAGTATCATTAGAATTGTTTTTTTGTTCATCTATAAAAATTGTCTTGTAAAGATAAAAAACAAAACCCCGCTTACGCGAGGTTTTGAAGTGCTTTTAACGAAAAGGTTGTAGTTTGTTTTATCCCTGATATCCATATTTTTTTATTGAAGCCTCTATCTGCTCAATACGATTTTCTGGGTCTGGATGTGTACTAGAAAATTCTGGTTGTCGGTTAGGACCAGCAGCAGCTTTTAATATTTTCATAACTCCAATCATTTCATAAGGATTGTATCCAGAGCGTATCATAAATCGCACGCCTAAGTCGTCGCTTTCTAACTCATCATCGCGTCCATTGCCTAAAAGAATATTTTGTCCTATAGCTCCAGCAGCACCTCCCATACCTCCACCTACTTCTGCTCCCATGGAGATGGTTTGCCACATCTCTGAGTTGGCTACACGCTCTGCACTGTGTTTACCAAGTACATGACCAATCTCGTGTCCTAAAACGCCTGCCACTTGGTCTTCATTTTCTAATTTTGAGAGTAGGGCATAGGTAATAAAAATTTGACCACCAGGTAATGCAAACGCATTAATAGTTTGATCATCTCGCAGCAAGTGGAACTCATATTGATAAGGCGTTTCACGAGCCATGCTATTATTGATAAGTTTTTCTCCTACTTGATCTACAAAAGCCTGGAGCTGTTGGTCTGGGTGCAATCCTCCGTGCTGTTCTGCCATTGCGGGAGCGTGTTGCAAGCCTATAGCAATCTCTTGTTCTGGGCTCATCGTAATAGATTGTACTTTACCTGTGTAGGGGTTTTCTTGCTTACTACTGCAATTTTTGAAAAGGGCAAATCCTACAATTACTACTCCTATGAGTAGTCTAATTTTTAAGCCACTACCGCGTCTTAACATAATTTCTTCTGTTTAAATAGGGTAATAAGGTACGAACTTGTAGGACTTTTCAAAAAGAAATGTTACAAGTAATTGACATCTGTAGGTGCATACCAGCCTATTACTTTACCGCTTTCGTCCATCCGTGAACATCAGCTGCGCGATTGTACTGTATATCTTTAAGTGCAGTTTTAAAACGTTCTGCATAACTATTTTCTTGAGTAGGAAGCGCATAATCTTTGCCTTTATGTCCAAAACTTTTAAAAGGCACGACAACAGCTGCGGTTCCTGCCCCAAAAATTTCTTTTAGATCGCCATTTTGTGCAGCAATAACTATTTCGGTTACACTTACTCTGCGTACTTCTACTTGTACACCTGCATCTTGAGCGAGCTGTATAATACTCTTACGAGTTACGCCATCTAGAATACGGTCATTATTTGGGGCCGTTAGTAAGGTGTCCCCTACACGAAAGAAAACATTCATCGTTCCGGCTTCTTCTAGGTATTCATGTGTGCTAGCGTCTGTCCATACAATCTGTTGATAGCCACTTTCTTTAGCTAGGTTTGTTGGGTAAAATTGAGCTGCATAGTTCCCGGCAGCTTTTGCATACCCTACGCCACCATCTGCAGCACGACTGTATTTCTCAGCAAAAAGAACGCTTACTTCTCCCGAGTAATAGGCTTGTGCTGGAGCACAAATAATCATAAATCGATACCGATCAGAAGGAGAGGCAGAGACTCCATTTTGTGTAGCAATTACAAACGGGCGAATATACATAGCATTCCCATCTCCTGGTTTGATCCAGTCATTGTCTAGTTTAAGTAAGGTTTCTAGACCATTAAAAAAGTATTCTTCAGGAAACTCAGGAATTGCCAGTCTAGAGGATGATTTATTGATACGAGCCCAGTTTTCTTCAGGTCTAAAAAGCCACGTTTTTCCAGCATCATCCTTAAAAGCTTTCATTCCTTCAAAAACGGCTTGTCCATAATGAAATACTTTTGCACTAGGCTCAATACTCATCGGGCCATAAGGTACAATTTCTGGCTCTTGCCAAGCACCGTTTACAAAATCACACTGAAACATGTGGTCTGTAAAAACACTACCAAAAGTAAGATTATTGAAGTCTACTTCTTGTATTTTGCTTGATTCTCTTGTTGTTATTTTCATTATAGAATATATTCTGTGCAAATTTAAGAATTAAACGCCCTTGGGATGTTTAATAATTCATAATTTTGTTAGATACTATTTTAACACCCTTCAAAAATGAAAAAATATATTGCGATTTTTATAATAGCCGTTGTTTTTAGTGCTTGTAATCAAACAACTAAGGATGCTGCTGCTGGGGAAGATACCGCTTTCGCGAAAGCGGAAACCCAACAATCAGAATACACTTCGTATGGAGCAAAAATTTCTAAGGATGGAGCACTAGAAGTGAACCAAGCTATAGAAAAATATGCTTCTCTAAAAGAGGGAGATACTGCTGTAGTTAAATTTGAAGCACCTATTAACAGTGTGTGTTCAAAAAAGGGTTGCTGGATGAGACTGGCTACTGGTGAAGAAGAGGTTTTTGTGAAGTTTAAAGACTATGGATTTTTTGTGCCGCTAGATGCAGAAGGTGAAGCAGTGGTAGAAGGAAAAGCGTATCTAGAAGTTGTTTCTGTGGATGAGCTGCAACATATGGCAGAAGATGCTGGAAAATCTAAAGAAGAAATAGCCACGATTACGGAGCCTAAAAGGGAGATGCGCTTTATGGCAGATGGCGTTCTTATTAAAGGGAAGTAATGAAAAGAGAAATCATCACAACGGGTGATGGTTCTAAAACCATACACATTCCAGAATGGAATGAACAATACCACAGTAAACATGGTGCCGTGCAAGAAGCGCGGCACGTGTTTTTAGAGACAGGTTTACAATACTATATGGATCGTCCTGATCACGATATAACCAAAACCATCCACATTCTTGAAATGGGTTTTGGTACAGGTCTTAATGCATTACTCACTTTTTTAAAGGCTCGCGATCTTGATCTTTCTATCGCATATACGGGAGTAGAGGCATTCCCTATATCTTCAGACGAAATTGAAGCTATGGATTATGCTAGTGTACTTCAATCTCAAGATGCGGCAACCATTTACAACACCTTACATAACACCTCTTGGGAAGAATCTAAGGAGGTTTCTAAAGAGTTTGTACTTACCAAGCGACAAGAAAAGTTTGAAGATATTACGGATTTAGATCGCTACGACCTTGTGTATTTTGATGCCTTTGGTCCGAGAGTACAGCCTACTTTATGGACAGAGCCTATATTCTCAAAGATGTATCAAGCTCTTAAAACTAATGGTGTTCTTACCACGTATTGTGCTCAAGGAGCAGCGCGTAGGGCGATGCAAGCAGTAGGTTTTGTGGTCGAGCGATTACCTGGTCCTCCTGGGAAGAGAGAGATGTTAAGAGCTACAAAAATCTAGAATACGGTGTCCTGCGTAGCTGTTGTAAAAGCTTCTAGAAATTGCATACCACGATACGAATTACCGTGTTTATTGAGACTAGGACTCCAAGTTGCAATAGTATATGCATTGGGTAAAACTGCTACAATACCACCACCCACGCCACTTTTCCCTGGTAATCCTACCTTAAATGCAAATTCTCCAGCCTCATCGTAAAACCCACAAGTTTGCATAATTGCGTTGATGCGTTTTGCTTGATTAGGAGTTACAATCTCTTTTTGTGTTAGGAGCTGCTTTCCTTGATTAGATAGAAAGCCAAAGGTATAAGAAAGTTGTTCACACGTCATTTCTATAGAGCATAAATGAAAATAGAGATCGATTACTGTTTCGCAATCATTCTTAATGTTTCCAAAGGATTTTATAAAATTTACCAAGGCATAATTGCGATATCCTGTTTGTTGTTCTGATAGGGCAATATCTTTAGAATAGGTAAGATCTTTTATTCCCGAAACGAAACGTAAATATTCTAGGAGCTCATCCTTTGGATTTTCGTATAAAGAACAAATAATATCACAAACGACTATAGCACCGGCATTGATAAGGGGGTTGCGAGGAATACCATTTTCGGACTCTAATTGTACCAAGGAGTTAAAGGCGCTTCCCGAAGGTTCAAAATCCATACGTTTCCAAAGGTCGTCACCAATTTTTGACAGCACCAGACTTAATGACAATACCTTTGCCACACTTTGTATAGAAAATAATACTTGGGTATCTCCAGAACTGTGTTGCTTTCCATCTTTGGTTGTGAGACAAACGCCAAATTGTTTCGGATCTACCTTTGCTAATTCTGGGATATAAGAAGCCACCGCACCTCTATCTTCTAATTGAACGATTTGGTCATAAATACGGTTTACTATGTGTTGACAATCCATTACCTCCTTTTTCTATCAAATATAATGATAAGGACTGCTCCAGCAATATAGGCCAGGATATCTCCCCAACTAAAAGATGTGCCCAAAACTATTCTAGCCAGCTTAATGTCTTCAAGCCCTATACATTCAATAAAGTTAGTTGCTTGCAAAATTTCTATTAAAAAGGCGATGCATAGAGATAATGCAGCCACCATTAGTACGCGCTCGCGTATGATAATTTTAATAAAACAGTAGACAAGGATAACCGCCAGCGTATCTCCCAAGAATGGACGAACAAACTTGTCGTTTACATAGAGAGCAATTAATACCTCAATACTAAGGATGATTACGGTAGCAACCATATAGTTTCTGGACAATTTCATCGTGCACATCTTAATTTATTGACAATAACAATTGATATCCAGCTTAGCATTCCATAACAAATTGTAATTATCCAAGCAAATTTATGTTGCAATGGATGTATAACAATAGTGCCAATATCACCTAGCAAACCTAAAGGGTTTTGTAAGATATCCCAACTATTCCACCGTAAGTATCTGCCTAGATATATTCCAAAACCTATGAGTATACACGTACAAATGGTAAAAAGTAATTGTTGCTTTCGCGAAAGCGTAACTAAAAACAACCGTTGCATATCTGCAATACTATAAACCATATAGAGAAGTCCTAGTAGGCCAAAAAGCCCTATAATAGAAGCGTCTAGTAATAGCATGGAAGAACTGGTCCATTGAAGATGTGTGAAGTCTGAAATAATGTAAGGTGCATTAGGAAGAAATAATAACCAGACCAGAAAAGTTAGGGCGCGCGTACTTTTAGGGGTAAACCAAGACGGCTTGAGTTGTACCAAAAAAGTAATGGCGTATGGGATGGCAGCGAGAAAAATATTCCATACTAGAAATAGCATAAAAAATGACTGTGTTACCTTAATTCTAAACATAAGAAGTACGCCTGCCAGCAGCGAGAGTATAAACAACAAGGCAAGTTGATTGTATTTTTGAAAGATGAGTTTTTTCATGATTTGAAGTATTTTATAAAGGAAGTATAGAAAAGAACTACCTCTGCTGTAATAAGCAGAAGTAGTTGAGAATTACCTAGAGTCGTGAGCCATTTAGTTTTCATGATTCCAATCAATTTTACGTGATGCAAACATGATAATAGCGAGTATGATAAAAAGACCAATACTACCGACAAGTAAGGCGTAATTCTCTAATTGAATTATCACGTAGATAAACCCATATAGCGCAGCAAGTGACGAGCAGATAAGTAATGGAAACTTAAACCCTTTGAGAATGGCGCGAGAATATATGGTGATTAACCCTAGAACTGATAGCGCAGCGATAAGATATGCTTTAAAGAAAGAACTATGTTCTGAAATAGAGATTAACAAAGTGTAAAACATAACAAGTGCCAGACCTATCATCACATACTGAAACGGATGAATATAAATCTTGCTTACGATTTGTATAAGCAGGAAAATAAGTAAGGTGAGACCTATAACCATAAACCCATACTTGCTGCTGCGTTCACTTTTTTGGTACTCATCAACAGGAATATATAAGTCTGCTCCAAAGGCAAATTCTGTCAAGTCTGGAACCCCAGCAAAAAAGGATTGTTCAAACTGTCTGTTTATTTGAGAGATATTCCAAGAAGCTTTAAACCCATCTGCCGAAATCTTTTTGGTGGCCCCTTCCGGAAGAAACATCCCGCTAAAACTAGGGGAGTGCCAGTTAGAAGTCATAACCGTTTGAGTTTCTTTACCTATGGGGATAAATTTAAGGCGCTCACTGCCGTTTATTTTAGTACTCAAGGAAAATGTAAGTGGTTTATCGAGAGTTGAAGGGATTTTTATGTGATCGGTAATAAGTGTGCTTAAAGATTCCTTATTAAATCTAGGAGTGAGGTCATAACTTACTCCATTGAGATTAATGGCTAGTGTGTTTTTTATTCCTTTAAGATTAGAAGTCTTTACAATGATTTGAGCTTTTTCCCAGAGTATATTTTCCTCTTTGATATCTTTTTTAGAAAAATCAAATTGATTAAAATCACCTTCTATT
Source organism: Dokdonia sp. (assembly GCA_020630915.1). Taxonomy (GTDB): domain Bacteria; phylum Bacteroidota; class Bacteroidia; order Flavobacteriales; family Flavobacteriaceae; genus Dokdonia. The sequence continues at coordinate 132,107 of JAHDIF010000005.1, forward strand.
TTTATATCAGAAGTAAAAACAATACTCTCATAAATACCCCTGTTAAGAGGCTCTGCGTGAACTCGGGAATCTATGTCTAATTTATCTGGAAAGAAGAAGGCAGAGTTTATATGTTCCGTAACCTCGGTTTCATATTTTTCTGTCTCTTTGTTAAAGGTTTTTGAGGTTGTATAGGATTTGTAAGGTATTTTAAAGTAAGGGCCTTGTAACACGACTTCTTGTCCCCATTTTGAGTTGATCTCTTCGGTGACTTCAATTTGTCTATAGGCGCGTTCCCTAATGAGATCTTGTACAAAACTTAAAGGAATGAGAAGTATTAGTAATAAAAAGCCTACCACGAGCATACGTGCCGTGATTGAGTTGCGCATCCAATTTGAGAATCTTGATAGTTTATTCATAGTTTGATATTTAAAAGTACTTTGAAATACAAAGTAAAATGATTAAAAAAATAGCTCATTATTTTCCTAGAAGTTTTTCAATGGCTTCTATATGTTTCTTAAATGCTTTTCTCCCCGAGGTAGTTGCACTGTAACTTGTATTAGGTTTACGGCCTATAAATGATTTTTGAACTACGATATAATTTTCTTTTTCTAGTGCTTTTGTATGACTTGCTAGATTGCCATCTGTCGCCCCCAGAAGTTCTTTTAATGTCTTAAAGTCTGCACTTTCATTCACCATAAGCACACTCATAATACCAAGACGTATACGATGATCAAAAGCTTTATTTATGTTATTTATGATGCTCATAGGAGTTACGCTTTCGCGAAAGCGAAGTTAATCTCTATCGTATTTAAAATACATTCTTGCTCCATAAATTATATGAAATACCCCGAAACCTAATGCCCAGAAGTATAAGCCATAACCAATGAATTGTGTAGCTGTAAGACCTAAAACTACGTTAGCTACGCCTAAATATTTAATGTCCCCCAGGGTGAATTTACTGGCGTTAACTAAAGCTAAACCATAAAAAATTAGTGTGGCGGGAGCTATAAGTCCAATAATTCCATATTGGAATAGTACGAGGGTAAATAACCCTCCAGCAATAAGTGGAAACGCAAAATTACGTAGCAGTCGCTTTGAAGAATTATCCCATAACGGTTCTCCAGTTTTTTTGGCTTTACGTGCTGTAAAGAAGAATCCCGTAACAATAGCTAATAACAGTGTAATGACTAGAGTTAAAAATAACCTATTAGTTAGTGGGTTTGCGTAGTCTCCTAGTAAGGAACTTATGAACCCAAATAAACCTTGCTCTTCAGGTTCTCCTAATGCAATTAAAATGGCCAGTCCTGAAACCGACTTGTAAGCTATAAAAGAAGCAATAAGGGCATAAATTCCAGCAAGTATTCCAGATAAACCACTTAAAGACATAAACCTCGAAGACTTATTCATCAAGCTCTTGATTTCCGTTAGATCGTCTATATATTTTTTTGACTCCATATTAAAGTACTTTGAAATTCAAAGTTAAACTATTTTATGAATTGACAATGGAGTAGAGGAAATAAAGTTTTGTTAAATAGGGATGAGGGATGAGGGATGAGGGATGAGGGGTGAGGGATGAGGGATGAGGGATGAGGGATTTGGTGATCGAGTGTTGCGACTGCAAGGAGCAATGTACCGAGATTACCGCCAGCACAAACAGGGCAGCAAGGAGCAATGTACCGAGATTACCGACTTGTAACTTAAGACGATCGTCATTCTGAACTTGTTTCAGAATCTCACGTGCTACTCACGCTAAATAATGCGACCCTGAAACGAGTTTAAGGTTGCGCTCAAAGAACACTACTGATTCACAATCCTAATGGTTCTTAGGTAGGTCACATCGCCATTATCTTCTTTTTTAAAGAGATAAGAATAACTCGTGCCATTGTAAAACTTAGGGTATTTACCGCGTTTTTTGCGTTTGTGGGTATGTATTTCGATAATAAAGTGATCCTGTACGGTTTCTGAAACATGCAAGACGTGCTTGGCACGTCGCTTCTCGCGTAACGAATGAAAAGTCTTAATTTCTATAGGTTGATAAAACTCTCCAAAATAATTATCAAAATCATAGTCAATAAAAGCTAGATCAGGATCTTCGAGATAAAAGGCATAAGCACTATTTATAAAACTAATCGACTTCTTAGAAACCGTAAATCGCTCGACCTGCTGATTTTTAAATTCAGGACTATTCTTAATAACTTCAATCGCTTGCTCGTAGACAGCCGCACTTTCTTGTGACATTAAATTTGCGGCAAAGCATAGAAATAGGGGTACTATAAAAAGTATTCTCATATTAGATAATCACGTTTTTCATTTTCTTCCATACACTCCTTAATAAAATACCAGATACAATAACCACACCAAGACCTATGAGACCTTTAGTCGTTTGTCCATAAATAAAATATCCCGTTGTAAATAAAGATCCATATACAAAGGCACACCCTAACAGCATGGCAACTATACCGCTAGGGACACTCCAAGGCTCTTCGTTGGTTACAATGGTTGTTCCTTCTGCTGTTGCTTCTGCTATAATTTTCTTCCAGCCTGGACCTCCAGGTTGGGTTCGTTTATAAAACGATTGTAATACGTCTTTACTTTCTGGTTGTGTTAGGAAGGTAACAAGAATCCATATAATCATAGAGCTTAGTACTACGAAAGGGAATTTCGCGAAAGCAGGAAAAATCCCAACATCTCCAAACATCGTGTCGCCCAATGGAGTAAACGTTAAGGCCATAGATATAATTCCAGAAGCAAACATCGCACTAATCTCCGTCCACGCATTGATGCGCCACCAGAACCAGCGTAAGATAAATACCAGTCCAGTACCTGCACCAAACATTATGATGATATCAAATAACTGTAATGCATTTTGCAATTTAAGCGCCATAATAGCACTAATTATCATCAGGACTATGGTGGTCATTCTAGCAACATTTACTTGCTGTTTTTCTGAGGCATCTTTTTTTATTTGAGCTTTGTAAAAGTCATTTACTATATAACTCGCGCCCCAGTTAAGATGGGTAGAAATGGTACTCATAAAAGCCGCAGCAAGAGAAGCAAGCACAAGGCCTAAAAGTCCGCTTGGGAGTTTCGTAAGCATCGCTGAGTAGGCAAGATCTTGCCCAAGTTTATTTTCAGAAATATATGGAAAGGCAGCTTGGATACTTTCTATATTAGGAAAGACTACTAGTGATGCCAGTGCTACGAGAATCCAAGACCAAGGACGAAGAGCAATATGCATAAAATTAAAAAAGAACGTGGCACCTATAGCGTGATTTTCATTTTTTGCTGCGAGCATACGCTGGGCTACATAACCACCACCACCAGGCTCTCCACCAGGATACCAACTGCTCCACCATTGCACGGCAATGGGGATAATGAATATGGTAATGAGCATTTCTGTGTCAGACACTTCTGGTATAAAAGCAAGTTTATCTGCCACATTAGGATGTGTGATCATCGCTTCTAGTCCGCCTACTTCTGGCAGTCCTACGATATACCACGCAGCACCCACAGCACCGATCATGGCTACAAAAAAGAGTATAAAATCTGTATAAACTACACCTTTAAAACCGCCTATGGTACTAAATAGAAGTGTGATCGTTCCGGCAATAAGGATGGTAACCTCACCCTCTAGTCCTAACATGACTTCACCTATTTTTATGGCAGCAAGCATCACACCTGCCATAGCAAACATATTAAAGAATACGCCTAAAAAAATGGCTCTAAAACCTCTAAGAAAACGGGCAGGAGCTCCTCCATATCTAAGCTCGTAAAACTCAATATCTGTTTTTACATTAGATTTGCGCCATAGTTTTGCATACACAAAAACAGTGAGTAGTCCTGTGATTAAGAAAGCCCACCAAACCCAGTTTCCTGCCACACCATTGGTTCTTACGATATCGGTTACAAGGTTGGGCGTATCCGTAGAGAAGGTGGTTGCGACCATACTTAAACCTAATAGCCACCAAGGCATATTACGTCCAGAAAGAAAATACTGTCCAGTGTTTTTTCCAGCACTACGACCTACATAGAGCCCTACTCCAAGTATTACTACAAAAAGTCCAACAATTATTGCGAGGTCTAATGTCGACAAATCTATCATACAAGCGTTTTTAGTTCCAATTTAAAGTAGTAAAGTGAGTGGTAAGATACTCATTCATTGTAAAAATATCTTCTTTAGAGGTAAGATCTGGTACGTGCTCTGAGAATGGTATCGCCAGCATACAATCTGGATCATCTGCGACCATATGTAATAAGGCCGTAGGTAGCTCTTTTTCATTACGTTCAGGATGTAGCGGGCAGTTTTGCAAATAGGTATAAAACTGAGCTCCATCAAATTTAAAAATATTCATGCTTACGCGAAAACGACCATCCTCCCCTCTATAACCTTCCATTTGTTGTTCAGACGGTTTTTCAATAATCGCTTCTAGATAGTTGTGTGGAGTTACTTTAGTTAAGGCAAAACGTGCTATTCGTTCCATAGGATATTGCAAGGCGTCCCGGTCATAATTGAGCAGCGCATTGGGAGTGTCGGTCTCTCTTAATGTCTTAAAGGCTTTAGCACTATATAGGTTATCACAATTACAGACTAAAAACGCTTCTTCTTGGAGTATTGGGTATTGTTGCAATGCTTGCAATACGGCATCTGCCGTTCCTAAAGGTTTTACGCGCTTCTCTGGAACGTGCTGTATCACATAAGAAATGCTGAGTCCATGAAAGCTATTACATTTGTCCTTAGTACCGTAATAACTTTTAAATAAGGATCCTTGAGGACTAATAACTAAGTATATATGTTCCAGACCTGCTTGTTTTGCATTGTATAATACATAATCTAGCATAGGTCTTTCATTTACAAGAATAAGCGCCTTGCTTCGTGTATTGGCCTGGGCAATAGCTTCTTTTGATACGTCCTTTGTATGGGAATTCTTCATTCTAGAAGAAGCACCTCCAGCTAATATGATGAGATTTTTTGTCATAGGGTTTGTACTCCTTGTGATACATTTACTTTGTAGGCTGCAATAGCACCTGCATTGGTAAGAGCCTTTATAATTTCTGGCTCTTTTCCTTTGGGAGCTAGGGCGCAAATACTGCCACCACCGCCAGAGCCTACTATTTTGGCTCCAAGTGCGCCAGCATTCAACGCTGCGTGAATCATAGCATCTATACGAGGAACTGTTATTTTTAAGGAATCTCTCAATACTTTGTGATGGGCAGTCATAAGATGTCCTATCTTTTTGTAGTCGAGTACGCTTTCGCGAAAGCATACCAATGCCTCCTTAGTAATTAAGTGGTTTTGAATGGCAGCATAAAAGAACGGCAATTCACTTGCGTTAATAATATCCTTGTACAACTCATAGTCTCGAAGTGTAGCTGTAGAGAGCATAAAATCTGAATATGTTGATTTTACTTTTTCTATAGCGCGAAGTGCATTCCCACGTAGGTCTCCCAAAAGGCCAATGGTATCTTTTGGTATACCAGAAACACCTATGATAAGACCCTCTAATTGTGTTCCTAAATTTTTAAAGTTGGATTGTTCATCTGTTTCTAGATACAAGATGTTTCCGAGCGCACTTGTATATTGATCCATTTTCCCTCCAGGAGAATTTTGCTCAAGCACTTCTGCCTCGTAAGCAATATGCGCCACAAGTTTTGGTGTAATAGGCGAAGTACATCCAAAAGTAGCAAGCAGCCACTGTGTCCAAGCTACCACCACGGCAGAGCTACTAGAAAGCCCTGCATTAATGGGGATATCACCAGTAATTGTTATCGAATATCCTTTGTCTATCCTGCAACCATATCTACGCACAACATTGAGGGTGTCCGTAAGATGGTTATTGTTTTGCGGATTGTGTATGCTTCCCGATAAATCGGGACAGGTCTCGCGAAAGCTTAGGCCTTTTCCATTTCTAAGGTTTGGTAGATGAAAGTTCAAGTAATCTTCACCATTCGTCACACCAGAAATAGTGATGTACCGGTCTATAGCACAGGCAATAATAGGAAGTTCTAAATAATCTTGATGATCACCAAAAAGGCAAATGCGCCCTGGAGCTTTTACAGTAATGGCTGACATTAATACGTGTCTTTTATCCAGTTGTATGGTTTTCTATGTATCCAAAGGCCTCTTGTAAAATCTGGAAAGTCCTGAGGCTCGCCGTTATTTGCTATAGACGTTTCAGAAAGCGGAGTGATAGCACTCCAAGCCGCAGCATCATATGCGTCTAGTGGTGGAGCAATGTTTTGCTTAGCGCTTTCTACAAAAGCATTGAGAACAAAAAAGTCCATACCGCCATGACCAGATCCTGCAGCATATTCGCCATATTTTTTCCAAAGAGGATGGTCATATTTGTCCAGCCATGGTTGTGCCTCGTCCCAGCGATGAGGTTGTGATATTCCTTCTATATAAATTCTGCTTCCGTCCACTTCCCACAGTCCTTGTGAGCCTTGCACTCTAAACCCTAAGGAGTAGGGACGCGGAGAGTTGCAATCGTGGGTAACTATAATGGTTTCGCCTTGAGCGGTATCAATTGTTGAGGTAATAACATCGCCTTGTTTCCATTTGAGTTTTGCATTGGGATGATTTTTACCGCCATTCTCTACGATATATTTATTGAGACCTAAAGATTTTGTGGCGTGAGAAGTCATAGAGACAAAACGATTACCACGATTTACATTGCACATAGTCGCTATAGGCCCAACACCGTGTGTGGGATAGACATCACCATTTCTATATAAGGAATGTTGGGTACGCCATTTAGACTCTGAGATACCTTTATCGCCAAACTCTACGCCTTTGCCATAGGCTGTTTTCCCATCGTTGAGCTTCACAAAACGCAAATCATGTTGATACCCACATCTAAAGTGTATGAGTTCTCCAAAAACGTTTTGTTTTACCATATTAAGTACGGCCAGTACATCACGCCTATAATTTACATTTTCAAGAATCATAAGATGAGAACCAGTTTGCTCATGGGTGTTTACAAGATCCCAACATTCTTCTAGCGTGTTTGCTGCAGATACTTCTACACCTGTATATTTTCCGGCCTTCATACTATCCACGGCCATACGCGTATGCCATAACCAAGGCGTAGAGATAATTACAGCGTCTATATCTTTTTCTTCAAGAAGGTTGCGGTAATCATAATCGTCTTTACCGTAAACCTTAGGTTGCTTCTGTCCTGCTTTGGAGAGATGTTCTTTGGCAATAGAAATTCGGTTAGGGTCGATATCACATATGGCTGTAATAGTAACATCATCTCGTTGGAGCAAATTAGTAAGATGGTTTGTGCCTCTAAGTCCTACACCTATTAATCCTATGTTGAGTTTACTTGAAAAGCGACTAGATTGACTAAAGGACAAACTAGGTGCAATGGTAATACCTGCAGTGGCAACAGCCGTTTGTTTTATAAATGTTCTACGAGAACTCATAAGGTTTAAGGTTTAGAAGTTGTTTAAAAATAAGTAATTTTAAGGGTATATCAAGAAGTATTAAATGAACCCAGCAGAAGACTATATACTTTCTAAACCAGAGCCTTGGCGATCTATGCTTATAGAATTACAGGCTATTATCAAACATACCATACCAGAGGTAGAAGAAGCCTTTAAGTGGAACTTACCTTTTTACTCTCTAAATGGAAAAATGTTTTGTTTCCTCAATTTTAGAAAAACATTTGTAGATGTAGGTATTCCATGGGGTGTGCGTTTGGAAAATTATACTTCCTGGATGGTGGCAGGAGAAAAACGCAAGAACTTAAGATCAGTACGTTATTATTCTCAAGAGGAGATTGATGTAGAACTGTTGCAAGAAATACTACTGGAGACCGCTCGACTAAACAATCGTTATTAATTTTTAAATGAAATAAGGGTATTTGCCCCTTTTTAAGACGCTTTGTGCAACGTACTTTTGAGGTCAACAACTTGCTTTGCAAATGTAATGTTGATAACAATTGGTTGTACAACCACATTTATAGCAAGCGGGGGACTTTTGGGGGAAAGTCCCCCTTTTTTTATAAAGAATTTATTGTCTTTCTAATCTCCACAAGATTTGAAAGTAATTTTTCAAGATGGGCTAGGTCTAACATATTCGCTCCATCGCTTTTTGCATTTGCTGGATCAAAATGAGTTTCGATAAATAAGCCATCTACATTATTTACAACGCCTGCTCTAGCAATCGTTTCTATCATATCTGGCCTTCCTCCTGTTACGCCACTAGATTGATTAGGTTGCTGTAAAGAGTGTGTTACATCTAGAACGGTAGGTGCAAACGCTCGCATTGTAGGAATACCTCTAAAATCTACAATCATATCCTGATACCCAAACATTGTCCCACGATCTGTAATCCAAGCTTTGTTATTTCCTGTATCGTGCACTTTTTTTACAGCGTGTTGCATAGCTTCTGGAGACATAAACTGTCCTTTTTTAAGGTTTACTACCTTACCTGTTTGAGCAGCTGCTACCACGAGTGCCGTCTGTCGCACTAGAAATGCGGGAATTTGCAATACATCAACATACTGGGCCGCTAGCGCTGCGTCAGATGTTTCATGAATATCGGTTACGGTGGGCACGTCAAATTTCTCAGAAACTTTTGCTAGAATTTCCAGTGCTTTCTCATCACCTATGCCTGTAAAACTATCTACTCTACTGCGATTTGCTTTTCTAAAACTTCCTTTAAAAACATAAGGAATTTCTAATTTTTCGGTAATTGCTATCACTTTTTCTGCAATACGCATCGCCATGTCTTCTCCTTCAATAGCGCAAGGCCCTGCAAGAAGGAAAAAGTTATTACTAGCGGTATGTTTAAGCTTTGGGATGTCTGAGAGTTGCATTGTAAGTACGCTTTCGCGAAAGCATAACCTCCGCTATTAATATGAGTGCAAAGATACTATTCCTTCTTTAGAATAGATTGTACTGTTTTATCAGGTTTTGCATACGAAAAACGATCTAATAGGTCGGGAGCAGAGTAGGAGTCTAGACCATTAATAGTGACACCTCGCGTACGATTAAGATCGATCCAGCCATCATTTGTGTAAGAAGTTTCAGGTAGATAGATGTCTGTAATGGCGGCTACGATTAAAAGGGTACCATTCTCTATAATGGGATATTCATTTACATACTCACAGGCGATTTTTACAAAGGCTTCTTTTACAAAAGGTGCGTGGTGATTGTCTAGATATTCTTCTGTGAGGCCTGTTTTTTCGAATTCTGATTCGTCCTTATCATAGCTAGCGGCTGTTTGGTGTGCTTTGTCAATAATCTTGCTATGGATATGATTAACAGTAAAGAATTTGTTTTCCTTAATGTTTGCATAGGTGTGTCTAGGCACAGTAGTGGGTCTGGTAATAAAACCTAACATGGCAGGATTACTCCCAAGATGGGTGACCGAACTAAAAATAGCCACGTTAGTTGCACCCTCATTAGATTTTGTGGCTATAAGATTTGCAGATTTGTAACCCGTAACGCTATTAATAAAGTTGGCCCTAAATCTCTTTTCCATCGCAAGGATGGCAGCATTGTCAAAATGCACTATCTTTTCCATAGTTTTTTATCAAAAATACAAATTATGAGGGAGGCAAAACCAGAATATTTTGAAACTAACCGCACTACCTGGAATGAGAAAGTAAAGGTGCATACGCAGAGTGATTTTTATAGGCTAGAACAGTTTAAAAAAGGCGAGACTTCGCTTAATAGTTATGAACTCGAAGCTCTAGGCGACGTAAGTGGGAAATCATTATTGCACCTGCAATGTCATTTTGGGCAAGATACCCTTAGCTGGACTCGTATGGGAGCGCAATGTACAGGTGTAGACATTAGTGATGCGGGGATAGCTTTCGCGAAAGCGCTATCCAAAGAACTTGCACTACCCGCAGATTTTGTGTGTTGCAACGTATTAGATACTTCCAAGCATATTACTAAGACTTTTGATATCGTATTTACGAGCTACGGAACCATCGGGTGGCTACCAGACTTAAAACCTTGGGGAGCTATGATCGCCGAACGATTGAAACCTGGCGGAACTTTTTATATGGTAGAGTTTCACCCCATAGTCTGGATGTTTGATTATGTAGATGGCGAGCCAAAAATGCGATATGGCTACAATCAAACTGAAGCTATTTATGAAGAATATCAAGGTACCTACGCAGACACTTCTTCAAAAATGATGAGCAAAGAATATGGATGGAATCACGGGCTAGGTGAAGTTGTAAGTGCACTTACCCAAGCTGGATTACGAGTTGAATTTCTGAGAGAACACGATGCTAGTCCCTATAATGTGCTGCCGGATTTGATCCAACAAGAAAACGGCCTTTTTGTTACTAAAGACCGCTTATATCCTTTATTATTTGAACTTAGGGTTACGAAAGATTAAACCTAGATTATGCAATAGAAAATCTATTCCGTCTTGAAATAGCTTCAAAATAGACCGCTTCGCTATATTTTTGAGTTTCACCATAGCGATGCTATGCTAAAACTAAGAAAACATCCTATTTTATTGCTGTTTCAAAACTCATCACGAAGTTCTATTGCATAATCTGGGTTAATGTGCATTTTTTTTAAGTAATTCTGGAAATTTTTGCTGGAAGCGTCGTAGTCTAGGGATAGATACGTTTTGGATGTATGGATTGCTAGGGTTGCGAGCTTCGTAGTTTTGATGATAGTTTTCTCCTACCCAGAATTTTTGAAAAGGCATCACCTCTGCCGCAACTTTGCCTTCTCCATAAATGGCTTCCTGTTCTTTAATTTTTGAAGCTATAATTTTCTTTTCTTGATCATTTTGATAAAAGATGATAGAACGATATTGCGACCCTCTGTCTGGCCCTTGGCCGTATTTTTGGGTTACATTTTGTGATCCAAAATAAACATCTACTAGCTGGCTAAAGCTTATAACTTTAGGATCATAATAAATCTCCACAGCCTCTGCGTGTCCAGTGCGACCCGTATTGCTAGATTGATATGTAGGGTTTTCTGTATGACCACCACTATATCCAGATATAGATTCTTGAACGCCTTTAACACTTTCATAAACGGCTTCTACACACCAGAAGCATCCACTGGAAAAATAGGCTTTATGTAAACCGCCTTCTGGAGTTGTTTGTACGGGTGCTAGGGTAGTAAGTTCTTTTTGCTTATCTGTTTGTGATGGGGCGTTTGTGCAACTAATGACAAGCAGGAGCGATGTTAAGATTATCGATAGTTTCATTATAAATGATTTCTTTTATAGTCTATAAAATTACGAGATTCTTACAGCTTTTGTAGCTAATGGTTTGTTAAGGTTCGAACATAAAAAAAGCCACGTACGTACGTGGCTTTCTATATTGTTGAGGTGCTACTTAGAGTTTACTAAAAATAGCACTCATCTTTTCTTGTTCTTCTGTCGCTAGTTCTGCATCTACAAGGATACGACCACTATGCTCATCGATAATAATTTTCTTACGACCTGCAATCTCTACTTGAACTTGCGGTGGTATTGTAAAATAAGATCCTCCAGAAGCTCCACGCTCTACAGGTACGACAGCGAGACCGTTTCTCACATTATTACGAATACGCTTGTACGCTTTTACAAGACGCTCTTCGATATCTTTTTCGAAATCTGCACTTTTCTTAAGAAGTGCTTTTTCTTCTTTTTCTGTTTCAGAAAGGATAGCGTCTAGTTCACTTTTCTTGTGTTTAAGATGAGTCTCTCTTTCTCCTAAGCGCTCTTTGGTGGTATTGATTACTTCAGTCTTCTGCTCGATTTGTGCTTTGTATTCTTTAATGTTTTTATCAGCTAGTTGTATTTCTAATTCTTGAAATTCAACTTCTTTACTCAATGCATTAAACTCACGGTTGTTACGTACGTTCTTTTGTTGCTCAGAGTATTTTTTGATCGCTGCCTTTGAGTCTTCTATCTGAATTTTCTTAGCCTTAATTTGATCTTCTACAAGAGAGAGATCATTTTCTAACTTTTCAATTCTTTTATTAAGACCAGCTACTTCATCTTCTAGATCTTCTACCTCTAAAGGAAGTTCTCCTCGTACATTACGAATTTGATCTACACGAGCGTCTATGAGTTGTAAATCATATAGAGCGCGTAATTTTTCTTCTACTGTAGCCTCTTTTTTCTTAGCCATACTTTTAAAAATAATTGATAGGATTGGTGTTTTCCTCTGATAAAAGGACTGCAAAACTACGAATTTTTTCTGTAAGATAATCGGCTATGAGGTTTTTTGTAAATCGCTCACTTTCATAGTGCCCCACATCTGCCAAAAGTAGCTGCCCTTCTGCCTTATAGTAGTCGTGATATTTCAGGTCTGCTGTGACATATGCATCTGCCTTATGTGCCTTTGCTGCTGCTATAGCAAAGGCACCGCTACCGCCTAATACAGCTACTTTCTTTATTTTTTTGCCTAACAGTTGAGAGTGTCTCACTCCACCACTTTTAAAAGTTGTCTTGATAAGGCTAAGAAAATCATTTTCTAATATTGGATTTTTTAAGGTGCCTATCATTCCCATACCCACGTTTTTATTTTCATTTTCTAGAGATACGAGTTCATAGGCGACCTCTTCATATGGATGGTTCTCAATAAGTGCTTGAACTACATTTTTCTTTAAATGTTTATGGAAGGTGATATGGAGTTGCGTTTCTCCTTCTTGATGTTGTTTGTGTTTCTTACCTACAAACGGGTTTGTATTTTCTCCAGCTCTAAAGGTGCCCTCTCCTTCAGTAGAAAAACTACATTGATCGTACTTCCCTATATGTCCTGCTCCTGCCTGGAATAATGATTCTTTTAACGCTTTCGCGAAAGCGTGAGGAACATACGTAGTAAGTTTATACAAACTCTCTCTTTTAGGAAGTAATATTTTGCAATCTTCGAGTTGTAAAGCTTGTGCCATTCCATAATTAACACCGTGAGCCATATTGTCGAGTGCTGTATGAATGGCGTAGATTGCAATATCGTTCTTGATGGCTGTAAGAATTGCTTTTTCTACATAATTACTGCCATTAAGTCTTTTTAAACCAGAGAAGAGTATGGGGTGAAAACATACGATTAGGTTGCAGTTTTTTAAAATGGCTTCCTGAACGACGTTTTCTAAGGCATCGTGTGCGACTAGAATATTGGTAATTGTATTTTTTTTATCCCCTACTAGGAGGCCTACATTGTCAAAATCTTCTGCCTGTGCGAGAGGAGCCCATTGATCTAATAAGTTGCCTACATCTGCTATTGTCATAAAATTGTGTGTTATTAGGTAAAGATAAATATTATACCTTCGTCTTTGATGAAGCACTTACGTAAATTATTATTTCCTTTTTCGGCAATTTACTATGTAGTAACTTGGATACGCAATTATCTTTTTGATTCTGGTATATGGAAATCTCAGGAGTATGATTTTCCAGTAATATGTGTAGGTAATTTAAGTGTAGGTGGCACGGGCAAAACACCTATGACGGAATATCTTATAAAGTTCCTTAAAGATCTAACATCTCTAGGTGTTTTGAGCAGAGGTTATGGAAGGAGCACTTCTGGATATCTATTTGTGGAGCATAGTCATACTGCAGATCAAGTAGGGGATGAACCCTTACAATACAAAACAAAGTTTGAAAATATTAGTGTTGCTGTTTGTGAAGATAGAAGAAAGGGAATTAAATTATTGACGGAGGAAGCGCTAGAGCCAAAGATTCTTGTGCTAGATGATGCCTATCAACATAGAAGCGTGAAGGCGGGCTTTTCAATACTTTTAACTCCATATGATGATCTTTTTTATAACGATAATGTATTACCAGCGGGCAACCTTCGAGAAAGTCGAAGAGGAGCAAAGAGGGCGCAGGTTATCATTGTGAGTAAATGCCCAGTAGGGCTTAGTGTAAATGCCCAGTCAGTTGTGCGTAAAAAAATAAGCCAGTATACTCATGGCAACGTTTACTTTACGACTATAGACTACAGCAATAATATTTATGGGGAACAAGGTAGAATGGAACTATCTGATATTCCTAATACCGGAGTAACACTTGTTACTGGGATTGCAAACCCTAAGCCTTTGCTAAAGTTTATAGAAAGTAAGAATATTACTTTTGATCATAAGCAATATAAAGATCATCACAATTTTTCGGCTAGTGAGCTAGAGAGTCTGGAGAAATGTTCATTTATTCTTACTACAGAAAAGGATTATATGCGTTTAAAATCGCGCTTAAAGAATAAAAATCTCTTTTATCTACCTATAGAAGTTAGATTTTTAAGTGGGGAGCATAATGCATTTAAGAAAGAGGTGCTTGATTTTGCAGGACTTAGCTAAGTGCGTTTGCTTTTTTTAGACCGTTATGTATTTTTTGGAAAAACTCCTCGACTTTATAGGGCTTAGGTATAATGTCATTTAGTCCAGCCTCGTGAAAACTATCTATATTTTCATCAATTGTTACAGCGGTAAGTGCTAGAATAGGGATCTCTTTATTAAAGAGTCTAATTTGTTCGGTAGCTTCAATACCGCTTATCCCTGGCATATGAATATCCATAAGCACGAGGTCAAAGTGTCCTGTTCTTACCTTTTCCACCGCAATTTCTCCATTGTCTGCAACATCACATATCATTTTGTTTTTCTCCAGGATTTTACGTGTAATCATCTGGTTAATCTTATTGTCTTCTACAACAAGTATTTTTCTGTTTTCTAGAGCTACGTAATCTACATCGTAGATAATATTATGTGGATTTTTTTCTTCGGCCGAAAGTTGTGATAAATTGTACTCAATGTCAAAAGAAAACTTTGATCCTTTTCCTAGGGTACTTTCTAGTGTGATTTTACTATTAAGAAGATCAAGCAAATTCTTAACAATAGATAGTCCTAGGCCTGTTCCTCCAAATTTTCTATTAATAGCGACAGATCCTTGTGTAAAATTCTGGAAGATATTTTTTTGTTTCTTTTTTGATATTCCTTCTCCACTATCTTCTATTTCAAAATGCAATGCTATATTTTGATTTGTCTCTTTTATTTTCTGGACACGAACAAATACATTTCCATCTCTGGTAAACTTGACAGCGTTTCCTACCAAATTTATGAGAATTTGAGAGATCATTAACGGGTCTCCGAGTAACTCTGAAGGGATGTCTGGGTCAAATTCAAAGTTTAGATTATTCCCTTTGTCCTTTGCAGATTTTTCTAATGCAAACAATACATCTTCAATACGTTTTTTAAGATTAAAGGCCGTTTGTTCTACTTCTACTTTATTAGCTTCTAATTTATTTAAATCGAGAATATTGTTAATGAGAGATAGCAGGTATTCTCCAGAAAACTTAAGAGAGTCCAGATGTTTTTTCTGCTCTTCTGTAGGATTCTCACTTAATAAAAGATGAGTAAGACCAGTAACCGCATACATAGGTGTTCGCAGCTCGTGGGTTATGGTAGATAAAAATTGAGCTTTGACCATAGAGGCTTTCTCAGCGTTATCTTTTGCAATAATAAGTTCTGTATTTTTTGCTTGGAGTAGCTCATTTGCCTTAGCTCGTAAATTATTGTTCTTGTATAATGATAGAATGAGTAGTGAAAGAATTGTTACCATGGAAATGATAAGAACCTTTCCTAGCATTTTACCTTGCATTCTACCTTGTTGTTCTCTTGTAATATCTTTTGTTAAATTTTGAGAGATAAGAGCTTCTTCTGCTTTGTTGTTTTCAATAGGTAAAATTTTAACTAGCTGCGTGGGCGAGAGCTCTTTTTGAAGGTCTTGATATAACATCATTTGCTTCGCTGCTTCCTCGTCATTGTTTTGCTTTTGAGCTATTTCACTTGCAGTTTTATAGGTTTCTTGAAGTATCTCAGGAAAATTCTCCTGGGCACTTATTTCTTGAGCTTCTTTTATCGTAAGATCTGCTTCTTTCAAGTTGTCTAAGAGGAGTAATGTTTTTCCTTTTTGACTGAGATTAGTTGCGAGTAGGTAATTGTTTTTTGAGAATCGAGACTGATTGATGGCTAAGTCGTATTGGTCTATGGCCTTTTGATATTCTTTTTGGGAGTGTAGGATGACTCCTTTGTTACTATATAATTTTGCAAGTAGTTGAGGTCTATTCTTATTAGTGAGTTGATCACTTGCAAGTGTGACGTATTCTTCTGCTTTAGCATAATCACCTTTGCGTAATGCAATATCTGATGAGGTAATATAACTTTGTCCTAAGCCCTCAGTATCTGTTGTTGTTTTTTGAATGCTAATAGCTTTTTCATTTTCTCGGCTTGCATTAACCAGATCGTCTGCTTGTAAATAAATTTTTGACAATGTATGTGAGGTAATACCTATATACTTATTATTATTTACTGTGGTTGCAAGGTCTCTAGCTCTATTTAATAATGCGACAGAGGAGCTGTAGTCTGATGTAGATATGGTCTTTACTGCTACATTAAGAAGGGAATCAATTTTTTTGTTAGTGATGTCAAGTGCCGCTTCGTCTACTTCTTGCGCTTGAAACATGCTAACAAAAAAAACAAAAAATGGAAGAATAAAACGAGACAAAGTATGAGTCATGTTTGCAGGTTGTTCGGTCTAAATATATGCTATTTATTAGAAACCTTCATTATTAGATCTATTAATCTACTAGAGTAGCCAGTTTCATTATCATACCAACCAATTATTTTGATCATTTTCCCAATTACCGATGTCATTTGTGAGTCGTAAATACAGGAATGTTTGTTTCCTATAATGTCAACAGATACTAGGGGTTTGTCTGTATATTCAATAATTCCAGATAACTCATTTGAAGCGGCATTTTTTATAGCAGCATTTACCGAATCAGCCGTTACTTGTTTGGTGACATTAAAGGTTATATCAGACAAGGAGCCATTAGGTACTGGCACTCTTATGCCACAACCTCCAATAACATCTTTTAAGTGTGGGAATATTTTGGTTAAAGCTTTAGCTGCTCCGGTAGTTGTAGGGACTATGCTTTGTCCTGCCGCTCGAGCACGTCTTAAGTCTCTATGTGGTTGGTCATGTAAACTTTGGTCAGTGGTATAGGAGTGAACCGTGGTTATATAGGCTTGCTCAATCGTACAAATTTCATCAATTATTTTAACAAGAGGTGCTGTGTTGTTAGTAGTGCAAGAGGCATTAGATATAATCTTTTCCGTTCCATCTAATGTGTGTTCATTTACGCCCATTACAATCATCTTGATGGAATTGTCTAGTGGTGGGACAGACAGAATCACTTTGCGAGCACCAGCGCTTATATGATGCAACAGATCTTCTTTAATTTTAAACTTTCCAGTACTCTCAAGAACCACATCTGGAGCTACTTGTGACCAAGGTATTTGAGCTATGTGTGATGTATTAAATAGCGGTATTTCTTTATCATTTACTAAGATGAAATTCCCTTTTACGCTTTCGCGAAAGCGTACGTCTTCCCCATATATGCCGTGAATACTGTCATACTTGAGGAGATGACTCAAGGTAGCAGCATCTGCTAGGTCGTTTATTCCTACAATCTCAAAATTAGGATGATCAAAAGCGAGCCTAAAGAAAGTGCGACCTATTCTTCCAAAACCATTAATAGCGACTCTAATTTTACTCATGTGTGCTACAAGAGGTGTTTTTGAGCTTTGTAAGAAGATCTTACTAAGGCACCACTCTCCACATGTCTAAACCCCATCTCCAAGCCTATGGTCTCATATTTTTTAAATTGATCTGGTGTTATGAATTGCTTTACGGGTAAGTGCTTTTTTGATGGTTGCAAATACTGTCCTATAGTCACAATATCTACTTTTGCTTCTTTGAGATCTTTGAGCGTTTGTATCACTTCTTCTTCGGTTTCACCTAGTCCTAACATGATACCCGTTTTAGTTCTTTCTATACCTTGCTCTTTTAAGTATTTCAGTACTGCTAGGCTGCGCTCATATTTTGCTTGGATACGTACTTCTCTTGTGAGACGCTTTACGGTTTCCATATTGTGAGAAACTACCTCTGGGTTAACGGTGACAATGCGGTCAAGTAGATCTTCTCTGCCTTGAAAATCTGGAATAAGGGTCTCTAGAGTTGTGTCAGTATTCATTCTCCGTATCGCTTTTACTGTTTCTCCCCAGATGATAGTTCCCATATCTTTAAGGTCATCTCGATCTACAGAAGTGATAACGGCGTGCTTAATATTCATAATCTTAATGGAACGAGCCACCTTCTCAGGTTCTTCCCAGTCCACTGTTTCTGGTCTCCCAGTTTTAACACCGCAGAAGCCACAAGATCTTGTGCAAATATTTCCAAGGATCATAAAGGTAGCGGTTCCTTCACTCCAACATTCTCCCATGTTAGGACAACTTCCAGATGTGCATATGGTATGTAGGTCATATTTATCTACAAGACCTCTAAGTTCGGTGTATTTTTTTCCGGTTGGAAGCTTTACACGTAGCCACTTGGGTTTAGGGACACGTGCGGTGGGAGTGCTTACTTCTTGCATAGCTTTTTTATGAGTTACAAAGATACAAAATGAAGTATGTAAAAATCCTCAATTAATTATTAAAATAACAGTTGTATTTCTTTAAGAGAATACTCATTGAGTACTTCATCTTCTTCTAATACAATGAGCTTGCCTAGGTCTGTTACTCCTTGAATTATGCCTGTAAATAAGGAATTGTCTTTTTTCTTAAAAGTCGAGGGTTTTCCATTCCTGAAAAGATGATTTTCATAATCTTTTTTAATGGTGCTAAAATCTTTTTGTAAGAGCAAGTCTACATAGTAATGAAATTGCTCGAGCAACAATCTTAAAATTTCCTCCAGTTCAAAATGAATGCCTGTTTCGTTTTTTATGGATGTAACCCCTTCAAGACCATTCCATTCTGTCTGATTTACATTGAGGCCTACTCCTATTATCATTGCATGGAGTTGACTTTTTTTTATGACATTTTCTATCAGAATACCACAAATCTTTTTCTTGTCTGACAATATGTCGTTAGGCCATTTAACACGTACATTTTTAATGAGGAGTTTGTCTAGAACATCTTTTACAGCCAGTGAAGCGGCCATAAGTGCATAAAACTGCTCATTTATGGATAGGTTCTTAACCTTTCTAAATACACTGAATGTGAGGTTTTTACCGCTATCTGCAGCCCAAGATGTACCCATCTGACCTCTTCCTTTAGTTTGTTCCAGTGCCCATACAACCTTGTCATTTTGCAAGTCATCTTTCTTAATTAATAACTTTAAATAGTCATTGGTAGAATCAATGGTACGAAGTTTGTCAATTTCTAATTTCAACAGGCAAGTGGTTTAAACTTATGTTAAGATGGATGATAACCATAAATTTGTGATAACTTTGTGTAAATAAAAGGATTTAATGGCAAAAAAAGAAGAAAGCATAGACCAATTAATTGCAAAAATAATCGAAGGGATTGAAGATGTGAAGGGTCAGAATATTGATATTCTGGATCTTAGAGATATTGAAAATACGGTCTGTGACTATTTTATTATATGCAATGGTACTTCTAATACTCAAGTTGCCGCTATCGTAAATTCAGTGCAAAAAGTGGTGAGTAAAAGTCTCCAGGAAAAGCCTTGGCACGTTGAAGGAATGGAAAACCAAGAATGGGTACTAATGGATTACATTAACGTCGTTGTTCATGTTTTTCAAAAACAAATAAGAGAGTTTTACGATATAGAAAGCCTTTGGGGCGATGCAAAAATCACAACAATAGCCTCAAGCTATTAAAAAGAAATTAAATGTCTAAAGAGAAGAAAAATACACCACAACCCAGTAAACCTAAATTTAGTAACTGGTGGATATATGGACTTATTGCAGTATTATTTATTACGATAAGTTTATTTAATGGGGGCAGTGGTCTAAATGAACCTAAAAAAACATCTCTATACCAGTTTAAGGAATACCTTAAAGATGGTGATGTAGCTAACATAGAGATTGTTAATAAACGAATAGCAAAAGTATACCTTACTGCAGAGGCAGAGACTAAAGAGGTGCATAAGAAAGGAAAGAATTCTTCTTTTTTAGCGCCAGCCGCTGCTGCACCTGATTATAAGTTTGAGTTTGGAGATTTACAAAACTTTGAGAATGACATTAACACAGTTATTGCAGATAATAGTTTAGATACTAGAGTTACCTACGACACAGAGGGAGATTTGTGGGGTATGATAGCTAGCTTCTTGCCGTTTATACTCATTATTGGAATCTGGATATTTATCATGCGTCGTATGTCTTCTGGAGGAGGAGGAGGACCAGGAGGGCAAATCTTTAATATTGGTAAATCAAAAGCAAAACTTTTTGATGAAAAGACAGACATCAAGACTTCTTTTAAAGATGTCGCTGGTTTAGAAGGTGCCAAAGAAGAAATACAAGAAATCGTTGATTTTTTGAAAAACCCTGAAAAATATACAAGCTTAGGCGGAAAAATCCCTAAAGGAGCTTTACTTGTAGGGCAGCCTGGGACAGGAAAAACACTTCTTGCAAAAGCCGTCGCTGGCGAAGCAAAAGTACCTTTCTTCTCTTTGTCAGGATCAGACTTTGTTGAAATGTTTGTAGGTGTAGGAGCCTCTAGAGTGCGAGATCTTTTTAAACAAGCTAAGGAAAAATCACCTTCCATTATTTTTATTGATGAGATTGATGCAATTGGAAGGGCAAGAGGAAAAAATAATTTCTCAGGTTCTAATGACGAAAGGGAGAATACGCTCAATCAACTTCTAACTGAAATGGATGGGTTTGGGACGAATACAAATGTAATCGTACTCGCCGCAACAAATCGTGCAGACGTTTTAGATAAGGCGTTAATGAGAGCTGGTCGTTTTGATAGACAGATTTATGTAGACCTGCCTGATGTAAGAGAAAGAAAAGAAATATTTGAAGTGCATCTAAGACCTCTTAAAAAAATAGAAGACGAATTAGATGTGGACTTTTTAGCTAAACAAACACCTGGGTTTTCGGGAGCAGATATTGCAAATATGTGTAACGAAGCGGCTTTAATTGCTGCTCGTAAGGGGAATAAAGTAGTAGGAAAGCAAGATTTTCTTGATGCAGTAGATCGCATAGTTGGTGGTTTGGAAAAGAAAAACAAAATAATCACACCAGATGAGAAACGTGCGATTGCTTTTCACGAAGCTGGACATGCCACTGTAAGTTGGATGCTAGAGCATGCAGCTCCATTAGTTAAGGTTACGATTGTACCTAGAGGTCAATCTCTGGGAGCAGCTTGGTATCTTCCAGAAGAACGTCTTATTGTCAGACCAGAACAAATGTTAGACGAAATGTGTGCTGCTCTAGGGGGTAGAGCTGCAGAGAAAGTTATTTTTAATAAAATCTCAACAGGAGCGTTGAGTGATTTAGAAAAAGTAACGAAACAAGCAAGAATGATGGTGACAGTGTACGGACTTAATGACAAAGTAGGTAACCTCACTTATTATGACTCTACTGGGCAGGCAGACAATAGTTTTAATAAGCCTTATAGCGAGAAGACTGCGGAAATTATAGATAAGGAGATATCACAAATTATCGAGAAGCAATATCAGAGAGCTATAGATTTATTAGAAAAAAACAAAGACAAACTTACAGAGCTTGCAGAATATCTTCTTGACAAGGAAGTTATTTTTAAAGATAACCTTGAAGATATTTTTGGCGAACGTCCGTTTGGAAAAAAAGAAGCGCCAGAAGTAATAGCTTAAATTTTTCACAAAGAAAAGAAAATCAAAACTTGATGTAGCCTATGGTTATTTCAAGTTTTTTTATATTTGATAAAATGTATTTGCAATAAGCAAATCTGCACTATGAGTCTTTTTGGTAAATTATTTAAAAAGTCCAGCTCAAAAGCCCCTCCAGAAGCAGGGGAAGAAATGGAGCGCAGTAAATATATGCCAGATATAGATACTCCTGCAGATGAGCGATTTACAAAAAATTTTATTTACAATGGAGGTAAGTTTCTCTACGGTTTAAACGTAGATGAGGTACATAGTAATTTTGATAATATCTTACTTGAGAATGATTGGTATGAGAAGGAAGTATTATGCCTTGATGAGAATCTTATGGATGTTTTTAAAGGGTATAATCTTCAATTTGGAAAAAAAAGAACCTCATCCTTCTTTTTGACTACCTGTGAGAGTTTAGTGGCAGATAATGGATCTCTTTTAGTTTGCTCCAAGCAACTTAAGGAAATGAAATTAAAGGATTTCCCTAGAGATATGGTAGTTTATGCTACAACGAGTCAAATTGTAAATAGTATAGGAGAAGGTTTACGGATTATAAAAAATGGAAATAAGGGAAGCATACCCACAAATATTACGACCATAAAGCATTTTGAAGCGTTAAAGGATGATAAGAATTTTATGACGTATGGAAGTAGTGCTAAAAATCTTTACCTATTACTACTAGAGGATTTATAATATGCGCGAAATAATTATTAGAGGACTATCTGGTCTACTTTATGTTGCGTTATTATTATTGGCAATTTTCTCATATGAGACCAGTTTTTTAATTCTTTTTCTGATTTTTGGAGGGATTACATCCTACGAGTTTTTAAAACTTGTAAATGTTAAATCATATCTTCCCTATATTGTATTATTAACATTAGTTTGGATACTGTGCTTTTATAGGCTGGGTGACTGGGCGATACTTTTTTATTTGGCCTTAGTCATTTGTGTCAACCTTTTCCTAATTAAGAAATTGATTAAACCAGGCGACTCTCGTATTAATATTGTTCAAAAGTATGCTTACAGCACTTTTTATATATCAGGAGGTGTAGTTTTTACCATATTACTTCCTTCTTATAGAGGAGAGTATACGTCTTATTTAGTAGCCGGAGTGTTTGCACTGATTTGGATAAATGATACGTTTGCTTTTATCGTAGGTAAGAGTATAGGAAAGCATAAATTACTAGAGCGGATCTCACCTAAAAAAACCATTGAAGGGTTTGTAGGAGGAGCAGTGTTTTCTTGCATCGCTAGTATATTTATTTATAATTTTACTGGACTGCTGTCCATCTCTTTATGGATTACGGTAGCCGTAGTTACTTCAATTTTTGGGACTTTAGGAGATCTTATTCAATCTCAATTAAAACGTCAGGCTGGAGTAAAGGACAGTGGTCAACTAATGCCTGGACATGGTGGTATATTTGATAGATTAGATAGTATCATTTTTGCAAGCCCTTTTATTTATTTGTTTTTAATTGTATTAGAATATGTTTCATAAAGAAGGAAGTAAAATAATAGCTATCGCTTTAGGTCTTTTTACCGTAGGATTGCTAAGCGCAAATAGATTTATAGAACAACAATGGTTGTTTTATGCAATAGCGGCTGTTTTGATAACATTATTAGTTCTTATACTTCAGTTTTTTAGAAACCCAGCCCGTATAGCTCCTAATGACCCTTCAAAAATCGTCTCTCCTGTAGATGGCAAGGTAGTAGTAATAGAAGAGGTTTATGAGCCAGAATATTTTAAAGATAAGCGCTTGCAAGTATCTGTATTTATGTCTCCTCTTAATGTCCATGTCACGAGATATCCAGGTGGTGGTAATGTAACGTATAGTAAGTACCATCCAGGAAAGTACTTAGTGGCTTGGCACCCCAAAGCAAGTACAGAGAACGAACGCTCTACGGTTGTTGTAAAGACAGAGAAGTTTGGAGAGATAATGCATAGACAAATTGCTGGGGCACTTGCAAAACGTATTGTAAATTATGCAGATGTGGGCCAGGAAGTAGGACAAGGAAGTGAGAGTGGATTTATAAAATTTGGGTCTCGAGTGGATATCTATTTACCAATAGGAACTAAAATAGATGTGGCTCTCAATCAGAAAGTAAAAGGTGCATCTTCAATAATAGCAAGCATGTAATGAAGGATGAAGCACTCCATAAATCGTTTGAGGAGGCTTATAAAATGGCAGGTGAATCGCGTCAAGAGTTCCCGCCAGATGTGTTGCTCAAATTTTATGCCTTGTATAAGCAAGCTACGCAAGAACAACGACTGACATCTCAAGATGGGGAACATGAATTGGTTAGCGCTTTTAAAATGAATGCAATGTTACAAGTAAAGCATTTAAGCTCTAATGAGGCAAAAGAAGCCTACATAGAACTCGCTCGAAAGCACGTAAAATAACAATGACTTTCTAGAAAAAACGCCATTGTTGCCCATATGTATTTATCTATTTTAAACTACTAAGTCTTTTTTCTAAAGCTTCTATCTTCGCTTCGGCGTCTGCCATTTTTTGGCGTTCTATAGAAACTACATTCTCTGGAGCATTGTTTACAAAGCGTTCGTTTGATAGCTTTTTAGAAACAGACATCAAGAAACCTTTCGTGTATTTGAGCTCTTCTTCAATTTTGGCTACTTCTGCTTCCACATCTATAGCTCCCGCGAGAGGGATAAAGTATTCATTAGATTTTACTCTAAAAGAAAGGGCACCTTCTAAGGGCGCTTTCGCGAAAGCGATCTCACTCACATTACCTAATTTTGCAATTATCGTGTCAAAATCAGAAGAAGCATTCTCGTTACTTACAACGTGCAATTCTATCTGATCTTTAAATGCAATGTTTTTACTTTTACGAATAGTCCTAATTCCTGAAACTACCTGAGAAGCATAGTCAAAGTCTGCAATAATTTGTGCGTTTACAACTCCTTGCTCCGGCCAGCGATTTATGATTAAAGCCTCTTCTGGTGTTCGATCTGCAATGGTTTGCCAAATTTCTTCAGTGGCAAACGGGGCAAACGGATGTAAAATACGTAAGTTATTTTCTAACGCTTCGATTATAGCGTTATAAGTAGTACGATCCATAGGTTGCTGGTAGGCTGGTTTTGCAATCTCTAATAGCCAACTACAGAAATCATCCCATATAAGCTTATAGGTCGCCATAAGGGCATCACTTATACGATATTTTGAGAAATGATCTTCTATTTCTATAAGCGTTTGCTGGAATCTGGCATTGTACCATTCAAGCCCTTTTTTGCTGGATTCAGGTTGCTTTATAGTATCACTTACGTCCCATCCTTTTATCAACCTAAAGGCATTCCATATCTTATTAACAAACCCTTTTCCTTGGTTACAAAGGTCTTCGTCAAACATTAGGTCATTACCTGCAGCACTACTTAAAAGCAACCCTACACGCACACCATCTGCTCCGTAAGCTTCTATAAGTTTTAAAGCATCTGGAGAGTTCCCTAATGATTTAGACATCTTACGACGCTGCTTGTCACGTACAAGCCCAGTAAGATATACATTCTCAAAAGGACGCTTATCTGTATACTCATATCCTGCAATGATCATACGGGCAACCCAGAAAAATAAAATATCTGGCCCTGTTACAAGATCATTGGTAGGATAATAGTACTTAAATTCTTCATTCTCTGGATTGCGCACTCCGTCAAAAACACTCATAGGCCATAACCACGAAGAAAACCAAGTGTCTAGTGCGTCTTCGTCTTGGCGTAAATCTGCGGCAGTAAGAGTTTCGTTGCCAGTACGCTTTCGCGAAAGCGTAACAGCATCTTCTATTGTCTCTGCTACTACAAAATCTTCTTTTCCATCACCAAAATAGTAGGCAGGAATTTGCTGTCCCCACCATAGTTGGCGCGAAATATTCCAATCACGGATATTTTCCATCCAGTGGCGGTAGGTGTTTTCAAACTTTTTTGGGAAGAGTTTTACATCACCTGTTTCTAGCACCGAAGTGATAGCAGGTTTTACAAGATCTTCCATTTTGAGGAACCATTGGTCAGAAAGACGTGGCTCTATAACTGCCTTGGTGCGTTCTGAAGTCCCTACTTTGTTAATGTGGTTTTCAGTTTTGATAAGAACACCACTTTCTTCTAGTTCTGTTTTAATGTTCTTGCGGCATTCAAAACGATCTTGCCCTTCATAATGCAGTCCAAAACTATTGAGAGAGGCATCTTCATTAAAGATGTCAATCACTTCTAGGTTGTGCTTGTCACCTAAAACTTTGTCATTTTCATCGTGAGCAGGAGTCACTTTAAGGCATCCAGTTCCAAACTCAACATCTACATAGTCATCTTCTATAATAGGAATTACTCGTCCAGAGATAGGAACAATGGCCTTCTTGCCTTTTAAATGTGTAAAACGCTCATCGTTAGGGTTAATACAGATTGCTGTATCTCCAAAGATGGTCTCTGGCCTTGTAGTTGCAATCGTTAAGGTGTCCTCAGATCCCTCTATTTTATAGTTTATGTAGTAAAGAAGCCCCTGTTTTTCTATGTGTATTACCTCTTCATCAGACAAGGTGGTTTTTGCTTCAGGATCCCAGTTTACCATTCGATAGCCTCTATAGATAAGACCTTTATTGTATAAATCTACAAAGGTTTTTATTACAGACTCATTCATATGTGGGTCCATCGTAAAGGCCGTACGATCCCAATCACAAGAAGCTCCTAGTTTTTTGAGTTGTTCTAGAATAACACCTCCATACTCATCCTTCCACTCATACGCGTGCTTTAAAAATTCTTCCCTTGTGAGGTCTGACTTCTTTATGCCTTGATCTGCTAGTTTTGCAACTACTTTTGCCTCTGTGGCGATAGATGCGTGATCAGTTCCAGGAACCCAACAAGCATTTTTACCCAGTAAACGAGCACGTCTTATCAAGACATCTTGAATAGTATTGTTAAGCATATGCCCCATGTGTAGCACACCAGTGACATTAGGAGGCGGTATAACAATTGTATACGGCTCTCTATTATCAGGTGTAGAATGGAAAAAATTATGTTCCATCCAGTAGCGATACCACTTGTCTTCTACCTGTGATGCATCATATTTTGAAGCTATGCTCATAGTTTGGTCTGATTATTGTCTTAATAAGTTTACAAAAGTAAAGATAACAGTAGGATTTAGAAATTAAGACGGTGTGTTTTTCAAGTTTATCGATGAACAACGTTAAGTGAGCAATGTTAATATCATTATTTGGTCACAGAAACAATTCTGACTATTTTTATAGTCCTCAAATATTTGAATTATGAAAAAAATAATAGTATTACTTATCGCTGGCCTAATGTCAATGGGTATGTTAGCCCAAGAAAAGAAAGCAGCTATTCTATTTGAAAGTGATGTAGTAGATTACGGCGAAGTTGCATATGGAGATGATGGTGTGCGTAAGTTTAAGTTTACAAATACAGGAGATGATATTTTAATCATTTCCCGTGTATATTCAACTTGTGGATGTACGATTCCTAAAAAGCCCGAGGCCCCTGTACAACCAGGAGAGACAGGAGAAATTGAGGTGAAGTATGATACAAAGCGCCCTGGCCCTATACGAAAGACGATTACAGTATATTCTAATGCATCTCAAATACCACATACTTTAAAAATAAAAGGAAAAGTATTACCAGAAGCTTCTGTAGAAGGTAAATAATTGTAGCTTTTAAAACAATTTATAGAAAGTCGCTTACAAGCGACTTTTTTTTGTGATTAACCTCAGGGTTTTTTATGTTGAGATACAAAAGAAATGCCAATATAAATTTGCATTTTTGCAACGGAATAAAATAGAAAACTATGCCGTCTATATCACAAAAAGGGCAATTAATGCCTCAATCTCCTATTCGTAAATTGGTCCCTTTTGCAGAGGCTGCAAAAACTAGAGGGGTAGAAATACATCACCTCAACATAGGGCAACCAGATATTAAAACTCCAGAAGGAGCATTAAATGCAGTAAGAAATACAAATATCGAAGTACTTGCTTATTCTCATAGTGCTGGATTTGCTTCTTACAGAAATAAACTAGCGTCTTATTATAAAAGAAATGGTATAGAAGTAGATACTTCAGATATTATCGTGAGCACCGGAGGATCTGAGGCTTTATTATTTGCGATGGGTAGTATTACAGATCCAGGTGATGAAATTATTATCCCAGAACCTTTTTATGCAAATTATAATGGTTTTGCTACCGCTAGCGGAGTGCAAGTAGTCCCTGTAATATCAACTTTAGAAGAAGGTTTTGCTTTGCCTCCTATTGCAGATTTCGAAAAACTTATAAGTGATAAGACCAAAGCAATAGTAATTTGTAATCCTGGTAACCCTACTGGATATCTTTATTCCAAAGAAGAAATTGAACAGCTTGCAATCTTAGTAAAAAAGCACGATCTCTTTTTAATAGCAGATGAGGTGTATAGAGAGTTTGCATATGATGGTTTACAACACCACTCTGTAATGTCACAAAGAGACATAGACGATCATACGATTATGATTGATTCTGTTTCAAAAAGATACTCTATGTGTGGTGCGCGTATAGGTTGTATTGTGAGTAGGAATAAAGAAGTAATCGCAACGGCAATGAAGTTTGCACAGGCTCGTTTGAGTCCGCCTACTTTTGCACAGCTAGCGGCAGAGGCTGCTTTAGATACGCCAGATAGTTATTTCACGCAAGTGATAGAAGAATATGTAGCACGAAGAGATACGCTAGTCCAAGGTTTAGAAAGTATTCCAGGAGTAAAAGTAGCAAAACCTAAAGGTGCTTTTTATTGTATTGCAGAGCTGCCCGTAAAAAATGCAGATCACTTTGCGCAGTGGCTTCTAGAGTCTTTTGATCTTAATGGTAAGACAGCGATGGTAGCCCCAGCAGCTGGATTTTATTCCAGTAATGGCGTAGGGCTTAATCAAGTGCGCATCGCTTATGTTTTAGAAGAAAGCGCTCTCAAAGAGGCGGTAGAGATCTTAAGAGAAGCGCTTAAAGTATATCAAGATTAAGATGAGACAGAAAGTCTCTCTGCAGCCATATAATACCTTTGGGATAGATGTAAATGCCTTTCAATTTCAATCAGTTACATCTATTGAGGATGTTCAAGAACTTCTTAGAGAGACTCCTGAGGAAAATGTTTTTGTTTTGGGCGGAGGAAGTAATATGTTGCTTACAAAGGATATTGAGAAAACCGTAATGCATATCGCTCTTAAAGGATATGAAGTAGTTGATGCGAATTTTGAAGAGAATGAACTGCTTCTCAAGGTCGCTGGTGGTGAGAATTGGCATGATTTTATATTGTATTGTATAGAGCGCAATTATGGCGGTGTGGAGAATTTATCTCTCATACCAGGAAATGTAGGGACTTCACCCATACAAAATATAGGAGCTTATGGAGTAGAGCTTAAAGACGTCTTTTATTCCTGCCAAGCGGTTTCTAGAAGGACTGGAGAATTGAAGGTTTTTACGTTAGAAGATTGTGGTTTTGGGTATCGAGATTCAGTATTTAAAAATGAATTGAAAGATCAATTTATCATAACGTCAGTCACCTTTAGGCTTACTAAAAAGGATCATAAAATAAATACAGATTACGGCGCTATTTACGATACGCTTAAAGCGAAAGGAATCACCGAGCCAACTATTAAAGATGTATCTGATGCTGTTATTGCGATTAGACAATCTAAACTTCCGGACCCAAAGAAATTAGGCAATAGCGGAAGTTTCTTTAAAAACCCTACGATTAATCAAGCAACATTTACAGCGTTACGCTCGAAGTTTCCAGATGTGCCCTACTATCCTGTGGGTTCTGACAGCATTAAAGTGCCAGCAGGATGGCTTATAGAAAAGGCTGGTTTTAAAGGAAGGAGATATGGAGATGCAGGTGTGCATGACAAGCAAGCACTTGTACTTGTTAATCACGGCAATGCATCTGGCCAAGAGATATGGTCACTGGCTTTGCGCATACAAAATAAAGTTCAAGACTTGTTTGGATTGAAAATTATTCCAGAGGTGAATGTTTTTTGAATATTGTGTTTTCGCGAAAGCGTAAAAAAAGAAAAACCCCAACTAAAATAGCTGAGGTCCTCTAGAGCAATTTTTTATTCCCTCTTAATTAGGCAGTACAACAGCGTCAATCACGTGTATTACTCCATTAGAAGCTTTAAGGTCGGTAGCAGTTACAGTGGCATTGTTTCCATTTGCATCCGTAAGAATTACGTTGCCATCTTTTAGGGAGGCTGTAAGAATGGCTCCACTTACCGTTTTGACAGTAAATTTACCTCCACCTTTCTTAATAGCTGCAAGCACATCTGTTGCTTGAAAATTTCCAGCGACTACATGATATGTTAGTATGTTAGAAAGTGTTCCTTTACTTTCGGGCTTAAGTAAACTCTCTACTGTACCCTCTGGTAATGCGTCAAAGGCGCTATTGGTAGGAGCAAATATGGTAAATGGCCCTTCACCTTTAAGTGTATTTACTAAATCTGCAGCTTTTACGGCTGCCACTAAGGTTGTGTGATCTTTAGAAGATACGGCCACATCTACAACATCAGACTGTGCCATAGTCGTTGCAGAAAAGGAAATAATAAAGGCGCTAAAAATTAATGCAATCTTTTTCATAATAATAATTAATTTGTTGAGTTAATATTAAAAGTTTTTCAATTGTAATAGATACGCCGTAACTTGAAAGAGCAGATTACGCGGGTCTCACAAACTTTTGTTAATTAAACAACTAACCAAACTTGAAGCCTTTTATTGAGAAACATATCGTTCAATTGCTTGCAGCAAGAGACGAGCGCGCTATAAGTCTGCTATATGATCATTATGCAGATGCCTTGTATGGAGTTGCAATTAAAGTAACTAAAGATGAGGATCTAGCTAAAGATGTTTTGCAAAATGCATTTGTAAAAATCTGGAAAAAAGCAGATAATTACGATCCATCTAAAGCTAGATTGTTTACGTGGCTTTTTCGGGTTGTACAAAATACTGCCATTGATGCTGTACGCAGTAGGCAAAGAAAACAATCTAAAGAAGTCCAGACGAATGATTCTAACGTATATCATATACCGACTACACAGTTGGCAATAGACCATATAGACTTAAAAAATCATACAGATGGTCTAGAAGAGAAGTATAAAGTAGTAATAGACGCGTTGTTTTTTCAAGGAATGACGCAACAAGAAGCGAGTGATGAGCTTAACATTCCTTTAGGAACCGTAAAGTCTAGATTAAAAATAGGTTTACGAGAGTTGCGCAAACTTTTTGGGGTAGTGATTGTATTTTTGACACTATGAATGAAAGAGTTAAAATATTTTTAGAAGGCGATATGCTAGAGCGCTACCTTATGGGAAGAACATCTCCTATGGAGACCCAAGAGGTAGAGCATTATATTGATACCTATCCTAAGGTTAAGGATACCTACATAGAATTACAAGAAAATCTAGAGGAGTATGCCAGTAGCTATGCAATTCCAGTACCAGAAGGTTTAAAAGAAGAGATTTTAAAAGAAGTCAGAACTAAACCGTCTAAAGCGTTACCTGTTCTAGCTATTACGGCCTGCGCTGCAGCGATGTTTTTTGGTGTTATGACGTTTATGATTTTCAGACAAAATCAAGAATTACTAGAGGATAGGCAGCTTACGAGTACCTTAATAGAACAGCTTAACGATGACATTGTTTCTAATAGAGAGTCTTTACAATCGGTGGAAGAGCAGTTTATGATTTTGAATAGTGCTGCTACAGAAAAATATGTACTACGAGGAAACAGACGTGCCCGTAAGTTAGAAACAGTAGCTTATGTAAATGCTCTGGAGAAAAAATCTTATGTAAATGTTGTGTCATTACCTGAACTTCCGGAAGAGCAAGTGTATCAAATATGGGCAGATGTGGATGGCCATATGGTACCATTAGATATTCTTAAAATCACTAAAGAAAATCTAGTAGAAATTCCTTATGAGGAACGTATGGCTAGTCTTAATATCACTATTGAGCCTAAGGGAGGTAGTGAAGAAGCGACGGTGGATAATCTCGTAGCAAACATAAGTTTCAATCAGTAACCACCCTTATTTTCTATTTTTATTAGCTTTTGTAAAAAGAGATTCTTCGTATCTTCGTAAAAATTTTACAAGGGATGAAATTACTACTTCTTACACTCGCATTATTAGGTCTTGCCGTTGCGGGGATTGCAATTAAAATATGGGCAAAAAAGGACGGTAAATTTGCGGGTACTTGTGCAAGCCAGAGTCCTTTCTTAAACAAAGAAGGTGAAGCCTGCGGGATGTGTGGTAAGTTGCCATCTGAGATGGGAGATTGTACGAACGATCAATAAGCTTCACATTTGGAGTTATCTTTATCTTATTTGTTTTATGTTTTTGTTGGAATAACAGCGATTAATATTTGTTATTACCTTTTTTATATGCGTTTTGCTTTCGCGAAAGCGAGTAGGCAAGATTCACGCCCAAAGGGAGAGCCAAAGGGTAAAGCAAAAAGTACAAAATCGAGCTATCAACCTGTTTCTGTTATTGTATGTGCAAAGAATGAAGCCCAAAACCTTCGCAATAATATTCCAAAATGGCTTGATCAAGAGCACCCTAACTTTCAATTAGTGCTCATTAATGATGCCTCTATTGATCAGACAAAGGAGGTTATGGAAGAATTTGCGGTAAAGGACAGTCGTATTACTATAGTAAACGTAGAAAATAATGAGGCCTTTTGGGCTAATAAAAAATATGCATTGACTCTAGGTATTAAGAGGGCAGAGCATGATATATTACTTTTTACAGATGCAGATTGTGAGCCAGCCTCTCGAAATTGGATTGCGGCAATGACAGCGGGTATTTCTAGGGAGAAGCAGCTCGTTATAGGATATGGGGGCTATCTCAAAATAAAAGGATCTTTACTCAATATTCTTATACGTTTTGAGACCGTTTTTACAGCGCTACAATATTTAGGTCACGCTATATGGGGTAGGTCATATATGGGGGTAGGTCGTAATCTTGCATATACTTCAAATCTTTACTACGATCAAAGTGGTTTTATGAACCATATGCAAATACCCAGTGGAGATGATGACTTATTTGTAAATGGGGCATCTACTAGTAAAAACACAACGCTAGCTTTTCAATATGATTCATTTACGCTATCAGAGCCTAAGAGAAGTTTCAAAAATTGGATCACTCAGAAAAGACGCCACGTAAATGTAGCTCACCTATATAAATGGAGAGATAGATTTAAACTTGGTCTTTTCTATAGTAGCCAGTTAATGTTTGTGGTTATTTCTGTTGTCTTACTTTGTATGCAGTTTAATTGGGAACTTGTTACTTTAGCAATAGGCATACGGTATGTAGTCTCTTGGACGGTCATCACATCTGTTGCAACAAAATTAAAAGAGAAGGACACAGCCTTATTATACCCTTTTCTCGAGATATTTCTTATCATTTTTCAATTAAGTATCTTTATATCAAACTTGATTGCAAAACCTAATCGTTGGAAATAACAAAAGACACTATACTTTCCCAAATAAATGAAGCAAGAAAAGGTAACCAGAGTGCCTATAATTTTTTGCTCAATACATATTGGAATGAAGTCTATAATTTTCAATTGAAGAGAACTAAAGACGAGTATGATGCAGAAGAAATCACTATTCAAACTTTCTCTAAAGCCTTCGATAAATTAAATACTTACAAAGAAGCCTATAAATTTAGCACTTGGCTAATTACAATTTCTAAAAACATTCATATTGATATTCTTAGAAAACGAGCATCTTCTATAAGATCACAGATAACTAAAAAGGACGAAGATCGTGTCTACAAAGTGCCAGATGAAGGTCCAACCCCAGAAGATGCATTGATTAAAAAACAAAATCTTGCAGAATTGTTGCGATTTATAAAACTGCTCAAACCACATTACCAAGAAATGATCAACTTGAGATATTTTCAAGAGATGAGCTATAAAGAAATGGAAGAAGAGCTAGGCGAACCTATGAGTAATGTAAAGGTAAAGTTGCTCAGAGCAAGACGCCTGCTTGCAGATATTATTCAAAAAGCTAAGCAATGACACTCTTTTCATTAAAACGCCTAGGTCCTGGATTATTATTTGCTGGAGCAGCTATAGGTGTTTCCCATCTCGTGCAATCTACCCGAGCTGGAGCAGATTTTGGACTGGGGTTACTTTGGGCTCTACTTTTAGTGAATCTTATCAAATATCCATTTTTTCAATTTGGTCCTAGATATGCTGCTGCCACAGGGAGGAGTCTGTTAGAAGGGTACTTGCGATTGGGAAAGCCACTTCTCGTAATTTACTGTATTCTAACACTGCTTACGATGTTTACGATACAGACCGCGGTAACTATTGTTACAGCTGGACTTGCAGTGCATATATTTGGTATTACTGATAGTGCTGCAATATGGAGTGTTATTATTACTATGGTTTGTGCTACGATACTTATTTTGGGTAGATATAAACTATTAGATAGGTTAATGAAAGTGGTTGTTATTACCTTGACTTTAAGTACTATAATAGCAGTTTTTTTTGCCTTTCGCGAAAGCATAACTACATCTTCTTCTAATACTATTGTGAGCTTAAGCCAGGTTGTACCTGACAGCGGGGCAGGCATAGCATTTCTTATTGCTTTTATGGGGTGGATGCCAGCCCCACTGGACATTTCTATCTGGCACTCGTTATGGACTTTAGAGAAAAAAAAGAATACCTCCGGGACGACGTTAAGTACGGCTCTTTTTGATTTTAATATTGGATATACAGGTACCGTAGTTTTAGGGATTGGTTTTGTGTTATTGGGAGCCCTCGTTATGTATGGTTCTGGGGAGACTTTTTCTAACAAAGGAGGAGAGTTTGCCCAACAACTTATAGCTATGTATACCTCTAGTCTAGGGCAATGGGCAACAGCTTTTATTGGTATAGCTGCCCTTACCACGATGTTTAGTACTACCCTAACCACTCTGGATGCTTCACCAAGAGCTATGGCTCATACCTTAAAGCTCCTTAAGGTCAATGATCACCTGAGTAGTTATATATTATGGCTTGTTATTTTAATACTGGGAACGTGTAGTATACTTTTCTTCTTTGTAAGCGAGATGGGGACCCTTGTAAAAGTAGCAACCATTTTATCATTTCTTACCGCTCCATTTTATGCGATTTGTAACTATCTGGTCTTTAGAGACCCATCTATTCCAGCAAGTGCAAAACTTTCTAAGTCCCTGGAGATATTAAGTCTCTTGAGTATAGTTTGTCTACTAGGCTTTAGTTTATGGTATGTAAGTACATTATTTTAGAGTAGGTTTTAAGATCATTTTATAAATTCATAATAGTAAGAGCTATTATTAAAAACTATCTTTGCTGTCTATGCAATTTGACCTTCTTACGACTGATGCTGCTACAAAAGCACGAGCAGGAAAACTTACAACGGATCATGGAGTTATTGAAACCCCTATTTTTATGCCAGTGGGTACGGTGGCTTCTGTTAAGGGAGTACACCAGAGAGAACTTAAAGAAGATATCAATCCAGATATTATCTTAGGGAACACCTATCATTTATACTTAAGACCAGGAACACAAACGCTCCAAAAAGCAGGGGGACTCCATAAGTTTATGAATTGGGATCGTCCTATCCTAACCGATAGTGGAGGATATCAAGTGTACTCTTTGTCTAATAGGAGAAAAATTAAGGAAGAAGGTGTAAAGTTTAAATCTCACGTAAATGGATCAATGCATCTTTTTACACCAGAAAATGTAATGGAAATCCAGCGTCAGATAGGGGCAGACATTATTATGGCCTTTGACGAATGTACACCTTACCCTTGTGATTATAGATATGCAAAGCGATCTATGCATATGACTCATAGATGGCTTGACAGATGTATCAAACACTTTGCAAATACGCCTCCGGTATATGATTATGAGCAAACGCTTTTTCCAATTGTACAAGGTAGTACGTATAAAGATTTAAGAGCACAGTCTGCAGAGTATATTGCAAATACAAACGCTTTTGGGAATGCCATAGGAGGTCTTTCTGTAGGAGAGCCTGCAGAGGAGTTGTATGCTATGACGGAGGTAGTTACTGCAATCCTTCCAAAAGAAAAACCTCGATATTTAATGGGTGTGGGTACGCCTATAAATATCCTAGAGAATATTGCTTTAGGAATCGATATGTTTGATTGTGTGATGCCTACTCGTAACGCCAGAAACGGAATGCTATTTACCGCACACGGTACCATAAATATTAGGAATAAAAAATGGGAAGAAGATTTTTCTCCCATAGACGAGATGGGAATTACTTGGGTAGATACGGAGTATAGTAAAGCGTATTTAAGACATCTGTTTAGATGCCATGAATTGCTAGGAATGCAGATTGCGACCATTCATAACCTTGGTTTTTATTTATGGTTAGTGCGTGAAGCGCGCAAGCAAATAGTAGCAGGAACCTTTGCCACTTGGAAAGAAATGATGGTAAAACAAATGGATAAACGTCTTTAGTGAAAATTCTAGATTGGTATATCGTAAAAAGATACATAGGGACATTTGTCACTATGCTTTTACTATTTATACCTATTGGGATTACCGTGAACCTAGCAGAGAAGATTGATAAGATACTGGCAAACCAAGTTCCATTTACAGAAGTTGCGATGTACTATCTCAATTTTACTATCTACTTTGCAAATCTTCTGTTTCCTCTTTTTCTATTTTTATCTGTAATCTGGTTTACTTCAAAACTTGCAAACAATACAGAGGTGATTGCTTTTTTAAGTAGTGGAGTTTCTTTCTGGAGGTTTTTAAGACCGTATATGATTGGAGCAACCGTAGTTTGTGCTGGAGCTTTTATTTTAGGTACCTATCTCGCACCAAGAGCGAGTAAAGGATTTAATGAGTTCAAATATGAATATCTAAGCAAGAATAAGAAGGACCGAGAGACGCAAGAGGTGTACAGGCAAATAGATGATAACGACTACATATATGTAAGCAGTTTTAGTCCTTCTTCTAAAACAGGGAGAAACTTTACGTGGGAGCATTTTGAAGATAACATACTGAAGTATAAGATAAGCGCCGCTCGAATTACTTTTAATGAAAAAGATACCACCTACTCTTTATTTAATTACAAAAAGAGAATAGTGGGCATTGATAATGATATTTTAGAAAGTAGGTCTAAGGTAGATACTACTTTTGCCTTTGATCTTGATGATCTCACGCCGGTAGAGTATATTGCAGAGACTCTTAATACACCAGAATTGAATGAATTTATTGCCAAAGAAAAAGCAAGAGGCTCCTCCTATATTAGTAGGTATGAGGTCACACTCCAGAAGAGATATAGTTTACCTGTTGCTGCATATATACTTACGATTATAGCCGTAGCAGTAAGTGCTATGAAAAGGCGCGGTGGTATGGGTATTAACCTTGCTTTTGGTATCCTGCTAGCTTTTGTCTTTATCTTTTTTGATAAAGTTTTTGGCACACTTGCAGAGCAATCTGACTTTCCTCCTCTGGTTGCCGTATGGACACCTAATATTCTCTTTGCTATATTAGCAGTATACCTGTTACAAAATGCAAAACGCTAAGCTCGCCAGTTACCTCCATTTTCACATTATAGTTTTTATATGGGGTTTTACGGCCGTATTAGGAGCACTCATTTCTATAGACTCTGTGCCTTTAGTATTTTTTAGAATGGGGCTAGCCTCTGTAGTTATCTATGCCTACATTAAGATAAAAAAAATAGATCTTTCTATACAGACAAAAACCCTGGGAGGATTTGCACTAGCGGGATTGATTATTGCCTTGCACTGGCTTACGTTTTTTGGAGCTATTAAAGTGGCAAATGTATCTGTTACATTAGCGTGTATGAGTACAGGCGCTTTTTTTACAGCCTTGTTAGAGCCTTTGTTTTATAAGCGAAAGTTCATTTGGTACGAATTACTATTTGGCCTAATAGTCGTGGGCGCATTGTACGTTATTTTTGAAGTTCAGCCAGAATACCAATTGGGTATAGGACTGGCACTAACATCTGCTTTCTTGTCTGCAATTTTCACATTAATCAATGGAAGATTTGTTCATACGCATAATCCTACGAAAATTTCCTTTTACGAACTTAGTATTGGCACAGCCTGTATTATGGTTTATCTCGCTTTCGCGAAAGCAGATACTTTCTTCTCAAAAGATTTTTTCTTCCTATCTAGTTCAGATTGGATATACATCATCATACTCGCAACAATATGTACTGCCTACGCTTTCATTGCATCTGTAAAGGTAATGCAGTATTTGAGCCCTTATACGATTATGCTTACCATTAATCTCGAGCCTGTTTATGGGATTTTACTAGCATTTCTAGTATTAGGTAATCGTGAAAAAATGGAGCCAACCTTTTATTATGGAGCCATTGTCATTTTACTAGTTGTACTCGCAAACGGAATATTGAAAAACAAGGATGCTTTTGTGCTCAAAAAATCAAAAAAAATAGAGTAGAAATCCCTTATATTTGTCAAACCTAACACACCTTTTTTTTAAAAAGGTAACAACTTTACAATGGAATATTTAGATTTTGAATTACCCATTAAAGATCTTGAAGAGCAATTAGAAAAATGTACTCTTATAGGAGAAGAAAGTGATGTAGACGTAAGTCAGACTTGTAAAAAGCTCGAAAAGAAGCTCGCACAGACAAAGAAAGATATATATAAGAATCTTACTGCCTGGCAACGTGTGCAATTATCTCGTCATCCCAATAGACCTTATACACTAGATTATATTAATGCCATTTGTGGAAACACTTTTTTAGAGTTACACGGTGATCGTAATGTAAAAGACGATAAGGCAATGATAGGAGGCCTTGGAAAAATAGGTGACCAGAGTTATATGTTTGTGGGTCAACAAAAAGGTTTCAATACCAAGACACGCCAGTACCGTAATTTTGGGATGGCAAACCCAGAAGGATATCGAAAGGCTTTACGACTTATGAAGAGTGCCGAAAAGTTTGGAGTGCCTGTAGTAACTGTAATTGACACTCCTGGTGCATACCCGGGCCTAGAAGCAGAAGAGAGAGGTCAGGGTGAAGCAATTGCTCGTAATATTCTAGAAATGACCCGTCTTAAAGTCCCTATTATAGTTGTCATCATTGGAGAAGGCGCTAGTGGAGGGGCATTAGGTATTGGTGTAGGAGATAAAGTATTGATGCTTGAGAATACGTGGTATTCTGTCATATCTCCAGAGTCATGTTCATCTATCTTATGGAGAAGTTGGGAGTTTAAGGAGCAGGCAGCAGAAGCATTAAAGCTCACTGCTACAGATATGAAAAAGCAAAAGCTCATTGACGAAATTGTAAGAGAGCCAGTAGGTGGAGCACACTCAAATCGAGAAGAAACCTTTACTATTGTAAAAAATGCTATTGAAGAGGCATATAGCGAGTTTAAAAACTTATCACCAGAAGAATTGGTAGAAAAAAGAATGAATAAATATTCTGAGATGGGCGTATTTAAAGGTTAACTAGGCATTTTACACTTGATACAGAAATCCGAAGTTTTGCGCTTCGGATTTTTTTACACTTATGAACAATATTTCTTAGTTATTAAAGATTTATAAACGAAAGGTTGTTAGAAAGATGCTTTCACTAAAGCATACCACCACTTATCAATTTGTTTACATTCGTAACCATGGAAAAAATTAAACCTACACCAGCATACAATACCTCAAAAGGGCAAGTAATACCTTTGGAAAGAGGGAAGATACCACCACAAGCACTTGATCTTGAGTTAGTTGTGCTTGGAGCCTTGATGATTGATAAGAAAGGTGTAGATGAGGTGATAGACATACTCGCGCCAGAAGTTTTCTATAAAGAACAACATCAACACATCTTTGAAGCCATACGAATTCTCTTTGAAGAAGGACAGCCAGTAGACTTATTAACTGTATCTGAGCAGCTTAAGAAAATGGCAAAGTTAGAAGCGGCCGGAGGTGATTATTATCTCATACAGCTTACTCAAAAAGTGGCTTCTTCTGCTCACATAGAATATCACGCTCGTATCATATTACAAAAGCATATTCAACGCTCGCTCATTAAAATTTCTAACGAGATTATAGAAGATGCATATGATGAGACTACAGACGTTTTTGATCTCTTAGATACCGCAGAGACAAAACTGTACGAGGTAACACAAGGTAATGTAAAGCGTAGTTCAGAAAGTGCCCAAAATCTCGTAATCCAAGCAAAGAAAAAGATTGAAGAGATTGCAAATCAAGACGGGCTTTCTGGTATCCCAACAGGCTTTCATAAAGTAGACGCCCTTACCTCAGGATGGCAACCGTCTGATTTAATAATTGTGGCGGCTAGACCTGGTATGGGTAAAACCGCAATGACCCTCACAATGGCACGTAACATGGCGGTAGATCAAAATGTGCCTGTAGCCTTTTTCTCTTTAGAGATGAGCTCCGTGCAATTGATCACACGTTTGATCTCTTCTGAGACTGGGTTATCATCTGAAAAGTTACGTACAGGTAAGTTGGAAAAGCACGAATGGGAACAGCTTAACGTAAAGGTTAAAAGTCTAGAAAAGGCACCTTTGTATATAGATGATACTCCATCGTTATCCATTTTTGATTTACGTGCAAAAGCAAGACGTCTTGCTTCACAGCACGGCATAAAGATTATAATGATTGATTATTTGCAGTTAATGACGGGAGGTTCTTCTCAAAAAGGAGGAAACCGTGAGCAAGAAATCTCTATGATCTCTCGTAACCTTAAAGCACTCGCAAAGGAGCTTAATGTTCCCGTGATTGCCTTATCTCAGTTATCACGTGCGGTAGAGACACGTGGAGGTAGTAAGCGCCCTATACTTTCTGACCTTCGTGAGTCTGGAGCCATCGAGCAAGATGCAGATATTGTATCATTTATTTACCGCCCAGAGTATTATAAGATAGAGGAGTGGGATGATGAAGAACGCAGTCCTACAGAAGGTCAAGGAGAGTTTATTGTCGCAAAGCACCGTAATGGTGGACTAGATAATATACGTTTGAAGTTTATTGGACATCTAGGTAAGTTTGACAATCTAGATGATT
This sequence comes from Dokdonia sp., assembly GCA_020630915.1. Taxonomy (GTDB): domain Bacteria; phylum Bacteroidota; class Bacteroidia; order Flavobacteriales; family Flavobacteriaceae; genus Dokdonia. Next base: position 172,739 of record JAHDIF010000005.1, read on the forward strand.
TTAGCACCCCATATGAGTTTGCTAGTAGTATGAATGCCGCTGCAAATGATGATACCTTTAAACCAGATAATTTACCTTCTCCAGATGAGGCTTTTGGAGGAGAGGATGATGGAGTTCCTTTTTAAGAATGGCATCACTTTTGTCATAAGAAAAACGTATTTTGTACGTTATATATGATAATGAAGAAACACTTAATTATTGCATTTTTTTTATTGAGTTGCGCTTTCGCGAAAGCATCCTACATCTTAGTACCCATGGATGCCGAAACCCAAAGAGAGCATCTCAAAGCCTATGGGATTACCTACTGGGCACTTGACCAAAATTTAAAAGTTAAGTGGCTGCTCAATTATAGAGGAGGCTCTTTCTTACTTCCTGATACAGAAGATATTCGCAAAGAATGTACCATAAGAGGGGTGGTGTACGAAGTTCTCTCAGATAGCGCGACAGATCAAATTCTTACTGAAATAGGAAGTCCATCACAAAATATGGAAGCTGTTATTCTAGAAAAAGCTCCTAAAATTGCAGTATATACTCCTGACAGCAAAGTGCCTTGGGATGATGCAGTAACGATGGTGCTTACCTATGCAGAGATTCCCTATAAAACAATTTACGACAAAGAGGTGTTGAGCGATCAATTGATATTGTATGATTGGTTACACCTACATCACGAAGATTTTACTGGGCAATATGGCAAGTTCTATAGAGCCTACAGATCTGCTCCTTGGTATATCGAAGAAAAAAAAGCGGCAGAAGCTCTTGCAACAGAGCTAGGATATTCTAAAGTATCTGAAGAAAAAAGAGATGTAGCCCTAAAAATACGTGACTACGTAGTAGGTGGGGGATTTATGTTTGCCATGTGCAGTGCGACAGATAGTTTTGATATAGCACTCTCAGCAGAAGGGGTAGATATATGTGAGCCTATGTTTGATGGAGATGCTTCAGATGCAGGCTATCAGAGTAAAATAGATTTTAAGAAAACTTTTGCCTTTAAGGACTTTTTGTTAGAGAGGTCTCCTTTAGTTTATGAGTTTTCATCTATTGATATGACCCGTAAACGAAAGGTTAATTTTAAGACAGACTATTTTACCCTCAAAGATTATAGCGCAAAGTGGGATCCTATTCCAACTATGCTATGTCAGAATCACACAGCATTAGTCAAAGGATTTATGGGACAAACAACTTCGTATGATGCCCAGACGATTAAGTCTAATGTGCTTGTGATGGGAGAGAATAAAACTAACGGAGAAGCAAGATATATTCACGGTATAAAAGGCAAAGGATTTTTTACTTTTTATGGAGGTCACGATCCAGAAGATTATCAACATAGGGTAGGAGATCCCAAGACAGAACTAGAATTGCATCCCAATTCACCTGGATATAGATTAATTTTAAATAATGTGCTTTTTCCGGCCGCCCGAAAGAAAAAGCAAAAAACCTAATGGACCCTAAAACTATATTATTTAGTTTCCTAATATGTCTTTTTATAAAACCCTTGCCACCAGAACGCATCGTTTGGGAAGAAGATAGGCCACTTATTTGGGCAGATTTTAAGGGTAATCCAGATTACTTGCTATCTTTTGTAGCAACTACTAATAGTGGTATGAGTCATTCATACAGTATAAATAGTAACGGATTTTTAGACAAATCCAGTTCAACTGTACTGGCACATTTTTATCCTACCTTTTCTTGGTATAAACCAGCAGATACTACTGCGGCTATATTGCGACACGAACAGAGCCATTTTGATATTACCGAGATGTACGCTCGTAAACTTAGAAAACGCATAGAGGACTATAATTTTACCTCAAACGCTAAGGAGGAGATCAAATACCTCTACAGGCTCACCGAAGAGGAAAGAAGAGAAACTCAACGTCTATTTGACCAAGAAACAGATCATTCTAGGATTCAGAAAGAAGAGCGGCAATGGGAAGAACGCATTAAAGATTCTTTAGAAAAGTACTGGATATACACACCATAAAAAAACGCCTTTAGAAGGCGCTTTTTTTTCTGGTGTAACAATATCTTTTAATTGTAAAAAGGTATTTGTATTCTCATCGTGTCCCATCCCATATGAAGATGCGCACCTTTATCTACCTCAGTAAATTCCATTCCAAAATATTCTAGTGAATCCTCTGATGTTTCTACAGGGACGTTAATTCTAGCGACATCATTCTCTTCCTTATAAAAGTAGGATCCCCATACGTTAAGATCTTTGTTTAGGATAACCGTCCATTCTTTATCTCCTGGTATTGTGTATAACGTGTAGGTTCCTGCTTTTACAGGTGTTGTCCCTAGCTTCATATCTTTATACAGTGTTACTTCTACCGCTTCATTTGCTCCTGTACGCCATACTTCTCCGTTAGGAGCTAGTTTGTCTAAACTACGCCCTTTCAATTGGGGACGGCTGTAGGTGACCTTAATGTCTTTGTTTGCTTCTCTATAACTTGTAGGAAAAGCAGTTTGATCCATAGGACTTTTATCAACTTTAAATTCTTGTGCATTTGCTGCAGGTGCTGCTATAAAAGCAAGAGCGACAACAGCTAGGGTAACTAATTTTTTCATTGTGTTCATTTATTTTCGTTAAAGATACGTTTGGCATTTAAGTTTGCTTGTTAAATAAAACCTAAAGCTTCATAGCCTTGTTGGTCGATAATTATACGGTTCCTTTCATATTCTATATAAATTTGCTTTCGCGAAAGAATAAAGCTAACATACTTGTTAAATGGTAAGTTATTAGGTTACGATTTAAAACCATATTACTTATGTAGGTTTATTTAATGAAACTATAAATCGATATTTGGCTTATTAATTATTAAAAATAAAGAAGTCATGTGTGGAATTGTATGTGCTTTTGATCTAAAGCAAGAAGTAACAGAACTACGCCCCCAGTTATTAGAAATGTCAAAAAAGATACGTCATCGCGGGCCAGATTGGAATGGCGTGTTCAATAATGAAAAGGCAATTCTCACGCACGAACGCTTATCCATTGTCGATCCAGCATCAGGAAAGCAACCACTCTTTAGTAAAGATGGAAAGCTAGTTTTAGCGGCAAATGGGGAAATTTATAACCATAAAGAATTAAGAGCCGAATTAAAGAGCGATTATGAGTTCCAGACGGCCTCAGATTGTGAAATAATTTTAGCCTTATATCAAGAGCACGGTGTAGATTTTATTGACAAGCTTAATGGGATTTTTGGTTTTGCATTGTACGATACTGAGAAGGATGCTTATTTTATTTCTAGAGACCATATGGGAATAATACCCTTATATATGGGGTGGGACCAACACGGTACTTTCTATGTAGGATCTGAGCTTAAAGCGCTAGAGGGGGTGTGTACTAAGATTGAGCTCTTTCCCCCAGGACACTATCTTTCTAGTATAGACGGAGAACTCGTGAGGTGGTACCAGCGAGATTGGATGGAATACGAAGCTGTTGAGGGTAATGAGACAAGTATAGAGGAGTTGCACGATGCGCTAGCGGCCTCAGTAAAGAGACAGCTAATGAGTGATGTTCCTTACGGGGTCCTTTTATCAGGTGGGTTAGACTCGTCTATTACAAGTGCCGTGGCAAAATTATATTCAGAAAAGCGAGTAGAATCTGGAGATGAGCAGGCTGCTTGGTGGCCGCAGCTACATTCATTTAGTATAGGTCTTAAAGGATCTCCAGATCTTGCGGCAGCACAAGTAGTCGCAGATCATATTGGTACGGTACACCATCCTGTAGAGTTTACAATTCAAGAAGGATTGGATGCCATAAGAGATGTTATCTATCACTTAGAAACGTATGATATTACGACCATACGCGCCAGTACTCCTATGTATCTTATGGCGAGAGTTATTAAATCTATGGGTGTTAAAATGGTACTTTCTGGTGAGGGGGCAGATGAGATTTTTGGAGGGTATTTATATTTTCATAAAGCCCCTAGCGCTCGAGATTTTCACGAAGAAACGGTGCGCAAGCTAGATAAATTACATATGTACGACTGTCTGAGGGCTAATAAGTCTCTTGCGGCTTGGGGAATAGAAGGGCGTGTTCCTTTTTTAGATAAAGAATTTATGGATGTTGCAATGCGACTTAATCCTAAAGATAAGATGATTACTAAAGAGCAGTCTATGGAGAAATGGGTGCTCCGTAAAGCATTCGAAAAATACTTACCTGAGAGCGTTGCTTGGAGACAAAAAGAGCAGTTTTCTGACGGAGTAGGCTATTCTTGGATAGATACACTTAAGGAAGTAGTGGGTCAAGCTGTAACCGATGCTCAAATGGAAAATGTGCATCACCGCTTCCCGCTTCACACACCACAAAACAAGGAAGAGTTTTATTATCGCTCTATTTTTGAGGAGCATTTTCCAAGTGATGCCGCCGCTCTATGTGTGCCTTCTGTACCTAGTGTAGCTTGTAGTACACCTGTAGCCCTAGAATGGGATGAGGCGTTTAAAAATATGAATGATCCATCAGGGAGAGCAGTCGCAAAAGTACATGATGATGCTTATGAAAAAGAAGAGGTTTCGGCTTGAGAAATTTGCATACTAAATGGTTTAAGAAACGCTGGCATATTTGCTGGCGTTTTTTATGTTCTTGAAGGTAATAAATAAAGGATTGATTTTGTGACGAGTACGCTTTCGCGAAAGCTTATAAATACTGATCATTCACCTCATTTGTTTATTCACATTTTGTTGATAACTTCAAGGGTTTTGAGGCCCTTTTTAACACGTCTAGGGAAGCCTTTTTTTATATTTGTTAATCAGTGAATTTTTAAGCGAATTTTAAGTAAAAATATATGAGCGACGACGCTAAGAAAAATCAGTATTCGGCAGACAGTATTCAAGCCCTAGAGGGAATGGAGCACGTACGTATGCGTCCATCCATGTATATAGGTGATGTAGGAATTAGAGGGTTGCATCATTTAGTATATGAAGTAGTTGATAATTCCATCGATGAGGCGATGGCAGGGCACTGTGATACTATTAATGTTACCATTAATGAAAATAACTCCATTACTGTAAGAGATAACGGCCGTGGTATACCTGTAGGAATTCATAAGAAAGAAGGCGTTTCTGCTCTTGAGGTTGTAATGACCAAGATTGGTGCAGGTGGAAAGTTCGACAAAGATTCTTACAAAGTTTCTGGAGGACTTCACGGAGTAGGAGTTTCCTGCGTAAACGCACTTTCTAATCATTTAAGAGCTACAGTGTATAAGGAAGGTAAGATATGGGAACAAGAATATGAAAAAGGAAAAGCACTATATCCAGTAAAGGCAATAGGAGATACCGATTTTACAGGTACAGAAGTTACTTTCTTACCAGATCCTAGTATCTTTCAGCAGACAGTAGAGTACAATTATGATACCCTAGCTTCTCGATTAAGAGAACTATCATTTCTTAATAAAGGACTAACAATTACATTAAAAGATAAGCGCCAGCCAAAGGAGGATGGTACTTTTGAAACTGAAACTTTCTTTAGTGAAGTAGGATTGGCAGAGTTTGTACGTTTCTTAGACGGTACGAGAAATGCCATTATAGGTGATGTAATCTCTATGGAAGGTGAGAAGAATGGCATTCCTGTAGAAGTTGCTATGATTTATAATGACAGCTACTCAGAGAACTTACATTCTTATGTAAACAATATTAATACACACGAAGGAGGAACACATCTTGCTGGTTTTCGTCGTGGACTTACAAGCTCACTTAAAAAGTTTGCAGATAACTCAGGAATGCTCGATAAGCTTAAGTTTGACATTGCCGGAGATGATTTTCGCGAAGGCTTAACGGCAATTATTTCTGTAAAAGTAGGAGAACCTCAGTTTGAAGGTCAGACAAAGACTAAATTAGGGAACCGTGAAGTTACATCTGCCGTTTCTCAGGCAGTAGCAGAGATGATTGAGATCTACATGGAGGAAAATCCTAATGATGCTAAGACGATCGTTCAAAAAGTAATACTGGCAGCACAAGCTAGACATGCGGCAAAGAAAGCTCGTGAGATGGTACAGCGCAAGACGGTAATGAGTATAGGTGGTCTCCCTGGAAAGTTATCTGATTGTTCTGAAACCGATCCAGCAGAGTGTGAAGTATTTCTTGTTGAGGGAGATTCTGCAGGTGGAACAGCAAAGCAAGGTAGAGATCGTAATTTTCAGGCTATTCTTCCTTTGAGAGGTAAAATTCTTAATGTAGAAAAAGCAATGCAGCATAAGGTTTTTGAAAATGAAGAAATTAGAAATATCTTCACAGCACTTGGGGTTACTATAGGTACGGAAGAAGATAGTAAAGCTTTGAACTTATCTAAACTTCGTTACCATAAAGTGGTCATCATGTGTGATGCCGATGTAGATGGAAGTCACATTTCTACACTAATACTCACCTTCTTTTTTAGATATATGCGTGAATTAGTAGAGAATGGCTACGTATACATCGCAACACCACCATTATATCTCGTTAAGAAAGGACAGAAAAAACGCTACGCTTGGGATGATGATCAACGTGATTCTATAGCTGCTGAGTTTGGAAACCAAGGAGTCGCTATACAACGCTATAAGGGTCTTGGAGAGATGAATGCAGAGCAATTATGGGATACGACAATGAATCCAGAATTTAGAACCCTTAGACAAGTGACTATAGATAATGGTACTGAAGCAGACCGAATCTTCTCAATGTTAATGGGAGACGAAGTTCCTCCTAGAAGAGAGTTTATCGAGAAAAATGCAATCTACGCTAATATTGATGTGTAGATAGATAAACATATTAATTTGGTACAAAAGACACTCTAAAGTGTCTTTTGTCGTTTAATTGAGTCACTTTATCTTAATGGGCTGCTTGTAAGCAACTACTAAATAGGGTTTTAAGTAGTTCTACCTAATTTTATAGTGTATTAATGAATTAGATAAATAATCTAATCAATTATTAAGTGCAGAATTAGATTACAATTAAAATGGATCAAATTATAGAAGTAGCGATCGTAAAGTTCAATTTGTCTTCTTTAGAAGATTATTACTTTGATGAGGAGCATCGTCTTAGGGCTCGTGGGTTTATATACGACGAAGACACTGGTGTTTTTCTAAACAAATATGGTTTATTAGAGATTGAAGAGCCACGCATAGAAGAAAATAAAGAGAAGGTAAGAGAGATTTTTAACTTCAAAGCAGAAAGACCTATACTAGAATTAGCTTCAGAATTATACAGTACGGTTGAGTCTAATTTATTGGAAGAAGCTGTAGCATAATATAAAATAATAGAATTGGTTGATTGATGTTAAGGAAGTCACTTTATACTTATAAGGTGGCTTCTTTTTTTATGATTTTTCATTTGTATTCTTACAATAAATATCGATAAAATGCAATATACATTCGTTTATAAGTAAAATTAGATAATTATTACTAGTATTTTTATGATATTTAAAATGAATTTGTAAGAATTATTATTTTTAGCTAACAAAAGGTAGTTAATGTTTGATTTTGAGTTCGGCCTTTTGAAGCATTCGTCTTGTAGTTGGGTATTAATGACAATGCAATTATTGAAAGATATACATAATATAACTTTCTTATCATGTAAACCTCGCGATATTAATATGGCGAGGTTTTTTGATTTATAGGAAAGACACTTTAATCTGCTTTTAACGGTGAGATATCTCTGCAAAATAGGATGATATATCGTATTTTTGTAGTACAATAAAATTATAAACTTAAACTTATTTATATGAAAGTTACTGTAGTTGGAGCAGGAGCCGTAGGGGCGAGCTGTGCAGAGTATATAGCAATTAAGAATTTTGCTAGTGAAGTAGTATTGTTAGATATTAAAGAAGGATATGCAGAGGGTAAGGCAATGGATTTAATGCAAACAGCTTCTCTTAATGGGTTTGACACTAAACTTACTGGTTCAACGAGTGATTATTCAAAAACGGCCAATAGTGACATTGCTGTTATTACCTCTGGAATTCCTAGAAAGCCTGGAATGACACGAGAAGAACTCATAGGAATAAATGCAGGGATTGTAAAATCTGTTGCAACGAGTCTTGTAGAACACTCTCCAAATGTAATTTTAATTGTAGTATCTAATCCTATGGATACAATGACTTATTTAACACATAAAGTTACGGGATTACCGAAGCATAGAATTATAGGTATGGGAGGAGCTTTAGATAGTGCACGCTTTAAGTATAGACTTGCACAAGCTTTAGAAGCACCTATATCAGATGTAGATGGTATGGTAATAGGAGGGCACTCAGATAAAGGTATGGTGCCATTGACCCGTTTGGCTACTAGAAACTCTGTTCCAGTATCAGAATTTATTAGTGAAGAAAGACTGAATCAAGTAAAAGAAGATACCAAGGTAGGAGGTGCTACACTTACAAAATTATTGGGAACTTCAGCTTGGTATGCACCAGGAGCTGCGGTAAGTGGTTTAGTGCAAGCAATCGCTTGTGACCAGAAGAAAATTTACCCTTGTTCAACTCTTCTAGATGGAGAATACGGTTTAAATGACTTATGTATTGGAGTGCCCGTAGTTTTAGGAAGAAACGGCATTGAGAAAATAGTAGAAATAGATCTTTCAGAAGCAGAGAAGACCCACTTGAAAGAAAGTGCAGAAGGAGTACAAAAAACAAATGGATTGTTAGAAATCTAATAAGCCTATTACGCTTTCGCGAAAGCAAAACAAAAAGGTCATTCTGTAAAGAGTGGCCTTTTTGTTTTTTTAAGTCTGAAAATAATTAAACACTTTTGTTAAAAAGGTGACTTTTTTGACTAGGATTGTTAATTTTTAGTGTTGCCCGTCGATCTTTAACTTTTTTTTTACTTTATCTTATTACATTAGAGGTATTCAATTAACTAATAACTTTATTATGAACAAAACTACATTTCAAGACTTACGAAAATTCTTCGGCGTATTTGTGTTGACTGCATTATTTTCTTTAGCTCTTAGCGCGCAGAATAATCCTTATGCGATTCAGTTTCAAAATGATTATGTATCTCTCGATGAAAATATTGATACTTTTCAATGGAACGACTTGAGTCAAGAACTTAAAATATCTAATGGTTTTTACACCTGGGTACAATTTTATCAAACACCCGCTCAAACTATTCAAGATGGACTAAAGACAATGGGAGTCGAGATTATTGAATACGTTGGTTCAAAAACGTATCTCTTATTTATTCCTACCAGTGTATCACCTTCTTATTTACAAAGTAAAGGTGTTAGAGCGGTTACGAATGTCGAAGGTGCCTATAAATTATCTGAAGATTTACGTCTCGGGATAATAGGGGATTGGGCTGTTCAAGGAGATCAAATTTTAGTAACACTCCAGTATCATGATAAGGTAAGTTCTGACTATGTGATTCAGGACCTTGCAGCAAAACAAATTAGTGTAAAGCAAGAATATAAAGGATTCAACAACATAGATTTATACATTCCTAGTAACTGTCTTGATGCTTTAGTAGAGTTACCTTATGTAAAATATGTTGAGGTCATTGCCGCGCCAGCCGTAAAAGAAGATACTCCAGCAAGGGTATTACATAGAGCTGCTGGATTAGACACACAAACAGATGCTGGAAGAAATTATACGGGTGATGGTATTGGTGTTTTGGTAAGAGACGATGGGATTGTAGGACCGCATATAGATTTCCAAGGAAGGATAGATAATTCACAAGCATCAGGAAGTGGTCAAACACATGGTGATGGTGTAGCAGGAATACTTGCAGGTGCAGGAAATCTAAATCCTAATAATAGAGGTATGGCAGCGGGCGCAAATGTGTTTGTTTCTAATTATGCGGCAAATTTTCAAGATACGGCAACAGTAAACTGGATCAATGATGGAAGTGTTCAGATCACAAACTCATCATATGGAGATGGATGTAATGGAGGGTACACTACAGGAACTCAAACGGTAGATCAGCAAATAGAAGACACTCCAAGTTTATTGCACGTTTTCTCTTGTGGAAACTCAGGAGGAAATAACTGTAATTATGGTGCTGGCACAGGATGGGGGACAATCACAGGAGGACACAAGCAAGGGAAAAATGTTATAGCAACAGCTAATGTGTTTTTTGATGGTTCTTTAGTTGGATCAAGTAGTTGGGGCCCTGCGACAGATGGCCGTATTAAGCCAGATATTGCTGCAAACGGACAAAACCAGATTTCTACAAATGAGAATAATGGGTATCTTTCTTTTGGAGGTACATCAGGAGCGTCTCCAGGAATCGCTGGTGTTTCAGCACAACTATATGAATTATACGGTGAGTTTAATGGAGGAGAATTGCCAGAATCTGCTCTAATTAAGGCAGCCTTATTAAATACCGCAAACGATGCCGGTAATGTAGGACCAGATTTTAAATTTGGATGGGGTATTGTAAACGGGCTAAGAGCTGGAAAACTTCTCGAGGACGGACGTTTCCTTAGTGGTGGTGCTACACAGGGATCAACAAATACTCATACTATTAATGTGCCGGCAGGAACTACACAAGTTCGTTTTATGGCATATTGGGCAGACACACCAGCAGCTGCAGGAGCAACAACAGCTTTGGTAAACGACTTAGACTTGGTAGTAACGAGTCCTTCTTCTACAGATCTATTACCTTGGGTATTGGATCCTACTCCTAACCCTACAAATTTAAATACACCTGCCACTACAGGTGTAGACCACTTAAATAATATGGAGCAAGTATTAATAAATACTCCAGAAGCTGGAGACTATACGATTACGATAACTGGTTTTGACGTTCCCGTAGGTCCTCAAAAATATTATGTTGTTTACGAAATTATTACTGACCAGCTTGCCGTAACTCATCCTAACGATGGAGAAAGCATGGTACCAGGAACCAACGAAGTAATACATTGGGATGCCGTGAATACAACAGAAGATTTTGTTGTAGATTATTCATTAGATGGAGGTGCCACTTACACAAATATTACAACTGTTGCCTCTGGTACGGATTTTTTTGTATGGAACGTTCCTGCAGAAGTATCAGGTCAGGCAAAAGTTAGGGTGACTAGTGGCGCAGTGTCAGATGTGTCTGATGGTTTGTTCTCTATAGCAGACCAAGTAACCGGACTGGCTATAGAATCTGCTTGTCCTACAGAAGCAACATTTACGTGGGATGCCCTAGATGGAGCAGAGAGTTATGATTTATATATTTTAGGTGATGAGTATATGGAAGTGGTTGGAACATCTACTACAAATAGTGTAACAGTTCCTATCAGTAGTTTAGATGCTGAAATATGGTATGCGATTACGGCGAGTAATGCAACCTTGGGATGGACTAACGAGCGTACCATCGCTACTTTTTATGAAGGAGGATTACTTAATTGTACTCTCAATAACGATCTTACGGTTACACAAATTTTAAGTGATACAAATAATTTCTCTGGAGCGTGCGGCAATGCAGATGGGATTGTAAGTGCAACCATAGAGAATAACGGAATTGGAGATCAAACGGATTTTACTGTATCGTATCAACTGTCAGGTCAGAGTGCAGTTGAGGAAACTTTTACAGGGACATTGGCGCCAGGAGCATCTGTTGACTATGATTTTGCAACAATTTTGGACATCCCAACTTCTGGTGCTTATACCCTTGAGGTAAGTGTTAGTGCTGCTGGAGATGAATATTTAGAAAATGATTCTTTAAGTACGGACTTTTACGTACAGACATCTGTTACATCCACACCGTTTGTAGAAGACTTTGAAACTGCAGGATTCCCGGCAGATGGGTGGAATATTCTTAACCCAGATGGAGAAGATACTTGGCAACAAGAAAGCGTGACAGGAAGTGATGGAACTTTTACTACCACTGGATTTATAGATAACTTTTCATATAATGGGGGTGGATCTGAGGATATTATTGAGACCGTAGTTTTTGATCTGAGTTCAGGTCAAGACCCGATACTAAAATTTGACTTGGCCAAAGCACAATATTCGGCTGGCTTTAGTGATGGAATGCGAGTAGAAGTATCTGTAGATTGTGGCGGTACCTACACAACAATCTATGAGAAAGATGGTTTAGACTTGTCTACCTTAGATAATTATACAACTGCAAATTGGTCACCTACATCTGCCAATGATTGGAGAACGGAGGAAATCGATCTAACGCCTTATCAAGGAGGCACTGCTATATTTAGAATTATAAATATTTCTGGTTTTGGAAATGGTACTTTCATAGATAATGTGAATGTAGAGAACGTACTTTCTGTAGAAGAAAATGAGCTTACAGGAATTGCTGTATTTCCTAATCCGGCGAGTAATCTTGTAAGCGTTGCGTTACCTAACACAATGACAGGTATTACTTCGTTTGAGATTACTAACAATTTGGGTCAGGTAGTATCTAGAAAAGAGAGCTCGGTTGTAGGGGGCGCAGTAAGTATAGATATTTCTAGCCTTTCTAGAGGTTTATATTTTATCGCTATAGAGAATGCGGGTAGTCGTGCTGTAAAGAAACTTATTGTAAGATAGATGATGTAATAACGCTTTCGCGAAAGCGTAACCAGATTAATAAAGGCAAGCTCAACAGCTTGCCTTTTTAATTTTAAACTACGAGAAATCACAATGACTGCGGGTAGGTGGTTATATGTAAAAAAGATTGGGCGAATCCTTATTGATCAACTATATTTGCACGTTTTATAGGACCAAAATTTGGTAATTGATAAAACCTCCCTTTCTTTTAGGTATATGAAGAACACGTGGTTTGTAAGTTTATTAGTAATTGCACTGGCTGTCCTTGGTGTTAGTCTAGACACGTCTTCTATTGCCAATCAAGAAATCGTTTTAAAGTTTAATAACCTTGATATTCCTGAAAATGAAAGCCAGGAAGTTATTGAATTTGTAAAGAGTCAGTTGAAAAATATTGCGGTAAGCAATATTAAAATCTCCAAAGGAGATGATGGTGTTTTGAAGATCACATATCATAGTGATTTAGATATCAAAATTATCAAAGAAGCTCTGTCTAAAAAAAATAGGCTAGTTGTAGAGAATGATGCATCGGGTTCGGATAAAGAATATCCATTTTCTAATGAAGAAAGCCCTGCAGGGTATGAATTAGATGTCTTTGAAATACAATCAGTAAAAAATGGTATAGATGCCTCAGGTACTGTAGTTGAGGTAAAGAGTGAAATTATACGATTTTTTACTCCGGACGCTTTTCCAGTGCTAGAAACATTAGAAGAGAAACACTCTTCAATTGTCCAAACATTACATATTGTTTGTAACGCAAGAACACAAGCAATACAAGTAGGTTTTTGTAATGTTCCTGAAGCGAGGGCAGGACCTAAGAATGCATAGACGTTCTAGTCTATAACCCTAAAAATTACTTTTTAAATTATTAAATAACGATCAAGACGTTACACATTCAAGTTGATTTGGGTAACAGATCACAAAATCAATTACAATGCAAAATAAAGGACTCATAAGAGTATTTGCGATTATTTTCGGACTGGTGTGTTTGTACACACTATCCTATTCTTATTTTACAAATAAGACAGAAGCAGAAGCAAAAGCCTATGCGATCTCAAAAGCTGGAGAAGATTCAGATTTAAGAGATGTTGTAGAAAGAGCCTATATAGATAGTATAGGAAATACACCCATCTTTGCAGGAATCACTTACAATGACGCAAAAGAAAAAGAACTTAAAAAAGGATTAGACCTTAAAGGAGGGATCAATGTAATACTTCAAGTAAGTATTCGAGATATTTTAGGAGGATTATCTAATGAGAGTAATGACCCTGCATTTATTGCGGCCTTAAATGCGACAGATGAGTTGCAAAAAAATAGCCAGAACACTTATTTTGAAGATTTTGTTACTTCTTTTGAAGCACAAGGTGGAGATGCGCGACTTGCATCACCAGATATCTTTTCTAATGTTATTCTTGCAGATAAGGTAGACTCTTCTATGAGTAATGATGAGGTGTCTTCTGTTCTAGAAAAAGAGATTAAAGAGACGATCATCTCAGCTTTCGAAACATTACGTAACCGTATTGATAAGTTTGGTACAACGCAACCTAACATCCAGAGTTTAGGAGACAATGGACGTATATTAATAGAGCTTCCTGGAGCAAAGGATATGGAGCGCGTGGTTTCATTAGTGTCTAAAAAGGCACAATTAGAGTTTTATGAGACGCACTACGCAGGAGATGCTTTTAATTATTTAGGTCTTGCAAATCAAACATTAAAAAGTCTTGAAGTAGAGGATGAAAAAGAAGAAACAACAGAGGTAAAAGACTCAACACTAGATGATACAGTAACTGATCTTTTAAAAGATGCAGATGAAGAGGTAGAAGAAGAAGAGCAAGATTTTGGACCGATATTTAATATTTTCCAACCTAATCAGAGAGTTGCTCAATTTCCACAAGAGCCAACCGTAGGATATGCTTCCATTGCAGATACGGCAAAAATTAATGAATACTTAAGAAATCCAGCGGTAGTAAGACTACGTCCAGCTAACTTGCGTTATGCTAAATTTGCATGGGGAGTGCCGCAAGCTGAAGGTAGTGAAGTAGTACCACTATATGCATTAGAATCCAATAGATCTGGCGCGCCAGCGATGGATGGCGATGTGGTAAATGATTCAAGACAGCAGTTTACACAAACACAACAGCCTTCAGTAGGTCTTGATTTTGAAGGTCAAGGAGTAGGCCAGTGGGCAAAGTTAACAAGAACAGTAGCCCAAAAAGGAAACGCGATTGCTATAGCTCTGGATAACACTGTTTATTCTGCGGCCACAGCACGTGCTGAAATTAAAGGGGGTAGCACAGAGATTTCCGGAAACTTTACGGTAGCAGAAGCACAAGATCTTGCGACAGTCCTTAAAGCAGGTAAACTTCCAGCTTCTGCAGAAGTGATCGAAGCAGAAGAAATTGGAGCTACGCTAGGACAAGAAGCCATTAATAGTGGTATTTTATCTTTCTTAATTGCATTAGCACTTGTTCTTATATGGATGGTTTTCTATTATGGAAGAGCAGGAGTATATGCAGATATTGCTTTGGTTGTAAATATCTTATTCATTTTTGGAGTGCTAGCTGGTTTAGGAGCGGTACTTACCCTTCCTGGAGTTGCGGGTATCGTACTAACCATTGGTATGGCAGTAGATGCAAACGTACTTATCTTTGAACGTATACGTGAGGAGATACGCAAAGGGAAAGCACAAAAAGACGCTATTAAAGATGGATTTAATAATGCATTGTCTTCTATTCTGGATGCAAACATTACGACTTTCCTTACAGCACTCATCCTCTTCTTATTCGGTACTGGACCCGTAAAAGGTTTTGCAGTAACCTTAATGGTAGGTATTGCAACCTCTTTATTCTGTGCGATCTTTATCACACGTCTCTTTATAGATGGATATGGTAAAAATGGAAAATCACTTGCATTCTCTACTGGAATGACTAAAAACCTATTTACGGATACAAAAATAGATTTCTTAGGAAAGCGTAAGATTGCTTACGCCATCTCAGGAGTATTGGTGGCTATAGGAATTTTCTCTTTAGTATCTGGAGGATTAGATGCTGGTGTAGATTTTGTGGGAGGTCGTTCGTATACCGTACGTTTTGATCAACCAATGAATGCTCAAGAGGTAGGTGATAAATTGACTACAACTTTTGGTAGTGCTATCGTAAAGACCTACGGAGCAGATAATCAATTGAAGATTACAACAAAGCATCGTATTCAAGAAACAGGTGTTGAGGTAGATACTCAGGTGGAGAAACAACTTTTTGATGCGCTTGCAGAGTATTTACCAGCGGGTATCACATTTGATCAGTTCAGTAAGTCTTTTGAAGGCAAGGAAGTAGGAAAAATGAGTTACAACAAAGTAGGACCTACTATTGCAGATGATATTAAGCGTGGAGCTTTACTCGCGGTTGTAGGATCACTTATTGTAGTGTTCCTTTATATCTTATTACGTTTCCGTAGATGGCAATTCTCTTTAGGAGCGGTAGCTGCAGTTTTTCATGATGTTGCGATTGTATTAGGAATCTTTGCATTAACCAAAAACTTAATGCCGTTTGATATGGAGGTAGATCAAAACTTTATTGCCGCTATCTTGACTGTAATTGGATACTCGCTCAATGATACCGTGGTAGTTTTTGACCGTATTCGTGAGTATATCAAAGAGCACGGGTCTACTAGAGGATTCTCAAAGCTCATTAATCAAGCATTAAATAGTACGTTGAGTCGTACATTAAATACCTCTGTAACTACGTTAATCGTACTTCTTGCGATTTTCTTCTTAGGAGCAGATTCTATTAGAGGATTAATGTTTGCATTGATAGTAGGTGTACTAGTAGGTACCTATTCTTCATTATTTATTGCAACGCCTGTTATGTTTGACACGGTACAGAAAAAAGCATTAAAAGAAGAGAAAAAAGAAGAAGAGGAAGAAGCTTAATTCATTTCTCAATACATCAAAAAACCCGTTGCTTTAGAGTGACGGGTTTTTTTGTTTTTATGCTTTCGCGAAAGCATCATCCCTGCCATAATGGCTTTTTCCATAAAAGGCACTATTTTTGCCATCTCAACCAAAAAGAATCCATGAGTTTTTTTAAAAAAATATTCTCCAAAGAAAAGAAGGAGACCCTAGATAAAGGCCTTGAAAAATCAAAGACCAGTTTCTTTGAGAAAATGAGTAAGGCTGTTGCAGGAAAATCTAAAGTAGATGATGATGTTTTAGATAATCTAGAAGAAGTACTTGTGACTAGTGACGTAGGTGTAAAAACCACCATTAAAGTAATAGATCGTATAGAAGCCCGAGTAGCAAAAGACAAATACCTGGGGACCGATGAGCTTAATGTTATTTTACGAGAAGAAATAGCAGGATTACTAAGTGAGACTAATACAGGTAATGCTACAGATTTTGAGCTGCCAGAAGGAACAAAACCACACGTGATTATGGTGGTAGGTGTTAATGGTGCTGGTAAAACCACAACCATTGGTAAGCTGGCTTATCAGTTTAAAAAGCAAGGAAAAAAAGTCGTTCTTGGTGCAGCAGATACATTTAGAGCTGCGGCAATAGACCAGTTACAGGTTTGGGCAGATAGAGTAGAGGTGCCTATCGTAAAACAAAAGATGGGTAGTGATCCAGCTTCTGTGGCATTTGATGCCTTAGAAAGCGGTGTAAACCAAGATGCAGATGTAATTATTATTGATACAGCAGGAAGACTCCATAACAAAGTAAACCTTATGAATGAGCTTACTAAGGTAAAGCGCGTGATGCAAAAGGTAGTAGGAGACGCACCTCATGACGTATTACTCGTTTTAGACGGCTCCACAGGGCAAAATGCTTTTGAACAGGCAAAGCAGTTTACGGCAGCTACAGAAGTAACCTCACTCGCAGTTACAAAATTGGATGGCACGGCAAAAGGAGGTGTAGTGATTGGTATTAGTGACCAGTTTCAGATTCCTGTAAAATATATAGGTGTAGGAGAAGGAATAGAAGATTTACAAGTTTTTAATAAAGTTGAGTTTGTAGATAGTTTTTTTAAGTAATTGAAACCTGCCTTTTGTAAAGGCTGAAAGCCGCATACAAATACGTAGGTTGAAGTTATTACGCTGCATAGCAGAATAACTTCACAATGACCACCAAGTGAAAAAATAAACCGACCTTGTAAAAGTATAAAGCTATTCAAAATAAGATGATATCGTATGCGCACGAAAACCCTCAAAAAGAATAAAATAAACGTAGTCACTCTTGGGTGTTCTAAAAACGTTTATGACAGTGAGGTATTGATGGGCCAGCTCAAAGCAAATGAGATGGACGTTGTACACGAAGAAGAGGGTAATATCGTAGTGATAAACACCTGTGGGTTTATAGACAATGCAAAAGAAGAGTCTGTAAATACTATTTTAGAATACGCCCGTCAGAAAGAAGATGGAGACATTGACAAGGTGTTTGTCACTGGCTGTTTGAGTGAACGCTATAAACCAGACTTACAAAAAGAGATTCCTAATGTAGATGAGTATTTTGGGACTACAGAGTTACCTGGTTTACTCAAAGCACTGGGAGCAGACTATAAGCACGAACTCATTGGAGAGCGACTTACCACAACTCCTAAAAATTATGCCTATTTAAAAATTGCCGAAGGCTGCGATCGCCCTTGCTCTTTTTGCGCGATACCTCTTATGAGAGGAAAACACAAATCTAAACCCATAGAACATCTCGTTACAGAGGCTCAAAAACTTGCAGCAAATGGGGTTACAGAATTGATACTTATTGCGCAAGATCTTACCTATTACGGTCTTGATCTTTATAAGAAAAGAAATCTTGCAGAACTATTAGAAAACCTGGTAAAGGTAGACGGTATCGAGTGGATACGCCTTCACTATGCGTTCCCTACGGGTTTCCCTATGGAAGTTCTGGAGGTGATGAAACGAGAGCCTAAGGTGTGTAACTATCTAGACATCCCGTTACAGCATATTGCAGATGATATTTTAAAATCGATGCGCCGCGGGACTACGATGGCTAAGACGAATGCGTTGCTAGCACGCTTTCGCGAAAGCGTACCAGAAATGACCATACGCACCACGCTTATTGTGGGGTACCCAGGAGAAACCGAAGAAGATTTCCAGACACTCAAACAATGGGTACAAGACCAACGTTTTGAGCGATTGGGCTGTTTTACCTATTCCCACGAAGAAAATACCCATGCTTATAATCTAGAGGATGATGTGCCAGAAGAGGTAAAGATGGAACGCGCCAATGAGATAATGGAAATCCAATCTCAAATCTCTTGGGAACTCAATCAGCAAAAGATTGGTCAGGAGTTTAAGATTGTGGTAGACCGTAAAGAGGGTAACTATTTTGTGGGTCGTACCGAGTTTGATAGTCCAGATGTAGATAATGAGGTGTTGATAGACGCGACCAAGTATTATCTAAAAACAGGAGGGTACACTACTGTAAAAATCACACAAGCCGAAGATTTCGATCTCTATGCAGAGCCACTGGAAATCATAGAGAAGCCTCTCCCTATGCACGCGAAGAATAAAAATATATAAACTATCTTCACGTCATGCTGAATTCGTTTCAGCATCGCACAAGAAAGGATTTATAAACAATCACCAAATAATAGTATGATACCCTGAACTAAATTCAGGGTGACGTAATTTCCGATTTACTAAAACGCGAGAATGAGACTTTTATATTTTCTGTTACTATTATTTATAGTATTCACTTCCTGTGATGAGCGTCTTGGGTCGCTCAAGCCATTAGATATGGAGGCTATTGAAGTAGAAGAATTACCAATCTCAAATCTAGACAATATACCTAACCCAACTTCAGGAGAATCCCACCTGCCGAGATTGAAAGCTCATGGTGACAAGCTTTATATGACCTGGGTGGAGCAAAAAGATAGTCTAGCAATTCTTAACTATAGTATCTATTATAATCAAAAATGGACACCTACGGAGACTGTAGTGTCTGGAACAGATTGGTTTATAAACTGGGCAGACTTTCCTACCGTTGCCATAAACGACGGTACTATAATGGCTACGTTCTTGCAGAAATCTGCACAAGGCACCTACGATTATGATGTAAAATATACGCTGAGAGATGCAGCAACAGGAAAATGGTCTATCCCAAAAACATTGCATAATGATGGTATTGCTGCAGAGCACGGTTTTGTTAGTTTGTTACCGTATCAAGATGGCTTTTTTGCTACGTGGTTAGACGGTCGTAATACCAAAACATCTGCAAATATTCACGACCCTCATGAGCATAGTGGAGCAGGCGCAATGACCTTGCGAAGTGCCGTAATCGGCAAAGATGGAACGGTATCTTTACGTACTGAATTGGATAACAGAATTTGTGATTGCTGCAATACCGCAGTCGCACAATCAGATCAAGGGATCGTAATTGTGTATAGAGATCGTTCTGATGGAGAAATAGAGACCAGAGATATCTATAGAACCATTTGGAAGGAAGATGCTACAATCGCAGGAACTCCTGTTTTTAATGATAACTGGAAAATAAATGGCTGCCCCGTAAACGGGCCGGCTATAGATGCAGATGGAAATAAGGTGGTGACGGCTTGGTTTACAGCAGCAAATGATACTCCTCAAGTGTTGGTAGCCTTTTCTAGCGATGGAGGATTAAATTTCGGGAATACGATTCGCGTCGATACTAGTGATGCGATAGGTAGGGTAGATGTGGTACTAACAGAAGATGGCAGCGCGATGGTATTATGGATGGAGCCTAAAGGAGAAGATGTCGTTCTCCAATTAAAAAAAATCTACAAAGACGGTTCATCAGATGCTGCCCAAACCATTACCCAACTCTCTGGAGAGCGAATGAGTGGGTTCCCGCAGATAGAACGAATTGGAAACAACCTCTTTATTTCCTACACAGATGTTCAGGGAGAACATAAGTCTATAAAACTGAAAGCTTCTTCCTTGTAAGTAAGTCTATTGTGTTAATATTTTTGTAATTGAAGTTATTTGTTTATGTTTTTACATAAATTGCTTAAACAAAAATAACAACTGTCATATTATGAAAGCATTGCTACTTAAACTAAGCTGTTTATCATTCATTTTTTTATTTTCATTTACACCAGATACGCAGGAATTTCAAGGGAAGGCGTATTATATGGCTAAGTCTACAATGGATCTAGGATCATGGGGTGCTCGTATGAGTGAAGCCCAGAAAAAACAAGTAATGGCTCGACTTAAGAACAGATTAGAGAAGACCTATGTGCTTAGTTTTGATAAAACGAGCTCTGTGTTTAACGAAGAAGATAAGCTAGATGCGATGTCTGGAGCGACAGATTCTTGGGGGCAAAATTTCACGCAAGGAGAAATCTTTAAAAATGTAAAAGAAAACGCTTTAGTACAAAGTCAAGAATTTTATGGGAAGCAATTTTTAGTTAAAGACAAAGTACAAGAATTCCAATGGCAATTAGGTAAGGAGTCTAAGATGATCGGGAATTATATGTGCTTTAAGGCAACTACTGCTGTACCTAGTCAAGAACTTGAGTGGTATAACTTTTCTTGGGGTGAATTGAGACAGGCAAAGCCCGACTCTACAGGCACAGTTCCTGAGATAAAAATGACACAAATAGAAGCTTGGTACACCCCACAAATTCCCGTTTCACACGGTCCTAGTGAATACGGTGGATTACCAGGTCTCATCCTAGAAGTAAGCGCGGGCAATACAACCATGGTTTGTACTAAAATTGTTTTGAACCCCGAAGAAAAAATAAAGATAGAAGCACCATCTAAGGGTAAGGAAATTACTAAAGCAGCATACAAAGAAACTATCACAACAAAGATGATGGAGATGCGCAATAATAGAGGAAGACGTAGAGGGTAATATAAGTTCATCTTTAATCCTCCTGCCTACTGATAGGTAGGTTCATGACCTATTGTGAAAGTCCAGAAATATTCCAATACGCATCCTATGAAATACCTTTATATCATTTTCTGCTTATGTGTAGCTACCGTCTCTTTTGGCCAAGTTACGATGTCAGGAGTTGTAAGCGATAGTATCAATAAACCGTTAGAACTGGCAAATGTGATTGCCATAAACAGCGAAACCAACGGTCTAGAGTCTTACGGAATAACCGACGAAGCAGGAAAATTTCAGCTAGAGTTAGGAGAAAACGGCACTTACAAAATGCAGGTGAGTTATATAGGGATGAAAACCTATGAAGAGACGATAACCACAACAGATCAAGATATTACCAAGAACTACACGCTGGTAATGGATAATGCGTTAGATGAGATCGAGCTCACCTTTGAGATGCCAGTAACCATTAAAGGAGATACTATTGTGTATAATGCAGATTCTTTCCAGAACGGTTCTGAGCGCAAACTAGAAGATGTCTTAGAAAAACTTCCTGGAGTTGAGATTAACGAAGAAGGCCAAGTAGAGGTAGAAGGGAAAGTCGTCAACAAACTTATGGTAAATGGCAAAGACTTTTTTGATGGTGATACCAAGCTTGCAACCAAAAATATCCCGTCTAAAGCAGTAGATAAAATACAGGTACTTCGTAATTACTCAGAAGTAGGACAGTTAAGCAGTGTGACTAATAACCAAGATAATATTGCTTTAAACATAAAACTCAAAGAGGGCAAAGAAAACTTCTGGTTTGGGAATGTAACCGTGGGAGCTGGAGCTGCCCCAGATCAAGGACTATATTTAGTGCAACCCAAACTATTTTATTACAACCCTAAGTATAGTGTCAATATAATTGCAGATCTAAACAATGTAGGAGAGATAGGGCTATCTAGACGTGATATTAGAAATTTAGGTGGTGGTTTTGGCTCCAGAGCACCTAGTAGGAGTAGTGGTACAGATATTAATTTAGGCGATAACAGTTTGAGTTTTCTAACCAATCAAGACAACGCGCTCGAAATTGAGAATAAATTGGGTACGGCAAACTTTAGCTATTCGCCCAACCCTGGTCTAGACCTTAGTGGATTTGTGATTTATAATAATAGTAGAATACTCTCCCGAGAAACGAGCTTTATACAATATACAGATCTAGCATTAGGTATTCCTGATGAAGCTACAGAGCAGTCTAGTACAGAGCGGTCAGACCAAGGACTGGCAAAACTGAGTGTAAAGTATCAGCCTAATGCGAGTAACCAGTTAGATTATGATGTATTAGGACGTATTTCTAAAGACACACAGGAGCAAAATATATTTTCATCGGTGTTAGGGAGTACCCTGCGAGAAGATGAGGTAACGCCTTTTAGTCTTAATCAGACCGTAAATTATTATTATACTTTAGACGAGAATAACATCTTTGCTTTTGAGGCACAACATCTTATAAGAGATGAAGATCCTTTTTATAGCGCACGATTGGAAAATGATCCTAATGGAGAAGATGCCTTTGATGATACTGCCGAAGCTTTAGGACTAGACACGAGTCTTAATGCGTATGACATTGGTCAGAACAGACGCATACAGTCTAATCAACTAGACGCAAAACTGGATTATTATCACATCCTCAACCAGCGTAGTAATTTGAACTTTACACTCGGGACGATATTGAGCAGGCAGGATTTTAACTCTAATATCTTTCAGTTTTTAGGGGGGAATCAGGTGACGCCTACGCCAACCATTAATAATGGTCTGGCAACTAATGACACGCAGTATAATTTTAGCGATATCTATCTGGGAGCACACTACCGTCTCAAGACGGGTAAGTTTACCATTACGCCTGGATTTTCGCTACACGCATATGGGAACAGAAATATACAATTGGGAGAAGAGTTTAAAGAAAACTTTTTTAGACTACTCCCAGATTTTGAAACCCGTATACAGTTTAAGAAAAGTGAGGCACTTACCCTGCGTTATGATATGCGCAACCAGTTTACAGACGTGACAAGACTGGCACAAGGCCTTGTCTTAAATAATTTTAATAATATCCAGTTTGGAGAGCCAGAACTACAAAATGCTCTGTCACATAATGTGAGTTTGTTTTACAGTAGTTTCAACCTCTTTAATTATACCAATGTATTTGCACGTGCGGCCTATTCTAGCAATGTAGACCAGATACGTAGTCTCACCACCTTTGATAATGTAATTAGAACGAGCACCTTTTTTAACTCCAATTTTGCCGATGAGAATGTGAGTGTTTTTGGTAGAGTACAGCGTACCTTTGGAAAATTTCGCGCAAGCTTAAATGCTAATTTTAATTACAGTAAGATCAACCAGTTTATACAGGGTAACCAATCTCTTAATGAGGGCTACACGCAAACCTATACGCCTGGTGTACGTACCAATTTTAAGGTGGCACCTAACGTGAGTTTTAGATATCGCTATAGCGTTACGGACAATAATCAAGGAGGTAGGGAGACCCAATTTATTACCAATGCGCCGTCTATAGAGGTTGATGCTTATATCTGGAAGTCGGTAACCTTTAGAACCAATTATAGCTATACCAATCAGGATTTGGGTGACGGGAATTCGCAGTCGTTCCAAGTGTGGGATGCCTCGCTAGCTTACAGAAAAGATCGTGATGCTAAGTGGGAGTACGAGATTAAAGCCACCAATCTACTGGATATAGATGCACAGGTGCGCAACAGTGCGAATAATATTTCAGTGTTTAGTGCAGAGACGTTTATCCAGCCCCGATTTATCACGTTTAGACTGGTGTATACGTTATAGGTGTATGGTAGGTTGGATTGTTGGTATTTTGGTAGATGAGTATATTGGAGGTCAATCTTACGAATAACGGTCAATTTTAATTTAGTGATTGTTCGTTATCAGCTGATTTATTTGGGGAATGTGACCCTGAAATAAATTCAGGGTGACGGGTAAAATGTCCATCGTCATGCTGAACTTGTTTCAGCATCTCACAAGTGGTCTACTCCTTATACCTCTTAAGCTGAAAGATAGAGAAAACACCGAGAACTAATTCGCCTGCCGCACCATAGACATATCCAGAAGAAGGAATACCATCTGATAGCATACTAAGAAGTCTCCCGATAGCCAGAGTTAACATAAATAAGGCACACAATTGTGTTGCCCTCTTCCAATAGCTTGCTTTCCAAATTCCCAAAATCCAAACAACGGCAAATCCAAGATAGAGACACATAATCGCTTTGAGCATACTTGCGAGATCTGTGGTAGTTACTGGGATATCTAAATGTTTGGGTAACTCTTTTGGGGATCCATAGATAATAGCTGTGGGAATCACTATAATGGTGGAAATGATGAGGTGGAGGTGTTTTCGTAACGTATTCATGATTTCTTTTGGTTTAAGAAAAGAGTTCTCTCTTCTAGTTGTGATAGTATACGTAATTCTTCTGCCAGCAGGGTACGATCACTTTCGGCTTTTTGCCATTTTTTTAATAAGCTTTGAGATATCCAATACCATCGTTGCTCTAGATCTGTAACATCTGGAAGACGACTATGTTTCATGAGCTTCTTTAGACCTTTTTTAAGCATAAAGAAGATAAATCTAGAGGCTAGTCTCCAGTCAGTTTTTTTATGGTTTACATCGTAATCAAAACTAGCGATGAGGGACATTGCTCCAGAAAATACGGATGTAAGTTTGTCAAACAGGGGTTGAACTACTTTGTGCTGCTCGTGCCATAATATATCTACATTGGCTTCCCAAATAAGTGCCTTCACATCATCCGTGCAAGTGCCGTTCTGTAGTGAAGTTCTTGCCGCATGTAGTTTATCAAATGCTTGAATGAGCAATTCATTTTTATGGGTAAGAAGCAATTGATTTTTAAATTCGGAATAGGGTAGCTGACTAAAACCTAGATGCATGGTCCCTATTGCTGAAAATATCTTGTTATTAAGAATTCTTATAATCTGAAAATCGTCCTCTAGGCTTTTGTTTTTTTTCTGGCAGGTCTCAGAAAAGGATTTGATGGGGCTATCTGTCCAATCCCACATCTTAAGTTTTTCTCCTATATGAAAGGATGCAAAGGCGGCCATACCTGCCCATTTGTATAATTGAGGTTCATTTAAGTAGAGCTGAGCATAATACGTAGTAATGGTTCTATTTCTTAAAAGTACGTGTTCCTCTGGTGGAAGATTAAAACTATACAATGCATTCATATGGGAATGTACAATTTTCTTGTTTAGAGAATCAAGTGAATAGCTTTTTATTCTTTGTATAAGGTCGGTCCCTCAATCCCTTTTTCTTTATAGAACTCTTGGTTCATATAATAGTGGGATTGGGACATATCATTAAGATAGTCTTCTAAGGGTTCCATTCCTAAGGCAGCGCGGCGTTTATTTACGTTTGCGCTATCTGCTAGGTTTTTAGGAAATGCCTGGGCTTTCTCAAAGTTATAATCTACCTGAGTGCCATATACTTGTGGTTTTCCTGTGTTAAGGTGTACGCGATCTACCAGTAAACCATAATTGCTTGGGATGGCATTGTCATTCTCAACTGCAATTTTCATTTTGGCCAACACCTCTTGCTGAAAGACAGGGTTATGGTCACTATGCTGTACCATCAACCAGAAATTTTGTGAGCCTTCTTCTCCAGCAAGATCAAAGCCTACAAAACCGTGTGTGTCAAAAATTTCTTTTAGTCGTTTTTGGTGCGTTGTAAAGACACTGTCTTTAAATGCTTGCCATTCTTCTGGAGAAAGTTGGGTATATGCTCCTTGTGGGATATAGGCAGCTATTTGATCGATCTCCGCCATTTGTTCTAGCTCATCTGCTAGGGGTTGGTTAAAGGTTGTTTTTTGGGTGGGTTCTTTGATTTCTTGTGGCTTCTCTTTGCAGCCTAGGAGGAGGAGGGAGATGAGGAGAGTTTTGTAGAGGGTGTTCATAGGTAGGTTCTTTAATGACTAGAGAACGAGCAATCCGTAATACCTTTTTCTGAGTAAATGTCTTATATGTCTTTGTCTATTACTATTATCATTAACCCTTCTAATGTATAGCGTCTGTAAAACTTCATAAAAGCCATAAAAGATAAATAAGATAAACCACCAAGAGTTAATAAAATTAAAATATTGAGATTGGTAAATTCTAAAAAGCAAAAGACTCTAAAGAAAAAGTAAATTGTGAGGAGGTTAAAAATTAAACTCAGTGTTCTCAAAAATCCATACAGAGCTACGTAATTACTCATTTTAGCTTGATGGTTTTTACTATTTTCATAGGCGTAATGAGTTATTATACGGTGAAAATCATATCCATTTGCATTACCATCTTCAAAATATTCAGTATTATTTAATTTATTAATTCCGATTTTTTCAAGTAAACCATTAATTTTTAAAATAATCATATTTTGCAATAGCTCATCTAACGATTTTTTATAGAACCTTTTGAAGCCTAATAATTGTCCAAAAATCCAATCGTAGATTACACAGGGCAATAAGAAAATTAACATCGCAATCCTCCAAACGACATCTTTCCAATTATTACAACCTAACCAATAACCTTTATGTTCGATATCCAATAAGTATTTTGATGGATAACTATATCGCCAATTTGCATATTTCTCAATAGTAATGGAAGATGCATAGCTTATTAGATGCCCAAAGGTGTATGAAATGATGATGAAAAAGAATATTCCTTCTAATTCTAAATCCTTGAATTTTACTATGAATTCTGATAATTCAAATGAGGCGTTTTCCTTCAAATAATCTATGATTAAGTAAGCATAGATTAGTATAGAGCCAGGGACTAAATACCCTAAAAAATCATACACTGAAAATGGATTCTGTTTAATCATTTTATATTTATAATTTCGATTATTATCAGTTGAGGGGTTTAAATTGACATACAAGTGCAAACTTAAAATCTAAGAGATATAGTTAATTTTTATTCTTCATCGTCTTGAAAGTCAGAATATGAATATGTTTCTCCTTTATAAAAGGGTGTCAAATAATCTTTAGGTTGCTTATAAAACTTTTTAAATATATCATCACTTAGTTCTGAAACTTCATAGATATATGGTTCGTCGGGATTATAATCTTTAATTATAGAATGTTGAAGTTTCCATTCGTAACTAAGGCCTTGGTAGCGGTTAAACTCTTCTTTGTTTATATTATCTAATTTCTTCTCTTTTAGAGCCTTCTGATATGCATTATTTATTTTGTCAACTCCGAGTAATACACTTTCTAAATCATTAATGAAGTTACTGGTTTGTACTTGCATTAAACCAAGAGAGTGTTTTTTATTTGTTAATCTAAAGCTTATATTTTCAACTATTCTAGCTGCCCTTGGTCTATTGAAATCTTCGTAAATAATTATACCATAAATTATTGATTTAAGTTTTTCATTTTGAACCTTTTCATCTATAATCCTACCGTATTTACTTTGGAAATGTTCAAATCTACTAGCTAAATAGTTTTGTTTTCGCTTTATAGTTTTATCTGGAGAGACTCTAATTTGGTTAAGAGTATGAAATAGAAATATCAATATAATTATCCATAATTCATTTGAAACTGTTTCAAAATCAGGAAGAATGTTTGCTTTTTTATAAATAATTTCAGTGTAAGCATAGTAGGAAATTGAAATTATGGATATCCAATAAAGTATCTGACGATACCAATTCATTAGACGTCCACGATTCGTAATTAGATTAAAACTTAGCCTAAAGAGCACGTAGTATATAGAAATAAAATAAACATTGTTTACAAATTTGTCTAAACCTATTTTATAAAGAAAGGCGGACACAATAAAAAGATAAACAATTGGACTAATTATTCTGAAAAGAAAGTTAAATGCCGGAGATTCTTCAACTTTCAAGAACATCGAAATCTGCATATATCCAACTGAATATGAATGTCTCCCTATCCAATTGATAATGAAAAACAAAAATATCCCTAAGATTAAGTGTAAAATGTGAACCTCAATCATCTGTTTTAATTATAATCTTACAGCTTGGCAATTTGCAATGCAAAAAATCAGTTAGAAGACTCTTTTCTTAATATAATAACTATCTAAAAGTAAGGTAATTATATTCAATGTAAAAATAGCTTTAAGTTTCGCCAGAAGTTTGTGGATTTCCGTAAAATGATTAACGTACACGGTAATAAACCCAACATACTAAGTACTTTGTCGCGAACAGGCATTAGTTCTATAAATGAGACTAGAAAAGAATACAGTTTTTCCTTTTTTGTGCTCCGCACTTTACAAAAAAGCAAAAACAACCAGCCAGTGCTTCAATAATTACCTTGTATTGAATTTAGTTAGAATTTGATATTCCTAAACAGCCTAATACCTAATACCAAATACCTCATCCCTAATACTTAATACCTAATACCACACACCTCTATATCCTAAACTTATTATTATTCGTAAAGAACACGGCGTTTGCCATAAAGAGTTTTCCGCCGTGCCAGAAGGCTCTAAAAAGAGGATCGTCTGCCATATAGATAATGCTACCACGTCCCATACGTTCTTCACCAAAAATGAGGGACTTTGGTAAGTTGCTTTTGGCTTTATCACCAGCAAATCCTGAGACATTCGTTACCTCGTCATCCATATAGACTACATTAAAACCATTCTTTAAATAGCCGTAGGAGCTACTTCCTAGTTTTAAACTGTAATAGGTGTCTCCATATCCAAAAGCAAGTGGATGGGTTGGATCTACTTTGGTTTTAAAGATACTTCCCGTAATAAAGTTTTCTACGCTCTGGTTTTCGCGTTCAGCGTAGGGAGTAAGGTTTTCTTTTGTGTCGTTCTCGTCTGTGTCGCTTTTGTTGGTATTTCGCTGTAAGCTAAACCCATCTTTGCCTGCAAATGCATTGAGCGCACTGCTTATCGCAATCACCTTACCGCCGCCGCGCACAAAATCCTTCACCTTGTCCATAGCACCACCATTAAGGGTCCCACCATACCATCCGCTAGGCATCACGATAATATCAAATTGCTCTAGGTTTGCATTGCCTATATTTTCGGCTTCTACAGAAGTTACGGGATACTGCAAGGTTTGCTCAAAATAATACCAGGTAGCTCCATAACTTAAGGAAGAGGTGCCATCTCCTTTAAGCAGGGCGATTTTAGGAGGGTTTACGAGTTTAATTTCTGGAGAGCCAAAGTCTGGACCCGACGTAGAGTAGGTCGTATTAGTCGCCATTACTTCTCTGTTGTGTTCTTTGGCTAAGCGCGATACGGTCTCTCCAAAGTTGGCATTAGTTCTATTATCACTCTTGGTCATAATAAGCGAACCTCTATCAAAAGACTGCCCGTTATTTACCAGAGGTTTTTCTGTAAAACGCACTTTAATACCTGCTTTAAGTAAGGCGGCGAGAAACTGGGCGTCTTGCATACTATCCCAAGCACTCACATAGGCCGCTGCGCTAGTATTACTCACGCTAGCCACATTCGTAAAGGGAGAAGTACTACTTCCAGAAACCAGCGAACTGCTAGCGACGGCATCTAGTCCATATGCGTGTGGCAGACTCCACGCGGTGATATCGTAGGTAAGTGGTGTGCTTAGTTTAGCATCGGGTTCAAAAAGTACTTTTACCATTTTACCCTTAGGTTGGTTGGTACTTACCACCATCGCGAGGTCGTAGCTCATACTGCCTTGCCCGTTGGTGCCGTAATGATAGCCGCTGGCTTTTCCATTGCGGGCAAAACTATAGTGTATCTCGTGACGATCTAGCATTTTTGCTAATTCATTCATATTGTCTTCGTTGCCAGAAAGCACATAACTCTTGTATTTAAAATTCCCATTCTTAAAATAACTCGCAAAATTACTGTTGAGTTTCCCAGCATTTTTAGAAGATATTTCTACGGTAGAGAGTCCTGTGGTGTGGTGGTGTGCCACACGATCCTTTAAGGTGAGTTCATAGCCTTCGTCTGTGTTAATACCTAATCCTGCGCGTCCGTGACCCGCTTGCTCATAGGTCATCCCAATAGATCCCATAAACGTAGGATAGGTGTCTCCATAACTTGGGTATAGTAGGTCAAAACGTTCTTTGGTAAAAAATAACCATCCTTCCTGGTCAAAATATTTGGCGTGATTTTTTCCTATCTGATCTTGAAAATCACGTTGCCAGTCACTTATTACTTCGTGATAAGGCTCTGCTGCTGGTGCAAAATAATACGGTTCGTTTATACCCTGCTCGTGAAAATCTACGTGCACGTGCGGCATCCATTTATTATAAATTTTAAGTCTCTGGCGTGTTTCTACCTGTGAGGCCCAAGCCCAATCTCTGTTTAAGTCAAAAAGGTAGTGATTAGGTCGTCCGCCTGGCCACGGCTCGTTGTGTTCGGCAGCTACTTGTGATGGATCATACGGCGTGCTCGCCACTTGATTAAACCAGTTGGCATACCGATCGCGGCCGTCTGGATTGATACACGGGTCTATAATCACCACCGTATTATCTAACCACGCTTGTTTTTTGGTAATGAGTTCATACAGTGTTACCATCGTAGCTTCAGAGCTTGAGGCTTCATTACCGTGTACGTTATATGAGAGCCATACGATCGCCTTGTCTGCAGTACCAGAAGCACTATTATTTAATCCTATTTGTGCTAGATTGGCTTTTCGGATGTTTTCAAGATTACTATGATTTGCTTCAGAAGTTACAACTGCATACGTGAGAGGTCTGCGTTCATTGGTCTTTCCATACTCTTGATATGTCACCAGATCAGAGTTTTGGGCGACGTGCTCAAAATAGCGCACGATATCTGAGTGTCTGGAAAATTGTGTACCTATCTCATAGCCTAAAAATTCGGCTGGAGATTGTACGGTTTGTGCTGTAAGGATGGTGCTAATAAAAAGACCTACGAAAAGCGTAATTTTTTGAATCATTGGTTGTTTTTTTGACTAGCCTTAAAACTACTAAAAACAACTGTAAATCATTTGTTATGGCTAGATTTTAATATTCCTTTATGATTGTGAGAAATTACAATTGCACGTTTTCAATTATATTTACCTAATCAAAACCAATTGGATGCCATCAGAATGTATTTCGTACCGTGACACAGGGTATTTCTCATCTCTTATTTGCGATTATCTAGATCAAAAAGAAGCACTCACCCCTTTTTATAACAGGTTTCCGTCACTGGATAATTTTGAAGCCCAACTGGAAGAGAAGAGTACTACATTTTCACAAGAGAATAGAAACACACTTTCTCAGGCATTAACCAAGCAGTACGCACACATAACCCCTTCTGATGCGACACTAGCAAATATTGAGAGTCTTAAAGACGCACACACTTTTACGATTACCACGGGACATCAACTCAATTTATTTACAGGGCCTTTATATTTTCTGTATAAGATTATACATACGATTACGCTTTCGCGAAAGCTAAAAGAGCAACACCCCAATCATCACTTCGTACCTGTCTATTGGATGGCCACCGAAGATCACGACTTTGACGAGATCAATTTTTTTAGATTTAAAGGTCAGAAAGTTCAATGGAATCGTGAAGCCAGCGGTCCCGTGGGAGAGTTAGATACCAATGGCCTCTCCAACGTGCTCGCATTATTCAAAACCCAATTAGGATCTTCTCGAAATGCGCAGTACCTCGCAACACTATTTGAAAATGCATATCTCAAACACGATACCTTAACCCAAGCGACGCGCTACCTGGCAAACGAACTTTTTGCTCAGTATGGCCTCGTTATCGTAGATGGAAATGATGCGTCACTTAAGAAAGAGTTTGCGCCCTATGTAAAGCGTGAATTATTGGAGCAAGTATCGCACAAAAACGTGACTGAACAAACCGAGAAGCTTGTGGAAGCTGGGTATAAAGAGCAAGTGCACCCTAGAGAGATCAACCTGTTTTACATAAAGAAGGGATTGCGGGAACGCATTGTGCAAGAAGGAGCAGAGTATGTGGTGAATGATACGGAAATACGTTTTAGCCAAAGTGAAATATTAAGCGAACTCGACACGCATCCCGAGCGATTTTCACCCAATGCCTTATTGCGACCGTTATTTCAAGAGGCTATTCTACCGAATCTATGTTATATAGGTGGTGGAGGAGAGTTGGCCTATTGGTTTCAGCTACGTACTTATTTTGAAGAAGTGGGCGTGCCGTTTCCTATGTTATTACTTCGTAACTCTGCAATGTTACGCACCACCAAGCAAGCTCAAAAAGCCGAAAATTTAGGAGTAACCACCCAACAATTGTTTGCCAAACAAAACGAATTGGTGAATCAGAAAATACGTAGCATCTCCAATATTACTATTGATTTTTCTGAGCAACGTGCCTTTCTCAAAGAACAGTTTAAAGCGATGCATCTCCTCGCTCAAGAAACCGATGCTTCTTTTGAAGGTGCTGTAAAAGCCCAAGAAGTAAAGCAGTTAAAAGGTCTAGATAATCTAGAAAGCAGGCTGCTACGAGCACAAAAGTATAAACTCAAAGATCACGTACAGCGTTTGGTGGATTTGCAAAACGAGAGTTTCCCCTTGTACAGCCTCCAAGAACGAAATACAAATTTCGCCGAGTTTTACTTAGAGTTTGGTAAAGATTTAATTCCCACTATTTTAGAATCTCTCGATCCAGAGAATGATAGGTTTACGGTGATTACTATGTGATAAAGGGATATAGGTAGATTGGTATATCAGTATATTGGTAAAGTACTTCCAGCTTTTAGTCGATTCTAGGTAGTTGGCAGTTTTTAGTTAATAGTTTCAAGCTTCCCACTTCTAGTCCTTAACCCTCAACCTTGTGTTGTTATTCGTTATTTGTACTTCCTACGTTTCCAATCAAAAATCGTTGATCTCCAATCTGATCTTACTTCGTACCTCGTACTTCTTTTTACCCATAAATAAAAGACCCTCACATCCCTGCAAGAGTCTTTCCTATATCAATCAGATTTCAGAAATTTCGGTATTCGGTATTCTCAATCCTGAGTATTATTAATCTTGATTCTTGCCTCCTGATTTGTGATTCCACTTCGAACCTCGTACTTCTACCTTCGTCGTTTCTGTTATCGTTTCA
>JAHDIF010000006.1:0-5140 GCA_020630915.1 Dokdonia sp.
CACGACCTGCTGATTACAAATCAGCTGCTCTAGCCAGCTGAGCTACATCGGCTTTATAGCAACAAATATAATAGCGTTTATATTATATATGCAACATTTTTTTAAAGCTTATTAATACGTTCTACAAGAGAAGTTGCTTTTTCTTCTAGCTCTGCTCTAACTGCACTTAGGTGTTTACTTCTATTTTCTGCATTTCGATCATTTACCTTTGCAATTAATGAATCAAATGTCTCAATAGCATCATCTATAATTGCATCACCCTTTTTTGCATCTTCCTTTGGGTTTATTGCTTCCCATACATATACTGCATCTATAATATCTCCTAAAACAAAATTGATGTCTTTTTTTAAATCTCTAATATTTGCCATATTTCCTTTATTTAGTTCAAAAATAAACTAATTTAATAATCTCTACAGGTACACCTCTAAAAATTTAATCCCTTCTCCTTTTACCGAGCTTACAGAACAAGCTGCCGGAATTATATATGTATCTCCCAACTGTAATTCGTAGTTTTTTGAATCGCACAAGAGAACGCCTGTCCCTTTCACAACCATAAGAATAGTTAGACTATCAGTTCTTTCAATTACATGCTCAGTAGTATTAAGAAAGATAATGTCTGTTTTAAAATATGGGCTATGTTTTAAAACTTGACTCCCAACTTTACTGTGTTCATATGATAGTTTAACAGTCTCTATATTTTTAAACTTTATCGCTTCTCTAGCTTCTTCTAGATGTAACTGTCTATAGCTACCGTCCTCCTGCTTTCTATTGTAATCGTGTATTCTATATGTAATATCAGAAGGTTGTTGAATCTCTGCTATCAATACACCTTCTCCTATTGCGTGTATTAATCCTGCGCTTATATAAAAAGCATCTCCTTCCTTTACGGGTATGTAATTTAGGTGTTCTTCAAGTGTATTGCTTTTTAATATATTGCTTAATCTCTCCTCATCTATGTCCTCCTTAAATCCAGCAATAATATGTGCTCCTTCCTTAGCTTTTAAAACATACCACATTTCAGTCTTACCGGTACCACCTATTGTTTTTGCGAGATGGTCATCTGGATGGAGTTGCACAGATAATTTATCACTAGCGTCTATAAATTTAATAAGTAACGGCACTTGCCCTCCAAACTTCTCTATAACGGGTGCTCCTAGTATAGCTTTCGCGAAAGCAGAAGTAATCTGACTTAATTTCTTTCCTTCGTACACGCCATTAGCTATAGTGCTTATTCCTTGGGGGATAGAAGCTACTTCCCAACTCTCTCCAATTTTTTCTAGCGAAGATGATTTATTAAGAAAATCTCGCAATTCGTTACCTCCCCAAATTTTTTCTTTGAGCAAAGGTTTGCATTTAAGTGGATATAGAGTAAGTTCCATTTATAGGCTTTTGATAAGTTTTAAAGCCTTAGCTATATGCTTCGTAGCTTGCATACTGTTAAATCTCATTTGTATTAACCCATCTTTATCAATCACAAATGTCTCTCTGCCCGGAAGAAGTCCTAACAAATCACTCTTAACTCCATATAGTTTACGAATTTTACCTCCTTTATCTGACAAAACAGTAAAAGGAAGTCTGTATTTTTTTGCAAAACGAGCGTGAGAAGAGACGGAATCATTACTAATACCAAAAACGACTGCTCCCGCATCTTTAAAATCTTCAAAGCTATCTCTAAAACTACACGCTTCTGCAACACATCCTGGAGTAAAATTTTTAGGATAAAAGTATATCACTAAAGGTTGCTTACCTAGATATTTCGCCATCTCAACAGGGTCTCCATTTTGATTTTTTAAAACAAATGGTGGTGCCTTCTCTCCTATTACCAACATATCTGCTAACCTTTATACACAACAAAATTACGAGGAGTCTCGTAAAGAGTAATCTCTAAATCATACTTTGAGTCTAAAGCTTTTTTAATTTTATTATATATAACAACAGCCATATTCTCAACAGTTGGATTGAGATCTTTAAATTCTGGCACCTCAATATTTAGGTTTTTATGATCAAGTGCATCTTCAACTTCACTTTTAATAATATCCTTTAAAATCTTTAAGTCAATTAAATAACCTGTTTCTGGATCAATTTCTCCTGTTACACCCACAGTAAGGTCATAATTATGTCCGTGGAAATTAGGATTACTGCATTTCCCAAAGACCGCTTTGTTTCTATCTTCATCCCAATCTTTTCGATACAATCTATGCGCAGCGTTAAAGTGAGCTTTTCTATATGCTGTTATTCTCATGATTCTAAATACTTATAAAACTTATCAAAGATAATTTTAAACCAAGCTGT
The DNA here is from genome assembly GCA_020630915.1 of Dokdonia sp. Lineage (GTDB taxonomy): Bacteria > Bacteroidota > Bacteroidia > Flavobacteriales > Flavobacteriaceae > Dokdonia. The sequence continues at coordinate 2,293 of JAHDIF010000006.1, forward strand.
ATATTGATCTGGATGTGTTTGAATATCAATCTTTACATCTTCAAGTGGCATCCATTTCCAGCTTGCCACTTCTTCCTTATTGATTGTAGGCTCCCCATCATACTCTCCTAGAAGAATATGATCTAGCTCGTGCTCTGTAAGACCATTATCAAAAGGGGCTTTATAAATAAACGAAGTAGTTTCTTTAAGAGGTACGTTAAACCCCATTTCTTCCTGGAGTCTTCTAGTACCTGCTTCTACATTAGTTTCACCATCTCTTTGATGACTACAGCAAGTATTTGTCCATAAACCAGGAGAATGATATTTATGTAAGGCACGCTGTTGCAACATCAATTCTTTACTTTTGTTGAAAACAAAAACAGAGAACGCTCGATGTAACAAAGCTTTTTCATGCGCTTCCATTTTAGGCATGAGACCAATTTTATTGTCCTCTTGATCTACGAGGATGACTAATTCTTCTTTCATAAGCGTTACAAAAATACAAATACACAAGTTAAGAACGAAAAAAGCGCCTTATAAAGGCGCTTTTCTATTTAAGTTGGGTTATAAAATTAGAAGAATCTAGGGGTTAGCATTCTATCATACTGATTAAATAATTCGAAGCGCAAGAATATCTCATAACTTCCATCATTATAAACTTGATTTCCTAAATCGGTTGATTCTCTGTCATAAGCTAAGCCTATGAGCATACTATCTGTTGCTTGAAATCCAACGAGACCACTCAAAGCTGCACTCCATCTATATGCTGCTCCAAGGTGAAGCTTTTCAAACACCAAAAAATTGGCGGTAAAATCCACTTGAAGCGGAGAACCTTCGACGACTTTAACTAATGTACTGGGTTTGAAAACTAAGCTTTCACTTATGTCAAAAGTATACCCAAGAATTCCGTAATAGTGAATATTCTTTTCTGCAAGGGAACTTGCACTTCCAGGCTCATTGCCTTCATTAAAGTGGTTTGTCTCTATAAGATTAGGAGCACTTAAACCTACGTAAAAGTCGTCTGTATGATAGTATACTCCAACCCCTAATAAAGGAGAGAATTTGTTATCTATATTTTGTGCAAAATTGGCATCAGTAGGGTCGAATAAATTTAGCTGTCTAAAATCAACGTCTAGTATATGACCTCCTGCCTTCAAACCAAAACTCAATTTCCCTTCATAAGAGGTATTTATCGTGTAACTAAAATCTCCTCCAATGTACGTCTCTTGTTGTGGACCTAGAGCATCATTAACAACAGATAAACCAAGTCCCACTTTACTTTCTCCTATAGGAGAATGAATACTAAAACTCTGAGTTCTAGGTGCTCCGTCAAGACCTACCCACTGACTTCTGTGTAGTCCGGTAATACTCGCTACTCCTCTATTCCCAGCATAAGCAGGATTAATGACAACCGGGTTGTACATATACTGTGTATACTGTGGATCCTGTTGAGCAAATACATCGAAGGTACTTACTATCAGAAAAAGTAAAACAACGAAAGTTAAATTCTTCATTTTAATAATTTTTATAGATGCTTTTATCAAGCTTTAAAAAGTTTGAAGGAATCCGCTTTCGCGAAAGCGGACCCTTTCCCAAAATTCTTCTTACTTATTAATATATAAATACCCTGCTTTTTGTCTTACACCACCTTCTGGTATTTGATATTGCAAGATGTAATAATATGTCCCTGTAGGCAATCCTTCACCTTGAGCTATAGTCGTACGCCCATTAGAAATACCGCTGAATGAAGTGGCTGGGTCATTATCATAACCTTCTTTGCTATACACTTCTACACCCCATCTGTTAAAGATCGTTAATGTATTATCAGGGAAACGATTAATTCCTTCTATAATTAAGTAGTCATTAATCCCATCTCCGTCAGGCGATATTCCATTAAATATTTCTACATCAGACACTGCTAACACTCCATCAAATATAAGAACAGTAGGATCATCTGTTGCATCTCCATTTACGTTTCCAGCATTTCCGTCATTAGGCGTTTCAACTTCTTCAGGATTATCAATGACATCTCCTGCAGCGTCTACTCCTGTATCACTAATATCTGAAACTTCGTTTCCTTCAAGATCCTCACCTATTGCTGTTGCTTGATTGATTACAATTCCAGCCTCTATATCTTCTTCAGTTAAGATATATGATGCTGAGAAAGTTGTCGTATCACTCTCACCAGGTTCTAGATCTATAGGACCTCCAGTTACTTCAACTAACGGATCTTCTATTGTAATATCAAATACAGGTACATTTCCAGTATTAGTTACTACAAAAGTATACTGAATAACTTCACCATCTTCTATAGAACCATCACCGTCAATATCAATAATCTGACCAGACTTTATTAGCGATAATCTAGCTAGCATTGGCAAATCAGTAATAGTAATATCATCAGGATTTCCATCACCATCAGGATCTACATCTGTAGTATCTGTTGGATCATCTGAAGTATCACTTATAATATCCCCATTTGGATTTTGTGCATCTACTATTGCTTGATTCTCTACAAAACCAATGTTGATATCATCCTGAGTTATCACATATACTGCAATAAATGTAGTAGTGTCACTCTCTCCTGGTCCTAAATCTATTGGACCTCCAGTTACAGTTACTAATGGATCTGTTACTGTGATATCCGTCATAGTTACATTTCCTGTATTAGTTACTGTAAAGTTATAGGTAATAGTCTCTCCTGGCTGCGCTAAGCCATCTCCATTCTCATCGTTAAAGACTCCTGTTTTAACAAGATCAATAGAACCTGGATCATCTGGGAAATCTATTATGGTAATATCATCTGGATCACCGTCACCATCAGGATCTACATCCGTAGTATCTGTTGGATCATCTGAAGTATCACTCA
>JAHDIF010000006.1:5240-202841 GCA_020630915.1 Dokdonia sp.
GTGCAAAGCCATCGCCATTCTCATCATTAAAGACACCTGTCTTAACTATTGAAATAGAACCTGGATCATCTGGGAAGTCTGTAATTGTAATATCATCTGGATCACCATCACCATCAGGATCTACATCCGTAGTATCTGTTGGATCATCTGAAGTATCACTCACATCATCTCCATTTGGATTCTGACCTGTAGCTATCGCTTGGTTCTCAACCATTCCTGCATCTACATCTTCTTGATCTAAAGTATAAACAGCTTCAAAAGTTGTACTATCACTCTCTCCTGGTCCTAAATCTATTGGACCGCCAGTTACTGCTACTAATGGATCTGTTACTACTATACCAGTTACAGTTACATTTCCTGTATTAGTTACTGTAAAGCTATAAGTAATAGTCTCTCCATCTTGTGCAAAGCCATCGCCATTCTCATCATTAAAGACACCTGTCTTAACTATTGAAATGGAAGGATCTTGAGGAAGTACTGTAATTGTACATTCGGGACAATCAGGATCGATTAACGGATCGTTAGGATCAATCCCAGTTGGGTCCTCCGAAGCGTCTGTAGCAATCTCACCTGCTGGATCTTGACCTGTTGCTATTGCTTGGTTATATACGGCTCCCGCATCTATATCATCTTGTGTAATAAAATAAGTTGCCATAAAGGTCATAGAATCACTTTGACCTACTGCCAAATCTATAGGACCACCAGTTACATCAACTAATTCGTCAGTTAGAGTTATATCCGTTAATGGCACATCTCCATTATTGAACACTATGAAGTTATAAATTATCGTATCACCTTCATTAACGATTCCATCATTATTCGTATCGTCATAATTACCTTCTTTAAATACATCTAGAGATGGATTATCTGGTGTTACAATTACTGTCACAGTAGCTGTCTCTGTCGTAGTCGTACCATCTGGATTCGTTACTGTTACTGTATACTCAAACGTATCAGTCCCATTGAAATCTGGATCTGGTGTGTAAGTTACAGTGCCATCGTCATTGATCTCTACAGTTCCGTTTGCTGGGTCTGTAACGTCTGTTACTTCTACATCAGCATCTGGATCAAATCCATCATTGTCTAATACTGGAATATCTACTGGGGTATCCTCTGGTGTCGTAGCATTGTCATCTACAACATCTTCCTCTGGTGTTACTACTACCGTTACAGTAGCTGTCTCTGTCGTAGTCGTACCATCTGGATTCGTTACTGTTACTGTATACTCAAACGTATCAGTCCCATTGAAATCTGGATCTGGTGTGTAAGTTACAGTGCCATCGTCATTGATCTCTACAGTTCCGTTTGCTGGGTCTGTAACGTCTGTTACTTCTACATCAGCATCTGGATCAAATCCATCATTGTCTAATACTGGAATATCTACTGGGGTATCCTCTGGTGTCGTAGCATTGTCATCTACAACATCTTCCTCTGGTGTTACTACTACCGTTACAGTAGCTGTCTCTGTCGTAGTCGTACCATCTGGATTCGTTACTGTTACTGTATACTCAAACGTATCAGTCCCATTGAAATCTGGATCTGGTGTGTAAGTTACAGTGCCATCGTCATTGATCTCTACAGTTCCGTTTGCTGGGTCTGTAACGTCTGTTACTTCTACATCAGCATCTGGATCAAATCCATCATTGTCTAATACTGGAATATCTACTGGGGTATCCTCTGGTGTCGTAGCATTGTCATCTACAACATCTTCCTCTGGTGTTACTACTACCGTTACAGTAGCTGTCTCTGTCGTAGTCGTACCATCTGGATTCGTTACTGTTACTGTATACTCAAACGTATCAGTCCCATTGAAATCTGGATCTGGTGTGTAAGTTACAGTGCCATCGTCATTGATCTCTACAGTTCCGTTTGCTGGGTCTGTAACGTCTGTTACTTCTACATCTGCACTTGGATCAAATCCATCATTGTCTAATACAGCAATATCTACTGGTGTATCTTCTGGTGTCGTCTCATTATCGTCTACAACATCCTCCTCTGGTGTTACTACTACTGTTACAGTAGCTGTCTCTGTCGTTGTTGTACCATCTGGATTCGTTACTGTAACTGTATACTCAAACGTATCTGTACCGTTGAAATCAGGATCTGGCGTGTACGTTACAGTACCATCAGGATTGATCACTACCGTTCCATTTGCTGGGTCAGTAACATCTGTTACTTCTACATCTGCACTTGGATCAAATCCATCATTGTCTAATACAGCAATATCTACTGGTGTATCTTCTGGTGTCGTCTCATTATCGTCTACAACATCCTCCTCTGGTGTTACTACTACTGTTACAGTAGCTGTCTCTGTCGTTGTTGTACCATCTGGATTCGTTACTGTAACTGTATACTCAAACGTATCTGTACCGTTGAAATCAGGATCTGGCGTGTACGTTACAGTACCATCAGGATTGATCACTACCGTTCCATTTGCTGGGTCAGTAACATCTGTTACTTCTACATCTGCACTTGGATCAAATCCATCATTGTCTAATACAGCAATATCTACTGGTGTATCTTCTGGTGTCGTCTCATTATCGTCTACAACATCCTCCTCTGGTGTTACTACTACTGTTACAGTAGCTGTCTCTGTATCACCATTACTATCCGTTATTTCATACGTAAAAGTATCGGTTCCATTAAAATCCGGATCTGGTGTATAGGTTACCGTATCATCTGTTGGATCATCCGGTGTACCACCGTCATTGACTATTACCGTACCATTTGCTGGTTGTGTAATAATTGCAATAGCACCATTATTAGGACCGTCTGTTCCAAAATCATCATTAGTTGTTACATCAATCTCAACAGCTTCATCTTCAGGTGTAGTAGCATTATCATCTTGAGGGTCTGGCACCTGATTAACAGAACCTACCACAACCATTTGACCAAAAGTACAACCATTTGCATCTGTTACTGTTACTGTATACTCACCTGAATCTAATCCTGTGATAGTTTCAGTAGTTTCCCCAGTATCCCATAAAACTGTATAAGGAGGTGTTCCTCCAGAAGGAACAACAGTAGCTGTTCCATCGTTTGCTGCAGCTCCATTCTCATCTGTAGAGGAAAGTGTTGCTGTAACTGAAGTATTAGGTTGAGTAACTTCTCCAGATGCCACTACCTCACAACCATTTGCATCTGTTACGGTAACAGAGTAGTTACCTGCCCCCAAATCTGTTAAATCTTCTGTAGTAGCCCCTGTACTCCAAGCAAACGTGTAAGGAAGTGTCCCGCCAGAAACTGTTAAGTTCAATGACCCTGTTTCTTCTCCGTTACATAATATATTAGAAGTAATTATATTAGCTTGTAACTCAAATACTGTTAAAAGTGCCTCTGTCTCAATACCACATTCATTACCGTCATTAGAAAACGCAACCTTATATATATTACCATTTTGTGTACTTTGAATATTGGTTAAGGTTAAACTAACATCCGTACCTGTGGTAACTGTACCTGACTCTCCTGAGATATTAGTAAATGAAGTCCCTCCGTTTGTACTTACCATCCATTGATACTCTAAATCTGTACTAGCAGTTGTCGCAGGATCGGTCACTAATACGGTTGCGGTTGCGGTTGCTGTGTAGGTAACATCACCACTTTTACAATCTTCTTGATTTTCTAATGGTTGGATTAATTCTAATAATATTCCTTGATTACTTATGCCAACTGATTGTCCTGAACCTGCGATAGTAGGTACACCATAAGCAACAGAGTTAGGATCAGTTCCTATATCATTGCCTAAATTAGTAGTAACAATATTTCCATTAGCATCGTTAAGTGTACCTTGTGCTGTTACTCCATTAGATACATCAAAATTATTTCCTCCTTCTATATAATCTGGACATCCATCGTTATCAGAATCTAAATCCAAATTATCAGGGAGACCATCTAAATCAGTATCAAAGCCAAAATCTGCCGTTGAAAATGATCCAATAGATAAACCAAAAACTTCTGATTGTAATGGATCAAAACCGTTAGGTGTAACACCACCACAAACATTTTCCAAAATATACCCTATACCTAGTACATCATAATCAACGTTTGAGGCGATTTGAAATGTTATTTCCATAGTTATCCACTCACTATTATCAAGAGCATCAATTTCTTGCTGAGAAAGGGTGTAGTCCACAGTGAAATTACCAATAGAAGTTTTTAATGTAATATCTTCAATTGTAAAACTCATGCTTGATGGTGGTTGATGGCCTGGACAACCTGAAAGGACTGTCGGCCTCATATCATTAAAATAATAGAGAGTTGCAACGACTTCACCATTATTGGGCGGAAAAGTAACAGGATCGTCAAGATCCATATCGATTCTCGGGGTTCCTCCTTGTATATCATATCCATTAACAAATGGTAAACCATTCGGTACAGGATCTCCTCCGTATAATTCGACATAGTCTGTATTAGTAGATGGAACTACTACATTACCATTAGGAGTTATCGTGTAAGTAGCTTGTGAAATATCAACAGATATTTCTCGGTCAATACTTTCAACTGCATCTGGTATGCCATCGTTATCATCATCAAAATCATCTGTATCTGGTATACCATCTGCATCGCTATCTAAAGTAGATCGTGTATTTGAATTGCTACTATGTCTTTGACCTTGGTTTTTAGAAGGATCATTAAATGAATAATTATTTGGCAGATCAAACAACTCATTACAACAGTTGAGTTTTGAAGCAATATTTTCTTTCCAATTTGTAGTTAACAAACCAGAGTCTTCTAAAAGACAAATACTATTATTATTTATTGAATCTTTAAAAACACCATCCTCAAAAAATAATATGCTATTTACTAGTATATTAGATTCACTTTTTATAAATCTAACTTCAGTGCCTGAATTCTGCCATTCACCTATTTCTCTAAGAACGTTTTGTGTTAAATATTTTTTTTCAATAATAAAGGCACCTTGAGGATATAATTCACCATCTATTTTTATTACATCCACCAAATCAGAAGTAACAGACCAGAATACCGGAACATCGTATTCAGACATCAGTGTAAAAGCAAGTCCATAAGCCATGAGAGAGCTTTTGTCTCCTTCAGAACTAGTTTTCAAGTCCAAAACAACGGACCCCTCCATAAAGTCAATCTTTTTACTACCATTCTTATCAAGTGCATCTTCCCAATGGATAGTCACACCAGACTGTATAGAATGTGATTGTGTTTGACCTTGTATTACTGCAAAAGCAAACAAAAGGATTAAAAACAATAAATTAGAAAAACGTAGTTTATTTCTCATAATTAAAATTAATTGTGTCTAACACAGTTAGACATAAAAATGACTTTTTTGATATTATGGACTCATACTCATCTAAAAAAATGAATTCATCCTATAATCAAAATTTAAAATTCTTAAGTTGTGGAAAATCTTTAAAATGAAGAAACCCAAAACTTACAAAAAACTTAGTAAACCTTTTAACTCTCAATAAAAGATCTATGTAGTGTACATGTTTATAAGTTGGATGGGACAAATATATCTTATCTTGAGAATATGATAAGATAAAATTGTTTTTTTTAGACATTGTAAAGCTTAGTATCGATGAAATACACAAAAAATAGTAATATAATGAACGAGTTACCCACAAAATATCAAAAATTAACTTGTGCAAAATTGATATTCTTGCTTTCGCGAAAGCATAAATTGCAATAAAATCTCCTTTGAGCACACAAAAAAGAGTCATTATTACTGTCAAAAACACCAAACAGAAGAGATAATAAATACATTCATTTATCTTTGCTCCCTCAATTATAAATTATGACTGTAGCAAAAGAAATTGCTAGACGCCGCACTTTTGGAATTGTATCACATCCAGATGCGGGAAAGACTACACTTACGGAGAAACTCCTACTTTTTGGAGGCGCCATACAAGAAGCCGGGGCCGTAAAATCCAATAAAATCAAAAAAGGTGCAACGAGTGATTTTATGGAAATTGAACGTCAGAGGGGGATTTCTGTGGCGACTTCGGTCCTAGCGTTTGAATATGAGGGAACCAAAATCAATATTTTAGACACTCCAGGTCACAAAGATTTTGCAGAAGATACTTTTAGAACTTTAACCGCAGTTGATAGTGTAATTGTAGTTATAGATGTTGCGAAAGGGGTAGAAGAACAAACAGAGAAGCTCGTAGAAGTATGCCGTATGCGCAACATCCCTATGATCGTTTTTGTGAATAAACTAGATAGAGAAGGAAAAGACGCCTTTGAACTTCTAGATGAAATAGAGCAAAAGCTACATTTAAAAATTACTCCTTTAAGTTTTCCTATCGGTATGGGATACAACTTTAAAGGTATTTATAATCTTTGGGAGAAAAATGTAAACCTCTTTAGTGGTGATAATAGGAAGAATATAGAGGAAACTGTAGAAATTTCTAATATAACAGACTCCGTATTAGATGATCTTGTAGGTGCTGAGTCAGCGCAAAATCTAAGAGACGAGTTAGAACTTGTGCAAGGCGTGTATCCTGATTTTGATCACACTGCATATCTAGAAGGAACACAGCAACCCGTTTTTTTTGGATCGGCCTTAAACAACTTTGGAGTGCGCGAACTATTAGATTGCTTTGTGAAGATTGCACCTACACCACGTCCAAAACAAAGTGAAGAACGCTTAGTAGAACCGCACGAAAAAGACTTCACTGGATTTGTATTTAAGATTCACGCAAATATGGATCCCAAACACAGAGACAGACTAGCCTTTATAAAGATTGTTTCTGGTGTTTTTGAACGTAATAAGCCTTATTTACACGTTCGGAATAAAAAGAAACTTAAATTCTCAAGTCCAAATGCCTTTTTTGCAGAAAAAAAACAAATTGTAGATATCTCCTACCCTGGCGATATCGTAGGATTACACGATACAGGTAATTTTAAAATAGGCGATACACTTACAACGGGAGAAGAAATACATTACAAAGGTATTCCAGCATTTTCTCCTGAGCATTTTAGATACATTAATAATGCTGATCCAATGAAGTCCAAGCAACTAGCTAAAGGGATAGACCAGCTTATGGACGAAGGTGTGGCTCAATTATTTACACTAGAACTTAACGGAAGGAAAGTCATTGGTACTGTGGGCGCTCTTCAATATGAAGTGATACAATACCGTCTTGAACATGAATATGGAGCAAAATGCACCTACGAACCACTTAATGTGCATAAGGCCTGCTGGGTTGATCCAGAAGATCCTAAAAGCGAAGAGTTCAAGGAATTCTTACGAGTAAAGCAACGTTATATGGCCAAAGACAAAAGAGGCCAACTCGTTTTTCTTGCAGACTCCCCTTTTAGCCTACAAATGACCCAGCAAAAATATCCTTCTGTAAAAATGCATTTTGTAAGTGAATTTGAAAGTGCATAAATTAAAAATGATTTTAAGGCATTTTAAAGAAGCTTATACATAATACTCATATAATTAGTCTATTTAATACTCAGAATTCCTCAGCGCTCCTTAATACACGTTTGCTTTGTAATGATTATAATAAAAAACAATAGTTTTGTTTATATCTATAGCTAAATGTAATAGTTAATCAGTTTTCAGCCCAATAAAAAACCCGCAACAGATGTTGCGGGTTTTTTATTGCGGAGAAAGAGGGATTCGAACCCCCGGACCTGTTACAGTCAACAGTTTTCAAGACTGCCGCATTCGACCACTCTGCCATTTCTCCTTGAGTGACTCATCAAGCTATTTGCCTGATTGCGGGTGCAAATATAACACCCTTTTTTTATTCTATAAAGGTTTTTATTTCCTTTTTTCTAAACATTAAACAGGAAGTGCATCACATCTCCATCTTGTACAATATACCCTTTACCTTCTACTCCTAATTTTCCGGCTTCACGTACTTTAGACTCGCTTCCATAAGAAACAAAATCTTCATATTTAATAACCTCTGCCCTAATAAATCCTTTTTCAAAATCTGTATGGATTACTCCAGCTGCTTGTGGAGCTGTAGCCCCCACAGTAACGGTCCAAGCTCGCACCTCTTTTTCGCCAGCTGTAAAATATGTTTGCTGGTTGAGCAATTTGTACGCAGACCGAATTAACTTAGCACTACCCGGTTCATCCAGTCCTATATCTGCCAAAAACATCTGACGCTCTTCATAATCATCCAGTTCCGTAATATCAGCTTCCGTCCCTACGGCTAGAACAAGAACCTCTGCATCTTCATTTTTTACGGCTTCTTTTACACGATCTACGTGAGCATTCCCATCTACAGCACTATTCTCATCTACATTACATACATACATTACTGGTTTATCAGTAATCAATTGTAAGGGCTTTATAAACTCTTCCCTAGCATTTTCTTCTAGCTCTACAGCACGAACAGAAATACCAGCTTCTAATTCTTTTTTCACCTTTTCTAAGGTATCTGCCTCTGCTTGCGCTTCTTTATTTCCAGTTCGAGCAGCTCGCCCTACTTTATCTAGTTTTTTCTCTACCGTCTCGAGGTCTTTAAGTTGTAGCTCTATATCTATGGTTTCTTTATCACGAATAGGATCTACACTCCCATCTACGTGTACTACGTTATCATTATCAAAACAACGGAGGACATGAAGAATCGCGTCTGTCTCACGAATATTTCCTAAAAACTGATTTCCTAATCCTTCACCCTTACTTGCCCCTTTTACAAGACCAGCAATATCAACAATCTCTACGGTAGCAGGTATCACCTTTTCTGGTTTTACCAGTTCTTCTAATTTAGCAAGTCTCGGGTCTGGAACATTTACCACTCCCACATTAGGCTCTATTGTACAAAAGGGATAGTTTGCACTTTGTGCTTTTGCATTTGAGAGACAATTAAATAACGTTGATTTTCCTACATTAGGAAGGCCTACAATTCCTGCTTTCATAGTAATGCCCTTACTTAGGGTACAGTTTAATTAATAATAAAATGGATATATGCGCTTTCGCGAAAGCTTTTTAACCCATCTGATTTAAGGCTGCAAAGATACATACATTTATAACGAATTACTGCCTAATATTTGATAGACAACTTCTCGATATTCTTCATAATTAATAAGGTCATTGTGACCTCCTCCAGGGACTGTAACAAATAACTTATTCTCACTTTTAATATGATCGTATAATTTTTTACCGTGCTCATACGCCACTACCATATCTTCTGTTCCGTGAATAATAGTAATAGGTGCTTGTACTTCATTTATATACTCATTTGTCGGAAATCTATATTTCAAAAGTTTTTTTACAGGCAGTATGGGAAATCTGGATATTGCCTCATCTTCTACACTATAAAAAGGGGTTTCTAAGATGAGCTGTGTTGTTTCATTTTTAGACGCTACGTAAGTGGCAAAGGTGGTACCTAAACTTCTGCCATAAATGTATAATGACGTGGCCGTTTTTAGAGATTCTGCTTTCGCAAAAGCGTACCACCAATCTGCATCTTCATACAGAGCTCGTTCACTCATTATACCCATACTCTTGCCAAAGTTGCGATAATCCATAACCACGACATTGTAATCTTTTTTAACAAAATACTGTACAATCTCTCCCCATCTACTCAAGTCACCCGCATTCCCATGAAAATAGAGTAAAGTCCCTTTAGGCTTATTGACCTTAAAATAAAGTCCATGAAGATGTGCCCCATCGCTCGTTGTATGGGTAATCTCCTCAAATGAACTATCAAATTTAAAGGTATAATCCTGCGACAATTGCGTAGGATGAAAGAGCAAGTTTTCTTGAAAAAAATAGAGCCCACCGCTCAAAATTGCATACAGATTTACCATTAAAAATAGTGCTATAAAAACAAGTCTGCCTTTACGCTTTTTTACGTCTCGCATTGTGAATTACTTTAAAACTAGTCCCGTCCAAATTTACGTTTTTAGGTCTAGAATCAAGTATCTCACTTAGCATCTTATGGTAACTTTCAAAATTATTTAGGTTTTTATGCCCCCCTCCTATTACCGTATATAATTGGGTAAGTTTCGGCTTTATTTTAGATAGCTTAACACTAGTTTTGTAAGGTATAAGCTTGTCATCAGTCCCGTGTATAATATGTATAGGACATTGCACGTATTTAATCCATTTGTACGTAGGAAGGGGGTACTTGATGAGCCAAGAAAGTGGCATAAAAGGCATATAACGACTCGTTACTTTTGTAAGACTATAATACGGTGCGTCTAACACCAACATACGCGGATTATTTACAGAAGCAATTTTTGTTGCAAGACCAGACCCTAAACTACGACCATACAATATAATATGCTTTTCTGCAACGTGCTCTTTCAGTTTGTTATATACCACTTGTAAATCACGCTTTAAAGCCTTTTGATTGCGGCGCCCTGTACTTTTCCCAAAACCTCGATAATCCATCATCACTACATCATAACCATTGCGGGTAAAATCTACCGCAAATTTTCCCCACCCCTTTATACTCTTAGAATTCCCTTTAAGATATAGAACTACTCCTTTAGAATCCTCTACCTTAAAATGAAGACCGTTCAATATTGCTCCATCTCTCGTTTCAATATTGTATTCATCTACCTCTTGATTTTCATAGTAGAACTGAAAATCTGCAGGTAGCTTTTCTGGCTTAAACAAAAAGTAATCTTGTAAATAATACAGTAAGACACTTACTACAACGTAAATAAGTAGTAAAACAAGAACAATATATAACCATTGTGACATATCTAAAGATATTAAAAAAATACGAGAGGTTATGACATCGTACACTTTTATGAAGGCGACAATAGACTCCCTTTCTTTAACAATATTTTAAGTAAGGACTTCGTTTGTGCATTGTATCTTGAAACTCAATAAAAAAACAGACGAATGACAACCAAAACTTTCTTACAAACTACAGCTATAATGGTAGTCTTTGCTACACTTCTTATCTCTTGTAAAGGAGAAACAAGCAGTAGTGAAGATCAAGCCTCGTTATCTGTAGACTACGAAAAATATGAGCTAGCCAATGGCTTAGACATTATTTTACACCAAGACAAAAGTGATCCTATTGTTTCTCTAGCCGTGCAATATGGAGTAGGTTCTAACCGAGAAAAAACGGGAAGAACAGGGTTTGCTCACTTATTTGAGCATATGCTTTTTCAAGAATCTGAGAATGTAGGACAAGATCAGTTCTTTAAAAAAGTACAAGACGCCGGCGGAACTCTAAACGGAGGAACTTGGAAAGATGGAACCATCTATTATGAAGTCGTTCCAAAAAATGCTATGGAAACAGTTATGTGGTTAGAAAGTGACCGTATGGGCTTCTTAATTAATACGGTAACAGAAAGTGCATTTTACAATCAGCAAGAAGTAGTTCAGAATGAAAAGCGCCAGCGAGTAGATAACAATCCATATGGTCACACCAGTTGGGTAATTGATAAAAATTTATATCCAGAAGGACATCCATATAACTGGCAAGTAATTGGAGAACTTGTAGATCTTCAAAACGCCACCGTAGATGATGTGCGTGAGTTTTACGATCGCTTTTACGGGCCAAACAATGCAACCCTAGTACTCGCAGGAGATTTTGAGATCGCAGAGGCAAAGGAAATGATTGAAAAATATTTTGGAGAAATAAAAAGACGTCAAGAGGTAGAACCTTTAAAACCTCAGCGCGTTACGCTAGACAAAACAGTGCGATTGTACCACGAAGATAACTTTGCGCAAGCACCGCAACTCAATATGGTATGGCCTACTCTAGAACACTATACAGACGACGCTTACGCTCTTAGCTTTCTAGGGCAACTTTTATCAAGTGGTAAAAAAGCACCTATGTATAAAGTAATAGAAAAAGACAAAAAGCTTTCTTCTAGATATTTTGCCTTTAACCGTGCACAAGAACTTGCAGGAGCCTTTAGAATAGGTGTTACCGCAAACGCAGGTGTAGATCTAGATAGTGTAGAGGCAGCCATAAACGACTCATTTAGACTTTTTGAAACAGAAGGTTTTACAGAGGCAGATGTAGAGCGCATTAAAGCAAGCTTAGAAACAGATTTCTACAATGGCATAAGCAGTATTCTTGGGAAGTCTAATCAGCTAGCCCGCTACAATGTATTTGCGGGAGATCCTGGTTTCATTGAAGAGGATATTGAGAATATCAAGAAGGTAACTAAAGACGACATTCTAAGAGTATATAATACCTACGTAAAAGATAAGCCTTATGTTATGACTAGTTTTGTACCCAAAGGACAGCTAGAATTGATAACAGAGAATTCTGAAAAAGCACCTGTAGTAGAAGAAGCCATCACAGAAAATGTAGCTAAAGAAGTACAAGAAACTAATACAGAAATAGCAAAAACACCTTCCAATTTTGATCGCTCTATACAACCAGAAGCGGGAGAAACACCTTCGCTTAGAATTCCAGAAAGTTGGACAGCAGAGCTAGGCAATGGTATGCAGGTATATGGTATAGAGCAAAATGAGATCCCAACCGTAAACTTTAGCCTTGTGATAGAAGGCGGGCACTTACTAGATAGCAAAGAAAAGAACGGAGTGGCAAACCTTATGACAGACATTATGATGGAAGGTACCGCCTCAAAAACCCCAGAGCAACTAGAAGAAGAAATCCAGAAGCTAGGTGCCAGTATAAATATGTTTACAGGAAGAGAAGCGATTACCATTAGGGGGAACACGCTTACGCGAAATTTTGAAGCCACCATGGACCTTGTAGAAGAAATTCTTATGGAACCACGTTGGGATGAAGAAGAATTTGGACGTATCAAAACAGCTACCATAAATAGCATTAAAAGGTCTGCAGCAAATCCTAATGTAATTGCTCGAGATCAGTATAACAGAACACTATACGGAGAAGATCACATCTTTGCATACCCTACTAGCGGTACGGTAGAAAACGTAGAAGCCATCACTATGGACGATCTTAAAGAATTTTACAACAAGAACTTCTCACCATCGGTAAGTCGTTTCCATATTGTGGGTAAAATCAATAAAAATTCTGCATTAAGTGCCTTAAATGATTTAGAAGAAAAGTGGGCCGCAAAAGAAGTAACGATTCCTACCTATGAGTTACCAGCAGCAAGAGATAAGTCTTCACTTATATTTGTAGATGTCCCTAACGCAAAGCAATCTGTGATTAACATAGGCTACCTTTCTGTACCAAGATCTGACGAGAATTTCTACCCACTAGAAGTAATGAACTTTAAACTAGGAGGAAACTTTTCTGGAGATGTAAATATGATCTTACGTGAAGAAAAAGGATACACCTATGGTGCACGCACAGGTTTCTCAGGAAGCAAACGCCAGGGAACATTTACGGCATCATCTTCTGTACGCACAAACACTACTGGTGAGTCTGTTGAGATTTTTAGAGACGCAATTAAAAACTACAAAAACGGTATCAAGCCAGAAGATCTAGAGTTTACTAAAAACTCTATGATTAAGTCTAATGCACGCCGTTTTGAAACACAGTTTGCATTACTAGGAATGCTACAAGAACGCAGTACCTATGGATTAGATGCAAACTATATTGAGGATGAAGAAGCCGTAGTACGCAATATGACCTTAGAACAGCATAAAGAACTTGCAAATAAATATCTTGATGAGTCTAAAATGGCATATATGGTAGTAGGAGATGCTGCAACACAGTATAGCCAGTTTAAAGATATGGGCTTTGATGAAGTAGTGCTTCTAGATAAAGAAGGTAAAGAAATTGATTTACAAAAAGTAAAGCAGTAATAAAACTGTTTTAATTATGAGAAAAGGCCTCTTTACAGAGGTCTTTTTTGTACGTATGCTTTCGCAAAAGCGAGGGTAGAGATTCATAAAAGTATTCAGAACAAAGGAGTAAAACTATCTTATATGATCTTCAACCCTAGAAAAAAAGGAATAGTTCAACGCATATGAGAAACTCAATTTAATTAAATTAGCCGTATCAAGAAACCTTTAAAAGACATACAATCAAGAGGAGACATACATATACTGGTCTCTACTTTCTATTCAAAAATACGGAAGGATGTGTACCTCGCTCCTATTTTTGAAAAGCATATTCATGACTGGCCATCTCACCTTGATTATCTCACGACTTTTTGGGAAAACAGTCTTTTTCATACAGGGCGATACAAAGGAAATCCGCTTCAGGTACACGAAGTTGTGGACAAGGCAGAGAATAATGGCCTAAATGAACAACACTTTGGTGTATGGCTTAATCATTGGATACAAACCTTAGACGATTTATTTTTAGGAGATAATGCTACCATACTCAAACTAAGAGCGAGAAAGATGGCGACACATATCCACATCCATCTATTTGAGGCTCGTGAGTAATTAGTATACTCGTTATCTTAGTGTAGTGTCTTTATAATTTGCGTTCATTTTGCCACAAAAAACCACCTTTTAAAGGTGGTCTATTCATTAATACTAGTATTGTGCTAGAGCATTTCAAGCCTATTTATGATGCATAAATGCTTGTTTTCCTAACAACTCCTCTTCTGTCTCCACATTATCTTCATCGGGTACACAACAATCTACTGGACATACAGCTGCACATTGCGGTTCTTCGTGAAAACCTTTACACTCCGTGCACTTATCCGGTATAATGTAATATATTTCATCACTTACAGGCTCTTGAGCTTCATTTGCATCTACCTCTTTTCCATTCGGCAAGACTACATTTCCTTCTAGATCTGTACCATCTGCATAACGCCAGTCGTCTGCGCCTTCATAAATAGCGGTATTAGGACACTCTGGCTCGCAGGCGCCACAATTAATACACTCATCTGTAATGATAATTGCCATAGGGTTTCTTTTTCAATAACTTTGTGCAAAAATAGTGCCTATCCTATGATTAGGCAAACGTCTATGGATTTACAACAAAGAATTAACGCTTTCGCAAAACTTGGGAACTTCCTTTCTCAATTTTCTAGACAAGAGATTACCGCAAAAGACAGCGTAGCTCATAATGAGCTATTTTTTGATGGTTTCATACACCAGATAAAACTCGCTGGAGAAAACAATGGCTGGTTTACCAAAGAGAATGTGCTATTTGCCTGTGAAGGATGGTCAGAATTACTTAAAATAAACAACCTCTCAAAGTGGTTAGAGAAGTATGATTTCGCCCAAACGTATGCACCAAAAACTGTGGTCATTATTATGGCTGGAAACATTCCTTTAGTGGGTTTTCACGATTTCTTAAGTGTTCTTATATCTGGACATCACGTGATTGTAAAACAATCGAGTAATGATAAACACTTACTCCCCTTTTTAGCCAGATATCTAGAGTACGTAGATCCAAATTTTAAAGGACGAATCACTTTTACAGAAGACAAACTCACAAACTTTGATGCCGTGATTGCTACAGGAAGCGATAATACAGCACGATATTTTGAATATTATTTTGGTAATAAACCAAATATTATACGCAAAAACCGTAACTCTGTAGCAGTTCTTACGGGAACTGAAACACCAGAACAATTAGAAGCATTGGCCGATGATATTTTTAGATATTTTGGACTAGGCTGTCGCAATGTTTCTAAACTATATGTGCCGCAAGATTACAATTTTGACTCCTTTTTCAAGGCCGTTTATAAATGGAAGGATATTATTAATCACGCAAAGTATGCAAACAACTACGATTATAATAAAGCGGTTTATTTGATGAGTCTCTTTGACACGCTGGAAAATGGTTTTTTAATGATCAAGGAAGACCAGAGCTTTGGATCTCCCATTGCCACATTATTTTATGAGAAGTATGACTCAAAAGAGAACTTAGAAAAAACACTTGCACAAAAGACTGAGCAAATACAGTGCGTCGTTGCCAACGGTTTTAATGACTCCGAAATATCATTTGGGAAAACTCAAAAACCGACCCTTAGCGATTATGCAGACAGTGTAGACACTATTGCTTTTTTGTTAAAAATTTAGTGTATAAATTATCAGATTAATAATAAGTTTTTGCCCCATTTTGGGCATCTTTGTAGTGGATAAAAAAACCACTAATGAAGAAGCATAATTTTAGCGCAGGGCCGTGTATTTTACCTCAAGAAGTTTTTAAAGAGGCATCACAGGCAATTTTAGATTTTAATGATTCCGGTCTTTCTATTTTAGAGATTTCACATCGTTCCAAAGACTTTGTAGATGTAATGGATGAAGCCCGCAATCTAGCTCTTGAATTGCTAGGACTAGAAGGTCAAGGGTATAAAGCATTATTCCTTCAAGGTGGGGCTAGTTCCCAGTTTTTAATGACTGCCTATAACTTATTACAGTCCAAAGCTGGATACATAAACACCGGGACTTGGAGTGACAAAGCTATTAAAGAAGCAAAGCTTTTTGGAGAAGTAATAGAAGTTGCTTCTAGTAAAGATGCAAACTACAATTATATCCCAAAAGGTTTTGAACTCCCAGAAAATCTAGACTATCTCCATCTTACAAGTAACAATACTATTTTCGGGACACAGATCAAACACTTCCCTGTGGTAGATTGTCCGCTTATTTGTGATATGAGTAGTGATATTTTTTCGCGACAGCTAGATTTTTCAAAATTTGATTTAATCTATGCCGGTACTCAAAAAAATATGGGTCCAGCGGGTACTACATTAGTCGTACTGAGAGAAGATCTTTTAGGGAAAGTTTCTAGAGCAATCCCTAGTATGCTAGACTATAGTGTGCATATAGGCAAAGGAAGTATGTTTAACACACCCGCAGTTTACGCGGTATATGTTTCTATGCTTACCTTGAGATGGTTGAAGGCTCGAGGTGGTATCACCGCAATAGAAGAAATAAACAACAGAAAAGCAACCTTACTATACTCTGAGATTGATTTAAACCCCCTTTTCAAAGGCTTTGCAGCCAAAGAAGATCGATCTACTATGAATGCTACGTTCTCGCTAACAGATGGTGATCTCAAAGAAACCTTTGATACTATGTGGAAAGAAGCTGGAATTAATGGATTAAACGGTCACAGAAGTGTAGGTGGTTATAGAGCATCTATGTATAATGCATTAAGTATAGAAAGTGTAGGGGAACTTGTAGATGTGATGAGTGAACTCGAGAGAAAAGCATAGCTTTTAAGCATACTATTAATAAGAAGCAAAAATCAATATTAATTAAAAAGATACCCGCCTAAGCGGGCGTTAAAAATGAAAGTATTAGCAAACGACGGAGTTTCACAGACAGGAATAGATGCCTTAGAAGCCGCAGGTTTTGAAGTAATTACAACTAAAGTTGCCCAAGAGCAATTGATCAACTATATAAACGATAACGCCATAGATGTTGTACTCGTAAGAAGTGCTACCACTGTGCGTAAAGAAGTCGTAGATGCCTGCCCTAGTCTTAAAATAATAGGCCGAGGTGGTGTCGGTATGGATAATATAGATGTTACCTATGCTCGTGAAAAGGGGTTACACGTAATCAATACACCTGCAGCATCTTCTGAGAGTGTAGCAGAACTTGTTTTTGCACATTTATTTAACGGTGTACGATTCTTATATGCCTCCAACCGCGATATGCCTTTAGATGGTGATAGCAAATTTAAGGACCTTAAAAAAGCATATGCAAAAGGTATTGAACTGCGTGGAAAAACACTTGGAGTCATTGGTTTTGGTCGTATAGGCCAGGCAACTGCAAAGATTGCTTTAGGATGTGGTATGAAGGTAATGGCTTTTGATCCATTTATGAAAGAAGCAACTGTCACGGTACCTTTTTTTGACGGGCAATCTGTCTCCTTTGATATAACAACAGTCTCAAAAGAAGAATTACTCAAAGAGGCAGACTTTGTTACCCTGCACGTACCTGCTCAAAAAGATTATGTTATAGGCAAAACAGAAATCGCATTGATGAAAGATGGAGCCGCTATCATAAATGCCGCGCGTGGTGGGGTTATAGATGAGGTAGCTTTAATCGAAGCCCTTAATAGCAATAAATTAGCCTTTGCAGGACTAGATGTTTTTGAAAATGAACCAAAACCAGCAGTGCAAGTTCTAATGAATTCAAAAGTTTCTCTCACTCCCCACATAGGCGCAGCAACGGGAGAGGCCCAAGATAGAATAGGAACAGAACTTGCAGAACAGATAATTTCTATTCTTAAATAGTGTATTTGATCGGCGTTTTTATACTAACCGTCCTTCTGGGGCGGTTTTTTATACGCTTTCGCGAAAGCCTTTGTAATTTTTTGTACATTGAAAAAGAGCATTAACAATTAAATACAATATAAAAATGTCAGGATTATTAGAATTATTAAATAGCCCAATGGGTAAACAAATCATTAGCGGTGTAAGTGGATCTACTGGACAATCAGAAAGTAGTACAGGAAGTGTTTTAAGTATGGCATTGCCTGTACTTATGGGAGCTATGAAAAAAAATGTACAAACTCCAGAAGGAGCAGCGGGATTAATGGGAGCTCTATCAGGAAAACACGATGGAAGTATTTTAGATAACCTAGGAGGGTTGTTTAGCGGTGGTATAGATGATAGTGTAAAGCAAGATGGCGCCGGAATTCTTGGTCACCTTTTAGGCGGGAAACAAGCAGAAGTAGAGAATGCGTTAAGTAGCAAATCTGGTATGGATGCAGGTGCTGTAGGAGATATTCTTAAAGTAGCCGCTCCAATATTAATGGGTGTTTTAGGAAAACAAACAAGACAATCAGGTGTAAACGATGGAAATGGAATGAATGCACTACTAGGAAGTATGCTAGGTGGGCAACCTCAAGAAAACCAAAGTCTCATAACCTCTTTATTAGATGCAGATGGTGACGGAAGTATCCTTGATGATGTAGCTGGAATGGTTCTTGGTGGTAAGAAATCAGGAGGCCTCGGCGGACTTCTTGGAGGTCTTTTTGGGAAGTAAGACTACTACTTAAATTATTTTATAATCGCGTACAAGCTTGTATTGTACGCGATTTTTTTTAGTTCCCTAAATCATAAGGGGCATTCACTCAATACCAATATAGTAGATCGTCTTTGCAGTGTACTTTTACAGTATTAAAAATGTTTTAATAATAGACTATTTAAAAAATTAATACCTTACTACTATGAAAAAAAATATACTACTCCCACTACTCCTACTTCTCCTCATTATAGCTGCAAGCTGTGGCGGTGTAAAAAAAGACATACAGAATTCAACCAATAATTTTAATGATACTGTACGTATTGCAAATGACAGTCTCGAATATGAGATTATCATTATAGAACCCGGATTTAATCAATGGCTGGCTACACAAATGCCTCGTGGTTTTAATGAGCAATTTTGGTTTGAAAACCGAAATATATTTCTAGTAACAGAGTACAATAATAGGGTACTTAACCCTAACCAATTTGACGCCAATTTATACCTTCAACAGATAGACTACAAACAAAATATAGACTACGGATATGAAGTGAATTACCTTCTTTGGAATTGGTTTCAATTTTTTCAAGAGCGTTACAAACAAAAACTACGATAGTTGTATTTTTGCCCAGCTATGAAAAATTTCAGAAAAAGCTGGGAAATCACCAAAAATTGGCAATTACTATTTCCAACATTAGGAATACTTACATCACTTCTATGCGGTTACTTGATTGGTAAAAGAGTCATTACTTCCTTACCTATCGGAAGTGATTTAGGAAAGTGCATATCACTTTGCGCACTTACCTTAGCTTTAGGATATCTATGTATACGTGTGAGCCTTTGGCTTTTTAAAAAACTTGAGAAAAAATGGATTGTGACCTATAGATGGGAATTTATAGCCATTTTTTTATGCTTTGCGATAACAGGTTCGACGGCTGGTAGGCTGTCTGATCCTCTCATGCAGATAATTGGTTTATCAAAAGAGGTGATCTCTGGATGGATTTACTGGCCTGTTAGAATACTGTTAATATTCCCTATTTATCAAGTATTATTAGTGATATTTGGCTGGTGTTTTGGTCAATATAGATTTTTTATGCAATTTGCAAAAAAGATGATGTCCAGAATAGGTTTTGGTTTTTTAATTAAAAATCTTTAATGAATAATAGGAGCAACATAGTAAAACATATTTTGGCATTATTGGTAGTGCTTACTATTTTGGTACCTAGTGGTCTAAGCCTAGCTCATACTCTTGAAAATCATGAACATTATGTACAATGTGATAATCCTTCTGATGTGCACGTCCATGAAAAGAATCAAGAATGTAAATTCAATCTTATAAATTATAATCAAGACGGAGTTTTTGCCCTCGTAAAAGCAACTTCTTTTGATTCCCTACCTTCTTTTTCTTATGTCATAACATACAATGACAATTCAGAAATTTCTGTATTAGAAAAAAAGAATACGAGAGGTCCTCCTGTTTGTTAATTACTTTGAAAAAAAGTCATTAACTCAAACACTATACATGCGCCTATTCTTTGGAGCAATGCTATTATTAATATCTAGCATTGCAACCTCTCAAAACTGCCAGAACACGTTATCTGGTTACATTATAGATTTACACGATCAATCTCCGCTAGCTAATGCTACTATTATTCTGGCTGGAGCAGAGACCGCTGTAATTACAGATGAAAAAGGTTTTTACAGCATTTCTGGATTATGTGACGCCACGTACTCATTACAAATTTCGCATCCTGCTTGTAGTACACAAGCTGTGCGAGTTATTGTAAGAGGAGATACTGAACGCACAGTAAATATGGAACATCACCTTGAAGAATTAGGAGAAGTTTCAGTAATAGGTTCTGGAAATTCAAAGGCTAATAAAACTAGTCAAGAACAACAAGTGAGTACTGTTGCTTTGCAAGTAAATGCTGCTGGATCCATAGGCGATGCTCTAAAAGGATTAAGTGGGGTTTCTAGTTTAAATACAGGGAATACGGTTGTAAAACCGGTTATTCAAGGTTTACATAGTAGTCGTGTAGTGTTAGTTACTGATGGAACTCGTTTACAAGATCAAGAATGGGGTGTAGAGCACGCGCCAAACATAGACATAAATAATGCAGGCAGCGTGAGTGTTGTTAAAGGAGCTTCTGCACTGCAATACGGTGGAGACGCTATCGGAGGAACTATCATTATAAAGCCTCTAAGAGTACCTCAAGCAGATAGTTTATACGGAAGCACACTACTTACAGGAGCTTCAAACGGTCGCGGTGGAAGTATTACTTCTACACTTATAAAATCTTACAATTCTGGATGGTATGGGAGCATTCAAGGAACACTTAAACGATTTGGAGACTTCGAGACTCCAGACTACATATTGAGTAATACAGGAGCTTATGAACGTGATCTAGCTTTAAGAGTTGGGGTGAATAAATTCTCGCACGGTATAGAGGCAAGTTATTCTATATATAATAATGAGTTGGGAATTTTAAGAGCTTCGCACGTAGGAAGTGCAGCAGATCTAGCTAATGCTATTGCCAATACAGGAGTCCCAAATTTTACAGAAGATTTTACGTATGAAATAGACTCCCCAAAACAGGAAATAAAACATCAAACTGCAAAGATTAGCGCCTATAAACGATTTAACGATTTAGGTAAGTTGAGTTTTCAATATGATTATCAAAAAAATAATCGTCTAGAGTTTGACATTAGACGCGATAGTGATGATGTACGTCCTGCTATAGACTTAGAATTACGCACACATACTACAACTGTCGATTTTGACTACACTGCAGATAACACCATTGTTGCTAAGGCTGGCATCCTTGGTCGTGCACAAACAAACTTCCCAGATCCTGCAACAGGAATAAGAAGGTTAATTCCGGATTACGACCGCATAGATTTTGGAGCCTATCTGCTCGGGGCAAAAACCTTGAACGACTGGACCTTAGAAGGAGGCGTACGTTATGACTTTAATTTTATCGATGCACAAAAATTTTACAGAACCTCATTTTGGGAAGATCGTGGTTATGATGTTTTATTCCCAGAGCTTGTGATTGAAGATCTTGGGACACAATTTTTGGTTAATCCTGAGTTTACCTTTCACAATATTTCTGCTACTGCAGGTGCTGGGTATGATCTAAGTGATACGTACAATCTTACCTTTAACTATGCTTTATCTAACCGTGCGCCTAACCCATCAGAACTTTTTAGTGATGGGTTACATCAGAGTGCGGCTAGAATAGAACTTGGCGATATACGATTTGACAAAGAAACCTCTCATAAGATATCTGTTGCGCTTTCGCGAAAGCATAATAACTGGTCATTTACGCTAGCTCCTTTTGCTAATTTCATATCAGACTTTATACTTATTGAGCCTACTGGAAGCCAGCAAACACTACGCGGCAATTTTCCAGTATGGGAATACAGACAAACCAATGCGCGATTGCTAGGTATTGATATAGACAATAGGTATATCATAAACGAATATCTAACGATGACTAACCAACTGTCTATAGTAAAAGGTCAAGATCGAACGCTCGATTTGCCACTTATCAATATTCCTCCTGTTAACACGACAAATCGTATTACCTATACTAATGAGAAATGGTACAACTTTAACTTCTGGATAGAGAGTCAGTATGTTTTTAGACAAAATGAGTTCCCAGACACAAACTTTCCCGTTTTTCTAGTTGAATCAAATCAGAATGTTACTGTCGATGTGAGCACCCCTCCAGAGGCATACCATTTACTTAACCTACGAGGGAAAGTAGATTTTTCCCTAAACACCACATCAAAGCTAGAAGTAGCGCTAGCTGTCAATAATCTTTTTGATACTACGTATCGTAACTATTTAAACAGACAAAGATTTTTTGCCGATGACCTTGGCAGAAATCTGAGTCTACAACTTAAAATCAATTATTAATAATACCACTATTAAAACAATTCTTATGAAAACTATGAAATCTTTAAAAATTTATGCACTCGCACTTACAGCAGCTGTACTAACATTTTCATGTGACAATGACGATGATACTCCAGAGGCTGTAAATGAAGAAGAGGTAATAACTACCTTACGTGTGCAGCTGTCAAGTGCTGCAGGATCTGTAACGCTACAAAGTGTTGATGCAGATGGAGATGGCCCAGACGCACCAGTCGTTTCTGTAGTAGGTACCATTGTTGCAAATACAGAGTACGCAGGTACCGTTACTTTTTTAAACGAAACAGAATCACCTGCAGAAGATATTACCGAAGAAGTCGAGGAAGAAAGTAATGAGCATCAGGTTTTTTTTACAGCCAGTGCTGGTCTTAATGTAACAACAGTTTACGGAAACTTTGATGGTGATGGTAACCCATTAGGAACTGTTCTCACACTCACTA
Organism: Dokdonia sp.; assembly: GCA_020630915.1. Taxonomy (GTDB): domain Bacteria; phylum Bacteroidota; class Bacteroidia; order Flavobacteriales; family Flavobacteriaceae; genus Dokdonia. The sequence continues at coordinate 28,357 of JAHDIF010000006.1, forward strand.
CGGGTGATGTTAGTACTGGTAATTTTACAGTAACACTTCGTCACGAACCTACAAAGCCTAATACAGGTCTTGCAGATGCTGGAGGAGAAACTGACATAGAAGTAACATTCCCTATAACTGTAGAGTAATTTTGGGTAATTATAAGCTTAGGAATGCAGTCCGCCTTTAACTAGGCGGACTTTTTTATTTTATCTCTATTGCTGTTGCTCTTGAGGCTGTTCTGGTTTTGCAAATAAATCCATAAACGCACGTCCTAAAAACTGTACAACATCACTTGCCATTAAACTTTCTATGCCGTATTGATTAATCGCTATATCTGCAGCAGTACCGTGAAAATAAATACCCATCATCGTAGCTTCCATAGGATGATATCCTTGAGCTAGGAGTCCGGTAATCACACCTGTTAAAACATCTCCGGTTCCAGCCGTAGATAATCCTGGATTTCCTGAATCGTTTATATAAAGTTTCATATCATAGGTTGTAATGGTGTTTGCGCCTTTCATCACTACTATTACGTCGTGTTTTTTAGCAAACTTGGCAGTCTTCTCAATTCTATCAAAATCATCTTCCCACTCGCCTATAAGACGTTTAAGCTCTCCAAAGTGAGGTGTGAAAATTGAAAGTTTAGGGACATACTCCATAAAAGATGGGTTTACTGCTACGATATTTATAGCATCTGCATCTATTACGATAGGTTGTTGTTGTTCTTTTAAAAACTGCTCTACAGCACTCACCGTTTTTGTATCTGTTCCCATTCCAGGTCCAATAGCAATTGCATTTGCGATGGTTTCAAAATCTATTTCTTCAAAGACCTTTCCATTAAAATTGTCTGTCTCCGCCATTACTTCTGGTAAGGCAGTCTGTAAAATAGGCACACCAAATTGAGGGACGTAAGCAGTTACTAAACCACTCCCTGCACGCATAGCAGCTTTGCTGGCCAGAATAACCGCTCCCATCTTACCGTAGCTACCTCCAATAATGAGACTATGCCCAAACATTCCTTTATGAGAATACTCTGGCCTTGGTCTATACATTTGTAAAACTTCCTGCTTCCCTATAAGCTCCATATCTGTAGGTGTGGTTGCTAGATATTCTGGATCCAGACCAATATCTAACACATCCCACATACCTGCCTGAGGACCTGTAGCTGGAAGGAAAAACGGGAGTTTAGGAGCTTGAAAACTAAGGGTAAACCTTGGATTAATAATCACATCTCCTTCCTGCGGACTCATATCCATATACATTCCAGAAGGAATATCAACACTTAAAATATAGGCCTTACTGTCATTGATCGCTGTAAATAACTTTTTTAACCAATCTTGTGGTGTTCTATTGAGACCTATCCCAAAAATTGCATCTACAATTATATCTTGAGACGTAAGTTCTGGAAGCTCACTCTTTTCTGTAAGTACTACCGGCCAATCTTTTGTTGCAGATTTTAATCTATCATATGCCTCTAGAAAATCTGGAACTCTCTTATCGTTATAATTTACAACATACGTAGTAACATTATAATTATTCTCTATAAGGTATCGTGATAAAACCATACCGTCTCCTCCATTATTTCCGATACCGCAAAATACTTTTATAGGCACTTTTCCTCCTTGCAATCGCTGGTGCATCCACTCATATATATAACCTCCTGCTCGTTCCATCAAATTAATAGATGGGATTCCCTCCTTTTGCTCTGTAACTTTATCTGCTTCGTAAATTTGAGCTCTGCTATATATTTTCATCAGTCTATTTATTGTTTTATTTGATGGTCAGGTATACTTGACCTTTAAACATGTTGTTTGGTACTATCCTTTTGCACGTATGGCTCATTTTATAAAAACGTTTTCGTATTTCATTATCCTTTCGCGAAAGCATAAAAATTAACCACTTCTTCAAAAAAACACAATCTAAACATACTCATTTTGTCAAATCCCTAAAAATGAGCATACACCCTTGTGTGGTCTTGTAAAAATACTACATTTAACACGTACAAACGGTATGAAAATAACGCAACACATATTCCTTTTAACTTCTGCTATTATTTCTGGCACAGGAACCCCATTGGGGTCATAGTCTATTACTTATCATCCGTTCCTATTCCTATTTTTTAGGATTTTCAAAACTTATTTCATACTCGCTAATGCGAGAATTTACAAAGATTAGATTACTAATTATAAGATTCCCCCCTTCGAGGGAATAAAAAAGTATTTTTATTATGCGTGTACTCAAATTTGGTGGTACTTCAGTAGGTAGTACAAAAAACATACAGAAAGTGATCAAGATCGTTGCTCACAGTTCTGAATCTGATCGTTGCCTTGTGGTCGTTTCTGCATTTAGTGGGATTACCAATAAGCTCCTAACTGCTGGTTCTCTTGCTGCAGCAAAAAAAGATGACTATATAGATATCTTTAAACAGGTGAGTGATACTCATTCTGCTTTTGCGAAAGAGTTAACGAACTCTAATCCTGAGATTCTAGCAACCGTTAGCAAGTTAATGAGTGACTTGGAGGCATTACTTCAAGGGATCTTCTTGATAAACGAATTGTCTCCAATGACATTAGACAAACTTGCTTCTTTTGGAGAACGCACTAGCGCTATTATCATTACAGCAGCTTTTAAAACAGAAGGTATACCAGCCTCATATAAAGACAGTAGAGAATTAATCATTACAAATGAGCAATACACAAAGGCTGCTGTTCTTTATGACAAAACCAATCAAAATATTCAAGAGCATTTTAACCACTCAGACGCACAAGTAACCATATTTCCAGGATTTATTTCGAGTTCAGAACAAGGACAAATTACAACCTTAGGAAGAGGTGGTTCTGACTATACGGCAGCAATTCTAGCAGCCGCTTTAGATGTAAAGGCTTTAGAAATATGGACAGATGTGAGCGGAATGTACTCTGCGAACCCTAAACTGGTAAAACAAGCAAAACCCATTAAAAGTATCTCGTATCACGAGGCTATGGAACTATCACATTTTGGAGCTAAGGTTCTCTATCCACCTACCATTGCTCCGGTAATGCAAAAAGACATTCCATTATATATTAAAAATACCATGGAACCTGAAGCCTATGGAACTAAAATCTCCTTAGACTCCAATGGCAACAATCAACCTATCAAAGGTATCAGTCATATAGAAAATATTGCGCTGCTCACTTTAGAAGGCGCCGGATTGATAGGCCTTTCTGGGGTTTCTAAACGACTTTTTGAAACCTTGTCTATTCATCATATTAATGTTGTATTAATTACACAAGCTTCTAGTGAACATAGCATATGCGTGGGAATAGACGCTCATCAAGCCCAGATCGCTCAGGAAGCAATAGATGCTGAGTTTGCCTATGAAATTTCTCAATATAAAATTGACCCCATAGTTGTAGAGAAGGACCTAGCAATTATTGCCCTCGTAGGCGAGCGGATGAAAAGCCATCAAGGAGTTGCGGGCAGAATGTTTAGAACTCTAGGTAAAAACAATGTAAATATTAGAGCTATTGCACAAGGAGCAAGTGAAAAGAATATAAGTGCAGTAATCGCTCAAAAAGATGTTAAAAAAGCGCTTAATAGTTTGCACGAACGTTTCTTTGAGGATCAACACAAGCAGCTTAACCTGTTCATTATGGGCGTTGGAAATGTAGGTGGACGCTTGATGGCTCAAATTGCACAACAACAAGAGTATCTTTTAAACAATCTCAATCTCAACTTAAGAGTCTTAGGTATATCTAATAGCCGAAAAATGATACTTCAAGAAGAGGGTATTAACCTTAAAAACTGGCAAGAACTTTTGGATAACGGTGAGGAAGCAAGTATGGTACGCTTTCGCGAAAGCGCTATAAACCTCAATATACGCAACTCTGTATTTGTAGACGTAACAGCAAACGAAGAGGTAGCAATGACTTATGGAGACTATTTAAGAAATAGCATTGCTGTAGTGGCCTGTAACAAAATAGCTTGTGCCAGCACCTTTGAAAACTACAGTGAACTTAAAGAACTAAGTAAGAAGTACAATACTCAATTTATGTTTGAAACCAATGTGGGTGCTGGACTACCCATTATTGATACGCTAGGTAATCTTATTGCCTCTGGAGACAAAATAACACGCATTCAAGCCGTCCTTTCTGGAAGCCTGAATTTTGTTTTTAATAACTTTAAAAGCGGTGACAGTTTTCACGATGTTGTGCAACAAGCCAAAACAGAGGGCTATACAGAGCCCGATCCCAGAATTGATTTGAGCGGTGTAGATGTGGCGCGCAAAATATTGATTCTAGCAAGAGAATCTGGATTAAAACTTAATTTAGAAGACATCACAAACGAGCCATTTCTAACCCAGAACAATCTCGAAAGTACAGACGTCCCACACTTTTTTGAAACATTAAAAGAAGATGCTAGTCATTTTGAAAAGCTGGTTGCAGATGCCGATTCAAAGGGAGAACGTCTTAAGTACGTCGCAGAGCTTAACAACGGCAAGGCCAGTGTAGGTTTGCAATCTGTTGGTCCAGAAAGTGATTTTTACAAGCTAGAAGGAAAAGATAATATTGTACTTTTCTACACAGAAAGATACCCAGATCAACCGCTCATTGTAAAAGGTGCGGGTGCTGGTGGCGATGTTACGGCAAGCGGTTTATTTTCTGATATTATACGATTGAGACAGAATTAAATAAAGTACTAGATCTCGGAAATAAAGGGTATAGGATTATAAGCTTGGTTCAATGACAGGAAGATTTAGAACAAATCAAATACCAAAAATCAAATCACAAATTTCAAAAAATAAAAACCAAATCAAAACACCTAATACCGAATCTCAAAAATAAATAGATGTCTAGAATATACGACCTAGAGGAAAGAACTTTTGTATTTGCAAAAAATGTGCGAGCTCTAATTTATGAGTTACCTAAAAGCACTCCTAATACTGAAGATGGCAAACAAGTTGTTCGCTCTTCTGGTTCTGTGGCTGCAAATTATATAGAGGCTAACGAACACCTAAGCAATAAGGACTTTGATTACAGAGCCAAAATATGCCGTAAGGAAGCAAAAGAAACTGTTTTGTGGTTAAAACTTTTAGACAATGAGTTTAACCATAATTTCAAGCAAAAAATATCAGAACTCACTCAGGAAGCAGATGAATTAAAACGTATATTTTCAGCAATTATAGAGAAACGTAAAAACAACTAGGACGAAACAAAGAATTTGTGATTTGCGATTTGGAATTTGGAATTTGGAATTTGGAATTTGGAATTTGGAATTTTTTGAAAATAACACATCCTACTTATAAAATGAGTACTAAAACAAGAAAAGTTAAAATATTTTGCCCTGCAACTGTTGCTAATGTCAATTGTGGTTTTGATGCCTTAGGCTTTGCGCTAGAAGGTATTGGAGATGAGATGATTTTTAGAAAAGTTGCACAACCTGGTGTATCGATCACAAAAATTACAGGCCCAGATGATTTACCCATAGCAACACAAGAAAATGTTGCTGGCGTTGCTGCTCTCGCAATACTGGAAGGAGAAAATGCATCTTTTGGAATAGAGATAGAGATTCATAAAAAAATACGCTCAGGAAGCGGTATAGGCAGCAGTGCCGCAAGTGCAGCGGGAGCAGTCTTTGGTGTAAATCAATTTCTAAAAACACCTGTTTCTAATCTTGAACTCACTCGTTATGCTATGAAAGGAGAAGTGGTTGCCAGCGGCAATGAACATGCAGATAATGTAGCACCTTGTATTTATGGAGGTACGACGCTCGTGACGAGTTACGATCCTTTTCACATTGTCGCATTGCCATCTATGGGTGGACTTCATGTAGGGATTATTCACCCACATATTAAAATTTCAACCAAGGAATCAAGAGAAAAACTTCCAGAAAGCGTCTCGTTAAAGGACGCCTTAGTACAAAGTCAAAAACTGGCAGGTTTTGTCGCTAGTTTATACGAATGTGATAAAGAGTTATTTGCCCATAGCTTACAGGATATTTTAGTCGAACCTCATCGCAAAGACCTACTTCCTTATTTTGACTCTGTAAAACAACTTTCTCAAGACAGTGGCTGTGTTGCTTTTGGTATTTCAGGAAGTGGCCCTAGTATGTTTACGTTTGCTTTCGCGAAAGCATCCATAGAAACCTTTTTACAAAAAGCCGAAACCCTTTACCAATCAAACGACTTAAAAATAGACACCTATTGCACTCAAATAAGCAATACAGGTTGCCGACTACTGAAAGACGAAATTAAAAATTAGAAATACGAGAGACGAGATGCTAAATTAAAATAAGGTTGATTAAATATTTAAACAAAGTAAAAATGTATCGAAATTAACGATTAACGAAATATTATGACACCTAAAAACCTAACACCTATTAGCAAATCCCACATACCTCATACCACATACCTCATTCCACACACCTAATACCTAATCACTAATACCTCAAACATGAAGTACTACTCACTCAACCATAAAGCTCCAGAAGTAACCTTTGACGAAGCTGTTATTAAAGGCATCGCCCCCGATAAAGGATTGTATTTCCCAGAGAACGTACCTGTACTTCCTGCCAGTTTTTGGGATCGCATAGAAACTTTATCACACAATGAGATTGCCTATCAGGTAATGCAACCATTTGTAGGTGACAGCATTGATGCATCTAGCCTACGTGAGATCGTAGCAGATGTGCTCTCCTTTGACTTCCCAATTGTGGAGCTAGAAGAGAATGTTGCGACACTGGAACTATTTCACGGACCTACAATGGCATTTAAAGACGTAGGAGCTAGATTTATGGCGCGTTGTTTGGGATACTTTTTAGAAAAAAGAGAGCAAACCCAAGAAATAACCGTGCTAGTAGCCACTTCTGGTGATACTGGTGGCGCTGTTGCAAGAGGATTTTATAAAGTGCCTGGTATACAAGTGGTCATTCTCTACCCTTCTGGTAAAGTGAGTGATATTCAAGAAAAACAGCTTACCACACTGGGAGAGAATATTACTGCGCTAGAGGTAGACGGCACTTTTGACGATTGCCAAGCTATGGTTAAACGAGCTTTTCTCGACCAAGAAATTACCAGTAAGCGCCAGCTTACTTCTGCAAACAGTATAAATGTTGCACGCTGGTTACCGCAATGTTTGTACTACATTTTTACGTATAAGGAGCTCAAGAAAAACGGTAAAGAACTTGTATTTTCTGTACCTAGCGGAAATTTTGGCAATATCTGTGCTGGTATGGTTGCTCATCATATGGGAATGCCAGTACAACAGTTTATAGCAGCTGTAAATAGTAACAATACCATCCCTCGTTTTATGCAATCTGGAGACTATGCACCTGCTCAAACTGTGGCAACCATAAGCAATGCTATGGATGTAAGTGACCCGAGTAATTTTGTACGCGTGTTACAATTATTTGAGAATAGTAGAAATACGCTTTCGCGAAAGTTTACTACCCACTCCTACTGCGATAACGCCACACGCGCCGCAATGAAAGAGATTCACGAGAGACTGGACTATATCGCCGACCCTCACGGAGCTGTTGGGTATCTTGGACTCAAAGAGTATTTAAAAGAACATCCAGATTCCTATGGAGTATTTCTTGAAACCGCGCATCCAGTTAAGTTTTTACCTGCTGTGGAGCCTGTGGTTGGAAAAATTATGGATTTGCCTGAGCAGGTGATGGGGTTGATGGATCGAGAGAAGATAGCCTCAAGAATTTTAGACTATGAGAGTTTAAAAAATTCATTAAAATAACTAATAAGAAAATTCAAAATATATGTTTTACGTCATAGATAGCGTTTGATTTAGAACCAATCAATTTAATATAGCTAGCTTTAGTAAAAACATCATTTATCTCTATTTCTATTTTTTTACTTTTTTTAAGTCTTTTCTTAAAAGTGGGACAACCAGTTTTATCAAAAAACTCATACCCGAAAATATTTTCTTTGTTGACAAAAATTAAAGATTTACTATCCTTTAAGACCTGTAACTTCATATTATGCTGAAAATCTTCATACTCGCTAGTATTGTACTCAAATAACCATATATCATTAGCTCCTTTAATAGATTTTCGATTTAAATCTAAAAATGATTGAGATCGTCCTGAGACAATAATATTACCATTATCTATTTGATAAGCAGAGTAAAGGAAATCATTCTCAGATCCTCCCAGATTAATTTCCCATTTTTTTATCCCAACGCTATTAGTTTTTAAAAGATAAAAATCTTTTTGAAAACAAATTGAATCATTAATTTTTGATTTAATTGCCTTTGTTCCTCCAATTAATAAATCTTCATTCCCTAGCTCTTGTATTGTTTCAATATTGTCAATACCAGTTCCGCCATAGGTGTTTTGCCAAATTATTTTTCCTATTGTATCAGTTTTAATGAGCCAAATATCATAATCTCCAATATTAGGCGAGGTTTTATGTTCACCAATTTTTGAATTTGACATACCTCCTAAAACAAAACCTTTATCTTTAGTTTGTATTGCCACATCTAGCATATCATCTTCACTACCCCCATACATCTTATACCATACTAACTTACCTTTATTATTGAGTTTTAGAATGAAGTAGTCATTCATCTTTTTCTTATTGGGAAATTCATCCTTGGCCTCAAGCGAGTCTGAATATCCAGCTATAAGATAACCTCCATCTAGTGTTTGAATTAAGTTCTCCAACTTTTCATTTCTTCCAGCTCCAATACTTTTTTGCCATTGTATTTCCCTTTTGGAATCTAATTTAACAATCCAAAAATCAGCAGCTCCTAGGCTACTATTTTTTTTATCCCCTCCCCTTTTAGAATTAGAAGATCCAGAAACGATATAACCATCATCATCCGTCTCTTGGGCGTCTTTAATAAAATCGTACCCTTCTGCTCGTAATTTTTTTTCCCAAAGTTTATGACCATCAGGATTTAATTTCAGAATATAAAAATCATCTTTTTTATCGTAAACATTATATTTTTCATCCAAAATTGAGTCCTTCTCTTTATGCCAAGCACTAACCAAATATCCTTTGTCTCTAGTTTCTACAATTGAACGTGTAAGATTTCTGTCGTTATTTCCAATTACTTTATCCCAAATAACCTTTCCTTTATTGTCTAGTTTAATCAACCATATATCTGTATCATAGTTATCCGTCCACGGCTGGAATTTACCTTGAGTGTAAGCTCCCACAATAAATTCACCTGTGGAGAGCTGCATCATTTTTTCGACACCATTAGCTCTTTTCTTGTGAAGAATCTGCTCCCAAATGATCGGATTATTTGATTTACAACCAACGAGTAGACATAGAATAAAGCAAGAGACTGTTAAACAATTTTTCATAAATGAAAAATAAAAAATATTAATGGATTTAACTATTGATACCTCTTTTAAACCTTCATAATTTATCCCTATCTTTTCATTCAGAAAAACTACTCTAGAATGAAAAAGTATACCCTACTACTTATATTATTTATAGCTACACTAGCCTTTGGGCAAGACAAAGCCACACCCATTTTTAAAGATGGAGAAGCACAAATCGTTCCCGCCTTTGAGAATCCAGAAGACTGGGTACGTCACGATCTTTGGGTAGAAACTACCTTTAATACAGATGGTGATGATCGCCTAGATCGTATGCATGTTTCGGTCACACGACCTAAACAAACAGATACAGAAGGATTACAACTTCCTGTGGTCTATGTAACCAGTCCTTATTTTGCAGGTGTTGCAGGTAATGAGCCCGGTACGTTTTGGGATGTAAAACATGAACTAGGCGCTACTCCACCCCCACATAAACATCCAGAAGTTACACGTAGAGGAAAACGACCTATAATTTCTAATTCTCATATCAGAACTTGGGTGCCACGAGGGTATATTGTTGTGCACTCTTCTAGTCCGGGTACGGGGCTTTCTGATGGTTCTCCTACCGTAGGTGGTGAGAACGAATCACTAGCACCTAAGGCAGTGATCCACTGGCTTAATGGACGTGCAAAAGGATTTACAGAACGAGAAGGGACAGAAGAAGTAAAAGCATTCTGGTCTACAGGTAAAGTAGGAATGACAGGGACTTCATACAATGGCACATTACCGCTTGCGGCTGCTACCACGGGTGTTGAGGGTCTAGAAGCCATTATACCTATTGCACCCAACACTTCATACTATCATTATTACCGTTCTAACGGTTTAGTAAGATCTCCTGGAGGCTATCTAGGTGAAGATGTAGATGTGTTGTACGACTTTATACATAGTGGTAAAGAAGAGAATCGCGCTTACAATAACAAAGTCACCAGAGATACTGAAATGAAAAACGGTATGGACCGTATTACAGGTGATTATAATGATTTCTGGGCAGGACGTGATTACCTCAACCATATGGAGGGAATGAAAGCTGCTTTATTAATGTCTCACGGCTTTAACGATTGGAATGTGATGCCAGAGCATAGCTATCGTATTTATAAAAAAGCAAAGGAAATGGGACTACCTACCCAAATATATTATCATCAAAACGGTCACGGTGGACCACCACCTATGACTATGCGCAACAGATGGTTTACAAGGTATTTACACGGTATAGAAAATGGTGTAAAAAATGATGCCGAATCTTGGATCGTAAGAGAGAATGATGCTCGTGATCAACCTACGGCATATCCAGATTATCCGCATCCAGAAGCTCGGGGAATTAGTCTACGACTTACCAAAGGTGGAGACGCACAAGGCAAACTCCAGCTTTCTAAAAAAGGAAGCAAGGGCAAAGAAACACTCACAGATAATTACAAAATAAAAGGGTCAGAACTTGCGCAAGCTGCATTGTCGCCATACAGACTTTTGTACACTACGCCTTTACTTACAGAAGATGTGCATATTTCGGGTGTACCACAAATTACTGTAAAAATGGCGAGTAGCAAACCTGCCGTAAATCTTTCAGTGTGGCTGGTATCGCTTCCTTGGAATGGAGAGAAAAAAGCAAAAATTACAGATAACATTATTACTCGCGGCTGGGCAGATCCTCAAAATCATAGTTCACTTACAGAAGGAGAACCCTTGGTTCCCAGAACGTTTTACGACCTTACATTCGACCTTATGCCAGATGATCAGATCATCTCCGCTGGACAGCAAATAGGTTTGATGATCTTCTCGAGTGATCAAGAATTCACCCTTCATCCAGAGCCTGGAACAGAGGTGACGATCGACCTTAAAGGAACGATACTTAAACTACCTGTGGTGGGTGGTGAGGAAGCTTTCGCGAAAGCGTTAAAAAAATAAATATCCATGAGATTTGTCATATTTTTTACACTAGTATTTAGTACCACCGTGAGCGCACAACTGCCCCAATTTGAAAAAGCAACCTTTACACATCAAGGAAAAGAGTTACAGTATCGCATCTTGAAACCTGTAGATTTTGACGAAAGTAAAACCTACCCATTGCATCTTTTTTTGCACGGTGCTGGTGAACGAGGAGCTGATAACGAAGCGCAGTTAGTGCACGGCAGTGAGTTGTTTAGACAAAAAAGTAAAGAGCACCCAGCCATTGTTATCTTTCCGCAATGTCCTATGGAAGATTACTGGGCGCAAATAGGGTATTCTCGCGATGAGGCAACGAATAGTAATATTTTCACATATCCGCAAGAAAGTACTCCAGGTTGGGCTATGAGTGCTATAATGAATTTACTTGATGATATGCTCTCTCAGCCATTTATCGATAAGGAACGGGTATATGTAGGAGGCCTCTCTATGGGCGGTATGGGAACTTTTGAACTTTTGGCTAGACGCCCGAACACCTTTGCCGCAGCGACAGCTATTTGTGGAGGAGGTAATATAGCCAATGTAAAAAACTGGGCACACACAACACCAGTTTGGATTTTTCACGGAGAACAAGACCAAGTGGTTCATCCTTTCTACTCAAAATCTATTGCCGAAGAATTGACCCAACAAGGCGTAACACCTAAATTGACAATCTATCCAAAAGCGGGTCACGATAGCTGGACGGCTGCCTTTGCAGAGCCAGATTTTTTCGATTGGATTTATAGTCATAAAAAAGAAAACGAAATGGATACCACGCCAGAATGGCTCAAATTTTCTGAAGCTACATTACTAGGTAAATTCAAAAGAGCAAATGAAGCCTTAAAGAAAAATAACAATTCTAATAGCACAGTCTTTATGGGAGATTCCATAACAGAAAGTTGGCTTAGTATGTCTCCAGAATTTTGGAAGGCGCATCCTGAGTATATCAATAGAGGGTTTGGCGGGCACACAACAAGCCAGATGCTTGTGCGCTTTAGACAAGATGTGGTTGATCTCAAGCCCAAGAGAGTCATCATCCTCGCCGGAACTAACGATATTGCTGGTAATACGGGTAAAACATCGTTAGAAACTATCGCGAGTAATATATTCTCTATGGCAGACCTCGCCAGCCAGAACAATATTGAAGTATCGATAGCTTCTGTCCTACCAGCCTACGATTACCCTTGGAAACCAGGTCTCGAACCTGCTGGAAAAATTATAAAATTGAATACAATGTTATACGCTTTCGCGAAAGCGAATAACCACACCTACCTAGATTATCATACTTTTATGAAAGATGATCGCAATGGTATGCAAGAAAAGTACACTTACGATATGGTGCACTGCACTAAAGAAGGCTATCAGAAAATGGAAGAAATCCTACTTAAATTCTTAAAGTAAGTATTAAGAATAAAATAACGTCTTAGCAGTAGCTTATTTGATAAAAATCTATGCCATTTTCATACATTTGTGTCCCTTAACGCAAACGTTATAATTTACCAATGAAAAATACTGCTCTTACTAAAGTACACGAAGCGCTGGGCGCAAAAATGGTTCCTTTTGCAGGCTATAATATGCCTGTATCTTACGAAGGTGTAAATGCCGAACACGAGACTGTGCGTAATGGCGTTGGGGTTTTTGATGTATCACATATGGGAGAGTTTCTAGTAAGTGGTCCTACTGCAATTCATTTATTACAATGGGTATGCTCCAATGACATAAGTAAGATAAAAGTTGGTGGCGCACAGTATAACTGTCTTCCTAATGAAACTGGCGGAATTGTAGATGATCTTATTGTATATAGAGTAAAAGAAGATCAATATTTATTAGTAGTAAATGCGTCTAATATAGAGAAAGATTGGAATTGGATTTCGAGTCAAAATGAGGAAAAATCTTATAACGCCGATTTAAAAAATATATCTGAAGGATATTCATTACTAGCAATACAAGGTCCTAAAGCAATAGAAGCTATGCAATCTCTAACCGATGTGGATCTGTCGGCTATTAAATTTTACACCTTTGAGGTAGCACCCTTTGCAGGAATTGATCACGTAATTATAAGTGCAACAGGTTATACAGGTAGTGGGGGATTTGAGATTTATTGCAAAAACGAAGAAGTTGAGCAATTATGGAATAATGTATTTAAAGCAGGAGCTAACTGGGGAATAAAACCTATAGGTCTTGCCGCAAGAGATACCCTACGTTTAGAAATGGGCTATTGCTTATACGGCAACGATATAGACGACACGACTTCTCCTCTAGAAGCTGGTTTAGGATGGGTTACAAAGTTTTCCAAAGACTTTGTAAATAGCACATCACTTAAGGCACAAAAAGAAGCTGGAGTTACTCGTAAACTTGTAGGCTTTGAATTGGATGGCAAGGGAATTCCAAGACAAGGATATGACATTGTAGATAATGACGGAAACTCAATCGGTATAGTAACTTCAGGTACAATGGGACCTTCTGTAAATAAAGGAATTGGAATGGGGTATGTGGATATTGCTTTCGCGAAAGCAGCTAATCAAATTAACATACAAATACGCAAGAAGGTAGTGCCCGCAACCGTTGTAAAAACACCATTCTTCAAAAAATAATTTTGCAAAAACTTAAAATATAATCCCAAGGACCAATATTGAGATAGGTTTTTGAGATTTTATTATAAAATTACCGGTTATCGCCTATAAGAAATCCAAAGACAAAATTTTAATTCTAGGGGCATCGGGTTTCTTAGGTGGTGCGCTGTATAAAGAATTATATCGCTACTATAATACTTATGGAACCTACAATTCTGGAAAAATTTACAGTGACAATAAGCACTATGTCCAATATGATCTTGTAGCCGATGATGTTTTTGAATTGCTCAAAAAAATAAAGCCTCAAGTAATTGTCTCTTCCTTGAGAGGTCCTTTTCAAGATCAAATAGAAGCGCATCATCTTATCGCAGAGTATGCTGCGATGTCTGGCGCTAGAGTGATCTTATTATCCAGTGCAAACGTATTTGACGCTTTCTCTCATTACCCAAGCTACGAGCATGATAAAACCTTATCAGAAAGTGTGTATGGAAAACTAAAAATGCGTTGTGAGCATATTTTAATGCGCAGTTTACCAGAAAACCAGTACGCCATATGCAGACTACCTATGGTTTTTGGACCTACATCCCCAAGACTTATGGAGATTAAAAACAGTGTGCTCCTTCATCAACCTGTAGAAGTATTCCCTCATTTAATTATCAATACTACCACAGATGGTAAATTAAGCCAGCAATTACATTATATTATTAATAGAAATTTGAGTGGTATATTCCATCTAGGAAGTAAAGACCTCATCCATCATAAAGAGTTTGTAAGAGAGCTTATTGAAATGTTTGATTTACCACAAAAAGCTATATTCAAAAACGTGTATACTAGCAATTTTGATCGTTATCTCGCTGTGTTGCCTCGTGACAATAAGCTTCCCAAGCACTTACAAATAACTAATGAAGAAGTGGTTCAAGGCAGTTTGAAGTTGTAACTTTACGGGTATGCTTTCGCGAAACCTATCCTGAGCGAAGTCCAAGAGGCGCTTTTAAAACATAAAATTATGTCTAAAAAAATAACAACCATCATTTTTGACTTAGGAGGAGTCCTTATAGACTGGAGTCCAGAATATGTATATCTCAAAGAATTTAGAGGAGATCGAGAAAAAATGAATTGGTTTTTAGAACACATCTGCGCTTGGGATTGGAATGTAAATCAAGATGCTGGTTACCCTTTAGAAAAAGCCACACAAGAACGTATTGTATTATTTCCGGAGTATAAGGAGCTCATAGAAATGTATTATGGCCGCTGGGAAGAAATGCTAGGCTTTGCACACGAAGGAACCTTACAAATTCTCAAAAGCTTAGTAAACAATCCAGAGTATAGAGTGCTGGCACTTACAAATTGGAGTGGCGAGACTTGGCCTAAAGCTATTGCAAAATTTCCTTGGTTACAATGGTTTGAAGGTATTTTAGTTTCTGGCGATGAAGGGATGCGCAAGCCATTTCCTGAAATTTATGAACTTATCCTCTCTCGCTATAACATCAATGCTAGCGAAGCGGTGTTTATAGATGACAGTAAAGCAAATGTTATAGGGTGCGAAGCCGTTGGCATTCAAGGAATACACTTTACAGATGCTCCTTCTTTGGAAATGCAACTACGCACGCTAGGAGTTTCATTAAATTAAAAAAGTATGATCAAAATATACCATAACCCGCGATGTAAAAAAAGTAGAGAAGGTCTGGCTATTATTGAAAATTCAGAACGTCCTTTTGAGATCATCAAATACGTAGAGCATACACTGTCTAAGGAAGATATAAGAGCTATTTTAGATATCCTTAAAATACCCCCCACAGACCTTATCCGTAAAGGGGAAGCGGTCTGGAAAGAGCACTACAAAGGAAAAGAATTGTCAGAGAATGAGGTGATAGAAGCTATGGTAAAGCACCCAAAATTGATAGAAAGACCTATTGTTATCAACAATAACAAAGGAATTATTGGGCGCCCACCTGAAAATATCAAATCTATTTTGTAAATTCCACCTTGTAATATGAAATAATCATAATAATGAAAAAACTACTCGCAATTGTTGCCCTTGCTTTTTTAGGAATGGGATACGCTCAAGCTCAAGAAACACTTGATGTACCAGGAAACTTAACTGAGACTATAATTCAAGAATTAGGTCTTACAGCAGAACAGCAAGCCTCTGTTACTAAAATCATGTCTGTCTTTCAGCCAGCAATGGAGCAGATTGAAAATTCCAATCTTAATACCACTGATAAAACAGCTAAGCTTAATGCGTATGCAGATCGTGAAAAATTAAATATGAAAAATATTTTAACAGACGCACAGTATGTTAAATATCTAGAATTAACTGGTAGAATTTAATTCTTGGTAGGATATTTGTAAAACGTCAGTTATATACTGGCGTTTTTTATTGCCATAAATTGTACACTTATGAAAAAAATATTTGTATTACTTTCTATTTTATTTATAGTATCATTTACTAGTTACAGTCAACAAGTAAATTCAATGGAGAGCATAAAAACATTAGAAAAAAAAGCAACTAAGGTGGTTAAAGAGCTCAATACTCTTATTGAAGTTTCTAAATATCAACAAAAATCTACAATTCAAATACTGGCTAAAGTCGCCCAAGAATATCAAGAAATAGAGAACTCAAATAAAGGCGCTTCTGAAAAAACAAAAAACTTTGAAGATCTAGAAAAGAAAAAAGAATACGGATTGCGTGGTGTTCTCAATAATCAACAATATGAAATGCTTCTTTCTATTTTGGAAAAAGATTAACACTACTTAAATTTATGTTTAACGCCACTTTAACCAAGTGGCGTTTTTTATTGGGGTAATTTGCAATCATATTAAACCATCATATGAAATACATTACTTTAATTACTATAATAATTTTTACATTATCTAATGCCATAGCACAAAGGGCACCTGCAAAAGAAATTACTCTTTCTGGAAAGGTTCAAGATAAATCTGGAGGAGTACCTCTTGAATATGCAACCATCACATTAACTAGTGTAGCACCTCCTAATGAAGTTACAGGAGGCATAACAAATTTTGATGGAGATTTTTCATTCCAAGCTCCGGCAGGTGTTTATGATATCAAAGTAGAGTTCATTTCTTTTGAGCCTTATGAACTCAAAGCACAAAAATTATTTAAAAATACTTCACTCGGTACTATTGCATTAGAAATTAGTGCCGCTACACTAGAAGAGGTAACAGTAATTGCCGAGAAAACCACCGTTGAGTATAAACTCGATAAGCAAATTTATAATGTAGGGAAAGATCTTACTGTAAGTGGTGCATCTGTCTCAGATGTGTTAGATAACGTTCCATCTGTCTCTGTAGATGTAGAAGGTAATGTAGCCTTAAGAGGAAATGATGACGTGCGCATACTTATTAACGGGAAACCATCTGGTCTTATTGGTTTAAGCGGTACCGAAGCTCTCAGACAGCTGCCTGCAGAATCTATCGAGCGTGTAGAGGTGATTACTTCTCCTTCGGCTAGATACGATGCAGAGGGAAGTGCAGGTATATTGAACATTATATTACGACGTAGTAAATTACAAGGTCTTAACGGTGCTGTTACGGCTAACATAGGTAATTTCGGCACTGGTGGCCTGTCTGGTAATGTGAACTATAGAACAGGTGATTTTAATATTTTTGCCACTGGCGGTTATAATATAAGAGGTTCTGAAGGCAATAGTTTAAACAGTCGTATCGATGGTGAAAACACATTATTAGAACAAGCAGATTTTAATAGAGAACGCGGCGGACTTACAGCAAATTTGGGTGTCGAGTATTACTTAAATGACAACACAAGTGTCACTGTGGCTACCGTAATACGAGATAGCAATAATGAAAATGGTTCAGTAAACAACATTACACAAACTAACGATGGTGTTCTTATAGAATCGCAAAGACTAGCCCCAGAAACAGAAGAGGACAACACAAAACAGCTAAGTCTTAACTTTGACAAGCGTTGGGAAAATGACGGTAATCTGTCTATAGAATTTCAATATGAAGATTCCCAAGAAAGAGAATTTACAGATATAAGTAATACTACTTTTAATGCTAATCTGCCTATAGAACTTGAAACTAATGAGACATTAGAAGATCAAACGCGACTTTTTGCTCAAGTAGATTTTGTGCAACCACTAGGAGATAATGCCCGCTTTGAAGCTGGTTATAGAGGTAATCTTAGTGAATTAGATACAAAGTTTACTGTTTTTGACAACGTGGTAGATGACGATAACCCAAACGGTGATTTTTTAATTAATACAGACCTGACCAATAGCCTGATTTACAAAGAAGATATTCACGCATTATATACACAATACGGAAGCAAAATAAACAAGTTTAACTTTTTACTAGGTCTGCGTATGGAATACACAGATATTGAGATAGACCAACAAACTACTAGTGATTTTAATAGTAGAGATTTTACCAACTTCTTCCCTACAGTAAACTTGAATTATGAGCTTAATGAAAAGGAGACCATTAGTCTAGGTTATAACAGGAGGATAAGAAGACCACGTGGTTTCTTCTTAAATCCATTTCCGTCCAGAACAAGTGCTACAAATTTCTTTCAAGGAAACCCAAACCTCAACCCTAGTTTATCTAATGGCTTGGATTTTGGGTACTTAAACAGAGTCAGTAAATCTGTTACTCTTAATGGTTCTATCTTTTTTAGACGATCTGAAGATATATTTCAATTTGTCTTCTTAGATACAGGTCAAACAACGCTGGTGAATGGTGTAGAAGAAAACGTATTAACTAGAACACCTATTAACCTATCCAGAAATGACCGCATAGGTGCAGAAGCTACCCTCACCTACTCGCCTACAAAAAAATGGCGCATTAATGCAAATGTAAACGTCTTTAACTCTGATACTGTAGGTGAATTTGAAGGTATAGACTATGGTGCCACTAACTTTACCTGGACAGCACGTCTTAATAATAAATACACTTTACCGGGAAGTATTGATTGGCAAACCAGAGTAAATTACCGAGGACCTACCGTAAACGCACAAAGTGAGAGTGATGGGATTTTCTCTGCAGATTTTGCGTTTAGCAAAGACTTATTTAAAGAGCGAGCCTCACTAGCTTTAAACATTAGAGACATTTTTAACTCTAGAATAAGAAGATCTACAGTAGCATTTCCTTTTCCAGGAGAAAGCGAGTTTCAGTTTAGAGAACGCTCTATAAATCTATCATTTACGTATCGTTTTAACCAAAAGAAAAAGAGAGAACGTGAAGGTGGTTATGGCGGTGGAGACGAAGAGTTTGAAGGATAGATGTTGTGTAAATTACGCTTTCGCGAAAGCGTAAACCCAAAATAGCACCCACAAAAAAAGGTCTGCAATTGCAGACCTTTTTTTATATCCATATCTTAATTTATTTCGCTTCTCTTTTTGCCTTCTTAGCTTCTCTTTTTTCTTTTATCATTTCAATAATTGACCCTCCTACCCAGTAAGGGATAACGAATGTCAATAAAAATATCATTAACCAGAATCCTATAGTCAATATGGTTAAAAAAGCTAAAAATCCTAAATATTGGTCAAAATCGAACATAATGTTTATTCCTTCTAATTATTATTACAAAGATACCGTATAAAATTTATTTCTCGCAAAAGAAAATACATATTTATTGACACCTTATTGACACTAAGTATCGAGTCAAAACTGTAAATTTGTAGACTAAATTTTACATTACAAATTATGGATTATAGAATTGAAAAAGATACCATGGGGGAAGTTCAAGTACCAGCAGATAAGCTTTGGGGTGCTCAAACTGAAAGATCTAGAAATAATTTTAAAATAGGTGTTCCAGGGTCAATGCCTATAGAAGTAGTGCACGGTTTTGCGATTCTTAAAAAGGCAGCAGCCTATACAAATTGTGAATTAGGTGCTCTTGCTATAGAAAAAAGAGACCTCATTGCCCAAGTATGTGATGAAATTCTTGAAGGAAAACTTGATGATCAATTTCCTTTGGTGATCTGGCAAACGGGTTCTGGAACACAAAGTAATATGAATGTAAATGAGGTGATTGCAAATCGTGCGCACCAACTCGCAGGAAAAACCATAGGAGAGGGAGAAAAAACCCTACAACCTAATGATGATGTAAATAAATCTCAGTCTTCTAATGATACTTTCCCTACGGGAATGCATATCGCTGGATATAAAAAGATTATGGAAGTCACTATCCCTGGAGTTACTCAATTAAGAGATACACTTAAATCGAAAGCCGACGCATTTAAAAATGTCGTAAAAATAGGTCGTACCCATCTTATGGATGCGACTCCCCTTACGTTAGGTCAAGAATTTTCTGGATATGTATCGCAATTAGATCACGGTCTTAAAGCATTGCACAACACTTTAGATCACTTATCGGAACTGGCTCTAGGAGGAACTGCTGTAGGAACGGGATTGAATACACCTAAAGGGTATTCTAAAAGAGTATCAGAATATATGGCAGAGTTTTCTGGCTTCCCTTTTAGAACTGCTGAGAATAAATTTGAAGCCCTAGCCGCTCATGATGCTATTGTAGAAACACACGGAGCACTGAAACAACTGGCTGTTTCTTTAAATAAAATTGCCAATGACATTCGTTTAATGGCTTCTGGTCCTAGAAGTGGTATTGGTGAGATCACGATTCCAGCAAATGAGCCAGGATCTTCTATTATGCCAGGAAAAGTAAACCCTACGCAGTGTGAAGCACTTACGATGGTATGCGCACAAGTAATGGGTAATGATGTAGCCATAGGTGTAGGTGGTATGCAGGGGCATTATGAATTAAATGTATTCAAACCTGTGATGGCGGCAAACTTATTACAGTCTGCACAGCTTATAGGTGATGCATGTGTTTCTTTTGGAGAACACTGTGCGGCTGGAATAGAACCTAATGAAACCCGTATTAAAGAGTTACTCAATAATTCATTAATGCTTGTAACGGCTCTCAATACAAAAATAGGCTACTACAAAGCCGCAGAGATTGCTAACACTGCCCATCAAAACGGTACAACTCTTAAAGAAGAAGCGATCAATCTTGGTTATGTTACCGAAGAACAATTTGAAGAATGGGTGCGACCAGAAGATATGGTAGGAGAGTTATAGAACGTGTGTTTATTATAAATTAAAAAAGCAGCTCTAAAGAGCTGCTTTTTTGATTTATAAGTTCTACACTAAGCCTTCTTTTTATAGTATTTTCTGTATTTCCAATGCGATAGTACTCCTAATAAAGCAATCAATACCCCTGTAATTACAATTTTTTGCCCAGCAATATCACCCCCACTTTGATAAGCGTGAAGACCAGAGAGGTAATAGTTCACTCCAAAATACGTAAACATAATACTCCCTAATGCAATTATAGAAAATAGGTTAAATAACCAGCGCCCTCTCAAACCTGGTATCAAACGCATATGAATCACAAATGCATAAACTATTAGTGATATGAGTGCCCAAGTTTCCTTAGGGTCCCATCCCCAATAACGCCCCCAGCTTTCATTAGCCCATTGTCCTCCTAAAAAAGTACCTATTGCAAGGAGCACTATACCAACAGTAAGCGCCATCTCGTTAATAAGCGTGAGCTCTTTAATATTGAGATCCATACGCTCTTTGTTCTTCTCATTTGTAAATATTATGAGAAGTAATGTTACTAATCCTAAGATAGCACCCAACGTAAAAGGCCCATAACTAGCGACAATTACCGCCGTATGTATCATTAACCAGTAACTATTTAGAACGGCTTGGA
Source organism: Dokdonia sp. (assembly GCA_020630915.1). Taxonomy (GTDB): domain Bacteria; phylum Bacteroidota; class Bacteroidia; order Flavobacteriales; family Flavobacteriaceae; genus Dokdonia. Next base: position 49,873 of record JAHDIF010000006.1, read on the forward strand.
GGTTTGCAATTTCTGGATTCATCCAGTTCATACTTGCCGCCCATAAAATAAATCCCGCTACAAAAGCCGTACTTGCAATGGTGAGCATACTCTTACGCCCAAAGCCTAACCCAAAAAACATCGTGGCCCATCCTACATACAACACAGACTCATAGGCATCACTCCAAGGAGCGTGGCCAGAAATATACCAGCGCCAAATCAAGGCTACTGTATGACCCAAAAACAAAAGAATAACAATACCTGCTCCTATTTTTGTCATTAGACTTATAAACTTATTAGGATTAAATATCCCAGTAATTACAAACACCATCATAAATAATGCTGCCAGCAAATACATCCAATACAATTTCTTAAAAGGATCATTATTGTTGTATTGTATCTCTGCATCTATCTTAGCATCTGACGGAATAATCTCTTCTCCAAATTTCTTTTGAAAAGAAGCAATACTCTTTAAAAAAGTATCTGCTTTAGAATAGTCACCCGTTGTATTTGCCTCTTGTATACTTTGTAAATACAAGGGGATAATTTGCTTACTATATAAACTGTCCATCCCTTTATAGCCAGACTCAGCTAGCTCTGCATATGAGAGCCATTTGTTATTAGGGTCACCCGGCTTGGGGAAAATCTTTAAGATGCTCCCACCTAGGGTTCTGTTTAACAACCCTAGTCGTGTACTTACGTCTCTAAATTCTTTATCTATTATGGTAGGAGTAGCAGCTGCATAGGCATCTGGCAAATAAGGATCTAGCTTATTTGTAAGATCTTCTGTAATAAAATCCATAGCCTTAAAGCGTTTTACATCTTCTGGAACACCTATAATAGTACGTATACTATCATTTCCTTTTTTGAGATAAATAACCTCTGCATTGTACCAAAGAATAGGGTTTTGGATCATAGAAATCATCACTTGATCTGCATTGAGGCCTGCGTAGGTGTCACTCCTACTTAACTTACGTAAGAGCATGCTGGAGAACGTATTGATAGGCATCATTCGGCCACCATCATCTTGAATGATCATTCTTCCAAATTTTGCTGCGTGCTCTTTAGAAACCGCTGTCTTTACGATTAGCGCATCTACTTCTTCGGGCGTGGGTGCTGTGTGATTATTTTCTTTGGGCGTTAAGCTTATAATTTCCTCCGTAGCTTCTTGGCTTAAGGAAATTGTATCCTCAACTTCAACGGCTGCAGTATTAATCTCTTGTGCTTGTGCTGGGTTTGCTTTCGCGAAAGCGAACAATAAAACAACCATTCCTAGCTTGGCTTTTTTTGCCTTTACTTTATCCAGCATTCTTTTAAGATCTCCAAAACGAGAGCCTCTATCAAAAAGGATCATCATCATACCCAAATACAATAAAAAGTAACCTATATACGTCACCCAAGTACCCCAAAAATCGTGACTTACTGAAAGTATCGTCCCACTTTCGTCTGGAAAGAAACTAGCTTGAAAAAATCGAAACCCTTTGTGATCCAGTACGTGATTCATGTAAATGTCATAGTCAAAAGACTCTTCTGGATCTTCTACGGTAATCTTACTCTCAAAAGAGGCATAACTATTCTCAGTTCCTGGGTATCGCTCTGCAATAAAATCGTTGAGCTTTATAGAAAATGGGAGCGGCAACGCTTTACTTCCATACGACAAGTACATTTTGTAGCCGCCTATTTCTATACTTTTTTTATCGTTACTGTAGCCTCTACCCCCTAATAGACCAACTGTTTGGGTTTCTCCATTTACCGTAACATCCACAAAAAGAGCATCTTCTTGGTTCTTTTCTTTTACTTCCTTCTCTACAACACCCGTACGTCCTTTTAAAGCCGGGTCTGGAATTACTAAGAGCTTTCCTCCTAGATTGTACAAAGCCCTTAGCTTAAGAGGTTGCTCTACCCCAGCCTGGACTTCTGTTTTGGTCTGAGTTGCCATCACCGTGGCATCTCCAGCAAAAGGGGTTTTAAACGTATAATTTTCTCCGTCAAATCCTATATTAATAGCACCCTCTGTAGGTTTATTAAAGGCATATAGTACATTGTGAATATTTACCAATTCTCCTTCAACTAAGAAGTGCTCGTGTCTCTGGTTATCATTACCTGTCTCAACAATCTTGAGATGGTACACACCTTTTTCATCTTCTACAAAACCGTCTTCTGCGCCGTCAATAAATTGGTTAAATTCTATCTTAATAGGGTTTCCTTTGAAATCTGTATTCCAAGTGAAGTCGTTATTCAACCTGGGAGATAAGTCCAGCCTTTTTTCTATCGTTCTGCGCAGTCGCCCTTCATCTGTATCTCCATCTATAAGTACCTCTAAATATGTTTTTTCACTCAAGAACGTATTCTCTGAAGCCCCTTCTTCTATAGGCATCACACCTTCGTAACTAATATATCGAGTGATCCCTGCCCCTATTAATATTAAAACAAAGGATAGGTGAAATATGAGTGTGGTAATCTTTTCTTTTCGCAACAGCTTAAAGCGAAAAATATTACCCACAAAATTGATCACAAAAAGAATATGAATTAAAGTAAACCACCAAGAGTTGTATACCCAATATCTAGAGTACGGCGTGGGAGAAGTTTCTTGACCCTGGTCTAGAAAAGTACCTACTCCCATCGCTACAAAATAAACGATAAAAAGCAGACCCATAAGTCGTGTAGAAAATAAAAAAGCGGCAAGTTTTTTTTGCATAGCAAAGCAAGTTTTTTCTTGTGTGCAAAGATAACCCACAAGAGGCAAATAACCATCTCAAACCCCTGCTTTAAATGGAATTTATCAAGCCGTGAAAATGACGTATTTTTGTACTAATGACATCTATAAATATCATAGGGACGGGTAATGTTGCTTGGCATATGGCACAAGCGGTATATGCTGCAGAGAATTACTCGTTGCAAGGAGTCGCTGGACGATCTGAAAAGAGCTTAGAAGATTTTAAATCATTAGCAAGAGAGTCCACAGATATACATAAACTCACTCCCTCAGATATAACGATGATTATCGTTTCTGACGATGCGATCAAAAAAGTAGCTGAGAAAATACCATACACCTCCGGTGTATTTATACATACCTCTGGCAGTGTATCTATAAACGCGTTAGAATCATACGTAAATCACGGAGTATTTTATCCTTTGCAAAGCTTCTCAAAAGTGGTACCTGTTAATTTTAAAGAAGTTCCTATTTGTATTGAAGCCTCGAGTAAAAGTAACTTAAGGGTGTTAGAAGAATTAGGTTTCGCTTTAAGCGAAAAAGTAGCTCCCATATCGAGTACTCAACGAAAAAAACTTCATCTTGCGGCTGTATTCGTAAATAACTTCTCGAATCATTGCTTTACTATTGCCCAAGAACTCTGTGATCAACAAGAAGTACCTTTTGATTTATTACGACCACTACTCAATACTACAGCAAACAAAGCATTATCCCATAAACCTAGTGAGGTGCAAACAGGACCTGCAAAAAGAAACGATCAAGAAACCATCGCATCACATATCAATCAACTTTCAAACCCAATGCAACAGGAAGTCTACAAAATACTCTCTGAAGCGATCACACAATACTATGGCAAAAAGTTATAAAGAATACCTACACCAGATCACTACATTTATCTTTGACGTAGATGGTGTTTTTACAGATGGATCCTTACACATTACCACACAAGGAGAGATGCATCGAGTGATGAATGTAAAAGACGGTTATGCGGTTAGAGCAGCCCTTAATGAGGGATATAAAGTTTGTATTATCTCCGGAGGAACTGATGAAGGCGTGAGGAAAAGGCTGCAGACCTTGGGTGTTAAAGATGTGTATCTAGGAGCACACGAAAAACTCAAATTTCTAGATTCTTATTGTGCAAAAAACAATGTTCCCCTAGAAAATATATTATATATGGGAGATGATATTCCTGACTATCCTGTATTAAAAAAAGTAGGACTACCTGCGTGCCCACAGGATGCCGTTAAAGAAATAAAAGAAGTATCGCTTTATATATCCCATAAAAAAGGAGGTAAAGGTTGTGTGCGCGATGTGATAGAGCAAGTACTTAAAGTACAAGGCAAATGGATGCAAGATCCAGATGCAAGTGCTCATTAAAATTCGGTTTATAAAAATTATGAAAAATACATTGTTATTACTATTTACAGTTCTCATATTGAGTTGTAAAGCTGACAAAAACCAGAGTTCTGAATCACAAAATATACTTTTTATAGGGAATAGTCTAACTTACTTTCACGAGATGCCTAAAATGGTTCAGTCATTATTAGATGAAACGAATCCTAATATTAGAATTACTCAAAGTGCTTATCCTGGCATGTCCCTAAGCGGACATCTAGATGATATAATTACATCACAAACGGAAAATGGTATTAGCACTAGGAAGAAAACTGACAACGAAAAAACAGAAACTGAGAAAATAATCAAATCAAAAAAATGGGATAAGATAATATTACAAGAAGGTACCGTAAGACTATTAATTCCAGAGGTTCGAGAATTCCAGGTAGAAAAAGCCATAAAACGGATAAAGTCATTAGTAAATAATCCTGATTGTGAATTTCTAATTTTTGAAACTTGGGCTTCAAGAAAAGAATATCCAAAAGCATACTGCTATCCTGGGAGGATAATAGATACATCGTTAATTGCTCACCAAAAATATTGCTCACCACATATTGAGAATAAAGAACAGGAAATAAGTTTGATAAGTAAATCTTATGATTTAGTTGCCGACAGAAACGGACTTAAAAAAACAATAAACGGTTTAGTCTTTTACGAGGCAAACAAGGGAAATCCAGAACTTGAATTATTAGAAGACAATATGCACCCATCAAAATTAGGAGCGTTTTTAAACGCTTGCATTTTTTATCAGATTCTAACCGAAAAGGACGTAACTAAAACGCATTATATTGCGGATATTGATTCTAAAAAAGCTAACGTATTAAAAAATATTGCGCAAAATAATTATAGGTTAAAACGTATCCAATAAAACATAGCTAATTGGTTTTTGTATAATTTATAAAGCACATTAAATTACTGACTTTGCTTATAATTAAAAAAAGGTCTTCATTTTCATCCCTTAGTTTATTTCCTTTATTTTTGAAGTAATATAATTGTCTCACATTATATAATCTGTGAAGTATCTCAAATTAATTCGGATATCCAACCTTATAATGATCATTGTCGCCCAATGTATTATTAGATATGGATTTTTCATTCATTTTAAAGCACAAATTACTTTAAGTACTCTAGGCTTTGTATTTTTGGTACTTGCCACTGTCCTTATAGCGGCTGGAGGCTACATTATAAATGATATTTATGATGTGACTTCAGATAAAATAAACAAACCTAATAAACGTATTGTAGATGTATCGATAGATGCAAAAAAAGCAAGATTGCTTTTCTACTTAGTAACCTTTACAGGTATTGGTCTAGGTTTTATATTGTCTGCTATGATGGCTAAGCCTTTATATGCATTGTATTTCTTTGGTGCAGCTACAGGGCTTTATGTGTATTCAAGATTTTTAAAAACCGTTCCTTTAGTAGGTAATATTCTCATAAGCGTTATTGTAGCACTTTCGATTCTCATTGTGGGTGTTTTTGAACTTTTACCAAGTATAAATGTTTACAATAAGGAAAGTCAAATGGTAGTTTTTAATATCCTGAGAGATATCGCCATCTTTGCCTTTATGATCAATTTTTTACGAGAAATCGTAAAGGATATAGAGGATATTCAAGGAGATCATGTAGCTAGATATAAAACAATCCCAATTATACTGGGAGTTAAAAGAACAGCTCAAATAACAACAGTTATGGGATTGATAATGGTAATGATTATTTCCTTATATACCTTTACCTACCTGTATAATGAAAAATGGGCCGTTGCCATTGTATTCTTTGGTATTATTGCCCCACTGGGATATGTATGTGCGCAACTTTGGGAGGCTAGTAATAGAAAACAGTTTAAACGTCTATCCCTTATTCTTAAGATCGTAATGTTCATAGGGATCTGTGCCATCCCCCTAATCTCCTATTCACTAGATCATGTTATCTAAATATCTTAAAGGAAAACAAATTATACTTGCCTCTGGCTCTCCAAGAAGACAAGCTTTTTTTGCAGAGCTAGATCTTGATTATGTCATAAAATTACGACCTATAGATGAGTCGTTCCCCATCGAGCTTCAAGAAGCCGAAATTACAGATTACCTAGCGCAACAAAAAGCAGCGGCTTTTACAGATCTAGAGCCTAATGACATTGTCATTACGAGTGATACCATCGTTTGGTTTCAAGACAAAGCGCTCAACAAACCAGAAAATAGAGCGCAAGCCTTTAAAATGATTTCTAGCTTATCCGGGAATACGCATCAAGTCATTACAAGTGTCTCATTCACCACTCCTAAAAAACAAGTTACCATAAATGATACCACACAAGTAACATTTAAGAAACTTAGCGCTGAGGAGATCAACTACTACATAGACAATTACCAACCGTATGACAAAGCAGGTGGTTATGGTATACAAGAATGGTTTGGCTATATCGCAGTAACGCACATAGAAGGTTCCTATTTTAATGTGATGGGGCTTCCTACACATAAAGTTTATGAAACGTTAATGCAGCTTGCATAACAATCACATCTGCGTAACTTTACGATAAAATAGTATAGTATGAATATCAATATTCAATCGATCAGTACACTAGCGATAGTGGTCGCTTTTACCTTCATAAGTTGCAAGAAAACTGGCAATGTAGATGAGATTGCTTTCGCGAAAGCGTCCTCAACACAACCTATTCCTGAAAACATTAGTAAGCGTGATATATCACAAGAATTTAAGGACTATTGGTACGCCGGCACTGCCGAAATATCATCCTACAAACTAGAGCAGGCGCGTTATGGCGAGATGAGAGATGGGAACGCCGTACTCATCTTCGTAACCGAAGACTTTTTACCAGAAAAACAAGTAAAAGCAGATAGACAAGATGATCAAAACATACCCGTTCTCAAACTAAACGCTACTAAAAATTTTAATACAGGCATCTACCCTTACTCTGTTATGAGTAGTACATTTTATCCTGTTTTTCAAGAACAACATGCACTCAAAGTTACGAGCAGTATGCAAGAATGGTGTGGGCACGTCTATGCACAGCTCAACAACAGAGATTCTTTTGAAATTAAGAGTTATTCTTATTTTGAGAGTGAAGGAGATAAAGAGTTTTCCTTGGATAAGGCTATTTTAGAGAATGAACTGTGGACTCAATTGAGAATTGACCCATCTAAGCTTCCCACAGGATCGCTCAATGTCATTCCTGATTTTTCATATACTCGTTTGAAACACGTCCCTGTTAAAGCATACAGTGCCCAAGGGATTTTAAAAGAAGATAGCTATACACTAGAATATCCAACACTTAATAGAAAGGTAGTACTACATTTTACTCCACAATTCCCGCACATTATTACTTCTTGGGAAGAAACCTATAAAGATGGATACGGTCCCAATGCCCAAGAACTTACTACTACAGCAACATTGATTGAAACTATAAAAAGTCCATATTGGAGTAAAAATAGTAACAAGGATTCGGTACTTAGAGAAGAATTAGGTCTTAAATAACTTCCAAATATGTTAGAAAAGTATATGCCAGAGATTATACAAAGCGCCGTAGCGGCTGGTATTCTTGTTGTTTTAAGAATCGTGGTAAATTTTCTTATCACTCGATTCTCACAGCGAAAAAACAAGGTAGCAAAGAGGGCAAATCTCATTATGAAGTATCTGGATTTTACCTTAATAACCTCAGCCATATTTATCGGTATTCTTATCTGGAGTATAGATATGAAAGATATTGGATGGATAGCTTCCTCCATTTTTGCAGTTATAGGCATCGGGTTTTTTGCACAATGGTCTGTACTGAGCAATCTTACTTCTGGTGTGATTATATTTTTTACTTTACCCTATAAAATTGGAGATCGTATAAAAATACACGACAAAGATTTCCCCATTATCGCAAAGATTGATGACATCAAAGCGTTTCATATGAACCTTATTACAGACGATGGAGGTTTACATACCTATCCTAACAGTTTGATACTCCAAAAAGGAGTCACCCTCGTACAAGAAGGAGTACATACCCAAATTGTAGAAGCAAATGCAGAGATACCGTCAGACAAGCCTTTTTCTGACTAGTCGATAAACGTTAAAGAAATCGTAAAGCACTTACCTCAGCATTGATTTTGGCTATATTTGGGAGAATACTATTATCTCAAACCTTTATGCATAAATCAGCTTTACTCACTGTACTTTGTTTATTATTATCGCTTTCAAATGCTTTTGCGCAAGGCATCACCATTCAACCAGAAAAACCCACATCTTCAGAAATCTTTGAAGATATCAAGAAGCTCAATTTTTTAGGATCTGTTTTATATGTAGCAGCACACCCAGATGATGAGAATACCACTGCCATCTCGTACTTTGCAAACACGGTAAAGGCCCGTACGGCCTACCTATCGCTCACACGAGGTGACGGAGGACAAAACATTATAGGACCCGAATTACGAGAATTATTAGGTGTTATACGCACCCAAGAATTGCTGGCAGCAAGGGCAACAGATGGTGGTGAGCAACTGTTTACAAGAGCAAATGATTTTGGCTACTCAAAACATCCAGATGAGACGCTGGATATCTGGAATAAAGACGAAGTACTTAGTGATGTTGTTTGGGCGATTCGTACGTTTAAGCCAGACGTAATCATCAATAGGTTTAACCACCGTACACCTGGAAGTACGCACGGTCACCATACCTCAAGTGCGATGTTAAGCGTAGAAGCTTTTGACCTTGCAGGTGACGCATCCAAGTATTCAGACCAATTAAAATACACGAGCACTTGGCAACCTAAACGACAGTTTTTTAATACCTCGTGGTGGTTTTATGGGAGTAGAGACGCTTTCGCGAAAGCAGATAAATCCAATCTCGTTAAAGTAGATGTAGGCACCTTCTACCCAGGCCACGGACTCTCAAATACAGAAATTTCGTCACTAAGTAGAAGTCAGCATAAATCGCAAGGATTCGGCAATACAGGATCTCGTGGTCAAAACGATACCTATTTTGAGTTACTACGCGGTGAAATGCCGAGTAATAATGACATCTTTCAGGGTATTGATACCAGCTGGAACAGAGTACAAGGAGGCAAATCCATTGGAAAAATATTACAAAAAGTACAAGAAGAGTTTGACTTTACAAATCCAGCAACCTCCGTAAAAGAGCTAGCACAGGCCTACGCACTTATAGAAAAACTACCGGCTTCTCACTGGAAAACCATCAAATCTAAAGAGATCAAAAATATTATAGCTGCGTGTGCAGGACTCTATATGGAAGGAGTAACAAATACCAATATGGCCGCTACTGGTGAAGCTATTACAGTAAAAACAGAAGTCATTAATAGAAGTAATGCCCAGATCACGCTAAACGCTATTACTGGCGTTACAGGGACAAGAGAAACTATACAGAAACCCCTTGATAACAATCAAAAATACACTACCGAAAGTACATTTACCGTAAATGCTGCTACTGCAAAGACCAATGCTTACTGGCTTAATGAATTAGGATCTTTAGGGATGTACAACGTACAAGACAGAACCCTTATCGGGAAACCAGAAACGCCTAAAACCAATGCACTACGCTACGAGTATACGATAGAAGGAGTACCTATTACGTATGAAAAACCTGTAATACACAAATTTAATGATCGCGTAAAAGGCGAAGTATATCAATATTTTGAAGTAGTACCTGAAGCCTCTGTAAGCTTAGAAGAAAAGGTACAGATTTTTGCTTCTAATGATTTTAAGAAAGTCAATGTAAAGGTTACTGCTCATAAAAATAATCTCGACGGAATGCTTTCACTCGATTTAGACAATAGTTGGAAAGTGACCCCATCTAGTATTCCTGTCTCGCTTGACACAAAAAACCAGACAGCAACTTATACGTTTACGGTTACGCCGCCTTCATCACAAAGTGAGACCAATATCACTCCGGTCCTAAAAGTAGGTTCTCAAACATTTACAAAGGAACTAGTAACCATAGATTACAGTCATATCCCGTTGCAGAGTTTGTTTCTTCCAGCTTTCGCGAAAGCAGTAAAAATAGACATCCAGCGTAAAGGAGATTATATAGGCTATATACAAGGCGCAGGAGATGCCGTAGCCGAAAATCTTGAACAAATAGGCTATCAAGTAGCGGTTATAAAGCCTAGTGAAGTAACGCCAGAACGCCTATCTCAGTTTGACGCTGTCGTTGTAGGAATACGTGCTTACAATGTAGTAGACGAGATGCAACAAGTACAACCAATGCTTCTAGATTACGTAAAAAACGGCGGTACGATGATCGCACAATACAATACTAGCGGTCGTTGGGGTAATACTAAAATAGGAGCTCCCTATACCCTTAAACTATCACGCGACCGTGTAACTGACGAAAATAGTGATGTGCGTATCCTCGCAAAAGACCACCCGCTTATGAACTTCCCAAATAAATTGGATCAAAACGATTTTAAAGGATGGACACAAGAACGCGGACTTTATTTCCCAAATGAATGGGCAGATGAGTATACCCCTATCCTCTCTATGAACGACAAAGGAGAGACAGCAAAAGAAGGAAGCCTTCTAGTAGCTCCGTACGGTGATGGACATTATATTTATACAGGTTTAAGTTTTTTTAGAGAATTACCTGCTGGGGTTCCTGGAGCGTATAGATTATTTGCAAATATGCTTTCTATAGGGAAGAAAGAATCACAACCTATAAAACAATAGAGATGAAGGAAGAGCCTAAATACGTTTGGAAAAAATCGTACACCATTGTACTTGTGGTGAACCTTGTGTACTTCATTTTGTTTTATTTATTAATGTCCCAATTTAGCTAGTATGGAAGTTTTAGACTGGGTTGTACTCGCTACCACACTTATAGGAATCGTACTGTATGGAGTATACAAAACCCAAGGCAGCAAGAATGTAGAAGACTATATACGAGGTGGCAATAGTTCTAAATGGTGGACGGTAGGGCTTTCTGTTATGGCTACTCAGGCCAGTGCAATTACCTTTTTATCTACAACAGGGCAAGGATTTTATAGTGGGATGGGATTTGTACAGTTCTATTTTGGGCTTCCGATTGCGATGGTAATTATATGTCTTGTGTTCATTCCCATTTATCATAGGCTCAAAGTGTATACTGCATACGAATACCTAGAAGGTCGTTTTGACCTTAAAACACGTTCTCTAGCGGCTATTTTGTTTTTAATACAGCGCAGTCTAGCGGCAGGAATTACTATTTATGCTCCTGCCATCATACTATCTGCGGTCTTAGGATGGGATCTTACTACCTTGAATATTGTGATAGGAGTTATTGTGATTTTATACACCGTTTCTGGAGGTACAAAAGCCGTGAGTGTTACCCAAAAACAACAGATGGCAATTATTTTTATTGGAATGTTTATCGCCTTCTTTTTAATCTTAAGTTACTTACCAGAAGAAGTCACTTTTACAGACGCCTTATCGATCGCAGGTGCTAGAGAAAAAATGAATTTACTCGATTTCTCTTTTGACCTAAGTAATAGATACACGGTTTGGACAGGTGTATTGGGAGGCACCTTTTTAATGCTTTCTTACTTTGGTACAGATCAAAGTCAAGTACAACGCTATCTCTCTGGAAAGAACGTACGAGAGATGCGCTTAGGACTCATATTTAATGGTTTGCTTAAAATACCTATGCAATTCTTTATTCTACTCGTAGGGATTATGGTATTCGTATTCTATCAGTTCAATAGTACTCCAGCCAATTTTAATCCTGTCGCCACAGAAGCAGTATACAACTCTGAGTATGCAGAAGAATATAAAGAAATAGAAAAGAAACTAGCCTATAACTTACGCTACCGAAAATCTGCTGCGTTTAATCTTGTAGAAGATCCTGCTAAAGACGTTTACGAGAAAGATGGAGAGACCTATTCTTGGCTAGCCAAATTTGACAAAGAGGATAAAGAGCTTCGCGATCAAGCAAAAATACTTATAGCCAAAGCAAATCCAGATGTAGAAACCAATGATAAGGATTACGTATTTATTCACTTTATCCTAAACAACCTACCCAATGGATTGATAGGTCTATTACTAGCCGTGATACTCTCTGCCGCAATGTCTAGCACCGCATCAGAATTGAATGCTTTAGGAGCCACTACTTCGATAGATTTATATAAAAGAAATAATCAAGGTAAAGACGACACGCATTATGTAAAAGCTACTAAAGGATTTACATTGCTTTGGGGCATACTCGCTATTATAGTCGCTTGTACCGCCAGCCTTTTTGAGAATTTAATAGAACTTGTAAATATTATAGGATCTATCTTTTATGGCAACATCCTTGGGATCTTTTTACTCGCTTTCTTTTTTAAATATGTAAAAGGCAATGCGGTATTCATTAGTGCCCTTATTACACAAGTCATTATTACCACTACCTATTTATGTATTCATTTTGGGATCATAGAGTTTCCGTATTTGTGGCTCAATGCTATAGGCAGTGCACTTGTTATTGGCATTGCATTTATACTACAAGCAGCCACCCCACAAAAACCAGAACACAATGTCCAAGGTGCTTTATAAAGAAACGCAATCATTATGGTGGCTCACCCTAATTCTTGTACTTCTTGGAGGGCAGATTCTGGTAAGTGGTATTTTTCAATGGGGATCAAAACCTATTCCTTTAGAGGTTTCTATACTTTTAGGAGGGCTTATCATTTTGCCAGCTTTACTAGTATACAATCTAACAATTGAAATTACTAAAGAATACGCTTTCGCGAAATTTGGTATAGGCATCCTAAAACGTAAAGTATATATCAAAGACCTCGACCTCTCAAAAGCAGAAATCACCGAGTTATCACTGGCTTCAGGCATAGGATATCGTTATGGCTCAAGAGGGTTGTTTCTCAATACAAAACCGGGTCCTGCACTATTTATTCCTGCAAAAGAAGGAAAGAAACATTTTTTTGTGGGGACTAGGAATGGGGAGGAGATTTTGAGGGTGTTGAAAGATGAATAGTATGAATAATGGCCATCTTGCTGTCCCGAGGTTCCGGGAGTTTCAGCATAACACAGATAATAGTTTACATTTAAAAAAGTGAGACCCTGAAACAAGTTCAGGGTGACGTTGTATTTCTGAGAGCTACTCACCCTAACGCAACTCCAAAAACTCCTTACTCAAATTAACAAGCTTATCGATCAATAAAAACTTGCGCTTCTCTTCTAACAATGCTGCATCCAGCTGTTGAGAGATACAAAAATCTATAAAAAGTGGTTTTTTATCTAGTGGGATGTGTAAAGTCTCGACCAAAAAGGAATCATTAATCACTTGGTCCTCTTTAAATAGATAGAGGTATTGATCTAATGTAATAGGGATTTTAGGAGGTGGCTTCACCTTGGGAGGTTTGTTTTTGGTAATGAGTTTCCATAATCTCTTACCAATGTTTACAAAGTTTATATTGCCATTAGGGTTATTGTTGTATTCATATTTTTCTGGGTACTTTTTAATATCAATTGCCATATCAGATGTAAATGATTTTGTAAATGTTTCTTCTTTAAAGATTGGATCTGCCTCAAGAAAGACTTCATCTAGCAGGTTTACTTTGGGGATAAGTTCTACCACAAAGTTAGTCGTGTCTTTTTCATCTAGTACCAACCACCTATCCTCATACGTAAAGAACTGAAAAGAAAGAGAGTCGCCTACTTTTGCTGCTATAGTAAATGCTCCTTCTCCATTAGTGGTGGTGATGCGCTTAGTGCGCTGGTTTTTTATAACAACTCCTTCTAGTGTTCCCTTACTTCCATATACCGCACCGTTAAAATTCTGAGCAAAAGAGACCAGAGAAAAACAACCAAATAACAGAAAAAAGTAAAGTGAACGCAATAGAAAAAAAGATTGGTTAAACCGTCCACAATGTAGCGTTATACAGTAGGTAAGAAATAAAACAAAAGGTTAAAACCTATTAAGGTTTTCCTAATGCCTTTAGGTCAAGCTCAACTTGTTTCGGCATCACACACAAGAAGGATATACAACTAAGTCCCAATAGCAACTTGTGCGACCCTGAAATAAATTCAGGGTGACGAACCGCTCGCTTGGTAACAAAAAAGCGCCCACATTGCTGTGGGCGCTTTACTTTTTCACGAAAGTGAAAGAACTATTTTACTTAGCTCCCCACTCTTTTAAGGAATCTGTATTCATCTTAACATAATCTGCATTTCCAGCTTCTGTTGCTCCTGCAAGAGAGGCTTTTGCTGCCTTGATCGCGCCTTTCTTATCACCAGCCTTAGCGAGTAATAAGGACTGCTGGCGCAGTTGCCAGTAACGTGGTGTCTCGATCATAGACATTGCTTTGTCCATATACTTCTTAGCATCATCCAGTTTTTGATCTGTAGAAGCTAGATATACTGCTGCTGCGTAGTAATCTCCAGCTGCTGGGCCATTCATAACCTTATCGATAGAAGAAAGAACGGTCTCATTTGCAGGCACTCCAAAAGGAACTCCTACATATACATTTTCCCAAAGGATGCCTAGTTTTGCTCCATCGTTTGTAAGGTCATCCACCGTAATTGTAAATGTTTCAACAGGCATAGGCATTTTATCTACCATCACCTTAGTTACTACAGCTACTTTATCATCATCCCATTTTTCTGGAGTTCCCCAGTTATTGGTATCACTGTAAAAATATACTTCCCAACTTTTTTCTCCTGGTTTTGTAAATACTGCATACTCACCAGCCTTTACATCTTTCCCGCCTATTGTAACATCTGTAGAAAAACTTACAATGGTGTTCTTATTTGCTCCCGTACGCCACATTTTCCCATAAGGCACAAGGTTTCCAAAAATTGTTCTTCCTCTCATACTTGGACGAGAATAGTCTACTGTTACATCAGTAAGACCTACTACTTGCGTCATACTAGATGCCGGACTAGGTGCTGGTGTATTAATTTGTGCCGTGGCTCCTAGGGTACAAAGACTCAAGGCTGCCATAAAAAGTAATTTTTTCATAATAATGTATCTATTGTTAGGTATTTGATTTTGTGCGCTTTCGCGAAAGCTTTACAAAAATACCAAACGCCTACCCCATAAACGTTAACAAAATCTTAATATCGCAAGAGCTATCTTTGTACAAAGATTTTAAAATAATGAAACGATACGTCGCCGAAGTGATAGGAACGTTCTCAATGGTATTTTGCGGTTGTGGTGCAATGACCATAAACGAGATTACCAATGGAGCCGTAACCCATCCAGGTATCGCCATTACTTGGGGACTCATTGTGATGGGAATGATCTATGCCTTTGGTGATATCTCTGGGGCGCATTTTAATCCAGCAGTCACGGTAGCCTTTGCCTATGCAAAGAAGTTTGCCTGGCGAGAGGTACCCAAATATATACTTGCACAAGTAATAGGAGCCATTATGGCGGGTGCAATACTTTGGTTTTTGTTTCCCGAAAGTGAGTTTTTAGGCAGTACCGTTCCTTCTTTTGATCATTATAAAGCCTTTGTGCTAGAGATACTCCTCACTTTTTTCTTGATGCTTGTGATCATCAATGTATCTACAGGTTCTAAAGAGATAGGTGTCATTGCAGGTATCGCAATAGGGGGTATCGTGCTCCTAGAAGCCATGTTTGCCGGACCGATGACCAACGCCTCAATGAATCCGGCGCGATCGCTAGGCCCAGCTATTTTTTCTGGAAAATGGGAGCCTATGTGGTTATACCTAACAGCCCCTTTTATAGGTGCTATTCTTGCCGTTATGAGCTGTAAACTCGTAAAAGATGAGCATTGCTGTGATGAAGACTGCTAGATAGCCATTGCAATACAAAAGCATAGTATGTATCTTGTAACGAGCACACTTGTTATAAGAGTAGAACGTGTGACATGAACAACTCACTATACAAAATACGCACTATGAAATCTATATCCCGAAGATCGTTTACTACTTCCCTTTCTAAAGCTATAGGAGGTGTGGCTCTAATGAGTAACATCCCGCTCGCCTGCGCATTCGAAACCCAAGAAAAAAAGAAAAGCCTTGGCGTCGCTCTTGTAGGGCTAGGGACCTATAGTACCTATGAGCTAGCGCCTTCCTTGCTAGAAACAAAATATTGTCACCTTGCTGGTATCGTAACTGGTACGCCAGAAAAGGAAAAAATATGGGCAGCCAAATACAATCTCCCAAAAGAGAATATTTACAACTACACAAACTTTGATACTATTGCAAAGAACGACGCCATAGACATTATCTATGTTGTTTTACCCAATGCAATGCACGCCGATTTTTGCATACGAGCAGCCCAAGCTGGAAAACATGTAATCTGCGAGAAACCTATGGCTGTGAGTGTGGCAGAGTGTCAAGCGATTATTGACGCTTGCGCGAAAGCAAACGTACGACTAAGTGTAGGTTATAGACTTCATTCTGAACCGCATACACAAGAAATACAACGTATCGTAAAGGAAAAGGAATTTGGGAAGATTAATTTTGTAACAGCAGAAGCTGGTTATCCTTCTTATGGCAATCCTAATCCTAACCAATGGCGATTAGACAAATCCCTCTCTGGTGGTGGTGCGCTTATGAATATGGGCGTTTATGCTATACAAGGAGCGATTTATGCCGCGGGAGAAAATCCTATTTCTGTCACAGCGCAAGAATTTAGTACAAAACCTGAGTATTTTAAGGATACAGATGAAACCATTTCTGCACAATTTGAGTTCCCTAACGGCACCGTGGGCAATATCGTGACATCGCATAATGCAAAATTAGATCGTCTGTATGCCTCTTGTGATAAAGGGTGGTTTGAACTAGATGTAGCCTATACCTATGGTCCTTTGCACGGTCGTACCTCTGCAGGAAAAGAAATAAGCTTTCCGCATAAAAGACAACAAGCATTGCAAATGGACGACTTTGCATTGCATATCTCACAAGGACTACCCAATAAAGTACCTGGAAGTATGGGACTTAGAGATCTTAAAATTGTAGAAGCGATTTATGAGTCCATACGATTAGACGGAAAGAAAATAGCATTAAACTTATAGCACCATTATTTTATAATTTGTTTAACCTTTTTTAATAATAAGATAAACAAAATAGCATTATATTTACAGAGTAAAAGAATACCAAGTATAAAATTGTTATGAAAAGAAAGGTAACTGAATCACGTTCTTATGGTTCAGTTGCCTTTTTTTATGATCAGAAAATATGAAAATATATACCCTACATACCAAGCAAAACCTCCCCATCACAAAAGAGCAGGCTTGGGAATTTCTATCTAATCCTCGCAATCTCAAAACGATAACTCCTGATTATATGGGGTTTGAAATTCTTTCTGGAGCAGATAGGCCCTGTTATGCTGGACAAATCATTCAATATATTGTAACGCCTATATTGGGTATTAAAACTAAATGGGTGACAGAAATTACACACGTTCAAGAAGGACACTATTTTGTAGATGAGCAACGCTTTGGACCTTATGCATTATGGCATCACAAACACTTTATTAAAGAAATTCCTGGCGGTGTAGAAATGGAAGATATTGTAGATTACAAAGTGCCTCTTGGAATTTTGGGTCAACTCGTGCATCCTTTCTTAGTCAAACCAAAATTGCAAGAGATCTTTGAATATCGAGAGAAAGCATTATATGAAATGTTTGGAGTTTACAACACTCCAAAAAACAATAATAGAAACATACAAACACAAGAAAAACAACTCGCATAATGTCTAAAAACATACTACTTATAGGCGGTAGCCACGGAATAGGTTTTGAACTAGCCCAAAGTTTAATGAATGATCACACTGTATATATCGCTAGTCGCACCAATGAAAATTTAGGGAATCTCGATGTAAATCACATCACTTATGATGCCGAGACCGATACGTTAGATCTAGAAGCTCTTCCAGAAACCATCGATGGGTTTGTTTATTGCCCAGGAACGATTAACCTTAAACCATTCAAAATGTTATCGACGGATACTTTTAGACAGGATATGGAGCTTAACTTTTTAAGTATGGTAAAAACTGTGCATGCCGTTATGGACAAGCTCAAAAATTCTGAGCAAGCGAGTCTGGTGTTTTTTAGTACCGTCGCTGTTAAAGTTGGGATGCCATTTCACACGAGTGTTGCGGCGGCCAAGGGAGCTATTGAAGGCTTTGCCAAAGCACTTGCAGCAGAGTATGCTCCTAAGATGCGGGTAAATGTAATTGCTCCTTCGCTCACAGACACACCTCTTGCAAAAAGATTATTATCTAATGATAAGAAAAAGGAGATGATGGATGCCAGGCACCCTTTAAAAAGAGTAGGAACACAAGCAGATATAGCAAGTGTGGCTGCCTTTTTACTTAGCGACCATAGCAGTTGGATTACTGGCCAAGTACTTGGTGTAGATGGTGGTATGAGTACTCTTAATGTAAATTAAAATTATGCTTTCGCGAAATCGAGCTTGCGAGACCTGCCTGCTGGCAGGCAGGTTCACGACCATCGAGAGAGCAAAGCTATAAAGCATACCCCACAAAACAACCCATGAATAAACAAAAAGTTGCAATTTTCTGGTTTAGACGAGACCTACGGTTAGAAGATAACAAAGGTTTTACTGCCGCATTAAAAAAAGGCATCCCAGTGCTACCTATATTTATTTTTGATAAGGAAATACTGAATAAATTGCCCAAAAACGATGCCCGCGTCACATTTATCTTTGACACCCTAAAAACAATGCGGGAAAAGCTACAAGAAAATTTTAACTCTTCGTTGGCAACATATTACGGCACTCCAGAAATTGTCTTTCAAAAATTACTTGAAGAATATAATATACAAAGTGTGCACACCAATCGCGATTATGAGCCCTATGCTAGAGAACGTGATGGAAAAATAGCCAAATTGCTATCGGAAAAAAAAGTATCTTTTGAGACCTACAAGGATCAAGTAATTTTTGAGAAAAGTGATATTGTTAAAAATGATGGCGGTCCCTATGTGGTTTACACACCCTATAAAAACAAGTGGAAAGAGCATTTCGACAAACAGAAAATGTTAACCAAACACTGTCCTCTTGTGCATATGGGAAACCTCATTTCTGACAAACGATTACCCAAAGTGACACTATCAGAAATGGGCTATACACGTTCTAGCATTACAGTACCTGACTATGTTGCTACACCAGACCTCATAGAAGGATATGAAGATACCCGTAACTTCCCAGCTATTAAAAATGGAACCTCTAGATTAGGACCCCACTTACGATTTGGCACGGTAAGTACGCGCGAAATGATTCGAAAAGCGATCGCTCAAAAAAATGAAATCTTCTGGAGCGAATTAATTTGGAGAGAATTTTTTATGCAGATTTTATGGCACTTCCCACATACTAAGGATAAAGCTTTTAAACCCAAATATGACCGTATTGGGTGGCGCAATAACGAGGCTGAGTTTGAAAAGTGGAAAAATGGGAACACAGGATATGCACTGGTAGATGCAGGTATGCGGGAATTAAACACCACAGGATATATGCATAACAGAGTGCGTATGCTCGTTGCGAGCTTTTTGTGCAAACACCTGCTTATAGACTGGCGTTGGGGAGAAACCTATTTTGCAGAGAAACTTTTAGATTATGATATGAGTGCAAATGTAGGTAACTGGCAATGGGCAGCTGGATCAGGTGTAGATGCCGCTCCTTATTTTCGAATTTTTAACCCCATCACCCAAGTGGATAAATTTGACAAGCAAAAAGAATATATCAATACATGGGTGCCAGAACTACAAGAGCTTACCTATCCCCCAATGATGGTAGATCATAAAATGGCACGTGAGCGTTGCTTAAAAACATACAAAGAGGCGCTGGCTTAAAATACCTCAACCTATTATATTATGTTGTGAACTACTATTCTTTCCATACTTTTTCATTTTAGTTGAATAAAAGGTATATTGGAACACAGGCATTGTATTTTTGTATCTAAAATGAAGACTGAGTGCTATGGAAAATGAAAAGTCTAGAAAAAGTATATTCTTATATCTTATTATTGGAGTAATAATTCTGTGGTCGCTATCTGCCATACTTACTATTATATTTATAGATCAATGGTCGGATAGAGGAACTTTTGGAGATTTATTTGGGGCAGTAAATGCGTTATTTTCTGGTCTTGCCTTTGCAGCTTTAATTTACACCATCATTTTACAAAGAGATGAAATAAAAACAAATAGAGAAGAAATTGTTTTAAATAGAAAAGAATTAGCAAAAGCCTCCAAGCTTCAACAAAAAGCGCAGCAAGTCTTAATACAACAAGTAGAGCAAACACATTTAAGTGCCAAGATGAACGCCATGCGTACGCTCGTAGATTATTATAATAATCAAATAGCAAATCCCAAAAGTCTTCCCGATACCATTGAAAGAGCTAAGGTAAAGAGGAAGAAAATTATCCATTTAATTGATGAACTCATCGATGGATTAGATGACTCAGAAGTTGAATAAATTTTTAAATTTCGTACGATTTATTACTAAGTATGGTAGTGTAATATCCACACCCACAAATTCCTTATCTTAGAAGCACTAAATATTCAACCAAATGAAAAAAGTACTTCTACTCTGCCTAGCCTTATGTTCACTTCAAGGTATGGCGCAAAAACTGACTCCCAATAAAAAAGCAATTATTGCCTCTGTCGAGAAACATGAAAAAGCATTGATAGATATTTCAGATCAAATTTGGGCACTTGCTGAAACCGCTTTTGAAGAAACACAATCTGCCAAAATACTTGCAGACTATGCAGAGAAACAAGGCTTTACAGTAGATCGTGGCGTAGCTGGAATGCCCACGGCATTTGTAGCGACATATGGCTCAGGAAGTCCAGTAATAAGTGTTCTTGGAGAGTTTGATGCCTTGCCAGGACTCTCTCAAAAAACAGAACCTACTAAAAACCCTCTTAACGAAGGAGCCGCAGGACACGGTTGCGGGCACAATATGTTTGGCGCAGCCAGCTTAGGTGCAGCCATTGCCATTAAAGAACAGATAGAAGCAGGAAAAATAAAAGGAACCGTAAAATTTATGGGTACTCCGTCTGAAGAGAAATTCTTTGGAAAAATATGGATGGTACGTGACGGTATCTGGGATGGTGTAGATGTAAATGTAAGTTGGCACCCTTCGGCGCAAATAAAAGCAGATGTGCAAAGCTCTCTCGCCCTTGTAGATTTTAAAATAGAATTCTTTGGTCAAGCTGCACACGCAAGTGCAGATCCTTGGAATGGAAGAAGTGCTAGTGACGCTTTAGAATTATACACAACTGGTATCAACTATTACCGTGAGCACGTAAAACCTACCGTTCGTATGCATTATCACATACAAGATGGAGGGCAAGTTGTGAATGTTGTACCAGATTATGCTCGATTATGGATGCGGGTGCGTGATACAAAACGGGAAGGAATGATGCCTGTGTATAAGCGCGTACAAGAAATGGCAGAAGGAGCTGCTATAATGGCAAATGTAGATTATAAAGTCTCTTTAATTTCTGGAATTTATGAGGTACTCGTAAATAGAACAGGCGGCGCTGCAATGCAAAAGAATTTAGAACTTTTAGGCCCTATAGAATATACCCCAGAAGAGGTTGCCTTTGGTAAAAAAATACAAGAAGTTACTGGAAAACCTCAAGTTGGTATGGATAGTGACATCAAACCGCTGGAAGAAACTAAAGAACATCCTGGCGGTGGAAGTACAGACGTAGGAGATGTAAGTTGGAATGTAGCTAATATTAATCTTGGAGTAACAACTGCCCCTAAAGACACTCCATGGCACTCTTGGGCAGTAGTGGCTTGTGGTGGCATGTCCATTGGGCATAAAGGAATGTCTTATGCTAGTAAAGCCATGGGAATGACTATGCTAGATCTTTTTGAGAACCCAAAATTAGTAAAAGACGTAAAAGCTGAATATACAGAACGTAAAGGCGATGCAGTATACGAAGCGATTGTTCCACCAGGACCACCACCCATAGACCAAAATTAAAAATATTCACCATGAGTATAAAACAAGGAGCGCTTGCTGGTTTTTTGATTGTATCCGCTTTCGCGAAAGCGCAAGTAACTTTCTCAGATGCTACCTCATCTTTAAACAATGCAACACTGCGTAGTGGCGTGGCTATGGCCGTCACAGATATGAACAAAGATGGTCTAGATGATATTATTAGACTCGACCAAGGCGATGACCTTGAAATTGAATACCAACAAGAGGATGGCTCTTTTATGCTGGCAGCACTTGGAGACACAAGCAATCCCTGGGGAATTGTTATAGCAGATACTGATGAAAACGGTTTTAATGATATTATTGTAGGTGGCGTTAATGATGGACTACGCTATTTTAATGCTAATGATACAGGAAATGCCTTTACGATGTCTATGCTAGGAGGACCTGCAATTTTCTTACAAAATGCCAATTTTGTAGATATAGATAATGATGGTAATATTGACTTTTTTGGTTGTCATGACAACGGCTTGTCTTCACCATACAAAAATAATGGGAATGGAGTATTCTCTTATGATCTCGGATTGATCTCTGCAGAGAGTACGGTAGTTTCGGATAATTCTGGCAATTACGGATCTATTTGGACAGATTATGACAATGATGGAGATATTGATTTGTATATATCCAAGTGTAGACAAGGAGTAAATGACCCGATGGATGGAAGGCGTCTTAACCTTTTATTTCAAAATGACGGCAATGGCAATTTTATAGATGTTGCAGAAAGTGCTGGATTACTGCCAATGACCCAAACATGGTCTACTGGTTTTGAAGATTTAGACAATGATGGAGATTATGATGCTATAATGGTCAACCATTTTGTAAACCATCAGATTTTTGAAAATAATGGAGATGGCACATTTACAGATATCACCAGCACTAGTGGTATTGAAAGCCAACTTTTAGAAGTAGGTTTTGGAATACAGATAGTGCTAGAAGACTTTGACAATGACACCTATGTAGATTTATTATTGACAACTACTAATGGTGATCACAAGCTTTTTTACAATAATGGAGATATGACTTTTACGCAAGCTACAGATCCATTTAGCACAAATAATAATACAAATATTCAAAGTGCGGCAGTAGGAGATGTTAATAATGATGGGTTTATTGATGTAATTGCTGGATATGCAAATGGTTTTAACTCTCCTTCTAATACAAATGATCAATTATTTGTGAATGATGGCAATGAAAATAATTGGACTAAAATTGTTTTAGAAGGTACAGACAGTAACATTAACGGTATAGGAGCAAGGGTTGAAATTTATGGAGAATGGGGGATGCAAGTGAGAGAAATTAGGGCTGGAGAAAGTTACGGGACACAAAACTCCCTAACGGCTCATTTTGGACTAGGTACAGCCACCGAAATAGATGAAATTATTATCTACTGGCCTTCTGGAGAAGTAAATACTAATGAAGTTGCTGTGATTAATGAAACAATTTTTGCTATAGAAGGAGAAGATGTTTTAGACTTAGAAGAATCTGCGTTAAATAATTTTAACATATATCCCAACCCCGCTAGTTCCCAAGTTTCTGTCTTTATTGAGGATGTTTTTAAAACACCTAATATAGATATTTACGACATCCAAGGAAAGAAAGTATTGAGCCATAAAGTGTTATCTCAGGGTATACAATCTTTAAATATAGCCTCTCTTACTAGTGGTGTTTACTTTATTGAAACAGGAAATCACATATATAAATTGATTAAAAACTAATGAGAATGAACCCTATAACAAAAGTAATGCTCTTAGGTAGTATCACTTTTCTATTATATTCCTGCGAATTAAAAGTAAATGTAGACAACGACAGAAATACTATGAATTTTGCAATAGATCATTATGCCATTAATGTTCAAAATCTTGAAAAGAGTGTCGCTTTTTATCAAGATGTTTTTGACTTATCCGAAATTAAAAATGGTACAGAATTGGACCATATCCGCTGGTTTAGACTAGGAGAAAATGAAGAGTTACACATAATTGAGGTACATCCCTTAGAGAAAAAAATTCCCAAAGGAGTGCATCTTGCACTTAGAACTGATGATTTTTTAAGCTTTCGCGAAAGCTTAAAAAACAAAAACATCCCCTACTCTGACTGGCCTGGAAAAGCAAATGCGGTATCTACTAGACCAGACGGTGTAAAACAGTTATACATACAAGATCCAGATGGCTACTGGATAGAAGTAAATGATGCTAATTAGAACTTACTTCTTAAGCAGTTCTTATAATCTTAGCCCCAATAGCTCTAAGGCGCTCGTCTATGCGCTCATAACCTCGATCAATTTGCTCAATATTATGAATGGTAGAGATCCCTTTTGCACTTAAAGCTGCAATTAATAACGAAATACCAGCCCTGATGTCTGGTGAAACCATAGTTGTCGCCTTGAGTTGCGATTGGAAATTATGACCAATAATGGTTGCTCTGTGAGGGTCGCACAATATAATTTTTGCACCCATATCTATAAGTTTATCTGTAAAGAAGAGTCTACTTTCAAACATTTTTTGATGCACCATTACTTCACCTTTGGCTTGAGTAGCTACTACAAGTATAATACTTAAAAGGTCTGGAGTGAAACCGGGCCAGGGAGCATCTGCAATAGTCATAAAAGAGCCGTCTATATAGCTCTCTATTTCATAGCCATTAGTATGAGCGGGTATATAAATATCATCTCCTTTGCGCTCTACTGTAATTCCAAGCTTTCTAAAGGTGTTAGGAATAATACCTAGATCATCCCAGCTTACATTTTTAATCGTAATCTCACTTTTGGTCATCGCCGCGAGCCCTATCCAAGAACCTATTTCTATCATATCTGGCAGCACGCGATGCTCGCAACCTCCTAATGATTCTACACCTTCTATATGAAGCATGTTAGAACCAATACCTGTGATATTGCCTCCCATACGATTCATCATCTTACAAAGTTGTTGTAAGTATGGCTCGCAGGCGGCATTGTAAATAGTTGTTTTTCCTTTGGCAAGAACAGCTGCCATCACAATATTTGCCGTACCTGTTACAGACGCTTCATCAAGAAGCATATAGGTTCCTGTAAGACCGTTAGGCGCTTCTACTCCATAAAAACGTTCTTCTCGATTGTATCTAAAAGTAGCTCCTAGCTTTATAAAACCTTCAAAGTGTGTATCGAGCCTCCTGCGCCCTATTTTATCACCTCCAGGCCTAGGAATATATCCTTTGCCAAAACGAGCCAACAAAGGACCCACAATCATTATAGAGCCTCTAAGACCACTGCCCTCCTCTTTAAACTGCTCACTCTCTAAATATTCTAGATTAAGCTCGTCACTTTGAAAAGAATATTCATTTGGACCAAGCTTCTGTATTTTAACTCCTAGATTTCCTAAAAGGTTTATGAGTTTATTGACATCTCGTATATCTGGAATGTTACTTATGGTAACTTTTTCTGGAGTGAGTAATACTGCACATAGTATTTGTAGTGCTTCATTTTTTGCTCCTTGAGGCTGTATATCACCCTTAAGCTGGTGTCCTCCTTCTATTTGAAATGTTCCCATATATCTGTAGAGAGTGCTTTTTTAGTATCTTTTTTTTCTATTACGGTGGTTGTTCTTGCTGTGCTTTTTAACTGGATTTTCTGCCGCTTTTGCCTTTTTGTTTGCTCTTATGAGTTTTTCTGAATCATTGAGCGTTTCATCCTTTTCTTTTAGGTTAATAGTACCTCCACTAAGCTCAAACAAATGCTCAAAAATCACATCATCTTCCACGGTATCTTTGTTCCAGTTAAGGAAACATTTTTTCATGTGATTTGCAATAGTGATTTCTAGAGCATCACGCATCTCTCCTTTTTCCCAACCCTTGGCAACATCAATCATCCTCTTGATATTATTACCATAAAAACGGTATTTCGGGAAATTTTGCGGATATCCTAAAGGTTCTGGACGTTCTGCCAGTTCTTCTCTAGAAGGTACTGGGTAAGGCGAATCTACATCCAGCTTAAAATCTGAGATAATAAATAGTTGATCCCACAGTTTATGTTGAAAATCTGGCACATCTCTCAAGTGAGGTTGTAAATTTCCCATTACAGCAATAATAGCTTTTGCAGTTTTATTGCGCTCTTCTTTATCTTCTATCTCTGTGGCTTGATCTACCATTTTTTGAATATGACGTCCATATTCTGGAATGATAAGATGCACACGTTCTGTGTTATATTCTAATTGATCTATCAATTGTAGTGTAATTAAGTGAAGTCATTTACTAGTGTAAACTGTTGCAAAATACTAAAAATTGTATGAACGTAACAGACTGTTGTTTGAAATGACGCAATTCTTTTTAGGTACGCTTTCGCGAAAGCGTAAAAAATAACATCTAAAGACTTATTACCCCTTCTACTGAAGCGACTTCTTTATACTTGGCTATTACTGCGTCTGGATTTTTCATTTTCACATTAATAGAAACACTGGTATACTTACCTGTTCTAGACTCTTTAGTATCTATTACCGCTCCTTCATGATTAAAAAAAGAACAGATTTGTGAAATTTTTTCCTGACTAGAAGGAACTATAAATTTGAACAGGTAAGGTGCCGGCCATAGTGAAGTATCACCTAGCTGAGCTTTTAATTTTGAATAGAATTCCTCCGGATTTTGTGCAGTGCTCATAGCATATTTTTAAAGATACAAAGATACCACATACAAGTAGTTTTTTGTTCGTTAGGTAATGACTAATTTTGCTAGGTATACTTCTAATTTTATGCCAAAACGTATTTTGCTTATCGGAGGTCCTTCTACGGGTAAAACTACCTTACTCAACTATCTCTCATCTTTGGGATATCCTTGTCTTGTAGAGATTTCCAGAGAAGTAATAAAACAAGCACAGGAACAGGGGATAGATCAATTGTTTTTAGAAAAACCATTGCTCTTTAGCACCTTGTTAAAAGATGCCAGAATAGACCAATATAAAGAAGCTGATACGTTGAGCAGTTCGTTTGTATTTTATGATCGTGGCATTCCAGACACAGTGGCTTACATGGATTTTATTGGGCAACAATATCCCGTAGAATTTATTAAAGCTTGTACAGAATATGTGTATGATCAGGTCTTCGTGCTACCACCTTGGAAAGAAATACACATTACAGACAACGAGCGCTACGAAAGCTTTGAACAAGCATTAGAAATACAAACAGCATTATTAAATACCTATAAGAACTATAACTACGACCCTATAGAAGTGCCAACAGGGACAGTAGAAAATCGGGCTCACTTTATTCTATCTAAACTCCTTGCTAATTAAAAACCCGAAAGACATATTATCAAAATACTGGGGACACGAGGGATTCCGACCTCTGCAGGAAGATATTATCACTAACGTTCTTGATAAAAGAGATACTATTGCTTTGTTACCTACTGGTGGAGGAAAATCTATTTGTTACCAAATACCAGCTATCGCTAGTGAGGGTATTGCTATTGTAGTTTCGCCTCTTGTAGCACTTATGAAAGACCAAGTTGCCACCTTAAAAGAAAAGGGTATCAAAGCACTTTCCATACCTAGCGGGATTCCTTTTACAGAACTAGATGCTCTTTTAGACAATTGTATTTATGGTAATTACAAAATGCTGTACACCTCCCCAGAACGTTTGCAACAAGAGATCGTACTGGAACGAATTAAACAAATGAACGTCTCTTTAATAGCAGTAGATGAGGCACACTGTATCTCACAATGGGGTCACGACTTTAGACCCTCTTATCTTGAAATATCTAAACTAAGAGATCTTAAACCTGAAGCACCAGTAATGGCTTTAACAGCAACCGCCACCACAAAGGTATTAGCAGATATAGAAGAACAACTATCACTAGTTACACCTAAGTTGTTCAAAACATCTTTTATACGTCCTAATCTCACTTACACTGTACAATATGCTCAAGATAAAAATTATAGCCTATTACAACTTCTAAAAGCGGAAAAAAGAAGTGCACTTGTTTACGTAAGAAACCGAAAAGCAACAACGACAACAGCACACTTTCTCAATTCTAATGGCATTACCGCCTCTTATTATCACGGTGGACTCTCAAAAGGAGCGCGTACAGAAAACCACAATGCTTGGATCTCAAATAAAAATAAAGTAATGGTGGGTACCAGTGCATTTGGGATGGGTATTGATAAGAAAGATGTTGATATTGTTATCCACACAGAAATACCTGATAGTATAGAAAACTACTTTCAAGAAGCAGGAAGAGCGGGAAGAGAAAATCAGCCATCTACCGCGGTATTGTTATATAATGAGAATGACGAGATTAGACTCAAAAATCAATTCGTAGCAGTTATTCCTTCTGTACCTAGCGTGAAAAACGTGTACAAAAGGCTTTTAAATTATTTTAGAATAGCATATGGTGAGGGTACAGATGTTTCTTTCCCTTTTAATTTTAGTACATTTTGTCAGACCTATAAATTAAAAACTATTCTTACATATAACTGTCTACAAGTACTAGATAGAAATAGTATTTTAAAACTTTCTAAAGAGTTCTCTAAAAAAGCCACAATCACATTTAAAGTATCTGATGTAGCTCTTACCTATTACTTGTTAAAAAATCCCTCTTTTAATGGGATCGTAAAAACTGTACTGCGCACTTATGGAGGCGTTTTTGAACAAGTAGTAACCATTAATCATGGGGTCATTGCAAATAAAAGTGGGGCCTCGATAGAAGCCGTCCACAAAGTCCTTGTAACGCTTGACCAAGATGATATTTTAGATTACGACCATGAGAATTTTGATAGTACTATCACTTTTTTGTGTCCAAGAGAAGATGATAGAACCATCAACCGCATAAGCCATCACATAAAAGCGCAGGCACTTACAAAAACAAAACAAATAAATAGTGTACGTTCCTATCTATCCAATAAAAACACCTGTCGTACGATCCAACTACTAGCCTACTTTGAGGAACATATTACAAAGCCTTGTGGACGATGTGACGTTTGTTTAGAACATACTAATAAGATCAAAAAAAACGATAGTGCCGCAATAAGCGCAGTAATACTAGAGCAACTCAAAAAAAAACCAGCTAGCTCAAGAGAGTTATGCGCACTTAATTTTTCTGAAAAGGAAATACTATCGGCACTAAAATTGTTGTTAGAACAACAAAAAATAATCATTACACCCGCTAATACATATACCATCATATGAAGAATTTAAAAATAGTCTTTATGGGTACTCCAGAATTTGCAGTGACCATATTAAAAGGACTACTCACCACTACACACGAAGTTGTAGGAGTCATTACGGCACCAGACAAGCCTGCGGGACGTGGTCAGAAAATTAGAAAAAGTGCGGTAAAGATATTTGCAGAAGATCAAAACCTTCATATTTTGCAACCTACAAACCTTAAAGACCCAAGTTTTCAAGAAGAACTTGCAAGTCTGGAAGCAGATTTACAAATAATCGTTGCCTTTAGAATGCTTCCTAAAGCTGTCTGGCAAATGCCCCCATTAGGCACCTTTAACCTTCACGCTTCCCTCCTTCCTCAATATAGAGGGGCTGCCCCAATTAACTGGGCACTTATTAATGGTGAGACTACCACAGGAGTTACGACATTCTTTATAGACGAAAAAATAGATACTGGAGCTATCATAATGAAGGAAGAAACGCCTATCAATCCTAACGAAAATGTGGGGAACCTCCACGATAGATTGATGCACTTAGGGAGTGACCTTGTTTTAAAAACGGTACAGGCGATTGCAAATGAACAAGTAACTACAACAATACAACCACAAGAAGCTCACTTAAAAACAGCCTACAAACTTCACAATGAAAACACAAAAATAGACTGGACTCAATCTAGCGAGACCATTCATAATCTTATAAGAGGGCTTAATCCTTATCCAGGAGCTTGGTGTTATTTAGAAAATAATGACCAGACATATCGCGTGAAGGTGTATAATGCTTTCGCGAAAGCGTACTCAGAAGAAATCCCAAAGCAAGAAGTAGGATCCATTACAGTGATAGAGCGAGAGTTATGGGTACACACCGCAAATGGAGTTATAAATGTGGAAGAATTACAACTTCCAGGGAAGCGAAAAATGGCTGTAAAAGACCTTTTGAACGGTTATAAATTCTCAAAAAATGCAAAAATGCGCTAAACCCGCACCCTCATTGGGATAGCAAGACCTGCAAAAAAAAGCCATCTTTATTAACAATCGCCTTTATTTATTAACAAAATCGCCTATTTCCCTTGCTATTACTTGCGTGAGAAGATATTACGTATAAATTTGTTCAAGGAATTAAACATAGCGTTTAACCAACAATTAATTAATTAAATAAAACATTATGAACAAATCAGAATTAATCGACGGAATGGCGGAGCACGCAGGAATTACTAAAGCAGCTGCAAAAAAAGCGCTAGAATCTTTCTTAGGAAACGTAGAAGGAGAGCTTAAAAAAGGTGGTCGTGTATCTTTAGTAGGTTTTGGATCTTGGTCTGTATCTAAGCGTAATGCACGTGAAGGTAGAAACCCACAAACTGGAAAAACTATCCAAATCGCTGCAAAAAATGTAGTGAAGTTTAAAGCTGGTTCTGAATTAGGAAGCGCAGTAAACTAATAAAACTTATATAGTTTCAAAAGCCTCTCCTTGTGAGAGGCTTTTTTATTTGTTTGAATATTGAAATAAATAGTCTACATTTAAATTAAAATTGAATGCCATGAAACAAGAATTACGTAAAGGGCATTTATTGATTGCAGAACCATCCATCATAGGAGATGTCTCTTTTAATAGGTCTGTCATACTATTAGCCGATCATAACGACCAAGGATCTGTAGGGTTTATTATGAACAAACCTCTCGACCACAAACTGTCAGATTTTGTTCCGGATGTAGACTGCTGTGACTTACCCATCTTTAATGGAGGCCCTGTAGAACAGGATAATCTTTATTTTATTCACAAAGTGCCAGAGCTTATTCCAGAAAGTCTTGAAATTGCAGAAGGAATTTTTTGGGGGGGTGATTTTGATAAAGTTTTAGAACAATTACAAACAGGACTTTTGAAAAAAGATGATATTCAGTTTTTTTTAGGATACTCTGGTTGGGAATCTAAACAACTCATAGGAGAACTAGAAGAAAGAACATGGGTTGTTATCGAGAATGAACACGGTGAAAATTTATTGAGTAAATGCTGCCCTAATCTATGGAGAGAAAAAATAATTGAACTGGGAGGAGATTACCTTATATGGTCTAACGCACCAGAAAATCCTCAATACAATTAACCCAATCTCGCTTTTACATTAAGTAATTTAAGCAAATCACTAGCCACTTCATTCTTAAATATTTTCTTACGATACTTTGTTATGGGCTTGATCCCTATAATCGTATTGGTAATGAACAGCTCATCTGCCTTTTGAAGCTCAAAGGGTGATATGGAGACTTCCTCAAATGTATATTCTTTCTTTTGCTTTATTATCTCAATAAGTCGCTTTCTTATAATACCACGTAGACAACCATCTGTTAATGGCGGTGTTTTAATCACATTACCTTTTACTAAAAATAAATTTCCTTGTAAAGCCTCCACAATATTCTTTTGATTATTGACCAAAAGGCAATTATCATAACCGTTCTCTTGGGCAAAAACACTTCCTGTCACGTGCAAGATTTTATTCGTAGTCTTTAGCGTAGAGAGCACATCTGCATTCACGTAGTGATCTTTGTACAATTCTACTTCATAAGGCGCGTCTTCTAAGGTATAAAATGGGTTTGGTAATGCTTTCGCGAAAGCGTAATACCCCACAACACTATTATCTTCAGGAAGATACGTGCCACTGCTATCTCTATACACTGTAACACGCACTCTCGCTGCTTTATCTAGTAAACCGGATGCTTCTAGCGTTTTATATAATTGTTCTTCAAGAAAATCTGGAGTAAAATCCATTGGAATTTCCATACGTAAGATACGCATAGAAGCCATCAATCTAAAGTAGTGATCCTCCCAAAAAAGCAATTTACCATTAACCGCCTTGATGGTTTCAAAAACACCATCACCATAGAGCATCCCTCTATTAAACGGTGATATTCCTTCCCAAGAAGGCGCCTGTAATTTTCCGTTATAATTAATCATAAAAAAGTCCCGCTTTATAGGCGGGACAAATATACCAAGATCTCTTATCTTTTTAGGCAGAACCTATGACCTGTTTTAACTCAGAAATTTGATTTTCCCAGAACATTTTCCCTTCGTCTACCTCATCTTCTTCCGCAAAATCCGTGATTATAAGGGAAACGTCCTTTGTAATCTCATCTACTTGAATACGTAGTTCAAAGTAAGCATCATCATCTTCTTCTTCATCCCATCTAAATTTAATTCTTTCTGGTTTCTTATTAGACAACAGTTTTGCTTTTTCTTCTGCTCCGTCCCAAATAAATGTATAAAACTCTCCTCGAGAATTTACATTATCTGCAAACCACTCACTCATACCGGAAGGAGTCGCCATATATTGATACAATAGAGATGGTGATGCTCTCACTACAAACTCCATTTCAAATTTTATTTTACCGCTCATATTAGTT
The DNA here is from genome assembly GCA_020630915.1 of Dokdonia sp. Lineage (GTDB taxonomy): Bacteria > Bacteroidota > Bacteroidia > Flavobacteriales > Flavobacteriaceae > Dokdonia. The sequence goes on from JAHDIF010000006.1 coordinate 82,382, forward strand.
AACTGTTAGGTATCCCAATATATCGAAAGTAATCTCGGTTAACAAAAAAATAAATTCTTTTTTTATTTCGCTTAAAGGGTTTGAGATACTATCAATAGTTTTTATATTTGCACCCGCTTAAACAAGTGTTTTTTGTTTAGTCTCTTGGCGAGGTAGCTCAGTTGGTTAGAGCGTCGGATTCATAACCCGGAGGTCACGAGTTCAATTCTCGTTCTCGCTACAACTTAAAAAGCCTCTAGCAATTTGCTAGAGGCTTTTTTTTTTATAAATCATCATAACTATATTTAGAAATTCCTATTAGTAAAACCATAGATTAGTTCGTAAGGTCCAAAGCATTAATTGCATCCTAAATCTCGTAGTCCAATCGTATTCCCTCATCACTATCTGCCTGTAAATATACCCTAAAAGTACTCTAGAATATTCATTTTCTTCTGCATTTGCGAGAATGAAGCATATGAACGTTGTTCTCAAATAAACTCAGTTATTCCTTTATGACTTCTGTTTATATAATTAAGGTTATCATTTCCTAAAATATATAGAAACTCCGGCTGTCGCTATTGCAAACGCATTAAAATCAAAAGAACAACCATGGAGTTTTTTATCCGACGACAAAAAGAACTCTTACAAAATTTGTTTGAAAATCTACAGTAATATTGACCCTTATATAAGTGCTTGAAAATTGCAGTTATATATGTATTTTTCATAAAATTAGAAACTGTTTAAATGGAGAGAATTTGAGCAAAAGTTTTTTTTGATGGTCGTATGATTATCACTTCAATACATTGATGTTATACTGACTATGCCCTAGTAAGAAATAGAAAGTCACATTTTAAATTTGTAAGCATTTACTTACTTTTATAGATGAATAACACATAATTAATGCTGAAATACACAATTTTAACACATTTCATCTATACACTTCATAATTTTTCCATAGATTCGTCTTAACTAAATTTAAAAAAGTGGATGTCAATCTACTTCGAAAACCTACTTACAGTTATGAAGCAAAATTTCTCATTCACATTGAGTAGCATTTTTGTGCTTTTATTTTTTTTATGTAACAGTCCATTAATTGCACAAGAAAATCTACATTCACACAACGGTAAAAGAATTAAAATAAACAGCCCAAATTTAGGGCAACTACAAACACTAACTCAAATTGGTGTTGATTTAAAGTGTGGTGCAGAAATTACCGAAAATGCCGTTTATTTAGAGCTAGGAGAAGATCAAATATATTCTTTAGAGGAAGCTGGTATCCCTTTTACCATTATTATTGATGACCTCATAGCTTTTCACCAAGAAAGAAATGAAACAGCATTACCTTTTGCTATTCATCAACTAGAACTAGAAAAACAACAAACTGTTTTATCTTCTGAGAATGGTCAATCCAGATCTTTAAGTACCGCTAGTACCACTTTATCAAATGTAATACAGCACGAAGGTGAAGTTAAGAATAACTGGCAAACACCACAAAATTTCACATTAGGTTCCATGGGTGGCTGTCTCACTTATGAAGAAATGAAATCGCAACTTGACCTGATGAAGTCTTTATATCCAAATTTAATTTCTGTTAAGAAAGATGCTTCCCTACAAGAAGACGGCTCTGGTACTCCTCTCGTAACACACGGAAATAGTTTCACTAATGGCGGACAATACGATACATGGCCCGGACAGACAATATATTACGTGCGTATTTCGGATAATCCAGAGACGGATGAAAGTAATGAACCTGAATCTTTTTACAGTGGGATGACCCATAGTAGAGAGGTTAGTAGCATGATGAATCTTATGTACTACATGTGGTATTTATTAGAGAATTATGATACAGATCCTGATGTTAAGAATCTTGTAGATCATAATGAAATGTATTTTGTCCCTGTTGCAAATCCTGATGGTCTTTTATGGAATGAACAAATAGCTCCATCTGGAGGAGGTTTACAACGTAAAAATCTCAACCCAACTGCTAATCCAGGTAATAACAACTTACGAGGTGTAGATCTCAATAGAAACTATTCTTATTTATGGGGAACAGCATTTGGTGGATCATCCGGTACTCCGTCAAGCAATGTCTATAGAGGTACAGCACCATTTTCAGAGCCTGAAACACGTATAGTAGAAGAATTTGTAGCAAATCACGATGTCAAAACTGCACTCAATCATCACGCCACATCTAATTTATTACCGCACGCTTATAATGGAGAAGTAGGTGCTCCGTCATCTGGTAGAGAAGATGATTATGCTCAGTTTTGCCAAGATCTAACCAAATTTAATCGTTATATCTATGGAGAAGCTCCTAATATACTAACTGTAGCCAATGGAGATATGAGTGACTGGATGTTGGGCGGTCCAATTAGGACTAATAGTGACGGTAGCACAAGTATTGGGTCTGGAAAAGAAATTCTTGCCTTGGCACCAGAAAATGGTGATCCATCGGGATTAGAAGCAAATCCAGATTTTGGATCTGGATTCTGGCCATCTCCAGACCAAATTGTGTATATCGCAAAAAGAGCTATGAGAATGAACTTTGTAAATGCATTATACGCGGGAAAAACAGCTCAATTTCATGATAAAACTCCATCAAATATTACGACCACTTCTGGTACTCTAGATTTTGACATTGAATATTTAGGAATGACAGACAGTGACTTAACATTAACGGTTACACCGGTTTCTGGTTTTTCTTCAATAAGCGCCTTACCGCTGCAATCAAGTTGGGTTAAGCAAGAACAAAGATCATTATCTGTTAATTACACACTAGGTGCCGTCGTTCCGAATGATCCGTTAGAGTATGAGGTTACTTTAAGTAATGACAATAATATAATCTATCAGGCCAATATCATAAAATACTACTCTCCTACAGAGTTGTTTGTAGATGATCCAGATACCGATGGAATATCTAACTGGACCGCATCATCTAACTGGTCTATTACAACAGATGGATATAATGGCAGTGATGGTATCACTAATGATGCAACACCTCCGTATGGCAACTCAATTAATGCGACCTTAACGCTTAACAATGCCTTAGATTTATCATCTGTCAATACCGCGATTATCCAATTTTATGCAAAATGGGATATTGAAAGAAATTTTGATTACGCACAATTACAGGCTTCGCCTGATAATGGTGTAACTTGGTTTCCCTTAAGTGGTAAGTACACAAAACCGGGATCTACATTGAGTTCGACGAGATACTCCCCAGTTACGGGATCTGGTAGTGCTACTAAAACTGCAGGAGATAGAGATAATCAACCTGATGGCAAACCTGTTTACGAAGGCTTTAATGATGGCAAATGGGTACTTGAAGAAATAGAAATAAGTGCCGCAGCAAATACTTTTGTAGCTGGATCGCCAAATCTGCAACTGCGTTTTCTTTTTGACAGTGATTCTAATAATAATACTGATGGATACACGACAACATTTGATGGATTTACATTTGATGACTTTAAAGTTTTAAGTTATGATATCGACAGGTCATGTCTTGCAGGAACTTTAAATAGTTTTCCTTATGCAGAGAGTTTTGAAGGAGGACTAGGAGATTGGACTCAAAATATAGAAGATGATGGAGATCTTACTTTAGGATCTGGAGAAACCCCTAGTGCTGGCACTGGGCCTAGTCTAGCTTCAGATGGCACATATTACTATTTTGCAGAAGCATCAACAAGTAATATTGGTTTAGGATCTAACGCACAAGTTATAGTAACTAGCCCTTGTATTGATCTTAATGGAGGCGTTCTGGCAGATTTTGTATTTGACTATCATATGCTAGGAACAAATACTGGCTCCTTAGAATTGGAAGTGAGTGAAAGCACTTCCAATACCTGGACTAATCTATTTACAATTACTGGCGCTCAAAGTGCAAATGGCACAGACTGGCTCACCCAAAATGTTAACCTTAATTCCTATACTGACACTACTATCCAGTTACGATTTGTGATTACTACCGGAGGAGGAGCAGCAAGTGATATAGCTATAGATAATCTAAGAATTAACCCTGCAGATACTACAAACCCAGACGCTATCTGTCAAAACATTAGTGTTTCTCTAGGTGCAGATGGTACCGTTACCATATTACCAGAAGATATAAACAATGGATCTACTGACAATGTGGCGATAGATACATTAACGATTGACGTTGACACGTTCAATTGTACTCAAGTAGGAACAAATAATGTGATCCTAACGGTTACTGATTTGGCCGGTAACTCAGACACTTGTACCGCTATAGTAACCGTAGATCCGTACATCACTCCCCCCACTGGATTATCTGCGAGTTCAATTACTATTAATAGCGCTACTTTAGACTGGGATGCCGCAGCTAGTGGTGATTATGAAATACGCTTTCGCGAAAGCGGAACAACGACATGGACCACAGTGAATGTAACAACAAATACTTATCTAGTTTCTAGTCTAGATTCAGAAACAACTTATGAAGCACAGGTACGATCGAATTGTGTAACTGGCAATACGCCTTACAGCGCATCTATTACTTTTACTACAGCATCTTTGTGTCCGGGAGTTACGATTTCTACATTCCCTTACAACGAAGGTTTTAATGTAGACATAGGTAATTGGACGCAAAATACAGATGATGATAATACAGCAACAGATAATCCTACGGATACAAGTAGTAACTGGACTGTAGATGGGAATGGTACAGGTACAAATAATACAGGCCCTTCTAGCCCTGCTGAAGGCTCAGATTATATTTATTTAGAATCGTCTAATCCTAATAATGTTAATGATCCTAATGCTATAGGATTTAATGCTACGGCAATTATTACGAGTCCATGTATTGATCTAACGGGGTTCACCCAGGCAACGTATAGTTTTCAATATCATATGTATGGAAGTAACATGGGTACATTAGATACACAGATTTCTACAGATTATGGAATGTCTTGGGCAAGTCTACTTCCAGCAATATACTCTGGAAATTTAGGAGATCAATGGAATGCAGAATCTATTAATCTAGACGCTTTTACAGGACAAGTGATCCAACTGCGTTTTGTAGGAGTGACAGGTGGAGGGCAGCGTAGTGATATGGCCGTAGATGATGTTGAGGTTACTGCTCTAAACACAGGTTACGTATATGATGGTAGTTCTTGGTCACCTACAGATCCAAGCGGTGTTTCAACACTTGCCGATAACATTTCTGTGCTTTCTGGTTCCATAAATTTAACGGCAGATACAGATTGTCAAAATTTAGTAATTGCTCCTGGTGCGAGTTTAGATCTAGGCACTACAAGCTTTACAATAGAAGGTAACTTGACAAATTCTGGAACATTACTCGCCTCAGATGCGACCTTAATAATGACTGGCAATACTGCTCAAGCAATCGATGGATCGTTTGAGGTATCCACATTAACTACTAACAATACAACAACAGTTACACTCAACTCTCCTATTGCCATCAATACTCTACTTAATTTAAATAGTGGAACTATAGACAGTGGAGGTAATCTTACTTTTTTGAGCTCTGCCACAGAAACAGCGATGATCAATCAAGTAACTACAGGATCTATTTTAGGAGATGTTATTGTTGAGCGTTTTATTCCTGCGAGAAGAGCATTTAGGTTTATGTCAAGTGCCGTAACCTCCACTACAACCATTAATGACAACTGGCAAGAAGGAGTAAACAATACAGGTACTAATTTTCCAGTAGATAATTTAAATCCTAATCCTGGTTACGGAACACATATAACTGGATCTACTAGTGGAGCTAATGGTTTTGATGCCACTGGTTCTGGAAACCCATCACTATTTACTCTAAATAATACTTCTCAGGCTTTTGAGGTAGTGACAGATACTGACACAAATACACTAGTTGCTGGAAATCCCTATTTATTAATGGTTCGCGGAAGTAGGGACGTCAACCTTACAACTAATAGTGCTACTCCATCAGATACTAGATTAAGAACACTAGGAACATTAGTTATTGGAAACAATACAACTACTGGTGGAGATCTTAATCATACGACAGGAAGTTTTAATTTATTTGGAAATCCTTATCAATCTTCTGTTGATATGAATACTGTAGTAGCGGGATCTACTAATATTAATACAAACCAATATTATGTTTGGGATCCTACTTTAGGTGTTAGAGGGGCTTACGTAACGGTACTGCTAACTGGAACAGGGTCTTCTAATGGAGCTGGATCTGCAGCTAACCATTATCTTCAACCAGGACAAGGGGCATTTGTTACTACAGCTACTACGGTAGGTGATAATTCTACCAGCATATTATTTACCGAGTCAGATAAGGTAGTAGGACAAAATACGAGTGTCTTTTTTGATGGTCAAAGTTCTGACCAAAATGACCCAATATTGAACAATGCCCATATCATTGGACAACTATTTCATACTGACTCTTATAACTCAGGAGGCAAACTACAAGACAACTTTGTAATCATATTTTCACCAGACGATAGTAATTCTATCAATCTCAAAGACGCGCCCAAATGGTATAACTTAGATGAAAATATGGCAATACAAAACGGAGATGCAACCTTAAGTGTAGAGCGAAGGTTCTTACCTACTCAAGAAGATGAGATCCCTCTATTTAATAATTCGTATAAAGTATCAGACTATACACTCGTTATCAATCAACAAGGTTTAAATGACGTGGGCGCTTATCTAAATGATGCATTTACTGGAAATGAAATTCCATTGACGAGTGGAGAAAACGTAATCCCATTCTCAGTAGATGACACCAATGATGCAAGTATTGCTAGTGATCGATTTAAAATTACATTTAGAGAAAATCAACTATCCACAGAAAATGTAAATGCTTTTGATTTTTCAATGTATCCAAACCCTTTATCTAGTAATGAGCTACACATTACTTCTGATGATTTAGCAGGTTCTGATGTGATTATTAATGTCACAAATATCTTAGGACAGTCTGTTATTAAGGAAGTGCAACAATTTAATCAAGATACTATTCTTTCAGGTTTTGACATTCTTAGGAACGGTATTTACTTTATTAAACTAACATCTGATCAAGGTTCTGTAACCCGCAGGTTAATTAAACAATAATCTCAATTATGAAAACTAAAAATACCCTATATACATTATGCTTATTTTTGATGTTAACAATAGGCTTTAGTAGTCTTGCTGCTACTAGCAATAATCAAATAACATTTCCTGATGATGTAGATGATGAAGCCCCAGTTGCTCCCATAGATGGTTTTGTAGTCGTTGGGATCGCGGTAGGAGCGATATTAGGTTCAAGAAAACATCCAAAAAATAAGATGTAAATTCTCTAAAAAAGTAAAAGAAGACCTCTTTTTGGGGTCTTTTTTTTGCTTTTGCAAAAGCAAAAATGATGTTAACAATTATTTCAGTTTATTTTAAAAAAAATCGATGAAATACACAAAATCAAGCTAAAAAACACTTTTTTAACATTTTATCCATTGTAGATTTAAGTATTTTTTTAACTTAGCAGTCCCAAACAGCTGTTGACTACCCCAATTATGATACAGTATAAACCTACGTTATGAAAAAAAGTACTCAGAAGACAGATAAGAGTCTTATTGTCCTACTTACTTATTTGCTAATAACATATTTCTTATGCCCATTAGATATATATGCTAATGATGAAACACCCGTTGCTTGTACTGGTACTGTTATTAACACCTACCCGTATTCCGAAAGTTTTGAAACGGGTATCGGTGCTTGGACTCAAAATGGGGGTGACGATGGAGACTGGACAAGAGACGCAAATGGTACAGCATCTAATAATACAGGCCCCTCCGCTGCTAGTAATGGTACTTGGTATATGTACACAGAGGCTAATAATGGTGGAAGTAATTTAGGCCCAAATAGTACTGCTATTCTAACGAGCCCGTGTATCGATCTTTCTGCTGAAACAGAAGCCTATTTCTCTTTTGATTATCATATGTATGGATCTAATACAGGCTCTATAGTTGTAGAAATTAGTTCTAATGCAGGTGGTACGTGGACACCAGCTTTTTCAATTTCTGGGCAGCAACAAAATGCTAACACCAGTGCATGGAGAAAAGAAATAATAGACTTGACTGCTTTTGCGGGCAATACGATTAACGTTAGAATTAGTGGAACAACTGGAGGGGGCCAACGAAGTGATATGGCAATAGACAATATTAATGTGACAAATACACAGCAGTATTGTGGCTCTATGGGAAGTCTCACAAATACTAATATCAGAAGAGTCAACTTCAATACCATAGATAATAATACCACCACACAAGCCATCGGATATTCTGATTTTACATCACTATCCACCAATGTGGTTCAAAATGAAGTACACCCACTAACGGTTCAAGTAAATACAAATGGCAATTCAACAAGTTTTGTTTATGCCTGGATTGATTGGAATCAAGATTTTATTTTTGACAATGCCACAGAAGGGTATAATTTGGGAAGTACCACTAATAGCACGAATGGAGCTACCTCTAATTCTCCATTAAACATAACCGTTCCTATCACTGCTATTCCTGGTGTTACGAGAATGAGGGTTTCTTCTCGGAATGGAGCATTTTCTGGTTCTTGCGATGAGGACAATGGTTTTGCAGGAGAGGTTGAGGATTACTCTATAAATGTCATTGCAGCCACTCCAGCACCAGAAATGGATGTAACTGGATTAGGAACAAGTATAGCAGATGGAGATGTGGCTCCTAGTGTCTTAGATGATACTGATTTTGGAACGCTAACAACTGGAATGACTGAAAGTCATCTATTCACAATCACAAATTCCGGTAATTTACCATTAAATCTAACTGATCCTTCTCCCTATATAACAATTACAGGATCCACATACTTTACACTAACTATAGTGCCATCGAGTCCCATTGCTATTAGTGGAGGTTCAACCACATTTGAAATAACATATGCTCCTATACTAGGCGGTACTCATAACGCTACCATTTCCATCGCTAATGATGATAGTGATGAAAATCCATATAATTTTAGTGTAACAGGTGCTTCTACTGCTCCCACTCCAGAAATGGATGTTTCTGGATTAGGTATTAGTATTATGGATGGTGATACTACACCAGATACCATAGACGATACAGATTTTGGTACTGTAACGGTAGGAAATGTCAACTCAAATACCTTTACCATTACCAATACTGGTAATTTAGATCTGAGTTTAACAGACCCATCACCATATGTTACAATTACTGGATCACCTTATTTTTCAATAACTACTATACCTAACAATACTATAGGAATGTCTGGAGGGACAACCACATTTGCTATAGTCTACACGCCCTTAGCAGGAGGAACTCATACAGCAACACTATCTATTGCAAATAATGATAGTGATGAGAACCCTTATAATTTTTCTATTTCTGGAATGGGGATAGGTCCCGAGCCCGAAATAGGTCTTATAGGATTAAATAACAATATCCTTGATGGAGATAATACGCCTTCCACTACAGATGGTACTGATTTTGGCAACTTATTAATAGGTAGCTCAACCTTTACAGACTTTACAATAGCCAACACTGGCTCATCAGATTTAATATTAACAGATCCTTCACCTTATGTAACTATAACAGGAGCTGGGGCTGCACAATTCACTCTTACAACCGCACCTACATCACCGATACCGTCTAGCGGAGGAACAACAATTTTTAGAGTTACATATAACCCAACTGTTGGTGGAACTCATGATGCCACAATAACAATTGCAAATAATGATACAAATGAAAATCCTTATAACTTTGATATTACCGGATTTGCTGCAGCAACCTTAATTCCTGAAATAGATGTGCTAGGAAATAATATAACGATTCCAGATGGAGATATACTTCCTGATACTGCCGATGGTACAGATTTTGGCACTATTGAAATTGGAACAGCATCAACCTCAGATTTTACAATTGAAAATGTTGGCACTGGTTTGTTAACATTAACTGGTACTTCTCCATATGTGACAATTACGGGAACAGGGGCTAGTGAATTTTCAGTAGTGACTATTCCCTCTAATACAATAACCGCTGGGGATAATACGATTTTTCAAATAACGTATCAACCTACCACAGTGGGCATTCATGTAGCTACGATAACAATTGCCAATGACGATGCAGATGAAAGTCCTTATAATTTTGACATAATTGGAGAAGGAATTAACCCCGTTAATAGATATTATACAGTTTATTATGAGAATTTCGATGCAAATAATGGTGGTTGGGCAGTCACAAATCCTGGAGGACAAACTGTATGGACATATGGACAGAACGCGGGGGAAACTACGGGTAATGGCAACTATTTTTACACGAGTACCTACAATAACTACGTTGATAATAGTGATACCTATGCTACAAGTCCTGTAATCAATTTGTTTGGGTTTACGGACTTAAGACTACAAATTGATGTTCGTTTTGATTTACAGAATGATGTGGATGACGCAATGAATATTGAATATTCATCAGATGGCGGCGCAACATGGAATGTTTTAGGAACAACGGCAGAGCCTGCTGCTAATAAATGGTATAATGAAACAGATGCCGATGGTCTAGGAAACGAAGTAGATGGGTGGTCTAACATTAATGACTCGTCCTTTAACGCTTCAAAATCCCAATTTAGTGTAAGCTTTATTGATCTTCCTCCCATCCTTACCAATAATCCTATTGCGCGATTCAGAGTACGCTTTGCGTCAGATGGAGATGGTGTTACAGATAATGGAGCTAATTTTGACAACTTCATAATTACCGGTAATCCTATGGTCCCAATTACCGACCCTGCAAACGGACCTGCAGATGTTACTTCCAATTTAGAACTTTGGCTAAAGGCAGATACTGGGATTGCAGCCGCAAGTGGTTCTCAAGTAACTTTATGGTCAGACCAAGCCAAGGACAATGATGCATTAATAACTAATGAGAATGCTCCTACTTATTTTGATAGCCAAATTGATAATATCAACCATAATCCAGTTATCACTTTTAATGAGGCAAATAGAACCCAATTAAAAGGTAAGGGAGGTTATTATTCTCAAGATTATTGGATTGTCCTAAGACAAGAAGGTACTATAGATGGTACTACCTCCGGTGCTTACGAAGGAGTACTTGGTGGCAGGAATTCCGATAGTCAGTTTTCTGAAGATGGAAGTGGATTTTGGACTGGAAATATTTCCATAAGATTTACAGGAGAAGATAATATGCTATCACATATGGTAGGAACAACACCTAATAGTATTGGAACACCTAATACATCGTATGGTAGAGCGTATTCTTCATCAACAGACTCTTATACGGATGAGGTTATAATAATTAATATAAAAGCTAACAGTGGAAGTACTTCCTCTGAAATCTATAAGAATGGTATAAAAGTAGATAATACAGATGGATTTGCTTCTAATGGATCTGTATTACCATATACAGATTACATTAATTCGCCTTTTAGTCTAGGTGTAAGTTATGCAGGTTTGAATAGAACGGACATATCAACTTGGTTTAACGGACAAATAACCGAGTTTATAAGTTATTCATCATCTGCATCCACTTTTGATCAAAAACGTATTCAATCATACCTTGCTATAAAAAATGGAGTCACACTACATAGTATTAATAGTGTTACTCCAACAAGAGAAGGTGATGAAAACTATGTAGACTCCAATGGAAACACAATTTGGAGTAGTGATGCCAATTTCAATTTCAATTATGACATTGCGGGTATCGGAAGAGATGATGCCTCTGGATTAAATCAAAAGCAGTCTACAAGCAGTAACCCAGGCGCAGTGGTTACTATGGGGCTTACCGATATTTTTACTACAAATAACGAAAATATTAATTCTAATCCTGACGAATTTACGAACCAGAATTTCCTAATGTGGGGTAATAACAATCAATCTTTTGATGCAGCAGATCCAATACAAGTAGATTTGAGTAATGGAGTTCCTGGTCTCAATACTGTGGTAGATTTTACAGCTGTAGAAAGGATATGGAAAGTGGTCGAAACTGGCTCGGTAGGGACTGTCAAAGTCTCTATTCCAGAAATATCGCTTTCTGCAACATTATCCCCTCCGGGAGATTACCTGATGTTTGTGTCTGATACACCCTCTTTTAGTCCTACGTCAGAATATAGAATAATGACTCTTAATGGGGCTAATTTAGAGACAACTTACAATTTTAACGGAGCTAAATATATCACCTTTGGATATGCCCCTGAATATTTTTATGAAAGATCAGTTTCCTTTGATGGAGTTCAAGACTATTTAGATGTAGGTGACGCGTTAGATCGCACTGGTGCCTTTACTATATCTGCTTGGATTAAAAGGATTAATAATGATTATTCTATAATTTCAAAAAGAGACGCCGCATTTTCTGAAGGTTATGATATTTCAATATTAAATGATGACCATGTAGAGATGTCTTGGATTAATGGGTTAGGGACACAGGACATACAATCTACAGTCCCGATTCCTGAAAACGAATGGCATCATATTGCATTTATATATGACGGTGCATCAACTATAGATCTCTATATCGATGGATTTTTAGACAATACGGATTCTACTGTGAGCGCTCCCATTGGAACAGATCAATCTTTCATTATAGGAGCTGCAGACGGCACAATTACATCAGACTTTTATCAAGGAGCTATAGATGAAGTAAGAGTTTGGGACATTGCATTATCAACAGATCAATTGCGATTTATAATGAATCAAGAAATTGAAGATAATAGCACCTTCGTAGGTGGAAAAATTGTCCCTACTACAATTTCTAAAAATGAATTTGCAACAACCACTTGGGCAAACAATTTAGTTGGATATTTCCCAATGAACAGGTATACCTTTACTAATATTAAAGATGAATCTAATAGTAATTTAGTAGCTGCCATTAAAAATTTGGAAACAGTAGATTTTCAAACAGCTCCCCTACCCTATATTTCTGCTTTAAATGGGGATTGGACATCTGCCACTACTTGGAATAATGGAAGCACTCAAGAGCTTCCAGGAGCAGCCTCAATCTCAGACAATACTTTTACCATTGATTGGAATATTGTTCAAACGGCTCATAACGTAATAACAAATTCTAATAATACTGTTCTTAGTCTTGATGTACAGAGCAATGAGTTATCTATTGAAAATGATAGTAAAATTGAGATTTCTCATTACCTCAAATTAGATGGATTATTAGACCTAGTAGGAGAATCTCAATTAGTTCAAACAGAAAATAGTGATTTGGACGTTAGTAGTGCTGGAAGCATTGAAAGAGATCAGCAAGGTACTGCAGATACCTACTCTTACAATGGATGGAGTGCACCAGTAAGCACTATAAATACATCTACCAATAATCAAAATTATACGGTGTCTAGCTTGATGTTAGATGGTAGCAATGTAAATAGTCCAACTTCCATGTTATTCTCTGGAGGATATAACGGAGCAGCAACCACTCCTATCACCATAAGTGCATATTGGATTTGGAAATATGCAAACAACCCTGCAAACACGTATGCAGCTTGGCAATACGTTGGACCTTCTGGAACGATGGAAGTAGGTGAAGGTTATACTATGAAAGGTCCAGGTACCGGAGGTATAACAGACCCACAAAACTATACTTATAGAGGAAAGCCTAACAATAGTACAGATATAGATGAAATTAACTTAGATATTACTGCGGGTAATCAATATTTCGTAGGAAACCCATTTCCATCAGCGCTAGATGCAGATGACTTTATAGTGGATAATCCTCATCTTGACGGAACCTTATATTTCTGGGAGCATTGGGGAGGTAATACGCACGTAATTGACGGGTATCAAGCTGGATACGCTACATACACATTAGGTGGTGGTGTGCCAGCAGCGAGTCACCCTTCTGTAGATCAGACAGGTTCTGGAACAAAAACACCAGGAAGATATATACCAGTAGGACAAGGCTTCTTTACAGAAGCAACCTCTACAGGCACCATCGTTTTTAACAACTCTCAAAGAAACTTTGTTAGAGAAACCTCAGGTTCATCTTTCTTTTTCTTTAGTGGTCATACTAATGCTAATCAAAATGATGGTGCAAATGCTCAAGATCAATCACGAGATGATACATATTACGATGCGCCAGATCAAAGGCAGAAATTTAGATTTGTATACGATTCTCCTGATCAGTATCACAGAGAAATACTTCTTACCGTAGATGAAAAAACTACATTTGAATATGATCGCATGTTTGATGGAATAAATCCTGGAGGACCTGACGATGATATGAAATGGATGATTGGTGACGCACAAGCTGTAATACAAGTAATACCTCACGTAGATAATATTGTGGAATTACCACTTCAAGTAAAAGTAAACTCTACAGGCATTTCTTCAATAAGTATTTCTGATATTGAAAATGAGAACCTGCTTACAGAGGTATATTTGAAAGATGCATTGCTAGATACTTATACGAACCTTAAGGAGCAACCATTTACGATCAATTTAGCACCAGCTACATACAATGATAGATTTTATATCGTGTTCAAAACAGATGATACTGTGACTGCACCAGGAGACACAAATCAAGATCAAAATACAACTACCAGTAATGATACTGATTCAAGTAACGACCAAAGTCACGATGAATCAAATGAACAAACTGATGCTGTCATTATCGCAGAAAACTTAGAAGAAATAAATACCATAGACCTTACTGTAAATTACAACCAGAACAGCAGTTCGATAGTTATTAATAAGGACAATACTCTAACTATTTCTAATGCTAGTTTATATTCTATGCTAGGGCAGATAATAAAACAATGGACTCCTAACTCAGAAGGCACAACGATTACTCTCCCTGTAACAAGTATAAGTACTGGCGCCTATGTTATATATCTAGAAACACAAACAGGCACCATTACTAAAAAGTTAATTATTCACTAATTTGCATACTACTTAGTTAGTATAAGGGACCCACTCTAATTGAGTGGGTTTTTTATTGTTATGCTTTCGCGAAAGCGCGATCTTAATACTGCTATTGTAGTCTACAAAAATCACACCTACAAACACATAATTAAGGGTAAACCATAAAGTGAAACAAAAGAGACGCCGCTATGCTATCTGGACAATGTAATATGTTTTAAGTAAGGTAATAGCCAAGAATGCATAGCCATGACTAAATTAGCTCAAAGTATGCCTTAATTGCTCATAAAACACAGTTACCCTATTATAAATCAAAAAAAAACCTCCCTTATGGGAGGTTTTATACTATAATCTTTAGTAATCTAAACTTATTTCTTGAATTTAGCGTACTTATTTTTAAACTTATCAATTCTACCAGCAGTATCGACAAGCTTTGCTTTTCCTGTGTAGAAAGGGTGTGAAGATCTAGAAATCTCTAATTTTATTAATGGATACTCAACTCCATCTACTTCAAGAGTCTCTTTTGTATCTGCAGCAGATTTTGTTAAAAACACATCATCATTAGACATGTCTTTAAAAGCTACTACTCTATAATTTTCTGGGTGTATACCTGCTTTCATATCGTTCAAATATTATCTTTCGCAATTTTCGAGGTGCAAATTTAATTATTTTTTATCTAAATACTACTATTCAACCCTAAAAATTATAACTATTCTCCAAATCCTATTTGCAATGTAACGTTTTAATATATTTGTATACTAACCGATCAAACTAAATCATCTTATTATTATGGAAAATGTAAAAGCTTCAACAAAAAAAATAATGATTAATTATGGTCTTATTTTAGGAGTGGTCTCTATTTTACTAAACGTTCTCAACTACGTTGTAGGTAGTAATATGTTTCAACCTCACTGGTCTATGCAACTTATTGGTTTTCTTATACTTATTGCTGTTATCGTTTATGGTTTAAAAGAGTTTAAAAAAAATAATAATGGTTTCCTCAAACTTGGAGAAGCCTTGAAGGTGGGTATTGGTATTGCGCTGGTATCTTCCATTTTGGGAATTATCTATTTTGTAATTTTTACTGAAGTTATAGAGCCTACATATTTTGAACAATATATCGACTTTCAAAGAGAAGCTGCTCTAGAAATGGGTAATGCAAGTGAAGAGCAAATAGATCAAAGTCTTGAAATGTCAAAACCATTTATGAACACTGGATTTTTTGTTGGAATACAACTTGTAGTAGGTTTATTTTTCGGATTTATTGTTTCTTTAATTGCAGGGCTTGCTATGAAAAAAGAAAATCCTTACGCAGACGCTTAAAAGTAAACTATGCAGCTTTCCATTGTGATACCTCTTCTCAATGAAGAAGAGTCTTTAACAGAGTTATACCATTGGCTTTCAGAAGTTCTGGAAGCCAATGGTTTTTCTTATGAAATCATATTTATAGATGACGGAAGTTCTGATGACAGTTGGAAGGTTATTGAAACGCTTTCGCGAAAGCATACTCAAGTTAAAGGAATACGTTTTAACCGTAATTACGGGAAGTCTCAAGCCTTGCACGCAGGATTTGCAGCCTGTCAAGGAGAGGTGGTGATAACAATGGATGCAGACCTACAAGATAATCCAGAAGAGGTCCCCGAGCTTTATAAGATGATTACTCAAGATGGATATGACCTTGTTTCTGGCTGGAAGAAAAAACGATACGACTCTATTATTGCAAAAAACTTGCCTAGTAAATTATTTAACGCGGCTGCTAGGCAGACAAGTGGTTTAAAGTTACACGACTTTAATTGTGGTCTTAAAGCCTATAAAAATGAGGTTATAAAGTCTATAGATGTGTATGGAGAGATGCACAGGTATATTCCTGTCCTAGCAAAAAATGCTGGGTTTGCAAACATAGGTGAAAAAGTGGTGAAGCATCAGGCTAGAAAATTTGGAACAACAAAATTTGGTATGGAACGATTTATTAATGGCTTTTTAGACTTACTAACCATTTGGTTCTTATCAAGTTTTGGGAAAAGACCGATGCACCTTTTTGGTGCCTTAGGTGTCATTATGTTTGTAATAGGTTTTGGCTTCTCACTATACCTTGGTATTGATAAGCTGTACCTAGATCCTACAGGTAGACTTATTACTCAAAGGCCTCAGTTTTACATAGCCTTGGTATCTATGCTTATAGGAGTTCAGCTATTTATTGCTGGTTTTTTAGGAGAACTTATTCTTAGATCTCGCAATGAAGAAGCGCGTTACAAAGTAAAGGAAGTGAGCTAGCTACCTCTTCTTATTAAAGAAAAATGACCATAGTACTCCTTGCCCTCATATGAGATGCGATACCAGTATGCGTTAGAAGGCATCTCTTGACCATTAAATGTGCCATCCCAACCCTGATTAGCACTGGTAAAACTCGTAATTCTTTTTCCAAATCTATCCATAATTGTAATAGAGAGCCCAGGGTAATTTTCCTTCCCTTTCACATGCCAGAAATCATTAAACCCATCTCCATTAGGGGTAAAATATCGAGGTGCTCCTCGTACTACGATAGTCTCATTTATCTCAATACACCCTACACCATCTTTAACTATTAGAGAATAAGTACCAGGAACTAGGTTACTAAAAGTTGAATTTTCTTGAAAACTAGCACCATTATCTAAAGAATAGAAAACCTCATCTACCTGAGTCGTAACAGATACGTTAATAGAGTTACTCTGCTGAAAATCATTCACTATTATTTCTACATCAAACTGAGGTGCTGCCACCACAGTAAATGTCGCAATATCTAGGCAGCCAGCAGCATTGTAAACAATGACCTCATAAGTGCCTGTTTCAAAAACAGTTATCATTGGAGTTATCTCACCTGTTTCCCACTCATAAGTATCAAAACTCTCTTCAAAAGAAAGTTCTACCCCATCGTTGATATCGCATAAAACAACTGTCGAATTAAATATCTCTGGAGCTTCTAATACATTTAAAATATAATATCCAACCGCAACACATCCTGTGTCATTTTCTACACGGTAATAAATCCCATCTAAATTATTTAAAGAGTCTGTTGGGGATCCTTCTAAATCATTTGCTTCTGATATTGCATCATCAAGACTCTGGTAAAGTGCAATATCCAGGCCAGGATAATCAATATCGAGCTCCATAAGAATTTCATTAACCACAATAACCACGTCTTCTTGGCTACCTACAATACCGCAAATTTCTCTTTCTCTATCTGGAGGTGTTGAATTAGCCTGTACTTCAAGACTCACCGGAACAATGATTGAGCAATCTAATGTCGCATCAACTTTTGCATATACAACTTGACCATCTACTTGATTAGGATAAAAAAATATATTATCAATTTCATTTATACCTATTGCTGCATCAGACTCATTCTCAAAAAAGGACACCTGAGCTGTTTCTAATAATTCATCATCTAATATATTGGGAATAGACTCTTCTAAATTAAAAAGAGAGAGACCATCATCTGTCCCGTCTGTATCGCACTGCCTTATTATAGTACCTTGGAGAGGCGGAGTTTCTATTACAGACAAGATTTTTTGATATTCTCGAACCTCACCATCTGCATATGTTACGTTTACACTCGCAACATAACTCCCTGCTGCGGTATACATATGAGAGGGGGAAATCATAGTAGAAAAGTTATTGGGACTGGTAGGATCTCCAAAATTCCAGATAACCGTATTAATAGGTCTGATGGTGTTTAGTGTAAATTGAACTTCGTCATTAAAACATAAATCATCGTACTCTATTATATTATCAAAAAATGACTGCACGCATCCGGGTAATCCTAAGGAACTACTGCCAGCCCCTAAATTTACTGCTCCAAATCTAAAATCTGCAGCCTCGTTATTTCTATTGGGTCTTGCTATAACAGATATTTCGCTATTAGCGTTAGTATAATATATTTTACAGTCCATACCTATCTGCAAAGCTCCAGCAATATCACTTAGAGCATCACTCTCAATTTCCGCTATCATATAACTAACGAATGGATTTGCTACATCATACTGAAATATGCGAATATTTCCAGTTACAAAACCCCCGGTCAAAGGAATTTTTGCGCTTGCGTATAGTTTCTCTGAGTTGGATGAAAACTCAACTCCATAGTATACCAACTCATTGTCGATTAGTGTCTCATTAGATATCTCTCCTGTAAGATCATTAAAATCATACAAATGCAACGATCCCGTTAAAGACGGCTCAAAAATAGAATGAGCTACACCCATTTTTGATCCATCTGGAGACAACTTAATCCATCCTCTAGTATTATTATAATCATTAATTAAAGGCCCCATTGTGCTTACAACCGCAGGAGCAATACCAGTGTTCGTAATAGAAAAAGCATAAAAACTATCTTCGAAATGCGTGACAACCCAGTACCCAGTTCCATCTCCTCTTGAAACCGCTGATAATTTTTCTGATGTTTGTGGTAGTAAATTAACATTCTTTAAAACAACTTCTCCCAAACCTCCATTAAGAGACATATCTACAACACTATAGTTTAACCCTTTACCAACAGGCATTGCGGGATTTTCTTGATAAAATTGTACAGCATCTGAGGTAAACACATAGTATCTACTTAAATTTCCAGGATCA
This sequence comes from Dokdonia sp., assembly GCA_020630915.1. Taxonomy (GTDB): domain Bacteria; phylum Bacteroidota; class Bacteroidia; order Flavobacteriales; family Flavobacteriaceae; genus Dokdonia. The sequence goes on from JAHDIF010000006.1 coordinate 101,814, forward strand.
GCGATTATTATGGCTCCAGATGTAGAAGATTTATGACCTAAAATACCATCCCCATTAGCCATAGTGTTAAACTCGCGATCGTAAATTCTCTCACCATTTGTATAAAATAGAAGATTACCATCACTATCACTTATACTACTGCTGCACTCTATAGTGCTAATACCACTGTCATTTTGAGGGATAGGATTTCCACTATTAAAGTCCAAGCCAGCATTAGACCCAAAATACCAGTTTGCCATCTCTCTTTGACTCAAAAGAACGAAAGGTGCAATAATTAAAAGTATACAAAGGAGCCTAGTCTTCACAAAGTCAAATATCACATATAAAAGGTATAAAGCAGTAATTTCCGATAAAAATTAACACAAAACCGTAACTTTGTGGAAACTCTTTATTATGGTATACCACAATTCTGAAATTCTCGATAAAGCTAATCAATGGCTTACAGAAAGTTTTGACAGTCATACTCAAAACCAAATAAAAGAGCTTATAGCTCACAACCCAGAAGAACTAGAGGATAGTTTTTATAAAAATCTTGATTTTGGTACAGGAGGGATGAGAGGGATTATGGGAGTAGGAACAAACAGAATAAACAAATATACTCTAGGAAAAAACACTCAGGGTTTGTCACTATACCTTAAGAAAAAATTTATCGGAGAAGATTTGAGGGTAGCTATTGCTTACGATTGCCGCCATGATAGCGATACACTCGCACAGATAGTAGCAAATGTGTTCTCTGCAAATGGTATAAAAGTCTATTTATTTTCTTCATTAAGACCTACTCCAGAACTCAGTTATGCAGTTAGACATCTTCAATGCCATTGCGGAATTGTGCTTACTGCAAGCCATAACCCTCCAGAATATAATGGCTATAAAGTATACTGGCAAGATGGCGGGCAGCTCGTACCACCCCAAGACAATGAGATCATAACACTTATAAATTCTCTGGATTTTAGCGATATAAAGTTTGATACAAATCCAGATCTCATAGAATTAATTGACACAGCCGTAGATAATGCGTTTATAGACGCCAGTATTGCCAATGTTTCTTTTAATACGCCCGAAGCGGCAAAAGAAAATCTTACAGTAGTATTTACCTCTTTACATGGTACCTCCATAACACTTATTCCAGAAACTTTAAAACGTGCGGGTTTTACCAATGTGCATATTGTAGAAGAGCAAGCAATTCCAGACGGTAATTTCCCAACCGTAAAATCTCCTAATCCAGAAGAACCAGAAGCTCTAAAAATGGCTTTAGAACTTGGAGAAAAAGTGCAAGGAGATATCGTAATAGGTACAGACCCAGATTGTGATAGACTAGGTATAGCCGTAAGAGGTGACGATGGAAAACTAGCAATCCTCAATGGAAATCAAACTATGATTTTGATGACGGATTATTTGTTAGAACGCTTTCGCGAAAGCAAAAACCCACCTGCAGCTCCTTTTGTGGGCTCTACTATTGTTTCTACCCCTATGATGGAGAAACTTGCAGCATCATATGATGTAGAATGTAAAGTAGGTCTAACCGGTTTTAAATGGATTGCAAAAATGATTAAAGATCACCCCCAGCAATATTTTATAGGAGGTGGTGAAGAAAGTTTTGGGTATATGGTAGGAGATTTTGTGCGAGATAAAGACGCAGTAACCGCTACCCTACTGGCCTGTACTATAGCTGCAGAAACAAAAGCCCAAAACCTATCTCTCTATGACAAACTAAAAACACTATATGTAAAGCACGGTTTTTATAAAGAAGCTCTTGTTGCCCTTGTTAAAAAAGGAAAAAAAGGCGCTGAAGAAATTAAACAAACTATGGTAAATCTTCGAGAAAACCCTTTACTTAATGTAAATGGAAGTTCCGTAACACGCATTGAAGATTATCAAACATCTACTGCAAAAGATATTGTCACAGGCCTAACTCAAGATATTGACATCCCAAAATCTAACGTACTTATTTATCACCTTAAAGATGGTAGTAAGATAGCAGCAAGACCTAGTGGTACAGAGCCTAAAATTAAATTTTACATTAGCGTTTGTGAACCACTTACTTCGGTTTCAGAATATGACAGTATTGCAGACAAGCTGGACAAACGTATTCTTGGCATAAAAAGTGACCTTGGAGTCTAAGTATGCTTTCGCGAAAGCGTAAAAAACCTATATGAACTACTTTAAAAAGATTCTCAAATTTGCATTGCCCTATAAGAAGTATGGTGTTCTCAATATCCTATTTAATATACTATATGCCTTGTTTGGGACACTCTCATTTATTTCACTAATTCCTATGCTCACGGTGCTGCTTAAACAAGTAGAACCTATTAAGGAAAAACCTATTTATGAAAGCGCAAATAGCATTAAAGGATTTCTTGAAGATAGCCTTAATTACGTCATTAACACTAAAATAGATGAACACGGTGAAGTATATGTTTTAGGTGTGATGGTCTTTGTAGTTATCGTAGTTTTTTTCTTTAAAAACCTATTTGGCTATCTGGCAAATTTCTTTATCACCTACTTAAGAAATGGCGTGTTAAAAGATGTAAGGGATGCAATGTACAAACGCATCTTAGATCTTAACTTGAGTTTTTACTCAGAAAAACGCAAAGGAGACACTATAGCACGTATTACGTCTGATGTTCTAGAAGTACAGCATTCATTTTTGAGTATTCTGGAGTTATTTATAAGAGAACCTCTCAATATTATTTTTGCCATAGTAAGTATGCTTTTCATAAGTCCCAAGCTTACTCTATTTGTTTTCATTTTTATTCCGATAGCTGGATTTATAATATCCCGAATCGGCAAATCATTAAAAAAGAAATCAAATCTTGTGCAGGTTGAACAAGGGTACTTTCTATCTTTAGTAGAAGAAACACTGGCTAATCTTAAGATTATAAAAGGATTTAGTGCAGAAAAAAGGGTGCTTGATAAATTTGAAGCCTCTACTACTCGATTTAAAAATTACAGTAACAATCTAACGCATAGACAAAATCTGGCTTCACCTGTTAGTGAAGTTCTTGGTATTGCTGTTATTGGTACATTATTATGGTATGGTGGCAATATGGTGCTAAGTGGTGATGATAGCCTTAATGGAGCTACGTTTATTGCTTATATGGGGCTTGCCTATCAAATTCTAACACCGGCAAAAGCTATAGCAAAAGCGAGCTACTCTGTAAAAAAAGGAGATGCAGCAGCTTCGAGAATTTTAGAAATTCTAGAAACAGAATCTTCTATTAGAGATCTTGCAAACGCAAGAGATGTTCAGACATTTAATCGAGATATTTCTTTAGAGAACGTTTCATTTGCATATGAAGACGAAATAGTATTAAATGATTTTAACACGGTTATAAAAAAAGGGCAAACTGTAGCACTCGTGGGACAGTCTGGTTCTGGAAAAAGTACTATCGCAAACTTATTAACCCGTTTTTATGATGCAACTAAAGGAAGTATTAAAATAGATGGGCTAGATATAAAAAATATCACCAAAAAGAGCTTAAGAGATCAAATGGGACTTGTTACCCAAGATGCCATCCTTTTTAACGACACCGTTCGTAATAATATAAACCTAAGCAACCTTGAAGCAACAGATGAGGCAATTATAGATGCGCTTAAAGTAGCAAATGCTTGGGAATTTGTAAAAGATCTACCTATGGGAATAGATACCAATATTGGGGACAGCGGGAATAAATTAAGTGGAGGGCAAAAGCAACGTTTGTCCATTGCTCGTGCAGTATTAAAAAATCCCCCTATAATGATTCTAGACGAAGCTACCTCTGCGCTTGATACTGAGAGTGAACAGCTTGTTCAAAAGGCGCTAGAAAATATGATGAAGAATCGTACATCTATTGTAATTGCTCATAGACTAAGTACCATACAGAACGCAGATTTAATTCTGGTTATGCAAAAAGGAAAAATTATCGAGCAAGGAAAACACAACGAACTTTTAGACAAAAAAGGAGTGTATCACAAGCTTGTAGAGATGCAATCATTTGAATAATTATAGAACTCGTTTAGTACATTAAAAAAGGCTATCCGTATGGATAGCCTTTTCTAAGGTTAAGTTAATTTATTTTAATGTTACTATTGGGGCGTATAACACTAAAATTGTTTTTTGCTTGACTCAAAAAAACATAGAATCAGAGATTTTAGATGTTTTCTTAACTGCAATAACAGATCAAATATATACTGATATTTTTTATCACACAAATAAAATTGTGTTTTTTATCGACATAATTTGCTTTTAATCGATTTATATTTGAAATAATAGCTTATTCTCTTAATGAATTAATGGTCGTAATTTTACTTTTCTCTGTAAAGATTAAACCTTTTATTTATTTTACCGTCTAACAGTTAAAGAAGTGACTTATTAAAGAAGAAGATTTAATAATAGCATTAAAGTCAGATCCTGATAAGGCCTTTAACTTGTTAGTACAGAACTATCAAGAAAGGTTGTATTGGCATATAAGACATATGGTAAAAGATCACGACGATACAGATGATGTTTTACAAAACACTTTTATTAAAATATACAGGAATATTAAAAATTTTAAGGGAGATAGTAAATTATACACCTGGTTATACAGAATTGCTACTAATGAAGCAATCACTTTTATAAATAAAAAAGCCCGAAGACAAGGGATTTCTAGTAGAGAACTACAAGAGCAAACAATTAATAATTTAAAAAGCGATGTATACTTTGAAGGCGATCAAATTCAAATAACATTACAAAAAGCGATCAATTCACTACCAGACAAACAACAACAGGTATTTAGAATGAAATATTTTGAAGACCATACCTATAATGACTTGAGTGAAATTTTAGATACCTCAGTGGGAGCCTTAAAAAGCTCATACCATATCGCAACTAAAAAAATAACAGAATTTATAAAAGCCAAAGTTTAGATGGAAAAGGAAGAAGAAAAATGTAAGTTACCAGATACTTACTTTGAAGATTTTCAAGATAGGCTTTACTCTCAAATCGCGCTAGAAGAAATGCAGGGCAGGGATAAAACAGCTGGTTATAAAGTTCCTGAGGATTACTTTGAAGGATTGTCGCAAAAGCTTTTAAGCATACCTCAAACACAAAAAGCGACAACCAGAGTAATTCCCTTAAAGGCAAAAGGGAGCTATTGGCCCTCCATAAGTATTGCAGCAGCTATGTTACTTTTTTTAACTCTATATTACAGTAAAAGTGAAGCAGACACGATCTCTTTAGACGCAGATGATATTGCCACATATCTATATTCAGAAAGCGTAGACTTATATACACAAGACATTACTGCCTTACTTACTGAAGAAGAGTTGAATTTAATTATACAAGGAGATAGCAATACAAAGGAAGATGAATTAATTAACTATTTAGAAACTTATACAAATCCTTACGATTTGTTAATTGAATAAAAATATGAGAGCAGTAATATTATTAATCATACTAAGTTCCATTATGACCGTTAATGCCCAAAGTTCAAGGGAGCAACGAGAGGAGCGCATAAGAACCTTTAAAATAGGCTTTCTAACAGAAAGACTTAATTTAAGCGAAAAAGAAGCTCAAGACTTCTGGCCCATTTACAATGAATTTGATAAAAAAATGGAAACACTTAGAAAGAAAGAATTTACCGTTCTTAGATCGTCTGATAAAAAAACAGGGAATCTTACAGATGCGCAGGCAGAGAAGGTGCTAACTACCGTTTTAGAGGTTGAGCAAGAAAGAGCGCTTTATAAAATTAAATTCGCAGAGCAACTCAAAAAAATACTCCCTGTAACCAAAGTACTAGCCTTTTTTAAGGCTGAAGAAGATTTTAAGAGAAGACTCATAAGAGAGTTAAGAAACAAAAGAGGAAGACCTCAAAAGAACTAGTAACGCTTAAAGGAGAGTGTCGACAACTTATTACTTCCACTCGCAAAAGCAATACTATCGTTTAAAAATCGGAAGCTTAAAAAGGGTTCTTTAGACAATTCTTTCCAAGTGGCTCCATGATCTTGAGAATAGGATATGCCCGTAAACCCTACTGCAACCATTTCTTTCCCATTAGACTTTGGTATATATTGCACACAACTCTTATATCCCTGATTACTATTGTCACCAACCAAGGTCCAATTTTTACCTCCATCAGAAGTGATAGCTATATTTCCCTCATTTTGTTCAGGCATTAAATAATCACCTCCATATATCACACCATTATTCTCATCGTAAAAATCAATAGAGTAACCCCCTGTTGTCTCTTTACCTTGTTTTAAAGGTGTCTCATAAATTTTCCAAATATTACCTTTATCCGGACTGTACAAAACTCTGGATTTAACTCCTCCCGTTATAATCCAAGTGTGATTCTCATAAATACTAATATTAGTATCACTCGCTGCAAAAGCAGCTTCTCCCATTACAGATTTTGGCAAGTGATCACACGTAATCTTATTCCAACTAGTACCACCGTCGCGAGTAATAATAATAGATAGACATCCATTTACCGGGTCACCCATAGCAATGCCCTCTTTATCATTCCAGAAGTCTAAAGAATCATAAAAAACGCCTTCCACATCTTCGATGTACACTAAGTCTGTTGAGTGCGTTTCTTTGTCATATTTATATAATAGTGCTGGTTGAGCAATACTCAGTAAGTAAACATGCGTAGAAGTAGTTGCGATAGATCTAAATGCAGGTTTATTATCTAAAAAATCTATACTACCTATATTCTTTTGAGCTATTCTGGGAGCCATTACACCCTTCGATTTACTAAATGTAAAATGTCCATAAATTCCATTACTTCCTGCAAATACAAGATCTTCTTCCATAACTTCTAAAGCTCTAATACTGGTAGAATCTTGAAAAATAACTTGACTCTCCACGGTCGTAATTGGGCCACGTTTAATTTCCTTATTGTCTTTACAAGAAAGTGAAAGTAGCAGGAGAAGAATTGGTAGATATTTCATAGGGTAATTTTCAATAAAAATAAAGCTATTAATTTTGGAAGCAATACCTTTGTAGCCGTTAAAAAATATTATGAAATTACATAGAAATCTTGTTTTTGCCGCGGTAGATGCGCTCGATTTAATATTTAACGAGCGTAATCAGGCAGATAAGGTCCTAAAAAAAGTACTAAAACACGACAAACGATGGGGGGCCAGAGATCGTAGTTTTATAGCAGAGACAGTGTACGACATTGTACGCTGGAAACGTTTGTACTCTGAGATTGCAGAGGTAAAAGAACCCTACAGCAGACCTAATCTTTTTAGGCTTTTTGCAGTATGGGCTACACTACGAGGGATTGAAATCCCTGATTGGAAACAGATAGAACCTGTTCCAACAAGACGTATAAAAGGACGTTTTGATGAACTTTCAAAAATAAGGAAGTTTAAAGAGTCCATACCAGACTGGCTTGATGAATTAGGACGTGCCGCCTTAAAAGATACTTGGGATAAAGAACTTGCAGCGCTTAATGCTCAAGCACCTGTAGTGCTTAGAGCAAATAGCCTTAGAACTTCCCCAAAGAATTTGAGAGCAGTTCTAGCAGAACAAGATATAGACACTATTATTCCTGAAGGATACCCAGACGCTTTACAACTCGTAGAACGAAAAAATGTATTTACTTCTAAAGCATTTAAGGATGGGTTTTTCGAAGTACAAGATGCTTCTTCACAAAGAGTAGCGAGGTTTCTAGATGTAGCCCCAGGAATGCGGGTTGTAGATATGTGTGCGGGTACTGGAGGAAAGACACTTCACCTAGCAGCTTTAATGGAAAACAAAGGTCAAATAATAGCCATGGACATCTATGAAGGTAAACTTAAAGAATTAAAAAGAAGAGCAAAACGAGCAGGAGCTCATAATATAGAAACCCGGGTAATAGAAAGTTCAAAGTCCTATAAAAAACTTTATGAAAAGGCAGATAGAGTGCTTATAGATGCCCCCTGTACTGGTTTAGGCACTATAAAAAGAAATCCAGATCTCAAATGGAAACTACAACCAGATTTTGTAGAAAAAGTAATTGAGCGACAGGCAGATTTACTAGAAAAATATAGCAAACTAGTAAAAGCTAGTGGGAAATTAGTGTATGCCACTTGCTCTATCCTGCCCAGAGAAAATGAAATTCAGATACAAGAATTTTTAAAAACAACGCAAGGAAAGCAGTTTAAGCTTGATAAACAAGAAACAATAAGTCCCTATAAAACTGGGTATGATGGATTTTATATGGCATTGCTTTCGCGAAAGCAAAATTAAAAACAAGACCTAATGAAAAAGATAAATATACTCGCTTTACTAATTCCATTTATCTCTCTTGGCCAGCAATCGTATTACGATGACACTCCTGTTTATTTAACGGGAGAAGATTTGTATGATGCACTTCAAAACACACTGTCACAGTATAATACAAGCTATACCTACGGACAGTTTACTGCTGATGTGGTTACAACAGACGAAAACCCTACTAATGGGTCTGAAGTACTCCTAGTGTATGGCTATAATGACAATGACGGCGACTGTACAACTGACCGAACACGAGCAGATCAACTTTTTGGAGGAGATCCTTGTGAATACAACAGAGAACACGTATTTCCAAGAAGTCTTGCAAATCCTCCTATGGGCAATGCTAATAACTCAACAACTGGAATAGCAGCTGATCCTCACAACTTAAGACCTAGTGATGTACAACGCAATGGACAAAGAGGATCAAAAAGATTTACCGATAGTACTGGAAACTCTGGAACAATAAATACAGACTTCTGGTACCCTGGTGACGAGTGGAAAGGAGATGTAGCAAGAGCAATGATGTATATGTATGTTCGTTATGGAGATAGATGTCTCCCTTCACTTGTGGGAACCGGCGCTACACAAGGAGATACAGATATGTTACAACTATTTTTACAATGGAATGTGGATGACCCAGTTTCTGCACTGGAAGAACAGAGAAATCCTCTTCTAGAAAATACCTATGGAAATAGAAACCCATTTATAGACAATCCTATTTTAGCAACCAATATTTGGGGGGGTCCAGAAGCAGAAGATAAATGGGGTCCATTATCTACTAATAACATAAACACTACCATCACTAATGTTTATCCAAATCCTGCTCAAGATGTAGTAATTATAAAAGCTACACAGCCTATCAATACTATTGAAATATATTCATTACTAGGAAAGAAAGTAATGATGATCGAAAATACAACGGAAAGATTACGAAATGAAGTTTCTGTTAGCGCTCTCTCTTCAGGTATTTATTTACTTAAATTAGATAATGATCTTAGAAAGCTTATCATAAAATAAAAGCTTATTTACTTTTATTAAACAAAAAAATGCCGCACAAAAACGCGGCATTTTTTTATAAAATCTATTATTGTCTTTAAAATTACTGCACAATAATCTTAGCAGTCTTAAATGTTTGCGGGTCTCTACTACCTAATCTCACTAGGTACACCCCAGATGCCATTGCAGACATATCGAGATTCATTCTATACCCACCATCTACTTGAGCGATAGGCTTATAAGTAAGTTGCTGCCCAAGCGTATTATAAACCGCTATGAACATAACATCTCGGAACTCGGTATTTAACTTAACATCAAAATTATTACTCGGTAAAGAAGTAATTGTAAGTGAACCTTCATTTATTTGCTGTTCTTCTATACTTAACGGTTCTTGTATGTTTGCGGTATAATCTTCTGTTTCTCCAAAAGTAACCGTCGCACAAGCATCTCCCGTGTTTGGCCCATTCCAATTTGTTTTAGCTCTCATTATGTGCTCGCCCAAAGTAGCTCCAGCTGGAATAGTCACTGTTATTGTCTCAGTATAATTTCCACCTGCTTGTCCATCTGCAATCTCAAAGTTATCTACTACGAGCTCATCATTTTCAAAAACAAAATTATCGTTATAATCTATCCATACACTAACAAACTGATCACCGTAACCAGTAGACACCGTAAGATCATAAGATTCATCTTGAAAAAGTTCTGTTGATTGGTCAGTAAAATCACCATATCCTTCACAACCTGAAGGGTTATTAATATCTCCTATTTGAAATAATGTAAAACCATCTCCAAAACTACAATTCCCGTCTGGCTGGCAAAATGAATTGTTAACTGTTGCACTCGCTTCATCATTAGTCACATCACCATCAGTTGGTAATGATGTACTCACAGAAAGTTCATAAGATTGAAATGCCGATAAATCAACAGTTTGTGTAAAAGTATACTCTGTAGTTGACAAAGAAGCTAATGGGCCAGGAACATTTTCTGTAGTGATGGCACCATCAAGATCAAAAGTAACATCAAAATTACTTTGCTCAGAAGAACCAAAATTCTCTAAGGTAACTGTCACACTTTCTGCATCGGATAAACTCTCTCCACTTACAGGAGCAATGATCTCCGTAACCCCAATATCGTTTGCAAACAAATGCTTTACCTCTTTAGTTACGTCATCATTACTATTAAATTCATCCCCATCAAATACCGTATTTGCTTCTAATAAATATGTTTGCCCTTCTACAGACATATCTACCGTTTGGGTAAATGTATAAGTTACAGATTCTCCTGCCGCTATGACCCCTACATACGTCTCTTCGGCTACGAGAGTACCGTCTAGTCTCAATTCAATATCTGCATCTGTCTTATCTTCTGTTCCAAAGTTTCTAATAAGCACCTCTACAGACTCTGTGGCTGTTAGTGCACCATCATTGGGTGTTGTGATCGCAGTCACTCCTATATCTTGAGCAAATCCTCCTGTAAGTCTAAAAGCACCTATTCGTGTAGCCCAAGAGTTATTAGAAGTGAAGTATTCTGCCATATGCCAGAAAGTAAAATTATCTGGATCCATAGACAATTGAGAATAATCTCCAAATCTATTAGTAGTAGTTTGTACTCCTACTCCATCGATAATCGTCTCCTCTGCAACAGTCATAGTACCTAGTGGATCATCTGCAAATCTTCCTGTATATGCCACACCTACTGGAAGTTCAGGTCCACCTATGTTAAAAGCCAAACCTATATTACCTTGAGCATCTATTGCCCCGCTTCCCATAAACCTACTATTTCCATCGGCAGGTGCATACGTACCTTCTTGAAAAACAGTCCAGTCATCAGTATCGGTATTTCTCAACTCGATCCAACGAATTCCAGCTGTATTATTATCTTCTTGTACATCCACATTAAACGTTACTAACCACGAGTTATGATCTTCAAAACGTCTGTAATGAGCCGCATAAGAAATTACACCCGTAATCATATCTATACGATTACCTGTTCCTGGTTGTTGTAATTCTCCAGATCCAAAAGGTGCTAGGAAAGAATCAAATGGAGTTACTGGTATCTCTAATGGTGCAGAAACAGAAGAATTTGCTGGATCATTAAAATCTATATCCAGTTCCCACACTTTTAGGTGATCAAACGCTGCTCCCCAGCCGTCATCCTGTAGATAAGTAATATATCCTGGAGCATTAGGATCAAAATCTGTTCCTATTAAATAAGCCGGCTCTGGACTAAACACTGTATTAGGGTTATTAATCACTCCTGGCAATGTAAATCCTTGAATTTGAGGATTTGCCTCTCCGGCAAGCATTGCATCCCTTTCTAGTGCAAAAATATTATCACCTCCCTTATTGGCCGTCAAGTAATATGCGTCGTGCCACACAGAATAGTGAGGGTAATCTGGAAAACTATCCAAAGAGTATTCATATAAAAAATAGGCCCCAGTTGGGTCTGGAGTTTCAGAAATTGCTATTGCAAGTCCGTTTGTACCTGTATTAAATTGACTTACAAACCAACGGTCTGCTAATTGATCATACATTATTATTGGATCGCCACTATTTTGTCCATCCCCAATAAAGTTTCCAAGACTTGTGGGTCCTGCAAGAACATTTCCATCTTTATCATATACTTTAATAGCGAGGTTTACAGAACTTACGTAATGATTAGGTCCAACCGCTCCAGAAGGATCTGGTGGCACAGCTCCTCCACTCTCCCCTACATTGGGACCGTCAAAACTTAATTCTAGATTACGTTGATTTGGTGCTATATTAACCTCTGTCTGACGAATAGGATCCCCACCTATTGGTAATGAATTAGGGCTTTCAAAATCGTTTACTGGAAAATTATTAGGTATAATTTTATAATTAGTTTTTCCGGCAACTGCGTCCTCAATTATTGGAAAATCTCTTAAAGGAATACTTTTTCCTAAATAAGTACCTTCTCCTATGGTCGTAGCTGGAGCAGCCTGCTGCGCATAACTTAATGCACTAACCGTGCATATGATGATGCATAGTAAAAATTTTTTCATGAAAATGTAGTTTTTTAGTTTGTATAAAGATATCGATTAAAATTTATTTTACATCGATAAGCTACATATAAAGGTACTCTTATAAAGAAATTCCTACCCTAAAGAATTTTTTTTAGTTGATAATCATGTTCATAAGCCTACAAAGACCAAAGTATTAAATGTGATTTTTAGCAAGAAATCAATTAAATTTGATCTTTTCTTAAACAGCACAAAAATTTAGGTATGATCCACTTTTTTGGAAACCCTTCTAACCGTGTTTACGCGGTTCAAACTACTCAGGAAATAACATCAGAGGACGTCAACAAGCTAGTATGGCTTTTTGGCAACTCTCCCAAAATAGAAGCGTCCTCAATGGATGCTTTTTTTATTGGTCCTCGAGCAGCAATGATTACACCTTGGAGTACAAACGCAGTTGAGATCACTCAAAATATGGGTATCCAGGGAATTGTGCGTATAGAGGAGTTTGCTTTCGCGAAAGCACACTCGCAAGAATTTGACCCTATGATCTCTCAAAAATATGATGGATTACACCAAGAGATTTTTACCATAGAAGTACAGCCAGAAGAAATACTACCTATTAAGGATATCGCGACATACAATGAGCAAGAAGGACTAGCACTCTCTCAAGAAGAAGTAGCCTACCTAGAAGGTGTAGCTCAAAAAATAGGTCGATCGCTTACCGACTCTGAAGTATTTGGCTTTAGCCAGGTGAACTCCGAGCATTGCCGTCACAAAATTTTTAATGGAACTTTTATTATAGATGGTGAGGAGATGCCTTCATCATTATTTAAACTGATAAAAAAGACATCTGCAGAAAATCCAAATACCATAGTATCTGCCTATAAAGATAACGTAGCTTTTATTGAAGGTCCCAAGGCAACTCAGTTTGCTCCAAAAACAGCAGACAAACCAGATTTTTATACAGAGACAGAATTTGAAAGTGTTATTTCGCTTAAAGCAGAAACACATAATTTTCCTACAACAGTAGAACCTTTTAATGGAGCTGCAACAGGTTCTGGAGGAGAAATACGTGATAGGCTTGCGGGTGGAAAAGGATCATTACCACTTGCGGGTACGGCTGTTTATATGACACCATTCTCTCGTTTATTAAAAGATAGACCTTGGGAACAAAATATGGCAGAACGTAAATGGTTGTATCAAAACCCAATAGACCTTTTGATAAAAGCCTCAAATGGAGCTTCTGATTTTGGAAATAAATTCGGCCAACCTTTAATTACAGGTTCTGTACTCACTTTTGAGCACGAAGAAGATGGTCACCGTATGGGATATGACAAGGTCATTATGCAAGCAGGCGGTATTGGATATGGTAAGAAAGAACAAGCTATAAAAGACACTCCTAAGGACGGCGACAAGATTGTAATCTTAGGAGGAGAAAATTATCGTATTGGGATGGGTGGTGCAGCTGTTTCAAGTGCAGATACAGGTGCATTTGACACCGGTATAGAACTCAATGCCATTCAAAGATCCAATCCAGAAATGCAAAAACGTGCTGCAAACGCCATTCGTGGGATGGTAGAAAGCGCAGAGAATCCAATTGTTTCTATACACGATCACGGCGCGGGAGGACATCTTAATTGCCTTTCTGAGTTAGTAGAAGATACAGGAGGAAACATAGACCTAGACAAGCTACCTGTAGGAGACCCTACCCTATCTGCTAAGGAAATTATCGGGAATGAGTCTCAAGAACGTATGGGACTCGTAATAGGTCCAAAAGACATAGATACACTTAAACGCATTGCAGATCGTGAGCGTTCTCCTATGTATAATGTAGGTGAAGTTACAACAGATCATCGCTTTACGTTTAAAAGTAAAACCACAGGTAAAAGTCCTATGGATTTGCACCTAGAGGATATGTTCGGTAGTTCTCCTAAAACGGTAATGAATGACACTACCGTAAACCGGAGTTATAAGGAGCCTACCTATCAATTAGAAAACTTTCACGAATACTTAGAACACGTATTACAATTAGAAGCCGTAGCCTGTAAAGACTGGCTTACTAATAAAGTAGATCGCTGTGTAGGTGGTCGTGTGGCAAAGCAACAGTGTGCAGGTCCTTTACAATTACCGCTCAATAACGTAGGAGTTATGGCGCTTGATTATAAGAGTACTGAGGGTATTGCTACTTCTATAGGGCATTCTCCTGTTTCTGGTCTTATAGATCCAGTAGCAGGAAGTAAGAATAGTATTGCAGAAGCACTTACTAATATCATCTGGGCACCACTTACAGACAATCTCAAGAGTATAAGTCTTAGTGCAAACTGGATGTGGCCTTGCAAAAATCCTGGTGAAGACGCGCGCCTTTACAAAGCTGTAGAGGCCATTTCTCAAATGGCCATTAACCTAGGTATCAATGTACCCACAGGCAAGGACAGCCTCTCTATGAAACAAAAATATCCAGATGGTGATGTTATAGCTCCTGGTACTGTAGTAATAAGTGCTGCCGGCAGCTGCAATGATATTAATAAGGTAGTAGAACCCGTTCTTCAAAAAGATGGAGGAGATATCTATTATATTAATATGTCTGGTGATGCTCATAAATTGGGCGGTTCTAGTTTTGCACAAGTATGTAAGGCTATAGGAAACGAGGCACCTAGTGTGGTAGATGATTCTGCTTTCGCGAAAGCGTTTAACACCATACAACAGCTTATAAAGGATTCAAAAATACTGGCGGGTCACGATATAGGAAGTGGCGGCCTCATAACGACACTCCTTGAATTATGCTTTGCAGATGTAGATCTTGGAGCACAATTGGATCTCACAAGCCTTGGAGAAGGTGATCTTATAAAACTTCTTTTCTCAGAAAATGCTGGAATTGTTTTTCAAGCAAAAGATGCATCAGTAGAAAAAGTATTAACGGCTAAGGGAGTAGCGTTTAGAAAAATTGGAACCGTAACAAATACTGCCGAACTCACTATTAAAAATAATGGAGTCGAGCTTGGCTTAAATGTAGCTTCACTGCGTGATACTTGGTTTACAACGTCTTATTTATTAGATGACAAGCAAACGGCAAATGGACTAGCAAAAGAACGTTTTGGCAACTATAAAAACCAACCATTACGATATACGTTCCCAGCACATTTTACTGGAAAACGTCCAGATATAAATACAACATCACAACGACCTAAAGCAGCTATCCTTCGTGAGAAAGGAAGTAACTCAGAGCGAGAGATGGCAAACGCTATGTACATAGCAGGTTTTGATGTTAAGGATGTGCATATGACAGACCTTATTGAGGGTCGTGAAACACTGGAAGACATTCAGTTTCTAGGAGCTGTGGGAGGATTTTCTAACAGTGATGTGCTGGGTAGTGCAAAAGGTTGGGCAGGAGCGATCAAGTATAATGAGAAAGCAAACAAAGCGATTAAAAATTTCTTTGCTCGTAAAGACACACTCTCTGTGGGTATATGTAACGGTTGTCAACTTTTCTTAGAGCTGGATCTTATAAATCCAGAACACGAGAAGTTAGCAAAAATGAGACACAACCGCAGTGAGAAACACGAGAGCAACTTTACTTCTGTAAAAATCAAAAAAAATAATAGTGTAATGCTTTCTAGCCTAGAAGGAACTATATTAGGTGTTTGGATCTCTCATGGTGAAGGAAGATTTGATCTACCAATGGGTGCAAATGCTTATGATATTGTAGCTACATATGGTTATGAAGAATATCCTGCAAACCCAAATGGATCTGATTTTAACACCGCTATGATTTGTGATTCAACAGGAAGACATCTTGCAACAATGCCTCATATAGAGCGATCAACCTTCCCTTGGAACTGGGCTCACTATCCTACTATTAAGCAGGATGAAGTAAGTCCTTGGTTAGAGGCCTTTGTAAACGCCAGAATTTGGGTGGAGAAAAACTCCTGACAAATGGGTTATTTCTGATTATTGAATTTGCCTTACGCAACCAATCCAGCTTTGTACTATCTATAGAGTATATCACTTGTCATGAAACAAATCCTCTTACTTTTAACAATACTTGTGCTTTACAGCTGTAAACCTGATGATATCTATTATTTGTTAAGCGATGAAGCAAAAAGCTTTGTGAATTATGAGGTAGGTCAAACCTTTCAGCTGGAAAATCAAGCCACAGAAGACATATTAAATTTTACAATCACCGAAATTGAAACTGAAACAATAAGATTAGGAAATGGCCCAGGTCAGATGGTTTTTTTGGGAGTACCAGCAGATAAGTTTTACGAAAGAACTAGAGTAAAATTCACATCTGAGAATGATTGTTCTGGAAGCATATTTGTAAGAGCTCAAGATACTATTGATTTTGACATACATATAGGGTTTACAGATTGCAATACAGGGAAATCAGTAAACGCAAATGGTGTTCCAGAATTTATTGGGAACTATAATCTAGACGGAATTACATATACTAATGTTTACATTATATCAGGTTTTCAACACGAATTATATTACTCAATAGATATAGGATTTGTAGAAATTATAGCTTTTGACGACAGTGAAGACTCTTTTAAATTAATTCCTTAGCGCTACCATAGGAATATTTACCTTAGCGTTGTTAAATAAGTGTAACCTCTTGTACACAACAACACTATTATGACTAGAATATACGTGCTATTAATTGCTTTCGCTTTTTTTACTTTTGCAAAAGCCCAACAAAGTTCTTCACTATTCCAACGTGCAAAAATCACTTTTCAAGATGAAAATAATCTTGACAAACTAGCACAACTAGGTATATACGCAGATCACGCACTTCACAAGGAAGGTGTTTTTATGATTTCAGAATTTAGTGAGCAAGATCTTGACAGAGCACGTCAAGAAGGCTATGAAATAGAAGTTTTAGTAACAGATCTCAAAGCGCATTTTTTAGAACAAAACGCATCTCAAACTAGAAGCACTAGAAATACCTCAAACACAAGCTGTAATGATGATGACTCCTACCCAACCCCAGTAAATTTTAACCAGGGATCTATGGGCGGGTATCTTACCTATCAAGAAGCTTTAGATGAATTTGCTCAAATGCGTGATCTATATCCCAATTTGATAAGCGAGGCTTCTAATATAAGTAACTTTCTAACCGAAGGAAATACGGACACCTCTGTAACGCCATCTATAGGTGGAAATGGTATCAAGTGGATGCGTATAAGTGATCATCCAGACACAGACGAAGACGAGCCAGAAATTCTCTACACCTCTATACACCACGCGAGAGAGCCTATGTCCCTTATGCAAAACATATACTACATGTGGTACCTATTAGAAAACTATGAATCGGATCCAGAAATTCAAGCTATCGTAGACAACACAGAACTTTATTTCATTCCGGTAGTTAATCCTGACGGCTATTTACATAACGAAAGTACAGACCCAAACGGTGGCGGATTTTGGCGTAAAAACAGGCGTGGTAGTGGTGTAGATAATAATAGAAATTATGATTATCATATAGGTGGCAATCCTGCAAATGGAAGTTGGAGTGGCCCTGGATCTTCCTCTAATCCCAATAGTGCAACGTATCACGGTACAGGCCCTTTTTCGGAAATAGAAAACCAAGCTGTAAAATGGTTTGTAGAACAACATAACTTCGTAATAGCACTTAATAGTCATACTTTTGGACAACTATTATATTATCCTTTTTCATATGCAGATGTAGCTACCCCAGACGAAGCTCTGTTTGCAGCTATAGGGGAAGAACTCACATCTCGTAATGGATATACTCCACTAAGGGATTTTCCATTCTCCGGAGATAGTGACGACTTTATGTATGGTACTGTGGGTACACATAATCAGATATTATCTTTTACTCCAGAAGTAGGCACCTCTTTCTGGCCGCCTGCAAGTGATATTGATCCTGTATGCAAAGAAATGATGTATCAGAATATTACTGCAGCACAAATGACTAATAACTTTGCACAGTTCACAGCACAAACACCTTTGTTTGCCGGAGAAGCATTAGAACTTGATATTCCTTTTGAGATTAAAAGACTAGGTGTAAATGGTTCTGGAAGTTTTACGATAAACACAGTGGCCATTTCAGAAAATATTATTGATACTAATGGCACAATCTCAATAAACAGCCTTGAGCCCCTAGCTTCAGAAACTGATAACGTGAACCTTACCTTAGATAGCGTTATTGAAATTGGTGAAGTGATCACTTTTGATATTATTGTAAATAATGGTTTATATGATTTAACTCAACGTTTTACAACTATATACGGAACTCCTGAAACGCCTTTTGCAGACAATGGAGATAGCAGTACTGCTAATTTTGAAGTTAATGATTGGGGTACCACCACCACCACTTTTCAATCTCCATCCAGTTCTATAACAGACAGCCCTGGAGGAAACTATAGTAACAATACAAATAGCAGCATACAAATAGCTCAGTCTATTGACCTTTCTGAAGCTGGTGCAGCTTCCATAAGTTTTTACACACGTTATAATACAGAGGCTGGTTGGGATTATGTTCAATTAGAAATATCTACAGACGACGGAGCCAGCTGGCAGCCCCAGTGCAGTAATCTTACTACTACTGGAAATAGTAATCAGGCCGAAGGAGAGCCTCTATATCAAGGTGTTCTTAATGATTGGACTTTTGAAGAGATTAATCTAAGTGAATATTTGGGAGAAACAATTACTGCTCGTTTTCAATTAGTTACGGACGGCGCAGTTACACGTGATGGTTTTTACTTTGACGACTTACAAATTAATGTTCTTAATGCCGAAGTATTGGAGGTAGAGGAAACCGCTTTCGCGAAAGCATTCTCATTATACCCAAATCCTGTACAAAACTCCTTAACTATTCAATCTCAAATAGAGAATTATGAATTACAAGTTCATAATATACTAGGGCAAGAAGTAAAAAACATCAAAAATATTACAGGTAACAGCACTATCTCACTCCAAATGCTTGGAACAGGCATGTATTTTGTGACCTTAAAAACAGCTACCAACACTAGTACCTTTAAAATTGTAAAAAGTTAATTTATGCGTAGTTAACAAATACTTAATGGTTTAGGACTTCTTTTACATAGTTGTTCTGTTATTTGCATTTGAATTTCATTTTTGATTAAGAAAACCCATCTATTTTTCATATTTTGCATGAAAACCTAAATTAAAAGATGGAAATTACGAGACTATTTGATTTTCCTTATTATCAACAGGAAAAGAACCCCCTTCCACGAGCACTAAATACAAAGAAAAACGGCGTTTGGGAAGCTACCTCAACGCAAGAGTATATAGATAAGGCAAACGCCATAAGTAGAGGTTTATTACGACTAGGCGTTCAAGCAAATGACAAAATAGCCATCATTTCTATGACTAATAGAACTGAGTGGCACATATGTGATATAGGAATTCTACAAACAGGAGCACAAAATGTACCCATGTATCCTACAATTTCTGAAGAAGATTATGCATATGTACTTAATCACTCAGAAAGCACTTATGCCTTTGTATCATGTACCGAAGTTTATAGTAAAATTGCAGCTATAAAAGATCAAGTACCTACCTTAAAAGGTATTTATTCATTTGATGAATTAGGTAATTGTGCAAACTGGCAGGAAGTTCTTGACCTAGGTGCAGATACCTCAAATCAAGAAGAAGTAGAAGCTAGAAAAAATGCAGTACAAACAGATGACCTAGCTACTTTAATATATACTTCTGGAACCACTGGAAGACCTAAAGGAGTGATGCTGTCTCACAAAAATATTGTAAGTAATGCAGTTTCTAGTACAGACAGAGTCCCTACAGAAGGTAGTGACGTAAAAGCACTTAGCTTTTTACCCATTTGTCATATTTATGAGCGTATGCTTACCTATTTGTACCAGTATAAGGGCGTATCCATCTATTTTGCAGAGTCTCTTGAAACTATTTCTGATAATCTCAAGGAGATAAAGCCAGAAATTATGACGGCTGTACCAAGGCTCTTAGAAAAAGTATACGATAAGATTATTGCAAAAGGCGCAGATCTTACGGGTATAAAGAAAAAACTATTCTTTTGGGCAGTCGATGTAGGTTTAAAATATGAGCCTTACGGGCAAAATGGTTGGTTATACGAACGTAAGCTAGGTATAGCCAGAAAACTCATTTTTACTAAATGGCAAGAAGCACTTGGGGGTAACCTTAAAGTAATCGCATCTGGTAGTGCCGCTTTACAACCAAGGCTTGCAAGAATATTTAACGCAGCAGATATGGGTATTATGGAAGGTTACGGCCTTACGGAAACCTCTCCTGTTGTATCCGTAAACGATATGCGTAACAGAGGTTTTAAAATAGGTACTGTAGGAAAACTTATTAAAGATGTAGAAGTGAAAATTGCAGATGATGGTGAGATCCTTGTAAAAGGTCCTAACGTGATGATGGGATATTATAAAGATCCTGAGAAAACTGCAGAGGTCATTAAAAATGGTTATTTCCATACTGGCGATATTGGAGAGATAGACAGTGAAGGCTTCTTAAAAATTACAGATCGTAAAAAAGAAATGTTCAAAACGTCTGGTGGAAAGTATGTAGCACCGCAACTGTTAGAAAATCGTCTTAAGCAATCTCGCTTTATAGAACAAGTGATGGTTGTAGGAGAAGGCGAAAAAATGCCTGCAGCCCTAGTGCAACCTAATTTTGAATTTGTCTACGAATGGGCAAAAAAGAAAGGTATAAGTTTTGGTGCCAATGACGACATTACTACAAATGAAAAAATACTAGAGCGCTTCCAGCAAGAAGTAGATGAGGCTAATGAGAGTTTTGCAAAGTGGGAAAAGGTAAAACAGTTTAGACTTACACCTAATGTATGGAGCATAGATGATGGCCATCTCACTCCTACGATGAAGTTACGTCGTAAGATTATTAAAGGAATGTACAAAGACTTGTATGCAGATATTTATGGGCACGAGCCATCATAGTTTATGTATATAGAATAATTAAAGCCACTCTTTCGAGTGGCTTTTTATTGTACTAATTAATTCTTACAAATTATCCAATTGGTTACTCGTCTTGTCATCACTTATGGTCCAGAAAAAGCCTACAAAGAAAAATTGATCTGCTGCGGGTGTTAAAGCACGTCTATCAAATTGCCCGTTTATATCTGTAGTATTACTATACTGATATCCATTAATGTTATTAAAACCTAAAACGTTATTAATAGAAGCATAGAGTATTTTTTGAGGTCCTAGCAAATACGCCCAGTTTAAACTTAAACTATTAAAAGCCTTCGTTTGATCTTGTAAAAACCCCACACGATTAGGATTCGTAAAAGATCTTCCTGACGAATATTGATAGGCAAGCCCTATCTGAGATTGCCAATCTTCTACAAAATACTTAGCAACCACAGAAAGATTGTGTGTATTTGCAAAAGGAGCTCTCGCCTGTTCTGGATAGTTTAAGTACTGGCGCTCGCTATCTAATAAAGAATAACTTACCCAATAATCCATATTCTTTATAGAGGTGTTATCTCTCCAGAAAATGTCAATTCCTTGCGCATACCCATCACCGTTATTTCCAAAATCACTGTCAAAAGTTGCCATCTCAGTATCAAAAGTCACAAGACTGGAATACTGTTTTCTATAGACCTCTGCTCTAAAAATACGGCCATTATCACTGTATTGATAATTGGCAATATAATGTTGTGTTTTTTGAGCTTCAAAGTCTTGAGAGAACTTTAAAAAATCATTTCCAGGGTTTTGGTAAAAATCCCCATATGCTACAGACAGCTGGCTCTTCTTTCCTGTTTTGTAGGCAAAACTCGCTCTAGGCGAAACCGTAAATTGATCCAACATACTCGTATAATTCCCTCTTAGACCTACTTTTAAAGCTAGTTTTTTAGAAAAGATGATATCACTCTCTGCAAATCCAGCAGAAATATTGCTCTTAAACCCATAAGATTCTCGAACGCTAAAATCGTCAAAAACACCTTTAAACTCTTCATCAAAATCAGTCACAAATTGTTCAACTCCAAAGGCCAATTTAAACCTGCTTGAGAATCTCTTTTTGAGCTTTACTTTTACGTGGGCAGAATTTTCAGTGTTATCGATATCTGTGGTTGAAATGCCTAGGCTATTTCGCGCAAGCGTATAACTCCCTCCTGCTCGTACACTCCATGTATCACCTAACATCCCCGTATAGTTGGTATTTACATATAGATTTTTATTGTTAAGAGAAAAGTCTAATCCATCTGGCATATTGATATCTTCCTGAGTAAGTTCAAAATTACTTGCATCTGCCGCAGCATAGAGTTTAAAAAGACCATCTTTTAATCTATAACGGTATACTGCTTCTCCTGCAAAACTTTCAAAAGGTTTCTCCCAGTCATTACGATCAGGAAAAACAGCTATATAAGGTGCGAGGTTTATATATGAAGTACTCAAGCTTAGAGAGCTTTTTTCCCATTTACGAGTATGTCCTAAAGAGCCTCCCACAGACATAATTCCGATATCTGTTTTGTTTTGATCAGGCTCGTCTACCGTATTAAGAAGTAGCACACTAGAGAGTGCTTCTCCATACTCTGCAGAATATCCTCCTGTGCTAAAAGTAATCCCGTCAAACAAGAACGGACTATATCTCCCTCTCGCAGGAATATTATTTGTCGTAGGAGTATACGGTGTAAATACACGAATACCATCTATAAAAATCTGTGTTTCTCCAGCATCTCCACCTCGTACAAATAGACGGCCATCTTCCGCAACGGTCGATGTGCCAGGTAATGTTTGTAAGGCTCCTACAAAATCACCTAGAGCACTAGCAGTGGTAACCACATCTAACGGTTTTAAAACGGATACTTTACTATTATCACTGGCCTCAAATGTACCTGCAGATAAGACTACAGTATCGAGGGAGTTTACATCTTCTCGCAATGTAACTTTAAGATCCCCCATTTGAGTAACACCAGCATAAAAAGTGTAGGGTTCAAACCCGAGAAAAGTAACCTTTAGTAATTGCTCACCAGTTTCAGAAGTGGTGAAGTTAAAAGCTCCATTATCATCTGTAGAAGCACCGTCATAGGTGCCCTCTAGAAAAACGTTTGCGCCGAGTATAGATATACCTCTGGCATCTGTAACTTTCCCGCTTATTGTGGTTTGAGAAGTGATAAAACTTAGATTACAAAATAGGAGTATAAGTAGTATATAATATCTCATTACGGTCATTTTTGATTGATTGATGAGACAAATATGAGGGTGTTTACGCTTTTGCGAAAGGGTATTCTACCCAATCGTCAGATTTTGAGGGTGAATTGTCAAAAAGATCAAAAGTCAGAAATTGAGTATCTTTAAAAGAAAAAATAAACATGAAAACACGGCAGTTATTTTACCTTAGTAAAAACAGGAAATAATAGTACCGTACTAGGCTTTATAAAAAAGTAAGTTCATCATAATTGTATGGATAAACAGGATAAATTAGAAACATATTTTAACACAGACTCCCCTTGGAGATCTGGAATCCTACGATTAAGACAATTATTAAGTACAACAGAGCTTACGGAAGACTGGAAATGGAATTTCCCTACATATACCCTTAACAAAAAAAATGTGGTAGCGATTGCATCTCACAAAACACACTTTGGAATTTGGTTTTTTCAAGGTGTGTTTTTAAAAGATACCCACAAACTCCTTCGTAATGCTCAGGAAGGAAAGACTAAAGCTATGCGCTCTTTTTATTTCACCTCCCTAGAAGACCTTGATGAAGAAATTGCCCTAGAATACGTGCTTGAAGCCATCCAAAACTGTAAAGATGGGAAGCAAGTAAAAATAACGAGAAAGAAAATCGAGGTTGTCATACCTGCCTTACTAGAAAGTGCTTTTACAGAAGATTCTGAACTCAAACATAGTTTTTATAAACTTTCACCTAGCAAGCAACGTGAGTATGCAGAGCACATAGATCACGCAAAACAAGAAGCTACAAAACTCAGGAGATTAGAAAAATCCATCCCTATGATTTTGGAAGGAAAAGGTTTAAATGATAAATATAAAAACTGTTAATTCCATTTCACATCACTTAATTATCAGTCACTTACTATGACATCTTATAATAGTTTTGAGTGTGCTTTCGCGAAAGCGTACTTCTACCTGTAACATAATACCCAACTATACTACTAATAGCATATCTAACAATCAACCATTGAATAAAGCAGATCAAGACAAATTTGTTATGCTTCTGGAAGAAAACCAGAACATTGTGCACAAAGTCTGTAGGTTATACACCAACAATCAAGACCAACACAATGATCTATTTCAGGAAATAACGATACAACTATGGCGTGCATTCCCTAAGTTTAGAGGGGATTCCAAATTTAGTACCTGGATGTATCGTGTGGCTCTAAACACGGCTATTACACTCTACCGTAAGTCTAAACGTACCGTTAAGACACAGGATTACGATAGTGTAATGTTTAGAATTTCTTCTGAGGAGTATGATGACACTATTGAACAACAACTCAAGCTTATGTATGCTGCGGTAAAGGACTTAAATGATATAGAAAAAGCATTGGTCTTTTTATACCTAGAGGATAAGAGCTATCGAGAAATTTCTGAAACAATGGGTATTTCTGAAGTAAACGCACGTGTTAAAATGAACCGTGTAAAAGGAAAACTCAAAAAAATATTAAATCCATAAGGATATGGTAGACGAATTAGAATTATTAAAGCAAGATTGGAAGAAGCAAGAAGCTTCTTTACCAAGAGTTACAGCACAAGAGATATACCCTATGCTCCATAAAAAATCATCTTCTATCGTGAAGTGGATTTTTATTATAAGTATCATAGAGTTTGTATTCTGGATAGCAGTAAACTTCTTATATGGAAATCAGGAAAAAGACAAGATATTTGTCCAAGAAACTGGATTGAGCACCTTCAATACCATTCTCCTTATAATCAATTATAGTGCTTTGGCATTTTTTGTTGCTCGCTTTTACCTAAACTATAAGAAGATTGAAGCAACAGATACGGCAAAGATATTAATGAAAAATATTTTGCGTACTCGCAAAACAGTAAAGTATTATATCTGGTTTAATCTTTTATTTCTCGCCGTAGGATCTGTAATCGCATTTGTAATAGTGCTTCAACATTCGCCAGAACAACTAGCGGGAGGTAGCATTCTTACAGCTTTATTTGCCCTTGTATTATTAATGGCCGTAATTATAGGGATTCTATTTATGTTCTATAGATTACTGTACGGTATTTTACTAAAAAGACTTAATAAGAATTATGAAGAATTAAAGAAAATGGAAGTCTAGATCGGGGGAACTAGACTTCTAGAAAAAGCGGTTACTATTTCTAGTAACCGCTTTTATTTTTTTTAATATTCCCATTGCCTAGTAGTATTCAATTTTTCTGCCTCTTCAAGCTCTTCTGGAGGAATTACTTTTAAAAACGAAGGATGCTGTTCGATAGCATATTCTAACTGCTCTACAATATTCTCTACGCTATCATTTTCATAATCTATTACTAGAGGTTCTTTTATTTCAAAAGATTGTAAGATTCCTCGTTTTTTGATGCGTAGTCCTTTTTTATCAAAAGATCTCCTAAATCCATCAATCACAATGGGTACAACTACCGGCTTGTATTGTTTAATAATATGAGCTGTCCCTTTACGAATAGGTTTCCAAGGTTTTGTAGTTCCTTGTGGGAACGTAATTACCCAGCCGTCATCTAGAGCAACTCCTATGTTTTCTGTATCCTTAAAATCAACAGATCGATCAATTTCTTTTCCTTTTTCTCGCCAAGTTCTGCTTACCGTTATAGCACCAGCATAGGCTAGAATACGAGGCAACAAGCCGCTTTTCATAGTCTCACCAGCTGCTACGTAATAAAGATTTAACTTGGGATTCCAAAGATATCCTATATTTTTAATGGAATCTTCACGACCGCTTAGAGAAGCATTAAATACGTGAAACATTGCCACCACATCTGCAAAATAGGTTTGATGATTGGACACAAAGAGTACTCCTTGTTCTGGCAATTTATTTAGTATTTCAGAACCCTCTATTTGTAATTCATTAAAACCGCGATACCGCCTGTGCGTTAATGCACCAGCTATTCGTATCAACCAGCGTTTTAAGAATAGAATATGACCAAAAGGATTTGTTTTAAATAGCCCCATAGTTAAGATTTCTCGACTCTTACAAAAGTATATGGTTCTTATATAGCTTTCGCGAAAGCGAGCTTCAAATATACAAAACCTATTCTTCTAGCGCTTTATTGAATAATTCCTTGATCTCACTTAGCATCATTGCCGTAGCTCCCCAGACTACGTGATCTTGCAATCTAAAGATAGGGACTTCTAAATCAACAGCATACGATGTTGTGATACGATGTACTCCTACAGAGGTAGGACTTAATAACTCAGAAAGTGGTACTTCTATAAGCGCTTCTACCTCGTCATCTTGAGCGATAAAATCAGGCTTCTTTGTCATATAACCAATAAACGACTGTACCCAAAAGTTACTGGGAGGAATGTAAATATTAGTGAGCTTCTTTATAGATATCATATCTTCTATGGCCACGCCCACTTCTTCAAAAGTCTCTCTCATAGCAGTCTCAAGAAGGTTTTTATCTTCTGGTTCTACTTTTCCTCCAGGAAAACCTACTTGATTAGAGTGTACGCCTTTATACGTCTTACGTAAGATCAAGATGATATAGGCCGCATTATCCTTTTCATAAAACAGCGCCATTACGGCTGCCTGTCTTGGATTAAGAGCGTCAATATCTGTTTCTTTAAGTTCCTTAATGCGCTCCATTGGAGCCATCTCAAATTGTGCTTTCTTTCCAGGAAGAGGCAAATTGTTTATTTTTGGAATTAAGTCAAGAAACTCTGTAAACTTCATTTATGCGTAGGTTTTATATACTCTTTTTAATAGTACTAAGCTATAGTTGTCAAGATACTAAAACTACTAAAAAAACAACTACACAAGAGACAAAGAAGGAAGTTCAAATAGCACAAAAAGACACCCTCGATAAAAAGGAAAAAACCTATCCAAAAGGAACTCGTCAAAATCCAATGATAGGTTCTCAGGCAGAGCTTAAACCATTTTTAACGCAGTATGGCAAGGAGAATCCAGAGACCAAGGTAAGGTTTGAAACCCGCTTTGGGAACTTTGAGGTGGAACTGTTTAGGGATACTCCCCTACACAGAGCAAACTTTATTATGCTTGTTAAGAATGAGTATTTTAATACAACTCAATTTCATCGCGTTTCTCCCAATTTTGTTGTACAAGGTGGCAATAATGACACGCAAACAACTTCTATCAATCGTGCTCGTATGGGCAATTACTTACTACCTAACGAAGCCAAATCAAAATACAAACACATACGAGGCGCCTTTTCTAGCGCGAAGTATACGGAACAAAATATAAGCAATGCCTCTGCTCCTTTTGAATTTTTTATTGTCCAACCGCAAAGAGGAGCACATCATTTAAACGGTGATCATACTGTCTTTGGACGCGTCACTCGAGGAATGAATGTGATAGACAAAATTAACCAGCTGGAAGTAGATGGTAGTGAGTGGCCGCTGGAAAACGTATATATGAAGGTGGAGATTATTGAGTAGATTGGTAGTTGGTAGGTTAGTATGTTTGTACTTTAGTAGGTTGGTGCTTTGATAGTTGGGGGGAGTCGATTAGTCGAGAAGAAGAGGAGTTTAATAGTACTATATTCATAAAGTGTTTAGGTTTCTCTCTTGTCTCTTGTCTATTATAATGCTCTTGGTTTAAATTCAATACCCAATTTCTCAATCTCCAATCAAAAATCTCCAATAAGCAATCTCCAATCAAAACCCTCGTTGTCTGCGGGCCTCAAAAATTAAAATTCCTGCTGCTACAGATACATTCATAGAGTCTATAGCGCCTTGCATTGGGATAATAATATTTTGCTTGCTGGCGATACGCCATTTTTCTGAGAGGCCTGTTGCCTCTGTACCTACTACAATTGCTGAGGGACCTGTAAAGTTCTGAGTGTCGTATGCTACCGCTTCCTGTAGGATAGCACTGTAAATTGCAATATGGTGATTTTGTAAAAATGAGATAATTTCGGAAGTTGTTCCAGTAGCAATTTGATTGGTAAATACACATCCAACGCTAGATCGTATAATGTTGGGATTATAGAGATCTGTTTTAGGATTGGCTAGAATAAACGCATCTACACCCGCGGCATCTGCAGTGCGCAAGAGCGCCCCTATATTTCCAGGTTTTTCTGGAGCTTCGGCGATTAGGATTAATGGGTTTTTAGGTAAATCGAGGTCTGACAATAGTGTTTGTTTTGCTTTCGCGAAAGCAATAACACCTTCAGTACTACCTCTATAGGCTATTTTTTGGTATACTTCTTCACTTACTTCTACAATAACAGTATCTAGTGATAAATCTTGTATCTGAGATAGAGAACAAAGTGTACTACAATACAGTATTTTATGCATTTCAAAACCACCACTAATAGCTAATTGTATCTCTCTATAACCTTCTATGATAAAAGCATTTTCTTTTTTCCTAGCACGGGATTTATCCTGTAGCAGGAGAATTTGCTTTATCAACGGGTTTTGAAGACTAGAAATAAAATTTGCCATATTACAAAAGTAAGTCTTTTTAGTACCTTGCGACAAAGACACAAAACCATCATTTATGAAATCTATTCTGACCTCATTTATCCTCGTGATACTTTTGATAAGCTGCAAAGAAAATACGGTAACCTCTAAAGAAACTATACCACCTCCACCACCACCTATTAAAGAATATCCAGCTGCGATTGCTAGTGTTTTTGAGGCACATGGGAGTTATCAAAAATGGGATGCGATGAATAACCTTTGCTTTACCATGGAAAAGGAAGGCGGAAATGAAACCCACACCATAGACCTAAAAAGCCGAAAAGTGCGAATAGAAACAGACAAGTTTACACTGGGTTTTGACGGTGAAAAGGTGTGGCTAGATCAAGACTCCACCTATTTTTCTCCTCAAAGAGCTCGTTTTTATCATAACCTAATGTTTTACTTCTATGCTATGCCATTTGTACTAGGTGATGATGGCATCACCTATTCTGAAACAGAAGCCTTAGAATTTGAAGGTACTTCTTATCCCGGTACCAAAATCTCTTTTGGAGATGGTGTAGGTGATGCTCCAGATGATGAGTATATTTTATACCGCGACCCAAGGACCAACGAAATGGCTTGGCTAGCTTATACCGTCACGTATGGCAAAAATGAAAAAAGTGACCGTTTTAGCTTTATTAAATACGATCAATGGACGGATGTAAATGGCATTAAGTTACCCTCAAAACTCCATTGGTATGCTGTAGAAGATGGCGCACCTACAACAATGCGTAATGAGCGCTCGTTTATAAAACCTACCGCTACCGCCACGCAACTAGATGCGGCTATTTTTGAAAAACCAGAAAACGGGAATTTTGCAGAATAACATAGATCTTTCAACATAAAAAAGAGGCTGTCTAAAAAGTAATTGTTTTCGTCAAACTGAACTTGTTTCAGTTTCACATAGTTGTGGTAAACAGTGTGATGGGATTCCGAAATAAATTCGGAATGACGAGTTTTCTAACTTTTTAGACAGCCTCTTTTTTATGATAGCCTTTATGAGTTAAAGTTTTGAAAAAATCAAACTTCTTCTATTCCAATCTCTATACACTACTGACCGTTTTGAGCCTTTGTATTATATCGCTTGTATAATTTGGTTTGATGTGTTTCGAGACTCACGTCCCTGCCTTGAATAAAGGCTCTAGTGACATTATTAGTTCTCATATCAAGCGCATTTCCATCAGATATAAATAGTGTGGCGTCTTTGCCAGATTCTAATGTCCCTGTAGTTTTATCAATACCCAAAATCTTTGCTGGGTTGATCGTTATCAATTTTAATGCTTCTTCATCACTCATCCCTTGTCCTGTGATCTGTCCCGCATAGAAAGGAAGGTTACGTACTTGCCAATACTCACCATCATATCCTAAAGCTACGGTTACCCCAGCATTTACAAGATCTATTGCAAACTTGTAATTATAATCATAGTCGTGATCTGAAATTGATGGTGTTTCTTGCACTCGCTGTAAAATGACAGATATATTTGCAGCCGCTAGCTCTTTTGCGACTTTAGGCGCTTCGTAGGCACCCACAAGCACCAAATTTTTGATATTCATATCTCGTTTAAAATTGAGAATATCACGTATCTCTCTTTCACCATTTGCCGCTACGTATAAATTTTGAGCGCCAGAAACGACACCTTTCATTGCCTCAAAGGCAAGGTTCTGGTCTGTATTGCCTTTCGCGTAAGCGGTCGCATTTTCCATAAAATTCTTTACCTCATCAATATCTTTTACGTAGTTCTTATTAGGTTTAAAGCCAGGTTCTTCTCCTAGCCACCATCTACCACGCGTCATACTGCTAGGCCAGTTAAGCCATACTCCATCGTCTGCACGATACGCTGCATCTTCCCAGTTCCAAGCATCTAGTTGCACCACAGAAGATGTTCCAGAAATACGCCCGCCCAAAGGTCTGGTTTGTGCCATAAGCACCCCATTAGGACGCATACTTTCAACCACTTTAGACTCTGCATTATATGCTATTAACGCTCTCACGTGAGGAATCATATCTCCTATCTCATCATCATCATTAGAAGGTCTTACTGCACCTACTTCTACAAGGCCTAGGGTCGTATTTGTAGCTATAAAACCAGGGTATATGTGTTTTCCTTGTGCGTCAATAACGGTTCCTTTAGGAGCCATTTTAATCACTTTACCATCTGCAACAGTGGTTAATTTTCCATCTTCCATTACGATCACTGCATTTTCAATGATCTCCCCATTGCCTACGTGAGCTGTCGCTCCAGTTATGGTAATCGCTCCAGACTGTTCTGGTGCCGGTGTTTGCTGTGCTAGTGCCACTACAGAAAATAAGGCTACTAGACTTGTAATTATGTATTGTCGTGTTTTCATCTTATTCTTGTGTTTCTATTGTGTCACAATGCATACGTTGTTTGTCTTTCCAAGTAGGAGGTTTTTTACCTCCTTTTCCAGCGCCGCCAGATCCTTCTGAGAGTAACATAGACGTAAGCTTACTTTTCTCTTCTTGTACTTTTGCTCGCAATTGTGTGTCACGATCTTTATCAAAGTATACCGTGCCTTCGATAATAGTTTGCTCTGCTCTAGCTTTTACAGAAAGTGGGTGGTGAGACCATACTACAACATCTGCATCTTTGCCTACTTTAAGACTTCCAGTACGGTCGTCCATATGAAGCAATTTGGCTGGATTGAGTGTGACCATTTTAAGAGCATCTTCTTCTGAGACTCCTCCATATTTGACAATTTTTGCGGCCTCTTGGTTTAAACGTCTAGACATTTCGGCATCGTCACTATTGATGGCAACTACGACTCCTGCATCGTGCATAATAGCTGCATTATAAGGGATCGCGTCATTAACTTCGTATTTATACGCCCACCAGTCTGAAAAAGTAGATCCTCCTACACCGTGCTCTTTCATCTTATTTGCTACTTTATATCCTTCGAGTATATGGGTAAACGTATTTACCTTAAAGCCCATACGGTCTGCTACTTTCATTAACATATTGATCTCACTCTGCACATAGCTATGGCAAGAAATATATCGCTTCCCATCTAGAATTTCTACAATGGTTTCCATCTCTTCATCCATTCTATAAGGACGACCACTATTTTTACGCGCTTTATATTCCTTTGCTCGTTGAAAATAATCTACAAAAACCTGCTCTACTCCCATACGTGTTTGTGGGAAACGAGAAAAACTCTGCCAGTTAGACTGTTTTACGTTTTCGCCTAGAGCGAATTTGATAAACTTTTTATCTTTCAGCACCATTTCGTCTACTGGAGCTCCCCATTTCATTTTTAGAACAGCACTCTGCCCTCCTATTGGATTTGCAGAACCGTGTAATAATTGTGCGGAGGTAACACCGCCAGCAAGATTCCAGTAAATATCTATATCATCTGGGTTTACAACATCTGCCATTCGAACCTCTGCAGTAGAATTATGACCACTCTCATTAATAGAAAATGCTCCTATATGTGTATGCTCGTCAATAATACCTGGAGTTACATGTTTTCCTTGTGCATCTATCACTCTAGCTCCTCGTTCATTTAGATCTTTACCTATAGCACTAATTTTACCTTCTTTAAGAAGGATATCGGTATTGGTAAGTATACCATCTGCCTCATTGGTCCATATGGTAGCATTTTTAATAAGAATTGTCTCTTGAGAGGGCTGCGCTGCAAATCCAAACGCTTGATTTGGAAAGGTAAGTGGCATTACTTCTGGAGAAGATACATCTTCCTTTTTATCTTTCTTTTTACTATCTCCTTCTGCAAGTACATTACGAACTGCCGAGACAGCTTGCTCGGTGCCATTTGCTAATATAGCTTTACCTCTAAGTTTATTGCCGTCAGGACTTGTGGAGAGTCGTATGTATTTATTATCGCTTGGCGCGAAAGATACTGTAACCCATCCGTCCTTGTATGAAAACTTACTGTCTACCTTTTCTCCTCCTTTCTTAAGGGTCCCTGAAGCCTTATCTGTAGAGTTTTTAACTTCCAGATCATAAGAGCTACCTTCTAAAGAGAAAGTATATGACCCGTCAATATCTACCGCAGTCATATCCTTTAATACTGTTTTAGATCCCTGAATCCAGTGTTCATATAACTTTGTGTCTTTTTCAAATACGTCTCCAGAGGTAATCATAAAGTTAGCCCAAGAACCTGCTTTTAGTGATCCCACTTCATTAGACTTACCGATCATCGCTGCTGGGATAGTGGTGAGTGCTGCAAGTGCTTTTTCTTTAGAAAGACCTCGCTCTATAGCTTTTATTAGATTTGTCTTAAAATCCTTAGGTGATTTTAGGGAAAAGGTTGTTAATGCAAAATTAATCCCATTATCTGCCATCCATTTTGGATTAGAAGGTGCTTGATTCCAATGTTTCATATCTTCTAGGGCAACATAACTCGCTGCATAAGGATCTGTCATATCCATGGCCGCAGGAAACTTTATAGGAAGTACAAAACTTCTATTGAGCGCTTTTATCTCATTGATACGCTTGTACTCATCTCCTCCTCCTACAATGACATAGTCTTTATTAAACTGATCTCCTAGCTTGTCTATGCGAAGTGCATCGTACAATCCATCTCCTTCAAAGAATTTAGGCAGTCCTTCGTTTTTTATAATTGCTTCGATCGCTAGGTCTTTCGTGGATATATTTCCCTTTTTATACCAGTCAATATCGTGATGCAACTGTCTCAATAAAGCTGTTGCTCCCATTTTTGACGTAGGATACGACTGTCTAGAAAGTCTACTCTTATCAAAAGAATAATGCTCTGCACTTCGAGACTCTAGAATACGATGGGCGTCTGTACCTGCTTGATTTAAAGCGACTAGAAAACCTGTTCCTCGAGCGATACCATCGTGATGATGCGTTTGTACAACACCAAAACCAGCCTCTAGAAACTGCTTTGCTTTCTTACTATCGTATTCAAATTTTGTAATTGCCTCGGTTTCTGGGCGAATGTGATCATTCCAGTAAAAACCATCTCTGGTATTGTCGTACTGAGATCCTCTTCCGCCACCTCGCGGGCGTTCTGGTTTTTCTACACCAAAATCTGTGTAGATATCTATAAAAGAAGGGTAGATAGATTTTCCAGCAAGATCTACTACTATAGCATTTGCTGGTGCATTACTAGACTTCCCTACACTTACTACTTTACCGTCTTGAATCACTAGGGTTCCCTTCTTAATGGTTTCTGAAGGCGAAACATGAATCGTGGCATTTTTAAACACTGTGTAGTTGCTATTCTTGTCTGCACGTACACCGTCATTTTTAGGAAAATAGTCTTGTGCATAAAATGTAAAAGAGCACAAGAGCAATCCTAAAAAGGATAACTTTTTAATGAACATATTTTTTGGTTGAATTATTTACTGCATTAAAGATAGAAGATGTAGGCCCTAATGGGGAGGCATTAAGAGTATTTTAACATCACAAAGCTTCAGGAAAGTTTTTATTATAGTTTACTAATAAAGCCACCATGTAGCTGTAGGTCCTCAAACCTTCTGGCTGATTGTTTGCCTTGAGATAACCCGTATAAAAGTATTTAAATAACGGTTCTAATGGATTGTCCATTTCATCCCAAAAAGCTCTAGATAATGCATAGTTTTCTAAAATTCCAGGGGTGATTTTATCTCTTAATAAAGCTCCCAGCTCTTTATCTCTTCTATACAAATCGTTCAAGCAATACCTGAGTGCAAAGATACTTCCCGAATATTGAAAATAGGGATCGTCATTATTAAGCGTGGCTAGCACGGCTATAAAATTTGCTTCATTTTCTTTAGCAAAACCAAGTTGATGTGCCTGCTCGTGACAACTTATCACAGGCCACCTATGATGCGGTACTAATCCATTTATCTGGGCTTCATTTGTAATTGGGTTTAAATATCCACTGTAGCCCATCACAGATAAAGGATAGCTCAATAATGATGTTTTTATACTCTTGGGAGGATAGTGCAATTTTGGAAATTGAAGGGTAAGATTTTCATACCCATTAAGCGTAGTTTTAAATAAGTCCGCTTTCGCGAAAGCGATATACTTCCCATCCTCACCCTTGGTCATCACCACCACCGCAGTCGAATCATTTATAGCAAGTTGCTCGTGCAAGGCATTACTTTTATCAATGAGTTTTTGCGTAAGCGTTATTAAATCTTCTGTCGTATACTCTTTATCAATCTCAAGAGATTGATGTAATGGAAGTCTGTAATAATTGAGTCCCCACAAGAGGTGAAAAGCAAAATAAACAATAGATGCTATAGCGAGAATATTTATCAAAAAATCTTTCCAAAACCTCCTCTTATTTTTAAAAAATACAAAAAGGCTCTTTAAAATGAGAAAGACCAAAACGCTGTACATAATGTCTCCAAAAGAAAATGGCAACCACCCAAATGTGTATCGAAAGGCTTTTGAAATTATTGGATAAAACCTAGTGCTATAATACCTTTCTATAGTTTCGGGAAAACGGCTCAATATACG
Organism: Dokdonia sp.; assembly: GCA_020630915.1. Taxonomy (GTDB): domain Bacteria; phylum Bacteroidota; class Bacteroidia; order Flavobacteriales; family Flavobacteriaceae; genus Dokdonia. The sequence goes on from JAHDIF010000006.1 coordinate 137,056, forward strand.
CACAATGATCATTTGAACGAATAGCATTAACCCAACTATTAAGGTAATTTTCTTTTGATTCATAGATCCTAAAATTAAGTAAAAACTACACCACTTTTTCTATTGAGCACATAAAAAATAGACATTATTTTTAGGTAAGGTTTTTGAACATAATACGTGAGAAAGTGCTACATTAGTAACATATATGGAACTTACACAAGAGTACATAGAAGCAGAGAATAAAGAACTTACAAGACAGTACAAAAAGCTGCTACGGATAAGTTATCAAACCCTTACCAAAGAGGATAAGAAGATGATACGTAAAGCTTTTGAGATTGCTGTAGATGCCCATAAAGAGCAACGCAGAAAATCTGGAGAGGCATATATATTTCACCCGCTTGCAGTCGCTCAAATCGTGGCTAGTGAGATTGGACTGGACGCCACTTCTATTGCTGCCGCTTTATTACACGACGTTGTAGAAGACACAAGTTATACACTAGCAGATCTGGATCAATTATTTGGTGAAACAGTGGCTCGCATTGTGGATGGACTTACCAAAATTTCGAACCTAAAGAAAGACCGTGATGTATCCTTACAGGCAGAGAATTTTAGAAAAATGCTTCTCACACTCAATGATGATCCTCGTGTAATTATCATTAAGATTGCAGACCGCTTGCACAATATGCAAACGATGGATGCTATGCGTCCAGACAAACAGCGTAAAATTTCTAGTGAAACTTTATATATATACGCTCCGCTGGCCCATAGAATGGGGCTATACAATATAAAAACTGAACTAGAAGATCTCAGTCTTAAATATACAGAACCAGAAGTATACAAAGACATTAAAAATAAAATAAAAGACAGCAAAGAGCAACAAGACAAATATATACGAGATTTTAAAAAGGTAATTCAAGATTCTTTGGATGCAGAAAGCTTGAACTATACCATACAAGGAAGACCCAAGTCTATTTATAGCATAAGAAGAAAGATACTAGCACAAGGAGTCACCTTTGACGAAGTTTATGACAAATTTGCTATTAGAATTATATATAAAAGTGACACTGCGAATGAGAAGTTTCTTGCTTGGAAAATTTATTCTATAGTTACAGATCACTTTAGACCTAATCCTACAAGGCTTAGAGATTGGATATCTTCTCCTAAGTCTACAGGTTACGAAGCATTACACATTACAGTAATGGGATTAAAAGGACGCTGGGTAGAAGTGCAAATACGATCAGAACGTATGCACGAGATTGCAGAAAAAGGGTATGCTGCACACTTTAAATATAAACAAGGTGACGATGGAGATCGCGGCCTCGACGAATGGATTAACCGCTTACAAGAAGCTCTTGACAATCCAGATACCAGCGCTGTAGATTTCGTTGAAAATTTCAAGCTTAATCTTTACAATAAAGAAATTTTTGTATTCACACCACAAGGAGACCTAAAGTCATTACCTAAAGGGGCAACGCCGCTGGATTTTGCCTTTGGCGTACATACAGAAGTTGGTATGCGCACAAGAGGTGCTCGTGTAAACGGCAAGTTAGTCCCACTTAGCCAAGAACTCAAAAGTGGTGATCAAGTAGAGATAATGACCTCAGAACACGCAAGACCTACCAATAACTGGTTGGATTATGCCACCACAGCAAGAGCAAGGGCAAAAATAAAATCGAGCCTTAAGGAAGAAAAAAAGACAATAGCATCAGATGGAAAGATCACGCTTACGCGAAAGCTAAAATCTCAAAAAATACCATTTAATGAAAAGACCATTAATGAGCTCGTTTCTTTTTTCAAACTAAAAACTAGTTTAGATTTATTTTACCGCGTAGGTATAGGAACCATAGACAATAAAATGATAAAGGAATTTGCTGCGCAACGCAGTAATGCTTTTATGAGTTTTATTAAAAATAAAATAAGAAAGCCCACCTCAACAGAAAATATAGACCGAGATGAAATTACTAACAAATACGATGATCTTGTTTTTGGAAGTGATGAGCAAAAATTAGATTTTACCATGTCTAAATGCTGCAACCCAATACCCGGTGATCCAGTATTCGGGTTTACCACTATTAACGATGGCATAAAAGTTCATAAAAGCAACTGCCCCAATGCAATAGACCTAAGAAGTAAATATGCATATCGCATCATAAGTGCTAAATGGATAGATTCCAGCACTCAAGGACATACGGTAGAAATAAAGCTTACAGGGATTGACAATCTAGGTCTTGTAAATCAAGTGACTCAAGAGATTTCTAATCATATGCACGTTAATATCAAGGGTATTAATTTTACAACTAATGGAGGTGTTTTTAATGGTAACATAACGGTAGTTGTGCAAAGTAAAACACATCTTAATAAGTTAATGGATAACCTTAAAAAAATCAATGGAATTGATAAAGTTACGCGCGTATAATTATGTAACTTTGTTTCTTTAAGAGCGATATGAGTTTAAAAGGTACCATCAATAAAGATCAAGAGGTTGTAAAAAATGTTTTTACAACGTATCTAGAAGGAAAAGGACATCGCAAGACCCCTGAGCGTTATGCTATTTTACAGGAAATTTATACTCACGAAGATCATTTTGATATTGAGTCCTTGTACATAAATATGAAAAATAAGAACTATCGTGTGAGCCGTGCAACGCTTTACAATACGATAGAACTTTTACTAGAGTGCGGTCTTGTGCGCAAACATCAGTTTGGACAAAGCCAGGCACAGTATGAAAAATCATATTTTGATAAACAGCATGATCACGTGATTCTTACAGACACTGGAGAAGTAATAGAGTTTTGTGATCCAAGAATACAATCAATAAAGAGAACTATAGAAGAAGTGTTTGATATTACTATTGACAAGCACTCTCTTTACTTTTACGGAAAAAAGAACACCACTAACTAACTTTACGAATGGCAGTAGATTTACTACTAGGTCTCCAATGGGGAGATGAGGGAAAAGGTAAAATTGTAGACGTCCTTACCAAAGACTACGATATTATCGCACGTTTTCAAGGAGGGCCCAATGCGGGGCATACTTTAGAATTTGACGGCATTAAGCACGTGTTACATACAATTCCTTCTGGAATATTTCACGACAATGCAATGAATGTGATAGGAAATGGTGTGGTAATAGACCCTGTTATCTTTAAGCGTGAGTTGGACAATCTTAAAAAATTTGAAGGTTTAGATTATAAAAGTAAACTTATTATTTCGCGTAAAGCGCACTTAATATTACCTACTCATAGATTGCTTGATGCCGCTTCCGAAGCTTCAAAAGGCAAGGCAAAAATAGGGTCTACCCTCAAAGGAATAGGCCCTACATATATGGATAAAACAGGGCGTAACGGTATTCGCGTGGGAGACCTTGAGCTTGCAGACTGGAAAGAACGGTATACGACTTTGCGTGATAAGCATCTCACTATGATCGATTATTACGATGCAAAAATAGAGTTCGATCTAGCAGAATTAGAAACTGAATTCTTTGCAGCGATTACAGTCCTTAAATCACTCACTTTTATAGACTCTGAGGAATATTTATACCAAGCGCAGAAATCTGGTAAAACTATTCTTGCAGAAGGTGCTCAGGGCTCTTTACTAGATATTGATTTCGGAACCTACCCATACGTTACCTCATCTAACACTACTGCTGCTGGAGCATGTACAGGATTAGGTGTAGCTCCAAATCAAATAGGAGAAGTTTTTGGGATCTTTAAGGCATACACAACTCGTGTAGGTTCTGGGCCTTTCCCTACAGAACTTTTTGATGAAGATGGGGAGACAATGGGACGCGTAGGAAATGAGTTTGGAGCTACTACAGGACGTCCTAGACGTTGTGGATGGCTAGACCTAGTCGCTCTTAAATATGCCGTAAGAGTAAACGGTGTCACACAGCTTATGATGATGAAGGGAGACGTACTTTCTGGATTTAAATCCTTAAAAATATGTACGGCTTACAAGTATAAAGGACAAGAAATAGATCACTTACCTTACAATATCGAGCCAGAAAATGTAGAAGTAGTCTACACCGAAATGGCAGGATGGAGTGAAGATCTTACTGGGATGACAGAAGCATCACAACTTCCTAAAGAGTTAAATGATTATATAGACTATTTAGAAAAAGAATTAGAAACTCCTATTAAAATTGTATCTGTAGGGCCAGACCGCACACAAACAATACATAGATAGGTTTTCACATATGTTTAATAGAAACGGCATCCCTTTTGAGATACTCTTAACGGTTGCCGTTTTCTTTTTGGCTATTTTTGTTTAGATGACCTACGTAAAATCAACATTGTATTGTGGTGGTAATGCTTTCGCAAAAGCGGGCTCCCTCCTACTCCTACTTTTAATCACATACTCAACCTACGCTCAAGAACGCAAAGAGATAGACATTATCTCAGATGTCTCTCGGATAGACGAAGAAAAATACCCTGGTGCTTTTATTATGAATAAAACTACCAATCAAGTTTTTATTGAGCACGAAGGAATCGAAATGTGGTGTGATCTTGCCTTTCACTACAAAGAAGAAAATTTTGTAAAAGCCATTGGTAACGTGCGTATTAAGCAAGGAGATTCTGTCTCTATGCGCAGTCGATATGCAGAGTATAATGGCAATACAAAGTTTGCATTTGCTCGAGGTAATGTCTGGCTCAAGAAAGATACAACTACAGTTACGACAGACACCCTGTACTTTGATCGTGTAAAGCAACAAGCCTACTATCGGTCTGGAGGAACCGTAACATCACCCAATAGTAAAATTACCAGTCGCGTAGGGCGTTATTATATGGAAACAGACAAGATCTCTTTTGTCAGTAATGTAGAAGTAACAAATCCAGAATATGTAATAAATAGTGAGCAGCTGGACTTTTATAGCGCGAATGAGCACGCCTACCTTTATGGACCAACTACCATTGTAAGTGACAGTTCTAAAGTGTATTGTGAACGGGGTTTTTATGACACAAAAAGGGATTATGGCTATTTTGTAAAAAACTCAAGGATTGACTATAATAACAGGCAGGTTTTTGGTGATAGCCTGTTTTTTAATCGGGTTACAAATTTTGCCAGCGCCACAAATAATATTAGAGTTGTAGACACGCTCAACAATAGTGTAATTAAAGGTCATTATGCAGAGGTGTATCGCGATAAAGACTCTGTATTTATAACAAAGCGAGCTATCGCTATTACCGTTGAACAGCAAGACTCAGTTTATATACACGGGGACAAACTTATAGTAACCGGTAAACCTGAAAACCGAATTGTGAGAGGATATTACAACGTAAAATTGTACAAAAGTGACCTTAGCGGAAAATGCGACTCCATACACGTCAATCAAAAAACCGGCCTTACACAAATGATACGTCGCCCTATCTTATGGAGTGATAAAAGTCAGATTACAGGTGATAGCATTCATTTAATAAGTAATAACGAAACAGAAAAGCTAGACTCTTTAAAGGTATTTGACAACTCTTTTATCATACAAAAAGATAGTATCTCCGGATATAATCAGATCAAAGGGCAAAAGCTTTTTGGTTTTTTTGATGATGAAAATCAACTGGAAAAAGTAGACATCGTAAACAATGCTGAGAGTATCATTTACATTCGCGAGGATACAGGAGCATTGCAAGGAATTGACAAAAGCAAAAGCGCCACAATTACAATTACCTTTTTTGAAAAAGCTATTGATGAAGTCATTAAATACAAAAATCCTGGAGGAGATATCTGGCCAGAATCTCAATGGCTCGATCAACCTCAGGAACTCAAAGATTTTGAATGGCGTGGTGACGAACAACTCCTAAGCAAAGAAGATATTTTTAAGGGAGAAGCCCCTTTTGAACTCACAAAAATAAAAGGAATCCCACTTCCAGAAATTGATGAGGATTTCTTTGCCCCTTCTGAGGAGGGCGTAAACGCCTTGATACCAAGCACCTCTGAACTCACCATTGATGATCTCTCTCCCAGAAAAGAAGATGAACAACCTGTAGGAACTACTTCCAAGGATGAAGAACTTCTTAATGAACGAGAATCCGTACTTAATCGCAATAATGCCTCTGCCCAACAGCAAGAATACCAAAAGAAGTATGGTACTGGAACGATTAAAAAGAAAAAGAATAACTAGATCACTTACGTGAAAGAAGACTTCCTCACATACCAAGCACAGACAACACCGCATCCACTAGCGATGGAAATATCTCACGCTTGTGGATCTTACATTTATGACACCACCGGAAAACAATATTTAGACTTTGTCGCGGGTGTCTCTGCCTGTAGTTTGGGACATCAACACCCAAAGGTAAAACAGGCCGTTAAAGAGCAATTAGACTCCTATATGCACGTGATGGTATATGGAGAATACGCACAAGAAAAACCCGTAGCCCTTACCAAACTATTAGCACAACATTTACCAGAAGGTCTCGACAGTACCTATCTAGTAAATTCAGGAACCGAAGCTATAGACGGCGCTATCAAACTAGCTAGAAGAGTTACGGGTCGTACTGAAATTATTGCAGCGCTAGACGCATACCACGGCAATAGCTACGGCGCATTAAGTCTTATGACTCCTGGAAAGCGCAAAGAACCTTTTATGCCCGGCATAGGAGACGTTTCTTTCATACGATTTAACTGTGAACACACCTTACGACATATCACTACCAAAACAGCCGGTATAGTCTTAGAAACCATACAAGGCGGTGCTGGGTTTATAGAGCCTACCCACAATTTTCTAGCAAAAGTAAAAGCTCGTTGTGAAGAAGTTGGAGCACTATTAATACTCGATGAGATTCAGCCAGGAGTTGGACGTACGGGTAAATTATTTGGCTTTGAACATTACAATGTCGTTCCAGACATACTGGTCACCGGAAAAGGATTGGGTGGCGGAATGCCTATAGGTGCTTTTACCGCTTCACGCGAAAGAATGACACTCCTCTCAGACAACCCAAAATTGGGACATATAACCACCTTTGGAGGACACCCAGTGATCGCAGCTGCGGCACTTGCCACACTTAAAGAAATTACCGAAAGTTCTTTAATGCAAGAGGCTATAGAAAAAGAAGCACTGATACGCTCCTTATTAGTACACCCTCTTATTTCTGAAATACGCGGCCGTGGATTAATGCTAGCCGCGATAGTGCCTACTGCAGAGATTGCTTCTCAAGTCATACTTGCCTGTCAGGACAAAGGCTTGATCTTATTCTGGCTACTGTTTGAGTCTCGTGCGATTAGAATTACACCTCCACTAACTATTTCTAAAGAGGAAATTCGTGAAGGGTGTGAGGTTTTATTAGAAGTACTTCATACCGTTTAACTTTCTTGCAATTTAAATCAAACACTATAAAAAAAGCTGTGTATTTCATCGAAAACCTCACACAAAAAAACATATAAATAGATTATTTACAGTACTTTATGTTGCAAATAATTAAAACTGGACATGGATAAACAACCAAACAACCAAACAATTTAAGAAGTATTTTCTTTTAACATTTCTTATGGGTATTGTGTTTTCTTTCAACTCCCAAGCACAAGTAGATTTCTGGTTAGAATTTAATGAAGGCTACGATATAGGTGATATTACACAAACCACTCGTGCTAATCAAACCATAGAAGTTGATATTGATAACAATAGTTTTGAGAGTTTCCTAAATAGCCAACTGGTATACAAAATTAGAAAAGCTTTTCCTACATCAAACACGCCTAGATTACAACGTACATACCTTATTACATTAAATCCATTTGATGGAAGTATGACAGCTTTCCTTAATAGACCAGAAGTAGCAAATTTTGATCTTGTTGGTCAACAAAGCATATTGGCCGAAACCGCAGCATTTAATATCACTCTGCCAAACGACTATGAAGATATCATTACAGGAGGTCGAAATACTGCTTTGGATTTAATTAAAGCTCCCTTGGCTTGGAAATATACAACAGGAGAAAATACTCTCGTAGGCGTTGCAGATTCTAAGTTTGACGAAAATCATCCTGACCTCAATAATAAATTTATTGAAAATATTGAAATTTTCCCTTCTACAATAGAACATGGAACTGGTGTTGCAGGAATTATTTCTGCCAATACTAATAACAATGATGGAATTGCGAGTATTTCTTACGGTTCTAATTTAGTAGGTGCCAGTTGTGGGGGTGCCCCAAGTAATCTTATAAATGGTTTGTTAGTACTATCCCAATACCCTGGAGTAAGAGTTATAAATTGTAGTTGGGGAATAAGTGATAATACGACTAGTTTTACTTATTTAGAAGAAGTCTATCAAGAAGTTACTCAAAATGGAGTACTAGTTGTCGCCGCAGGAGGAAATGGTAATCACTGTGGAGGAGGAATATGTTATCCTGGTGCTTTTGAAAACGCCATTTTGGTTACTGCGGTGGGGCAACGTTATGCCATAAATGAATTTCATAATCTTATTGACCCATCAGATGGTAACATATTTTGGGAGCGGTCTTGGAAAGATTGTTTTAATGGACGACCAGATTTTAATGAAGGTGAGCGTAATTATAATGACAGTATAAATGTAGCAGCTCCTGGGCATCTAGTCGTTGGTATTACTGATAACTATCAAGACTTTCCCAGTGGTTATAAGTTAAATTCGGCGACATCAATTGCAACTCCGTTTGTTAGTGGTTTAGCTTCTTTAATTTTCTCTGCTAATCCGAACTTAAGTCCTTTTGAAGTCAAAAATATTATTGAAAGTACCACAGACGATATTTATCATATTCCTTATAATGAACCTTATATCGGGAAGTTGGGTACAGGTCGTATTAACGCCTATCGTGCCGTATTAACGGCCCATTGCACCACGAACCCCGGAGGCGGTTTAGACCTTGCGATGCAAAACTCCTTAGATGATGATTTTTCTGAGCCAGATGTCACCACAGAGCATCCTTGGTGGAGTGAAGATATATGGGTACGTAATCAAGATGATGGAGACCTTATAGACGATCACGAAAATCCAGAATACCACCCCACCATTCCAAAATATGTATATATACGTGTCACTAACGACAGTTGTGTAACGAGTGATGGAACTGACGAATTACAGGTCTCTTGGGCAAAAGCAAGTACCTCCCTTTCGTGGCCCACCAACTGGGATGGTTCGCTCACAATGCAAGACCCCACAAATGGAGCCAATATCTTAATGGGAGATGAAATTGATACGGTACCTATTCCCTCACTAGAACCAGGAGAAACGAACCTTATAAAAGTGCCTTGGCTTATGCCCAATCCAGCAGATTACACCAATATTAATGACCAACCCTGGCATTTTTGTTTACTCGCACGTATAGAATCTAGTAATGACCCGATGAGCGTGGTAGAGGATAGTCATATCACCTCTAATGTTCTTAACAATAACAATATTGCTTGGAAAAATCTCACTATTGTAGATTATGATCCCAATCGATCGACAAACCCTACAGGGGCGGTGGTACGTGTGAGTAACCCCAATCCTACAACAACCGCATTTGATTTAGTCTTGCAAAAAGAAGTACAAGAACCTGGAAAAAGTATTTATGACGAAGCAGAGGTAAGCATTACAATGGATGATGTCATTTATAATGCTTGGAATACGAGTGGAAAACAATCTACTAACCTTACCCATTCTAAATTTCCAAATACAAAAATAGTGACTGCTAATAATGCTTTTTTAGAGGACATTCCATTATCAGGAAATGAGCACGGTACAGTCTATGTATCTTTTAATTTTCTTACCGATGAATTAACTGATAAACGCAAATTCATTTACCACCTTATTCAGAAAGATGCCACAACAGGTGAAGTGATAGGAGGAGAAACCTTTGAAATACGAAAAAAAGCAAACCATCTTTTTCAAGCAATAGCAACAGGTCCAGCAACAGCCATTAGAAATACACCTATATCACTTAGTGCAACCACCATCAATGAAGAAGCCATTTATAATTGGTATGATAGTGAAGGGACTCTTATCCATCAAGGAGAAAATTTTGATCTCGTACCCATTGCATCGCAAACCTATAAACTAGAAGTAATCGCTACAGGGGATGGCTTTAAAGATTATGACCAAGTCACGGTAAGCGTACCCCCACACGAAATAATAAGCCTTTCTCCTAATCCATCTAGCAATCAAATAGACGTTACTTATTTTATACAAGGTGCGACCACAGCACATCTATCTATTGTAAATACCAATACAGCAGCGACCTATAATTATGTGCTAGATCTCAACGAAGAAAATATTACCCTAGATATCTCCTCCTTGACAAATGGGTATTATGAGGTTGCTCTATTTACAGATAATGAGGTACAAGATTCTGAAACGCTACTTAAAAACTAAAACTATGAAAAATGTACTATATTTTGTTGTGCTTACACTTAGTTGCAAATTAGTAGCGCAAGATCCGCTACTTTTCGATACGACGTGGGTTTTACACGAATTGAATATCAATAATACTATTGTGACACCCCCAAATTCACAAGTTTTATCTGAACTTACTTTTTTAACAGATGGAATTAATAATGCAATTGAAGTGAATCAAAATTCTTGTGTAGGATATGCAGGAGAAATATTAGAATTTAACGATAATGATTCGTTTTTTAACTTACTTGAATTTGCAGATCCTTTTGGAGCAAATTGTTCAGGTGATGATAGTCTTTTCACTTTCTTACAAAACCATGCAAGCGTATATATAGATTTACCCAGTTCCCCTCCCCTTAACCCTTTCAACTATGAAATCACAGAAGATAATGACGTACTTACATTAACCATCACAAATGGTAATAATGATATTGCTACCTATCGTAATGTTCCTCTAGGCCTAGAAGAGACAAGTATTGATACTCTTAAAATAGTTTACGATGTACAAAACGAACTCTTAACACTAGAAGGGTCTTTAATACCGCAAACAAAGGCTACCATTTATACTCTAGCAGGTCAAAAACAGCAAGAAAACGTACTCAAACCCAACACGCCCTTAGACGTAAAGACCCTTTCTATAGGGGTCTATTTAATAACCCTCGAAAATGATGTAGGACAGCAGATTACTCAAAAATTTGTGAAATATTAATCAATAGTTTTACTATTATAATCCGCAAAATTTGAGTTTGCGTCAAACTGAATTTGTTTCAGTTTCTTACATTAGTCCCACCCACTCTTATGCGATTCCGAAATAAATTCGGAATGACGATTCCACTATTTAAAAGGGAAAGCCACGCAAAAAACGTGGCTTTTTAAATTTTCGCGAAAGCAAACTTTTAATAGTTTTTACAACACCCCATATCGCTTAGCATAGTCAAGCATCTGCCCTTCAAAGGTGGCGGGTTGCTGTACTTTGAATCCTGTAATCTTCTCACCTTCCATCACAGGAACGATTTCTGGGTTTACAAAACCACTATACGGCGCGCTTTTAAATTTGCTGTTACGCTCCAATACTTCGGCATGTATTTTCTGATCTACTTTCACACCGTAGTTCTCTACAAGATCACGTGCTGCTTCATAATCTCCTTCTGAAGTGATGCGCTGTGTCTCACGTAATAACTGCCCAAAAATGTCTCGAAGCTTGGTGTAATCGTTAATGTTATAATACGTCTTTCCGTCTTTAGTAACCTTTTCTATCACATTCTCTGCCTGCCCTTTTTCAAAAGCCCAAGCACTCACCCACTGGCGGTTTACCATATGCGCTTCTTCTACATCATCACCCAATTCCAAACGAATTAACTGAGTTATCAGACCGTTACGGATATACCCGTCGTAGGCCGCTTTTCCTGTCTTTTTCCAATCTGTTACCAGACCTAAGTCTTGTAGTTTTGGATCCATTAAATAGTAAAGTCCAAAAAGGTCTGCACGCCCTTCTTCTATGGTAGACTTGTATCTTTTAAGTGTTTCCTTAGGAGTGCCTACGCCTTCATTAATCTGTCCAGAAGCGTGTCCCACCACTTCGTGAAGCGCTGTATGCAACTTATCTCCTAACTGTCCATACTCTTTTTCTAGAGCTACTTCTTCCTCATCGTGAGCAAATTCTTGTAGACGTCCAGATCCTCCAGCATTGTTATACGCATTGATGATGTTTCCTAGAGAAACAGACTTACTCCCGTGTGCCTGGCGTATCCAGTTGTTATTAGGTAGGTTTACCCCTATAGGTGTACTTGGCGAAGCATCTCCTGCTTCTCCTGCGACGATTACCGTTTTGTAGGATACTCCTTTTACTTCTTTCTTTTTGTGTTCTGGCATAAGCGGCGAGTTATCTTCAAACCACTGCGCCTCATCAGAAAGGACTGCCATCTTTTTAGACATATCAAAGTCCTTTATTTGCACAATCGTTTCATAAGATCCTTTATAGCCCTTAGGGTCGTTGTACACCTCGATAAAACCATTTATCCAATCTATATTTCCTTCTGTAGAGGTAGCCCACGCGATACAGTAATCATCCCATGTATCTAGACTTCCCGTTTTGTAGTACTCTATTAATAAACCAAGAGTTTCGGCTTGCTTTTCATTTTCGGCAACGCCCTTGGCTTTTTCTAACCAACCAATGATATTATCTATAGCGGCTCCATACAGACCGCCACTCTTATATACTTGCTCTACAAGTTTTCCGTTTTCTTTTACTAGACGTGTATTAAGCCCTTTTTCTATAGGCTCTTTATCATCTACTTTAATAGCATCATAAAATGACTCTGCCTCTGCCGTTGTTACATCGGGCCCGTAAAAGTTAATGGCAGATTCTAATACGATATCGGCATCTTTAGAAAGGTTTACTTTCTTTGCATCCTTGTCATTAAAGATGACGTCAAAAGGTTCTCCTGTAAGGTCAGTTTCTGTTGCTGCAAGCAAAGATTTTAAATAGTCTGGTGAGAAATCAGGCTTGAGCTTCGCATTACTATAGTGGTGATGAATCCCATTTGAGAACCAAACGCGCTTAAGGTACACCTCAAAGTTCTTCCAATCTTCTGAGGTTTTATCTCCTGTATAGTTTGCGTATACATTTTCTAGGGCCTTACGTATCGTTAGATTGTGACGATAGTTTTGCGCCCACATAATATCTCTCCCTGCAAGTCCTGCTTGCGTCATATAGTACACAAGCTTTTGTTCCTTAAGCGTAAGATCTTCAAATCCTGGGATTTGATAACGTAGGATTTTTAAATCTGCAAACTGCCCTACGGTGTAATCAAAATCTCCAGATGTTTTTTCTGTTTCTGCTTTCGCGAAAGCGTTCTCATCCTTCTTATTGTCTTCTCCACAGCTAAGTGCTATTAGCGCAGTAAGTCCTAAGGTGTATATAATCTTGCGTGTCATATCGTACGATTTAATTTGTTCGAAAATACACCAAAAATCTCAACTCCAAAAATTGCTATCTTAGCCTTATAATCAATCCCCTAATAAAATGAAAGTATTAAAATTTATTCTTTTCCTAGTTTTGATTGTAGTCATAGGTGGTGCTATTTACTTTGGAGCCAAGGATGGCAATTATGATCTAAGCCAAACAAAAACGATTAAAGCACCTTCTAGCTTGATTTTTGACACGGTTAATGAATACAAAACCTGGGAAGATTGGGGCCCTTGGAAAGAGGAAGATCCTACAATGACTTTTTCATACCCAGAACAGACCTCCGGAATTGGGGGCAGCTATTCTTGGACAGGTGAATTTTCTGGCACTATGGAAACTACGGATCTTGTAGAAAACAAATCTATAGAACAGGATCTTACCTTGGTCACTCCAGGAGGTGAGCGCTATCCAAAAGTGTATTGGTCTTTTGAGTCTACTGAAAGTGGTGAGACTGAGGTTACTTGGGGAATGAGAGGAGAGCATACGTTTATGGATAAAGTATATTATGCCCTAAGCGGTATGGACTTTGACGCAGATATGAAAGAAATGCATCAAAAAGGATTGGAGGGTATAGAAACATACGTTTTTAATGAAATGAATAAGCACAGTATTTCAGAAAGTACCATTACTGAATATGGCGGTGGTTTTTACTTATACAAAACTAGCTCTGCTTCTTCTAAGAATATTAGTACCATTATGGGGCAAAACTATGGTGAGATTATGAGCTTTGCCGCTCAAAACAATATCGCAATAGCCGGGATGCCATTTACTATTTACAATGAAATGTCGCCCAATGGTGTAGTCATGTCTAATGCAATTCCTGTGAGAGAGAAAGTTGCTATTGCAGGAGATACTAATATTTTAAGTGGTTACTTACCAACTACAAAAGCTGTAAAAACTACTCTAAAAGGTGATTATACCTATTTAAGTCAAGCTTGGGAAAAGGCAACGAATTATGTACAACAGTATAACTTAGAGCAAAGTGTTCTTAAACCTTTTGAAATCTATACGAATGATCCTGGCAACTATCCGAATCCTGCAGATTGGACTACGGACCTTTATATTCCTATCAAATAAATGAAACAGGTATTTTTTGTTTTTATAGGTGGAGGGTTAGGGAGTGCTGCCAGATATGCTGTAGGACGATGGTTTAATAGTACAGAAGTTTCTATACCCTACGGTACACTTACAGCAAACATCGTGGGAAGCCTACTTATAGGCTTTATAATGGGATATGCGCTCAAGAGTAATCTCTTATCACAACAAATGACATTATTACTGGCTACTGGTTTTTGTGGTGGTTTTACGACCTTCTCTACATTTGCCTATGAAAATCAAGTATTCCTAAAAAATGGAGACTTTTTTCATTTTGGGCTTTACACTTTTGGAAGTATGACTCTTGCAATTGTGGCAGTCTTCTTAGGACTCTGGATTGCAAAAAGTCTATAAAAAAGCCTCTTACAATTAAGTAAGAGGCTCTTTCTATAAAAAGAATACAAACTACTTTAAAAACATTCTTATTTAGCTCTTGATTAATTTTACAGATGTTGTTCCTGTGTTACTTGTAACAGAAGCAATATAAACTCCTGCAGTTAATTTTGAAGCATCTATAATAGTACTACTTGTGTTTGGTTCTAGTGAAATCACTTTCTTACCAACTACGTCAAATATTTCAATTGCCGTAATTACTTGAGCATTTGTATTAATCGTCCACTGATTATTTGAAGGATTAGGGAATACATTTAACTGGATTGCATTTGCGTCATCAACACTTAATGCGGCCTCACCAATTTCTATACTTCCTAAAGCTCCTTCATTTGCAGGATCTGCATTCAATCCAGTTACTTTAAAACCATATTGAACAACTGTATCTGCAGCCTCCACATTTGTATAAGACACTGTAAACACCTCTCCTTCTACTAGAGGTTGCGTTTCTTCTTTTAGTACAGAAAAATCTGCATTAAAAACTTTAATAAAAGCAACAGCAACATAACCTGCATCTAAAGTATTACTGTTAACAGTACCTCTAAAAAAAAGCTCATCTCCTGCAAGAGCATTATTCTCAATAAATGTATTTGCCTCAAATACTTTATTTCCTTCTCCAGTAGTTTGATCTACCCAAAAAGGATCTGTACCATCACCCCAAGTATTGAAGTTAGGTTGAACGACAACTGTGTTAGCACCAGCGTCTACAGTAGACTTTAGGTCTGGAATTGCCCAACCTGAACCAAAGGCAAAGCCTCCTCCATTTGCATCCGTTTCAAAAACGTTTGCATAACCATTCCAAGTTGCAGTTCCATCTACAGTAACAATTTGTTGAGCACTTGTTGTAAATGCCATACTTAATGCTAAAGCGCATACAATGTAAATTTGTTTCATAATGTAAAAATTTAATTTAGGTTAAAGAATTATTTTTATTGATCTAATTAATTAAATCGTTTTAGTTTTATTTTTTAATTAATTTTAATACTTCCGTATCAGAATTAGCTATAATCTCAACAAAAAATATACCATTCTTAAGATCTGAAAGATCAATAGCAAAATTCGTGCTATTCATGTTTTGTTTTAAGACTTGCCTTCCAAGAATGTCTATTACCTTGACTTCAGTTATTATTTTATAAGCACTTTGAATATTAAGAATATCAACTACTGGATTGGGAAAGGCTTTCACAACAAGCTTATCAGTACTTTCAAAACTTAAAGTTTGGTTTCCAAATATGATTTCGTCAAATAGATTAACTGTTGTTGTATTTCTAGCATTAAAATCTGGAAATATAATTAATTGATCTATACCGTTTGATGATGGCTCTCCTATAATAGAGGTGAAGTCGAATGTTAATTCTTCCCACTCATTAACAACAGTATTAGGTACTAATAACTCACCCGTCGAGGCTCCTTCTGGCGTAGCAAATTTTATACCTACATTACTAATAACGGATTTGTAAACTTTCATTTTTACAATTGCATTTTCTGAATCCAATGTAAAAGTACCAATATCACTACCGTGCATTGTTTCGACTCCTGCAAAAGGTTGACCCGAAACCAACGCGGTAAATTGAGCCACCGTATTCGAACTATTAATACCAGAGGTATCAGGATTAGCAACGAACTCCAAAGGAGGATTAGAATCATTTTCAAAAGTAGTCCAAGTCCAATCTTGCCCAACACTACCTGCCTCAAAATCTACCGGGCCGTTCTGTGCAATTGTAACATAATGAACTAGTACCAGTAAGATAATTTGTAATTTGAATTTTTTCATAACTCGACTATTTTTTTAAATGTTTTTTTTTTCAGAATAAGTATTTATCTGATATCCAAAATAAATCACAAATCCTTTTTTTAACATTCTTTCATAATCGTTAAATAATGATCAAAAAACTTATACCAATTTGTAATTCTTAAATTTAAGACCAATTATTCAACAATTCTCTAAAATTACCCTATACAAAAAACATACATCGCAATTTTTAACTTTAATATATCCGATATTCGCAAAGAATTGAAAGGAATTGCTTTAAAAGTGCCTAGTAAGAACTCATACTAGTTCTTAGGCCAAGAAGTAAACATTAAACAAATAATAACCATGTTGTATTCATGTTGTGTTTATTTTTACTAATGATGTAACGGCTAAAGATCAATGAAGTAGTCATTTAAGTTAATTTCTCTTGATAAGTCTAACTTCTTACGCAACCTGTAGCGTTTTATCTCTACACTTCGAGGAGATATATTTAATAAAGGTGCTATCTCTTTTGAGGACATATTCAACCTTAAGTAAACACATAATTTCAAATCGTTTGCCGTTAGTGAAGGATGTTTCTCTTTTACTTTTCTAAAGAAATCTTTATCCGCATGATTAAATGCTTCTTCAAAAAAGTTCCAGTCCTCTTCATTCTCAATAGTGCTATCTACTATTTCAATTATAGATGTAACATCTTCTATCTTCTTTGCCTTTAGCAAAGCGGTTTTAATGGTATTAAGAGTCTTACTCTTATTAAGCATATTCATTGTAGATACAGCAAGCTCTCTATTTCTTGCATCAATATCTTGCTTAAGATTAGCATTATTTAATTCGACGATTTGTTTCTCGCTCTCTAGTGCTTTTAGTTGTAGGTCTCGTTGGGACCTTTCTAATAGTTGTTCTTGCTGTCTTCTATAGTATCTTTTATAGAACCAATTTAAACCAGTAAATAGCAAGATGGTCAAAATAACATAAGTTCCTATAGCAAGATTAGACAAAAACCAAGGTCGTGCTATAGAAAATGAATACGTCTCTATATTGCTGCTTTCCAATCCTCCTACTCGTGACTTTACTTTAAAAGTGTAGGAGCCATAAGATAAATTCTCAAAACTAACATTAGATACCGTATTCCAATCACTCCATTCATCGTAAAAACCATCAAGACTAGTCTTATACTCGGGAATCAAAAACTTATTATACATAGGAACACTATAAGCAAATCGAATATTATTAGACTTCGATTTAAAACTACCATCCTCATCCAGGGACACTAATTCAGAAAGTCCCCCTAAATCATGAATAGTGACTTTATTGAGCAGTACTTGATATTGCTGGGTAGATTGGTTTTCTATGTCTGCCAGGATATAACCATTAGATGTTCCTAGTAAATATTCGCTTTCGCGAAAGCGCACAAAGCTTTCATATCCATCTACTGTCTTACGCAAACTCGAGGGTATTAAAAACTTTTTTGTCCCATATGAACCATCTAATTTATCCTTAGTAATAGCTATAACAGCATCTGAGACAAACGCCCAAAGCCTCTCTTGATCTGAAATAAGTTTACCTGTTATAAAATTATCTTTTGTAAAAATAGTACTGAGTTTCTCATCTTTTTTAAAAGCACCTTGCCCTCTATCGTACGTATATACACCATCTTTTTTTGCATAAAATATCTCTTCTCCTAACTTAGATAAACTAGAGTGTTCACCTATACCCACGTCTTTATGTTTAAAAACCTCAATAGCCCTGGTGTGGTCAAGATCTGTTTTTATCTGGAACACTCCTTTGTACTCATGATTAACTAAAATGGTCGTGGCATCAATAAATTCAAAATGCTTAGAAGAATTCACGAAGTCATCTATTTTATTTCGTATTTGCCAGCTATTTCCAGATTTTTCAAGTACATACAGGCCATCGTAGTTTCCTTGTAATAAAAGGTGTTCATTTCCTGGAATTTCTCTTATACCCCAGGTACCTTCCCTTTTGCCAATTAATTCCTGTGTTACTCCTTTAATCAGATAGGTTCCATTATTGTGACCGCAGAATAATTGACCATTTATAATTGTTAAATCCCATACTTGCCCCTGAGTACCCTTCATTCTATTAAAAGCAGCAGTGCTATTTTCTTCCTTATAAAACAATCCTTGATTTGTACCTAGATATAGATACCCATCAAATACCGCAGAAGTATAAATTGTTCCTAAATCACCACTTAAATCTACAAACTGCTTAAAAGGGCTTTGGGTGTTTACGCAGTCGATTCCTGCGTCCAATCCTACCCACAAATTTTGATCATGATCTTCAAGCAATGATAACGCAGTGTTATTACCTAACCCACTTCCTTTTTTGATCTTATATTCTAACTCTCCATTTTTAGATATTTGGATAATACCATTCTCAATAGTCCCAAGGACAATTGAACCATTCTTGCGAATTATAGAACTATAGACATTTATATTAGTACTAATTGCGGCATCTATAGTATCCCAAATGCTTATTCCAGATGTATCGATTACATAAAAACCCTTTGTAGCTGTAACACCTACTAACTGGTCATCTATTCTGTACAGATTAATTAAGCGTGTATCATTCAACATTGCGTCTTTTATAAACAATGTAGCTTCACCATTCTCTATTCTAAATAGACTCCCTCCTTTAACTTGAAAAAACAACTCATCATCGACCATAAACAAACGCATTACTTTTTGATTAGGTGTGATAATTTGTAATTGTTCACTCTCAGAATTGTAGATATATATTCTATCAAGAGACTGAAACAATACATATCGTTTATACTCAACAATATTCCAGATATGCTCATCCTCAATCATAGGCACACCCTTCTGTTGAGAAAGGGAAGTGTATTCTAACCCCCCTGTTGCTTTCTTTTCCCAAACACCAAAATCCATGTAGGCACCCGTATACACTTTCTCACCTATCACTTTTACACCACGTAAAATAGTCTCATTGGGTGATGGGTATAAATCCCATTGAGCACCATTAAAAGATAAAAGTCCAATATTGTTAGCAACATAAATAGTTCTATCAGGAGCTTGAGAAATCATCCAATTTTGATTATCTGCACTATAAATATTAGGAGAGTAATTAATCACAGGTGGTTGTTCTTGAGCTTGAACAATGGGAAACACAAAGAAGTAAAAGAAAACTGTAAATCCTTTATAAATATTAATGCTCATAAACGTTCGTTTTATAAAATGTCATCCCCATATATATCCCTTAATACTTTGTTTGTAGAAAAAACATTAAATAGGAAGTTATAAAACTCCTTTTACTATTAATTTTATTCCCTTCTTGTATCAAATTGAGTTTTAGGCCCCTCTCAAAGATTCAAATTACCTATACAGATCAAAATATCACTACAACATATATACATCATTAGGCTAAAAATACCATTTAAAAACTTAATCTCCACATATATTTTGTCTAAACAAATGAAGCATACACCTCCATATTCGCAATAATTGCACAACAAAATTCACAAATTCTTAAAATCAGCCCATTTATAAAATAAAATGTATAGTTTAAATAGATGAGAATTAACAAAATAAACTACTTCAATCTTTTACTTTTAAGTGGTTTAATTATAAGATCAGAACTAAAATCAACAAAATATGAAATATGTAATCCTTTTGTTTTGTATGGCAATGTTCCCAGCTCGTTTTCTAGCGCAAGGAAATAAAGTTACAATCCAAAACGACGAAACTGGTATGCGTTTAATTGTAGACGGAGAACAACTGATGATAAATGGTATGAATTGGGATTACATTCCTATAGGTCAAACGGTGGCCACTACCTCTTATCAATTTTGGAATCAATCAGACGCTATTATAAAAGAAGCTTTGGACGCTGAGATGTCCTTACTTAAAAATATGGGTGTCAATGCCATTAGACAATACGTAGGTGTGCAACCTAAATGGGTACAATACATTTATGAGAATTACGGGATATATACAATGATTAATCACTCCTTCGGGAGATATGGTCTAACCATAGATGGTACCTGGGAGCCTATTACTGATTATTCAGACCCTAGAGTTAAAGAACTGCTTTTAAAGGAAACAACTACCATGGCGAGACAGTTCAAAGACACTCCTGGAATACTTATGTTCTTATTAGGTAATGAAAACAATTATGGACTTTTCTGGGATGGTGCAGAAACTGAAGATCTCCCTGAAGAAGATAGTAGAGTTAAGCCAAGAGCAAGGGCAATGTATAAACTCTTTAATGAAGCTACGATAGAGATGAAAAAAATTCTTACGAATCATCCAGTAGCAATTTGTAATGGAGATCTTTTATTTATAGACATTGTAGCTGAAGAGTGTCCGGATATTGATATTTACGGAACAAATATGTATAGAGGAGTTTCTTTTGGAGACGCATTCCAAAAATTAAAGGAGGTTTATAACAAACCCTTTATGTTTACAGAATTTGGTGCAGATGCTTTCAACGCAGTTCAAAATCAGGAAGACCAAAAGTCACAAGCCTATTATATGGTGGGCAACTGGAAAGACATTTATGCTAACGCCGCTGGTTTAGGAAAAGCAGAAAACTCCATTGGAGGATTCACCTTTCAATTTAGTGACGGCTGGTGGAAATTTGGACAGACAAAAAACCTAGACTTACACGACAATAATGCTTCTTGGCCCAATGGTGGTTATCAAAGTGACTTTGTAGAAGGAGAGAATAATATGAATGAAGAGTGGTTTGGAATTTGTGCTAAAGGTCCCACGAATGCAAAAGGCCTATACACACTCTATCCAAGAGCCGCCTATTACGCTTTAAAAGAAGTGCACCAATTAAACCCTTACCAGTTAGGAACAACCTCTCAAACAGTAGAAAACCATTTTAACAATATCTCTCTTATAGACGCTGTTCTTAAGGCAAGAGGAGATAAAGCTGCGTTTGGAGGAGGGTCTGCAGGAGGTAAAGTAAGTGTGAGCTCTTTGAGAGCTGAGTTTACTACTTTTAATACAGGAGGTACGCGAATAACAACACCAGAGAGCCCTGACCCTAACAGCCCAACATATCCCAATCAATTAGGCTTTGATAATATGCAGTCTTACTACGTAGGAATAGAAGCAAATCCTACACCTGGAATGCGAGCAAATGTAATAACGAATATTCTTGGTAATGTAGCAGGAAACCCTATAGATGAAATTTTCTTTGAAAATAGAGGACGTCCAGTGACTGTAAATTCAGACAATGGAGATGTAACACTCATAGATAATAATAGAGTGCAAATTTACCAAGCAGAATTCGATTGGAATACAAAGTATACAGATATGAAAGGTTTCTATCGGACCGGTCATTATCACTGGGGGTATGAAGGAGATTTTTTTGGTCTGTATCCAGAAGCAAATTATGGGCCTAATATAGACCTCTATAACGGTCTAGCTCCTTTTGGTTTTGAATTTACCGGAAAGAAAGAATTCAATGGATTAAAAGTTGCATTTGGACCAGAATTATGGTGGGGAGCAAACCCAGCTGTTTTGGTGAAATATGAAAAACAAGTTGGGAAATATAAAGTAGCAGGGATTTTTCACGAGGATATTGCAGATCCTGGTGTAGGCGTAAGTTCAGTAGCTATTCCTCAACCTAGAACTAGAAGAGCCACAGCTTACGTACAAAGAAAATTTGGAAAAATCGATGTTGAAGTTGGAGGAATATGGGGGGGACAACCTCTTAATGGTAGAGACTATCAGGTCGTGAGAACAGATGCATCAGGAAATACGAATGTCTTTGAAAACAAGGTAGATGCAGCAGATAACTGGGGAGGTAAATTAAAAATTAAATATACGGGAGGTAAGTTTAATTGGTACGCTCAGGGAGCTGCTCAGGGCCTAGTAGCTTTTGGTGGAGCAGATGCAACAAAAACCTTCACTGGGTGGAGATTAAAAGATAGTGGAAGTGGAAATCAATATAACTTCCTTACTGGTTTTACATATACTATAGGAAACCTTCAGATTGCACCTAATTTCTTATGGCAAGAGCCACTAGTAGATCCTATCCCTTTAGGGTCTCCCGCACCTGCAAGGGCGAGAAATATTATTACAGATCCTTTTGTTGTTAGGGCAAATAGAAAAACCACTGCTGGGGAGTTATTATTAACCTACGACCCAACACCGGGGTCTTGGTTTTATGAATGGGACAATGACCGCGCAGAAGATGCACCGTTTGCTGCCAACTTAGGATTTGTATACAGAGCGCAACCTACTACTCAAGACGCCGCCATAGGCTTCTTTGGTAATAGTCGTGTACCCGTTGCTTTTAATGCAGCGCCTCAAGCTCAAGACTTATGGGAAGTGCACGGAAGAATTGTGTCGAAGATGAGTCCAGATTTCGGAATCATTGCAAATTTTTATGGAGGAAATGGACAAGCAAATGGAGACGACCAAAGAGTAATAAATCGTTATGGGACAGATGTTCGTATTATTTATAACAAAATAAAATTTATGTCTGAAGTTAAAGTTGATGATTGGGGGCCTTTTGATTTTCACAGAGACTTTAACCTAACTTTTCCATTACAATTTAAGGCAGATATATCTACTACTTTAGGGAAGCCTGATTGGTTTATACTCCCTAACACTACCCTTGGAATAAGATATACATGGAGATCATTAGATAATTTTTCTCCTAGGTATCAATTTCAAAACCCGATCAATCAAGGGTTCCCTAATGGAAATGAATGGGAAATTAGAACATACTTACACATAAACATCGGAAAATAATTAGTCATGAGAAATATATTCACATTTAGAAAAATTAGTTACATCCTAGCGACCTTCCTGCTAGTGATAAATTATGGCTGTCAACCAGACGACGAGGATTTAGTAGAAGCAACTTTCCCTAATATAGCAGAAGTGTTTATAGATACTTTTAGTCCTGGTTTGCAATATGATGCATTTGGTAATTCTAAAGTTACTGCTTTTGATGTAGACACAGATATTACCTTCCAAGGAGATGCTGCTATGCGATTTGACATACCTAACACTTCCGATCCAGAAGGCGGTTATGCAGGAGGAGTATTTTCTACAGCCGTAGGAAGAGACTTAACAAATTATAATGTCCTAAGCTTTTATGCAAGGGCATCAAAAGGAGAAACTATTAATGAAATAGGATTTGGTCTTACTTTTCAAGGCGAGGTCTACAGAACTCAGGTAAGCGGTTTACAAGTAGGAACAGACTGGCAACAATATTTTATCCCCATCCCTGATGCTGCAAAACTTACTGAAGAAAGTGGTATGCTTTGGATCGCCGAAGCTGCAGATGATGGAAGTTCTTATCAGCTTTGGATAGATGAAGTAAAGTTTGAAAATCTCGATGTAATAATTCAAGATAGTGCTGGTATTTTAGAAGGGCAAGACCAAGTTTTCCCTGCTAATGAAGGTGCTCAAACAACTATTTCCGGGGCTTACGTAGACTACAACCTACCTAACGGTTTATTGCAAAGAGTAAATGCTGGACCCGCATATTTTGATTTTACCTCGTCTAATGAAAACGTAGCGACAGTAGATAACCTAGGCGTAGTTACAGTACTATCTTCTGATGGATTTGCAACCATTACCGCAACTCTATCGGGTACAACGGCAGCTGGATCGTTGAGTGTTGGTATGGAAGATATTCCTCCTTCTCCTAACGTAGATGACTCTCAAGCGACACAAGTTTCTGTACCAATAGGTTTTGAATCTACTGCCCTTACATACGATTTTGAAGGTTTTGAAGGGGCTGCATCGGCTATAGAAGGGAATCCTGATCAATCTGGTGTAAATCCTACTGCTACAGTAATGCGAACAACTAAAACAAACGGATCGCAGTTTTTTGCAGGAACTTTAATAAACCTAGATGCCCCTATAGATTTCTCTACTTCTGAGATTCTAAGTTTAAAAACTTGGTCTCCTAAAGCGGGGATTCCTGTACGATTAGCCATAGAGAATCAAGGAATTGGCGCAGATTCTCAAATTGTTTTAGACGTAAATACCACGGTAGAAAGTACGTGGGAAGAATTACTATTTAACTTTAGTGGACAAATCAATCCAGGTATTAATTATGATAGAATTGTCATATTCTTCGAATTTGTAGTAGACCTTCCTGGAGATGGCTCTACCTACTACTTTGATGATATTTATGTAATAGGATCAGACCCAGTTAATGGCGGTAACGGCGGTGGCGGAGAAAATCTTCTTGAGAATGGTGATTTTGAACAAGGTATGGTCGCCTGGGAAGGTAATGCCTTTAATGTCCAAACAGACGGAGGTAACAGTTTTAACTTTGCAAATGTTATGACTGCAGGAAATGCATTTGATGTAAATCTAAGTCAGCAGGTTGAAATTGTTCAAGGACAAACTTATACTCTAACATTTGACGCTTCTTCAGACGGAGATCGTACTATGATCGCAGGAATTGGACTATTTGAAGCACCATTTACATCTGTTACACAAACGGTTAATCTTACCTCAACCACACAGTCCTACGAACTTACGCTCACAGCAGATTCATTTGGGATTGTTAATAGCCGCGTATTATTTGATATGGGCGCAGAGACAGGTGTAGTTGTTATAGATAATGTTGTCCTTACTACCGACGGTGGTGGCGGTGGCGGTGGCGACACACTACTTGCAAACGGAGATTTTGAAAGCGGCATGGTAGACTGGTTTGGAAATGCCTTTAATGTACAAACAGATGGAGGAAACAGCTTTAACTTTGCAAATGTAATGACAGCTGGTAATGCATTTGATGTAAATCTAAGTCAAAGTGTTGAGATAGTCCAAGGTGCTTCTTACACACTCACTTTTGATGCATCCTCAGACGGAAACAGGTCAATTATAGTAGGCATAGGACTGAACGAGGCACCGTTTACAGCAGATACTGAGACGGCCAATCTCACTACTTCAACGCAAACATTTGAGTTTACCTATACCGCAACTTTTGGGGCAACCAATAGCCGCGTATTATTTGATATGGGCGCAGAGACTGGTGTGGTAGTGATAGATAATGTAACACTTGTACAGAATTAATTATTAATCTTTGTGAATGATTCATAAATAGTTAGAAGTTATGTTAAGGACGCTTTCGCGAAAGCAAATAAAAAAAGAAATGAAAAAGAATATAGTAGAGAGTATTGCGGTAATATGTGCTTGTTTATGTTTATTAGGGTGCACGAATGATGAAAGCACTCCGGTAGGGGCTCAAAACTTAAATTTAGTCTTTGAAGACGAATTTAATGGAGAAGCTGGTGCCACGATTAATACTGATAATTGGAATTTTGAGATTGGAAATGGTCAAAATGGTTGGGGCAATAATGAGCTACAATACTATACAAACAGACCAGAAAATGTAGCGCTAGATGGTGAAGGAAATATGGTAATTACTGCAATAAGAGAGCAGTTCCAAGGTTTTCCCTTTACCTCTGCACGAATTACCACAAAAGATAAAGTAGAGCAACAATACGGACGCTTTGAAGCTCGTATTAAAATGCCCGGAGGGAGAGGTGTTTGGCCAGCTTTTTGGATGTTAGGCAGCGATATTGATGAGATTCCCTGGCCTACAGTAGGAGAAATAGATATTACAGAATTAAGAGGACAAGAACCCAATATTACCATAGGCAGTGTACATGGGCCAGGGTATTCTGGAGGAAATGCTATTTCTGGATCATATGTGATAGAAAACGATAGGTTTGATGCAGATTTTCACGAGTATGCCATAGAATGGACAGAAGATACCATTGAGTATTACTTAGACGGAATCCGCTTTAATATTATAACTAAAGATGATGTCCCGCAAGGTGCTGAATGGGTTTTTAACGAACGTCCGTTTTTTATGATTCTCAATATTGCCGTGGGCGGAAACTTTGTTGGATTCCCAGTAGATAGCACTCCTCTACCTCAAACAATGGTGGTTGATTATGTTAGAATTTATTCTATAGAAGATTAATCGCACGTCCAAATATCCAAAAATACAGTATTTGCGTTAAGAACGCCATTCAAATAAAAATGGTGTGGTAAAATATCATCTCCCTAACATAAGTAACACCAAGCCAAAGTTTTAACTAAGGGGCTATTGCTAAAAAAATCATGACTAAACATACTACGTATATAGGAAATACTCCTGCGATTTTTAATGAAGGTACCGTAAAAGGAACCCTTTTGGAATTTGATAATGAAATTTATTATAAGATCTCCAATAGTGACTTAATGCGTCCTTTTTTTATGAGTCTTATAAGTGACTCTAACCACTGGATGTTTATCTCTAGTAATGGAGGATTATCTGCTGGTAGGAAAAACTCAGACAATGCACTTTTCCCATATTACACAGATGATAAAATAACAGAATCTTCAGACAATACAGGAAGTAAAACCATTTTGAGAGTTACGCATTCTGGACGTACTTTTTTATGGGAACCTTTTTCTAAAAAATATGAAGGTGCCTATGCGATTGTTAGAAATCTTTATAAAAACAAGTATGGTAACAAAGTCGTTTTTGAAGAAATTAATAAAGATCTAAAATTAACATATAGATACCATTGGAATACAAGTGATGCCTATGGTTTTGTGAAGAAAGTTACATTGTCGAGCGAGCATCAAGACGACCTTGAGATTAGTATTTTAGATGGCTTACAAAATATCATACCATACAGCGTAGGAGAAGATTTACAGAAAGCTAGTAGTAATCTTGTAGACGCTTATAAAAGAAATGAACTCATAAGCCCTGCAGGTATTGGAATATATGCATTAAGTGCTATTATTGTAGATAAGGCAGAACCTAGTGAAGCGCTTAAGAGTAATATTGTATGGTCTTCAGGTATAGAAAACCCGACCTATCTTGTCTCATCTCTTCAGCTAGATAACTTTAGACAAGGCAAACCAATTACACAAGAATCTGATGTAAAAGCAGAACGTGGAGCTTATTTTATAAGTGCAAAAATTGAGTTAAATTCTGGAGCCACGAGCGACTGGATGTTTGTAGCAGATGTAAATCAAAATGCGAGTGCTATCACCCATCTATCACAAACCATAAAGGAAACAAAGAATATTAGAGAGGTTGTACAAAACGATATAGATAAAGGCACAGAGCGCTTACTAAAACTTGCTGGAGCATCTGATGCGATGCAATTAGGCAATGATCCTTTAAGAGACACTCGTCATTTTGCAAATACTCTTTTTAATATAATGAGAGGGGGCATTTTTGATCATAATTATCAGATTGAAAAATGGGACTTTAAGGCATATTTAGAAAAAGCTAATTTAACTGTCTATAAAACACAAGAAAAGAGTATCAATGCATTACCTGAAACCTTTACCCTTCTAGAATTAAAGGCATTAGTAAACCAAAAAGACAATCCGCATTTTAAAAGATTGTGTTTAGAATATATGCCACTTAAGTTTAGTAGAAGACACGGAGATCCTAGTAGGCCTTGGAATAAATTTTCTATTAACACAAGAAATGAGATTGATGGATCTAAAGTACTAGATTACGAAGGTAACTGGAGAGATATTTTTCAGAATTGGGAAGCACTTGCCATTTCTTATCCAGATTTTATAGAGAGTATGGTCCATAAATTCTTAAATGCTACCACCTTTGATGGATATAACCCTTACCGAGTTACGAAAGATGGTTTTGATTGGGAAACTATAGAAGAAGATGACCCTTGGTCGTATATAGGCTATTGGGGAGACCACCAGATCATTTACTTACAAAAGTTTTTAGAGATCATAGAAAGTAGAGAGCCTGGAAAACTAGCGACATATTTTAATCAAGATGTCTTTGTATATGCAAACGTTCCTTATAAAATAAAAGGGTATCAAGAGATTCTAAAAAACCCTAAAGATACTATAGACTTTGATTTTGAGCTTGATCATCAAATTAATGAAAGAAGAAGTCAACTTGGTGCAGATGGTGCATTAATTCAGAATCAGGAAGGAGAGATTTATACCGTTAATTTTATAGAAAAGATGCTTGCAACGCTACTGGCTAAAGTATCTAACTTTATACCAGAAGCGGGAATATGGCTTAATACACAACGCCCAGAATGGAATGATGCAAACAACGCGCTTGTAGGCAATGGTGTATCCATGGTTACACTCTACTACCTTAGAAGATTCTTAAGTTCTTTTAAAAATATGCTTGCTAGTAGTGATCTTAAAGAAACTAACATATCACAGGAGCTCTATGATTTTTACTTAAAAGTAACCCTCACCTTAAGCACTCATAAAAACAAGCTTAACGGCGCGGTTTCCAATACAGCAAGAAAGACCATACTGGATGGTTTGGGAACTGCCGCAAGTACGTATAGAAAAAACATTTATAAAAATCATTTTTCTGGAAAAAAGAAAACACTTTCCGCCCAGAACATTGTAGACTTTATAACTACGACATTAGACTATATAGACCATACAATAGACGCAAATAAGCGAAAAGATAATTTGTACCATGCATATAATCTAATGACGATAGAAAGTGACTCAGAGGTATCTGTAAGTTATCTATCAGAAATGTTAGAAGGTCAAGTAAGTGTTTTGAGTTCTGGTTATTTAAGTTCAGAAGAAAACCTGGCGGTATTGGATAGTTTAAAAAAGAGTGCCTTATTTAGAGAAGATCAATACAGTTATATACTATATCCTAACAAAGAGCTACCTAAATTTCTAGAGAAAAATCATATCCCTAAAGAAGTAATAGAGCAATCTAGACTATTGCAAAAATTACTGGAAGATGGTACTAAAGAGATCATTGAAAAAGACATTAAAGGCAACTATCATTTTAATGGGAATTTTAATAATGCAAAAAGGCTTAATGAAGCTCTAAATAGGCTAGAAGAAAGCCATCCCACACTCGTCAATGATGAACGTGCATTTTTATTAGAGGCCTATGAAGACGTTTTTAACCATAAGGCATTTACAGGTCGTTCTGGCACTTTCTTTGGTTATGAAGGACTTGGCTCTATATACTGGCATATGGTTTCAAAACTATTACTTGCCGTACAAGAATGCTGTCTAAAAGCCATCAATGAAAATGAGAGTGACCAAATCATTGGGCGCTTATTAGAACACTTTTATGAGATTCAAGAAGGAATAGGCGTGCACAAGTCACCAGAATTGTATGGAGCATTCCCTACAGACCCTTACAGCCATACCCCAGGAGGAAAAGGAGCGCAACAACCGGGGATGACAGGACAAGTAAAAGAAGACATCCTAGCTCGTTTTGGAGAATTAGGTGCATTTATAACAAATGGCTGTCTCTATTTTAGCCCAGATATGCTTCGCTCTTCTGAGTTTTTAAGTAAACCACAGACTTTCGAATATGTTGATGTTTTAGGTAAAAAACAAAAGCTAGAACTACAACCAAATGAACTGTGCTACACTTATTGTCAAGTACCTATTGTCTATACAGCATCTCAAAGCGAAGAGATAACTGTACAGTACACTGATGGCTCAACCAATAAGTTCAAGGGACAATATTTAGATAAAGCAACTAGCGACCAATTATTTAAACGCACAGGAGAAATACGTGCGATTTTGGTTTCGGTAGATAGTAAAAGATTAAAATGAGTACGCTTTCGCGAAAGCCTACCAAACACAAATAAAACCAGTAATCTGAGATAGAAATAACAGTCGTATGAAAAAGTTACAGCATCTATTCGTTCTGATCGCTAGTTTACTCTTTACACTTTCATGTAAAGAGACATCGACTCATACCTCATCTCAACAACCTATAAATTACGTGACTGCTCAAGATATATTAGGAAACCCAGAATACCTAGCTATTTCCTACGGAGGATACCGCAAAACTTCCCGTGACATACAACCTACCATTGCAGAGTTAAAAGAAGACCTCAGAATATTGCACGCGATGGACATACGTATTTTAAGAACGTACAATGTCCAGCTTGCGCAGGCTTCTAATCTTCTTAAAGCCATAAGCGAGCTCAAAAACGAAGACAAAACATTTGAAATGTATGTGATGCTAGGCGCTTGGATAGATTGTCACAATGCTTGGACGGGTAATGAACCAGATCACAATCGAGAAAGTGATCAAAACAAAGAAGAAATTGCCAGAGCCGTAAGCCTTGCAAAGCAATATCCAGATATTGTGAAGGTAATTGCCGTAGGTAATGAGGCGATGGTAAAGTGGGCAGCAGCTTACTATGTGCAACCGGATGTTATATTAAAATGGGTAAACCATTTACAAGGACTCAAAAAGACAGGGGAACTTAATCCAGATGTTTGGATCACCAGCTCAGATAACTTTGCCTCTTGGGGTGGTGGCGAAGACCAATACCATGTACCTGCACTTAATGAACTCATTAAAGCAGTAGATTATCTATCTGTGCACACCTACCCTATGCACGATACTCATTACAACCCTGCCTTCTGGGGCGTTTTTGGACAAGAAAATGACCTAACAAAACTCCAGCAAATAGAAGTTGCTATGGAACGAGCTTCTCACTATGCCCAAAGACAAACGGATAGTGTTCGAAGTTATATGAAACGTCAGGGAGTGAACAAACCAATTCATATAGGTGAAACTGGATGGGCAAGCGCTTCTAATGGTTTTTATGGAGCCAATGGCTCTAATGCTACAGATGAGTACAAAGAAGCTTTGTACTACAATCATATGCGTGCGTGGACCAAAGAAAAAGGAATGGCTTGCTTTTATTTTGAAGCCTTTGATGAACCATGGAAAGATGCTGCAAATCAAGGAGGATCAGAAAATCATTTTGGATTATTTACAGTAGATGGCAAAGCTAAATACGCCCTATGGGATCTAGTAGATAAAGAAATTTTTAAAGGATTATCCCGTGGAGGAAATCCTATTACTAAAACATATAACGGTAATAAAGAAGCATTGATGCAAGAAGTCTCGCTTCCTCCTTCTAAAGGAAGAGTACCTGTAAATTAAAAATGATATGAGTTCGCACAAACATTACTTGGTTCTATTACTAATGATATGTCTTATGGCTTGTAAAACAGAACAACAAATGAAGCTGGAAGTATATGAAACATCTGCAAGCGGAAATAACTTGACTGCAATAGATGCATCGTCAGACGCAACAGACTTCATCTCCATTGAGTTATCTCCAGAAAAAGAATTACAAACCATCACTGGTTTTGGGGGCGCTTTTACAGAATCTTCTGCCTATTTACTCAATCGTTTGAGCAAGAAAAATAGAGATACCATACTGCAAGCATACTTTAGTAAAGATGGAGCAAACTACTCGCTCAATAGAACACACATGAACTCCTGTGACTTCTCGTTGAGTAACTACTCCTATGCTCCTGTGGCAGACGACACACTGCTCGAACATTTCTCGATTAAAGAAGATCAAGACGACCTCATCCCGATGATAAAAGATGCTATGGCTGTATCTGAAGATGGCTTTAAACTTTTTGCCTCCCCTTGGACAGCATCGCCTTGGATGAAAGATAATAATGCATATGTGGGCGGTAAACTACTCCCAAAATATTACGATACTTGGGCACTTTTCTTCTCAAAATATGCAGATGCCTATGCAAAAGAAGGTATAGACCTATGGGGATTTACTGTAGAAAATGAACCGTTGGGCAATGGCAATAATTGGGAAAGTATGCATTTTACCGCAGAAGAGATGACCAATTTTGTGACAAAGCATTTAGGGCCAAAACTTGAAGCAGATGGTAAAGGGGATCTAAAAATACTTGGATATGATCAAAATAGAGATCACCTTAAAGAATGGATAGACAGTCAATATCAAAATGAAGAAACTTCTAAATACTTTGATGGTACCGCCATTCACTGGTATGCCAGTACGGTAGACTACTTTCCAGAAGTACTGCAATATGCACACAACAAAGCCCCCAATAAATACCTGATTGAAACTGAAGGCTGTATAGACTCACAAGTACCTGTCTGGAATGATGACACCTGGTACTGGAAAAAAGAATCTACAGATTGGGGATGGGATTGGGCACCTGCAGAAGAAAAGCACCTGCATCCTAAATATGCCCCAGTTAATAGATACGCACGTGACATTATTGGATGTCTCAATAATTGGGTAGATGGCTGGGTAGACTGGAATATGGTGTTAGACACACAAGGAGGACCTAACTGGTTTAAAAACTGGTGTGTCGCACCGGTAATTGTAGATCCAGATAAAGACCAAGTCTACTTTACACCTCTCTACTATACGATGGCGCATTTTAGCAAGTACATCAGACCTGGTGCAAAGGTTATTGAGACCACACGACCAGACAATCAGAAATTTATGATCACTGCCGCAAAAAATCCTGATGGATCTATTGCTGTAGTATTATTTAATGAAGAAGCTATACCTATAGACTACAGTCTAACGCTTAATGAACAAACAGTAAACCTTCATATCCAAGGACAAGCCCTACAAACTATTGTAATACCTAAGAAAAACTAAGAATCAAATAACCAAACTATGAGAGAGGTTAAGAGTACTAACAATAACCTATAAAAGTGCTTAGTAATGCTTTCGCCAAAGCGTAAAACCACATCTCAAAATAATCAACTAAAAATTTAAAATTATGTCTTCACAAACACAGAAAGTACATTTTGGACAAAAAGTAGCCTTTGGCATTGGAATGTTTGCAAATCAAATGTTTCCTGCCATTCTAGGAATATTTATGGTCGTATTAGTAGAAGATCTAAAATTTACAGGGTTGATGTGGGGAATGATTTACCTATTCCCAAGATTATTTGATGCAATTACAGACCCTATTATGGGCTTCATTTCCGACAATACTAAATCTAGATGGGGTCGTAGAAGAATCTACGTACTAATTGGTGGTCTTGTAATGGGGACTGCCTACATCTTTATGTGGCAATTATTTAAAGACAACACCGTGCAATATAATTTTTGGTATTTCTTTTTATGGTCTGTTGTTTTTTACTTGGGTCTCACACTATTTAGCGTCCCTTACGTGGCGATGGGTTATGAAATGAGTGATGATTTTCACGAGCGTACGAGCATTATGGCAGTTGCTCAATGGATTGGTCAATGGGCTTGGGTAATCGCACCATTATTCTGGATAATAATGTATGACCCAGAATGGTTTCCTTCAGCAGATGTTGCTGCTAGGGAATTGGCAATATGGGTGGCTATTCCTTGTGCTGTATGTGCAATTGTACCAGCACTTTTTATTAAGAGTGAGTCTACGCTAGACAAAGATTACGAGCAACTTAGCCTTTCTAATATAGGAGGTAGTCTTAAAAAAATATTTCAAAGTTTTTCTGAAGCCTTTAAAATTAAAGAATTTAGACAACTATGCTTTTCTACATTTTTTATTTACAACGCCTTTATGGCCGTTTCTTCTCTAACCTTTTTTGTAATTGTTTATAAATTATTTAATGGAGACGCTGCGGCTACGGGCGCTTGGGTATCCTTATTTGGTTGCTTTGGTGCATTAGGAACAACGTTCTTTGTTATACCTGCTGTAACTAAATTGTCCAAAATGTTCGGAAAGAAAAAGGCCTTTATGATTTGCCAGAGTATTTCTATAGTAGGGTATATAATGCTGTATTTCTTATTTGTACCTGGTAAACCTTGGATGTACATATTTGCATTACCCTTCTTCTCGTTTGGTATAGGTAGTTTGTTTACCGTTATGATGTCTATGACTGCAGATGTGATAGATATTGACGAATTAAATTCTGGCAAACGAAGAGAAGGAATATTTGGTGCCATCTATTGGTGGATGGTAAAAGTAGGCTTTGCTATCGCAGGAGCGTTAAGTGGAGTAATCATCTGGTTAGTTGGATTTAATGCAGATTTACCCACCACAGCTCAGGAAGGAGCGGTAGAAGGCTTACACGCATTCTTTTGCTTTTTCCCAACTATAGGAACTTTTGCAGCGATGTACGTAATGCGCAACTATAGCTTAACAGAAGAACGTGCAAATGAGGTTCGTGCAGAATTAGATAGACGCAAAAACACCACACCTTACGATCAGAAAGGAAGACTCGCAGGAATACTAGGTTCTGCGATTCCTTCTAGTTCTACATATGATATTGACTTTAGTACAATGTCTTCTAAAGAGCTTTCTTCCTTATTTACAAAAACTTTAGACAATGGCGTACACGGTATCTGTTTTAGTCCGTATACAGAAGGGCAAAATATAGGAGATCAATTATCCAGAGAACAGATACAACGCCGTATGGAAGTTGTGACTCCATATACAAAATGGATACGTTCCTTTTCTTGTACAGAAGGCAACGAACTCATTCCAGAAGTTGCAAAAGAAAAAGGATTACAGACTATGGTAGGTGCTTGGATAGGAGCCGATAAAACCCAGAATGAAAAGGAACTGCATAATCTAATTACTTTAGGCAAAAAGGGGCTCATAGACATCGCCGTTGTAGGTAACGAAGCCCTTATGAGAAATGATGTCACATTGCAACAAATCATATCATATATGAATAAGGTCAAAGAAGCGCTGCCTGGTATCCCTGTGGGATATGTAGATGCCTACTATAAATTTCATGAGCAACCAGAACTTATAGAAATCTGTGATGTTATTCTTATTAACTGTTATCCATTCTGGGAAGGAAGCTCGATAAATAATGCCGCAAGGTACTTACATCACATGTATACTGTTACCCAAAATATAGCTAATGGAAAGCCGGTCATTATTACAGAAACTGGATGGCCTAATCAAGGAAAAGGTGTTGAGGGTGCATCACCTACAAAAGAGAATGCTATGAAGTATTTTATAAGTGCCAGCACGATCTCTACACAAGAAAATATTCCGTTATTCTATTTTTCGTCTTTTGATGAATCTTGGAAAGTACACCACGAAGGAGACGTAGGAGCTAGATGGGGAATTTGGGATGCAAATGAACAATTAAAATACTAGCCTATGTCTTACAGAGGGGAACACGACTTTTTACTTAAAAACACAGATTTTACTGACTATAAAGGTGTAAATTTTGACAAATACGATACGAATGATCTCAAAAAATTATGGCGAGAAACTTTAGAAAGTGGCATGTCGGGATTATGTTTTAGTATGTATGAAGACGGTCAAGAACCTGGCGATCATATTACAGAAGAACAAGTAGAACGCAGGATAAAAATCATAAAGCCATATACAAAGTGGGTACGGTCATTCTCGTGTATCGAAGGTAATGAACATGTCCCGCGCATTGCCAAGAAACACGGTCTAAAAACGATGGTAGGTGCTTGGTTAGGAGATGATCTAGATAAAAACGAAGATGAGATAGAAGCACTTATCGCCTTAGCCAAAGAAGGCTATGTAGATATAGCGGCCGTAGGTAATGAGGTGATGTATAGAG
Source organism: Dokdonia sp. (assembly GCA_020630915.1). Classification (GTDB taxonomy): domain Bacteria; phylum Bacteroidota; class Bacteroidia; order Flavobacteriales; family Flavobacteriaceae; genus Dokdonia. Next base: position 172,882 of record JAHDIF010000006.1, read on the forward strand.
GAGATCTTACTGAAGAACAATTGCTAGATTATATCTACCTAGTAAAAGAAGCACTGCCCGATATAACCGTAGGATATGTAGATGCATATTACGAGTTTTCTATAAAACCAAAAATTACAGAAGCCTGTGATGTTATCCTTTCTAACTGTTATCCTTTTTGGGAAGGTTGTGATCTTGAGAATTCCCTTACTCATATGCAACAAATGTTTGGACAAGCCTCTCATGCAGCAAATGGTAAAAAGGTTATTATAACAGAAACTGGATGGCCCAGTAAGGGTACTAATCTCAAAGGTGCTTTCCCTTCAGAAGAGGCTGCGATGAAATACTTTATAAACGCCCAACTATGGAGTAAAAAAGAAGGAATTGATCTCTTTTATTTCTCATCCTTTGACGAATCTTGGAAAGTGGGGCCAGAAGGCGATGTAGGCGCTTATTGGGGGTTATGGGACAAAAATGAAAAGCTCAAGTTTTAGAACCCTTAGTTTAATACGTTTTTTGATAATCCTTTACTCCTGCTTCAATGCGCACCTTTAGATCATTTTCATCTGGTGGAATTGCACAGGAATACCCCGTTGTATAAGCGCAATATGGATTATAGGCTTTATTAAAGTCTATCCATACAGTATTATCTTCAGCAATTTCGGTTACTAAAAGATCTACATAACGACCACCACCATACGAACCGTCACCACTAGTGTAGTCCGTAAATCCTAGCAACAAATGGTCTTTGTATTTATGATTAGGTGTTGCAACAAACATTGGATTTTGAAAAATTGTAAGTTCTTGCTCCTTCCCCTCAATTTGAAAAAACACTTTCCCATAGGTAGTATATACTCTTGGCACTCCTGTAGAGGTGGCCATATCTACAGGTACTGGAGATGCTACCAGTTCAAATCTAGCCTTCACCCTAAACTCTTCGCTTATAGGCCAGAATTTTAGACCTTTAAATTTACGTAACTGCTTTTTGGACAAAATGGTACTATCTGGATTGGAATAGGTAGCGTTCAATTGTTCTTGATACAATTTTGCTTGAAGGCTTTGTTCTCCTAATGGCTGTGAATTCACTTTCGCGAAAGCGGAATCACCCATCTCCTGCGCAAGTAATCCAGTTGTAAATATCAATAATAGAATGACTAGTTTTTTCATATTTATAGGTATTGGAACCACAAGTTTAAAATAATTTATTTAGTTTTAGGACTGTAAACAAGAAAAATGAAAACAGTCATCTCATATACTACCCAGAATATTTGTGTACGCACAAGTCGGGCGATTTATGGTTGATGGCTATTTAAGAATAAATAGAAACAATACTAAAAGTCCGGCAATTACGTCGGACTTTTTATTTTTAGAAAGCTGGCGTAGTACCCAAGACTAGCAAATAATCATACTATGAAACAACTACTACGCAATTATCTTAAAACCTTTAAGGGATTATCACCAGAAGTATGGTGGTTGTCACTCATTACCTTTGTCAACCGTTTTGGAGCTATGGTAATTCCTTTCTTGTCTATCTATCTTAATGAAAGTCTGGGTATCACAGAAGAAAAAATTGCTTGGATTATGACGGCTTATGGTCTAGGATCGGTAGTAGGATCTTATTTAGGCGGTAAGTTAACTGACAAAATGGGATATTATAAAGTTATTTTGTTGAGTCTATTTTTTACAGGAATTAATTTTCTTTGGGTAATGCATGTACAAGAATTTTGGTTCATTTGTTTGTCATTTTTTATACTCATCACTCTGGCAGATATGGGAAGACCAGGATTTTATGTCGCCCTAAGTGCCTATTCTAAGCCAGAAAATAAAACACGATCACTCACTTTATTACGATTAGCCATAAACCTTGGTATGGGAGCTGGTCCCATGATTGGTGGATTTATGATAGGTACGTTAGGATACAAATCGCTCTTTTATGCAGATGGCATAACCTGCTTGCTAGCAGCGTTGCTTATGGTCTATGTATTGCATCCCAAAAAAACCCAAGAGGCAGACAAGGAAGTGATTATAGATAATCCAGTCTCACCAGAAAAGGACCGACCATACGTATACTTTATTATAGGGCTCTGCCTTTTTGCAATGGCTTTCCTACCTATTTTTACAGTGGTGCCTCTTTATTATCGAGCCATTTATTCTATTAGTGAGTTTAATATAGGTGCCATTATAGGAGTAAACGCATTCTTAATAGTTATACTAGAAATGCCTATGATTGCCTGGTTACAAAAGAAAAGTTTAAACAATATTCAGCTTACAATTACAGGCGTTGTATTTACTGGCTTAAGCTACCTAGCGCTACTTTGGGAAACATGGGTAGGTGTCGTAGGTATAGCAATCGTACTTCTTACATTTGGAGAAATGATAGGATTCCCGTTTAGTAATAAATTTGCATACAACAGATCAAAAATAGGTAGACAGGGAGCGTTCATGGGGTTATACACCATGGCGTTTGCCATAGCCAATATTTTTGCACACAATATAAGTTTGCAAATTGTAGCAAATTATGGATTCAAAATGGTCTGGTTATTTCTCTCTAGCCTTACTTTAGTTGCTTGTTATTTTATGTATTTATCACTCAAAGAACTATCTAAACAACCCGATGCAAATAGCTATCTTTCAAATTAAAACCAGTAAGTAGATGAGAACTATACTTTTTATTATTTTAATCTTGGGACTTGCCTCCTGTGCAGACAATGCTAGTGAGAAAAATACCGCTTTCGCGAAAGCGCATCCAGCACTCCAGCCAGATCGTTATAACGTAGCGTTTTTGATTATGGATGGCACCTATAATACAGAGCTTACGGCGCCTTTTGATATTTTCCAGCACACCCAATATCGTGAGAATATTAAGCAAATGAACGTCTTTACAGTAGCAAATACCTTAAAACCTATTCGCACGTTCGAAGGTATGTACCTCCTACCCGATTTTGATTATACTACTACTGACCTTCCTAAAATTGATATTCTTGTCGTTCCCAGTGCAGAGCATCACCTAGATACGGACTTAGAAGATACCGTAATGATAAATTTTGTAAAACAAGTAGACAAAACAGCACTATTTATGACCTCTCACTGCGACGGTGCTTTTGTTCTCGCAAAAGCGGGCTTGTTAGATGATAAAGTATCTACTACATTCCCTAGTGACATTGACAAGATGCGTGAGACTTTCCCAGAATTAGATATTAAAAAAGAGGTGCTTTTTGTACACGATGGAAAATATATCACATCTGCTGGAGGCGCAAAAAGTTTTGAAGCTGCATTATACCTTGCAGAACATTTATATGGGGCAGAAATTGCTAGAAGCCTAGCTGGAGGACTCGTTATAGATTGGAAGTTAGATGAAGTGCCACACTTAATTGTAAATTAATTACTTCTTGCGCTCTATTACGTAATTAACCATAAGTTCGAGAGAAGCTTTATACGTACTCTCTGGATATGTATTTAACAAACTAAGCGCCTCTTGCTGGAATTCTTTCATTTTAGCAACGGCATATTCTAATCCCCCATTATCCTTTACAAATTGGATAACCTGCTTCACTCGCTTCTTATCCTTATTATGGTTCTTTATGCTATTAATCAACCAGTTTTTATCTTTTGTAGTTGCATTATTCAAGACATAGATTAAAGGCAATGTCATTTTTTGTTCTTTAATATCAATACCCGTAGGTTTTCCTATTGCCGCACTTCCATAATCAAATAAGTCATCTTTAATTTGGAAAGCCTGACCTATGAGTTCTCCAAATTTATGCATACGCTTTACATCCTCCTCACTTGCATGTACAGCCCTTGCTCCTATGGCGCAACAAGCAGCGATAAGAGTTGCTGTTTTTTGCCTTATAATCTCATAATATAAATCCTCTGTAATGTCTAGTTTACGGGCTTTTTCTATCTGAAGGAGTTCGCCCTCACTTATTTCTCTCACAGCAACAGAAATAATTTGCAGTAAGTCTGTATCTCCATTATCTATAGATAATAGCAATCCTTTTGAGAATAAAAAATCGCCTACTAAAACTGCAATTTTATTTTTCCATAAAGCGTTGAGAGAAAAGAAACCACGTCGCTGGTTACTATCATCTACGACATCATCGTGTACAAGACTTGCTGTATGAATTAATTCTATAACGGAAGCACCACGATAGGTACGATCATTAACTTCTCCATTACCCAACATTTTTGCAGATAAGAAAACAAACATAGGACGCATTTGTTTTCCTTTTCTATTTACAATATAGTGTGTTATACGATTAAGGAGCGCCACCTTAGAACGCATAGAAAGTGCAAACTTTTCTTCGAAAAGTTCCATTTCGTAAGCGATAGGCTCTTTGATCTGTGCAACAACTTTCATAGCAGTTCAAAGATAGTTAAATGAGGATTAAGATTTATTGGCAAGTTGCCCACAAGCGGCGTCTATATCCTTACCACGAGAACGTCTTACGGTAACAGTAACACCATTTTTCTCTAAAATTCTCACATACTCGTCTATAGCCTCTGGAGAGGCTTGTTGAAACTGCCCATCATCAATAGGATTGTATTCTATGATATTTACTTTGCTAGGTACTGCCTTACAAAAAGAAAGAAGTGCTTGAATATCTTCCTTACGATCATTAATACCATCCCACACCACGTATTCATACGTGATGCGTTTTTTAGTCTTTGCGTACCAATAGATCAACGCTTCTTTAAGTTCTTTGAGTGGCATTTGCTCGTTAAACGGCATAATCTCCGTGCGCACTTCATCTAGCGCAGCGTGTAAGGATACCGCAAGATTAAACTTTACTTGTTCATCTGCCATTTTCTTAATGATCTTAGGCACACCTGAGGTAGAAACAGTAATTCTCTTGGGTGACATGCCCAGACCTTCTGGAGAGGTAATTTTATCAATAGCTTTAAGCACATTATTGTAATTCATAAGCGGTTCTCCCATACCCATAAATACAATATTTGAGAGCGGTCTGTTGTGATATAGCTTGCTTTGTTGGTCTATTACAACCACCTGATCTACAATCTCATCGGGGTTAAGATTGCGCATTCTTTTAAGACGTGCCGTTGCACAAAACTTGCAATTAAGGCTACACCCTACTTGTGACGAGACACAGGCCGTCGTCCTTGTATGGGTAGGAATAAGAACAGATTCAACTGTAAGACCATCGTGCAATTTTACTGCATTTTTAATAGTACCATCAGAACTGCGTTGCATCTGGTCTACCTTAATATGGTTGATCACAAAATGCTCATCGAGTGCCGCTCTCGTGGTTTTTGAAAGGTTCGTCATGTCTTCAAAAACGTGTGCTCCCTTTTGCCATAACCATTCATACACTTGATTTCCCCGAAAGGCTTTATCGCCCTGATCTTTAAAAAACTGGCGTAGCGCTTCCTTGGTAAGTTTTCGAATGTCTTTTTTTACGGTTTTCACGATGCAAAGTTAGGGTTTTAAGAGGTATGCTTTCGCGAAAGCTACGCCTAAAAAATCAAGAATTGAGAGCAATATTGGTTACTTCTCTAAACAACACCTACTTTTCCTCTTGCATATCAGTGTGCTTTTCTTTTTCAAACCCTTCAAAAAACTCATCAAAAGAAACTTCCAGAGCCTTTATCACTTTACACAAACTACTAAAGCGTATATCCTGCCCTTTCTCATAACGACCATATTGTGATCGAGATATACGATGCTCAAAAGCAAACTGCTCATAATTTTTGTAGCCTTTTGCTTTGCGCAATTCCTTAATGCGCATACCAAGTCTGGCAAGATTGTCTTCTATATATTCATCATAAGATGTCATATAACAAATCTCTATGAGATGTATATGTACAGCAACCATTTATAAGGTGTATCTAAAAAGGTGTAATTAAATAATTATTTCTATTTTTGAGCTCAATCGAGTGGTGTTTACGCATCTAGAAGGTTTGTTTACTCAATATACATTGTATCGGATTGTAAAACGTACCTACTTTGTAAAGACACCAATTACAAACCCAAAAATGACATCTATGTTTAAAATCAAGTCAAAATTACTAAGGCATCTATTCTTTGCTGCAATCGGTCTGTTACTCTTTAATGCCTGTCAAAAAGACGACGCGCTGCTAGACAATGAATCTTCTAGTAATGAAGTAGGCCACTACACAAGTACCACTCGCAAAGTAAATGCCGAAGATATTCCAGAAGTACTCGACTATCTTAATACCATGGCGAACAACAGAGGTAATTTTGAAATTAATCGTACTCAAAACTTTAATGAACGCTCTAGCGAACCAGATTTGGTGATCGGAGAATTACAAACAGACGAGATCATTTTGGTAACAAACAATTCATTGCAAATTAATTACACCTTTAGATTGCGATCCATAGAAAGTAGTCCCGATCATCCGAATGCATTTTTTAATCTAGTAGTTGAAGAAAGATCTGGTAGTTTATTTTCATATATAACAGAATATAGACCTACAAACGAGTGGGTTTTAAACTATAGTAGATTAGAAGATTTAACTGTTTATAGCGGTACCATTATATATTATAAACCTACTGGGCAGTACATAGGGAAAGTCACAATGCGAGATGGTAGATCTACTTCGGTAGAAAACGGTGATCCTTGTGATCCAGGAGATGGAGGAGATGGAAACGGCGGCGGTGGCGGCGGCGGCGGTGGCGGCGGTGGCGGTGGCGGCGGTGGCGGTGGCGGCGGTGGCGGTGGCGGCGGTGGTGGTGGCGGTGACGTCATTGAATGTGAATGGATAGTTCTAACCCCTCCACCTAATTGTGGTTGTGTGCCCAACCTAGTTATTATTTGCCCTGATGGAACATTTGACGATCAAGAGTTTACAAGTGTAGAAGGAGCTTTACGCAATCCCTGCGACCAATGTTTTCAAGATAATACAGATCCTTGTCCTTATGGATGTAATGCCGCTGGAGATGGTTGTGCAGATGCGCCAGATGATAATGATGATCCAGTTGGTGTTGGTGTGTTGATGGATTTTACTATTAGATTTGATGAAACTTGGGAAGAATTTCAATGTCAAAGAAGCATTGTAAACGGTTCATATCACGTGAGCTCACCTATAACTGATCTTTTCCAAGATATATTTGGTAACAACCCTATAAATGATGTTAATTTTTCCGCAGATTATAATTTCACAGATTATGGAAGTACTTTTACACCTGGAACTGGTAACTGGAATATAAAATTTGGACAACCCTTTTTAGATGGAACAGATCTATTAATGTCTACAATAGCTATACATGAAATGTTTCACGCAAATTTGCAATTCCTCTATGAAAATCTTAACAACGATGGTGATCCTTCCAATGATATAGTAATAAACGGGAACCCTACTACTCCAAATTATGGACAATTAATAGATGCTTGGGCCAATGGAGCAACTAATGGATCTCAAGAAGCTCAACATAATTATATTGCCAATTATAAAGACCAATTAGCTAACGCCGCTTATGACTGGGCGACAAATCAATCAGACAATGGAGGAGGATACGATCCAAATGATCCCAATTTATTACCTTATCTAGAAAAATTATCTTGGATTGGTTTACAGGATACAGATTTATGGAACACTCTTAATAATGATCCTAGTAATTCTGAATTAATTCAAGAAATTAATGATATCATTGAAAATGAAACAAGACCATTCGATCCATCAAATAATCCTGTTGGAAATGACTGCTATTAAAATTACCTTTCTTGCCTTTTTACTTTTTATGACAACTTTAATTAGTTGTCATAAAAGGCAAGAAATGTCAAAGGAAAAAGAAGCCTACAAAATTATTAATGTAGCTCTAGAGCATTATTACAAAGAAAAAGGTACAACTTTAGAAACCGAGTCAAGATTAAATCCATTTTTTACGGGATTTTATCCAGACAAAAACAATATAGATAGCAGTCTAATAGTTATTTCTAGTTTAGACAATTATCAAAACGACAATCCAGACTGCAAGTGCTCTACGATTCCATCTTTTGAAGTAGGTTCTCATAAAGAGTATTATAAAAATCAATTATCATCTATAAACACCTCCATAGATTTTGACAAAATAACTAATGACATATATTCCTCTTATAAAAGTGAAATAGAAAATAAAGAGAACATAGAGGGTTTTAATTTCTACAAGAATGACTCGTTAAAATTTTCAAACAAATTTATTGCAGGTCAAAGGAGGTACTATTTAAGCAAAGAGAATGGCTATTTTGAATTATCTTATCCTTTAATCTCCTATAACAAAAGAGAGGCGGTCATTCTAGTTTCTACTCTACAAATTGGATACCAGCTATGGATTTTTGAAAAAACAAATGAAGAATGGATAAGAAAATGTTCGATAAGTAGAGGTTCCATTAATTGATAGTTTTTCGGAAAGAAATAATGAAAAAATATATCACACTTTTAATCATATTATTAAGTATTAGCTGCAAAGCTCAAGAAATATTTCCATTAGGAACAACTGTGCTAGACTGGCCTAATGATAATTACTATGTTAAGGACTTGAACTTCGAGTTAAATGAACTAGAAGGTTTATGGATATGGCAAGACGGAAATGAAATCTTTTCAATTGTATTAGAAAAATTCGAAATGACACACTACCCAGATAATTCCAATGAATACTACGATCGAATTTTAGGGAAATATACCTATTCTGTCAATGGTACAATTATATCTGAAACTACGGATTTTGGTCAATGGCCACACTCAAAATTAGCCTTTTATTATAGAAACCCAAATGAGTATGATCTTATATGTAAGGATTATGCTAGTGATTAGGTAAAAGTAGTCAAATTTATATTGACTTCGCCTACTACTGCTACTTTATCGTTTTATAATACAGATGGCATGAAGATTGGAACAGACAATGGATTAGAATGGACTTTATTTACCTATCAACGCAAATTTAATCAAACAGTAACATTGTCAAAATAGTCAAAAAGGGGTTGTCCTTTATCTTGACAACCTCTGCTCTACGAGTATAAATATGATAAAAATAAAACTATTCCTTACAAACAATAGAATATCGGAATTGTATTCTAGTTTATTTTTCGCGAAAGCGCACTCATAATTATCTTAATAAAAAAGCCTAGATAGTTATTATCTAGGCTTCATACTATTTTTTTTTATATATTAAACCTAAGGCGTACTCTTTATAAGATTTCCGCCTACGCGAAAATTAGATGATTAACATAGCATCTCCATAAGAGTAAAATTTATATTTTTCCTTTACGGCCTCTGCATATGCCTCTTTCATAAAATCGTGCCCAGCAAATGCCGATACCATCATAAGCAACGTAGACTTAGGTGTATGAAAATTTGTTATCATACAATTTGCGATACTAAAATCGTATGGAGGGAAGATAAATTTATTAGTCCATCCTCCAAATTCATTGAGTGTATTAGAACTAGAAACTGCACTCTCCATAACTCTCATTACTGTTGTACCCACAGCACAAATGCGACGTTTTTCTGTAAGTGCATTGTTTATAATATCTGTGGCTGGCTGTCTAATGTATGCCTCTTCACTATCCATTTTATGCTTAGAAAGATCTTCTACCTCGACAGGACTAAACGTACCTAATCCTACGTGTAGGGTAACCTCTGCAAAATTTATTCCTTTAATCTCTAGACGTTTTAGCAAATGCTTAGAAAAGTGTAATCCAGCAGTAGGTGCTGCCACGGCTCCTTCTTCTTTTGCATATATGGTTTGGTAACGTTCTTCATCTTCTGGCTCTACCTCTCTCTGGATATATTTAGGAAGTGGTGTTTCTCCTAACTCTGTCAATTTTTTTCTGAACTCCTCGTAAGATCCATCATATAAGAAACGTAGTGTACGCCCACGAGATGTAGTATTATCTATTACTTCTGCTACGAGGCTCTCATCATCACCAAAGTATAATTTGTTTCCTATTCTAATTTTTCTTGCAGGATCTACTAGTACATCCCATAGTCGGGTTTCTGAGTTTAATTCTCTTAATAGAAATACCTCAATACGAGCTCCGGTTTTTTCTTTGTTACCAAAAAGCCTTGCAGGAAACACCTTTGTATTATTGAGTACCATAACATCTTCTGGTTCAAAATAATCTATAAGATCCTTAAACATTTTATGCTCAATAGTTTGAGTTTTTCTATTAAGAACCATCAGACGAGATTCGTCACGATTTTCTGCAGGTCTTTCTGCTAGTAATTCATTAGGTAAGTCAAAATTAAAATGTGATAATTTCATTAACTGGAGAGGTTTGATGAGTGTTTAAGGCCTTCAACTGAATTTATTGAACAGGAAGGGTCATTTTACAAAGCTGCAAATATACAATCTGAGGATAGGGGTTGTCAAGGATTTAGCCAATTATCTCCTGTTCAAAACCCAAAGTTTTTAAATCATTCCAAAAGTCTGGATATGATTTAGATACTACACCCGCATCTTCTATGTATAAAGAGGTGCATAAAGCAAGTGGCGCAAAGGCCATTGCCATCCGATGATCGTGGTAGGTAGCAATTGAAATATCTTTAGTTAGTGGACCTTTCTGAGGCTCTAGCGTGAGTGTATCATTTGTAACCATGATCGCGCCTCCTAGCTTAGAAATTTCATTTTGAAGCGCTTTCAATCTATCTGTCTCTTTAATTTTAAGTGTATGTAAGCCGGTAAGCTTGCAACCCACTCCAAGTCCAAGACACGTAACTGCAATCGTTTGTGCGATATCTGGTGCATTTGCCAGATCTATTTTAATGGATTCTGGTAATTGAAATTCTGGCATTAATGAAAGCCGTAATTCGTGATCATGAAAAGTGGTTTGTACTCCCAATTGTGTATACAAGTCTTGCAAGCAGGCATCGCCTTGCAAACTATCCTTTTTATAACTAGAAATATGTATTTGTATTCTGGACCTATGCTTTTGCAATAGCGCAACAATACTATAAAAATACGATACACTACTCCAGTCTGACTCTACAATTACTGCAGCTACAGACACTTCTTTTTTAAGAGGTTTGATAGTTATTTCTTGTCCTTCAAAAGATGCCTCAACTCCTATCTGATGTAATAAGGCGAGTGTCATGTTTATATAGGGCATAGAGGTGATTTTTCCTTCTAAAGTAATGGTAAGTCCATGCTCTAATGATGGGCCAATAAGCATTAATGCAGAGATGTACTGACTACTTATATTTGCTTTCAGTGTTACTGTATTTTTCGTGAGCTTCTTTCCTTTTATTCTAATGGGTGGAAAGCCTTCTATTTTTTCATAGCTAATGACTGCCCCCATAGATCGTAAGGCATCTACCAGTATCCTAATAGGTCTTTCTTGCATTCTTGCGCTTCCTGTTAAGAGGGTCTCTCTGCCGGCTTGTACTGTAAAATACGCGGTAAGAAAACGCATGGCTGTTCCTGCATGATGAATATCTACAACTTCATCATTAGAGACCAAAGCCTTTTGCATAACGGCTCCATCATCACTATTAGACTTGTTTTGTATGTCAAAGCCACTAAATAAAGCTTGTAGCATTAAAAGTCTATTGGTCTCACTTTTAGAACCTGTAATTTTTACAGATGAACTTTTGAGTGAATGTATATGGTGTAATTTAAGTAGCATAGAATCTAACGACTATGATAGTTTTGGATTATTATGATGCCTATCGTGGTCTCGTTGAGTTTTAATGTCTAGCTTTTTATCAAAAGCCTCTTGTAGGTTAACTCCAGTTTGGTTTGCAAGGCACAATACTACAAACAATACATCTGCCAGCTCTTCTCCTAAGTCTTTATTTTTATCACTCTCCTTCTCACTTTGTTCACCATATCTGCGAGCAATAATACGTGCTACCTCACCTACTTCTTCAGTGAGTTGAGCCATATTGGTAAGCTCGTTAAAATAGCGTACCCCATGTTCTTTAATCCAATGATCTACGGCTTCTTGTGCATTTGAGATGTTCATAATTATTTCTTTATTAGTACGAGTGGCGTTGTTTGTCTTTCTAGCATTTGCGTATAAAAAGATCTAATTGTTTCATACTCTGATGGTGGAAACAAGGTTCTATTTAATTTAAAGATACTCATTACTTGTATTACATTTTGGTTCTGAGATATCGTGAGGGAGTACTCGCCTAAATTATCTGTCATCAGAAGTTTAATAGGTTCTGGAATTTCTTGTAATGTATGTGTCTTAGGAACTTCAATATTAATAATTTTACGTTCTATAAAAGGGAATTTAAAATCTATAGGGGTTTCTCTAGTACTCGCCTTAAATGGGTTTTCATTTTCCTTTAAAAACAATAATGGTTGTATATACCACTTGTCATTTATGACTTCTAATAACTCTTGTGACTCAAATTTATAGGATATCTCTGCATTACTATCAAGATCACTTTTTAATGAAAAATCAGTTAGAGTTTCTAAATTATACTGATCCCTAAAGTAAGCTTCTTGAGTTGCCATAGGTTTATTACTAAATTTCTTTCTAAAGGCAATTTCATTATCACCTAGAAGTCGTTTCTTAAAAACACCTCGCGCTTTAGTATCTTCAGAAAAAGTAATATTTACTAGTGTCTGCTCTTGCACATGCTTTTTAGAAAAGAGATTGATTTTTTGGGAGCTTCCATCGGGACGTACCAATCTACCCTCCCAATTATGAACGTTTTCCGACAGCTGTCCAGGCTTTGCAAATCTTTCTGTTGCATCCAATAAAGTTAATCTATCATTAAGCGCTACCGCCGCTAGGATATGATTAAAACCTTCCAAAGTAGGAAATATTGGCACTTTATAATTTTTTGTTGCAGAAAGTACGGGATGGGACGTAAGCCCTGCTTCTCTCAAAAGAGCGACGAGCAGTAAATTTACTTCTGCAGATGAGCCTGCCTTACTTTCGAACGCTTTTTTAAGAGATCTATCTACTCTACTACGATATTTTCCATCCCAAGCGATGTTGTTTTTTACAAATTCATAAATGCTGTAAGCTCTATCTTTTTGGTTAGGATAGCTTTCGCGAAAGCGTTGTCCCTCTTCTTTTAGAAAGTTTGTTTTTAACAAAGGTTTTCCAAATCTATCCGATTCATTAAGCGTTTGTACCACTTCTTCCCAACTTGTAGCAAATCGTTTTTTCTTGCCTTGACTAAGCTCTGCAGAGGCAAGTTCAAAAATGATGGAAGATCTATAATTTTCTAAATTATTAGTGTAAATCTCTTCCTTAAGAGGTGGAATGTTCTGTTTTGAGTATGTATAAACCGCCTCTGTTATTGTCATATTTGCAATTCGAGTATTTTGAGTTTTTGTACCATAGGCTCCCTGCTGTCGAAAAGAAAAATTAAAGCTTTTTCTTTTGTTCTCTTGTTCCAAAGTACATCTGTACTTACCTTGATAATAGGTGTTAAATTCAAAAATCTCTGGGACTTTAACTTCTGCTTTATAGGATATTACGGGAACATCCTCTTGAAAAATAAGATCATCTATTTTCCAAAAGGGTGAAAAGACCTCATAACTATACTCGACGATGACACCTTCTTTTACATTGGGCATCGCAAAGCTTACTTGATCATACCGCTCACTGAGTGTAGTTTTAAAGATGCTTTTTTTATCAAGTTTAGTTTTCTTTAAAGCACCATCTACTAACTCATAGGTGTAACCCTCTATATTATTCACCCTTTCTTCATCTGCACTTCTTTTATAGAGATTGATTGTTACGGTACCATAATCTAACCCGTTTGTTGTATTTATTTTTATAATATTATGGACTATTTTTTGAGCATACCAACCTTCTTCCCAATCGTTTAGTTTAAACTCCGAAAAGCGTTCTTTTTTTATAAAAAAAGCAGGGGTCTTTGCTTCAAAGTTAGAAGTTATATCAAATTGATCTGTTTTTAATTTTCCAATTTTAAAGTCTTGAGCGTCTACTAATACTGTAAAAAGGACTATAAGTGCCACTAAAATTTTACGCATATTAGATCCTCTTTAAAACTATTTTCTCTGCCTCTTTTTCTATTCTAGTTTTATAAAAGGCCTTTAAATCCATATATCTATCAAAAGGAAAGACAATTTGAGATATTTCAAACTTCGAGGCAATTTGAATGTCGCTATTATTTTGGGATAAATTCAAAGAAAATGACCCTAAATTATCTGGTAGCTTGACGCTTATAGGTGCTGGCAAGCTTTCAATTACATATCCTTCTGGAATCACTACTTTTATGATCCCTCTTTGTCTTTGCGGAAAACCAAAATCTACAGGATATTTTCTTTCATCTTTAAGAAACGGATTTTCATCTAATCCCAAAAAGAACATTGGAGAGACATAAAGCTTTTCGCCTATTTCGTCTACGACATTTTCCATTTCAAAATCGAAAGAAACGGTAGTTACACTGCTAACCTTATCATTATTTTTTACTGTAACTTCATCTACAAAACAATTTTCAGATTCGTATGGAACTATATTTTTAACATTCTCTTCACTAAGATCTTCTAAGTAAGACTGTATGGCCATCGAATAGTGACCAGTAGATTTTTCAATTGCTTGTCCAGTGACTACAAAATCTTCGTCCAGCCTTACATTAATCATTACGTCTTTATAAGACATGTCTGTTTTTGTCAAGTCAATCCAGAAATAATCATCTTCCCCTTTAAGAACTAATCCTTGCCAATTGAGCAGTTTTGCGGCAATCATTTTGTAATTAGAATCTTCCTGTGCTAAATCAAAAACCCTTCTTTCTCCATTTATAACAGCAGAAGCAAGAGTATAATTAAAAGCTTCAACACTAGGAGTTATAGGAATCCCATTACCCTTAGTTGAAGACAATACTATATGAGCATCTATACCTATACTATTAAGCATTGAAACGTACAAACCATTTAAATCTAGGCAATCCCCTTTTTTCTTTTTATAGGTGTCTCTTGCACTATCATTGTCAGAAAAATAACCATATCCTTTGTTCCATTCCATTTCAGTTTTCAAATAGTCATAAATTATTTTGGCCTGTTTCTCTTTATTTGTTTCTCCATTTAAAAGTTCTGCCAGATCATCTTCATAAATTTTAGTTGTTTTAAAGGTTCTTGTAAAATCGTCTAAATCGAACAGAAACTTTCCAATATCATCAAACGAGCTAAGCTTTAAAAGACTCTGAAACCCAGAAAATTTAAACTGAATTTTGGACCTAAAAAGATCCATGTCATAAACAAAATTTTCTGATTCTAATGGATGGATATCTTGAGCTGTAATCGTAGTCGTCTTGCCTTGTTTATTTCTAGAAACATTTAAAAATGAACGAGGATTTTGAAGAATTTTATAATTCGTAGATGTATAATTACTTATAACAAGCTTCAAATTTTTGATTGGGATATCATATTGCATAGGAATGTCCGAAACAGTTCCTCTAGTTGCAGTATATTGAAATTCTAGGATACTACCTGATTTTACTTTTGGGAAAGTAAATTTCTTAAATTTTACATCTTCAATAACTTCATCTTCAAAAACTAAATTCTTATCTAATTTGGTTTTCTCTATTTTTCCATCAACATTATTATATGTTGCTCCTTCTACCTTATTTACATTAACATACGGTATGGTAACAGTAGCATAATCGTATCCATTCTCTGTTATGATTTTGTAACGCTCTTTAACTTTTACAAAGTCACCTACCTTTACTTCTACAGATCTGTAAATAACAATCGCGTCTGCGTCTGGAAACTTGTAATCTTTATACTCTCCAACATCTTCTATGTTTACTTCTCCAAAATTATAATTTTGAGATATAGTTATAAAGCTATTAGAAATTAGTACTACAAGTAGATATAGTGTACGCATATATTAATTATTTGGTTAGTATTATTTTTTGGTTATCACCTTTCGTGACCTTTCTTCTAAAAGATCGATAATTTTTATATTGTTCTCTGGGGTAAATACCTTCTCGTATTTCGAGATATCTTGTGTATCTCAACTCTGTTTCATTAATTTTCTCAACTAAAAACTCATATTTCCCAAAGTCTTCTTCTATCCTAATGGCATCTGGAATAAACTTTATACTATTAGACATTGGTATCTCTATAGTGACGATATCCTGGTAATTGTATCCTCTAGATATTACTAAAGGCTGTTTCCTTTCTTTATATCTTGATGGAACATAATTTGATCTATTAACAACATTAATAGGAACTATTATTTCTTCTCCAATCTCAGTCGCATAAGATTCTGCATCAAAAACCACACTCTCTGTAAAAAGCACTTGGTCTTTATTATTGTCTACCTCAATTGATTGAATTTCAATATTATCAATATAATCCCAATAATTTTTATAATACTTATTTCTATCTTTCTCATCTATTGATTCAAGACCATAATGTTGTCCATATAAAACTCCTGAAGATGTCATTTGCGCTTCTACTTTAATTCCGTGCTCTTCATTAAGCCTAACTGTTCCTATTGTTGAAAATTTATTTTCATTAAGTTCATATTTTTTAGTCTTTATAATTTCTCCCCCTTCAGGTTTTATAACTAGTGCATTTCTATCATCTGTTGATGCTCCTATATAACCGAAAGGGACCTGCTGGTTTGTACATTCTAACCAAACTATACTTTCATCATTTTGAGGAAGGGCTAATATTACGTGATTACCTTGAATAGCGGTAAAATTTTCTGTAATATCTTCTTTATCGTTGCTGGCATTTATAATGGTATAATAAGATTGAACACCTGCTACATCCATTAATGCTTTAGTATAATTTGTAAGTGCCTTACAATCACCATAACCTAACTCGTCTACTTCATTGGCCATCATTGGTTTCCAACCACCAATACCAACCTGAACACTAATATATCTAGTTCTATCCTGCATATATTGATAAACTAGTTTTGCTTTCTCAACATCTGTTGGTACATCCTTTACAAGATCTATTATTTCTTGCTTTGTTGTTTCTGGTATATCATTAGTTCCTGCAAGCAAGCTTTCATTTATCCATTTTCCGAAAGTAGACCAATCTTTACCTTCTCCTTTGACTCCTTTTAGTGAGAAATAATTCAACCCAAATAATACTTGTGTGAAAAATTTCTTTTTTGACAAACCCAAGTCTTCTGGAATAAGCGCCTTAACATTATTGGAAGAAATATTAATAACATTTTCCGTTTGTGTTATTTGCAAAGAATTTTCGTCATTATTTATGGCTTTATATTTAATTTCCAAATCTGGTGCAGCTCCAATTGTATACTCACTATTTATAATGGCCGAATAATAATCTGAAACCGGAAAATAAGGGCTAATAAAGGCCGTAGTATTAGACTCTACTTTAGATTCAAACACTGCTATATATGGGTAACTCTTAGGGGAGTAATCAGCCACGAGCACTCTAGACTCTGAATAAAGTGTTCCTCCAGCTACTGCACTGTAATCTTGAAAATCTCTTTTTTTATAATTTTTCAACTCCTCTCCAGATTTGTCATATATAGAGAGCCTCACTTCTTTAACCTTTATACTTTCATCATAAGCTTCGTAAGCATTAACAGCTTGATTACCATTTTTATTAAATACTACAACGGCACGATACTTTGTTATGATCTGTTTATCAATTTCGGGTATTTCAACTTTTATTTTCTCTTCTAGGACAACACTATTGGCATTCTCCATCAATGAAGGGTCAATATCTTCGATCCCTAGCGAGGGTATTTGACTCAAAAGATTAAATTGAATAAAAAGAAAGAAGGATAGAAAAGAAAAATACTTAATCATTAAAAAAAATTAAGCATACAATGTACTCATAGTACTAAATAATACCAAATATTTAATTACGATTTAATGAATCCATAACAATGGTCACAGGTCCATCATTTACTAGGGCTACCTTCATGTCTGCCCCAAAAATACCTGTTTGAATATTTTTGGCAAGCTTTCGCGAAAGCGTACTTACAAAATCCTCATACAATGGAATGGCAATTTCTGGTCTGGCAGCCTCTAAGAAAGAAGGTCTATTTCCTTTTTTTGTACTGGCATATAAAGTAAACTGACTCACCACAAGAACTTCTCCCTCTATTTGCTCTAACGACCAATTCATTGCTCCTTGAGCATCATTAAAAACTCGCATTCCCTTTATCTTATTTGTAAGCCATTCTATATCTTCTTGAGTATCTGTAGTTGTGATACCTAGCAGTATCATAAAGCCCTTATTAATTTGAGCTACAACTTTATCATCAATCGTCACAGAAGCTTCAGAAACGCGTTGTATAACTACTCTCATACCTTACTCTTGTGCATAGTGATCTTTGCGGTAATGTTCTTGATCTCCTTCCATAATTTGCTGATAGCTTTTATAACGTGACCAATGGAGTTCATCGTTGTCCAAAGCGTTTTTTACGGCACATTTAGGCTCTTGTAAATGCAAGCAGTTGTTAAACTTGCATTCATTTTTTAGCTCGTAAAATTCTGGAAAATAATTACCTATTTCTTCCCGCTCCATATCTACAATCCCAAAGCCTTTAATACCTGGAGTATCTATAATCTTTGCATCAAAATGAAGATCATACATCTCTGCAAATGTTGTGGTATGCTGGCCTTGCATATGCTGCTCACTAATTGCTTTAGTCTTAATGGTTAAAGAAGGTTCTATAGCGTTTACCAAGGTTGACTTTCCCACCCCACTGTGGCCGGTAAACATATTTACTTTACCTATCATTTTTGCCTTGACCTCATCCAGATTATTTCCTTCTAGTGCAGAAATACCCATACACTCATAACCTATGTCTCTATACATAGCAGCTAGATATTTTATCTCAAGAAGTTCATCTTGATTATACACATCTACCTTATTAAAAAGCAATATTGCCTTGATCCCATAAGCCTCTGCAGTCACCAGAAAACGATCTATAAATGCTGTAAACGTAGGCGGATTATTGAGCGTTACTAATAAAAATACCTGATCAATATTTGATGCGATAATATGCGTTTGTTTTGAGAGGTTTACAGATTTTCTGATAATGTAATTCTCTCGATCGTGAATGGTCGTTATCACGCCTGTCTCTACATCGCTTTTTTTGTCTAGATCAAAATCTACAACATCACCTACGGCAACAGGATTTGTACTTTTTATCCCTTGTATTCTAAACTTACCTTTTATCCTACACTCATAGGAGGCACCTTCGTCCGTTTTTACGGTGTACCAACTTCCAGTAGATTTATATACAGTTCCTGTCATACTCGTTAGATTAGGTAAAAGTAGTCACTTTACCAGTATAGGGAAAGTCAAATAAGATATTTATGTGAAGAGAATGTATCTTTTTTAGTTATTTTCGTTGGAAATTAATGTTCACCTTATGAAAAAATATCTTCTTACTTTAATCGTCGTTTTAGGCGTGTTTATTACTTCAAATGGCCAAACCAATTTATACGAAAATCCAGAGTTTGATGAAATTGCAAAAAGTCATAAAATTATTGCAATAGTACCTTTTAAAACTCAGGTCACTTTGCGTCCTAGGCAGCGAGAAAAAATGACTACAGAAGAGTTTAAAGATCTTGAAAGAACAGAAGGGGAAGGGCTACAGAATGGAATGTTTACTTGGTTTCTTAAAAGAAAGAAAAGAGGTAAATTACTTAATCTTGACTTACAAGAACCGAAAAGAACGAATGCGCTGTTAGCCAAAGAAGGTATTACTTATGACAATGTATACGAATATACATCAGACGAACTGGCGGTTATTTTAGGGGTAGATGCTATTATCTCTGGAGATTTTGAAACAAATAAACCAATGAGCGAGGGTGCTAGCCTGGCTCTTGGACTTCTTGTTGGATTTGCAGGAGCCACGAATACAGCAGTTATTAATATGAGTGTAAATAATGGAGCAGATGGAGTCCTTTTATGGAATTACAATAAAAAAGTTAGAGGAGGGTTAGGTAGCACCCCTGATGATCTAGTGAACGTACTCATGAGGAAAGCCTCACGACGATTAAGTTATACTAAAAAAAGCTAAATAAAAAGGGCTCCTTCCTGGAGCCCTTTTTATGTAATACCTTTAAATTACTTAGCAGCAATCTTTTGCTGGTGATTAATTGATTCTTGGTGTACGGCTTTAAATACACGAAGAATAAATTCTTCACTCAGGTTATTTTGCTCGCCTTCTAGAATCATCTTTCCTAAAATCTCATTCCAGCGCTTTGCTTGTAAGATAGATACGTTATTTTGCTTTTTAAGTAGCCCGATCTCATCTGCAATTTTCATACGTTTTCCTAGGCTTTCAATAAGTTGATGATCTACTACATCTATTTGTGTACGCAAGGTGTTAAGCTTGTTGTTATACTCAACTTCTTGACCTTCTTCTTCTCTAATTTTAAGATCTACCATCATCTGGATAAGTGTTGCCGGCGTAATTTGCTGTGCCGCATCACTCCACGCATTATCTGGATCGTAATGCGTCTCTACCATAAGGCCATCATAATTTAGGTCTAAGGCAGTCTGACTTAAATCCTGTATAATATCTCTACGACCCGCGATATGAGAAGGATCTAATATTAAAGGAAGGTCCGGAAACCTGTTTTGCAAGTCTACGGCTATCTGCCATTCTGGATTATTTCTATAACGTGTCTTCTCGTATGTAGAAAACCCTCTGTGTATTACTCCCAGGTTTTTTACATCTGCCGTATAAAAACGTTCTACGGCTCCTAGCCATAAAGCAAGATCTGGATTCACAGGATTTTTAATCAGTACCGTTTTATCAGTTCCTTTCAAAGCATCTGCTATATCTTGAACGATAAATGGAGAAACTGTGGTGCGCGCTCCTATCCAAAGGATATCTATATCTGCTTCCAGAGCGAGCTCTACGTGATGTGGGTTTGCCACTTCTGTTGTAGTCATCATTCCTGTTTCTTCCTTCGCCTTTTGTAGCCACTTTAGACCAAGAGCTCCCACGCCTTCAAAGTTTCCTGGACGCGTACGTGGTTTCCAGATTCCTGCGCGCAATACCGTAGCATCACTATCTTTAAGTTGGTGTGCAATCTTGAGCACCTGTGCCTCTGTCTCTGCACTACAAGGACCTGCAATTACAAGTGGGTGATCTAGCCCAAACGCATCTAACCAATTCCTAAGTTCTTTTTTATTTTCCATAATTGATTTTTTTAATTTTTTACGGTATTAAACCGTTAGTCTATTCCTTTTAATATCTGTTTAATATGATTTGTATTCTCCATTTCTTTAAAAACACCTTTAAAATCATCAGCCTCCATCAGGCTTTTAAAACCTTCTAAGTTTGCTATATATTCATCTAGTGTCTCTAAAATATTCTCTTTGTTTTGCTTAAAGATGGATGTCCAAGTAATAGGATTACTTTTTGCCAGACGCACAGTAGAAGCAAATCCACTACCCGCCATATCAAAGATGTCCTTCTCATTTTTCTCCTTATCGATTACGGTTTTACCCAACATAAATGAACTTATATGCGATAAATGAGACATATAGGCAATATGCTTATCGTGGGATACTGGATCCATATATCGTATGCGCATCCCTAGATTTCTAAAAATATCCAAGGCTTGTTCTTGCAGTTTGAAAGCTGTTTTTTCTACCTCACATATGATATTGGTTTTGTCTCTATACAAGTTTTTTATGGCTGCATTAGGGCCAGAGAACTCTGTTCCAGCAATAGGATGGCAGGCAATAAAATTCCTTCTGTTAGGATGGTTTGTAACGCTGTTGCAAATAGCCTCCTTGGTCGAACCCATATCCATTACGATCGTGTGGTCTCCTATTGCGTCTAGAATTTCCGGAAGGATACGTGCCGTTACATCTACGGGTACGGCGAGAATCACGAGATCTGCAAGGTGCACATCTTTCAAGGTTCCTTGAGCATCTATCACTTGTAACTGCATCGCTTGCTCTATATGCTCTTGGCTTGCGTCTATCCCTTTAACGTGAGCTTCTGGAAATAGTGTACGGAGATCTAAGGCGAGTGATCCACCTATTAATCCTACTCCTATGATTGTAATATGTTTCATATGCCTTTTACTCTTTCTATAGCTTCCTTAATTCTTTGGGCATTTACACACAATGAAAATCTAATATATCCCTCTCCTTGTGTTCCGAAAATGGTGCCTGGAGTCATAAAAATATGATTCTTTATAAGCATCTCATCTATAAATACTTCGGCGTCTATTCCTTGAGGTAATTTTGCCCAAACAAACATTCCTACACCGTGGGTATCAAAAGTACATTGAAGTGTTTTTGCTAGTTCAAAAATGAGCTCTCTTCGTTCTCTATAGGTCTGGTTCATTTTTTCAAACCATTCGTCACCCACTTGAAGTGCGGCTATTGCTCCTTTCTGTATCCCATAAAACATCCCGCTATCCATATTAGATTTTACTTTGAGCACGTGACTAATAAGAGTACTATTACCCAGCAACATCCCCACACGCCATCCGGCCATATTAAATGTTTTACTAAGAGAATTCAACTCTAGGGCTACCTCTTTGGCTCCGTCTACAGATAACAATGATTGTGGAGTATCGTTAAGTACAAAACTGTATGGATTATCATTAACGATTATGATGGAGTGCGCTTTTGCGAAAGCGATTACCTCCTCATAAAAAGATCTTGAAGCATTAGCGCCAGTAGGCATATGTGGGTAATTCATCCACATTAGTTTTACCTTGCTTAGATCTCTCTTGCTCAACGCCTGTAGATCTGGTAACCAATTATTTGAGGCATCCAAAGGATAAGAAACAGGGGTCGCTTCTACAAGTTTTGTGACCGCATTATAGGTAGGGTACCCAGGATTAGGAATTAATACCTCATCCCCAGGATTCAAAAACGCCATACTAATATGCATAATCCCTTCCTTAGAACCCATTAAAGGTAAAATCTCTGTGCCGGCGTCTACAGATACATTGTACTTTCGATTATAGAATCCAGCCATTGCTTCTCGCAACTCAGGCAATCCTATGTAACTCTGGTACTGATGTGCATTTGCATCTACCATCGCACTTTTAAGGGCTTGCACGACTGTATCGGGAGCTGGTAAATCGGGGCTTCCTATCCCCATATTTATAATGTCATGACCTTGAGTAGCAAGTGCACGTACTTCTTTAAGCTTACGCGAAAAGTAATATTCTTTAATATGATCTAGTCTCGTTGCTGTAGGCGTCATACTTTCTGATTTTTATACTCCCCCAAAACCTTAAAATCTGTCGCCATAATGTCAAGTACCTTCTTGGCTTTTTCATAATCTTTATAAACGTCAAAAGTGACGTCTACAAAGAAAGCATACTTCCAGGGTGTCTCAATAATAGGCATAGACTGGATTTTTGTGAGATTAAGTTTACAATCACTCATCACATTAAGAATGGTGGCAAGGCTGCCTCTCTTATGATCTGTGGTAAAGCGCACAGAAGCTTTGTCTACCTGACCCGTTAGATCCTTACGTTTATTTCCTAGAATAAAAAACCGAGTGGCATTGTCCTTAATGGTCTGTATTTTTGGTGCCAAAATATCTAACTCATAAATCTGAGCGGCGGTCTCACTAGCGATGGCCCCAATTCCTTTAAGACCCTCTTCTTGAATCTGTCTTGCTACACCTGCTGTATCTGTATCTTCTACGAGTTTTATATGAGGATATGCTTTAAAAAAAGATCTACATTGTAATAATGCCATGGGATGCGACCACACTTCTCGTATGTCTGCAATGCTTTGCGCAGGCAACGCCATTAGATTATGTTGTACGTCTAAGTAAAATTCTCCTGCGATGTGCAAATTATGTTCATCTAGTAATGCATAATTAGGAAGGATCGCTCCTGCGATAGAATTCTCTATGGCCATTACAGCATCTGTTGCCGTATTAGAGATCAATGCTTCTACCAAGTCTGGAAAAGAACTACATTCTTGCACATGCACACTCTCATCAAAATAGGTTTGTGCCACCTTGTGATGAAATGATCCTTGTACTCCTTGTATTGCCACGTTTATGGACATAATAATTTACTTTACAACGTTATCGAAAGTCTTAAAACGAAAAAAGTCCTGAATTTTCATCAGGACTTTTAAAAGTTTTGAGTGTTATTTATCACTACCATAACTGTCCTGACTTCTTGAAAAAGAAGTAAAAGAAAAAGCTGTTCCAGTAATAAACCTTATGTAACATTATGAATTGTTATATAACGAATGTAGAAAAAAATATTAGTCTGACAAGACCCTAAATTCTTTTTTTAATAAAACTTATAAATCCCACTAAAAAATTACAAATCCATAATTTACATACCATCCTATTGATAATTTCGTTTTCTTGATTAATCGTTAGATTTGTAAAAAAAGAGTATGTCTATAACCGTCTCATCTGTTAGTAAAAACTATAAGGAACAACGCGCATTGAATGACGTTTCCTTTGCTATCAACACTGGTGAGATTGTTGGTTTTTTAGGGCCTAATGGCGCTGGAAAGTCTACGCTCATGAAAATTCTTACCACGTATATTTCTCCTACAAGCGGTAGTGCCTCTGTAAATACATATGATATACACAGTGCTTCTAAAGAGGTTCGTAAATCTGTAGGGTATCTTCCAGAACATAACCCTTTGTATACAGATATGTATGTAAGAGAGTATTTACAGTTTAATGCAAATGTGTATGGCACTCCTAAAAGTAGGATTCAAGAAGTAATTGAACTTACTGGTTTAACTCCAGAATCTAAGAAGAAGATAAGCCAACTCTCCAAAGGATACAGGCAGCGTGTAGGGCTGGCTAATGCCTTACTGCACGATCCAGAAGTACTGATCTTAGATGAACCTACCACAGGTTTAGACCCAAATCAGCTTTTAGAAATAAGAGGGCTCATAAAAGAGATAGGAAAGAAAAAAACTATTTTAATGAGTACCCATATCATGCAGGAAGTAGAAGCTATATGTGATCGTGTCATTATTATACATAAAGGAGAAATCGTAGCAGATAAAAAAATGACGGAGCTACGAGATGGACAGCAACAAGTCGTGATCGTTGAATTTGATTACAGAGTTGAGACGGTTGCCTTAGAAAGACTTCCTCATGTAACCAAAGCAAAAAATACAAAAGATTTCATCTACGAAATTACCTTTAGCACGCAAGAAGATATGCGTGCGAGCGTATTTGACTTTGCTCATGACAATGAACTTAAAATATTACAGCTCAATCAAAAGAATGCGAGTTTAGAAGGGTTGTTTTTGGAGTTGACAGCTACGTAATTAGTGTTCTTTAAAAACTGTTAGGTTGTATTGTGTTTGTTCATTTTTTGCATTGCCCAAAAAACGAACCAAAAAACGCTAGGCTTCACCCAACTTTACTAAAAATTTCCCTCGTTACGGCGTAAACTAAAGGTGATTGCCCGCTTATATTACTTTGCGATCATAGAAACTTTATGAAAACCCAACCAAAACTGTGAGGCTGGAGCTAGTTTACTTATCCCTCCACTCACATCATTTTTTACGTAAACTTCGCTGAGGCCCGTTGTCACATTTGTCTGTAATTGATAGCGTCGGGTTGTGGAGCGATTTTGTGGAGCTTGGTTGTGGAGTTTGTTCGTGGAGCTTGGTTGTGGAGTTTGTTCCCTGTTCATTTTTTGCATTGCCCAAAAAACGAACCAAAAAACGCTAGGCTCCACCCAACTTTACTAAAAATTTCCCTCGTTGCGGCGTAAACTAAAGGTGATTGCTAGTTTATATTACTTTGCGATCATAGAAACTTTATGAAAACCCAACCAAAACTGTGAGGCTGGAGCTAGTTTACTTATCCCTCCACTCACATCATTTTTTACGTAAACTTCGCTGAGGCCCGTTTTAAAATCCATCTTTTAAGAAGGTTTTTAAGAGCTCACCTCAAAATAATACAAAAACATTTCTTATATGAAAGAAAAATGTATCTTTGCACGCTGATAGATAGCCTATCACATACATGAATTTCATTTAAATAATACTGGAATGTATCTAACAAAAGAAGGAAAAGAAGAACTTTTCGAAAAACACGGAAAAGGCAAAAACGATACTGGATCTGCAGAAGGGCAGATTGCATTGTTTACACACCGTATCAATCACTTAACTGAGCACTTAAAGAAAAATCGTAAAGATTTTAACACAGAGCGCTCCCTAGTAAAGCTCGTAGGAAAGCGTCGTGCGCTACTTGATTACTTAACTAAGAAAGACGTATTAAGATACCGTGCAATTATTAAAGAATTAGGTATTAGAAAATAATAACTATAAGGGGGCTGGTTTGCCCCCTTCTTTTTTACGCTTTCGCGAAAGCTAAAATCGCACCCCATAAGACCTCTATAAGTAAGAGGCAGAGAAAGCTTAACAGCAGGTTTTTCATTGGTCGTCACAACTACAACTACAACACAACAACGACAAGAAAAAAATCAAACATTTTAAAAAACAGAAAGGTTTGATTGATTAACTAACGCTTTCGCGAAAGCGGGATCACAACACTCCCACTTGCGTGAAAATGTTTACAGTACTAACAACTCTTGAAGCTGGGATAAGATTCCCTCCTTCGAGGGAATGAAAAACAAATTATGATTCCAAAGGTTTACAAAGAGGTCATTGACCTTGGTGATGGAAGAGAAATCTCTATCGAAACAGGAAAACTTGCAAAGCAAGCACACGGATCTGTAGTCGTACAGTCTGGAAAGTGTATGTTGCTTTGTACAGTAGTGTCTAACTATGAGTCTAAAGATGTAGACTTCTTACCACTTACGGTAGACTACCGTGAGAAATTTGCAGCGGCAGGTCGTTACCCAGGAGGTTTCTTTAAAAGAGAAGCACGCCCTAGTGACGGAGAAGTATTAACAATGCGTCTTGTAGATCGTGTATTACGACCATTATTCCCAAAAGATTACCACTCAGAAACACAGGTGATGATCCAACTTATGTCTCACGATGATGATGTGATGCCAGATGCTATGGCCGGTCTTGCAGCATCTGCGGCGATACAGTTATCTGACTTCCCGTTTGAGTGTGCAATATCTGAAGCGCGTGTAGGACGTGTAAATGGTGAGTTTGTTATTAACCCTACAAGAGCACAGCTTGCTGAGTCTGACATCGATATGATGATAGGTGCCTCTGCAGATAGCGTGATGATGGTAGAAGGTGAGATGGACGAGATTTCTGAAGAAGAAATGACAGAAGCGATCAAGTTTGCTCACGATCATATTAAAGTACAGTGTGAAGCGCAAATGCGTCTTGCCGAAGCTGTAGGACGTAAAGAAGTACGTGAGTACCCAGAAGAAAGATCTGATGAAGATCTTAAGAAAAAGGTACACGATATGGCATATGATAAAGTATATGCCATCGCAAAAGCAGGTTCTTCTAAGAAAGAACGTGGGATGGCTTTTTCTGAAATAAAAGAAGAAGTTAAGGCAACATTCTCTGAGGAGGAGTTAGAAGATTTTGGCGATTTAGTATCTAAGTACTATCGCGCAGCAGAGAAAGCGGCGATTAGAGACCTTACCTTAAATGAAGGGTTACGTCTTGATGGTCGTAAGACGGTAGATATCCGTCCTATCTGGTGTGAGACAGATTACTTACCATCTGTACACGGATCTGCCGTTTTTACACGTGGAGAAACACAAGCACTAGCCACTGTAACTTTAGGAACCTCTAGAGATGCCAATCAAATAGATATGCCTTCTCACGAAGGTGAAGAGCGTTTTTACTTGCACTATAACTTCCCTCCATTTTGTACGGGAGAAGCAAGACCTATACGTGGGACTTCACGTCGTGAGGTAGGACATGGTAACCTTGCACAACGTGCTCTTAAAGGTATGGTACCAGAAGACTGCCCATACACCGTACGTGTGGTGTCTGAAGTATTAGAATCTAACGGTTCTTCTTCTATGGCAACTGTTTGTGCTGGAACGATGGCGATGATGGATGCTGGGGTACAAATGACCAAGCCTGTTTCTGGTATTGCGATGGGATTAATCTCTGATGGTGATTCTGGGAAGTACGCAGTACTATCAGATATCTTAGGAGATGAAGATCACCTGGGAGATATGGACTTTAAAGTAACGGGTACGGCAGACGGTATTACGGCTTGCCAGATGGATATTAAAGTAAAAGGACTTTCTTATGAGATTCTTGTAAATGCCTTAAAGCAAGCGCGTGATGGCCGTTTACATATCCTTGAGAAATTAACAGACACCATCCCTACGGCTCGTGAAGATGTAAAAGACTACGCTCCTAAGATGGTAGGTGTACGTATTCCTAATGAGTACATTGGTGCCTTAATTGGACCTGGTGGAAAAGTAATACAAGAACTTCAGAAGGAAACAGATACGACCATCGTAATTAACGAAGATCCTGTGACAGAAGAAGGTATTGTAGAGATTCTAGGTACGGGACAAGCAGGAATAGATGCTGTACTGGCTAAGATAGACTCGATTACCTTTAAGCCTACCGTAGGAGAAACCTACAAGGTGAAGGTGATTAAGATGCTTGATTTTGGTGCAGTAGTAGAGTATCTAGACGCTCCAGGAAACGAAGTATTACTGCACGTATCTGAGATCGCTTGGGAACGTACAGAAAACGCTAGTGATGTTCTCTCTATGGGAGAAGAACTGGAGGTAAAATACTTTGGTATAGACAAACGTACTCGTAAAGAGAAAGTATCTCGTAAGGCTTTACTAGAAAAGCCAGAAGGATATGTTGCTCGCCCACCAAGAGAAAATAATGATCGTGGTGGTCGTGACAACCGTGGTAGAGATAACCGTGGTCGTGACAACAGGCGGGATGATCGCAAGAGAGATTAATTCTCTTTTAAAGATTTTATAATTAAAAATGGGCTATTCCTTAGGGGGTGGCCTATTTTTTTTGTGCAGGAATTACAATAGATCCAGCGGACTTACAATTTTAGACAAGCTTGTTTGGGTAACCTTAGTATACACTTGCGTGGTTTTTATAGAATTATGTCCTAATAACTCTTGTATAAAACGTACGTCTGCCCCACTTTCTAAGAGATGCGTAGCATAACTATGGCGCAGGCCGTGAACTCCTATATCTTTATGAATGCCTGCGTGGCGCATTGCTTTTTTAAAAATATGCTGCACACTAGATTTTGAATATGGTCCTCCGTATTGCCCTTCTAGCAAATATTCTGACGGCTTATATGCTCTGTAATAGTCTCTTAATTGGGGTAATAAACTTTGTGGCAAGGGCACGTATCTATCTTTTTTTCCTTTTGCTCCTCTTATGCCTACCTGCATCCTGCTACTATCTATATCTTTAATTTTGAGGTTGACTACTTCTGATACTCGTAAACCCATGCCATAGGATAATTGTAGTGCAATACTGTGTTTTTGATTCGTAACTGTCGCAAATAGTCTTTTTACTTCTTTTTTACTCAACATTTTAGGCAAGGTAAGCGGCTTTTTAGGTCGTGGTATATGAAAGAACATTTTGGGCCTCTGCGCCACTTTTTCGTAATAAAACTTGATGGCATTAATTTTACCATTCATCTTACGTTCTTTCATTTGTAATTCCTGAACGCAGTATAAGAAATAGTCTTTTAATCTATCTGTAGTAAGGTCGTTTACGGACTTAGACCTAAGTATAGTTAACAAATGCATAAACTCTGCTAGGTACATTCGCTTTGTACTAGGGCTATAGGCCTTGAGTTCTAATTGGGCTACCATAGCATCATATGCCTGCTGATTTACGGGATGAATGTTGCGTTGTTTTGCAGTAAGAGGTTTAGGTGATGGTAGCAATAATTGCTTTCGTACCACAGGTAAGTCTGGTAAGTACCATGACCTGTGTGTCCTACTGTAACGTGCAGACGGGAAACTGTTTTGTAAGTCTCTCTTGAGTCTATCATCATACGGGAATTGTATGAGAATGACCTTTTTACCCCTATGTGTTATATAACTAAAGGTGTATGCTTTAAGATTCATTTTATAAAGTTAGGTATTTTGTATATCAAAATCAAATAACATGAATGGGTATTTTGTATATCATTTTGACTAAAATTTATCTTACACCCTTTATTTCAGATATTTACGGTTATTGTGGTAGTATTAGACAATTGCGTATA
>JAHDIF010000014.1:0-37979 GCA_020630915.1 Dokdonia sp.
TTCGGGGTATAGCGTAGCCCGGTTATCGCGCCTGCTTTGGGAGCAGGAGGTCGCAAGTTCGAATCTTGCTACCCCGACTTAAAAGAGCCTTGCTTTATGCAGGGCTCTTTTGTTTTATTAAAGAGGGAATGTTTATCGCGTCCCGCTGCAGCGGGAAGGTCGCAAGTTCGAATCTTGCTACCCCGACTTAAAAGAGCCTTGCTTTATGCAGGGCTCTTTTGTTTTATTAAAGAGGGAATGTTTATCGCGTCCCGCTGCAGCGGGAAGGTCGCAAGTTCGAATCTTGCTACCCCGACTTAAAAGAGCCTTGCAATTTGCGAGGCTCTTTTCTTTTTCAATTAATTGGATTATTCTAATCGTTTGTAACTCTCTCCATCAGTAGAGATTCCCTCGTTGTTTATGGCAATTTGTTGGTAGGAATTCTTGTCTATTATTAGCTCAAATCTAAATACTTGAGTAGTATCCACAATTTTCATCATAGGACCCGATGCATATTCTAAGCGCTCTTCCAGAATGCCGTCTTTAATAGAATACGTTCCATAGCCAAACCATTCATTTGAGTCCGACGGGTCATTGCGCGTCCACATCACTTTGCCTTTGCTATACATTTTAACCTGCCTGTAACCATTTTCGTTTTCTAATGTTTCTGTGAGTTTTCCATCTTCATACATCTGTTGGTTTACAAGTTCCCAGACTCCATGGAGTGAATCCTTTTCCTCTAGTTCTAATCTTCCATCACTCGTAAAGAGTGTAGCACTTATCAAATAAACACAGGTAATGAGTACTGTTTTCATAATACATTGATTTTGGTTTGAATGATATAAATACTGATTATCAGTTATTTAAGTTACGAAAAAATGAAGAACAAAACAGAATTATTCGATAAATTACATAGGATATACCTTTTGATATACAAATGAAGAGGAGATGGGGCTAATTGTTAGGGTGTATGTTAAAAAAGTGAAACAGACTATCTGCTTCACTTTTTAGTTTAGTCGGGATAATAGGATTTAGAGAATCTCAATAAACCCTCTGTGCAAATAAAGCTTTGCTTTATTTAAAACAAAAGCCCTAGTTTTCTTAAGAAAGTAAACTTTCTACAAAAACTAAAGCTTTTATTTAGTCGGGATGACAGGATTTAGAGAATCCTATTACATCGCTATTGTTGCAAATTAAAGCGTTGCTTTAATTTAACTTAAGCGCTTCGTTCTTTTAAGAAAATACATTTTCTACAAGAACTCTACGCTTTCGTTTGTCGGGATGACAGGATTTGAACCTGCGACCACACGGCCCCCAGCCGTGTACGCTAACCGGACTGCGCCACATCCCGAAAATTATTAAAATCTAACTGCTTGCAAGTTAGTCTGAGGTTTTACAACAATCACAGGTTTGCAAGTGGTGCAGTTTATCCTGAGCCTGTCGAAGGGCCACATCCCGAATTTTTAAGATTTTTCTACTTTTTTTACTTCTTCTTCCGTCACTAAAGTTTCACTAGTATTCCCCCAGTTGTTTAGAATATAGTTCATCACATCTGCAACCTCGTCGTCATACAGCCCTAGCTCTGCCATAACGCCATTGTATGTTTCACCGTTTACTTTGATCTCTCCAGATTGTCCATATTTTACAACTCGTATAGCTTCTTTACGTTTTTCTGGTAGCAGCCAATCTGAATTTGCAAGCGGCGGGAAGGTGCCTTTTACGCCTTCTCCTTGCCCTAGGTGGCATTGTATGCAGTACTCGGTATAAATTTCAGCTCCTCTTTTCATACTTTCTGTTAAAGGATCTTGAGAGGTAAGAACGTAGGCCTCTTTTTCTACTTTCGCGAAAGCAAAAAAAGACAGCACAACTGCACTTATTACTGTGATCATTAGCTTCATTAGTTCTTGATAAGTTTAAGGATTCCTTTTCCCTCTACTCCCAAGTATACAAAGCCGTCAGGTCCCATAACCACATTACGCACACGACCTACTTCTTCTAGTAACTTTTCTCTTTTTACAACTTGATCGTTCTTAAGAATAAGGTGTTCTAAATATTGAAATTTGAGAGATCCAGCTAGGATATTTCCTTCTAGATGTTTGTCCTTACTACCAGCTACAAAAGCCATTCCAGAAGGGGCGATGGAAGGCACCCAATAGTACACAGGTTGCTCCATTCCTTCTTTTTCTGTAATGTCAGTAAACGAGGTGCCGCTGTAATTAATTCCGTAGGAGATTACGGGCCAGCCAAAGTTTTTACCAGCTCGAGAGATATTAATCTCATCACCGCCACGAGGTCCGTGTTCGTGAAGCCATACTTCACCCGTCTTAGGGTGAATAGCCATTCCTTGTGGATTACGATGACCATAAGAAAATATAGCTTCTCTCGCTCCCGAAGTGCCTACAAAGGGATTATCTTTTGGGATACTACCATCTAAGTTAAGCCTGTAAATTTTACCGCCGTCTCTTGTGACATCTTGAGGGTTTTCATCACGTGCTCCACGGTCTCCTATGGAAAAGTAAATATGACCTTCATTGTCAAAAACAATACGCGATCCAAAATGATGTCCTTTACGGGTATTAGGACTTCCTTTGTATAACACTTTTTGGTTTGAGAGCGAGCTTCCTTCAAGTGTAGCCATCATTAACGCTGTGTGCGCTCCCTCTTCTTTACCTTCTGGAGAGGAGTAGGTGAGATAGACGGTATTGTTCTTTGTGTAATTAGGATGTAGTCTTACATCTAGTAGTCCTCCTTGATTGCGAGTTACTACTTCTGGAACACCTGTAATCATTGTTTTTACGCCATTTTTAGCGTGTATGAGCTCTCCGGTTTTTTCGGTAATTAACAGACTGCCATCAGGAAGAAATGCCATTCCCCAGGGATTGACAAGTTCTGGTACAATGACCTCGTAGGTGTAATCTGTATTGGACGTAATGACAACATCATTTTCTCGAGTTTCTTGCGCACAAGCACTTCCTAAAATGAGTAGACTTATAAGACAAAGAGACATCCATTTCATAGTTCTGAATTTTAATGGAAAATTACGCAATAATTTTAAGAGTTAATAATGTCTAGATCTATAGTTTTATGTGATAAAATTATCATTTTTCTTAATAAGTTCTTTGTAAGGAACTCTCTTAAAAAACTACTTTTGTAGTCGTATTACGAAAGTGTTGTTTAGTACGCTTTCGCGAAAACCCAACCCGTGCGATTTTCTTCCAAAAGAACACCACGGGGTTAAAGCAAAACAAATAGTATGGAAATAGAACACGTAAAATGCCTAATTATAGGATCTGGACCAGCGGGATACACAGCAGCAATATATGCCGCAAGAGCAAATATGGCTCCAGTGCTATATCAAGGAATGCAACCAGGAGGACAGCTTACTACAACTAATGAAGTAGAGAACTTTCCTGGATATCCAGATGGAATCACAGGTCCCGCGATGATGATAGAATTAATGAATCAAGCAAAACGTTTTGATACAGATGTGCGTGATGGATGGATCACTAAGGTAGACTTCTCAGGAGAGATTCATAAGGCTTGGGTAAACGGAGAAAAAGAAATACATGCAGATACTATAATTATATCTACAGGAGCAAGTGCTAAATATTTAGGGCTTGAGTCTGAGCAAAAGTATCTAAAATTAGGAGGAGGTGTTTCTGCCTGTGCCGTATGTGACGGGTTCTTTTATAGAGGGCAAGAAACAATTATAGTGGGTGCAGGAGATAGTGCCTGTGAAGAAGCGCATTACCTTTCTAAATTATGTAAGAAAGTTACAATGCTCGTAAGACGAGATGAGTTTAGAGCATCAAAAATTATGGCTGCTCGTGTAAAAAATACAGAGAACATTGAGATTCTATATAACACTGAAACTGAAGAAGTCCTTGGAGATGGGGTTGGCGTTACAGGAGCACGTGTTGTAAATAATCAAACAGGAGAGAAGCACGATATTCCAGCAACGGGATTTTTTGTGGCTATAGGACATAAGCCTAATACAGATATCTTTAAAGATTATCTTGAACTTGATGAAACTGGATATATCATTAACGAGCCAGGAAGTTCAAAAACAAATGTACCTGGTGTATTTGTGTCTGGAGACGCAGCAGACCACGTGTACCGTCAAGCAGTAACCGCTGCGGGAACCGGATGTATGGCGGCATTAGATGCCGAGCGTTATCTTGCGGCTAAAGAAAGTGTTGTAGAAGCGTAGTCACACTTCTTATAATCGCATAAAACCCTTTTTGACTTAGTTTAAGAAGGGTTTTTTATGCTTTAATTTTCACCGTTTGATACTGTCATTTTTATTCTTGCATAAAGAAGATATATACCACTTATAGCTGTAAAAAGAATCGCTGTTATAAAAGAAAATTCTAAAAGGGTAGTACTCATTTTATCATAGGGAAGATCATTATCTAGAAGGTAGCCTAGCCCCGTAACGGCCATTGATAAAAGTAATATCCAGCCTATGTTTTTATAGTACGAACGTGTCATTATAAAAGAATTAGTCATTGTTTAAACGAAAAAAGCCTCGATATCGTATCGAGGCTTTTCTGTGCAAATCAAGAGCAGTGATTGCACGAACTATGGTTGATTATGCCAAGTTTTTTGATTGATGTTCTGTATTATTCTTTTGCATCGACACTTCCTCCAGAAACGCTTTTTTTAGGCTTGTCTACTTCTTTGGGACTTCCCCAATAATCGATGTCTCCGCCACTTGAAGCACGTGCTTTAAGTCTGTCTGTGACCATAAGATCAATT
The DNA here is from genome assembly GCA_020630915.1 of Dokdonia sp. Lineage (GTDB taxonomy): Bacteria > Bacteroidota > Bacteroidia > Flavobacteriales > Flavobacteriaceae > Dokdonia. The sequence goes on from JAHDIF010000014.1 coordinate 4,738, forward strand.
GTCCCGCCGCTAGAAGCTTCTGCATCTGCAAATTTTGCTTTTAATTCTTTAGCTTTTATAACACCACCGCTAGAAACATCTGCATCCAGAGATTCTGTGCTTCCCGCAATGTTTATGCTTCCGCCACTACTTACATCTGTATCGATATTGCGCACGACGGCGGTTGTTTTTATGGAACCTCCACTAGAGACATCAAGATCTAATTGCTCACCTTCTAATACCTGTTTTGTTGTGATGTATGCACCACTGCTCGCACCTATTCCTTCTAGGTCATCTACATAGGTTACATATACTTTCTTAGAAGAGGCACTACGAATGTTATCCTCACAATACACTTTAAGAGTGCCGTTTTTTACATAAATGTCTGCTGCTTGTAGGATATTTTCATCTGCTTCTACAACAACTGAATAGCTGTCACCTTTTTCTAAGATTACATCCCAACCGTTTCCTGCAGATACACGATCAAAATCTTCTGAGATATTAAAATTTTCAGTTTGTACATTTCCATTTCCTCGTATTTGCCCAAAGGAAATATCAAAAGCGCAAGAAGTCATTAGAAGTGCTCCTAAGATTCCGATAATAAATTTAATTAGTGATGTCATAATTGGTTGATTTTAATGATTGTATTTGATTGATGGTGTAAAAGTGGGTGTTTTTAAGCTTTCGCGAAAGCATAATCTACCCAACTGTAATTTTCTGCGTCTGAACTGTTAGTGCAAGCTTATAACCTCCGTCATCTGCCAGCTACCGGCGGTTTGTTTCCAAATACCTACAAACTTGGCATCTTTAAAAGGTGCATCTGGTTCTCTGTTGTTTTTAAAACCATGCCTACCCAATAATATGGCTCCATAGTTAGGGATTCTATAAACTTCTAGACTCCCTTCAGTGAGGTGCCTGGTGGTCGTGCCGCATACATTTTCTTTAATAGATTGTATGAGTTTATCCTTAGAGGTTTCTAATCCTCCCATATCGTGGTAAAATCTAATATCTTCAGAAATCAGACTCGCTTGAGTTTCCAAGTCACACGTGTCGTAAGCGTCAAAATATTTTTTATCTAAAGACACGATTGTTTTATATAACTCACTTGTAACTGGTTCTTGAGCTGCGAGAACTCCTCCTATGAGGAGTCCTAACAGTATGGTGATTATAGTTCTCATAGTCTCTTCTTTTATAATTCGCCTATCACGAACGGTTGCAAAGCATCTGACTTGTAGTCTCTAATAAACCCAATAGTATTATTATCAAGACTTTTAGACCAATTAATTGTCTTGCCGCTAAAACCGTCATTACAGTCTATCTCTAAGGACAGTTTTTTAATACGACCTCTGGAGGTAAATTCAGATCCAGAATAACTCATGTCTATATTCTTGTCCCTTTTAAGTTGTTGTTTGATATTTTCTAACTCATTACGGGTCGTAAGTGTTCCTACGGCTAGGCGCACTTCATCATTCGTGATAATAAGCTGGGTCGCTGAACTGGAGTTCTCCCAGTCTGCATTGCGACTTTTCTCTTCGTACGAATCATACTGCCAGTCATCTTCTTTATCTGCCTCGTTATCTTTAGGACAAGTGTCGCATACAAAAGTTCCGTTTTCTAGTCGTAGATATTTATCTTCATCCCCGTTGTTAAGGATATCCCTGTATCGGCTGTCATTACGATGATAACTATACGTGTTTTCATCTGCATAGAGATAGGCTCCTTCTGGGATATACAAGATCACTTGTACTTCTTGATCTCGGTATCTGTTTCTTCTCTCAGAGGTAAAGAAACCATCTAATATGAGATTGTTATCTGTACTATCAAATTCGTACGTGATAAAGCCAGCTTCTTCTTTTGCAGCTGTAAAGCTACTTCCATCTGCCTCTCGCACTACTTTAAAATACCCGCTTGTATCTTGCGTTTCTCTTACAATAAGGCGCACATTACGACTTACATAGAGACGTTCTCCAGAAGCATTTTCTCGCATCACTGAATTATTGGATCTACCCATAGGAAGGTCAAAAGCTTCATTAGATCGCATAGATAGTTTTAAAGTGTCTCCAGAAACAATGTTGAGACGCTCTTCTGTAGTTACTTTACCACTAAACGAGTGCTCTGTAGCTTCACGTATTCCTAGTACTCCTAGTCCTATTACAGAAACTAACCATAGACCTAGCAATGTTAATTTTCCAGCTAGTGGCATAGACTTTAGGTTGGTGGCAAGAATTTTTAATCCTAAATAAAACAGAAAGAAAAATGGAATCCCTACGGCAAAGAATACAAGAAGTGAGGTCACCCAGATTGGGGCTCCGCTAGGATATACAATATTGTCAAATTGTTCCATTCCTCCGTCATAAAATATATCAAAGGTCCCAGCTGTAAATAGACCTACAAAGAGTGCTATTACGGTGGATGCACCTGTTATTATAAATATTACTCCAAAAATCTTGGCGAGTACTTTCAAGAAGAACATAATAACATTTCCTATAGCTCCAAAAAATCCTTGAGTACCTTTCTTGATCTTATTGCCATACTTATCATAGTCTACGTTTTTAACCGCATCAGAAACATTTTCAAATCCTTCTTTTACTTTTTCTTGGATATTGTCAATGTTAACAGCCTTTCCCGACATAGAAAGTTTGTCTGCCGTACTTGCAGCTTCTGGTACTAATACCCAAAGAAGTATATATAAGAAGATAGGAAACCCTACACCTGCAATTACTATAAGTACTAAGGCTAGTCGTATCCATAAAGCATCTATCCCAAAGTAGTGCCCTAAACCACTAGAGACTCCTCCTATATATGCGTTATCAACATCTCTATAAAGTTTCTTTCCTGAGCCTGGGCGCTCCGCTCTTGTTCTAGATTTTTTCTTCCCCGTTGGAGTATCTTCAAAGATATCGTCATCTACCATATAGTCTTCAGGTTGTCCCATAATGGTGATTACTTCATCCAGTTCAGTCATCCCTATTACCTGGCGATCATCTTTAATACGGCTAGAGAAAAGTTCTGATATACGAGCTTCGATATCTGCTATGATCTCGTCTTCTCCATTTACACCCTCAAATGAACGCTTGATAGCAGTTAGATAGCGCTGTAATTTGGCGTATGCATCCTCATCTATGTGGAAGAATACACCTGCTAAATTTATGTTTACTGTCTTGTTCATTTTTTTGCTTTTTTAGAGGCCGTTACAACCGTTACTGCGGTCTGTAATTCGTCCCAAGTGGTGGTAAGTTCATTTAAAAATAATTGTCCTGTTTCCGTTAGTCCGTAGTACTTACGTGGCGGTCCGCTGGTAGATTCTTCCCAACGATAATTGAGCAAGCCTGCGTTCTTTAAGCGGGTAAGTAGTGGGTAAATAGTACCTTCTACTACCAGCAGCTTGGCGTCCTTGAGTGTGTCAAGAATCTCTGCTACGTATGCATCGTCGTCTTTTAAAACAGACAGGATGCAATACTCTAGCACGCCTTTGCGCATCTGTGCTTTGGTGTTTTCAACCTTCATAAATTCTCATTTTAGTGTGCATTAAACTAATTCGTTTTTTGATTGATGTGGGTACCTCTTGTGATGTTGATTTTTACGCTTTCGCGAAAGTATACCCTTGATTGATGTTTTATTCAGGATTTATAACCTGGTTAATTGGTAGGTCTGTACCTTCCTTTTCTTCTTGTACGGTTTCTTTTATAAAATTGATTGAAAATGGATATGTAAACTCTTCACCCTTAGACGCCTTTATAGCTGCCGAAATCACGTTAATGATTTCGAAGAGTGCTATGCCTATAGCTATTGTCCCAACAATAATGGCAATAATAAGTATGGTGCTTAAACTCGCCACATCTCCGTTACTATGTATATGACCATTAAAATAAAACTCGGCATCAGACCCTTCTAATTTGAGCGCTTGCCAAACGAAAAATGGAATACTAATAATTACAAGAACTATTGTGTACAATAAAGTGCTTAACTGAAAGTTGATCGCTTCACGTCCATTCTTATCTACAAACTTGGAAGTGTTTTTTTGTGCACTCCATAAAATAAGAGGTGCAATAAAATTTCCGAAAGGGAAAAACCACTTTGCAAAGGTTGATAAATGAATAAATGTACCTAGATTTTTTTGGTGATTGGTCACGGTGCTTTCCATTACTTACTATTTTCTTATGCAAATATATGTCTAAGAAAAGGTACTTTGTTACGCATAGTACTAAAATTTAACATTTATTTAAGAAAAATACTAATTCGCGAAAGCAATATTTTATACTTATTTTTGCGATAAATAATAGGTTATGATATTCCCAAGCACTAGTAAATTCAATATGTTCACGATGATGAAGCTTCCATCTGCTTGGCTTACTGGAGTGCGATTAAAAAAAATTGATACCCAAAGCTCGACGGTGTCTGTAAAACACCGTTGGATCAATCAAAATCCTTTTAAAAGTATGTTTTGGGCGGTTCAAGGGATGGCTGCAGAGCTCGCTACAGGAGCATTAGTAATAGGCTATATTCGCAATTCTGGAAAGAAAATCTCTATGCTAGTGGTGACTAATAAGGCTCAGTTTACTAAAAAAGCAACAGGGAGAATAGACTTCGTGTGCAACGATGGTGATAAGATCAGAGAAGCAATAGATAAAACAATCGCCACAGGTGAGGGACAAACATGTTGGATGAAAGCTGTAGGTACAAATAGTGATGGCGTTCAAGTTTCTGAATTTGACTTCGAATGGACGGTAAAGGTGAAAGATTGAAGATTTAAGGTTTGGAGAATAACGAATAAAGAATAACGAATGATGAACAAGGATTTGTGGGATTTAAATTTCCCTCATCCCTCATCCCTCATCCAGCTTCCAACTGCAACATCCCACCTCTAAATTTCGTTTTTCTAATTTCTAATTTCTACTTTCGTATCACAAGTCAGCTATTATGAATTACATTCTCTTTGACGGTACTGTCCGTAATCAACTATTACCATTTACCTATACGCGCCCTGTGGCAGATATACGTATTGGACTTTTAACCATACGAGAGAAATGGGAGATGCATCTGGGCTCTACAACATCTACTGTTACGGAAGAGTATCTAAGTGAAAAATATCCAATGGTGGAGTTTCAAGAAAATGTGATGATTAATGCCTCCTATTTACCTACCCAGAATCTTGCTACTATTGTAAAAGGAATGACAGAAGGGCAAGCTATTTTTGATGGAGATGAGGTCATTGCTTTTTACACAAAAGAAGATGAAGAGGTAGATTTTGATACCTATGATTGTATAGAGTACACCTTTGAAGATATTTTTAGAATAGAACATACGTGGGATATTTTTTCTAAAAATGGAAGAGCTATTCAAGAAGATTTTGAATTGCTCACCCAAGGACGTACTTCGCAACCCATTCCAGAAACGGTACATTGTATGAACCGTGATCTGATATTTCTAGAAGAAGGTGCTACCATTGAAATAGGTGTTTTGAATGCCACCAATGGTCCTATATATTTAGGTAAAGACAGCGAGGTGATGGAAGGATCAATCATTAGAGGTCCTTTTGGACTAGGTGAGCATAGCCAAGTAAAAATGGGGGCAAAAATCTATGGACCTACCTCCACAGGACCCCATTGTAAAATAGGAGGAGAAGTAAACAACAGTGTTTTCTATGGATATTCTAGTAAAGGGCACGATGGTTTTCTTGGCAACAGTGTGATAGGTGAGTGGTGTAATCTAGGAGCAGATACCAACAATTCTAACCTTAAAAACAACTATGCATCCGTTAAATTATGGGATTATGAGTCGGGTAGATTTGCAAATACTGGGCTGCAGTTTTGCGGTTTGATGATGGGTGATCATAGTAAGTGCGGGATTAATACCATGTTTAATACAGGAACGGTAGTAGGAGTAGCGACCAATATTTTTGGGAGCGGTTTCCCGCGAAATTTCATTCCATCCTTTCAATGGGGTGGCGCTAGTGGTTTTGTAACCCATCTTCCTAAAAAGGCTTATGAGACCGCAAGAATTGCCATGGCACGTCGCGATATAGAATTGTCAGAGCAAGAAGAGGCGATTTTAAACCACGTGTTTGAAGAGACACAGCAGTATCGTAGGGATTAGGTATTCATAAGGTAGGCCAGTATTGCGAAAATCAAAATGCTTATTACTAGGGTTGCGACTAGAACTTTTCTTTCGTAACCTCTCTGTTCTTTTTTAAATTTTTTTGAAAACTCTTGCAGTTCTTCTTTGCTCAACTTCTTTTCAAAATGAACCTGCTGCCTGTTGTCCGTCTTTTTGAAACCTTTATTAAATAAGCGCCTGTCTTTCTTACGATAAGAAAGATTGGATTTGACTGATTTTGACATTTGATGTCCAGGTCCGTATGGCATAATAAATGGTTTTAATAATTCATCACATAAATTAATCCACCTATGATTATAGCGGTAATTATTAGTGTTGTAACAAGAACTCTTCTTCTTCTTTTACTTTGCTCTCTTATTACACGCTCTCTTATTTTGGCAAGAAGCTCTGGTGATGCCGTTTTGTGATCTGCCCATTTTTCAACATTAGAAAAGAGAGAAATATCTCTTTCTTTATTAGGTCGTTGCGCTCTGTTATTTTTTATCAAAGTTCTCCCTAAAGAAGCAAAACCCACACTATTTAAGTTTATTCTTCTTTTCATAGTTGTGAATGAAATAAGGTTTATTTGTTAATTTAATTCAAAAGGAATGCCATCGACCCAATGATCAAAATAATGACAAGCACAGTAGAAATAAGAATTCTTCTATTTCGTGTTTTTTCTTGTTTGATAATTTTGTTTTTAATCTCATCCAATAGTTCTGGAGAAGCCGTTTTATGATCTACCCATTTTTTGTTTTCAGAAGCAAAAGAAAGTTTATTCTTTGTACGCTTCTTGAGCATAGCTCTATTGTTTTTAATAATTTGATTTGCCGCTAATGCACTTCCTCCCCATCCCATAGTCGATCTTTTTAAGTTATAATTATGGGTAGTAAAAAAATATAAAATGTTACAAAAAATCGGTAGCATGCGATGAATAACCTGGGAAATTGACTCTAAAGAATAGGAGGGTATTCTTGCTATAAAGGGGTTTTCTGTACTCTTTTCAACACCAAAAAATTCTGAGGGTTAGGAGTCAAACCACTTACGTTTTTTTGCGTAAATCGCACCACCTGATCATAGTATAAAGGAATAATTGGTGCCTTGGACATAATGATAGAATCCATCTGGGTATACACTAGTTTGCGCTTTTCTATATCTGTCATAGATAAGCTAGACTCATATAAGGAGTCATATTTGGCATTCTTGAAATGTGTGTAGTTGGGACCATTAGGGGTGAAGTTCTTGCTGTAAAAAAGGCTAAGGTAATTTTCGGCATCTGGATAATCTGCAATCCAGCTGGCACGAAAGGTATCCAGATCTCCACTACTCTTCATCTGTCGCAGTGTAGATGGGGGCATCACATCAATATTCACAGTAAGTCCCACTTTTTCTAGCTCACGCTGTATATATTCACAAATATCTAGGTACTGGCTGTTAGTTCCTATGGAAATTGTAGGCTGCGTATCTCCAGTTTCTTGTATGTATTGTTTTATTAGCTTTCGCGAAAGCGTTCCATCATACTCATACCCATCTATATAATCAAAGCCAGGTAATCCCATAGGAATGAACCCGTGAGTCGCAGGCTCGCCTATGCCATTGCGTAAATAGGTGATCATTTTCTTACGGTCAAAGCCGTAATTTACTGCTTTACGCAATAGTTCTGATTGCACTTCTTGTGTGTCGCTTCCTAAGAAAAAACCTATATACTCTGTATTTAACCAAGGGCTTATAGACATATGTACCTTATCTTGATACTTTTTGCGCAAGCGGCCAGAAGGCGTGAGTAACTCATCTTTATAAGAAGGGTCGAGACTATTTAAAAAATCGATATTTCCTTGAGCAAATTGTAAAAATTCACTTTGTTTATCTGGTAAAAAAGTAATGGCCACAGCTTCTAGATAAGGTAGTTGGTTACCTTGTTCATCATACTCATAGTAAAGTTCATTACGACGTAAGACTAATTTTACTCCTTCTTCCCAGCGCTTAAATTTAAAAGGACCGGTTCCAATAGGATTGGATCTAAAATCATTACCGTAAAAAGTAACTATTTCCCTAGGTACTACAGAGCAGTACCGCATACTTAATAATCCAAGAAATGCTGGAAATGGTTTTTTTAATGTAATGGTAAATGTGGAGTCATTGATTGCTTTGTAGTTTTTTACATTGCTCAATACCCAACTTCCAGGAGAAGCTACGCCGGCATCTGTAAGTCTATCAAAGCTGTACTCAAAATCTTGAGCAACGGCTATCCGCGTACTATCTGCAGTTTTAAATTGAGAATGTTTGTGGAATTTTACGTCATCTCTTAAGGTAAAATTATAGGTAAGAGCATCTTCAGAAACGGTCCATCGCTTTGCTATATCAGGTTGTACATTGAGACTATCATCTAGTTGTACCAGGCCATTAAAAAGCTGATTTGTGGGCCAGATAATAGATGGATTTCGAGCAAAAGCAGGATCTAATGTCGAGATTTGATACTGCTCGTTATATCTAAATACGAGGTGGTCTCGGGCATCTTTCTTGTTTTCAAAACACGAAGAAAATAACAGCAGACAAACGATAGATAGTATGGTGAATAGTGTAAAGCGTTTGCTGTTTTTCAATTTTATAAAGCCGATTATTGTGAGTATCTTTGAGCCCCATTTTTAAAGGGCTTGAATAACAAAGATAGGTCAATGCATTCTAGAAAAAAAGTAGCTTTTTACACTCTTGGCTGTAAATTAAATTTTTCTGAAACTTCCACTATAGCAAGGGGTTTTGAAGGAGAAGGATTTGACCGTGTAGACTTTTCTGAAAATGCAGATATTTATGTTATTAATACGTGTAGTGTTACTGAAAATGCTGACAAACGTTTTAAAACCATTGTAAAACAAGCTCAAAAAATAAACCCAGAAGCTTTCGTAGCTGCCATAGGCTGCTATGCACAATTAAAGCCTGAAGAACTTGCTGCTATAGATGGAGTTGATCTTGTGCTCGGAGCGACAGAAAAGTTCAAGATAACAGGTTATATTAACGATCTCTTGTCGCGCCCTGAGCGTAGTCGAGGGATGGGAGAAGTGCATTCTTGTGAGATAGAAGATGCAGATTTTTATGTAGGTTCGTATGCTATTGGTGATAGAACAAGGGCCTTTCTAAAAGTACAAGATGGGTGTGATTATAAATGTACCTATTGTACCATACCATTAGCACGAGGTATATCGCGCAGTGATACTGTGGACAATGTGATTAAAAATGCGACAGAAATCGCCGCTCAAAACATTAAAGAAATTGTTTTAACAGGCGTTAATATTGGTGATTATGGAAAAGGAGAGTTTGGAAATAAGAAACACGAGCATACTTTTCTGGACTTAGTTACTGAGCTTGATAAAGTAGATGGCATAGAGCGCCTTAGAATTTCATCTATAGAGCCTAATCTTCTTAAAAATGAGACGATAGAATTAGTATCAAAATCGAGGGCATTTGTACCGCATTTTCACATTCCGTTGCAGAGTGGTAGCAATAAGATATTAGGTTTAATGAAACGTCGCTACCAGCGTGAACTTTATGTAGATCGCGTAGCAAAAATTAAGGAGATAATGCCACACGCCTGTATAGGAGTAGATGTGATTGTAGGATTTCCTGGAGAAACAGATGATGATTTTCTTGAGACTTATAACTTCCTGAATGAACTTGACATATCGTATTTACACGTGTTTACCTACTCAGAACGTGCAAATACAGAAGCTGCTCTGATGGACGGAGTCGTACCTAAAAAAATTCGAAGCAAACGAAGTAAAATGCTTCGTGGCCTTTCGGCGAAAAAGCGAAGAGCTTTTTACGAATCTCAATTAGGAAAAACAAGAACGGTACTTTTTGAAGGAGAGAATAAAGAGGGCTATATCCACGGTTTTACAGAGAACTATGTAAAAGTGAAAGCACCTTGGAACCCAGAAATGGTAAACACCTTACATCAAGTAGAGCTCACGAAGATTGACGAAGATGGGATGGTGCGTTTTGAGTATGCTTTCGCGAAAGCGTAATCGGGTATGTAAGTAATTTGGTAAGCTCGTATATTGATACTTTGATTTTTTTTCTTTTGGGTAGTGTCCAACATCAGGCTTCTGTGATTTCGATACATTTCTCGTACCTCAAAACACTCAATCACCGATCACCCAACTTCCAACTTCCAACTTCCAACTTCCAACTTCCGACTCAAAAGTACGCCCCATCGAGTCCCATTTTTTCTCTCTTCTCCCTTGTCTCTTGTCTTTTTTCTCTTGTCTCTTGTCTTTTCTCTAATCTCCCTAATCCCTAATCCCTAATCCCTCACTATGCCACTACACCGTTTTCGCAATTTTATCACAAACGATTTTAGGTTATCTCCTTAAAGTGTTATTTTTGTTATTCGCCTTAATTTTGGGCAGTAATTATATGCTATTTAGATGAAGGAAATCACTAAAGACACGTATCTCAATTGGTACGAAGAAATGCTCTTCTGGCGCAAGTTTGAAGACAAACTAGCACAAGTTTATATTCAGCAAAAAGTACGCGGGTTCTTGCACCTTTACAATGGGCAAGAAGCGATACTTGCGGGTTCATTGCATGCAATGGATTTAAGCAAGGATAAAATGATTACTGCATACCGTAATCACGTGCAACCTATCGGGATGGGTGTAGACCCAAAACGTGTGATGGCAGAATTGTATGGAAAAGCAACTGGAACCTCACAAGGTCTTGGGGGATCTATGCACATCTTTTCTAGAGAAAAAGGATTTTACGGAGGTCATGGTATCGTAGGAGGTCAGATTCCGCTAGGAGCAGGGATGGCTTTTGGAGATAAATACCACAAAACAGGTGCGGTAACGCTATGTTATTTTGGAGATGGGGCAGCTAGACAAGGATCTTTACACGAAACCTTCAATATGGCAATGAACTGGAAATTACCCGTAGTTTTCTGTGTAGAAAATAATGGGTATGCGATGGGAACTTCTGTTGAGCGTACAGCAAACCATACGGATATATGGAAGCTAGGTTTGGGATATGAGATGCCTTGTGGTCCTGTAGATGCTATGAATCCTGTAGCTGTTGCAGAGGCGATGGACGAAGCAATAGAACGTGCGCGTCGTGGAGATGGACCTACCTTTTTAGAATTAAAAACGTATCGTTATAGAGGTCACTCAATGTCTGATGCACAACATTATAGAACAAAAGACGAAGTAGCAGAATATCAGAAAATAGATCCTATTACTCAAGTAAAGGATATCTTGTTAGAAAAAGGATATGCTACCGAAGAAGAGATTAAGGTAATGGACAAGCGTGTAAAAGAACGCGTGAAAGAATGTGAGAAATTTGCAGAAGAGAGTCCTTGGCCAGAAAAGAACGTGATGTACGATGTTGTGTACGATCAAGAAGATTATCCATTTTTATCTCATAAATTATAAGCTATGGCAGAAGTAATTAATATGCCGCGTTTGAGCGACACGATGGAAGAAGGAACCGTTGCTACTTGGCTTAAAAAAGTAGGTGACAAGGTAGAAGAAGGTGATATTCTTGCCGAGATAGAAACAGATAAGGCGACTATGGAGTTTGAGTCCTTTAATGAAGGGGTGCTACTGCACATCGGAATAGAAGAAGGAAAAACAGCACCCGTAGATACATTGCTTGCCATTATAGGTGAGGAAGGAGAAGATATTTCTGGATTGTTGAGTGGTGGTAATAACACCGCTTCCCTGTCTGCCGAACAGGCAGGCGAGAAAGAAGAATCGGCTGCAGGAGAAGCTGCTACTGCTCCAGAGACAGCAGAAGAAAGTGACACCGATGCATCACTTCCAGAAGGAGTTGTGGTGGTTACCATGCCTCGACTATCTGATACGATGGAAGAAGGAACCGTTGCCACCTGGCTTAAAAAAGTAGGTGATAAAGTAGAAGAAGGTGATATCCTTGCCGAAATTGAAACTGACAAGGCAACCATGGAGTTTGAGTCCTTTAATGAAGGAACACTATTACATATAGGACTAGAAGAAGGATCTACTGCAAAAGTAGATGCACTTCTTGCTGTGTTAGGACCAGAAGGAACAGATGTTTCTGGTGTTGTAAGTGGTTTCAAATCTGGAGGAGCTCCTGCAAAAACAGAAACACCCAAGAAAGAGGCTCCTAAAAAGGAAACTCCTAAAAAAGAAATGCCTAAAGCGGCTGCACCTGAGAAAAAGGCAGAAGCGTCTAAAGTGTCAAACTCAACTGGAAATTCAAACTCTAATGGTGGAAGAATTTTTGCCTCACCTTTAGCAAAGAAAATTGCCGAAGAAAAAGGGATCAACCTAACTCAGGTAAAAGGCTCGGGAGAGAATGGTCGTATTGTAAAAAGTGATGTAGAAAACTTTGTGCCTAGCGCTGCTGGAGCAAGTGCAGGCGTTGCTCAATTTGTGGCAACAGGAGAAGAGAGCTTTGAGGAGATAGAAAACTCGCAAATGCGCAAAGCAATTGCCCGCGGACTTTCTAACTCTAAGTTTAATGCACCGCATTACTATTTGAACGTCGAGTTCAATATGGAAAATATGATGAATTTCAGAAAGCAATTTAATGCACTTCCTGATACGAAGGTATCTTACAATGATATGATTATTAAAGCGGTGTCTATCGCTTTAAAACAACATCCTCAAGTAAATTCGCAATGGTTTGATGACCGTATGAGACTCAACCATCACGTACATATTGGTGTTGCGGTAGCTGTGCCAGATGGATTGGTAGTACCAGTTGTAAATTTTGCAAATGAAAAGTCGTTACAGCAGATCAATGCAGAGGTAAAAGAACTGGCAGGAAAAGCGCGTAACAAAAAACTTACAATCCAGGAGATGGAAGGAAGTACCTTTACCATTTCTAACCTAGGAATGTTTGGTATTACAGACTTTACATCTATTATCAACCAGCCTAACAGTGCTATCTTATCTGTAGGAGCCATCGTAGAGAAACCAGTTGTAAAGGATGGTCAGTTAGCAGTAGGTCACACAATGAAACTAACAATGGCCTGTGATCACCGTACGGTAGATGGTGCAACAGGAGCACAATTCTTACAAACGCTTAAAACGTATATTGAGAATCCAGTTTTAATGCTGGCTTAAGATATTAATAGTCGTCACCCTGAATTTATTTCAGGGTCACATATCTAATAAGAAAGCTACTCAATCGAGTAGCTTTTTTTTTATCTTTATCACTATGAGAAAACTATTCCTTTACCTATCGCTAACCATATTATTAGCTTGCGGAAGCAACAAACAAGTAGATGCTCCAGTATCTACTATCGAAAAGCCAGACCCTACACAAAATCAAGTGACAATGGTCTTGCCAGATATCGCGACGATGACGTCTGTAGAGAAGACCATAGATTTTTTGGCATCAGATGAGTTGCAAGGGCGTGATACTGGAAGTCCAGGTATTGAGATGGCGGCACAGTTTATAGAAGCCCGTTTTGAGCACGCTGGTATTGAGCCCTTTTTTGATACCTATAGAGATCATTTTATAGCCAAAGGAAGAACTACCTTTGATCCTAAAACCGCAGAACCTATCGTTGGTAAAGATGCAAAGGCTTTTAATATCGTAGGTGTCTTAGAAGGTACGGACCCTGTTCTAAAAGATGAGGTGATTATTATAGGTGCCCATTATGACCATATAGGATATGGAAAGAAAGTGGCAAATGATAGCATTGCAAATGGCGCTAATGATAATGCCGCTGGTACGACTACCGTTCTTGCGCTGGCTGATCATTTCGCGAAAGCGAAAAATAACAAGCGCACGCTTATATTCACCTTATATTCGGCAGAAGAACGTGGGCTTTTAGGTTCTAAACACCTGTCTGCTCAGCTTAAGAAGCAGGGTATTAATTTGTATACGATGTTTAATATCGAGATGGTAGGAGTGCCTATGGTAGACAAAGACCACCAGGTATACTGCTCAGGCTATGAGATGTCCAATATTGCTGAAAAGTTTAATGAATATGCAGGAGAAAAAGTAATAGGATTTTTGCCGAAAGCGCAAGAATTTAGACTCTTTTATCGCAGTGATAATTACCCTTTTTATTTAGACTTTAAGGTGCCAGCACACACCATTTCATCTTTTGATTTCACCAATTATGAGCACTATCATGGTGTAGGTGACGAGGCAGATTTAATGGATATTGCATTTATGGAAGGACTCGTGCAAAAACTGATTCCTGGGATAGCTGGAATGGCAAATAGTGCAGAAAAGGAAATTAAAATGGGTAGTACTGTAAATAAGCAATAGTATGAAGCGAATTATAGTGACTGGTACGAGCAGAGGCATAGGTTTGCAACTAGCACAGCAATTAGCCACAGAAGGGCATCAGGTATTGACGCTTTCGCGAAATGCCAAGCCGTGCAAATCCCTTAATAAACAAAACATCACTGCTTTTCCGTTTGACATTACAGACGCAAGTCACTTTCAGAAAGTGGTAGATTTTATCGAGAGTGATTGGGAAGGAGTAGATGTTTTAATAAATAATGCAGGCGCCTTGTTAAATAAACCATTTGCAGAAACAACTGTATCAGATTTTGAGGAGGTTTATAAAGTGAATGTTTTTGGCGTGGCAGAGTTAACACGTGTAGTCTTGCCATTTATGAGTGCAGGAAGTCACGTAGTGACAGTTTCTAGTATGGGTGGAGTACAAGGGAGTATGAAGTTTCCGGGTCTGGCAGCATATAGCTCCAGCAAAGGAGCGGTAATTACCTGGAGTGAACTCCTCGCCGAAGAATATAAAGAACAAAACATTGCTTTTAATGTACTAGCGCTAGGTGCTGTACAAACAGAAATGCTCGAAGAAGCCTTCCCGGGATTTCAAGCACCGAATAGTGCAGATGAAATGGCGTCTTACATTGCAAACTTTGCGATAACAGGAAATCATTATTATAACGGGAAACTATTACAGGTTTCTTCGAGTACGCCTTAGAATTTCAAATGTTAATTAATGGAAATTCAGGTAATTCAAAGAAAATGGAACTTTATTTATGATCAATATGAAATAATTATTGATGGTAAGAAATCCTATACTGCTAAGTCTAGACTATTTTCATTTTACCCAAAAATTGATGTTTATAGTCAGGATAAAAAGAAGTTGATTAGTGTAGAAAAAAAATCTAATGACTTTGTCAAACTAGACTTTTTAATCCGTTATAGTCTTAATTCTTATGTCAATATTAATACGAATAGTTTAATTTCTTATTCTATTAGAAATTCATCTGGCTCGATTAATTTTTACGAACAAGAAAATAATTTAATAGGTGTATTTCTTAATGACTTGCAGATAGGTGTTTTGGATAAAAATAAAAAAGTTATCCTAGGGTCAGACAAATATGATATAGTTATAGATCCAAAATATGTAGATCCTCTATTAATTATAGGCTTCGTGTTAGCTTTCGATTGTCAATATAATAATGATAAGGATTCTCTTTATTTTTATGACCACGGCAATGTAATAATAGATCCAGTTTTGAAAATTGATCCTAATTGGAAAGTGCAATAGGGTAATGCAAGAAATCCTATCAAAATATATCCCAGAACGTGCCGTTGTACCATCAGTTGCCTTAATCAAGGAACATAAAATACATCTTAAGATCGTAAACCAGCGAGTGACGCGTCACGGGGACTATAGAAGGTTACCCAATGGGCAACACCAGATTACTGTAAACGCGGGAGAAAATAAGTATCGATTTTTTATTACCCTTATTCACGAGATAGCACACCTTGTTGCTTTTGAAAAATATGGGAGACGTATCAAACCGCACGGCAAAGAGTGGAAATATACCTTCCAGCATCTTATGCTGCCATTTATACGACCAGAGGTATTCCCACAAGAATTGCTGCCATACTTGGCTCGTCATTTTAAAAACCCTAAAGCGAGTAGCGATACAGATGCACATCTCTCGGTAGCGCTCAAGAACTACGATCCACCCACAGATAAAAACTATATCTTTGAGCTTCCGCCAGGTGCTGTTTTTAGAATTTATAATGGTAAGGTGTTTAAAAAAGGAAATAAGCGTGTAAAGCGTTATGAATGTGTAGAGCTAGCAACGGGAAAAGTATATCTTTTTCAACCTAATGCGGCGGTAGAAAAATTAGAGTAAGACTATGAGTAGAGATACTAAAAATTATTATGCCCTTTTAATGGCAGGAGGTGTAGGGTCGCGATTCTGGCCAGTAAGTACGGAGGCTTTTCCTAAACAGTTTCACGATATGTTAGGAACAGGAGATACCCTATTACAAAAGACATTTAATAGATTGGCAAAACTAGTTCCCGAAGATCAGATTCTGGTATTAACCAATGCAAAGTATAATGATCTTGTAAAAGCACAGCTACCTAACATCGCTCAAAAAAATATCGTCCTTGAGAGTGCTATGCGCAATACGGCGCCCTGTATTTTACTATCCGCCCTTAAAGTAGAGAAGGAAAATCCAGATGCGGTAATGATCGTAGCGCCTAGTGACGCTTGGATTGAAGATGAAGATGCTTTTGTAAGTGATTTGCAGAAGGCTTTTGATGCCTCACAAGAAGAAGGAGTCATTACTACTTTGGGTATACAACCTACGTTTCCTAATACGGGGTACGGGTATATAAATTATGTTAAGGAGGATAGCGCTTTCGCGAAAGCGGTAAAACGTTTTACAGAAAAACCCAATTATGAAGATGCCAAAGAGTTCGTTGCAAGCGGCGAGTATCTTTGGAATGCAGGAATGTTTGTGTGGAGTGCACAAACCGTTTTAAAAGGCTTTAAGGAACATTTACCTAAAATGCACGCCTTGTTTCAAGAAGGCTATGATGTTTTTAATACACCGGACGAGCAGGCGTTTATTGCTATAAATTATCCCAAAGCCGAAAATATTAGCATAGATTACGGCATAATGGAAAAACACGATGCTGTAAAAGTGGTACCCGCTACTTTTGATTGGAATGATTTGGGAACGTGGGGATCTTTGTATGAAAAGTTAGATAAAGACAGTGATGATAATGCAGTAGTAAATGCACAGGTACTGTCCAGTAACTCTAGAGGAAATATCATACGTTCACAAGGCAAAAAAGTGGTCGTAATAGACGGATTAGAAGATTACATTATCGTCGAAAAGGAAGATGTACTCGTTATAGTGCCAAAATCTAAGGAGCAGGACATTAAAGAAATTAGAAATTCGGTGCAATCAAAATTTGGTAGTAATTTAGGGTAGTTACACTATAGCCAGCGTTAAAAGAATGGAAAATCAAGAACAAGATATAGAGCAAAATAAAGAGGCCGTTAAGAAGGATGCCCAAGGGTTATTTATAAGTATTAAAACCTTTCTAGTTGAGTTATTAGATTTTAGATCAGATACAGATCGAGAGGCAACTATGGAGAATATCAAAAGTGATATTCCTATGAAGGGTGCGACTGCTTGGATTTTAATATGCTCGATTTTTGTGGCTTCTATTGGGCTTAATGCAGATTCTACAGCTGTCGTGATTGGAGCGATGCTTATTTCTCCCTTAATGGGGCCTATTCTCGGGATGGGTATGTCTATAGCCATTAATGATATTGACACTTTAAAAAGGTCTTTAATAAATCTTGCAACAATGATTGTGTTGAGTTTATTAACGGCCTATTTGTTTTTTGCCTTTTTTCCTTTGGGTACGCAAGAAACCTCAGAACTATTGGGAAGGACTCAACCAGATATACGAGATGTACTCATTGCTTTTTTTGGCGGTTTGGGACTCATTATAGCAAGAACTAAAAAGGGTACTATCGCAAGTGTTATTTTTGGAGTGGCTATTGCTACAGCTTTAATGCCTCCATTATGTACCGCAGGTTATGGACTTGCATTAGGTAACTGGCCTTACTTTCTCGGGGCGATGAATTTGTTTACCATTAATACAATATTTATTGCACTTGCAACTTTTATTGTTCTTAAGGTATTACGTTTTCCTATGCTGCGTTATGCAAATTCTAAAAAGAGAAAGCGTATTGCGCAGTTAGCTTCTCTAGCAGCAATTGTGGTGATGATTTATCCAACAATGACATTTCTAGAGGTTCTCAAAGAAAGCGGGTTTAAAAATGACTATACTAATTTTGTACGCAATGAGATTGAAGACAATAATGAGCTTTGGTTTCAAAAAGGGATATTAGATAGCGAGAAAAAAGAGATTACCTTATTTTTTAATGGAGAAATTACAGATGCTACAGAGGCCGACTTGCGTAATGAATTAAAAGGATACGAAAATATTAGTGAGTTTGAATTGAATATAAGCGGCAATAAAAACAGAAGTTTTGATAAAATTTCTGATGCTTATGACAGGGCGATTAATGAGTTAGACGAAAAGAATACCATCATTTATGGATTACAGAAAGAAGTAAAAGACCTTCAGTTTGTGATTTCTGAGATGAACGAAAAAAATAAAGCATTTCCTTTTACCACCGTATCAAAGGATGCAAAAATTAGGTTCCAAGATCTTAACTCGTTTGCCTATTCAAAAAGACTGTACTCTAAAGATTTTAGCCACGTAGATACACTTGATATTATAAGTGTTACTTGGAGAAGTGCAGTTAATGATAGTCTTAGAAGCACACGTAATAAACAGTTGAAAGATTGGATTAAGGCGCAAGTAGTTTCAGATAGTTTGATTGTAGAAGATGGTATGGGGGCTGAGAAAGCTTTCGCGAAAGCAATATCGGACACCACAACTACCAATCAAAATTAGGTGCAATCTTTCTGAATTTCTTTATGTCGCCATTGAATCCAGTATTCTTCTAGGCCCTCGGGTGTTGTCTTAAGATCGCTTATGTTTAGTTTTTCATTCTCTAATAATAGGCTATTCAATTGTTTTTTACGTTGTAATAGTGCGGGTGAGTGATCCCACCCACCTACGTGATCGAAAGAGGTATAGGCATCACATTTTTTTGATACCCTCTTAAAGGGAATAAAAAGATAATAGGTGACCTTTCCACTGCCCATTCCGTTTGTTGTCATTTGGATACTCTTAAAATCTACTTCACTATAAGTTCCCGATGCGTATAACTCTTTGAGTTTATCACCCACAACTGCAGACATGGTGTTAGAAAATTGATGTGCAATGTCATCACCCTCTATAAATTCTGGCCCGACATACTTTCCCTTACAACTATGGTCTGAGCATTCTATTAGAGATGTTTGTGATACTTTTTGGGCAGGGGTTGTGGTGCTATTCTGGCAACTTAGTGATGCGGTTGAGAACAAAATGGCGAGTAGTAGTCGAATCATTTCTGAGATGTTGTTACGACTTATTCTGAGCTTCTCGAACCATTTTAAAGAGGTTAGAAGAATATACAAAGTTGGTCACCTCTTCATTATCTGTTTTAAAGATTTGAGTTTTATCTCCTTCCCAAGCTAAGTGGCCTTCTTTAAGAAACACGATTTTATCTCCTATTTCCATCACAGAATTCATATCGTGGGTGTTGATAATGGTAGTGATGTTATACTCTTGGGTTATTTCTTGTATAAGGTTATCGATAACCGTCGCTGTGCGAGGGTCTAGACCTGAGTTAGGCTCGTCACAGAATAGGTACTTAGGATTATTTACAATGGCTCTAGCAATGGCAACACGTTTTTGCATACCTCCAGAGATTTCTGAGGGAAGCTTGTTGTTTGCATTTTCAAGATTTACACGGTCTATTACGACATTAGCTCTATCTCTTATCTCGTCCTTTTTGAGCTTTGTAAACATACGGAGTGGGAACGAAATATTTTCCTCCACCGTCATCGAGTCAAATAGAGCACTTCCTTGAAAGACCATTCCTATTTTCTCTCTAATCTCACGTTGCTGGTCAAAGTCTAAAGAAGAGTAAGGAGTGCCACTATAAAAAATCTCACCGCTATCGGGTTGAAATAGCCCGAGCATACATTTAATAAAAACAGTTTTACCCGATCCACTCTGCCCAATAATAAGATTGGTCTTTCCTTGATCAAAAGATGTGCTAAGACCTTTTAATACTTTTATATCTCCAAATCCTTTATGTAAATCTTTTACTTCTATCATTAGCTCAGGAGCATTTGAGTTATAAAATAATTTGTGATAATGATCACCACACTGGTCCAAACAAATGATGTTGTACTCGCCTTTCCTACTTCAAGAGCACCACCACGCATATAAAATCCGTGAAAAGAAGGAATTGTTGCTAGTATGAAGGAGAATATAAAAGTCTTAATAAAAGCATACGCCACATGAAAAGGAATAAAATCATCCTGCAGTCCCGTAAGAAACTCATCTGCAGAGGTAAATCCACCGTATACTGCAGCAATGTAGGCTCCTAGAATTCCTAAAAACATGGCTATAGCGATAACAAACGGATAGAAAAACATGGCTATGATTTTTGGGAATACGAGATAGTTTACGGCATTGATACCCATAACCTCCAGAGCATCTATTTGCTCTGTAACACGCATCGTTCCAATACTTGATGTAATAAAAGACCCAACCTTTCCTGCCATAATCACCGAAATGAAAGTAGGAGCAAATTCTAGAATTACAGACTGTCTGGAGGCAAAACCAATGAGCTCTTTGGGTATGATCGGGTTAGTTAAGTTAAGGGCTGTCTGTATAGCAACTACACCTCCCACAAAGAAGGATATAAAAGCTACAATACCTAAAGAGCCAATAATAAGATCATCTATGTCTTTAAATATTAGACCTTTTAAAACAGACCATTTCGTAGGTTTTACGAAGGTTTGTTTTATCATAAGAAAGTACTTTCCTATTTCGTGAAGGTAGCCCATAGAACTGCTTTGTAGCTAAAGTATAAAATTATATATCGTTGGGTATTTTTTTAATACAGATTTGTGATCGCTATCTGTTTAAAATACGTGTAATTTTATGGTAGATTTCTGTATTCTCATAAATGCCTGCAAAATTTTTGGCGCCTGGACCGTAGGCAAAAACTGGCACCATAGTCGCTGAATGACCTCCTGTAGAGAATGTAGGTTTTATAATATTGTAATTTCCATCATCAGAGGCTAGTGTAAATCCTCCTGTCTCGTGATCTGCCGTTACAACCACAAGTGTGTTTCCATCTCTTTTTGCATAATCCAAGACATATCCCAACGTATCATCAAAATCGATAATTTCTCCAATAAGATAGTTAGCCTCGTTTGCGTGTCCTCCCCAATCTACTTGCGACCCTTCTATCATCATAAAGAAGGGCTGCTTGTTTTGAGATAAGTGATTAATACCTAGCTGAGTCGCATTTTTGAGAAAAGGACCTCGGCCATCAATCATTTTTGGCATTCCTTCTTCGGCAAGGAGAAAGCCGTATTTTTTATCTGGACTTAAGAAGGCATCGGTATTTAAAAAATTAGTTTCAACTTCAAATCCTTTTGTTTGTAATTGAGACAATAAATCTTTCTTGTCTGATCTCGCATTAAAATATTTTAAGCCACCTCCAGCAAAGAAATCCACTCCAGATAGTGTGAGCGCCTCTGCAATCTCTTCTTCCATCTTCCTGTAGCGCACGTGGGCATAAAAACTGGCCGGTGTGGCGTGTGTGATTGTTGAAGTAGCGATGACTCCTGTTTTATATCCTTTTCGATCTAACTGTTCTAATATCGTAGGCTTTGCAATGGTATCATTATCCACTCCTATCGCTCCATTGTAGGTTTTAATGCCACTAGCAAAGGCTGTTGCACCTGCAGCACTGTCTGTAATCAAGTCGCTAGAGGAAGATGTTTTGATCAGTCCTATATGCCTAAAACGCTCGTAATTAGAAGTATTTACATTGTAAAACTGGCTTGCAGATATCTGGCTCAATCCGGTACCATCTGCAATCATTAAGATTACATTAATGGGTCTTTCTTTTACTGGAGTACCTTCAACAACATCTATAATTTCTTCTACAACAGGTGTAGAAGAGCTACAAGAAACAAACAGGCTAAGTACGATGCAAAAAGTGGTGATAATTATCGAACGCATAGATCTTTTATTTTATACAAAGTTACACATAAACCACTGCTGTTTATAAAGTGATTGTTAAGATTTAGAAAAGCTTCTTTTTAATTCCTTTCCATCGCAGTTGTCTGATAAAGGCACCTTCTTTTTTAGAAACTAGAAATACTTTTTGAGTTCGCTTGGCGCGAAAAAAACCTCGTAAGCAATTTAAAAAGAATCTAGGACTTCCTTTTAAAAGTGCTAGTTTCAATGAAGCGATTAAGGTTAGTAAAAATCCATAGCGAAGACTATAAAAAGCCTCTCCCTGTTTAAACTTAGAAGCTTTTGTGTAGGTAATTCCCGTAGGCTTGAGATGCTTAACGTGCAAGTGGTCTAGCGTTGTTACTTCCCACGTATGATATTTTGCAAGTAGCTCATCTGCCGTGTCCCAACCCATAGCAGGTTTTAAATGTCCTATTTGCTCGAGACATTCTTTACGATAGGCTTTTAATGCGCCTCTAATATGATCTTTGTTCGTAAGACTTTCTAGCACCCATTCGCTACCTTTTTGAATATAGCAAAAACCTCCTACGATTCCGGCTTGTGGGTTTGAGCTAAAGACTTTGGATACCTCTTCAAGATAATTTTCAGGAAAAATGAGATCTCCATCAAATTTGCATATGATGTCATACGCTTTGTCTACATAGTCAAGGCCTGCATTAAATGCGTTTACCACTTTACTCCCTGGAAGATGAATGGAAGCTGCTTTTGTAGTGATCGTTTGTATGGTTGAGTCCGCTTTCGCGAAAGCGGAAATGATCCCCTCAGTACCATCCGTACTGTTGTCATTTACAACGACTATTTTTTTAGGTTTGAGCGTTTGGTTTTGTAGAGAGGTAAGCGTCTTGCTTATAAATTGCTCTTCATTGTAGCACGGTATAATGATGTAAATATTCATGAGTGCGTGCGCTCTGCGTAAATGAGATAATATCTAGGGGTAAAAAGTCTTAGTAAGGGTCTAAAACCGATTTTTTTTACAGGATGTGTAAATTTTTTACGACGTTTAATCTCCCAACCAGCTTTTTCAAAAATCCAATCGAACTGCCAGTCTTCAAATTCGTGATAGTGCCTGTCCCAAGTATCTGTCTTACTCCTATATGCTGAAGAAAACCAAAGTTTAAGAGGTATACTAGCCACAATTTTATCTCCTTTAATGCTATTTACAACGTGAAAAGGAGCAAGAAGATGTTCGAAAATTTCAAAAGCAGTGACTACATCGTATTCCTGATTTTGTACCGCAGAAGTGTCTAGATCTAGGTCTTCTCCTAAAGTATTTTGTACAGCGTACCCTTCTCGTTCCATATAATCTACAAAAGGATTGCGAACTCCAAGATCCAGAATCTTTGTATTCGTATTAGGAACAACTTCTTTTAAAAAAGCAATGGTATGCTTATACCGTTTGTTAGGAAAAGTATGCTCGTACAACTATTTACTTCTTAGGTTGTCAAAAATACAAAAAGAGAAGTCGTATATCTTAGTATCGATATACAATTGCATTAATATTCATTCCGGCACCCACACTAGCAAAAATAACGATGTCTCCCTTGTTCACTTCTTGGTTGTCCAGCTTTCCTTGTCTTACGAGATCGAAAACTGTAGGAACTGTAGCTACAGAACTATTTCCCAGCTTGTGTATACTCATAGGCATGACTCCTTCTGGCATAGGATAATCGTACAGTTTGTAGAAGCGCTCACAGATGGCTTCGTCCATTTTCTCATTTGCCTGATGGATAAATATCTTTTTTACATCTTGAATGGCAATACCACTTTTATCAAGACAGGATTTCATTGCATTGGGCACGTTAGTTAGGGCGAAGTTATAAATCTTACGTCCGTACATTTTAATATACTTTGTAGCTTGCTCTGCATCTGGATTGTAAGAAGATCCATTAAATAGAAAATAAGCTTCATCATATGTAAAAGTAGCCGTCTCAAAAGAAAGGATGCCTGTATCACTATCATCTTTTTCTATGATAGATGCACCCGCACCGTCACTGTAGATCATACTATCTCTGTCATGATCATCTACCACACGAGAGAGCATTTCTGTCCCTACTACAAGACATCTGTTTGCCATTCCTGCTTTGAGATAAGCCTGTGCTTGTATCACACCTTCTATCCATCCAGGACATCCAAAAAGAATGTCGTAGGCAACACACTTAGGGTTTTTGATACGGAGTTTATGTTTTATACGAGAAGCCAGGCTCGGCACGATATCGCTAAAGTTACTTCCCTTCTGTACATCACCATAGTTATGAGCTACGATAATATAGTCTAAAGTCTCAGGGTCAATTTGAGCATCTGCAATGGCTTTTTCTGCGGCAAAGAACCCTAGATCAGAAGAGGTGTACTCTTTTTTTGCATAACGTCTTTCTTCAATTCCTGTAATCGCTTTAAACTTTTCTATAATCACAGTGTTTTCGTGATTGATAGAGGAGCCGTCTGCATTTAAAAATTCATGATTATTAAAATCTTCATTTTTTTCTATACCCCTTGGTATGTAACTTCCTATTCCGGTGATTTTAATTGCCATGTAAACGTTAACTTTTAATTAGGTAAATGTAAGGAAACTGTGTGGATTAACTCTATGAGAATTATGACCGGAGATTTTTTACGAATACTTAAATGAGGTTATTTATAATCTCTCAAAAATGTATTTTACTTATCTAATCTCTTCTTATGTTGATAATCTTTTAAAAATAAAGAGGATGTCTGAAAAGTAATCAAAGGAGCAGTTTGTTACCTTGAGCCTGTCGAAAGGGTTTTTGAAAATCAATAGGTTAAAAACTTCGACAAGCTCAGTTTGACAAGATCACTTTACTTTTTAGACATCCTCTTTAATAAAGGAGTTTGCTATTTAAGCTTCTTCCATATATTGCTCAATAGGAGCACAGGTACAAATTAGATTTCTATCTCCGTAGGCATCATCTACACGACGTACGGTAGGCCAGAATTTATTATCTGCTATGTAATCTAATGGGTATGCCGCTTTTGCTCTACTGTAGGGAAAATCCCAATTATCTGCAGTGACCATTGCTAGGGTGTGAGGTGCATTTTTCATAACGTTGTTCGTGTCATTTGCTGCTTCATTAATCTCTCCTCGTATGCTTATCATCGCATCACAAAAACGGTCAAGCTCTTCTTTGCTTTCACTTTCTGTAGGCTCTATCATGATGGTTCCTGCTACTGGGAAAGATACTGTAGGTGCATGAAAACCATAATCCATTAAACGTTTAGCGATATCAGTTACTTCGATGCCGTTTTCTTTAAAGGGACGACAGTCTATAATCATCTCGTGAGCTGCTCTACCGCGTTCTCCTACGTAGAGACATTGGTAATGACCATCGAGTCTTTCTTTAATATAATTTGCATTAAGAATTGCATACTCTGTTGACTTACGGAGTCCGTTCTCACCTAACATACAGATGTATGCGTAAGAAATTAAACATGCCAGTGCAGACCCCCAAGGCGCAGCAGAGATAGCTGTAATGGCATTTTCTCCTCCTGTTTCTATAACAGGGTTGGTAGGTAAAAATGGGACTAATTGCTTTGCCACACAAATAGGTCCTACGCCTGGGCCTCCACCTCCGTGAGGGATCGCAAACGTTTTATGCAAGTTTAAGTGACATACATCTGCACCAATGGCTCCTGGATTTGTAAGAGCTACTTGCGCATTCATATTTGCACCATCCATATATACTTGTCCGCCGTTTTCGTGTATAAGAGATGTAATTTCTTTAATAGCACTTTCATATACTCCGTGCGTAGAAGGGTAGGTTACCATAAGAGCGGCAAGGTTATCTTTATGCTCTTCTGCTTTGGCCCTTAAATCATCTACATCAATGTTTCCGTTTTCTAGGGCCTTGGTCACAACTACTTTCATTCCTGCCATTACCGCACTCGCAGGATTTGTACCGTGAGCAGAAGAAGGGATTAAGCAAATATTGCGATGCGCATCTCGGCGTGACTCGTGATAGGCTCTAATAACCATTAAACCAGCATACTCTCCTTGAGCACCCGAGTTAGGCTGTAGCGAAGTGCCAGCAAAACCTGTGATTTCTGTAAGCTGGTCTTCTAATTTTTTAAGCATTTCTTGGTATCCTTGTGCCTGCTCCAAAGGAGCAAAAGGATGGATATTTCCCCATTGCGGATCGCTTAAAGGCAACATTTCTGAAGCCGCATTCAGTTTCATCGTGCACGAACCTAGCGAAATCATCGAGTGGTTGAGAGATAAATCTTTACGCTCTAATTTTTTGATATAACGCATCAATTCTGTCTCTGAGTGATACGAATTAAATACCTCATTGGTCAAGAAATCTGTATCTCTAGCCACAGCTGTTGGTATTACACTTGCCTCTTGAATGCTCTCGAGTACAATAGTATCCTTATCTAGCGCCTTTGCAAATACGGCAATGATCGCATTAAGGTCTTGTAGGTTCGTCGCCTCGTTTATAGAAATTGCTACGGTTTCACTATCTGGATAGTTAAAGTTGATGTGTTGCGCTTTCGCGAAAGCGGCCACCTTACCAGCATCTGCTTTTACTTGAATCGTATCAAAATAAGCTTCATTAGTCTGGTAAAGCCCCATTTTTTCTAAAGCATCTGCAAGTGTAGCAGCTTTATTGTGCACTTTGTTTGCAATATCCTTAAGCCCTTCTGGACCGTGATACACGCCGTACATACCAGCCATTACTGCAAGTAGTACTTGGGCTGTACAAATATTAGAGGTGGCTTTGTCTCTTTTTATATGCTGCTCACGAGTTTGGAGCGCCATGCGCAGGGCGCGGTTGCCGTTTGTATCTCTAGTAACCCCGATAATACGTCCTGGAATACTACGTTTGTATACTTCCTTAGTTGCAAAATAGGCTGCGTGAGGACCTCCGTATCCTAGAGGAATTCCAAAACGCTGGGTCGTACCTACCACTACATCTACACCCATTTCTCCTGGTGCGCGAAGTTTTACAAGACTTAGAATGTCTGCAGCGACAGCTACTTTTATTTGCGCATCGTTTGCTTTGGACACAAATCCAGCGATGTCGACAACAGCTCCGGATTTTCCTGGGTATTGTAAGATCGCTCCAAAAAATTCGTTAGAAAAATCAAATTCACTAGGGTCTCCTATTACGAGTTCTATACCTATAGGCGTAGATCTTGTTTGTAATAAAGAAAGGGTTTGTGGTAAGATCTCGTTAGCAACAAAAAACTTGCAAACATTTGCTTTCTTTTGATCACGACTGCGCACAGAAAACAATAGGGCCATAGCTTCTGCAGCAGCAGTAGCTTCGTCTAGTAAGGAAGCGTTTGCTAATTCCATCCCAGTAAGATCTGTGATCATAGTCTGGTAGTTAAGCAAAGCTTCTAGTCTCCCTTGTGCAATTTCTGCTTGATATGGGGTGTAGGCGGTGTACCATCCTGGGTTTTCTAGAATGTTACGCTGGATAACAGCAGGAGTAACCGCCTGATGATATCCGAGGCCTATGTATGTCTTGAATACTTGATTTTTTGCAGCCAAATCTTGGATATGGTTTGCAAATTCTGATTCGCTCATGGCTTCCTCAAGGTTGAGGTTTTGTTCTAAACGAATATTGTCTGGAATGGTCTCAAAAAGGAGTTGATCCATCGTTTCAACACCCACGGCTTTGAGCATTGCAGGAAGGTCTTTTCTTCTGGGACCTATGTGACGAGCAGCAAACGAATCTGTATTCATTAGTTTCTTTAATTTAGGTTGCACAAAATTACGATTTATTGCCCATAAAATCACTCATTTCAATGTCGCTCAGCCCGAAGTTTTTCACCAATTTAAGGGCTTATTAACAGTTGCCGTATTTTTGTTTAATGAAGTGGATTGTAAAAATCTTTAATTTTTATCTCAATAGTAGTATTCATGTGAGTTTAGCGGTGGTTGCTTTGCAGCTAGTGACCTATCTTACATTAGACATATCATTGGATAAAAATTTACTTTTATTTACTTTTTTCGCAACAATTACTGGATACAATTTTATCAAATACTCGAGACTGGCAAAATTGCATCATTTGAGCCTTACAGAATCCCTAAGAGTTATTCAGATTTTTTCATTCGTGTGTTTTTTGGCAATGTTATATTATATGAGTAAACTCAACTTTGATGTGCTTCTGGCGTGTCTTCTTTTAGGGTTAGTTACGGCATTATATGCTCTGCCTGTTTTTTCGCGTAAGCGAACTCTAAGATCTATACAAGGAGTTAAGATTTATGTGATTGCTCTTGTTTGGGCCGGGGTCGTTGTGCTGTTACCAGTGCTTCAAAATAGACTCAGCATTGGGTGGGATGAGATTGTTATGAGTGTCCAGCGGTTTTTGTTTGTCATAGCCATTACCATACCTTTTGATATTAGAGATCTTAGGTATGACGATAGGTCTATTGGTACATTGCCGGGGCAACTTGGGGTAAAGAAAGCGAAGGGGCTCGGGGTTGTAGTATTAGTACTCTTTGTTTTACTAGAAGCCCTAAAAGACGAAATCACCATTGCGATTATTATATCTTCAATAGTGATTTCTATATTTTCTGGAATATTGTTGCTTTTTAGTAATGAAAAGCAATCTAAATATTATGCATCATTTTGGGTGGAGAGTATACCTTTAGTATGGTTTATTATATTGGGTATTATCTCTGTTTATTGACTCATTTCTCTTGCGAGTCTTTCTTTAAGCGCATTCTTTTCATTTGTTGTCACAGACTGCACTTTTGGGCTTTTTATTACCTTAGAAAGCTTGTTGTTATTTGCAGAGTATTTCCTACAAGCTCTGCAATAGATAAGGTGAAAGTTAAGTTTTACCTTCTCCCAAAAACTTGCTTCCTTATACTGGTTCTTATCACAAATATGATTTGCTTCGTGACATGCTACTTTTACTTTCATTTCTTATATCTTAATACGGTTTAAAACCAATTCTTTTGCAAACAGCTTGCCATCGCAGTTCTTGCTCTATGAATGATCACCCAAAAATTAGACGGGGTAATCCCAAATTCATTACAAATAACTTCAGTATCAATATTTTCTATCGTTTTCATTCTAAAAATTCTGGATTGCTTTTCTGGAAGTTTTC
The DNA here is from genome assembly GCA_020630915.1 of Dokdonia sp. Taxonomy (GTDB): domain Bacteria; phylum Bacteroidota; class Bacteroidia; order Flavobacteriales; family Flavobacteriaceae; genus Dokdonia. The sequence continues at coordinate 33,857 of JAHDIF010000014.1, forward strand.
CCAAACATCTATAGATTGCTTCTCCTAGTTCTTCGTTTTGAATACTGTCTTCGGCAGTTTTATCAAAAGGATCTGCAACTCTTTCTTCTAGCCAGTCACCTTCACTTTCTTCATCCTTGTAATTAATATGTACTTCTGCTTTTCCTTTTTTAGAATTGGACTTGCGATAGTGGTCTATTATTTTACGTTTAAGAATAGAAATTAGCCAGGTGCGCTCGCTTGCTTCTCCCTTAAAATTCTTCATAGACTTTAGGCCTGCCAGAAATGTTTCCGAAATCAGATCCTGAGCCATGTCTCTATCATTTACACGAGCAATCGTATAATTAAAAAGATAGTCAGAATATTGATCTACCCATTTTGTTGGGTCAATTTTATGTGATGGCATAGATTATAGGTCGAAAGTTGCACTCAAAAATAACACAAATAAAAATTATCTGTTTTCTAGTGCCTTTTTGAGTGCCCTATTGCGCTGCTCTAAAAACTTTGTGAGGTGTTGTTTTAGGAGCGTTTTGTTAATGATGTTACCTATAATTCCATAAGGGACTTCATATGATAGAATGTCTGTCATGTAGGTTTCGTTTTTAGTCTCGCTTTCGCGAAAGCGGTGTTCGTGTCTAAAGCTCTTAAACTTTCCATCGGTCATCTCGTCTACAAAATATGTAGGTGCGTTATACGCAGAAAGTATACTCCTATGTGTAAACCAAACACCCAAGTGTTTTCCTCTCCAAGTTACTGTTTCTCCTAATTTTATCTGTCCAGTTACTACGCCCGCAATAGCTTCTTCTTGGGTTTGAGATACAGATTCCTTGTGGAAATCTATATCCAACGAAAGATCAAAAACCTGATCTATGGGAGCTTTTATCAAAGTTTCTAGTGTGATTTGTGTCATAACAGTTGGAGTTTAAGCCAGTAAATCTTGGAGTGCAAGTTCAAGATTGTGATGTGTAAAATGAAATCCTTCATCGGTGAGCCTTTTAGGGATCACGTTTCTACTTTTTAGTAGCAGCTCAGTTTCTGTCTGGATAAGAAATGCACCTAGTTCTAAAAGAGGTTTGGGAGAAGTAAGACCAAAAGGAACTTTTAAAGTCGTTCTCATAAGTTTCATTAATTCGCTGGTGGTACTTGGCTCGGGAGCAACGATATTAATGGCTCCTTCTACTCTAGAGTTATTTATTAAAAAGTCAAGACTGCGCACAAAATCTTCTTCGTGAATCCAACTAAATTTTTGCTTGCCATTTCCTTGCTTTCCGCCTAGTCCTAGTAGCGTAATCTTTTTTATGGGTTGCAAAGCGCCTCCATTTTTACCCAGCACGATTGACGTTCTTAGCGCAACTTTACGGGTTTGAGGTGTGTTATTAGTGAAAAAAGCTTTTTCCCAGGCTTTTGCTACGTTTACAGAAAATCCTGTTCCTATCTCACCTTTTTCTTCGCTCATTTTTTTATCTAATGAGTGTCTGTAAATAGTAGCAGTAGAGGAGTTGAGCCACACCTTAGGAGGATGACTACATTGTGCAATCGCCTCTCCTATAATACGAGTAGAATCTACTCTGGAGTTCATAATCAAATCTTTGTTCTTTTGATTATAGCGACAATCTACAGAGCGTCCTGCCATATTAATGATGACGTCTGCACCTTCAAACTCTTTTTCCCAGCCCGAAAAGATTTTTGCATCCCAAAGGACTGTACGTATGTTGTTTTTATGTGGTTTTTGCTTTACCGCTTCGCTCTCCTTTTGGTCGTGAATCTCGCGCACTCGATTTCGCTAAAGCAAAACAATCTCTTCAAATTGATCTCCAAAGTACTGGGTTAATACAGAGCCTAGAAACCCACTTCCTCCTGATATGATTAATTTTTTCATCAGTGTTATTTTTCTGCAGTTATAATGTAATAGCCAAAATCGTTCATATGCAAGCCACATAGCAATGAATAAAAAGATGCTTTGAGGTTATTCCAACTTTGTTTCTTGATCTTGCGCCCTTTTAAAAATTGCTTGATAATAAATAACGGAATCGCAAAGGGCACGTGCAAGACAGATGGAGCTACGTGTAGCGAGACATCTTCTATTGTTACCTTACTAAAACCTATAGCATGTAGATCTTTTTGTACTTGATCTATCACGCCTATACCATCAAGACTCCATCCTTTACAGAGCCCTTTGTATCCGTAGCCACTTCCTGGGCATAATTGAGAAGGGTCTTTTTTAAGAAACGCATCTGTGATGACGAGGCGTTTTCCTTTTTTGAGAATGCGATGCGCCTCTTTTAGGGTTTGATAACTATGCCCAGTATGACAAAAACTTTCCATAGCGACAGCACCATCCATTGTATTGGAGAGTATCGAGGTGTTTGTAAAATTCTCTTTGATGATCACACCATTCGTGTTTTTGAGCAACTTATTGCCTTCGTGTACTTGAAAGTCTGATAAGGTAACACCTAGAGTCGATAGATTTGGCAGGTGTTTCATAAGATAACGCATTGTTCCACCCATACCGCAACCTAGATCTGCAGTGATTTGTTTTTCTTGTGTTAGGTTTAAACGGAGCAATACTTGCCTATTCATTTCATTATGCATCGTGTCTCTTAAAAACGGATTGGTTTGTCCCATTGTACAGTACCCAAAATGCATATTAAAATCTTTACTCCAGAAATTGTAATCTTCTGTTGCTTCGTCATAAAAGGTCTTGATATTTTCTGGACTTGCATTGGGATCAGAAAAGATATGAGTATCTAGTTGTATGGTGGTTGTTTTCATAACTTCTCAGGATTAATAGTTCGTAACATAAAAGTGAAATAGAGAGATAAAGGAATAGGAAGGATCATCCATAATTGATCCCAAGGCAAGAAGCAAACTCCTAGAAATACGAGCAAGCCACCCATATATATCTGAAAACGTGTACTAAATGGTTTATATATAAATAAGATAATACCCGTTATTGCTTGAAAAGCTCCCAGAAGTATTGCATATAGTGCTCCTAGCATCCAGAAACCATCGTCTATAAATCCTAGAATTCCTATACATATCCATATCCCCATTAAGCCGTAATTAATATTTCTTGTTGTGTTCATAGTCGTCTATTTTAAAGTTTCAGAAAATATTGAAACTTATAATTAAAAAATATATCAAGTCATCAGTTTGATAATGGTCTTTGTAATCCAGTTTTCTTTTTGCTCTGTAATTTTTTCAAGCATATTATCGGCACGAGAGACAAAGTCGTATAATTCTTCTGTTTTTGCTTTAAAGTGCGCGGCTTCTCCAGAGTCACCTGTATCTATGGTACTCACATCTTTAAGTACACGCAACGTTGGTTTGATTTCTCGTTTGCTACGTTCCTTAGCAATTTTTCGGGCCAGTTCATCTATATTTCCTTCGGCAGAGAAATACTCTTTACGTTCTCCAGGTTTATATTCCTTATACACAATTCCCCAATCCATTAAAGAACGGAGGTTCATACTCGTGTTTCCTCTAGAGATATGCAATTCTTCCATAATATCTTCCATACTTAACGCATCTTGAGATACCATAAGTAGCGCGTGTATTTGAGCCATTGTTTTATTAATGCCCCATTGAGAGCCTAATGCACCCCACGTTTGTATAAATTTAGATTTTGCTTCTTTAAATTCCATATGCAAATATACATATATTTTTAAACTTTCAAAATGTTTTGAAATATAAATAATTTTGTTTGAGGGGTTGAGGGGTTGAGGAGTTGAGGGGTTGAGGAGTTGAGGAGTTGAGGGGTTGGAAGTTTTATGCGATTTCTCGTCGCTGGGCCCTGTCGAAATGACTTTGAGATTCGTCATTCTGAACTTGTTTCAGAATCTCACATGATTGCCTAGTGTTGTGATTTCGATACAATGCAACTGCGTTGCATCACTCAATCACCAGCTATTTCGATTTCGATTTCAGTTTCGATTTCTTACGTGATGTGATTTCTCGTCGCTGCGCTCTGTCGAAATGACTTTGAGATTCGTCATTCTGAACTTGTTTCAGAATCTCACACGATTGCCTAGTATTGTGATTTCGGTACAATGCAACTGCGTTGCATCACTCAATCACCAATTATTTCTGATTTCGATTTCGATTTCAGTTTCGATTTCTTACGTGATGTGATTTCTCGTCGCTG
>JAHDIF010000014.1:38079-57151 GCA_020630915.1 Dokdonia sp.
CGCTCTGTCGAAATGACCTTCTTTACGTCATTCTGAACTTGTTTCAGAATCTCACACGATTGCTTAGTGTTGTGATTTCGGTACAATGCAACTGCGTTGCATCACTCAATCACCAGCTATTTCTGATTTCGATTTCGATTTCAGTTTCGATTTCTCAGGTGTTTTGATTTCAAGTTCACGAAGTTGGTTACTTTTGTGGGATGCGCATCTTGGTACTTTCTAATGTTTGGGTAGAGCCCGCTTCTTCGGCGGCTGGCAGGCGTATGCTTCAGTTGCTACAGCTATTTCTGGATCAAGGTTGGCAGCTGTGTTATGCCACTACCGCAACCTCTAGCGCCTATGCTTCAGATTTAGAGTCATTAGGAATTGAAACCGCTACCATAGCGATGAATGATGATGGTTTTAACGCTTTCGCGAAAGCGTACGACCCCAACATCGTACTTTTTGACCGCTTTATGGTAGAGGAACAATTTGGCTGGCGCATTGCCCAAGAATGTCCAACGGCATTGCGTGTATTGGACACCGAAGACTTGCACTGCCTCCGAAAAGCGCGACAGCAAGCCCTAAAAGAAGAACGCCCTTTTGTTGAAGCCGACTTAGTCTCTGATGTCGCCAAAAGAGAAATAGCCAGTATCTACCGCTGTGACCTGACCTTTATGATTTCGCGATTTGAAATGGAGCTGTTACAGCGTTTTTTTAAAGTGCCAGAAACGTTATTGCGATATGTTCCTTTTTTAGAAGAACCCGTAAAAGAGGCTTTTATACCTTTTGAAGAGCGGCAGCATTTTGTGTCTATAGGCAACTTTTTACACGCACCTAATTGGGATGCCACACTCCAACTAAAAAATGAAATCTGGCCTCTCATCAAAAAAGAATTACCACAGGCGCAGTTGCACGTGTACGGTGCCTATCCTTCTGAAAAAGTGCTGCAATTACACAATGAGAAAGAAGGCTTTCTTATAAAAGGTCGTGCGACAGCTGCGCAAGAAGTTGTAGGTAATGCACGTGTGCTATTGGCTCCTTTACGTTTTGGTGCTGGTCTTAAAGGGAAGTTTATAGATGCTATGCAATGCGGCACGCCTAGTGTGACCACACGTATAGGAGTAGAAGGGATGCAGGGCAATTTAGATTGGTGCGGACTGGTAGCAGAAGACAAGAACACTTTTGCGAAAGCAGCCATCTCTTTATACTCAGATAAAACGCAGTGGCAAAAAGCGCAAGAAAATGGAGTACACATTCTCAATTCAAACTTTCAGAAAACAGCTTTTGAGGGCGACGTGATTTCGGGTTTAGAAACGACTCTTAAAAACCTAGAAAAACACCGTGAGGCTAATTTTACAGGATTGCTATTGCACCATCATACCATGCAAAGCACCAAGTATATGAGCAAGTGGATAGAAGAGAAGAATAGAGCGTAAGTGGGAGGTACGAGCGCCGAAGTACGAAGATTGGATACTATAGGTTGCTATTTATGTTAACTGATAAGTAGTTGTGTTTTTCTGACCTGATTTTTAAAAAAGGTTGGACGCTGCTCAAAATACACCTTGGAAGTAAATAGGGTACATGTGTTAAGTGATAGTATTAACTATCTAATTCTATTAAGCGATAGTGAGAAATGGAGCCTGTTTTTGCTAACCGTTTTAAGCCGTTACTTCTTTTCTTCTCGTAAGATTTTCTCCATTTTGCGACCTTTGGCGAGCTCGTCTATGAGTTTTTCCATTTGTCTACATCGCTTGTAAACCTCAAACTCATCTTCTATTTCTTCTATGCGGTAGCCACAAACCACGCCTTTTATGAGGTGCTTGTTTTTGTGAATTTTTGCGTTTTCAAAAAAGCTCCCAAAGGTAACCTGACCTTCCTTAAAGCTATCTAATGTAGCTTGGTCATATCCTGTAAACCAAGAAAGGACTTGGTCGAGTTCTTCTTGGGTTCTGCCATTTTTTACTAGCCTATTTAAGTAAAGTGGGTAGATAGATCCAAAAATCATATTGGCAACCTTCTCGTTTTTTTCTGGAGTGACTTTCATTGTTTTAGGTTTTGGATAGTTTACAATGTTGCTTGGTTTGTAAATTTAATCAAAAAGGGTCACTCCATTTTTCTTCGGTAGCTATACTAGTATCTGTAAGTGTTTTGAGAAAAGCAACCAAGGCATTTTTTTCGGTCTCCGTCAGATTAAGTTGTATAGGATTTCCGTTGTTATCAGTTAAAGCTGGTGATAAGGTAGGGTGTGCTTGTATGCCACTGTTATAGTGCTCTACAACTTCTTCTAGTGTCGCAAACCGGCCGTCGTGCATGTAGGGTGCGGTGAGTTCAATATTTCTGAGGGTGGACGTTTTAAAACGGGCTTCAAAAATAGGGTTACCAAAGACTGCACCTGCTCCTGCATCTGTGGTTTCTAAATCTAGTCCGTTATTTTGAGGTCCAGGATTGGCACTTATAAATGCTTCTGTGGTATGACAAGCAAAACAAGCTGCTCCGCCGTTGGGTATCGTCTGGAAAAAGATGTTTTTACCAAGATTTTCTTCATCTGTAAAGTTGGGAAACGCAGCTCCTGGCGAGGGAGATGCTGCTCTGCCTTCATCATATCTGCTAGAGTAACTTACTATACTGCGTACAAATTGAGACAATGCCTGTGAGATTCTTTCTGTTGTGATTTCTGACGAGCCAAAAGCATTCTGAAACAATTCAGGATAAAAATCTTGTTCTTGTACTGCATTTACGACTTCTTCTAGTGTCATCCCCATTTCTACTGGATCTTGAAACGGCATCAACACTTGCTCTTCTAAGGTGGCTGCTCTTTCATCCCAAAAGAAACGCCCTCTTTGATAAAATCTACTATTAATAAGTGTCATTGAGTGGCGCCCAGTTAGCCCACCATCAAAACCTAGGCTTAAGGTAGCATCATCAGAAAAGCCTTTGTCCTGCTTATGGCAAGAAGCGCAGGCAATACTTTGATTTGCACTTAAATTTTTGTCATAAAAAAGCACTCTTCCCAACGTGGCACCGTCATTGGTAATGAGGTTGTCTTGCGGTGTGTTGTCTGTACCGTTAATAGAGGTAGGTAAGGGTTGTCCCGGAATATCGGTCGTAAAGTGGTTGGGTAAATTAAGGTTTGCGTACTCAAAAGGTTCACTAGGTAAGTCAAGACTACTGTTTGCAATTTCTTGGTAATTTTCATCGTCACCGCAACTAGTGATGAGGATGGCGAATAGGAGTAAACTAGCAATCTGTTTTAATATAGACATAGAAAGGAGTGTTTAAGACAATATACAAGGTAAGACTGCAGTTATTGGGAAAGGTTTAATTGGGGTATCAAAACTAAAGGATTGTAGGCTTCCCCTTTTTAGGACACCTTAAAATTCGACAAATAATTATTATTTAGGTCAGATTTGATATATAATTTATAGCAGCGTTATAATTAATCATGGGAAATTCATCTCTTAATAGTTCTTTGATATCTTTTCTCAAATTACTATAATGTTTATTTGTGACACCATGATGTTCAATGTAAAGCTTAAATAATATTAAATGTCTATAATAATTATTAGTTTCTAAAATATCTAATGCTGTTTTCATAGTGTTTATTAGTAGTTCTCAAATATTGGGTAACTGTCTTGTGTATGAAATAGAGAGGTATGAGCTATGATTTCTTATACATTGTTATAGCCAGTTTTAATTAATTTCCAATTGTTTGAATTTTTCCTTAATCATATTGCAATAGTTTTCTTTAAACTCACTTGACAGAAAACTGTCATCAATTAGATTATGCCATTTGTTTTGTAGTTTTTCAAATTTTTTAAAAACATTTTCGATTGATTTATCATTCATCCCACTTGTTTTCATAGCAATCAAAAAATCTTTTCTCTTGATCTTTTTCTTTTTACCATTAAGGTTTAGAGCCAATTCTTCATCATCTCCTTCAACAACTAATTCAGAAGCTACTAAGTCATACGCTGGGCATAAGTTATAGTTTAGATTTACATCTTTCAATAATGAGAAGTTTTTTAAGTGCATATCGTTGTTACCCGTTAAAAAACAGAATAATACTAATTCATAATAGTTAACAATATCGAAACCGGGATTACTCGAATATCTTTTTATTGTTTTCGCAACTTGTTCATGTGAACCTTTGTATTTATGTTCTGTCTGTCGGTCTGTTAATTGACACATATCTTCCATGTGAAGTTTGCGATTATTTAATCTATCAATTCTTTTAGTTATATATGCTAATTCACCTGATTTGAGTCTTATTAATGAATGTTTTACAGTTTTTATTTTCGATAATTCTGCCAGATTCATCGTTAAATCCTCAATCTCAGGAAGCTGTTCGTAAAGTGCGGTTTGTGGTTTTAGAATGAATTTACCCCATAATCCAACAATAGTAAACCTTTCAATGGCTGAATCACCAGTCATTTTACTAATACTCATTGATAATTTAGGTTGAACTCCAGTTACAGTTCTTTGACTTTTAACTACTTTTTCTGCCAATTCGAGCATTTCACTTTGGGTATAATCTAATATAGGAGGCGTATTTTTTCCAAAGAACTTTCTACTGCATGATTTATGAAATTCATATTTTATGAATTCTTCATCTTCGATTTGTTTATAACATAAAAGGCACTTAGACATCTTCATTTAATTCAATAGGTTCAACAGATACAGCTCCGATACAATCTTTGCAGGTAACTAGTAAAATGCTCATTCTATCTCTCATGTTTAATTTCCAATTCTTTTCGGCTATGTCTAATAGCCATCCTTCAGGTATTAATCCATCAAAAAAGGGAAACAGTATTTTACTTGAATATATTGAGGATTTTAATGGAAGTGTTAAACTAATTGGTTCTGGGTTTTCAATAGTCAAATAATCTTTTTCATATTTAAAGTGAAAACCTTCATCATCTTCAGTTAGGGTGCCAGCCCAATTTTTATACATAAAAATTTTAGCTTTCTTCATTATTCCTGTTTGTTTCTATTGGTCCTAGTTCATATCCGAATAAATCTAGTACTTGATTCACCTTATCCATTTTTAATGTTTCCTTTCCTCGCTCAAGTTCTCTTATGAATCTTATTCCAACTCCTGATTTTTCGGACATTTCTTTTTGGGTCATTTTTAATGACTTTCTTTTTAGTCGGACAAATTTATTTAATGATAACTGCTCCATAGTATACCTTTTCGGGTATAAATATACTAAATTAAATGATAAATATACCTTTTCGGGTATAAAATAAGTTGTTTAAAATGTAAATGTACCCTTTTGGGTATAATATGAATAATGCTAACCATTATTGTACCCTTTCAGGTATAATAACGTCAATTTGAAGTTCATTTTGGAATTGGCTATAACGGTCTCGGCTATAAGTAGTTGCGTGGTTTAGCAGTTAATTTAGCAAGTTCACACCAAACTGAAAATCTTTGCGGATTTTCAGAAGTAGGCGGGAACAAGCAATTACTTATAGCCATTGTTGTAGCAAGTTTTTTTATCAGTTCAATCTTTTTGATGTCCATCCACAATTGAAATTTTGTCAACAGTTCCGTCATATAAATTGAAAACTATATATGGTCCGTTTTCAATTTTTATTGTCAGAGAGTCTTTATCGATTCCGTTTTCGGCTTTCCAATTCAGTTGAAGGTGATTTACGAAACTCATTATTTTATGAATCTTACTTTTTGATTTAATTTTAAAATTTTCGAATAAAGAAATGTCATATTTTTTATATTCTAAATTCGGAAACTCTAACGGTTTTTCAATCAGTTTAAATTCAATCGCCATTTCATTAATTATGTCATCCGTAAATCCGAAACGATATTCTCCATAATGTATATATCCGTAATTTTTTTCTCCGCTAATATTTGTCGGCTTTCCTAAAATAGAATACAAATCATCTAGACTCATTCCCATTTTTACTCCATTCAGAGTTTTTCCGCCTTTTAAAAATTCAATCATATTTGTTTACGAAATGATTTTTCTCAAATTTGCTACAACCGGTTATATCAGGACATTTATTATGGTTATACAGGTTATGTATCCTAATATCCCAAATTCTTATCATGGTCATCCCTAAAATTACAAAAACCTCTTTACAAAAGCCCAGCCCTCTTTAACAAAGCCTCAGGTTTGGGTTCTCTTCCGCGAAAGCGTTTGTACAACACCATAGGATCTTCTGTACCACCTTTTGAGAGTACGTGTTCTTTAAACTGTGCGCCGGCTTCTGGATTGAGAATGCCGTGTTCTTTAAAATACTCAAAGGCATCTGCATCCAATACTTCTGCCCATTTGTAACTGTAGTACCCAGAAGAATACCCACCTTGAAAAATATGCGAGAATGCCGTACTCATACAGGTTTCTGGTGTGGCAGGATACAAGCTGGTGTCTGCAAAGGCTGCCGTTTCAAAAGCTTTTACGTCTTTTATTCCAGATGGATCTTGCCCGTGCCAAGACATATCCAAAAGGCCAAAACTCAACTGGCGCAAGGTCTGCATCCCTTCTTGAAAGGTGGCACTGTCCTTAATTTTCTGGATGAGTTCCATAGGGATCACTTCTCCCGTTTCATAATGAGTGGCAAAAAGCTCTAAGGCTTCTTTTTCATAACACCAGTTTTCTAGCATCTGGCTAGGCAGCTCCACAAAATCCCAGTAGACGGAGGTTCCTGAAAGACTTGGGTAGATGGTATTTGCCAGCATCCCGTGAAGACCGTGGCCAAACTCGTGAAACAAGGTCGTGACCTCATTAAAGGTAAGTAAGGACGGCTTGCTAGGCGTAGAGGGCGTGAAGTTGCATACGTTAGAGATATGCGGGCGCTCGTTTACACCATCTTTTACCATTTGCGATTTAAAAGAGGTCATCCAAGCACCGCCGCGTTTGCCATCTCTTGGGTGAAAATCTGCATAAAAGAGGGAAACAAAATTGCCTTGGGTGTCTAGCACTCGGTAGGTTTTTACCTCTTCGTGATAGGTGTCTATATCAAATACTTGCTCAAACTGCAACCCAAACAATTTAGAAGAGATGGAAAAGACGCCGTCTATCACATTCTCTAGTTTAAAATAGGGTTTGAGCTGCTCGTCGTCTAGGGAGAACAGTTTTTGCTTTAACTTTTCTGAGTAGTAAGCACTGTCCCATTTCTGGAGTTGGTCTAAGTTGTCTTGCGCTTTCGCGAAATTTTCCAACTGCGCAAATTCTCGTTGTGCTGCAGGCTTTGCTTTGGCAAGCAGGTCATTGAGAAAACCAAGCACCTTTTCTGGGGTTTTTGCCATACGTTCTTCCAGCACAAAATGAGCGTGGGTCTCGTAGCCTAATAAGTTGGCGCGCTCGTGTCTGAGGTTTACGATTTCTAAAACATTGTTCTGGTTATCGTGATCATTCCCTTTAAACGCTCTACTTCCAAAAGCTAGTGATAGCTCCTTGCGCAGCTCTCGATTATCGGCATACTTCATAAAAGGAATATAGCTAGGATAATCTAAGGTAATAAGCCATCCTTCTTTGTCTTTGCTTTTGGCAAGGGCAGCAGCGGCTTCTTTGGCACCTTCTGGCATTCCGGCTAGGTCTGCTTCATTAGTGAGATGCAACTCATAGGCATTGGTCTCTGCCAGGACATTCTCGCCAAAGGTGAGTTTGAGTTTTGCCAGCGCAGCGTCTATTTCGCGTAAGCGGGATTTTTTATCTTCTGGAAGGTTGGCACCATTGCGAGAAAAGCTCTTGTAATTTTTTTCTAGTAAGGTCATTTGCTCTGGCGTGAGATCCAAACTGTCTTTCTGGGCGTATATACTTTTAACACGACTAAACAACGCCTCGTTAAGGGTGATGTCGTTGCCAAATTCAGAGAGCATAGGAGATACTTCCTGAGCAATTTTCTGGATATGTTCATTAGTCTCTGCGCTGTTTAGATTAAAAAACACGCTAGATATACGGTCTAATTGTTGTCCAGAATAAACGAGTGCTTCTATGGTATTTTCAAAGGTAGGTGTAGCCTTGTTTTGCGTGATCGCATCAATCTCTTGACGGGCAATTTTTAGAGCCTCTTGAAAGGCGGGTAAAAAGTGCTCATTCTTGATTTTAGAAAAAGGAGCGATATCAAAAGAAGTTAAAAGCGGATTGTTATCTAACATGATTTTTTTTTAAAAACTTTAAAAAATTGTGTATTTCATCGAGTATATTACTTGGCAAAACGATATTTCAAGGAATTTATATTACTTTTCAATGTAAGAAATAGATGACTGTTATTTTTATACCAGTTAATTGAGATTTCCCCCACTCAATGTACATACAAGGTTTGATTAATATTTAGAATGGTTAATAGATAAGACATCGACCACCAACGTATTACATTGTACTTAAAAGACCGCTCCGTCACGAGCGGTCTTTTTACTTTTTAAGAGAAGCGGCTCCGTCTATCACTTTCTGTTTGAGCCCTTCTTTATATTTAAGAATTCTATCTCTCACTCCAGTGTCTGTTGCTCCCAGAATTTGGGCCGCCAGAATACCTGCATTTTGAGCGCCATCTAAGGCAACTGTGGCTACGGGAACACCTCCAGGCATTTGTAGTATGGATAATACACTATCCCATCCATCTATAGAGTTTCTTGATTTTACGGGTACCCCTATTACGGGTAGTGGAGAAAGAGATGCGACCATTCCTGGTAGATGCGCTGCCCCTCCAGCACCTGCTATAATTACATTAACACCGCGACTGTGTGCGTTTTTACTGTAATCAAATAACTTGTCTGGTGTGCGATGTGCACTTACAATATCTACTTCTGTGTCAATACCTAACTGGGCTAATACGTCTATAGCGGCCTGCATAACGGGTAAATCGCTAGTGCTGCCCATAATAATTCCTACTTTCATACGACTTATGATTTGCTTATAACTCTAATGGTTTGCTTTACTTTTTCGGCAACGGCTCTTGCCTCGTTTATATCTTGGTCTATAATGGTCACGTGTCCCATTTTTCTAAATGGTCTTGTGAGAGGCTTTCCGTAAATATGTGGAGTCACTCCTTTAAGTTGCATAATGTCTTCTATCTTCTCGTAGTACACCTGTCCTTCATAGCCTTCTTCTCCTACAAGGTTTACCATCACAGATCCTGCCTTGCTGGCGGTATCTCCTAGTGGTAAATCTAAGATTGCTCTTAGGTGTTGTTCAAATTGATTGGTATAGCTTCCTTCTATGCTGTAATGCCCGCTGTTATGTGGTCGTGGGGCTACTTCATTTACAAGTATCTGGTCATCTTTGGTCTGGAACATTTCTACGGCGAGTAGTCCTACGTGTTCGAACGCCTTAGATACCTTCTCTGCAATGGCTCGTGCTTTTTGTGCAATTGCTTCATCTATTCTCGCTGGGCAGATGACATACTCCACCTGATTTGCTTCTGGGTGAAATTCCATTTCTACCACAGGATAGGTAATCACTTCTCCAGAAACGTTGCGCGCTACAATTACAGCAAGTTCGTTTTTAAAAGGGATCATATCTTCTGCTATACACGGGACTTGTGGTAAGCTTTCTAAGTCCTGCTCAGATCGTACTACAGAAACCCCTTTACCATCATATCCACCTTGACAAGATTTCCAAATGAAAGGATAGGAAGGGTTGTCCTGAGATATCGCTTTCGCGAAAGCGTATTGCTTAAAATTTGCGGTAGGTATTTCTTTACTCGTATAAAACTCTTTTTGTACTCCCTTGTCCTGAATGTTGCGCAGTGTAGCGGCAGAAGGGTATACTTTCTTACCTTCTTTTTCCAGCGCTTCCAGCGCTTCTACATTCACAGTTTCTATTTCAAAGGTGAGCACGTCTACTTTCTGACCAAAATTGTACACCGTATCATAATCTGTAAGGCTTCCTTGCTCAAAATGATTGCAAGCAATTTTACAGGGAGCTTCTGGGCTTGGGTCTAAAACGTAGGTCTGGATGTCGTATTTTCTGGTATCGTACAACATCATTTTACCTAGTTGTCCACCACCTAAAATGCCTAATTTAAAAGAAGAGGAGAAGTAATTTTTCATAGTTATTCACTTTCGTGAAAGCGTAAAAAGTTAAAACCCAAAAATACAAAATTACATTGGGGTGATTTCCTTCCTAATGTAAGAGAATTGAGAATTTGAAAATAGTATCTTTGCGACTTTAAAATACCTATGGAAACCATACGTTTACACGATCTCACTTTTGAAGCATGTATTTCTCAAACCGAAGTACAACAGGCGATTAATGGCGTGGCGGTAAGGCTTAATAATGATTTTAGAGATAAGCGTCCTGTGTTTTTGACCGTGCTCAACGGGGCTTTTTTGTTTAGTGCAGAGCTTATAAAGAAGTTTGATCACGAGTGTGAGCTAAGCTTTATTAAAGTTGCCAGTTACGACGGATTACAACAAAATGAAGAGGTGTTTACAGTAATGGGGGCAGAACCATCCTTAAAAGGTCGCGATGTGATTGTAGTAGAAGATATCGTAGACTCAGGAAATACGATCGATACCATTATCCAGATTCTGGAAGATGAAGGGGTAAACTCCTACAAGATCGCCACCCTCTTTTACAAGCCAGCGGCATACTTAAAAACGCACACGGTAGACTATGTAGGACTTGAGATTCCTAATGATTTTGTTGTAGGATTTGGATTAGATTATAAAGGCTTAGGCCGTAACTTTACCTCGATATATAAATTAAAAGAAACATCCATGAAAAATATTGTATTGTTTGGCCCTCCAGGAGCTGGCAAAGGAACCCAAGCCGAAGTATTAAAGGAGAAGTATGATCTCGTTCATATATCTACAGGAGATGTGTTTAGATACAATATTAAAAACGCTACAGATCTAGGGACACTTGCCAAATCTTATATAGATAAGGGACAACTCGTACCAGACTCTGTGACTATAGATATGCTTAGTGCCGAGGTAGAAAAAAATCCAGAGGCCAAAGGTTTTATTTTTGATGGTTTTCCACGCACTGAAGCTCAGGCAGACGCCCTTGCAACGCTCTTAGCGTCTAAAGGAACGGAAGTTGCAGGAATGGTAGCTTTAGAAGTAGATGATGAGGTGCTTGTACAACGATTACTAGAAAGGGGGAAGACTTCAGGAAGGCCAGACGATGCAGATGAAGGCGTGATACGCAATCGTATTAAAGTGTATTATGCAGAGACGGCTATCCTAAAAGGGTATTACGAGAAGCTAGATAAATACCACGGGGTAGACGGCGTAGGTACCGTCGCAGAGATTACAGAAAGACTTAGCAAGGTTATAGACACGCTTTAGAAATCGAAACTGAAATCGAATTCGAAACTGAAGTTGTAGCTTGAAAGTCTCGAAGTTTTTTGAGAACGCTTTCGCGAAAGCTTACTAGATCGTTTTTCTATATAAATTATTTCATGAACCCATTACGCTATTAAATCATTGAACCATGACAGAAGGAAATTTTGTTGACTACGTAAAAATACACGTTACTTCTGGTAATGGCGGTGGTGGCTCTGCGCACTTACACAGAGAGAAGTTTATTGAAAAAGGAGGACCAGATGGAGGTGATGGAGGTCGCGGAGGGCACATTATCGTAAAGGGTAATTCTAACCTTTGGACCCTACTACACCTTAAATTTAAAAGACACTTGCGTGCAGATCACGGAGGTAATGGATCTAAGTCTAGATCTACAGGTCATGATGGTGAAGATATGTATATAGAAGTGCCTCTAGGAACTACTATTAAAGATACAGAGACCGATAAAGTAATTTTTGAAATCACAGAAGATGGTCAAGAATTCATCGCTGCAGAAGGAGGTATGGGAGGTCGTGGGAACTGGCATTTTAAGTCCAGTACCAATCAAACACCACGCTATGCACAGCCTGGTATAGACGGATACGAGATGCAACTTACTCTGGAACTTAAAGTTCTTGCAGATGTAGGTCTTGTAGGGTATCCTAATGTTGGAAAATCTACACTGCTCGCAGCAATTACAGCAGCTAAACCTAAAATAGCCAACTACGAGTTTACGACGCTCAAGCCTAATCTAGGTATTGTAGAGTATCGTGATTATCGCTCTTTTGTTATGGCAGATATCCCAGGGATTATTGAGGGCGCGGCAGAAGGAAAAGGCATAGGGCATCGTTTTTTACGTCATATAGAACGTAACTCGACTCTGCTTTTTATGATCCCTGCAGATGCAGATAGTATTGCTGGGCAGTATGACGTGTTACTTCATGAATTGCAAAAATACAACCCAGAAATGCTGGATAAATCTCGTCTTATCGCCATCACAAAAAGTGATATGCTAGACGAAGAACTTAAAGCCGAATTGTCTGAAGAGCTAGATAGAGAATTACCTATTCCATACTTATTTATTTCTTCTATTACACAGCAAGGACTTGTGGAGCTCAAAGATGCGCTCTGGAAGATGCTTAATGAGGTGTAGAAAACTAACAATATTTTATTAAAATGATTGTTGTATTGCTATGAAGATTCAATTTTATGTATTACTTGTTAGTGCTTATTTACTAGTGGGTTGCGGCTCTATGTATGTAGACTATGACTATGATCAGGAAATAGACTTCTCTAGTTTTGAGAGTTATCAATATGATTTTCAAGAGGGGAGTGAGTTGTCAGAATTTGATGAGCGACGTTTTATAAAATATACAGATAGTATTTTAAGCTCAAAAAGATATAAGCGAGCCGAAAGGCCCGATATATGGGTTGTCGTTCGTGCAGAAGAATATGAGATACAATCCAGAAATACGCTAGGTGTAGGGGTAGGTTCTGGAGGAGGAAATGTAGGTGTAGGAGTGAGTGGAGGTATACCCATAGGAGGTAATGAGTTACACCAAATTATAGAGGTTAGTTTTATAGATAATAAAAATAATAGTGTTGTTTGGGAAGCTCGAAGTGAAAGTGACCTCAAGCTCAAATCAAAGCCAGCGCAACGAGATGCTCATTTTAGAAAGTTAGTTTCAAAAATATTCAAGAAATATCCTCCAGAACAATAGCCGTTGTGGCATAATTTTAGACATTAGTATTGTAAAATGATCCTTATGAGAGTGCTGTTATTTCTTTTTTTACTTCCTACGGTAGTTGCGGCTCAGGGTGGTGATGAAGCTTTCGCGAAAGCGGAATCCCTCTTTGAAAAGGCATCCTTCAAAAAGGCACAACCATTATTTCGATCTTACTTAGAAGAGCACCCTAATGATCTCAAAGCTCTAGAATATTTAGGAGATATTGCTGGATATACAAAAGACTGGGATGTCGCGATCGGATATTATGAAAAATTAGTAGAACTCTCACCAGATGTTGCAAACTATCATTACAAGTACGGGGGCGTATTGGGGATGAAGGCCTTAGAAATTAATAAACTTCGTGCCGTAAGTTTATTAGGGGATATTAAGGAAGCCTTTTTAAAAGCTGCAGCGTTAGATCCTAAGCATATAGAGGTGCGATGGGCACTTGTAGAACTATATATACAACTGCCAAGTATCGTAGGGGGTAGCGAAAGTAAGGCACTCAAGTATGCAAATGAACTAGCTGCCTTGTCGCCCGTAGATGGATATCTAGCAAAAGGATATATAGCAGAGTATAATGAGAGGCCCAAAGATGCAGAGGAAAATTATAAAAATGCTGTGAAAGTAGGAGGCTCCGTTACGTGTTATACAAAACTGTATGAGCACTATGAGAAAAATAACGCTCCAGAAAAGGCTTTAGAAACGCTTGGTGAGGCTCAAAAAAAGCATCAAAATAATAATAGGCTCCATTACCAATTAGGGAAAATAGCTGGACAATATGGGATTGGGCTTGATCAAGGAATACAATGCTTAGCAAAGTATATAGAAAATCACACCGCTGCAGATGGTGTTCCTAAAGACTGGGCTTATCTTAGACTCGCACAGATTTATAAACATAAAGGTGATAAGACCAAAGCAACAGAGTGGATCGATAGAGCATTATCAGATAGACCTAATTTTAAAGAAGCACTTGCAGAAAAGGAGGTTATTGAACTTCTTTAGGGAAGTAACTGTGGGTTAATGTCTAGAATATTATCTTGGATATAAGCGTCAATAAATTCTTTTTTAAAGAACTCACTTCCTAGTAATTTTTCCTCTTGAAGGATTTCTTTTACATTCAGTTTTTGATAGGCCTCTAAATAATCAATAGATAAAGGTGTATAACTATAGTGCCAAGGTTCATAATTAAACCCTTTTCTATCTGTATTATCTGTATACACTAAGTAGAACCCAAATTTTTCAGAGTGGAGTTCCATCCATTCTTTCATCTCACAAAAAGGGCCTGTACCGTGAAATTTTGAGGGAACTAACACATCTCCACTTACGTTAGGATTCCCGTCTATAAGATCAAGATCTGTCCCCCAGTGATGTCTCGAGGTGCCTGGTATGGTGGAGTATTCTATAATCTTAGAAATGGCTGAGGTGGGTGAAAGTCCGCTTTCGCGAAAGCGGTTATACTTGCGTTCCCAAATCCGGTTTTGATGTGCATAGTTGCGGTAGCTAGAGACTACTTGTAATGAAATTCCTTCTTGTAGTGCGGCTTTTTTCATTTTTTCAAATGCTGTTGCAGCTTCTGGGCGTAACCTGTAGTTTGAGCCTTCTGTGAGATTGGGAGCTCCTTTTCCTAATAGCTCATTTGTTGAGATATTTGAACTCAAATTAAATGCAGAAAGTGGTAAGCTTTGTGCGATTGTTCCTAGAAGGATTGCTTTGGTGAACTTTCTCCTTTTCAAATCAGTTGTTTTTTCATAACATAATGTGGTCCTACTAGTGGAATATCAAATTCTGATCCAATAGTTATATAGCCTAAGTTTTTGTAAAAATTTACAGCAATAATTCTCGCATTAAACCATAAAAGGGTATTCCCTTTTTCTTTAAGGATTTCTTCACCTCTTTTTAGAATAAGTTCTGCAAGTCCTTTTTTTCTAAACTCTGGTAGTACGGCCATTCCTCGCAGTCTGGCTTGGGTGCCGTTAAAGTCTGTATGGGAGTCCTGCATAAAACTTGCGACTCCCACGATGTTGTTTTTATAATACATACCTAGATGAAAGGTGCTTTCTTGTTCGTCTGCCTCCATATAGACATCTTTTAAGGGTCTTCCCTTTCTAAGAACAGGATGTCGCACAGGCCAGGTATCTTTTGCAGGTATTTCTTTGAGTGTGTAATCTGGATTTTTGATATGATATTGTATGGCTGGGTGTCCGTCATATACAAATTCTTTTAAGAGGGACATCTTGCACTTGTTGATCACTTTATGTGATCTGGTATTTTCTTTGTGGGCATGAGCAACGAGACAAGGATATTTTAGTTCATTAAATGCATAGTTTATAATTGCTTGAGCGCTTTCTGTGGCAAATCCTTGACCCCAGTATTTTTGGTAAAATCTATACCCTACATCTATCACTCTTTCTTCTGGGTGGTATTTTAGACCAGACCATCCTAGAAACCGTTCATCTTCTTTTCTGATTACCGCATAACGACCTATGCCCGTCTTTTGATAAGCATCGTAGTTTGTTATAAATTCTTTTGCGGCTTGCAGGTTTAAGAAAGGAGCATCGCCAGTATATTTAATGACTTGAGGGTCATTATTCATTTCAAATAAATGTATAGCATCTTCTTCTACAAACTCACGTAAGTACAGTCTATCTGTTTCTAGGATCTTAACCATTTTATAAGCTCGTCTGGTATATTTTTTTTTACCTCTTTAAAAATAGAAATAAATAAAAAAGGAAACGAACTATTCATAAAATACTATCTATTTATGTAAAAAGCTCCTGCGAGATCTCTCTGATCTTTAAGTTTAAGAACGTAAAAGTATGTGCCTACGGGTAATTTTTTCGACCCATTTATTGTAAATCTACCATCAGAAATACCACCAAAAGAATTATCATAATTTTTCTTGCTAAATACTTCTACACCCCATCTATTGTAAATAAAAAGCTCATTATTTGGACTCGTTTCTAACCCTTCAATAATTAAAGTGTCATTTATACCATCTCCATTAGGGGAAATAGCGGTATAAACCGTAATTGAACCATTTCCTTTGAGAATAGACCCAAATGTCAGTGCGGTATATAAATTTGGGTTTAATACTTCGGAGGTTATTTTACCATTACTAAAGTCCCCACTTACACTGGTGTTACCCAGGTTAATCCATTGATTGAGTGTGGGTGAAAAGCCAACCACTCTTAAGGATGTAAGATCATCTGCTAGAATCTCTATATCGCTCATTTCATCCCACGTAAGTGTTACTCTAGCAGGTGATAATCCATTTAAGTCCCAATATTCAAGATTACTTATGATAGACAAAGAGTTTTGATAACTAGATGTCGTTAAGGGAGCGCCTAAGGTGGATGGAGCATTAGGGTCTTCAAAGAAATATGCTCCTGTATAAGAAATAAAAGTGTTGTCCTCTCTTAAAACAGACATGGTTCTTAATCTAAAATCATCACCTATGGGAAATGTAAAATCTAAGTCTCCGTTATTGTTTACATAGCCATCTACGTGTCTCGAGTCATCTTCACCCAAATACATTCCGTTGTTGGTAAAATCTAAAATAATGTCTAATTGATTACGAGGAGTAATCACTCGTCCATCTAGAAATTCTAAAAAATTACTAACTCCTACGGCAACCTCAAGAAATAGATCATCATCTACAGCAACTTCCATATCATAAAAAATAGGTTGATTGGTTCCTGAAACATATAATTCGTTCTGTGTATTGTAAAATCCAGCAAGTCCTAGGTTGTTGTCAAAATCACCATCATTAATAAGATCAATATGAAACCCTATTTGTCCCTGATCGTGTATCTGTACATTTCCAAAATTATGGAATACAGATTGCGCTTTCGCGAAAGCGAACGTCAGGAATAAGAATATATATAGAATTAAATTTTTCATCGTATTCTTATTTGTAGGCTGTAAATATGACTAATAGGGCTTCATTGTTAACATCATCTGGCTGTACATTAATTAAGGCATTACCATTGTTATTGGTAACTACACCATCTGTATATTCTGCTGTTAATGTAAATCCATCTGCCGTAAACGAGCCAAAGGCTGCTTCTATTTTTCCTAAGCTACTACCGTTTTGATCTCCATAGCGAACACCTATACAATTACTGCTGCTTGCATAGCGAGAAATGTCATTAATGGAGTTTCCGTGGCCTCCTGTGTACATTACTTGCTGCACTAAGGTGCCTCCTATATTTCTAGCAAAACCATTCATGGTTCCAAAAGAGTTATCTATACCTCGGTCGTTGTTACCTGTACCATTATCAGAGTCAATATTTAGACTTTCAACATTTGCGTTTGCTACGAAAGTTACTTGTGAAGGTTCAAAAGGAATGCCAGTAACGGTTACTGTTCCTTCTGCAGATATAATAAAGGTTCCTGTATAGACGGTTGGCCCTAAATAAGCTCCGCCATCTGTGCCTACTTCGATTTGGTTGTCAGGATTAGCACTTACTACCTGAGCGGTTGAAGTATTTCCATCTTCATCTGTATAGGTTATTTCTCCAGTCGCTGTAGGATCTGCTACTGTCGGGGTATCATTTTGTTCGAAGGTTGTGACCGTTTCTAGATTGTCAACCAGGTTTGTGAGATCTAATTGAGTTGTCACTCCATCTTCGTCCACATAATCAATATTGGTGTCATCTGCATTTAAAGCTATACTTGTAAGTGTTTCTAAACTCATAACATCAATAGTTACTGGAGCGCCGTCATTATTGTCAAAAGTGTAGGTACCATCTCCATTGTCAGTTAAGGTTGCTTTGTCTACGATGTCTGAGGTTCCATCTGGTTTAGAAAGACTAAAGGTGCCATCTCCATTATCAATAAGTGCAACAGAATCTACATAAGCTTTATTTGCAGCGTCACCAGGATTAACTGGTGCTGCGACACTAGAAATAGTATTATTACTCATATCTAGATCCCCTACCATAGTATCGCCAGTAACATTTACATAACGCGGATCGTATAATACTGCATTAAACGGGTTGGTAAGTATCCAAGTTGAAGTGTCTCCATCATACACGAAGGTTTGACCAACATCTGCAGGATCTGTAGCCGAGTTGTTTACAATATAAATGTCTCCTTCGACAGGTGCGGCTACTTCTGTTGGTGTAATGGCGGTCTCATCTGCTGTAGGCCCAGTGAATACGCTTCCAATAGTAATGGATACATTGCCAGAGGCATCAGGAGTATTGCCATTTACTGAAGCAACACGAGTACCATAAACCCAGTCCGTACCATTCCAATAAATTTCATCATTGGTGGAGGTTCCATTGGCAAACATTTCTAAGGTAATTTTATCCGTAAGATCTATTACGTTTCCTGCTGTTGCAGGGTTTGTTAGTGATAACTCAGTTCCGTTTAATTGAATGTCTTGTAATTCATTTGTAGGGTCTGCATCTGCATCTTGAATATTAATGTCTGTATCTCCACCATCTTCAAGTGCAATATTGACAACCTCCAGAGGAGTGGTTACGGAAGAAGAAATTACTTGATCATCAGTGCTCACTCCAGAAATATCAATAGTTTGATCTCCGCCAGCATCTGTTATGGTAAGCTCAGTTCCATCAAATGCTATTCCCGTGTTGTACTCATTAGTAGGATCTGCATCTGCATCTTGGATATTAATAGTAGTATTTGCCCCATCTGTAATCGCGATTTCTACTTCTTCATTTGGCGTAGTTACAGTATTGGATAAATCTTGAAATTCGTTCGTAGGGTCTGGATCTGCATCCCTAATATCAATAGTTGTGTTATTGCCATCTGTGATATTGATTCTTACTTGCTCGTTAGGCACCAATATTGTATTGCTCAAGTTTTGAAATTCGTTGGTAGCATCTGTATCCGTTATGGTGGTTTGCGTTCCGTCTTCAGATGTGTAGATAAGTTGTTCGGCATTTAATGGATCAACAGCTATTGTAGTTACGGTTTCATCAATTTCTACTACGGTGGTTCCATCTGGGCTTGTTACAGTAGCAATGAGGTTACCATCTACGGTATCCGTAATTGCGACACCATTAGCATCGATGGTTACATCGCTACCGTCATTATTTGTGAAGGTGTAAGTTCCATCTGCATTGTCCGTGATGTCTGCTTT
>JAHDIF010000001.1:0-140972 GCA_020630915.1 Dokdonia sp.
AAAGACCTTAGTTTACTACTAAAGTCTCTTTCTATGAAGTGGTCCCACTTGGGCTACTTTTCTATTTTAACCAGATTTAGCTCTAGTGTATTCAGGTTAACACCAAAACTATTACTATATAAACTACTATTCATAGAGGTTTATATAAGTCGTAAATTAAGTTGACACCTAATCTGCCACCCAAACCATTTAGGTTAATTCAGATTAATGATGTCGGATATAAAGTTAGTTAAAATAGATAAATGAAAACAAAGTTTTTACCTCGAAAAGAAAAAGTAAATTCCAAAGGCTATATGCCTATTCAATTAATTGTAAACATCGGTGGAAAGCGGATTAGGCAAAATGTGCCAGAGACTAATGTTCTGTCAAATCATTGGAAAAATGACAGAATAAAACCGAATCTTAAAACTGAGAAATACAATTTCCATATAGAATATAACAAGAAGCTTGACGACCTTGAAAAACGCGTGAAAGACGTTTTTAGATATATTCTGCTTAATGATTTAAGACCAACGAAGGAGTTATTTTTAGCGGAGTTTAATAATGATACATTGGAAAATAAAATTTCCCCAAATTTTTTTAATTCTTTTCAAGAGTTCGTTGATACATCTAAAACGACAAAAGCTCCAGGGACGATAAGGAAATATATAACTACAAAAAGGTTCATTGCCGACTTTACAGAGTTTTATTTGTACGACTTAAGATTTGAAACAATTACTATTGACTTCTATGAGAAACTTAGAGATTATGCCTTTGAAGAAAGAAACACCTTGAACAATTATTTTGGCAGAACAATATCAGTAATAAAAGCTTTTATGAATTGGTCATTAGATAGGGGTTATCATTCAAATACAGAATTTAAAAGGTTTAAACGAATGCAAGATAATATAGAAGTCATCTATCTAACAATGGAGGAGCTTATGACTTTATACAATCACAATTTTAGTTCTAAACGACTCAATTATGTGAAAGATTTTTATTGCTTTGGTTGCTTTACTGGATTGCGATTCAGTGATATCAAAGCTCTGAGGTCATCAAATGTATATCAAGACCACCTAAAGCTAAATATTCAGAAAACTAAAACCATTGATCAAACCATCCCTCTCAATAATTATGCTAAAGAAATCCTAGCAAGATATAAGGACACATTATACGAACCTCTTCCCTCTATCTCTGGACAGAAATTTAACTTGTACATTAAAGAGTGTTGTGAAATAGCCCAAATCAATACTTTAGTTAATACTACTCGTTATATTGGACAGCGTAGAGTTGATAAAGTACAACCCAAATACCAACTAATAACAAGTCACACAGCTCGAAAAACTTTTGTTACTAATTCACTTATATTAGGGATGAAAGAAATGGTTGTTAGAAATATAACTGGACATAAAGACGAAGCCAGTTTTAAGAGATATGTAGAAATTGCAGAAGATTTTAAAAGAAGTGAAATGGATAATACATGGAATAAAATCGTACTATAATTATGACAAAAACAAAGCAAAACATTCATTCACTTTACTACGATTATTCAGAAAAATCAATTAAGTACAAGAACTACTTTTCTAACATAAATTCAGCAAAAAGCCCTTTTGAAAAAATCTGGTTGTTCTTGCATCATATTTCGGAAATTAATCTCGCAATTGATATACAAAAAGATATTACCTTTTTCCTATCATTAAACAATACGAAAGCTACTGAGGAAGAAAAAAGACATTTAATTTCTGCGATATATAGGGAACACTTAAAAATTCTATCGATTGATTACTCGAGTAATCTTGAAGTAATACTATACGAAAACCTATTAGTGCATACAAAAATATTAATGCAACAAGGTTTGCCCATATTAAGAAATGAAAAACTAATCTCAATTGCCCCATTAATATTCTCACATACACATTGGAAACGAATAATCAAACACGACTTATCTCTGATTGAAAATGCCAGTCATAAAGAAATAATAATATCAGATTATCTTTCTAACATATCAAAACTAATGGGGGAATTTGATTTAAATAACTCAGCAATTCTTAATAAGTTCAATTCTTTAGCACTGGAGCAGATTAAACAATCATTTAAAGTAAAAAACGACATTTTTAAATTTTTCGATGTGAAAAATTTAGGAAAAAAGAAAGAATACCTAATTGAGCTATCGTCCGCTAATATTCCTTTAAAATCAAGTAATAAAAGAGCCCTCAATCAAGAACTGAAGATAGAACTAGCTAATCCGAAAAATATTAGAAAAATAAGAAAAGGGTTGAACTATTTAATTAAAAAACAAAATCCTAATCTTACATCTAAAGAATCCAAATCAATTGCACGAATAATCTCTTCAGACATTTTTCAGACAGAGAATCCAGAAGTATACAAACCCTTGTATAATCGATCTATTAATTTCAATAACAAAGTTTTAATGGAATTTATATTCTTTCTATCTAAAAATCAATACATAAAAAAACAAGGTCACTCTTTCCCAAAGATCATAAGCAATAATTTATCAATCCATCAAAGAGGGTTTTCATATCAGAATTTATACATACTTGCAAAAAAAATAGAAAGCGATTCTGAGTTAACATTTAATGGACTGACCTCTTCTCTTGCACTTGAAAATGAGATGAAATATTAGAATTCAAAAATTTATTTTTAAAAAAAGAAACGTTCGTTAAGCCCTTATTTTAATACCTCTCCCCGACTCCCTATACAATTAGAATAATTAAAAATATTTTTTTTAGAAACATTAGGATAAGACAATTTAGCTGTGTTTAATTCAAACATCGTTAACATATGTCAAATCCAATTCTATACGGTTTCACAAAGCAAGACCTAGAAAAAACAGTTGAGCTAGTGATCAATCGTATTCGCAAGACCGAGATTATTCAAAATTCTCCCAACAGTCAAGCAGAAGATCGCCTAACTCAAAAAGAAGCAGCAGAGCTTTTAGGAATAACAGTTCAGTGTCTTATACAATGGAAAAAGAAGAAACTAATTCCATTTTATCAGATAGGAAGATCTGTCTTTTATTCAAAAAAGGAACTACTTGCGCAGGCCAGAAAAAACCCATCATTAGTTAAATTCACAAAATAAGTACTTATGTCAAAAGAAGCGAAATACTTTAGAATTGGCACAGGATTTAAAAAAATCATTGAGAAACCCCTTATATCTGGAGACACGACAAGTGTAATGGTTTCCTGGAATAAAGAAACTATTGTTGCCGATCACGGGAAACAATTTTTAAATGACATTCCCAAATTAGATGGATATTGTTGTATTCCAGAACATATTAATTATCAGGAGTTTGTCGGAAATTTCTACAACACTTACCACGAGCTACCTTACAAGCCTGCTGAAAAAGGAAAAATAAAATACTCATTGCAGTTCGTGAATCACATCTTTGGCAAACAGAAGGAACTCGGTCTTGATTATCTGAAAATTATATTACTCTATCCAACCCAAATACTACCTATTATATGCTTAGTAAGCAAAGAACGCGGTACTGGAAAATCTACTTTCATAAAATGGCTTAAAGCTATATATGGTCATAATATGACCTATATAAAAGGTGATAGTTTTTCATCTCAGTTTAATGCTGATTGGGCTTCCAAACTAATCATTGCTATAGACGAGGTATTCTTTGATAAGCAAGAAATTACAGAGCGTTTAAAATATCTCTCAACAACTGACAAGGACAAAGTTGAAGCGAAAGGTAAAGACAGAGAGGAGATAGAATTTTTTGGAAAATTCATTTTATGTTCAAACAACGAAGAAACATTCATTCTTATTGATTCTAATGAAATTAGGTTCTGGGTGCGTAAAGTAACTCCTTTCATAAATGAAGATACTGAGTTCTTAAGCAAGTTAATTAAGGAGATTCCTGCATTTATGCAATTCTTAATAGATCGGAAATTCTCAACTGCTAAGAAAACAAGAATGTGGTTTACTTCTGAACAGATCAAAACAAAAGCACTACAAAAATTAGTGTGGCTGAACAATAATGAAGTTGAAAGAGAAATGGTACAGCTTTTTTACGAAATATTTGATGCATCTGCAGCTGATGAAATAAAAATTACCCCTCGCGATGTAGTTGCTACCATAATTAAATCCCGAAGAAAATATTATGAAATCAATGAAGTGCGAAAAATACTCAAATCTAAGTGGGAATTAAAACCATCTGATAACTCCAATTCTTATAGAGGTTATGAGTTTACGTCCTATGGAGAATTCATAGAAATAGACAGAAAAGGAAGGTATTACTCTATAAAAAGAATCTTTATAGAACGGATTTTTGATGAAATGATGACATAACTATATAAGCTATTGAAAAACAAAAGATTAACCTATCATCAAAGTTGTCATCAAACTGTCATCAAAATATATAATGATGACCATAAAAAAATGGTTTTGATGATTGATGAAAAAATGATGACAATGGAAATAGCAGTAAAATCAAGTGTTAACAAACGTTCGTCATCAAATCATCAAAAATTTATAAAAACGAAGTCTTTATGAAAGTCCCTAGTCTAAATTGCGAAAATGCCCGAAATATTCTAATTATCAACACTCTTAAAAGCTTAGGGCATTTACCCAAAAGGGAAACGGAAAAAGAAGCTTGGTTTCTGAGTCCTTTCAGGTCAGAAACTCAAGCCTCATTTAAAGTTTGTAAAAAAATTAATAGATGGTTCGATCACGGACAAGGTACAGGTGGCAATGTTATTGATTTAGTGATGACATTAAAGAATTACACAGTCTCAGAAGCGTTATACTTTTTTTCTGATATCAATATCTCTTTTTCTTTTCAAAAGCAAACAAAAAATATAACAGAACCAAAAACAAATTATCAAATCAAAAGGGTAAAACAATTAGAAAATCGAGCCTTATTATCCTATTTAGATATTAGGGCTATTCATCACATTTTAGCAAAAAAATACTGCCAAGAAATATACTATACAATTGATGAAAAAACATATTTCGGCATAGCATTTAAAAACAGGTCTGGAGGATATGAATTACGGAATAAATACTTCAAAGGTTGCATAGGAAAAAAAGATTTTACGCATTATCAAAAAGGCAAAAACAATCTAACAATCTTCGAAGGTTTTTTTGATTTCTTAAGCTTTATAACTCTCAATAAAGAATTAGAAAATCAAACCGACTTTTTAATTCTCAACTCTCTTTCTTTGGTTCAAAAAATAGAAATAGTATTAAAAGAATATGACAAGATTTACACCTGGCTTGATAATGACAATGCTGGAAAGAGTGCAACTAAAATTATAAAAAACATCCACTCAAAAGTAGAAGATAAAAGTGTCTTCTTTGATGGATATAAAGACTTGAATGAACATTTGATCTCGATTATTAAACAAGATGTCAAAAGTCAAAAAGAGTGAAAACTAGTATTAGCGAAAGACAAAGTGTAACTCACTACACTTTGTACCAAAGTTCGCTCGTTCAGGGGTTCCCCCTAAAAACCCCAAAAAACAATACGCATAAATATGAGCTACGCAGTAATGAGATTACAAAAAATTAAAAATTCTGGTGCATTGGGAAGGCATATAGACAGGAGTTCTGGTGGCTCGATTTCTGTTCCAGAAAACGCTTCAACTAACACTGTGCTAAATAATATTCATTGGGATAAAAAAGGTAATAGCTACACACAAAAAGAGTGGACAGAATTTAGCAAAACAAACCCACTATCGAAGAGAATCAACAATGAAATTAAAGAACGCTATAGTCTTGACAAGAAGATCAGAAAAGACGCAGTTAAAGCAGTCGAATACATAATGACATCAGATCATTATAAGATGAATGAAATTTTCAAAAAACCAGAAATATATAGTCAATGGGTAAAAGACAATAAGACCTTTTTAGCATCTATATATGGAGAAAAAAATATCATTTCAATGCATTTACATTTGGATGAACAAACACCACATCTGCACGCTATTGTAGTGCCTATTACACAAGATGGAAGATTGAGTTGTAAATCATTTGTAGATGGAAAAAGAGACCTAGCAGAACAACAAACTCAATATTCAAAACTGATGGAAAAATATGGTATGCATAGAGGTAAAGAAGGAAGTACTGCAAGACACCAAAAAGTAAATTCTAACTATAAAATAAACACACGTGATAGAGCTTAGCATTTTATTAATTGTCGTACTCTTTATCAGAAGGTCTAAAAAGAAGATTAAAACTAATTCATTCTACGTCTCTGGTAATAGAAATTATACTATCGATAATCTTAACAGAGGATTAATTGCTATAGGTGGAGCTGGGTCAGGAAAAACGTACTCAATGATAAAACCCCTACTAGGGTATTGTATTAAAAACAAAGGATGCCTAACATTTGATCCAAAAGGAGAATTAAGCCCGCTAATTAATGACCTAGCAGAAAAGAACAATAAGAAAGTACTAAACTTCTCTTTAGACGACAATTATGACTCCTTAAACCCAATAAGTCTGTGCTATGAGAAAAGTGATATCATTGAATTTAGCAGTTATTTTCTAAGTGGCATTGTTGGCATTCCAAAAAATGATAATGCAAAATACTTTTTTAACGCGGCGAAAAGCGTCTTAACTGGAGTAATTATTTATTTCAAAAATACAGATTCCAAATATGCCACAATTCCACATATAATAGCTCTTTTCTTAACGGCCTCTGGAGAAGAGATTCTAAAATTATTATCGTCAGATGCAGAAGCAAGACGAGCTTCAATGATTCTCTCTAGTGTCAAAAAAGACCCTAGGCTGATGGGAAATATCATAAGTACATTTACTGCTTTTTTTTCCTCTCTAGATACGCCCACAATTTTTAGCAATTTAGTTTCAGAAGAAAAAATAACAATGCCTAATGATCCGCAGAACCCTAGTGTAATCAATTTAATATTCAACCTGCAGAAAAGAGATTTATATACCCCTATCTACAGTAGTATAGTTGGTTTGATCCTAAAGAAAATGAACACTCCTAATCAATATGAAAGTGCTGTTATTATTGATGAGTTTACTGTATTAAGTATTCCAAACTTTGTAAATATCCCAGAGACTGCTCGAAGTAACAAAATAGCAACTTGTATCGCTATCCAAGATCTATCACAGTTAGTGTCAAAATATGGACGAGAGGAAGCTTCTTCTATAGTTTCAAATATGGGAAGTCAATTTCTATTTAGAACTACAAATCCTGAAACACTAACGCATTTTGAAAGGATGTTAGGTACTAGAGAAGTGTCAAATGTCAGCTACACTAGATCAACAGGGATAAGCCTTAAAGCTTCTAAAAACACGGGCGTAAAGGATAAAAATATCCTAAGAAAAGAAGCAATTATTAACTATCGCCCAGGGCAAGTATTCGGTATTATTTCAGAAGGAAGCTCTAAGCTTATAGAAGGCAGTCGTATTAATGGAAATCATTATTTAAAGGATTCTAAAAACAACGGTTCATTCAAGTACAAAATTTCAGATACAGATATAAACGCTGTATATCAACAAGTTTATAATGATATCGATTCGATACTCAATACTTCGAATTACATATCGCCATCTAAGTTTAATATTTAAAATCAATTAATTATGTTCATTCTATCACTTTTTATGAAAATCGGCAAGTACGTGGGATATGCACTTTGTCTAGTAATTCCAGTTCTAACAACAGTAAGCGGTCTGTTCTTTTTACTTTTTTCACATAAAGTAAAAAATAAACCAGAATTTGGCTATATCCTTTTTGAGTCAGATCTCTTAGCTTCATTTACTATTCACCCTACACTATGGTTAGTATATTTTTTATACGTGGTGAAATTAAACAAGTTAAAAGCACTTCTAATATCTGGAATTGTATTAATTGGGGAAGGGTTCTTCAATACTTTCATAAAAATTCTGGGAGCAGGAAAATTAAGCTTTCTTAGCGCTTACCATTTATTTTTTTACATCAATTTAGTTCTTATTACCCTAATCATAATCCATTACAAAAAACAGCAAACATTAGAAGCAGTATAAAACCACCTTAAATAACAAATATTAAAGCTGGTATAATTCTGTCATAGCATTCACGAATAAAAGACAAACAATAATTCACAATATAAAATGATACACAAAGAATTATACTTTTTCTATAACTCCCTTAACAATATAGTTAAGATAGGACGTTCCGACAATACAGAAGCTAGTCTTAAAACCGTTCGATACATTTCTGGCATTAAGGAGATATCTGTTATTTGCAAGTTTGAAAATGCTGGTAACCTTGAACCAATTTTTCATAGGTTGTTTAGCGAGTACAGAACAATTGGAGAATGGTTTTATTATGAAGGTGCAGTTAAATCATATATTGAACACATCAAAAATAAGAAAGCCTTAAAGCCTAGTGATACAGATCTATCGATACTCGCTATTGCAAAAGACACTTCTTATCCCTTTAGTGCAGATCTAAAAACTTCTTTCTGTAAATTAAAGAAGAACCTGCAAGAAAAGTTTAATACTATAAAAGAAATTTACATTTCAGAACACATCAAAATCACAGGAAAAAAGCCGTCAAATTTTAATTTATTTCATCTAATAGAAAAAAAACAAACAACTATTTATCACAATAATAAACTTATTCCAATCTGGTTACACTATGATGAAAAGAGATATAAAAGCAATTTAGAATATTACGGACAAGAAATCTTTTAAATTCAACTATAAAAAACTCAATAGTGCAAAAACAAAACTTAGTACGCTTTTAGCTACGAGGTTGTATTGTTACTTGTCTCATTTCTCTAAGTGCATTTTTATTACACTATACTTTCAATAAAATCTTACGTAAGTTTTTCTCCAGGCGCTTTGTGGCCAGCTCAAATCTTTACGTAAGATTTTTTACGTAAAACTAAAAGCAGTTCCGGAACAGCTGAGCTGCTGCAGCAGCTTTCCTTTAAGTAAGAATTCCATCTCCATTTGACCTAATTTATAGGCTCTCGATAAATACTTCTCCCCCATTGTTGAATATCAATTTGAGGAGAACTTGACTCATAAAGGCTTTCAAACTCAATCAAAAGATCATTTAAGGCGCTTTTATCGGTTGTTCTAATTCTTGTCTCATGATTACCCTTTGAACCATTATACGTGAAATTAAGAGAGCCTAGATAAGCTATTTCGTCATCTATGATGAATATCTTACTATGAATAAACTTTCCTTTACCATATCCTTTCTCTGGAGATAAAAAAACCTTGAACGGAAAATACTGAGAATACCAATAATTATATATTCTAGTATTACGATAATAACTCCTCTGAACTAAGTATAAAATAAAGACCACAAACAAGATTGGAATGGCAATAAGGTATTTTTCTTGTGGAGCTTGATATGTAAGATATCCCATAATTGAAGAAGCTATAATCAGAAATAAAAGTAAAAATCGATATCGCTTTTTAAACTTTGTTCTTTTAATCACAGCTTCCTCTATAATCTCTCTATTTTGATTTATAAGATTGTAAACTAAACCTTTGTGATTTCTATTGATTTTTATCTCATCCATAGTAATCAGTTGCACATCTATACCTTCTTTTTTCTTTTCAATAAGCGATTTAGTAAACGAAGGAGATAAATATGGAGAGACTATCTTAATTGTCTTTCTGGCATTTTCTATATCATTAAGTAGTTTTTTTCCAGCCCCTTGACCGATATATATGTCGCATTTGACGTTGTTTGAGAACATAGGTAACCTTTAATAAAAAATATGGTGTAATGATAAAAGTAATATTTAATAATTTTACTCCTTATAATTATAATAAAACATTGTCCTAAACTGGTCATTTGGGTTATCTAACTTTGGAAATAAATCATTTTCGTTCATAAAACAAATTAATTCAAAAAAGGATTCTTTTAATCTATCTCTATTTGACCAATTACAATCATCAATCCTGTTATCTAGTAAAGTTACATTCTCTAATGTAGAAATATATCCTTTTGTATATCCAAAATCAAAATTAAAAACTGTTTCAAAATCAACCAATAATTTTGTGACATGTTCATTTAATTCATCTGAGAAACTATCATTTACTTTTTTACCGTTTATCATAAATATTATATTCTAATTAAACATTATTCTATTTTTTGCCACCCATTTAACCACCCTAAAAACAAAAACCCCTTGCTTTGCAAGGGGTTTCATCATATATTAGTGGTCCCACTTGGGCTCGAACCAAGGACCCTCTGATTATGAGTCAGATGCTCTAACCAACTGAGCTATGGGACCTGCATCTAAATGCGGGAGCAAATTTACTACAAATCTACCATTAGACAAACATTTTAAGCGCAATTACTCAATTTCTTGACAAAGTTCTACAAGCACCCCATTAGCACTTTTAGGATGCACAAAAGCAATGAGCTTATTATCAGCACCTTTCTTAGGCACTTCATTGAGTAATTTAAACCCTTCATTTTTAAGTCTGGTCATTTCTGAAACAATATCGTCCACCGCAAAGGCGATGTGGTGTATTCCCTCACCCTTCTTTTCAATAAACTTTGAGATGGGACTCTCATTATTCATGGCTTCTAGCAACTCAACTTTATTTTCTCCTAATTCAAAAAACGATGTACGAACCCCTTCAGACAGTACTTCCTCTATTTTATAATGGGTTTTACCCAATAATTTGGCATATAACTTGTTAGAATCATCAAGATTTTTAACTGCAATGCCTATATGTTCTATTCTGTTCATATGTATTATTTATGTTACGCTTTCGCGAAAGCGTATGCACCCTCATAAAAAAGCTTATCAAAGATAAAACAATCTTAAAAAACGTACTTTTGCCCTATGGAATCTAACAGACAGAAAAAAGTAGCAGGTGTATTGCAACAAGACCTAGCAGCGGTACTACAAAATGCACTAAGAAGTAGTGGGAATTCTGGCATGATCGTGTCTGTTTCCAAAGTAAAAGTACCTACAGATTTATCCATCGCTAAAGTCTATATAAGCGTATTTCCAAATGATCAGGCGCAGAAAATGCTTGAAGAGATCGAAACGGTAAAACATAGAATAAGACATGAGATATCTCAACTTACTCGCCACCAACTGCGTCGTATGCCAGAATTACAATTTTATATAGATGACTCTCTGGAATACATAGATGGCATAAATCGCTCTTTAAAGGGTGGAGACAATCCCATAGAAGATCCTACATTATTAGAAAAAAGAAAGAAAAAATAAATGGTATTCTCTTCATTTATTGCAAAACGCTACCTCTTTTCTAAAAGTGGCACCAATGCAGTGAATATCATAACACTTATCTCCGTAATAAGTATTATTGTAGGGACTATTGTATTTCTAGTAGTACTCTCTGCATTTTCTGGACTAAAACAATTTAATCTTTCTGTTATCTCTGCCATAGACCCAGATCTAAAAGTAATTCCTGCTCAAGGAAAAATAATAAGGCTAAACAAAGAACAAGAAGAATCTATTAAAGAAATAGAGGGTATTGCACACTATTCTAAAATAATAGAAGAAAGAGCTTATCTTGAGTATGATGGAAAAACACATTTAGGTTTTCTTAAAGGTGTAGATCAAAACTTTCTAAAAGTAAATAGACTGGACACCACTATTTTTGCAGGGTCTTGGATCACCCAAACCGAACCTGAAGTAGTAGTGGGCGCAGGGGTTTCCAGACGTCTATCACTGGCATTAGGCGATTATGGCACTTTACTTAAGATTATGGTCCCTAAACCAGGAAAAGGACAGATTACAGACCCTTCTCAAGCTTTTAGAAAATCTAGTGCTATTGCGAGTGGTATATTTCAAGTAGGAGAGTCCATAGATAACGATCACGTTTTTACTCACATAGATTATGCTGGCAAACTACTAGATTACGAATTAGACGAGATAAGCGCCATAGAAATTAAACTAGCCTCAATAGACAAGGAAGAAACAACAATACAGCAATTGCAAGATCTCCTAGGCGATGCTGTGATTATTAAAAATAGAATGTCACTGAATGACACGCTCTACAAAATGCTCAATACAGAAAATCTTGCATTATATTTTATCTGCACTCTCGTGATAATTATTGTTCTCTTTTGTTTTGTAGGAAGTATTATTATGATTATTGTAGACAAGAGGCCACACATAAAGACACTCTCAGATCTTGGCTCATCACTTAAAGAAATAAGAAAAATATTCTTTACTCAAGGAATATATATGCTATGCCTAGGGGTTGTTACTGGGCTAATTTTAGGGATACTTATTGTACTAATGCAACAATATCTAGGACTGGTTAAAATCACAGAAACATTAGCATATCCGGTTCATCTAACAAGCAAGAATGTCATTATTGTTTTGCTTACGATATTAGTACTAGGCACAGCAGCAGCAAAACTTGCTTCATCTCGCATTAATGGAAAGCTACTTTCCTAGACAAATTCGTGCCCAGAAAATTCCTTTTCTATTACATCTAAGGCCGCAAATACGTCTTCACTATGATCTGAGGTGACCAACTTCATCCTGTATTCTTTAAAATGAGGAATTCCCCTAAAATAGTTGGTATAATGTCTTCTTGTTTCAAAAACACCTAGTTTCTCTCCTTTCCAGTCTATAGACATCTGGAGGTGACGTCTAGCCGCTTCAATGCGATCTTCTAGGGTGGGAGGTTTTTTGTGCTCACCAGTTTTCATAAAATGTTTTACCTCATTAAAAAACCAAGGATAGCCTATGCTTGCTCTACCTATCATAGCACCATCAAGTCCATAAGAATCCCGCATCTCTACTGCTCTTTCTGGAGAGTTCACATCTCCGTTTCCAAAAACAGGAATGTGCATTCTAGGGTTATTTTTTACTGCCGCAATAGGCTTCCAATCTGCATCGCCTTTATACATTTGGGCTCGAGTGCGCCCGTGAATAGATATTGCCGCACAACCCACATCCTGTAAACGCTCTGCCACCTCAACAATCTTAATACTATCGTGATCCCAACCTAATCTTGTCTTTACTGTTACAGGAAGCTTCGTATGTTTTACCATTGCCTCGGTGAGCTTTACCATTAAATCTATATCCTTCAATATACCAGCTCCAGCTCCTTTAGACACCACTTTTTTTACCGGACAACCAAAATTGATATCTATTATATCTGGACCACTAGCCTCAACAATCTCAACACTTCTGAGCATTGAATCCATCACCGCTCCAAATATCTGGATTCCTACAGGTCGTTCTTTTTCGTAGATATCTAGTTTCATAGTGCTTTTTGCCGCATCTCGTATAAGCCCTTCACTGGAGATGAACTCGGTATACACAACATCTGCCCCGTTCTCTTTACAAAGTGCTCTAAAAGGAGGATCACTCACATCTTCCATGGGTGCAAGAAGTAGCGGAAAATCTCCAACGTCTATATCTCCTATTTTTGCCATATCTACTATTTTGCTTTCGCGAAAGCGTACAACTAATCTTTTACAAATTCTATATCCTTAAGGACCTCTTCTCCATCTCTTTGAATAACAACCGTAGTTTTATCTCCTCCATCGAAAGTAGCTAGAACCCTCATGTAGCTCATCATATCTACCACAGTACTATCGCCCATTTTCACAACAACGTCTCCTTTTTGAAGTCCTGCATTTTGGGCGGCTTTACCTTCACTCACACCATCAATGCGCATTCCTTTTCCAGAAAATAAGTAATCTGGCACTACCCCTAAACCTACTTTAAATGCTGGTACGGCTTCACTCTCATTTTTGGTTTTGGTAAACTTAAGTTTACCATTATCATCTACTTCCTTAATAATTCTTTTAATATAGGAGGCAATAGACTCCATACCTTCATAATTCAATTTTTCCGTATCATCTCCAGGCTTGTGATAGTCACTATGCTGTCCTGTAAAAAAATGAAGTACTGGGATATCATTCAGATAGAAAGAAGTGTGATCGGACGGTCCTACTCCACTCTCGTGTTCGCTTAATTTAAAATCTTCATTAGCTGCAAAAATAGTTTGCGGCCAGATAGGCGAAGTACCCACACCGTGTACAGCGATAGCTCTTTCTTCGTTAAGGCGACCTACCATATCCATATTGATCATACAATTTGCCCTAGCGAGATCAATTGTTGAGTTTTTTGTAAAATAGTTAGACCCTAACAACCCCATTTCTTCACCAGAAAAAGCTATAAAGAGATAATTATTACCGTTATACTCTTTTGCCTGCAGTTCACTTGCGAGTTTGAGCATTACCGCTACACCACTTGCATTATCATCTGCTCCATTATGTATTGCTTCTCCCTCACTATATAAGCTTCCTTCTCCTCCCATACCCAGATGATCATAGTGTGCTCCTATAATTACTGTATTAGTCGCCTCGTGATCTAAAAAACCTATTACATTCGTTCCAGTAATTGTTTCAGAAGTGTCTTTATTGTTTTTATTATATTCTACTTCGCTATGAGGATCTGTTCTAGGTGTAAATGTAAATGTCTGGTAGTAGGTACCTGCCTCACCTTTAGGTGCAAGACCAATATTTTTAAAACGTTTCCTTAAATAATCGGCGGCTAGTAGTTCTCCTTTAGTTCCTGTCTCTCTTCCTTCGAGAGCATCAGAGGCTAGAAAAGTGACATCTTCTTTTAAAGAAACGGGTGATTCTTCCTTACAACATACAAAAACGAGAAGCATTGAAAGAAGTAACAGTTTTTTCATAATAGATGTCTTATTTTTGTGCAAAATTAGGTAATTATCTATGAAACATATTCTTCTATTCTCTCTGGGAGTGATTTTATTTTCTTGCAAACAAGAAAATAAGCAAGAAACTAGTAAACCAGAATCTGTTACAGCATCTAAGGATGGACTTATATATCCAGAAGAAACCCACTTTAAATCTATACAGCAGGTTACTTTTGGAGGTGATAATGCAGAAGCATATTGGAGTTTTGATGATAAACAATTGGTATTTCAGTCTAACTTTAAAGATTGGGGTGTAGGATGTGATCAAATGTTTTTGATGAATGTCGGAGAAAGCTTTCGCGAAAGCAAACCCCCTATGATTTCTACCGGGATGGGAAGAACCACTTGTGCTTATTTCTTGCCAGATAATAAATCATTTGTGTACGGATCTACCCACGCTGGAGATAAGTTTTGCCCACCAGTCCCTCTGCGCAAAAATGGAAATTACGTATGGCCCGTATATGACACGTTTGATATATATGTATCTGACCTTGAAGGAAATATAACTGGGCAACTTACAGATCAACCGGGATATGATGCAGAGGCTACAGTATCTCCACAAGGAGATAAAATTGTTTTTACCTCAACTAGAAGTGGCGACCTAGAACTCTATACAATGAATATAGATGGGTCTGACGTACAACAGATTACTGATGAATTAGGTTATGATGGAGGAGCTTTTTTCTCCCCAGACGGTACAAAATTGATCTTTCGCGCGAGCAGACCGAAAACGGAGGCAGCAATTAAAAAATACAAAGACTTACTTGCAGAAGGACTTGTAGAACCCACAGAAATGGAACTTTTTATTTGTAATGCAGATGGTTCTGATCTACGCCAATTGACACGCTTGGGTAATGCAAACTGGAGTCCTTTCTTTCACCCTAGTGGAGAAAAAATCTTATTCTCTAGTAATTTTGAGGCAGAAAGAGGATTTCCCTTTAACCTCTATATGATTGATCTTGATGGTAAGAATCTTGAGCGTATAACTCACGGTGAAACTTTTGATGCTTTTCCAGTATTTTCTAACGATGGAAAAAAACTAGCTTTTTCTTCTAATAGAAATAACGGAGGCGGGAGAGATACAAACTTATTTATTGCAGAGTGGGTTGATTAATTAGTGATTTCTAATCGCTCCAATTCTTTCTTGTCAATTGAGCGTTTATTATCTTCTAATTTAAAATTACCAAAATTGTATTTAAAACCTATTTGTAGATTTTGAGTTTCTGGTATTGCTAAATAAGCATTGTCCTGATTTAAATATTGGGACCTTGCGAGAGCATTAGCCTCACCTAGTAAATCATTACCCTTTATAGTAAGTTGCGCTCTATCATTCCAGAATGATTTTGAGATTCCTAATGATACATTCGTTGTACCATCTACGACATAACTGGCAGATAAGAATTTCGACAAATATTCAATACTTGCCTCTGCCTTCCATCCTTTTTCTTTATCTAGAGTAAAAAAGTTATACCCTGACACAAACACACCTTCTACCGCATTAGTAACAATCTCGTCATTACTCTCTCTTGCTACAAAAGTTTCTTCTTCATGAAACGCACTCAAATAAGTATAAAAATACCACCACTTTGCGATAGACTTGGCATGGGTAAAATCAATACCCCAAGACTTACTTGCTACAGCATTCTGTCGTTCAGTACGTAACACTTGGTTTACGTTATCTTGCAAAGGAAGTATTAATATATTCTCACCATTATCCCTATAATACACATCAAAAAAGTATTTTTCTTGTATGGCATAGTTTAAATTAAAATTGTGGCTAAATGAGGGTAATAATCCAGAATTTCCAGTAATTACATTATTCTCATTAATAAAGTATGAAAAGGGATTCAAATCCTGATATCTAGGCCTTTCTAATTTACGCCCATAGTCTATACTAAACACGTGATTTGTACTTGCTTTGAACTGGATATATGCAGATGGAAACCACTCAAGATACGAGAGATCTACTGTCTCATTCAGAATAAGAGAATTTCCTTTAGAGTCTGTTTGCTCTGCTCTTAATCCAGTCTTAATACTCCATTTCTTCCATTCTCGAGCAAAGGAAAGATATCCTGCAAAAACATTTTCATCGTAAAGAAAATCATCGTTTTCTGCAAGAGACAAGCCATTATTACCCTCATTTTGAACGTTCGAAAAATCAATTTTTGAACGAGAGTCAATAGTTGCATACTTCACACCTGTTTCAAAAGAGACCTTACCTAACATACTACTAAAATCTAATTGGGCCGTATATATTTCTATATCCTGTAAAGCCTGAGAATTAAATCTTACCGTCCTGAACAAACTCTGATCATCATCGCGATAAGCAGAAGTAAGTCTTTGATTTACATCTCTGTTGTAATTTGTATAATGCACGTTAGTCGAAAAATTAGCATTCTCTAAAGCGTAGTCATAATTAATATCTAATGCAATATTAGATTTTTCACTATCTACACCAGAGATAGTTCTTATGCTAAAGGGATCTATATCTTGATCAATATCAGTAAGAGATCTTCCTAGAGCTGTTTCGTTAGGCGATAGCAGTCCAATTGCGGTTATACCAAGAGTCTGTCTTTCTGAAATTGCATAGTCTAAAATTAAATTGGCACTATGAGCCTGAGTCCATTGTTTAAGCTCGAAGTCTTGATTCCAAGAAGCGGTTCCACTAGGGAGAAAATAGTTAATGAAATTATCGTTTTGTTTTGTTTTTTTTAATGGATTATAACCATAATTAAAAAACAGATTCACCTTTTTAGTCTTCCAAAAATGACTCATCCCAAAATAGTGTTTCGGAAAAATACCATACGTACCACGAGCATTTACAGATCCTTTATATCCTTCAAACTTGGCTTTTGAAGAGACTATATTTAAAATAGGCCCTCCTTCAGACTCGTATCTGGCAGGTGGATTCATAATTACCTCTACAGCTTTTACAGCTTCTCCTCCCATTCCTTCTAGCAAACTTTGAAGCTCGGCTGCATCAAGCTGCACTCTTTGATCATTTAGATAAACGGCTACTCGCTGGTTACGCACAGTAAGTTCATCCTGTCGCACAATAACACCAGGTGTCGTATTTATAATATCCCAAGTACTTCCAGAAGACAGAATAGAATTCTCCACATTAAAAACAAGTCTGTCACTTTCTCTAGTGATTACAGGTCTTTTTGCAGTAAGCGTTACTTCATCTAATGATTCGGTATTTTCTAACAACTGTATCGTAGGGAGTTGTAGCTTTCGCGAAAGCGTAATTACATTACTTTCATAATCTTGATAACCTATAAAACTAACGTTCAATTTGTAGGATCCGTCCTCTAAAGAATCAAATATAAAAGCCCCACTATCTTCTGTGATAGTGCCAGAAATTATTTTACTAGCCGTGTCTTTTAAAACAACATTTGCAAAGGGTATAGGAATATTATTTTCGTCTGTCACCACTCCGATGATCGAAGAATCTTGCCCCCACAAAATAGATGTCTGTAAACAACACGCTACAAAAAAAATGAAAATTTGTTGTAAACGCATAAAGATCAAAAATAAAAGCTAAATCCATTTCCTCCCATTTTATTCTACAATTTTCGACGAAATACACAAATAATAATTTGCCATTTACATAATCGCCCCGATTAGAAGTATATTTGCATTCGAATTACTTCGACTGCTATGAAGAACATCAGGAATTTTTGCATAATCGCACACATTGATCACGGTAAAAGTACACTTGCAGATCGTCTCCTAGACGAAACTGCAACGGTTACAAAAAGAGAAGCTCAAGCCCAATTGCTAGACAGCATGGACTTAGAGCGCGAGAGAGGTATCACTATCAAATCGCATGCCATCCAGATGGAATATACATATAAGGGGGAAGAGTACATACTCAACCTTATAGACACACCTGGTCACGTAGATTTCTCCTACGAAGTTTCTAGAAGTATTGCTGCTTGTGAAGGCGCACTACTTGTTGTAGATGCAGCTCAAAGTATACAGGCACAAACCATATCAAACCTCTATCTTGCCTTAGAAAATGATTTAGAGATTATACCCGTGCTTAACAAAGTAGACCTTCCTAGTGCAAACCCAGAAGAA
Organism: Dokdonia sp.; assembly: GCA_020630915.1. Lineage (GTDB taxonomy): Bacteria > Bacteroidota > Bacteroidia > Flavobacteriales > Flavobacteriaceae > Dokdonia. The sequence continues at coordinate 18,739 of JAHDIF010000001.1, forward strand.
GTGACAGACGATATTGTAGATCTTTTAGGGTGTGATGCAGAAGAAGTGATTCCCGCTTCCGCGAAAACTGGAATAGGCATCACCGAAATTCTTGAAGCAATTATAGAAAGAGTTCCTGCTCCAAAAGGAAATCCTAACGAACCACTACAAGCACTTATTTTTGACTCAGTTTATAACCCATTTAGAGGAGTAGAAACTTATTTTAGGGTAATTAATGGAAGCATAAGAAAGAATCAGCAAATAAAATTTGTTGCTACGGGAAATACCTATGGTGCAGATGAGGTAGGAACATTGAAGCTTAACCAAGTTCCGAAACAAGAAATTAAAGCAGGTGATGTAGGATATCTTATTACAGGAATTAAAGACGCACGTGAAGTAAAAGTAGGTGACACACTTACAGATGCTAAGAATCCCACTCAAAATGCCATTGAAGGTTTTGAAGATGTAAAACCTATGGTATTTGCAGGAATTTACCCCGTAGATACAGAAGATTATGAGGAGCTTAGAAACTCCATGGAAAAGCTTCAGCTTAATGACGCTTCGTTGGTTTTTGAACCGGAAAGCAGTGCAGCTTTAGGTTTTGGATTTAGATGTGGATTCTTAGGAATGTTACACCTAGAAATTATTCAAGAACGTTTAGAACGTGAGTTTGATATGACTGTGATTACTACAGTACCTAACGTATCGTATCACGCCTTCACAAACAAAGCTCCAGATGATATCATTCTTGTAAATAACCCATCAGATCTTCCAGATCCATCTGGAATGAATCGTGTAGAAGAACCTTACATCAAAGCAACAATCATTACAAAAGCAGATTTTGTAGGTCCCGTGATGTCTCTATGTATAGAAAAACGTGGCCAGATTACAAACCAGACCTATCTAACAACAGAGAGGGTAGAGCTTACGTTTGATATGCCCCTGGCAGAAATTGTTTTTGACTTTTACGATCGTTTAAAGACGGTGTCAAAAGGATATGCTTCTTTTGACTATTCTCCTATTGGTATGAAAGCGTCAAAACTAGTCAAGGTAGACGTTCTTCTCAATGCACAGCCCGTAGATGCACTTTCTGCATTACTACACCAAGATAATGCCTATGACATAGGCAAAAAGATGTGTGAAAAACTAAGGCAATTAATCCCAAGACAACAGTTTGATATTCCTATACAAGCAGCGATAGGGGCAAAGATTATTGCTAGAGAAACGGTAAAAGCACTTCGTAAAGACGTAACTGCTAAGTGTTACGGTGGTGATATTTCGCGTAAGCGTAAACTACTTGAAAAACAGAAAAAAGGAAAGAAACGTATGCGTGCTGTGGGTAATGTAGAGATACCACAAGAAGCCTTTATGGCAGTACTTAAATTAAACGATTAAGAATGCATCGCCACAAGTAATGCTTTTATCTTTTCCGGATCAGAGTAGGTCTGTAAATCTTGATGCACAGCTTGTAAATTGTGCATTGGGATCTTGCCCTCTAGACTGGAAATAGTGTTACTCGCACTAGCGTGCACTTCTGAAAAACCAGCTTCCATAAAATGATGGACATTTTCAGGACGTATCCCACCGCCTGGTAGAATAACGGTTTTATCTTTTGATTTTTCTTGAAGCATTTTTAATTCAAAAAGACCATCTAGCGCAGTATTAGAATGACCAGAAGTTAGTATCCTATCGACTCCTATGTCTTCTAATTTTGAAAGCGCTTTTAGCGCATTAGGCGTCCAATCGAATGCTCTATGAAATGTAAAGTTCATCCCTCCAGAGGCATCTACTAGGAGTTGTGTTCTCTCTGTATCTATAGTAAGATCTGGATGCAAAACTCCAGAAACAATCCCGGCCACCTTTACATCAAGACAAAATTTGATATCCCGAAGCATTACATCAAACTCATCATCGTAATAGGTAAAGTCTCCACTACGAGGTCTTACAAGCACATACACAGGTATTTCTAATGCCTGAACAACTTTTTCTATGAGCCCGTGACTCGGTGTCACTCCTCCCAGAGCTAGCTCGCTACATAATTCTATGCGTTGTGCTCCTGCCTTTTGAGCAGCAATGGCCGATTGAAAAGAGTTTGCACATACTTCTAATATCATATATCGAAATTACTGAAATTACTCGAAGAATTATAGCTTGATATTTTAGTATCTTGAGAAACCAATCAACTCATTTTTGAATAATGAAAAGAAGAAAATTTATCCAAAATGCTACTCTTACTGGAGCTGGCGTCGCCGTGGGAGCACACGTAATATCCTGTACTACAGAAAAGAAAGAGAAAACAAAAATTGCGGTCGTTCCCGAATTTCCAAAAGTAATTGCTACTTGGAATGTACCTAACGCTACAGAAACCGCCTGGAAAGTATTAGAAAAAGGTGGCTCTTCTCTTGATGCTATAGAACAAGGTTGCAGGATTGAAGAAGCAGATGAGCGCAATCAATCTGTAGGTAAAGGGGGTAGACCCGACAGGGATGGTAATGTAACACTAGATGCTTGTATTATGGATAAAAACGGAAACTATGGAGCTGTGGTTTGTATGCAACATATTAAACACCCTATCTCTGTTGCGAGAAAAGTTATGGAAGATACACCACATGTTTTATTGGCAGGTAAAGGTGCAGAGAAATTTGCCATAGAAAGTGGCTTTCAACCAGAAGATCTACTCACTGAAGCTTCCAGAAAAGAATGGGAAAAATGGCGCGAAACATCAAACTACGCACCTGTTATAAATATAGAAAATCACGATACCATAGGCATGTTAGCCATTGACAAAAATGGAGATATTGCTGGCGGATGCACCACTAGTGGACTTGCGTATAAAATGGCAGGAAGAGTTGGCGACTCTCCTATTGTAGGATCTGGACTCTTTATTGACAATGAAATAGGAGGCGCTACAGCCACAGGGATGGGTGAAGAAGTTTTGAAAACTGTAGGTAGTTTTCTTATTGTAGAGTTAATGCGTCAAGGAAGGTCACCGCAAGAAGCTTGTGAAGAGGGTATAAAAAGAATAGTTTCTAAAGGAAATTTTGACAATTTCCAAGTGGCCTATGTCGCCATGAATAAATCTGGTGAAACGGGTTCCTATAGTATTCATTCTGGGTTTAGTGCTACTATTAATCACAATGGGATAAACAACAATAAAGAATCGATGTCATTTAATAAGTAAAACCTTAACACTCATCGATAAAACGCAATTTTTAACGGACAATTTACACAATAAAGAAGGTTAGCAAATACAGATGTAAGTAAATATAACACATTAACAGCTCATAATGTGACACTTAGCTCAAAAAACGGTAGGAAATGAGGCATTAATGACAATAAATGAATAAAAGAAATGTTATATATTTGCTTACGCTTATTAAGCAAAAGATATTTAAGACTGTTGTAATTGACTTTAAATAATCAATTATGATTTGGGGTGAAAGCCGAGCAATCTTGCTCGGCTTTCTTTATACCCAAAATAGGGGGTCGCGAGGAGTAAATACTTACAATAATTCACCTACGTAATATCCGAGCGGTTTACTCTTTACTATTACAATCTTGCTCGGCTTTCTTTATGCCCCAAATTAAAGATCGCGAGGAGTACATACTTATAATAATACACCTAAGTAATACCCCGAGCGTTTTACTCTTTACTATTACAATCTTGCTAGGCTTTCTCAACGCTCCTCCTCGTCCATTACTCTCGCAATGTTCCCCCAAATTGAGGGTCACGATAAAAAAAGTCTTAAATCTTTACTTAATCTTTCACTATCAAGGGAACTCAAAAATTAGCACAAGAAAGATTTAAGAATGATGATTTTCTAATGCAAGTGCCTTTTGGCGTCATTCTTTATCGTTTGTTATTAACAGAAGTCTATTTTCTAAATGCATCTTCTTATTTTTGAAAACTTGCGTGAACGCTTTCGCGAAAGCGTACTCTAAAAAAACAACACCGTGACCAACACTGAAGAAAACACTCAAAAGCGTCTATTCCTTCTTGATGCCTATGCACTAATATTTAGAGGATATTATGCCCTGATCAAAAATCCTAGAATCACTAGTGCTGGGATGGATGTAAGTGCGATTATGGGTTTTACAAATTCTCTTTTTGATGTGATTAAAAGAGAACGCCCAGACCACCTCGCGGTAGCTTTTGATAAAGGAGGTAGTAGTGATCGAGTAGAAATGTACGAAGCATATAAGGCTAATCGCGACGAAACTCCAGAAGCTATACGCATTGCCGTACCGCACATTCAAGAAATCTTAAAAGCCATGCATATCCCTATTATTGAGCGACAAGGTGTCGAGGCAGATGACTTAATAGGAACCCTATCTAAACAGGCAGAAAAAGAAGGCTTTAAAGTATATATGGTCACGCCAGACAAAGATTATGCACAACTGGTTTCTGAAAATATCTTTATGTATAAACCTGCCCGTATGGGTAATGGGATTGAGATATGGGGAATTCCAGAAGTACAAAAACGTTTTGAAGTAGAGCGTCCTGAGCAAGTAATAGACTACCTCGGGATGATGGGTGATGCCAGTGATAACATACCAGGATTGCCTGGCGTGGGAGACAAAACAGCTAAGAAGTTTATAGCAGCATACGGCTCTATGGAAGGCCTGCTAGCAAATACAGATAAGCTTAAAGGTAAGATGAAGGAAAAGGTGGAGGCAAATGCAGAACTAGGTATTCTTTCTAAAAAACTCGCCACCATCATGCTGGATTGTGATGTAAAATTTGATGCTAAGGATTACGAACTTTCAGAACCTGATGCCACTGCGGTTACCAAAAAATTTGACGAGCTAGAGTTCCGACGTATGAAAGATCAGTTTGTAAAGATTTTTTCTGGAGACGCCGCTACCGAAACACAAACAGCAACTCCTACAAAGTCAACTAAATCAAAAAAAACAGCGCCAGCAGCAGGGGCTGGACAATTTTCATTGTTTGGGGGTGATGAGGGTGCAACACAAGAGGCCGTAATAGCAGCATCAGAAAGAGCTTCCATTGGCACCACACCTCATTTTTATCAGTTTGTAGAGACTACGCTTTCGCGAAAGCTATTACTCAAAAAATTACTGCTACAATCTTCTGTATGTTTTGATACCGAAACTACAGGCCTAGACCCACTCACGGCAGAACTTGTGGGAATTGCTTTCTCTTGGGAAAAAGGAAAAGGATTTTACGTACCCTTCCCAGAAGACCAAAAAGAAGCACAAGAACTTATAGAAGAGCTACGCCCTTTTTTTGAAGCCGAAGGTATTGAAAAAGTAGGCCAAAACTTAAAATACGACATCAAGGTACTCGCAAAGTATAATCTGAAAGTACGTGGAAAATTATTTGACACCATGCTGGCGCACTACCTCATCAACCCAGATATGCGGCATAATATGGATGTGCTGGCGGAGACCTACCTTAACTACACGCCAGTATCTATTACAGATCTTATCGGGAAAAAAGGAAAGAACCAATTGTCTATGCGCGATGTACCACTAGACAAGCAAACAGAATATGCGGTAGAAGATGCAGATATTACCTGGCAACTCAAAGAACATTTTGAAAAAGAACTAAATGAGGCTGGCACTCGCAAGTTATTTGATGACATTGAAATTCCTTTGCTTCGAGTCCTTTCGGCTATGGAAGTAGAAGGCATAAATCTAGACGTCCCGTTCTTACAAAGCCTTTCTGGCGACCTTAACAATGACATAGAGCGCCTCACTTCTGAAATTTATGAAGCCGCTGGAGAAGAGTTTAATATTGCCTCTCCTAAGCAGTTGGGAGAAATCCTTTTTGACAAAATGAAACTGGTTGATAAGCCTAAAAAAACCAAAACTGGTCAATACTCAACTGCAGAGGATGTATTGTCATATCTAGCGAAGGATCATCCTATTATTCAGAAAGTACTAGATTACAGGGGTCTTTCTAAATTAAAGTCTACCTATGTAGATGCACTACCATATCAAGTAGCTGCAGATGGCCGTGTGCACACAGATTATATGCAAACCGTCGCTGCTACGGGAAGATTGAGTTCTAACAACCCTAACTTACAGAATATTCCCATACGTACAGAACGAGGCAGACAAGTACGCAAAGCGTTTATCCCTAGAAATGAAAACCACACCCTACTCGCTGCAGATTATTCTCAAATAGAACTACGTATCATCGCGGCTTTAAGTGAGGAAGAGAATATGATCAAAGCCTTTACCAATGGTGAAGATATTCATGCTTCTACGGCGGCCAAAGTCTTTAACGTGCCGCTAGAAGAAGTAACTAGAGAGCAACGAAGTAATGCAAAGACGGTAAACTTTGGGATTATATATGGGGTCTCTGCCTTTGGACTTTCTAACCAGACAGACTTATCGAGAAGTGAGGCAAAAGAGCTCATAGACAACTATTATAAGTCGTACCCTAAACTACGTAACTATATGAGCGATCTGGTAGATTATGCTCGTGAAAATGGGTATGTAAAAACAGTGCTAGATAGACGTCGCTACCTTAATGGTATTAATTCTGGAAATGCTGTCGTAAGAGGTGCCGCAGAGCGTAATGCCGTAAATGCCCCTATCCAAGGAAGCGCTGCCGATATCATTAAAATTGCGATGATCAATATTTATGATAAACTAGAAAACAGCGATTACAAAACAAAAATGCTCCTGCAAGTTCACGACGAATTGGTTTTTGATGTCCCTAACGAAGAACTGGACACGATGAAAATACTCATCCAAACCGAAATGGAGAACGCTTTTAAAATGACTGTGCCGCTCGATGTAGAGGTAGGATTGGGGCAAAACTGGCTAGAGGCGCATTAGTATTTTTCTGCTTTGGCGAAACCTGTGCTGAGCGCAGCCCAAGTAGCGCACAAATAAAAAACCCCAAACACCGTAATTGAGCTTAGGACTTTTTTAGTTGGGTATTTCTATAATATTATAGCACAAATCTATAGGTCCACTTCACAAGAAAGGTATTGCGTATTTGTTGATCTAGCACTTGACTATTAAATGCATCTGTAAGACTCTCTCTTGAGGAAGCACCTCCTTCTATACCCTGAGACCAGACTAAAAATAATTCAGAACCTGGAATGTACTCCCATCTAGCTACCAGATTAGATCGGAACTGCACAAAATTAAAGTCGGGATTTCCAAAGGAGTAATCTACCGTTCCGTCTTCATCTTCGTCGATAGTGTAACCGCCATCTACTGCTGTAATTTGGCTTGGTGAGTAGAGCGCTACTCTTTTAGTAAGATCTTCATTTGCGGCATCTACTACATAATTAAAGTCTGTATATGTACCCTTTGCTATAAAGGGTTGCGCATAGTATTGTATCGTAAAGTTTGGATTGATATTATAATTTATACGCAAAGTAGTACTCAAGGTTTCTTGATCTATTGCCCCTGTTATATAACGAGTCCCAAACTCCGCAGGATCGTATGATTGTTGTGTTACATACTGTGTTTTATTGGGGTTTTGTTCATACTCTGTATTAAGACTAAGGCTTAGAGCATCTAAGGGTTGCCAGTTCATATTAAACTCAATACGCTTAAGTTCAAAATTATTCTGACGCATTCTAGAATATATATATCCTGCAACCACAGAGAATTTCTTACGCTGATCTGTCCCTACAAAAGCAAAAGCAAAGTTCTCATCTGCAAATGCCCATCGAGGCCCACCTCTTAAAAAAGTATTGATACGTATTCTGGGCTTGTGTCCAAAACCTGCTTCTGTTCCCCAATTGTTTTTCCAGTTAATACCCGCACGACCGTCATATTGAATACGATTATAATTTCCTTGAAAATCATATTGTGTAGATTGCCCAAAACTTACATTGGCCTGTCTGTACCAAGAAGTAGAGTTATTCCAAAACCTTTGAACATTTGCGTACTGCCTAATTTGATCTGCTCTTCGCAAGAAGCCTATATCATTTAATTCTAACTCTGGAGACCTCCAAGTAGTACCTATATTATAACGCCATTTACCACTCTGTCTTCCTGCTTCTATAGAACCCCCTGTTCCCGTAAGACTGTTTCTAGACGTATCTACATCCACGTGATCTGCATCAACTCGTTGAAAAAGGTGTGTAAGCGATGTTTGAGTTCCTGTAATAGCGCCAGCACTTCCATTTACGCGACTTAGGATCCCTCTGCCTTCTACATAATACTTACGATCTTTCCAATTATGTCTAAAATCTACTCCTCCAGAATAGGCTTGCTTGTGTAAGAAATCCAGATGTGGTTCTAGTTTACGATTGGTAGCTGTAAATATCCCCCCCACAAAACTATTACGGTCATTAAAATCTTTTTGAACTCTACCTACAAAATAGTTAGTAAGAGGTTCTACCAACTCTTTACGCTCTGCGCCCAACTCTCCCAATTCGCTTAAAGGTTGTGTAATTTCGTCTCGTTCATCCAATTCTACTTGAGCAAACTCTTTTGCTGTCACACTTTCTAATACGCCAAAGGTCCAACCGTCTTTAGTCTTGCCACTAAACTTTGCTGCCCCCAGGATAGTTGTACTCAAAGGAAAATCTTCATATTCACCTCGCGAGCTATCTGTGGTAGTGCCACCTTGAGGAGTTCTACCTATTCTTCTAGGGAAAAACACGTTATCGGCCCCACCTCCAACTCTAAAATCAAAGACACTTTTATTTTCCACAAAAAATGGCCTGCGTTCTTGAAAAAAGATTTCAAAACCATCTAATGCAATCGCACCAGGGTCTGCATCTACCTGTCCAAAATCTGGATTCACTGTTAGATCCAAAGTCAGATCATTGGTAATACCAATCTTGGCGTCTAGCCCTACGTTACCTCCAAAGTCGTCTCCATCTCTAAAAGGATTGCCTGCTTGTTCTTCAAAAGTGTTATACTGTCCCAGCACAAAAGGCTGTATTTCTAGTTGTTTTTGGGGTTTTATACCTTTTATTCCTCGCAATTCTCCAAATTCACTCACCCAACCTGGAGGATTTGCCGGGAGCGGTTGCCAGGTAGAGCGCTCTTCATTTGCAAAGTAACGACGGGTAGACTGTATGCCCCATACCTGCTCTTCTTCTGCACTAAAACGTAGCTGGCTCAATGGTATTCTAATTTCTGCCGTCCAGCCCAGATCATCCTCATCTACAGCAAGATACCAGATAGGATTCCAGCTGTCATCAAAATTGCCATTATCTGAGATAAACTCATCTCCTTTTACGCCAGAAGCAGAAGCCGTAAAAGAAAACCCAGTTCGATCATCATTATAACTATCTATATTGATCTCGACCCAATCTCCAGGAAAATCATCTCTACGACCTAGTCTTTTCTCAAGCTTGGTCTTATCGCTTTCTAAACAATGAAATGCCACATATAAATTCTTACTATCATAGGTGATTTTCATTTTGGTTTGTTGCGTAGGAGATGTACCTACGTCTGGTTCAAACTCAAGATAATCTGTAGACCATTGTACTGCTTCCCAGGCAGGGTCTGATAGATTGCCGTCTATCTTGGGCGCATCGCTTGTGATTCTTTGCGTAGTATATACCCTTCTTTCGTATGTTTTTGTAGAGTCTTGTTGTGAATACGCTACTTCGGCTGCGCTCAGCACAGGTTTCGCGAAAGCGCAAACACAAATAGAATACAATAAAATAACTCGAAGTGGATTGATTGATCGCATGTTGGTTAGATTGATGTCTTAATAGACCACACAAAAAAACAAGTGTGACAGAATAGATGTTAATTAAGATATTCTTAACGTTTTAAACACCTTACTTAATCCAAAGATCTCAAAATATGGAAATTACACAAATACTTTACCCAAAAAATGACTTCTACAAACTGCCTCAAAATATTCAATTACACAGCATTGTCAATGCAAATAAATTATTTATCTTTGCCCGCTCTCTTGAGGAGAGGATTATCAATGAGTATGAACTAATTTGACAAAGACTAATGGATACATTAAGTTACAAAACAGTATCTGCTAACAAAAATACCGTTTCTAAGGAATGGGTATTAGTAGATGCGGACGGCTTGGCATTGGGTCGTCTTGCCAGTGAAGTTGCAATATTACTTCGTGGAAAGCACAAACCAAATTTTACCCCACACGTAGATTGTGGAGATAATGTTGTTGTGATCAATGCAGAGAAGATTAATCTAACAGGAAACAAGTGGACAGATAAGTCATACATCCGTCACACTGGATACCCTGGAGGACAACGCAGTCTTACTGCAAATGAGCTTTTTGACAAAGACCCTACGCGTCTTGTAGAAAAAGCCGTGAAAGGAATGCTTCCTAAAAATAAATTAGGTAGCGCGATCTTTCGTAATCTAAAAGTATATGGAGGTACAGAGCACGATCAAGAAGCTCAAAAACCTAAAGTAATCAACCTTAAATAAATCAAGAAATGGAGACAATTCACAAAATTGGTCGTCGTAAGACAGCAGTAGCACGTGTGTACCTTTCTGATGGAAAAGGAAACATTACAATAAACAAAAAAGATCTTAACACCTACTTCCCTACTGCATCTTTACAGTACAAAGTAAACCAAGCGCTTGCCCTTACAGGTAACGAAGGAAACTTTGACATTAAAGTAAATGTATACGGAGGAGGAATTACTGGTCAAGCAGAAGCTATCAGACTTGCTCTTTCTAGAGCAATGTGTGAGATAGATGAAGAGAATCGTGCGATTCTTAAGCCAGAAGGCTTATTGACTAGAGATCCAAGAATGGTAGAGCGTAAGAAATTCGGACAGAAGAAAGCTCGTAAGAAATTCCAGTTCTCTAAACGTTAATCACTTGCTTGCAAGTGTACTCAGCTCGACTGAGTATCTATTTAAATATTAAAATGAGTATTAATTAGACACCCGATTACTCGGGCGTTAAAAAGTTGTCGTTGTTGAGAAAGCTTTCGCGAAAGCGGATTCACTCAAAATTAGTTTAGCATCTAAACCCCGACGAGATCGGAGTTGCTAATTAAAAGTCCAACGGAACGTAAACTATTACGAAAATGGCAAACAAAATTGAAGTAAAAGAATTGCTTGATGCAGGTGTACACTTTGGACACCTCACAAGAAGATGGGATCCTAACATGGCACCGTATATCTATATGGAGCGTAACGGGATACACATCATTAACCTTTACAAAACAGCTGCAAAAATGGAAGAGTCTGGAGAGGCTCTTAAAAAGATTGCAGCATCTGGTAGAAAAATACTTTTTGTAGCTACCAAAAAACAAGCAAAAGAAATCGTAGCAGACAAAGCTGCAAAAGCAAACATGCCGTACATCACAGAAAGATGGCCTGGTGGAATGCTTACAAATTTTGTTACGATTCGTAAAGCGATCAAGAAAATGCAAACAATCGACCGCATGAAACAAGATGGTCGTTTTGATACACTTTCTAAGAAAGAGAAGCTACAAATGAACCGTCTTCGTGAGAAGCTTGAGAAAAACTTAGGGTCTATTGCAGATATGACACGTCTTCCAGGCGCGCTATTCGTAGTAGATATTAAGCGTGAGCACATCGCTATTAAAGAAGCTCAGAAGTTGAACATTCCTATTTTTGCAATGGTAGATACTAACTCTGACCCACGTCAAGTAGATTATCTAATCCCTTCTAATGATGATGCATCTAAGTCTATAGACAAGATTATGTCTTACGTAAGTGACGCAGTAATCGAAGGTCTTGCAGAACGCAAAGCTGGAAAAGATGCTGATGCTAAGAAAGCAGATGCTCCTAAGAAAGAAGCTCCAAAAGCTGAGAAAAACGCTGAACCAGCTCCTGCTCCAGTAGCAAAGGAAGAGCCAGCAAAAGTTGAAGCTACCGCAAGCGAAGAAGAAGAATAAATTAACTATTTATAGTATAAAAAAGTCGTTTAGTCTCTTTCTATAAAGAAAATATGCTGAGCGACTTTTTTTTAATTTTAATACTAATAAGATTTCCGCCTACGCCGGCGAAAATTGAGAAGTTTAACCACAAGATTTCCACCTACGCGGAAATTAAAAGAATAAAATTATGGCAAAGATTACAGCCGCAGAAGTAAATAAATTAAGAAAGGCCACTGGTGCCGGAATGATGGATTGTAAAAAAGCCCTTGTAGAAGCAGAGGGAGATTTTGACAAAGCAATCGAAGTACTTCGTAAAAAAGGACAAAAAGTAGCAGAAAAAAGAGCAGATCGTGACTCTAGTGAAGGTGCTGTTGTTTCAAAAATAAACGCAGATAACACGAGAGGAATTGTTGTATCTCTTAACTGTGAAACAGACTTTGTCGCAAAAAATGAATCTTATGTTGCTATGGCAAATAAGATTGGAGATATCGCTTTAAGCGTAAATTCTAAAGATGAGTTACTTGCTGCAGATTTTGACGGAATGACCGTAGCAGAAAAACTTGTTGAGCAAACAGGTGTTATAGGTGAGAAGTTAGAAATAGGAGGTTTTGAAGTACTCGAAGCGCCATTTGTTGGTTCTTACGTGCACGGAAATAAAATTGGTGCTTTAGTAGGCTTATCTGCTGCTGGTGATACTGCTGCAGAAGTTGCAAAAAGTGTTTCTATGCAAGTAGCTTCTATGGGAGCTACGACACTCTCTTACAAAGATTTTGATACTGATTATGTAGCTTCAGAAACGGAGGCTCGTATCGCTGTGATAGAAAAAGATAACATTGAGTTAGGTCGTTTAGGAAAAACTCTTAAAAATGTACCTCAATATATCTCTATGGCACAACTTACTCCAGAAGTTCTTGCACAAGCAGAAGCTGATATCAAGGAGCAATTAAAATCTGAAGGGAAACCAGAGCAAATCTGGGATAAAATTGTACCTGGAAAGCTAGAGCGTTTTATTGCAGACAATACAACGTTAGATCTTGAAAAATGTCTTTTAGACCAACGTTTTATTATGGATGAAGGAATGAATGTTGCAGAGTATGTTGCTAGCAAAGGAGACGCAACGGTCACATCTTTTAAAAGAGTTTCTCTTGTATAATTGTAGATAATATCTTTTATGTATAAAAAAACCGCTCAATGGGCGGTTTTTTTTACATAAAAGATTACTAAATTAACCGTCATTGCGTTCAATTAGTAGAGATGCAATACTACTCGCAAATGGTCCATCCGCAAAAGGCAAACCTTGATACGTCGAAATATTAGCACTTTCTTGTTCGGCTGGAGCCTCATAGGTATTTCCAGAAGCTGTACCCGAATCTAATGGTGATAAATTTACCATCTCACTATCTACCAGCTCATTTCCATTTACGACGTCAAAAGAACTTACACCTACAAACCAATCTGGGCTCGGGTCCAATCTAGCTAAAAAAGTAATTCTTGTTCTTGCTTCGGTTACGGTAATATCTATAGTAGTAGCGGCTTCCGCTCCGATAGCAGAGGTGGTTGACAAAACAAACAGTCCTTCATTTTCTTCGCCTATATCAGCACTTATAAAAGCCGATAGCGCTCCAACATCACCATCCTCTGCATAAGCCTTTAAGCCATCTGAGGCCAACTCACCTATTTCGAAAATTGAAATTTCTGGAGAATGAGTTATCACTAGAATAGGTCCAAAAGTTGGATTATCTGGGTAGTCAGTTGGAAATGAGTCTTCACTGAAATTTGTTTCAAAAGTCAAAGAATAACTTGCCGTTCCACTTAATCCATCACCATCAAATACGCCCCCACTAGACGGAGAACCGTCATCATCTCCCTCACAACTAACTATTAGTAAGACACTAAACAAAATCGTTTTAAAAATATTTTTCATAAACTATAATTAATAAATTCATTTTAATGACTAAAGATACTAAACTCTAATTGCTCACAAGGTAACTCTTTGTAAGAGTTTACCTTTTGTAAAAAACTACTCAAAACAAACCCTTTACAAATATCCAATACTTTCTTAAGTGTATTTAAGAAACGAACTTTAATCAATTATATTTGCACAATCTTATCCTTATTATGAAATATAAAAGAATATTACTCAAATTATCTGGTGAAGCTTTAATGGGAACACGCCAATACGGTATTGACCCAGATCGTCTGGCTGAATATGCTGAAGACATTAAAACAGTCACAGAGCTAGGGGTCCAAGTGGCAATCGTGATAGGCGGTGGTAACATTTTTAGAGGAGTTGCTGGTGCAAGTAAAGGTATGGATCGTGTACAAAGTGATCATATGGGGATGCTCGCCACAGTTATTAATGGCCTTGCTTTGCAAGATGCTCTAGAACAATCTGGAACTAAAACTAGATTACAAACTGCCATAAAAATTAACGAAGTTGCTGAGCCATTTATACGACGCAAGGCTATGGCCCACCTCAATAAAGGACGCGTTGTTATTTTTGGGGGAGGAACTGGTAATCCATATTTTACAACTGACTCTGCTGCGGTATTAAGGGCAATTGAGATTGAAGCAGATGTAATCCTAAAAGGTACTCGTGTAGATGGAATATACACAGCAGATCCTGAAAAAGATAGTAAGGCTGTAAAATATGATGCTATTAGCTTTGATGATGTGCTTAGAAAAGGGCTAAAAGTAATGGACACGACAGCCTTTACCTTAAGCCAAGAAAATGAGCTACCTATCATCGTTTTTGACATGAACAAAAGAGGCAACCTATTGAAGGTAGTATCTGGAGAGAAAATAGGCACTACCGTAAATTTATAATTTGGCTTAGTTTTTGTAAACTTGCGTTCAAATAAATGTTACCACAATGGAAGATATTCAATTTATACTTGACACGACCAAAGAAGCTATGGGCAATGCATTGTCTCATTTGCAAAAGCGTCTTTTAACTATAAGAGCAGGAAAAGCAAGTCCAACAATGCTACAAGGAGTTATGGTAGATTACTATGGCAGTCCCACGCCTCTAAGTCAGGTGGCAAATGTAAATACTCCTGATGGACGCACCATCTCTATTCAGCCTTGGGAAAAAGCCCTTATTCAAGAAATTGAAAGAGCAATTATGAACTCTAACCTAGGTTTTAACCCAATGAATAATGGTGAAAGTGTGATCATAAACGTACCACCATTAACCGAGGAACGAAGAAAAGACCTTGTAAAACAAGCCAGATCAGAAGCAGAAGATGCTCGAATAGGGGTGAGAAATGATAGGAAAGGAGCAAATAACGATCTAAAAAAGCTGGAAGACGCCTCAGAGGATCTTATTAAAAACGCAGAGATCGATGTGCAAAAACTTACAGATGAGCATATTGCTAAAATAGATAACATGCTCACTGTAAAAGAAAAAGAAATTATGACGGTGTAATACGTACCACGTTAAACAAATACAAAAAGCGATCCCACGAGGTCGCTTTTTTAATACATTTGATCATACGCAATAAATATATGCACCGTCTTCTAAAAGCATTTATTTTTCTATTACCTTTTCTCAACTATGGACAAAGGGAATACCCCAGCACGAATACGCTGGAAATTATAGAACAAGCAATCGTAAATAGGAAGACCAATGATCCCAAAAAAGCACTATTAGATTATGACTATACGTCTTATGAAAAGACGGTTATTACAGATAGTCTTGTCACAGGAAATCACTCCTATTTATCTGAAAAGGTTAGTAAAACGTACTACTCACAACGGCAAGATTTTGTAGAAAACGTAGTGGGTTTTCGACTAGCAGGTTTTACAGAAGTACAATATCAAGTGCTTGCTGTAAATCTGCAATCTAGATCATTTTACGACGCAGACTTTGTGATTTTTAACACGCGCTATGCTGGGATTCTTTCTAGACGAGGGATTAAAAACTATAATTATCAAACCATATCAGACAATGATTCTTTGATACGTATTGCCTTTAGCCCAAAAAGACCTCAAGCAATTCCAGGTCTAGAAGGTTATATGGACTTAGATAAAAAATCACTAGCTATTACTTATGTAGAAGTAGCACTTAAGGACAGGATTGATCTTAGACTCACTCAAACCTATACATATTCAAAAGAGGTGCGCTTATTCTTTCCAGAAAATCGAAGTCTCATCTTAGACAAAGGCTCTAGCAGTCGTGATTTCTCTTTCTTCGGCGGCAGACTTTCTATAGGAAATCTCCAGTCTGATGACATGGACCAACTTACAAATAAAAAGTATTTAATTTCAATAACTCGCAACAGCAATTTTTCGCTTAAAGCGAAAGAAAAGGCAACATCTCCATTTGCCATCAAAATAGCTCCAGATGCCATTGAACGCTCGAAAGAATTCTGGAAGCAATATCGCTCAGAAGAACCCTCCTTAAAAGATGAAAGAAGCTTTAATGCCATTGAAAAAATTGTCAAAGCTGAAAATATAGAGCGTAGGCTAGGCACAATAAATAACTTTAGCGTGGGATATTACAGTGTTAATTTTTTTGATTTTGACCTTACGTACCCTGTAAAATTTAACAATTTTGAAGGATTGCGACTAGGGCTAGGTGGTGTTACCAATGCTGGATTTTCAGAGCGCTTCAGATTAGAAGGGTATGGAGCTTATGGTTTTAAGGACAAGGATATTAAATATGGAATTGGAGGAGGCTACTTGGTAAATCCTGATAGAAATTTCTGGATAAGTTTAACTTATAACAGTGATCTTGAAGAGGTAGGAAACTTTGCTTATCTCACTGACAGGCGTGTGTATTCATTATTCGAACCACGCCTTGTAAACATTAATCTTTTTTACAAACATCGCACTACCAGAACTAATTTTGAATATCGCATCGCTCCAAAACTCCTTTCTGAATTACAAATTGCTCATAGAAGGATAGATCAAACCACCCCCTATCGCTTTATAATTAACGGCAATGAGGTGAGAAACTATAATATCACAGAGGCATCTTTAGGTATGCGATGGAGTCCTGGCAGCAAGTTTATGAGAACTCCAGAAGACGTTGCTGAAATCTATGATGGATACCCTAAAATTTCTGGTCAAATTTCTCAGGCTTTTGATGGCTTGGGAGGGGATTTTAATTTCACAAAAGTGGGGGCAAAAGTCTTTTACAAGCTTGATAGACTAAACAAAACGGCCACAGAAATTTTAGTAGAAGGAAATGTAGGCTTTGGCGATTTACCTATAACACATTTGTTTCACGCGTATCCTAACGCCCCTACTAAAGAAACTATCTTACAGCGCTTCTCAGTAGCGGGAGTAAATAGTTTTGAGACAATGTTTTTTAGCGAGTTCTTTTCTGATCGATTGTTTACAGCCCAGCTCAAACATAGACTTGCCCCTTTTGATTTAGGTAAAAGATTTAAACCTGAATTGGTTTTTATTACTCGTTTTGCTATTGGTGATATTCGTAATCCAGAAGATCATCTCGATATTAACTTTGGCTCCCTCAACAAAGGTTTTACAGAGTCGGGTTTTGAAATTAACAAACTATTTTGGGGTTTCGGAACAAGTCTCACCTATAGATACGGAGGGTATCACCTACCTAATTTTGAAGATAATATTGCCTTTAAATTTACCTTTAATTTAAAGCTATAGAATATCCCACAAAACGCTGTGGTATTTGCCACATAAAAGAATACCTTTGCGCAGGTAATATCACGCAATGGCTAAGTTTTTAAGTTCTGGTTTTTGGGTAAGTGTAGCAAGCATCATCTTGCGCTACAAATTGCTCATACTTATGCTCATAGCTGGCTTTACCGTATTCTTAGGATACCAGTGGCAACATATGCGATTCACCTATACGGAGGCAAATCTTCTTCCAGATGATCACGAAATAAACCTGGAGTACAATGCATTTCTCGATAAATTCGGTGAAGAAGGCAACCTAATCGTTATCGGAATAAAGAATGATAGTCTATTTACACCTGAGATTCTAAACAAGTGGAACACGCTCGCCTCTCAAATAAACACGTATGAAGAGGTTACCTTATCCATATCACTCCAAGATCTCAAAATTCTAGATAAAAAGGAAAACCCCGCAAGGTTTGATTTAAAGCCTTTTATAGTAGATAGTGTTACTAGCTCCAAACAGGCAAGTAATTACAGGAAACAACTATTTAACGACCTTCCTTTTTATGAGAATTTAATCTACAATAAGGAAACGGGTACTGTGCGCTCTGCCATTTACTTGGATAAAAATATTGTAAATACTCCCGTGCGCAGAGACTTTATAGTAAACGACCTTATCCCTCTAATAGACAGGTTTGAAAAAGAAACTGGATTGCAAGTACGTACCAGTGGCATGCCTTATATAAGAACTCTTAACTCTCAAAACATTATTGATGAAATAGGTCTTTTTGTGGGTGCAGCACTACTGGTCACGTCCTTTATTTTCTTTTTCTTTTTTAGATCGTACCGAGCTACTATAATTTCTATGATAACCGTTATTATAGGTGTGATGTGGGCCTTTGGGTTTTTAGGATTGTTAGGATATGAAATAACGGTCCTAACGGCACTTATTCCACCTCTTATTATTGTTATAGGGATACCCAATTGTATATTCTTAATTAATAAATATCAACAAGAGTATAAAAACCACGGAAACAAAGCCAAAGCACTACAACGGGTAATTTCTAAGATTGGTAATGCCACGTTAATGACCAACATCACCACAGCATCTGGATTTGCCACTTTTATACTTACCGAAAGTTCATTGTTAAAAGAATTTGGAGTTGTGGCAAGTATTAATATCCTTGGGATATTTTTACTTTCCCTACTCATCATTCCTATCATTTACAGTTACATGCCTCCGCCTCAAGAAAAGCATCTAAAGCACTTAGGTAAAAAATGGATAGAAGGTTTTGTAGACTGGATGGAGCGTATGGTGCGTAATCGTAGGATTGAGATTTATGTGGTTAGCATTGTTTTACTTGCGGCAAGTATTATTGGTATTTACCAAATCAGAATATCTGGAAGCCTCATAGAAGATATGCCTAAAGAAACGGAGTTTTATAAGGATATTAAGTTTTTTGAAGAAGAATTTGACGGTATTATGCCACTAGAAATACTTATTGATACCAAACGTAAAAAAGGAGTTATGAAACTGGCTACCTTAAAGCGTATGGATGAATTGAGTGATGTTATAGAAGAACAACCCGAACTTTCAAAGCCTATATCCATTGTAAACTTGGTGAAATATGCAAAACAGGCATACTATAATGGTTCGCCAAAATATTACCAACTCCCTAGCAGTAATGAGCGTAACTTCATTTTACCTTATGCTAGTAGCTTTTCTGAGAGTACGAATCTTATGGGCGCCTATGTAGATAGCACAGGTCAATACGCACGCATTACCACATTTATGAAAGACATAGGCACAGACAAAATGGAACGTGCCGAAGATAATTTACGAACCAAAATCGCTACACTCTTCCCTAAAGACAGATACGAAGTTACCCTCACAGGTAAAGCGCTCGTTTTCCAAAAAGGAACGAATTACCTTGTCCTAAACCTCGTTATAAGTCTCTCGCTGGCTGTATTGCTCATTGCGCTATTTATGGCTTGGATGTTTAGATCGTTTCGAATGATATTGGTTTCGCTTATCCCTAATCTACTGCCGCTTCTTGTTACGGCTGGGATGATGGGCTTTTTAGGAGTCCCAATTAAACCATCTACAATTTTGGTCTTTAGTATTGCCTTTGGAATCTCTGTTGATGATACCATACACTTTCTCGCCAAATATAGACAAGAGCTCAAAGCAAATAAATGGAAGATTAAAAAATCTGTTTATGCATCCTTAAGAGAAACTGGGGTGAGCATGTTCTACACCTCTATTGTGCTATTTTTCGGCTTCTCTGTGTTTATGATTAGTAGTTTTGGAGGCACTGTTGCTCTAGGTGGTCTTGTAAGTGCTACCCTTCTATTTGCAATGCTAGCAAACTTACTATTACTTCCTTCCCTACTCCTTTCACTAGAAAGAAGTATAGCAAACAAGAAGGTTCTTAAAGAGCCTGCTCTAGAAATCCTTACTTCAGAAGAGGATCAAGATGTAAAAAGCTAGTTTAGAATTATTGTTTATGCTTTCGCGAAAGCATACCTCTAAAAATAACCAACGGTAATCTTACAAAACTCGACCTCATTTCTAAGGCCTATTTTCAAAACATAAATTATATTTGCTCCTCTAGTAAAACTATGCGATATGACATATATTTCTATTGTAGATATATTACAAAGTGATGCAATACATCAAGAATTTACGGTAAAAGGATGGGTACGATCTTTTAGAGCAAATCAATTTGTAGCTCTTAATGATGGGTCTACCATTAAAAATTTACAATGTGTTGTAGACTTTGAAAATACGGATGATACTCTCTTAAAACGCATTACTACTGGGTCTGCCATAATTATTACAGGGTCACTAGAAGAGAGCCAAGGTGCTGGACAGCGTGTAGAGATCAAAGTAAAGAATATAGAAATTGCAGGTGATGCAGATCCAGAGGAAGTAAAACTCACCATACTTTCACCTAAAAGACATACACTAGAAAAGCTTAGAGAGCAGGCACATTTAAGAGTGCGCACGAACACCTTTGGTGCGATTATGAGAATGCGCTCTAAACTTTCGTTCGCCATACACCAATACTTTAACGAGCGGGGTTTTTATCAGGCTCACACGCCTATCATTACTGGGAGTGATGCAGAAGGTGCTGGCGAAATGTTTCAAGTAACAGGATTGAACCTTAAGAATACCCCTAAAACTGAAAATGGAGCCGTAGATTACTCTCAAGACTTCTTTGGAAAAGAAACAAACCTCACAGTTTCGGGTCAATTAGAAGCAGAAACGTATGCCCTAGGATTAGGGAAGGTGTATACTTTTGGGCCTACCTTTAGAGCAGAGAATAGTAACACATCAAGACACCTTGCGGAGTTCTGGATGATAGAGCCTGAAGTCGCTTTTTGTGACCTAGATGGCAATATGGATCTCGCAGAAGATTTTATAAAATACGTGATACAATACGTATTAGAAAACTGTCAAGATGACCTTGAATTTCTAGAGAACAGATTGATTCAAGAAGATAAGAGCAAGCCACAAGCAGAGCGAGCTACGATGACCCTTAGAGACAAACTTAAGTTTGTGGTAGACAATAACTTTAAGCGCGTAAGCTATACAGAAGCTATTGACATTTTACGCAATAGTAAGCCTAACAAAAAGAAGAAATTTAAATACCTTATAAACGAATGGGGGGCAGATTTACAAAGTGAACATGAGCGTTACTTGGTAGAGAAGCATTTTGAATGCCCTGTAATTTTGTTTGACTACCCAGCAAATATTAAGGCATTTTATATGCGTCTTAATGAAGATGGAAAAACTGTGCGTGCTATGGATATTCTCTTTCCTGGTATTGGAGAAATCGTAGGTGGCTCTCAACGTGAGGAGCGACTAGATGTTCTCAAAGAGAAAATGGCTGCTTTAGATATCCCTGAGGAAGAGCTATGGTGGTATCTAGATACGCGTAAGTTTGGTACTTGTGTACATAGTGGCTTTGGGCTTGGTTTTGAGCGATTAGTACTATTTGCTACGGGTATGGGTAACATTAGAGATGTAATTCCTTATCCTCGTTTTCCTGGTCATGCGGAGTTTTAAGAGTTATTAGTTATTTTAAGTAGCGAGTAGACAGTAGAAAATTAGGAAACTAAAGATATAGAAATAAGACAATCGTCGTTTATAACTCTTCGTGGTTTTACCTGGGCGCCCGCAATGCGCCTGTATTTTTACTTCGTTATGCAGTGTTTTTAAGTCAACATTGGTTAATCGTTAATCTCCGATCCATTTGGTATTCTCGACATATTGCTTCCTACGGTCGCAATACTCGATCACCTATAATTTACCTTTTAACTCTTGGTTATTAGTTTTAAGTCACTCATAATTCGTATTTCTCGTTTTCTCTTTATTATTCTCAGTTCTAAAATGAGCAATTAAAATAAGGGCTTTTGCCCCTTTTATCCTTCCTTATAAAGCTGTAAAATTGAAAAACCCTATTTTTAGGAAATCAATTAACTAAAATTTCTATTTATGAAAACACTCAAAATGATGGCGCTATGCTATATAGGCGTCTTATTTTTTGCGTCCTGTGAGCAGATGCCCACGGCTGCAGAAGAACCAGCTCCTATTGTAGCACCAGATATTATTATTCCGGTACAAGAAGCAGAAAACATGTACCATAGATACGGAGAAGATCGTGCAAATCTCATTGAAGCAAATATTAATATAGATGACCAAGGAAATCCCATAGCATCAGATGATCCAGCTTATGTACAAGCTACGAGATCTTTAACTGTAGACTACAAACAACTAAAACAGTATTTGGCATTTATTGAGCAAGAAGCTGCGAGTACTAAAACAGATATTACTGGGTTACGCATCTATTTGGCTCAGTATGGACCCTCTAAAAATAATGGAAGATCCACAGTCTTTTTAAATCCAGTTAAACAATATGGAGATGGCGGAATCTCGGATGATGTAGCATTTGCTATTGATAAATCTGGTAAAGAACCTAAAGCTGTCTATGTAGATCAATGCTTTAAAGTTCCTAGTCAAAGAAGCAATCAGGCTAACTTAACTATGCCAGTTCAAGGAAATATCCAGAGTTTAGCGGGTAATGATTTTCCATTTAGACCACCACCAACTAACGATCCTGACTATCAATAAAAATTAAAACCGCTGCTGATTATGGACTACTACTACTATGCCGGTTACATTGCTGAATTTTTAGCGGCCATATCTGCAGCGGTTTTTCTATATAAGTATAAAAAATCTCAATTAATTTGGTTACTTCCTCTTCTGTGGTACATACCAATTAATGAACTTATTTGTCAGTATATATTTTCAGGACAACCTGTGGGATTTATGTTAAAAAACATATATCGTGTAGTTGTACCTCTTTCTATAATATTACTGGTTCTTTCACAAGTACAAAAGAGAAAGCCTAGGACAATAATTAAATTTATAGCAATAATTAATACAGCATTGGTAATTCTAGAATTATTAACTATAAATCCATTCGAAACTAAAACTAGTTTTTCTTTTACTATAGCCTCTATACTAATAGTCATATGCTTATTGATTTATTTTATAGAAGAGTTAAAAGGAAATCATTTATTTATGGCCAATAGAAATCTTTTTGTGCTGATTTGTTTTGGTTTTTTGATTTTTCACGTACCCTTTCCTGTATTAATTTATGCTCAAAAAAACATATCAACGTATAGTAATGATATTGTAAGAGCACTTTATAAAATACATTTTATCATTGCTATTCTTTCGTACCTAATGATTGCCTTTGGCTTTTATTGGGGAAATAAGATTACACCCCCTTCACCTTCCGTAAAAAATCGCTAAGGTATCTTTTAGCTTCTCAAACTAGCCTTTATCCTATTATTTTAATAGTACTACAACCACTTCTTCATCTCACCCTAAATGACTAGTTTTACGTCAATTAGTAAAATTTTACCTATTGACTGATTTCACTTTCATATTTGAGTGCTTTGCGGCCATTATCGCAACTGTATTTTTTTATAAATACAAGCATCTTCCCATAAAGCTCATTTTACCCATATTGTGGCTTACTGTAATTGCAGAAACCTGTGCGAGAATACCATCCTTACGTATAGAAGGAACTAATCACTTCATTTATAACTGCTATCTCATAACAGCTTACCCTTTACTCTACTTTAGTATCTATAAGCATATTCAGAATCCTATTCGTAAGAAATCCGTGGGTATTATCGCTTTGATCATTTTTAGTGTTATGATTTACAGAGCTTTTATTTCGGCATTTATAACAAAATTTATGGTTTATATGTTCAGCCTTTCTGTGATAGGTCTCGTTATCTTATTGCTGTATTATGCTGTGGATTTGCTAAAAAACAACAAACATATTATTCTTAAAAACAAGTTAGAACTATTTATTTTTATAGGTTATCTGTTCTTTGGAATATCCTATATCCCACTATCATTCGTTCTAACAAGTGAAGACTTCCTGCGACTTTCTAGAGAAGCTTTGAACACACTATCCAACATTCAAAACTCGACAGTTATCTTTATGAATGTTATTTTTATTATTGGATTTATCTGGACCAATCCAAGAAATAATGATTCTAATTAGGGGCAAATGCCCCGCAAATTGGAGCCCTAAAATAAGTAACTTTCCAGCTTATTATACAGATACGTCAACGGTTCTCCATTTATGAACAGTGAAGAGATTTTAATTTTATGGCTCATAATAGCAGTTATTCTAGTGCTATTACTTTTTGTTGCTACACTTTTTTGTGGGATTGCGTTGTATTATAGATTTGATAATAAAAACCCTAACCCTTAAATATCATGTCGTATTATCATATCATATACGCTATATTCCTATCTTTTCTTGGGCTTACATGCATCGTGGTCACCTCACAACTCTCTAAGTACAAACACACTCCACTTATACTAGCTCCTGTTATTTTATGGCTAGGATTACTTGCTGAAGGAGTTGGTTTTTTATATGGCACGTATGTTACTTTTGACAATGGCTGGATTTATAATAGTGCAAACATTCTCTTCTTCACACTATTTTACATAATGATGTATCGCTACATTCAAAAAAACAAATTAAAAAAGCTTGTAGGCATACTTTCTTTTATAGGAGTAGGATGCTACATTTTTCAATTTTTTACTGCAGAAAGTGTTAATGTACGCTTAAGTATTTCGCACTGTGTGGCAGTACTTATTCTTTTAATTATGTCCGTGATATATATATCGCAAGTCCTACGCAGTAATGACTCCTTTTATTTTAGAGAACATCCAGAGTTTATATTTATAGGAGGGAATCTCATTCTTAATTTAGTATATGCTCCTATTTATGTTTCTAGTGATCTAAACTTGCATATCTTTAGTGAGACTTTTTATACGTACGTATCTTCTATACATGGGTATGTGTGTATGGCTATAAACCTCCTCTTTATTATTGGATTCTTATGGTCAAAAAAAGCAACATTGTGATTACCCGATGCCTGTAATTAAAGAAGATTTTAAAATAACCATATGTCTTACTACGAGACTTTACTTTTCGTGTATTTAAGTATTTCAGGCATATGCTGTATTTTAGTTACTTGGCATCTTCCCGCGTATAAACGCACGACTTTTATTCTTACTGCCATTATACCGTGGCTTAGTTTTGTTTTTATTGCTATGAACCTCTTATTTATGTACATTTTTACATGGACGAAAAAAGCACACTTATAATCGTATTAGTATCAGTCACTATCTTACTACTCCTGGTAGTAATTGTAGCTGTGCTATTCTCTGTGTTTATAAAACGAAAAAACAGCCTTCTTACTGAACAACAAGAAGCTCAAAAAAGATTTGAAAAAGAAATTGCAGAAACACAAATAGAGATTAGGGAAGAAACACTCAGAAACATAAGCTGGGAGCTTCACGATAATATAGGTCAGCTCCTAACGCTAGCAAAAATTCAAACACAAAACGCTGGCAGCGATCAGAGTCAACTAGACGAAGCCGCTGCAACAATAGGAAAAGGTCTTACCGAAATACGTGCCTTATCTAAACTCATTAATCCAGAAGCTCTTAACACATTGTCACTTACAGACGCTCTTGAACTAGAACTAGAACGTTTTAATAGAATGGCCTATTTAGAACCTACTTTAAAAGTAAAAGGCACCCCGATAGAAATAGACAAGAAAATAGAGATCATTATCTTTAGAGTATTGCAAGAGTTTTTTACAAACACTATCAAACATTCTAAAGCCACAAAACTAGATGTTCAAGTATCCTACTCAGAAAATACTTTAGAAGTAATAGCAAAGGATAACGGTATTGGATTTAATTATCAAAAAGCGAGGGCAAAAAATGGCATAGGCCTTACTAATATAGAATCGAGAGGGCGCCTTATAGGAGCGCAAATGTCTATATCATCCCAGAAAGGAGAAGGTGCCAGATTAAAACTTAATTATAAAACTACAACATAATGAAAAACATAGTAGTAGTAGATGATCATACGTTACTTTCTCAAGCAATAAGCGGATTAGTAAATTCTTTTGATGACTTTCAAGTACTTTATACCTGTAAACATGGACAAGATTTTATAGATCAATTGGCTTTTGAAAACAAACGACCAGATATCGTACTGATGGATGTAAATATGCCCATTATGGATGGGATTGAAACCACAGCATATCTTAAAAAACACTTTCCTGACATTAAAGTACTTGCCCTCTCTGTAGAAGAAGAAGAGCATACTATCTTAAAAATGTTACGAGCTGGTGCTAGAGGGTATTTACTTAAAGACACAGAAAAATCTATCTTACATAGTGCTTTAAAAGAACTTGTAAGCCAAGGCGTTTACCATACGAATACTGTTTCAAAAATTCTTGTAAGATCATTAGAAGAAGACAATGCACTAGCCTTAAAAGAACGTGAGATAGAATTTATCAAGCATGCCTGCACAGAAATGACCTATAATGAAATAGCAGAAAAAATGTTCCTAAGCCCCAAAACAGTACAAGGGTATCGAGATAGTGTATTTTCTAAACTCAACCTTAAAAACAGAACTGGCTTAGTTATTTATGCTATAAGAAATGGTCATTTTAAACCCTAGTTATATTGCTCTAGACACGCTTTCGCGAAAGCATAATTCTAACAAAAACGCATTGTTTATCTAATAATTGTAAAGAACCACATCCCAAAAACTTCCCGGTACTCGTCTTGTTTTTTTGTAACTTCGTGCTATGTTAAAACAACAACTTAATTTTAAACTTTCGCAAAAGCTATCTCCTCAACAAATACAGTTGATGAAGTTAATACAATTGCCTACTCAGGCTTTTGAACAAAAAATAAAGCAGGAATTAGAAGAAAATCCTGCACTAGATAGCGGTAAAGAAGAATTAAAAGATGAGTATGACGAATTTAACAATACTGAAGACACTTATGAAGATAGCGAGACTATCGAAACAGATGTAAATATAGATGAATATCTTAGTGATGATGAAATACCTGATTATCGCTTAAGTGCCAATAATTATAGTGCAGATGATGAGGACAAACAAGTCCCCTATGCTTCTGGCACTTCATTTAACCAATACCTCAAGACACAGCTCAATACCTTTAGACTACGTGATGAAGAAAGAGAGATTGCAGAGTTTATAGTAGGAAGCTTAGATGAAAGTGGATATCTAAGAAGATCCATCACAGATTTAATGGATGATCTAGCCTTCACCCAAAACATATATACTACAGAAGAAAAGATAGAAGAAGTCTTATTTACTGTACAACAACTAGATCCAGGAGGCGTAGGCGCTCGCAGTCTAGAGGAATGTTTGATCTTGCAGCTAGAACGGAAATCGCCTACAAAATCTATTGAACAGGCAATTGCCATTTTAGATAAATCTTTTGATCACTTTAGCAAAAAGCATTATAAAAAATTAATGTCCAAGTTTCACATCTCAGAAGGTGAGCTTAAAGAAGCCATTTCAGAGATTGAACAACTCAATCCTAAGCCAGGAGGATCGTACGCGAGTAATACCAAAATAGTAGAACATGTCGTGCCAGACTTTACTATACGCATTGTAGAGGGTGAATTAGAACTTACCCTCAATGGCCGAAATGCGCCGGAATTAAAGGTATCTAGAGATTATAGTAATATGCTTAAAGGCTATAAAGCATCTAAAGAAAAGACAAAAGCTCAGAAAGATGCAGTCCTATTTATAAAACAGAAGCTAGACGCGGCAAAGTGGTTTATAGAAGCCGTAATGCAAAGACAGCAAACTCTTTTTGTTACAATGAGTTCTATTATGAACTACCAACGAGATTACTTTTTATCAGGAGATGAGCGCTCCTTACGACCTATGATTTTAAAGGACATTGCAGAGGAGATTGGGATGGATGTTTCTACAGTATCACGAGTGGCTAATAGCAAATATGTCGATACTCCCTATGGAACAAAACTTATTAAAGAGTTCTTTAGCGAGAGTATGACTAATGACCAAGGGGAAGAGGTCTCTACCAGAGAAATAAAAAAGATACTAGAAACAGTAATAAAAGAGGAAGACAAGAAAAAACCTCTCACAGACGAAAAACTAGCCAGAATACTTAAAGAAAAAGGATATCCTATTGCCAGAAGAACTGTGGCCAAGTATAGAGAGCAACTAGATATGCCTGTTGCCAGACTACGTAAGAAGATTTAATGAAATATTTACTTAGAAGCTTTTCTTATATTTTTCACCCTCTTTTTATGCCTATTGCTGGTGTAGTGCTCTATTTTATAATCAGCCCTCGCTTTTTTAATAGTCAATTTTTATATTCCAAGATATTCGCTACTAGCATCATGACTATTATAATTCCAATATTGAGCTTTTATATGCTCAAAAACCTTGGGCAAGTAACAGAAATTCATCTCAAAGCAGTTAATGAGCGCAAATATCCTTTATTAATGCAAGCAGCTTTTACGTTCTTGCTGCTACAAATCGTCTTTGATGGATATGAAATTCCAGAACTATACTTTTATTTTGTAGGGATATTAGGTTCTAGTATAGCAGCTCTAATACTCGTTTTTTTCAAGTTTAAGACCAGTTTACATATGATTGGGGTAAGTGGCTTAGCAACTTTTATTTTAGGGTTGAGCCTTCATTTTGGTAAAAACTTACTGCCTTTGTTATGCATTCTTATTATAGCTATAGGAGCCACAGCTAGCTCTAGACTAGAAGCAAAAGCCCACACGTATCGCGAGCTTATTGTAGGCTGTATTGTGGGGTTTATGCCGCAACTCCTAGTATTTAATTATTGGTTATAACAGGTCTTAAAGGAAGAAAAATTGTATCCCCAGACGTAAGACTTGTAAATTTAAGGATTCTCCCTCAACAAGGGCATCTTCATTAAATAAAGTATTAAGCCCATAATACCCCTGAAAGTTGAAAGCTCCATATCCAAAACTAAGTGTTAAACCATATTGGAGTTTATTCAATTCGGGAATATCTGTCTGCACCACGATATTGTCTGTTTGTTCGAAAGTACTCTTAAATCTATAAATATATCCCAATCGTACACCTCCGTGGATTCTCCAAAATGAATATTTTGTAGGAGTAGAGGTGCGCCACCTGTACTCTATGGGCATTTCTAAAGTATAATATGTAAACCTATTTTTATCTTCATTAATACTCGAAGGTATTACTTCATAAATGGTTGTTACATTATCTAACTCCTCACCAATAAATAAGTTATGATTAAAAGTATCGACAGCTAGACCTAAACCGATCCCAATTGCCTTTGTTCTCTTATTATTAATAGGCATATCTCGTATAAAACCTCCTTGTAAGCTCCCACTAAAACCGTTTTGATTAACGCCATCTGGCTTATTCCCTAAGAGATTAAAAGTGAGTCCTACATAAAGTTGATCCTCTCTATAAAGCGAGTCTATAACTTGCACATCTTGCAAATTTTCTTGTGCGTATGTTATGCCACTACCTAAAATGGCTAAGAATAAAAAGAAATATCTCAACAAAACATAAGATTTATATCAAAGATAACGTAATAAATTACAGTTTGTTTACATAACAAAAAAACGCCGTACATAACATATACGGCGTTTTTCCCTAATTTAAAATTATACTACTCTACAGCATCTTCTGATTGAGTAGTTACATAGATTACTTTGAGAAGATTTGCTTCTCTAAGCTCTTGTTTAACGTCATAAATAAGACCGGAGTTTGTCTCTTTGTCTACTTTAAAGGCTACCATCACTCTATCCTTTAGCTCATCACGCAATTTCTCACGCTCCTCAAGAATAGCTGGTTGTACCTCATCAATATTAACAAACTTATCACCTATCTGTATCTTACCTTCAGTACCTAACTCTTTATATCCAAGACCTGGTTTTCCGGCATAGATATATACACTTCTGTCCTTTTTTAGCTTTTCTGTTTGGTCTGATGTAGGTAAACCTTGGGCCACTTTTACATCATTTTTACGAAGTACCGTAGCAACCATAAAGAAAAAAAGTAACATAAATACAATATCTGGTAGAGACGCCGTATTTACTGCAGGTAAATCTCCCCCTTTTTTTTGTTTAAACTTTGACATATTCTAGATATTTATGCTATATAATTAACTATTAGGATCAATCTCAGAAAGCTTAAGTGGATACATCTTCTTGATGATACTTAACTTCTCTTTTGCTTTATCCTCATCACCTGTATACAGACCTTCGTCTATAGCGGCTTTTACCTCGGTATACTTCCATCCATACAATCTAACACTTTCTCTATTTCTTAAGAAATTGTAAGCAGCTACTAGCTCATTTTGAACCAAAATATAGTTCTCAAAAGAAGACTCTCTGTGGTTTTTGACCGTCACAATGGCTTTATCAGGATAATCAGAAGAACTGGCATCACGTGCACCTTGACAGTAATCACAATGTCCTTCTTGACCTGCAGGAACTCCACCATTATCTAAAAAGGCAATAGCAGCTTCTTTTAAGTCTTTAATATCCATCAATTCATCTTCAACAAAGAGATCTCCATCTTTACCTACGATTACTACAAAAAGGTTTTTCTCCTTAATGATAGGTGGCTCAACATCTGTTGGTTGATCTGGCGGTAATGAACGTATCAATCCTCTATCCTTCTCTATAGTAGTTGTTACTAGAAAGAATATGAGTAGCAAGAAAGCAATATCTGCCATAGATCCTGCATTAATTTCTGGTGCTGATCTTCTTGCCATAATTTAGTTTTTTGCTATTTTCTTAACACCAGACAAAACCATTAAAATAATAGCTACTGCCGCTAGTATAAAAAAGGCATTTAATCCAGCACTTACCCACCTAGAACCATTAGCAGAAAGCATTTCCCCATCTTTAAGAGGTGTTTCTACTCCTGAAGCTAACATATATGATATTGCTATCACTATTAGAAAAGCTCCTAATCCTATTAAGGTATTCTTTGCGTTACCACTTGCCAGTCCTTTGAGAACAAAGATTAAGACGAGTACAACGGCAATTGCCATCGTTATATACGCTATGTATATAAAAGGAGTTACCAGACTATTCTGGAGATCTCCATCATTTTCTATAGCGGTATCTCCTGTAATTACAATTCTTACGAGCCATATAGCAGCAAGAACTGAAAGGATAAGACCTACTATTTTTAAAATTTTATGTAATCCCATTTTTTAACTGTGTTTAAAGATTACTACTTATTTTTTGTGTCTTACAAGAAGATCCATTAATGTAATAGAAGCATCTTCCATATCATTCACGATACTATCTATTTTAGCAATGATATAATTGTAAAAAATCTGAAGTATAATAGCCACAATAAGACCAAATACAGTTGTAAGAAGTGCTACTTTAATACCTCCTGCAACGAGTGCTGGATTCATATCTCCTGCAGCTTCAATCTTGTTAAACGATTGAATCATACCAATTACCGTTCCCATGAAACCAAGCATAGGTGCTAGTGCTATAAATAAAGACACCCAAGAAACGTTTTTCTCTAACTGTCCCATTTGCACTCCTCCGTAGGCTACAACCGCTTTCTCTGCAGCCTCAACTCCTTCATCCATACGATCAAGTCCTTGATAATATATAGAGGCAACAGGTCCTTTAGTATTACGACAAACTTCTTTAGCTGCTTCTACTCCTCCACTGTTTAAAGCGTCCTCAACATTTTGAGCTAACTTCTTAGTATTTGTTGTAGCAAGATTTAAGAAAATAATACGTTCTATTACAATCGCTAGACCTAAAATCAAACAAACCAAAACGATTCCCATAAATCCAGGACCTCCATCTATAAAGTTCTTTTTAAGTACTTGTGTAAATGGTACGTCATCTGCCGCAACATCATCTTGAAAAGTTGCTCCTGGCTCTACATTAGCTATTATTTGCTGGATTTGAACTGGAACGGTTGTCTGCGCATTATTTGCCTTTGCGGTAACTGTACCTAAAGCCATAACAGCGGCAATTGCCATAATAGAAAATAATTTTTTCATTGCTCTTGATCTTAAATTTAAATTAGTAAAGGGTTAAATATAGTAATTAATTAGAATAATTCTTAAAAATTGATTCAGAGAATACCGAGTTCTGACACATATTATTGAATATCAACTCATCTCTGTTTTTTATTAAATATATCGCAGTTGCTTTTTTAACATAAAACCGCTGTAAATGCTCATAATTTATATTCAGAAAATAATTTTTGGAGCAACCCAATCTCTATATTCTTAATGCACCAACAATTCACGCTTCTCAGTGTATTTTATATTTTTTAAGTATTCAATACACTTTGCAGATTCATTTCTTCTTGCCCAGGACTTTCTTAGCGAAATCAATTACTGTATGCGCTAGTTATAAACTTTAGCAGAGAGGAAGGGATTCGAACCCTCGAAACGTTGCCGTTTACACACTTTCCAGGCGTGCGCCTTCGACCACTCGGCCACCTCTCTATTAATCTTTTTGCTTTCGCGAAAGCAAAAAAAATACCCCCTCAAAAGGAGCGCCAAATAACAAAAAATAAATGAACTACTAAAACGTTGTGTCTTAAAATTATGACAGCTCTCCGCGCAGAGAAGTCTCAAATACAGATTTAAATACTTTAGGACCCAATTGCTGGCCTAACAAGTACATCATTTTTGCTAGTGCAGCCTCAGTGGTCATATCTCTACCTCCTATAACGCCAGCTTTTTTTAAAGCCACGCTCGTTTCATAATTACCCATTTGCACACTACCTGAAATACACTGGGTTATATTAATGACAGGTATTCCTTTTTTAATAGTCTTTTTTATACTCTCTATAAACCAAGGTTTCGTTGTGGTATTTCCAGATCCGTAGGTTTCTAAAAGCACTCCTCTTACATTGGGTATCTCGAGCATTGCGCAAACCATGCGCTCTGGTATACCAGGATGCATTTTTAGGACAAGTATGTCTCTAATTAAATTCTTATGGACTTTAAAAGGTCTTCTGCCAGGACGCAATAAAGCCTCTTCATTAATAGCAAGGTGCACTCCAGAAGTGACAAGTGGCGGGTAATTAGGAGAATCAAACGCTTCAAAATGCTCTGCACTTACTTTAGTGGTCCTATTTGCCCTATATAATTTGTACTCAAAATATAAACACACTTCCTGTATCAATGGTTTACCTCTTTTACTCAACGCTGCAAGTTGTACTGCTGTAATAAGATTTTCTTTTGCATCCGTACGTAAATCACCAATAGGCAATTGAGAACCGGTAAAGATCACAGGTTTCCCAAGATTTTCAAGCATGAAACTTAGCGCAGATCCAGTGTAACTCATGGTATCGCTTCCGTGCAGTACCACAAACCCCTGAAAATCGTTATACCCTTTTTCAATAATTTCGCACAATTGAGTCCAATAATCCGGATTCATATTAGACGAATCTATAGGCGTATCAAAAGAGGCCGTTGTAATATCGCAGTCTAGCAAACGTAATTCTGGAATATTTTTAAGAAGCTTATCAAAATTAAATGCTTTAAGCGCTCCCGTATTGTAGTCTTTAACCATCCCAATTGTCCCGCCTGTATAGATGAGTAATATTCTTGGATTATCTATCATTTTGCTCATCATTTATAACTGGGGTTGCATACATTTTTAAGAAACTCACATGAGCCATTTCATCGTTCACATCTATGCGTCGTTCTAACCTGCGGTCAAACTGGCGAAGTTCTAACGCATCATAATGCTCTTGGTACTTTGTCACATTATGCAATTTATCATAGGCGATATAATTAGAAGGCCACAATTTATAATGAGAATGTATTTTTTGATCTATCGCTTTCGCGAAAGCTTGTAAACGCTCATTTTCACTTCCTTTCTCATCTAGTATATCATATGCTTCTTCCTCAAACGGTGCAATGGCAATATGTATTCTTTTTTTAAACCCTAGTGCTCCTTTAAGGATACTGTTAAAATCTTCATTTGGCGTTTTTACATAAGGTATATGACGCTGTTTTGCGATGAGTTCTGGAACCTTGAGAATATCTGTAGGATCATACTCATAAGAAATACTTACAGGAACAATGCGCAGTGATTTCAAATAATCTTTGAGAGAGCTATCTCCCTTTGCCATTGCAAGCATTTTTAACACCCCTTGTTGGGTTTGATCATTCCCATCTTTAGTGCGCCCCTCTCGTTGTGCAATCCATACAGATCTGCCGCTTGTATGTAGGTCACGCATATACTGAGAAAGTACTTTAGAACTTTGTAACATATCACGAGGCGCCAACCCGCGCTGAACCAAAAAGTTACGATTAAGTTTAGAAAGTTCCATAAGAAAATCTTTCTGCACTAAATTGTCTCCTATAGCACTTGCTGTCATTACCTTATTATGATCGTAGAGCGCTACATTTAATAGCGAGGTGTCAAGTACAATATCTCTGTGATTAGATATAAAAAGATACGAACTTTTATTATCCAACTTATCAAAACCAGAATAACTAAAACCATCACTACTCTTGAGCAATAGGTTACGTACAGATTTATAAATAACCAGTGTTTGAAAATCGTAGATGGAGGTACATCTATCTAGTACTTCCTCTATCGCTTCTTCTGTTTTACTTGGGAATGTAAATTGCAGTAACACCTTAAAATAAGGATGCTTAGAAGCGTGTTTAAGCGCTTGGTGAACTTCCTCATCATGATAAGGACGTATATGATCTACCTGTGAAGCCAAGACTATTTTTTAATAACCAAAGCAAATGTGCAAAAATTCTAGGAGTTTTACTCAAAAACAGCAAGCGCATTTGCAGAAGTAATTTGGGCTATTTCTGCCAAACTCCTATTATAAATAGTGGCCAACTTTTCTGCAACTAAAACTAGATAGCTACTTTCATTGCGTTTTCCCCGGTACGGCACTGGACTAAGATAGGGCGCATCTGTTTCCAACACTATATGTTCTAAAGATATTTCTGCAAGAAATTGATCAATCTTACCATTCTTAAATGTGGCTACTCCCCCTATTCCTAATTTCATATTATAAGAAATGGCTTTAAAAGCCTCCTCCTTTGTTCCCGTAAAACAATGAAAAATCCCAAAAAGCTCTTCTCCTTTTTCAGATTCTAACACTTCAAAAACCTCATCAAAAGCATCACGGCAATGTATTACTATTGGGAGCTTGTATTTTTTAGCCAGCTGTATTTGAGTTCTAAAGGCCTGCTGCTGGAGTGCAAGCGTACTTTTATCCCAGTATAAATCAATCCCTATCTCTCCTATTGCCACAAAAGATCGTTGTTCAAGTTGTGCTATCACGTGAGCCATCTCTTCCTTGTAACTTTCGGACTTCACATGAGTAGGGTGTAACCCCATCATAAGACGCATACGATCTGGATACATTTTTTCTAGAGAAAACATGCGTTCTGTATACTCAGAGTCTATCGCAGGAATATAAAAAGTTTGTACTCCAGCATCTATAGCTCGTTGTATAATTACATCTTGATCTTCATCAAATGCTTCACTGTATAAATGGGTATGGGTGTCTATCAATTGCATTATGCAAAAATATGAGGTATTACGCTTCCGCAAAAACAAAACCCACCTCACTTTCTTACTTTTGCGGTACTATGGGAAGTCTTCGAGAATTTTTACTGGAAAAAGGGTATACAAGAATTAAGCTAAAGGCAACGCCCACAAATCACCTAGAGCTTAAGGCTAGTATTAATGGTATCAAAGGTTTATTTATTCTTGATACAGGTGCTTCTAGTTCTTGCATAGGATTAGAATATGTAGACCACTTCAAACTCCTTAGTGAAGACAGTGAAGTGCTGGCTGCTGGAGCCGGCGCAACAGATATGATAACTCGGTTATCTAAACACAATACCGTAAAAATTAGTACTTGGAAAAGAGAAGGAATTGATATTGTTCTTTTTGACCTTACTCACGTAAACACCGCCCTAGAAAATCACAAAGCACAACCCATTCACGGCATATTGGGAGCAGATATTTTAAATCTAGGTAAAGGTGTGATAGACTACCAGTATAACTGTTTGTATCTCAAGAATAAAAAACAAAAGCGCCCAACCTAATTGATTGGGCGCTTTATATGATTTGTAACGCTGGATTACATTTCTAAAGCTTTCTTAGGATCGCCATTCATTAATAAATTTATAGGATCTTCTAATGCTTCTTTTACAGCTACTAAGAATCCTACAGATTCTTTACCATCAATAATACGGTGATCGTATGATAACGCCACAAACATTATAGGTGCAATGACCACTTGTCCGTCTATGGCTACAGGACGCTGGACGATATTGTGCATTCCTAAAATACCTGATTGTGGTGGATTAATAATAGGGGTAGATAACATAGATCCAAATACTCCTCCATTAGAAATGGTAAATGTTCCTCCTGTCATCTCGTCTACCGTAATCTTTCCATCACGAGCTCGTATCGCAAGGCGCTTTACTTCGCTCTCCACTCCTCTAAAAGAAAGGTTCTCTGCATTACGAATTACAGGCACCATCAATCCTTTAGGGCCTGAAACGGCAATAGAAATATCTTTATAATCAAAGGTAAGCATCTCCTTACCATCTATCATACTGTTTACAGCAGGATACATTTCTAGTGCTCTCACAACAGCTAGCGTAAAGAAGGACATAAATCCTAAGCTCACACCGTGCTTTGCTTTAAAATCTTCTTTGTATTGTTTACGCAAGTCAAAGATAGGCTGCATATTCACCTCGTTAAAGGTGGTAAGCATAGCCGTAGTATTCTTAGCCTCGACCAAACGCTCTGCCACTTTACGACGCAACATAGATAGTTTTGTACGACTTTCTCCTCTTGTTCCAGGGCCTGGTGTTCCCATAGAAGGTTGTGCTTGTACTGCATCTTCCTTAGTCACACGACCATCTCTCCCAGTACCCGTAACTTGACTTGCAGTCATTCCTTTTTCATCAAGGATTTTCTTTGCAGCAGGACTTGGTGTTCCAGAAGCATAGGTTTTTGCAGCTGGCGCTTCTACTTTAGGAGCAGGTGCCGCTTTTTCTTCAGTCTTAGGAGCTTTGTCCTTTTTTCTATTTCCTTCAGGGGCCTTTGCAGATGTATCTATAAGACATACCACCGCACCTACTTCTACAGCATCGCCTTCTTCTGCTTTGAGGGTAATCACTCCACTCATTTCTGCAGGAAGCTCAAGAGTAGCTTTATCGCTATCTACTTCGGCAATTGCCTGATCTTTTTCTACATAATCGCCGTCTTGTACAAGCCATTCTGCAATTTCTACTTCGGTGATGGATTCTCCCGGTGAAGGGACTTTCATTTCTAAAACCATAGTTGTTCTAATTACGCTTTCGCGAAAGCGGACTCATTAACATCCGCATCAAATTGATTATTTATTTAGTTCTTTGGCGTTTCAAAAACGCTATCAATTACTTTTTTATGTCTTGCTTTAGAGCGCGTGCTACTTCCTGCAGCAGGCGAACTATATACGTGACGTGAGGCTATACGTAGCTTCACTTGATCAAAATTCATAAGCATGTATCCCCAAGCTCCCATATTGCGAGGCTCTTCTTGCGCCCATACAAAATCTGTTACATTAGGATAGCTTGCAATAATATCTGCCAGCTGTTTTTGAGGTAATGGAAACAATTGCTCGATACGCACCAAAGCTACATCTTCTCTTCCATTCTCTCCTCTTCGCTCTAGTAAATCATAATAGAACTTACCTGTACAGAAGACTAAGGAAGTTACCTTTTTCTTATCTACACTTGTATCGTCAAATACTTCTTGAAAACTTCCCGTAGCCAGTTCTTCCTTAGTGCTTACCACAAGTGGATGCCTTAACAATGATTTAGGTGTAAATACAACAAGTGGCTTTCTAAAGTTCCACTTCATCTGGCGACGCAATAGGTGGAAAAAGTTGGCTGGAGTCGTTACGTCTGCCATCACCATATTATCTGTAGAACATAATTGTAGGTAGCGTTCCATTCGAGCACTAGAGTGCTCAGAACCTTGACCTTCGTACCCATGTGGTAATAACATCACGAGACCGTTTTGTGTTTTCCACTTAGACTCTGCCGCAGAGATATACTGATCTAACATAATCTGGGCACCGTTAGAAAAATCTCCAAATTGTGCTTCCCATATCGTCAATGTTTTAGGCGATGCCATTGCATATCCATAGTCAAAGCCTACAACTCCATACTCTGAGAGCAGTGAGTTATAAATATCCATCCTTCCAGAAACGTCCAGACGATTGTGGAGATTAATCTCTTCTACATCATCCTCTGTCTTAATAATAGCATGACGGTGTGAGAACGTACCTCGCTCTACATCCTGCCCAGAAATACGAACATTAAAGCCTTCTTCCATTAAACTAGCATAAGCGAGTAATTCTCCCATACCCCAGTCTAACGAATTTTTCTCTGTATACTGTTTATGCCTATCTGCCACGATACGCTGGATCTTACGTATAAACTGCTTGTCTTCTGGCAATTTTGTAATTCCATCTGCTAATGCATCGAGCTTTGTGAGATCATATGTAGTATCTATAGGCGTAAGAATATCTTCTTTACTTCCTAATTCGTATCCTTCCCAATCATCTGCAAGAATTTCTGTAATGACTGTTTTATCTCTTTTACGAGATGCTTCTAGATCTTCTTCTAGATCTCCTTTATATTCTTTTTCTAAGTCTTTAACAAAACCAGACTCTATAACACCTTCTTGCAATAAACGCTCTGCATAAATATCTCTAGGATTTTTATGTTTCTTGATCGCTTTGTACAATTTAGGTTGTGTAAACATAGGCTCATCACCTTCATTATGTCCATACTTACGATATCCTAGAATATCTATAAAGACATCTCTGCCAAACTCCATTCTAAAGTCTAAAGCAAAATGAAATGCGTGGCACACGGCCTCTACATCATCTGCATTTACATGAAGTACTGGAGATAGTGTTACCTTACCTACATCTGTACTGTAGGTAGATGACCTTGCATCCAGATAATTGGTCGTAAACCCAACTTGATTATTTGCTACAATGTGTATGGTTCCTCCTGTACGATAGCCATCCAGTTGCGCCATTTGCACAATTTCGTAAGCGATTCCTTGTCCTGCGATAGCGGCATCTCCGTGTATGGCAATAGGAAGAATTTTTTTCTCGTCACCTCCTAATTGATTATCAATTTTAGCACGTGACATTCCTTCTATAACAGCCCCTACAGTTTCTAAGTGTGATGGGTTGGGTGCTAGATCCATACGGATTTTATGACCTTTATCGCTTTCGCGAAAGCTCGTCCATCCCATATGATATTTTACATCTCCGTCAAAAAGTTCGTCCTCATCGTACTCTTTTCCATCAAATTCTGAGAAAATAGCTTCTGGAGACTTTCCAAAAATATTAGCTAGTACATTAAGACGACCTCTATGGGCCATCCCTAATATGAATTGCTCAATCCCTTTTTCTGAACCACGCTCTATAAGTGCATCTAGTCCAGGTATCATAGCATCTAGCCCTTCTACAGAGAAACGTTTTTGCCCTACATATTTAGAGTGCAAAAAGGTTTCGAAAGAAACGGCTTGATTTAATTTTTTAAGAATATGCTTTTTCTCCTCAGGCTCAAAGCTTGGGTGATTATCATTCTTGTTCAACCAATCTTGAATCCATTGTCTGCGTTCAGGATTACGAATGTACATATACTCTATACCTATGGCATCACAATAGATGGCTTCTAGGTGACGGCGTATTTCGCGTAAGCTCGTTTTGCCTAATCCTAAAATAGAGCCTGCTTCAAATTGTTTGTCCAGATCTGCTTCTTCCAACCCAAAGTTTGCAATCTCTAAAGTAGGCACATATTTGCGACGTGCACGTACGGGATTTGTTTTTGTAAACAGGTGACCACGGGTACGATATCCGTCAATGAGTTTTACTACTTGAAATTCTTTTTGAACAGCTTCAGGAATTACTGGCACACCCCCCATTTCACTAGAAACGGCCTCGCTACTTTCCATCCCAAAGTCAAAACCTTGAAAAAAAGCGCGCCAGCTAGGTTCTACACTATCTGGATTTAGTAAATATTGATCGTAAAGTTCAGCAAAATATGCTGTATGTGCTGCATTTAAAAATGAAAATCTATCCATCATAGGTAAAAATAGTCGGTCAAGTGACCTTGCTACTACAAAAATACGACTTTTAAGATTTTAGGATATAGTTTTCCTATATTTATAACAGATAATTAGTATTCTATCTTATGAAAATGATCACTCGTACCTATCCGTTTTTAATTTTAATTGCAATTTTGTTTTTTTCGCCAACAGCTATGGCTCAAGAAGAACCGATAAAACCCAAAAGTGACTTCTGGAAAAAAGTACGTTTTGGTGGTGGACTAGGGCTTAATTTTGGGAACAATGTTACTAATATTAGTGTTGCTCCTAGTGCACTGTACCAACCTAACCAATATGTAGCTTTTGGTCCAGGTTTAAATTATACCTATCAAAGGTTTGCAGATACTCGCACAACGCTTATCGGA
The DNA here is from genome assembly GCA_020630915.1 of Dokdonia sp. Classification (GTDB taxonomy): domain Bacteria; phylum Bacteroidota; class Bacteroidia; order Flavobacteriales; family Flavobacteriaceae; genus Dokdonia. The sequence goes on from JAHDIF010000001.1 coordinate 59,064, forward strand.
GGAAGTGCCATAATACTAGCTAATCCATTAGATTTTCTACAATTGTCTGGAGAATTTGAGCAATTACGAGTGAGTCAGTCTTTTGATGGAGGTTCTGACCCAGAACCGTTTTGGAACACTGCACTGTTTTTAGGTGGAGGTTATCGCCTCAATATAGGCGGCAATAGTCTAGGCGCCGTGGGAGTGCGCTACAATGTACTTTTTAAAGAGGCAGACGGTATTTACAATACGGCCTGGCAGCCTTTTGTAAGGGTGTATTTTTAAACCGTACGCTTCATAAGGCCTAACCCGAACTGGCGTAGCATCTCTTTTTTATCTTCTGAAATAGCAATACGCTCCAACGACTGAAATGCCTGCTGCGTATATTTTTCCATTTCTTCTTGCGTAGCCTTAGCGGCTCCACTATGGATAAACTGCTGTTTTACCGTTTCTATTTTTTCTAATGGATCCTTTGGCGCAATAGAAAAAAGATGCTCTAATTGTTGCGCCTCATCCTGAGCAGATTTTTGTAAGGCAGTTAAGTATAAAAATGTCTTTTTATTCTCAATAATATCACCTCCCACTTGTTTCCCAAAGGTTTCTGGATCCCCAAAGGCATCTAAATAATCATCCTGCAACTGGAATGCAATTCCTAAATCACGACCATAACTATACAGTCCTTCTTGACATTCTTTAGTAGCTCCAGCAACAATTCCTCCCATTTTCAAGGCAGCGCCCACTAAGACAGCAGTTTTATACTCAATCATCTTTAAATACTCTGGGATTGTCACATCGTCACGAGTTTCAAAATCCACATCGTATTGCTGTCCTTCACAGACCTCTATGGCTGTTTTAGAAAAAAGCTTCGCAAGCTCGCGAAAAGTCTCACCCTCATAATTCTCAAAGAGTTGGTATGCTTGTATAAGCATCGCATCTCCAGAGAGAATTCCCGTATTTATATCCCATTTTTCGTGTACGGTTTGTTGCCCACGACGCAACGGAGCATCGTCCATAATATCATCGTGCACTAAAGAAAAATTATGAAAAATCTCTATGGCTAGTGCGGCATCCAAGGCTTTTTCATACGACACATCAAAGAGCTCTGTAGCTAGTAATGTAAGTACAGGACGTAATCGCTTCCCTCCTAATTTTAATATGTAATCTATAGGCTCATAAAGATTATAAGGCTCCTTAGCTATAGAATTCTTTTCGAGATAATCTATAAATAGAGATGAATATTCGGGCACAGATCGCATAGCATACTTTTAGAAATGCAAAAATAAGACTTCCCGTGGTATTGAGAAGTGGTGCGCTTTTGCAAAAGCATAATAACTTGTTAAAAAAATGTAAAAACTTAGGAAACTTTTAGAGTTTCTAAAGTTTCCTATGTACTTTTGTTCAACTTTTATGAAAGACACCATTACTCATACCGCCACAGAATTATTTTTAAATCAAGGATTTAAAAGTGTGACGATGGATGACATTGCAAATGAACTTGCTATGTCTAAGAAGACTCTATACCAGCATTATAGCAACAAAGAGACTATTGTTGCAGTAGTGGTCGATAAACTTTTTGAGAATATTTGCAACGTAATTGATGGTGTTTGCGCCCGTAAACAAAACCCCATAGAAGAGGTGTACGAGATCAAAAAACAAGTAATGCACCATCTTAAGGATGAGGCATCTGCTCCGATGCATCAACTTCAAAAGTATTACCCTAAAATATACGCATCACTCAAAGCACGTCAGTTTCACTATATGCAAGAATGTGTTGTAGATAATATAAAACGTGGCCTAGAAGAAGGATTATTTAGAGACAATATAGACGTAGATTTTGTAAGCCGCATCTACTTTAATGGGGTAACGGGGATTAAGGATTCTCAGTTATTTCCTAGTACAATGTTTTCACCCAAAGATCTTTTTGAATCCTTTCTAGAGTACCACTTGCGTGGTATTGTAACTCCCAAAGGACGTAAAATATTAAACAACCTAATTCATTCAACTCAAGATTAATGAAATATATACGAACCACCCTCTTACTTGTGTTACTCTCCAGTTATGGTTATGGGCAACAACAGCGAAGCTATCAATTCACCTTAGAAGAAGCAGTTACATTTGCCCTAGATAGCAACCGTACGGCTATAAATGCACGAAGAGATATTGCAAAAGCTATCAAACAAAAATGGGAAACCACCGCAACTGGTTTACCTCAGATTAATGGTGCTGTAGATTATCAAAATCAAATTATCCAGCCCACGTCTTTTATCCCAGCAGAATTTTTTGGCGGTGAGCCTGGAACATTTCAGCCCGTAGTTTTTGGGGTGAAACAAAATGCTACAATAGGCGCAACCCTCAATCAACTAATTTTTGATGGCTCCTACCTAGTAGGGCTCCAAGCTGCAAAAACATTTCTTGCATTCTCAGAAAATGCCAATGAAAAAACACAACTAGAAGTACGCAAGGGTGTGATCAATGCTTATGGAGGTGTGCTTATTGCTAGAGAAAGTGTAGCTATCATAGATCGCAATCTAGCGACACTCAAAAAAAATCTAGAAGAGACAAAAATCATTGTAGAAAACGGCCTCACCGAAGCAGAAGATGCAGAGCAACTAGAACTCACCTACCAACAGCTACAAAACCAGCGAGACAATGCACAACGTATGGAAGACATTGCATTGCAAATGTTTAACAACGCTCTCGGGCTGGATATAGATACAAAAACCACTCTTACCCAATCTTTAGAAGATCTCGCCACTCCTGCCTTAGACCTAATGGCAGGCAACTTTTCTGTAGACAACAATGTAGATTGGAAAATAGCTACAAATCTTACAGAACAGCGAGAGTTAGAGTTAAAACTGGAAAAAAGTCGTGCTCTTCCTTCCCTAGCTGGTTTTGTAAGTTTAGGAACACAAACTGGAGCAAATGACTTTGTATTTCTTGATAGTAATACCCGATGGTTTGCTCAGAGTATTGCCGGAGTGAGCTTAAATGTTCCCATCTTTAGCTCTGGAATGCGCAATGCTAAAACCGCAAAAGCCAAGATAGCACTAGAGCAAGCTACTTCAGATCTTGAAAATACCATACAACAGATAGAACTCGCTTTCGCGAAAGCAAAAAACGACCACGAATTTGCCATAAATACTTTTCAAAACAAAAAGGACAACCTAGCTCTTGCCGAACGCATCGAAAACAAAAATCGAATCAAATTTCAAGAAGGTGTAGGCTCTAGTTTTGATTTAAGGCAAGCCCAAACACAACTATACGGAATACAACAAGAAGTATTACAATCTATGCTCAACATTGTAACCACAAAAGCCGAATTAGAAACGGTCCTCAATACACCTAATTATAGTAGTAAGTAGGATGGGGAGTTGAGGAGTTGAGGAGTTGAGGAGTTGAGGAGTTTAGGAGTTTAGGAGTAAAAATTAAAACATTAGATGAAAGAATGAAAATATTTGGGTTTGAAAAATTGAGCGTCTGGCAAAAAGCGCGCGTGCTTTCTAAAGTAATTTATGAAGAAACACAGTCCTTCCCTGCAGATGAAAGATTTGGTCTTGTAAGCCAGATGCGTCGTTGTGCCATCTCCATATCATCTAACATAGCTGAAGGCTCTGGAAGACATACATCAAAAGATAAAGCCAGATTTACAGAAATATCTTACGGCTCTGCACTAGAGTTATTAAATCAAGTCATTTTATGTAATGACCTCAATTTTATTTCTCCAGAAAAATATCATCATATAAGACAATCTATTTCAGAGATCACCGCAATGCTTGATGGATTGCATAAATCCCAACTTAAACAGTAACATATGAAAATTAACGCTCAACATATCGACTCATCGACTCATCGACAAAATTTCTTCCAACAAAAATCAACCAATATGAAATTTGCCATTTTATTAACCCTTTCAGCTGCTCTACTTGGCTCTTGCAGCGGCGACCACACCCAATCCACAGAAGCAATTATAGCATCAGAAAATGTAGAAGCTCTTCAAAATAAAAAAGCCGAACTCAATGCATCTGCAGCGACTATTAAGGAAGAACTTGCACAAATAGAAAAAGCACTCGAGACCCTAAATCCTGCAGAGAAAAAAGAGGTTCTTGTGACTACAGCTATGGTTAAAGATACACTGTTCAATCATTTTGTAGAGATACAAGGTAGCGTTGATACCAAACAAAATGTACTAGTATATCCAGAATATCAAGGTACTTTACTCAGAGTAAATGTAAAAAAAGGACAGCGCGTTTCTAAAGGGCAAACACTTGCTAGTATAGACGACGGGGGACTAGGAAGCCAAGTAGCACAACTAGAAACCCAAGAGGCGTTGGCAAAAACCACCTTTGAAAGACAGCAACGTCTATGGAACCAGAAGATAGGATCTGAGATTCAATTCTTACAAGCAAAGACACAGTACGAGTCTGCACAAAATATGGTCAAGCAAATGAAAAGCCAGCTAGGCAGAACGGTGGTAAAAGCTCCTTTCTCTGGTGTAATAGATGATGTGATTACAGAACAAGGTACCGTCGTAGCCCCAGGAATGCCTCTTTTTAGAATTGTCAATCTGAGCAATATGTATGTAAGCGCAGAAGTACCAGAAACCTACCTCAAGACCATTCAAAAAGGAAAAGACGTGAGCGTTTATTTTCCAGTATTGGATGAAACCGTGGAGACCACTATAAGACAAGCAGGAGATTACATCAACCCTGCTAACAGAAGTTTCCCAATAGAAATAGATGTGCCAAACAAAAAAGGAAACATCAAACCTAACCTTACCGCGAGACTCTCCATCAATGATTATACATCAGATAACGCCATTTTAATCCCTCTCAATGTGATTAATGAAAATGCCGAAGGTGAGCAGTATGTGTATACAGCTTTCGCGAAAGCGGAAGACAACACCACCGTAGCAAAACAGCAAATCATAACTACAGGACTTTCGCAAGGAGATAAGATAGAGGTTCTCACAGGACTTAAAGCGGGAGACCAGATTATTGTGGAGGGAGCACGATCTGTAAAAGACGATCAAGAAGTAAAAATCTTAACGTACTAAGACTATGAACGCAAAGAAACAAAAGAAAGTAGATAAGGAATTTGGCTTAGCAAGTTGGGCCATAGATAATCCCACTATTATCTATGTATTGATGGGACTATTTCTTGTGCTTGGTATGAGCGCTTACTTAGGAATGGCTCGTGAGAACTTCCCAGAAATAAACGAAACCAAAATTTATATATCTGCACCCTACCCCGGTAACACGGCAGAAGATATAGAACGTCTTATTGTAGACCCTCTAGAAGACAAACTTCAAAATCTCTCTGGCGTTGTAGAAGTGCTGTCTACTTCTCAAGAAGATTATGCCATCATCACTGTAGAGTTTGATTACAAGATGGATGTGCAAGTCGCAAAGCAGCGCGTTAAAGACGAGGTAGACTCTCAAACCGCAAACGAAGACTGGCCCACCTTTAATGGTGCAAAAGTAGAGCCTAATGTCTTTGACCTAAGTATCTCAGAAGAGACTCCTATTCTTAATGTAAACGTTTCTGGAAATTACCCTGTAGATAAGCTTAAAGACTATGCTGAGTATCTACAAGATGAAATCGAAAGTCTTAAAGAAATAAAGGAAGCGACTATACGTGGTGCGCAAGAGCGTGAGGTAGAAGTTGCTGTAGACATCTACAAAATGATGGCTGCCAAAGTCAATTTTGACAACGTACTAGGCGCTATTAGTAATGGTAATATGACGCTCTCTGCAGGAAATCTAGTTTCCAGCGGACAACGTCGTAACATACGTATATTAGGTGAAATACAAACTCCAGAAGAACTTGAAAACTTTGTGGTAAAATCAGAAAACGGCGCGGTATACCTTAAAGATATTGCAACAGTAACGTTTACAGAAGAAGATAAAACTACATATGCACGTGACCTCACCCTAGAAAAAGGAGAGTCTGTAGATGATGAAAACGTGAGCGAAAGCGTCGTGATGCTGGACGTAAAAAAACGCTCTGGCGAAAATATGATTGAGGCCGTTGAACAAATAACAGAGATCATTAAAAGCGCAGAGGCTAATGTATTCCCTCCTGATGTAAAAATCACCACCGCAAATGACCAAAGTGCAAAAACGGAGAACCAAGTAAACGACCTGGTAAACAATATCATATTCGGGATTATTCTAGTAGTAGGCGTCTTGATGTTTTTCCTAGGATTTAAAAACGCCCTATTTGTTGGTTTTGCGATTCCTATGTCTATGTTCATGAGTTTTATGATACTCAACTTAATGGGGTATACCATGAACACGATGATCCTTTTTGCCCTTATTATGGGATTAGGAATGCTGGTAGATAACGGTATTGTAGTTGTGGAGAACGTGTATCGCTTAATGGACGAAGAAGGCATGTCTCGCATAGAGGCTGCAAAAAAAGGAATAGGTGAGATCGCCTTCCCGATTATAATTTCTACCCTAACCACGGTAGCTGCATTTGTACCACTAGGATTATGGCCAGGATTGATGGGACAGTTTATGATTTATTTCCCCATCACGCTTTCAGTAGTATTAGGATCTTCGCTATTTGTAGCGATTTTCATTAACTCGATGCTGGTGTCTAAGTTTATGAAAACGGATGAGAAAACGCTTTCGCGAAAGCTTCTTACTCGCATCTCCCTTATGATGCTTCCTATTGGACTCTTAATCCTATTTGTAGGCGGACCCGTAAGAGGTTTTGGAACATTAGTATTAGTCACTATCGTCCTGATGTGGGTATACAAATATGTACTACACGGTGCTGCCGAAGTTTTCCAGCGTCGCTTTTTAACGTGGTTAGAAAATAGATACAGAAAATTTTTAGGTTGGGCATTAAAAGGATGGAGACCTTTAGGGTTTGCCTTTGGAATATTTTTTATGCTCATAGCTACTTTTGCAGCCTTTGGTGGTTCCGTAGGAGCTGGACGAACCGCGATAGAGTTCTTCCCGGACAACAAGCCTAATCAGATTATTACCTATATAGAATACCCAGAAGGTACCGCAATTGAGAAGACAAATGCTATTACTAAAGAGATAGAGCGTCGTATCTTTAAAGTATTTAACGACGCTCAATATTTAGAAGGATCTGATTATAATGCACTGGTAGAAACATCCGTTTCTCAAGTGGGTGAAGGCGCTGGAAATCCGCAAACAGACGGCGGAAGCTCAGCCGAAATGCCGCATAGAGCTAAAATTACCGCAACGATGCGAGAGTACAAATTCCGTAATGGCGCAGACAGTGAAGAACTACGATTTAAGGTACAAGATGCATTAAAAGGAATTTATCCAGGTGTTGTAATTACTGTGGAGAAAGATGCTGCTGGACCACCACAAGGGTATCCTATCAACCTTGAATTAGAAGGAAATAATTATGAAGAGTTGATCAGTGCAGCAGAAAAAATGCGCAACTATATCAATGCTCGTAACGTCCCTGGAGTAGATGAAATTAAGATTGATGTAAATAGAGGAAAGCCAGGAACACAAGTAATTGTAGATCGTCAGAAAGCAGGAGAACTAGGAGTGGCGGTAGGACAAGTAGGAATGCAGTTACGTAATGCCATTTTTGGAAGCAAAGCTGGTGTCTATAAAAAGGATGGAGAAGATTATGATATTTACGTGCGTTTTAAAGAAGACCAGCGATACAATAATTCTGCATTGTTTAATCAAAATATCATCTTTAGAGATCCTGCTACAGGGCGTATTAAAGAAATACCTGTATCTGCGGTAACGACTACAAAGAACACCTCTTCTTTTAGCGCTATTAAACACCGTGATTCTAAACGCGTGGTGACAGTGTATTCTGCACTTGCTGCGGGCTACACAGATGCTGGTGTTGTGGTTGCCGCTATACAAGAAGAAATGCAAAACTTTACAGACCTCCCTAAAGGAGTAAAAGTAAATTACACAGGGCAGATAGAAGAACAAAACAAAGAAATGGCATTCTTAATGAGTGCATTTTTTGGAGGTCTAGGCTTAATTTTCTTTTTATTGATCTTCCAATTCAGTTCTATCTCAAAGCCAGTCATTATAATGATTGCTATTTTTTTAAGCTTTATAGGGGTCTTTGGAGGAATTATAGCCAGTGGCTCCTCATTTGTAATCATTATGACAATGATGGGTATTATATCACTTGCAGGTATTGTTGTAAATAATGGGGTAGTATTATTAGACTACACCCAGTTATTGGTAGACCGAAAAGAAGTAGCACAAGGATTAGAAGGCAAACAGATGCTAGATGTAGCCACCACAAAAGAGGTGATTATAGAAGGAGGACGTGCGCGTCTACGCCCAGTATTACTCACGGCCATCACTACGGTATTGGGGTTAATACCGCTCGCCATAGGTATCAATATTGATTTCTTTGGGCTCTTTCAAGAATTTGATGCAGGCATTTATATAGGTGGAGATAACGTTATTTTCTGGGGACCGCTGGCTTGGACCGTAATATATGGTCTTATTATAGCCACCTTCTTAACCTTAATCATTGTACCGTTATTATACTATATAGTATATCGTATAAAGTTCTATTTTAGAGGATCTAAGGCAACAGCGGCACAAGAGCTTGCAGAGGGCTCTTTTGAAGATGATGGTATTGAATTTGCCATTCCAGAGGGAGAGTAATAAAACAGGCTATATTTTGTTAATATAAAGAGGCTATCTAAAAAGTAATTGTTTTCGTCAAACTGAACTTGTTTCAGTTTCACATAGTTCTGGCACACAGTGTGATGGGATTCCGAAATAAATTCGGAATGACGAGTTTTCTAACTTTTTAGATAGCCTCTTTTTTAACACAAAGAAGATTCCTTTAACACCTTGTTAGCTATTTAAAATTTTCATTTTCTGTACATTATAGGAAAACAAAAAAATAGAAAATGAAAAATTATGCACTCCCCATTAGATATGGGATCGCCATGGGCGGATTACTCATAGGTTACTTTTTAATTATTGCGCTTTTTGACTGGCATACCAATCCACTATTTAGCCTCTTTAATGGTGTTATTACTGGATTCGGTATTTACGAAGCCGTAAAAGGAATAAAGCTCCGTAAAGGAAATTCCTTCTCTTATGGAGACGGGTTCACGACTGGAGTTGTATCTGGATTTATTGCAACCCTTATGTTCACAGCTTTCTTTGGCCTATATGCAGGTAACATAGCACCCACTTTTCTTGAAAATCTTGTAGGTCCTTGGAACGGTACCACCAGCCTTGGTGCTACAATTTTCACAGTAGCCATAGGAGGATTTGCAACTTCTATTGTACTTACGCTCTCCCTAATGCAACTTTTTAAACCCACGTGGAATGCTCACGGATATTCGGCTAAAGAAGTCATTCAGGCGATGAAAAAGCATGAAGCTCGTGAAGCAAATGCATAAAGCTTTCGCGAAAGCGTAAAAAATCAATTCAACCTTTGTAAATTAATAGATTAGCGATATATTTGCACCCGCTTAAACCGAAAGGTGACGGCATTTTAATTAATAATAACTAGTAATTAATCGCTATGTACGCAATTGTAGAGATAGCAGGGCAGCAATTTAAAGTTGCAAAAGACCAGAAAGTCTTTGTACACCGTCTGTCTACCGATGAAGGGAAAAAAGTGTCTTTTGACAATGTTCTTTTAATTGGAGACGGTGACAATGTTACTATCGGCGCCCCGGCTATAGACGGAGCTCAAGTAGGAGCTAAAGTCTTAAGACACCTTAAAGGTGACAAAGTAATCGTTTTCAAAAAGAAAAGACGTAAAGGATACCGTAAGAAAAATGGACACCGCCACTCTCTTTCTGAAATCGTAATTGAAAGCATCGTGGCTTCGGGCGCCAAAAAGGCGGCCAAATCCTCAAATGAGGGAGCTAAAAAAGCAGCACCAAAAAAGGAGACTAAAAAAGCTGAACCAAAAGCAGCAACTCCTAAGAAAGAGGCAGCTCCAAAGGCAGTAGCTAAGAAAGCTCCAGCTAAGAAAGCTTCTTCTAAAGGAGACGATCTTAAGAAAATTGAAGGAATCGGGCCAAAAATCGCTCAGACTCTTACAGATGCTGGTGTTGCAACATTTGCACAACTTGCAAAAACAGATGCAGCAAAAATTTCTGAAATCATCGCAGGTGTACGTGGAAATCACGTGACAGACACTTGGCCTAAGCAAGCAGAACTTGCTGCAGAAGGAAAGTGGGATGAGCTTAAGAAATGGCAAGACGAATTAGATGGTGGTAAGGCTTAATAACCTATCTACCTAAGTTTAATAAGATTCCCGCCTCTGCGGGAATGAAAAAAGAACAAAATGGCACATAAAAAAGGAGTTGGTAGTTCTAAAAACGGTCGTGAATCTCAGTCGAAACGCTTAGGTGTTAAGATTTTTGGAGGTCAGGCTGCAATAGCAGGGAACATCATCGTACGTCAAAGAGGAAATACACATCACCCAGGTGAAAACGTGTATGGTGGAAAAGATCACACACTTCACGCAAAAGTGGATGGTGTTGTAAAATTCACTAAAAAGAAAGACAACAAGTCTTATGTTTCTGTAGTACCATTTGAAGCATAAATCAAGAGAATTTCTTTTCAAGAATATAAGAAACCCTATCACATTGATAGGGTTTTTTGCTTACCAGTTGTTTTATAAATGAGAGAAACAAATTACTCCTTAGAATATGAAAAAAGTCATTTACCTCTTATTAATAGCACTTCTGCAATCTTGTTTTCCCGTGAGTATCGCTCCCAACTTAGAAAAAGGAGAATTATTTGAAGCTTGTAAATTCAAGAAACAATTACCTAATCAGTATTCTTACATCTTCACAGACCCGAAAGATGCTAACGAATTTTACTATTTTATAAGTTCAAAATTCCCTTCTAATGAAGACGGTGATTCCGAAACTAATGTTCCTGTTTTTATAAAAGATAGACAGTATTTTGTGACATTTTATGAAACAGAAAAATCATCAAAAGCCGTAAATCTACTTCCTATGTTTACAAATGGTGTTTTAGAAAAAAATAATATTCCCTTAAGAACAGACCAACCTTTTATATTAAGAGACGGCACTTGGTATATTGCACTTATTATTACAGATGAAGACTATAACGATGCCCTTTCACCATCGTATAATCATCATAATGACGTTATGCAATTTTCACGTTCTTTACAAAACGAATACCTAATTACAAACAATTACAATAGTCTACTTTTAAAAGAGACAAAGTAAAGTAATAGTTTTATGCTTTAACCTTGATATCTTCTTTAAGTAATGTGCTCGCCCACAGGTAGGTCACATTAGATCTATTTCGCGAAAGCGTTATTCAATCAATTAAATTATCAGTCCCTAGATAATCATCATTTTTATTATAGTACCAGGCACGATTCTTAGGCATTTTAATGTCCTTTACCAGTATTTCATCAGAAAGTAATATATATTCACCTGTTTTCTCATCCTCGCTCTTAAAGAACTGGTATACCTCCATTGCGTAGGTTTCGGGATTAAAATAAAATTGCCAAATATCCGATCCTACTTCATTATCATAAGCAACTCTCAAAACGAGATACTCTTTGCCTTTAAACGTAGTTTTTGTAACCGAAGGATCAATATTTGTTCCAGGATCTTTAAGCTTCATAGGAAGACCATATAAGTAGGTGTAGTAGTTTCTAAACATGACGGTTCGATCGCATTGTGCATCATAGGTAGATGAGTTTACAACCTTCCCTTCCTCGTCGGTAAAACGACATTGAGTTCCAGCAATCTCCCGAAACGTCTTTTTACCGTCTTGTACAGAGCTTACATTAAAGAATTCTTTGGGCAAATCTATGGTTACAATACTTTCACGATCTGTCATAGCGGGACCCGCAAATTGTAGTTTTAATTCTCCCGCAAAAGTTTCCCAATTTCCGTTAGGGTCGTGATAGGCGATGGCTTTTTCCAACAACGCAGCTCCTGTAAGATTTTGTGCGATGATAGTATATGTTGCAAGCCACAAAAATAGTGATACGATGTATTTCATAATATGATTATTAGAGAGGAGAAGATACATTAATAATACTATTAATTTAAGTCATTCATTTCAACCAAGAAACATAAAAAAACCGCCTTCGTAATTACGAAGGCGGTTTCAATTATTCAAACAGAATTACTAGTAATTCCAAAGGTCTTGTTCTAGATCTCGAATACGTTCTTTAATGCGATTAGACTCTAAGAGCTGCATCATCGCATTGTTATTAATGTATTCTTTTACTTGTCTATCACCTTGCACATTATCTTCTCTGTAGATCGTACCATTAAATCGCCTACTATTAAGTAAATGATCAAAGGAAATAGGCATTGATGTATTCTTTCTATTAAAAGCTTTAGCCTTATGAAGAACATCTCGTGCTCCTGGGAACCATACCCAAAAAAGTTCGATATCTTCTTGTTGGCCTTCATCTAGAAAGTTAACGTCACCAGATACTGGCGCAAACCCAAGTAAACGATACTTAAGCTCACCTTGACGCTTATCTACATACCAATAGCCACGCATGTGGTATGCATTAATATCGTAAGCGGTGATGCGCTTTGTTTCGATATTATAATCTGAAATAGGCAAACCTTCATTCAATTCTCTATAACCATCATCCGTAGTATCAGTTTTAACTAATGCTGCAGCGATGTCATCAAACGTAATTTTCTCTGTAAAATATGAATCTGAATAAATAGCGTCTATTTCTCCATTATTAACAGCCTTTACAACTACATCATATAATGATCTTCTGTCAGATCCTATGTTCATAGTGTCTACAGGGTAGTATAACGGAAAATTAACACGTTCATCTAGATCAACAACTTCCCACGTATTTTTTGCCCATAGGACATCACGCTTTTCTACATACCCATAAGGTAATGGAGAGTCATTATCATTAGCCTCTTGCTCATCTGTGATCTCAAACATTTCTTCTGGAGTCTTCGCGTTCAAGATATTTCCTTGAGCAAAGACAGGTGCAGAAAGTAAAAGACCTAAGGCTACTAAGATTGCATTTTTAAGATTCATAATTTGTTCTTATTAGTTTGTCAACTCAATGATAACAGGCGATACTTTACGTAGCTTGTAACCTGAGTTTCCTTGTATTTGTGCTTTAATATCAAATATCTGTACTGCAGCACCTCTCTTTGCTTTTCTCAAAGCACTTTTAGCCTGCGCATTTAATCTTGTTCCTTGTACTTGAACTGTTGCAGCACCAGGAGCTTTAAACTTAAAGCTCGTTACTTTTAGATTTAGATCAAAATCAAAATCAACTAAGGCTGCACCCACAGGAGCACTACCTACAGCTTCTCTAGACATTTTAAGATTACCAGAATCATCATTACGCATTGTACCTGTAGGTCGTGGAATATCTTTGATACGGAAAGTAGCCTTATCGCTCACTGGTCCTCCACCGTCAGGTAGTGTCGCATTTACACTTATCGTAACTTCTTTACCTGTGCCAGGACTCATAGTATAGGCATTTCCTGATTTTCTACTTAAACTACCAGATGAAGCTCTAGCATTTACTTTATTAGGATCCAATCCTGCAAAATCAATTGTCATTGGGTTAACAACCCCACGATAGACAACGTTCATTTTGTCTGCAGCGATAGTAGCTGAATTAGGCTTAGCTATGGTAGTCCACTTTTGATCTACTGGCACTTCTACCTCTTTACCATCTTGTAAGAAAATGAGATTACCAGTAATCTTGTGATCTCCAACTCCTCCTGATCCTACTTTTAATTTAACACGACCACCTTCAAACTCATATCTATCCCCGATCGGTCTTCCGTCAACTAAAAGCTCAACTCTCTCTGGCTTTGTAGATTCATCTACACGTCCTAAAGAAATTGTTCCGTCAAAAGTTTCTCCCGAATAGAAAGCACCTTTCTTTTGAGTCATCACAGTTGTATAGTTTTGCTCATTAATATTAGTAAGTGCCTTTAAGTTTCCTGACAACAATTTAGCATATAACTCATTCTCAACGACTTTGATATCGTTTTGCATCTGTGTCATCTTAGTTATTGAAGATACCATCGGAAATCCTACGAAATGATAGTTAATGTAATCTTTTTTAATACCCTCAGAATCTGGAACATCTTCTGTTGAAAAATCTGTTTTAATCTGCTCAGCTAATTCTGGATTAGTATCTCCTATAAGTGCAACCATACCATTACGGTATGCGTCTACTTTATCTAAGAATTCCTGACCTCTCGCAGATATTTTTCCACTTTTATAGTAAGTTTCATCTAGATACTGGGTTTTGTCCATAGACTCGAAATCCAATCTATCTTCAACTTTATTACCAGCAAAAATATCTTCTTTTTGAGAATCTAAGTAATCGTAGAGTGTTTTGGACAAATCCGATGCAGATTGAGCAGTTGCTGCTGCAGTTTTAAACTCTTCGTTCTCTCCAGACTTTGCCTTCAAATTATTTAGAGCTAAGTCATTCTTAGTTGCAAAACTGCTATTAGCTCTATCTAATTTTGAATTAATCGATCCAAATGCCGATAACACTTCCTTCGACATATTTAATGCAAGCATCGCTATAAACACTAAATACATCAGGTTAATCATTTTCTGCCTTGCAGATAATTTTCCTCCTGCCATGTCTTTATATTTTTAAAGTTAGTTATTAGTTATAGTAACTAACGTTAATTATTTAGACATTGCAGATAACATACCTCCATAAACTCCATTTAATGAAGAAAGGTTTGTTGCAAGACTTTCCATTTGTTCTTTAAGTTTTCCTGCATTTGCAGTTACTTGCTCATTGATCTCTGCCTGACGGCTAGAAGACTCTACTTGTACTTTGTACAAACTGTTTAAAGATTCCATTTGCGCTGCTGCCAATGCCATCTCTTCACTATACTTCTTTGTAGAGCTCATTGCTTCGGCCGTAGGAGCCATTCCTTTTGCAGCCCCTTCGAAGCTACGGATGCTATCTCCAAGACTTGTCATCAATTCTGAATCTATCTTAGCTCCTTTAAGCATTTCATCTAATTTTTTAGATAAAAGACCTTCTGCATCTTGAGGCGCTTCTTTTCCTTTTTTTCCTTTTCCTTGCCCTCCAGCAAGTTCTGGATACACTAATGACCAATCTAGATCTTCTTCAACTGACTCAAATGCGGATACAACAAATACTGCTGCCTCAGTTAATAGTCCTATAATAAGCATCTCGTTCCCATAAGGCCAGTGCATAATTTTAAAAAGTGCACCAACGATAACAACCGCTGCTCCAAGTCCGTAGACCATATTCATTAATTTCTTTCCAGATTTTGACTTTGCCATAATAATAGTTTTTAGTTTAGTTAAGTTTTAATTTAGTTAAGTATTCAATATATAATTGGGGTAATATATTCTCTATTTAGGTGCTTTACGCATATTCACTTTTTCGTCAATACCCATAAAATCTTGCACTGTACGGAAACCTATGTAGCTACGTGCACTGTCTTGATATTCATAATCACGCGAACTTACTTGCAAGAAATAAGCAACGTCTTTCCAAGAACCTCCACGTATTACTTTCCTTCTATTGTTAGGATCGTTTACATTAGGATTAATAGTAGACATATACTCATAAGAATTAGGATCGTAAGAAGATGCTACCCACTCTGCTACATTACCTGCCATATTGTATAGGTTGTAATCATTAGGCTCGTAAGCATCTGCCTCCACAGTGTATAAAGCTTGATCAGCTCCATAATCACCTCTAAGAGGCTTAAAGTTTGCTAAGAAACATCCTCTATCATTTTTAGCATACGGACCTCCCCAAGGGTAATCTCCACCTTCTAGACCCCCACGAGCAGCATACTCCCACTCTGCTTCACCAGGTAATCTAAAACGATTTACGTATTGTCTCTTTTTAGTTTTTTGATAAGAATTCTTATACAATGTCCTCCACTCACAAAAAGCTTTTGCCTGCATCCAGCTTACCCCTACAACAGGATACTCTCCATAAGCATCGTGCCAGAAATAATCATTGTGCATAGGTTCATTATAAGAATATGCAAAGTCCTTTACCCATACAGTAGTGTCTGGATATACCTTTACTTTTTCAGTCTTAATGTAGTCCTTGCGCTTCCCGCCTTTTTCACGAGCCGCCGCTTCTATATCTAAATACGTGTATCTAAACTCTAATTTATCAACATCAATAGTACGTTGTCCATTGTATGCCTCTTCCATGGGAATATACATCGTATCCATCACTTCAGAGTAATACTCATCTGGATATTCTGAAGTATCCCAAAGAATATCAATATCCTTATTGAGCTTTCTACCTTCAAACCCAGTTTCTCCCAGACCATAGTAGTTATCATACATATATTGCTCATACGGTGTCATATTATCTGGATCTGCATCACTAAATGCATAATCTCCAATACCACCACTTCCAGGAGTCTCTCCCAGTTCATCCGCAAGAATAGCAAGCTTTGTTCTAACAGTAGAATCTCTTACCCATTCCACAAATTGTCTGTACTCAGCGTTTGTGATTTCGGTTTCGTCCATGTAGAAAGAACGAACTGTTACCGTTTTTGTAGGGGCATCCTCTACGGCAGCAAGATCGTCATCACTTTTACCCATGATAAAAGCACCACCAGAGACTAGTGTCATACCATAAGGCTTTTCAGGGTTCCATCGCTTGCCTTTTACGCCAACAAGCTCTCCGCGATCTCCACTGCTACAACTAGACAGCACAGCAATTATCGCAATAAATGCAACACACTTTTTCATACTTTTTAGGTTAAGTTTTCTAGATTTAAGGACGTAAACCTATTTATTTATTTCCAAATAAACAATTTATTTACCTAAAACCTTCAATCTATTATTCGTTACTACTGGTTATACTTCGTTCTTTTTACGCGCCTTATACCATCTTTCTGGGATACTCTGGTTACAAGCATCAAGATAGTCTTGGTAGGTGCAAGGTAATAACGTGTGCCTTTTTAATTTATTATTCAATCCAGAAATAAATGGTATTTCTATCCACCATCTCTGTGTTTTTTCGCTTTTATAAAACGTAAGCACCTCTTCTTCAATAGGTACTTGGTAAGTTAAGAAATTATTTTTCTCTATATCTAGATTTTCGCTTGCGCGAAAATTCACACCCTCCACAAAATACCAGATCACCTGAGCCACTAGCATGGCAGCCTTTTCTTCTTGTGCGTCATTTTTATATTCAAAAACTCCAAAAGCTGAAACCCGATCACTAATACCTGCATATCTCGCAATGGCACAAATTTCTTTACCATCAAAACCATTAGGCGCCTTATTATGCCGATAGCTAAGCTCGCTACTCTTAATAGCTCCCATATCAATACCCACTACATCTGCATCTCGCATTACAGGCTCTACGATTTCTAGATTTGCCGAGACATTACCTAACCTATAGGCATCAAAATGAAGTTTCTTCATCAGATCGATCTCCTCTTGAGGATTGAAATATGTCTGAAAACCAATATTACTATAATTAAAGAGATTGTAAGGTTGATCTACAATAATCTTTCCTACATAAGAATTATTTGCGATTGGTTTTGTCGAATCCCCAAGATCAAAACAGTGATCTACATTTACCAGATTTACCATTTGATCTAATTGATCATAAGCTCTATATATAGGATACATGAGATCGTGACTTCCTCCTATAAATACAGGGATAATATTTTTCTTCACTAAAAACTGCGTCACTTCTTTTACAGCGAAGTATGTATCTTCTACACTATCCCCTTTATCTATATCGCCTAAATCAGCAATGGTTGTATGCCAGTTTCCTGGAAAAAGTTCATATAGAGCTCTTCTAATCTCTGTGTATGACAATGTTTCTCCTAGGTTATTAGGATCTCGCCTGTTTTCGCGTAAGCCTATTAAAGCTATTTGAATACCCTCAAGACTAGGAAAACCCTTTTGCTCGCTATGAATGTGTATTGCATTACCTAAACACTGGTAATGCATTAACTGTACGTGTGCTAGCGCTACATCTGCTACGGGTAGCAAATAATCTAAGATCATAGGTTATTTCTTTTTTGCAGTCGCCTTTTTACGTGTGATCTTTTTCTTTTTAGGAGCATTTTTCTCAATTATAGCTTTCACCTCATCCAGGGTTAATTTTGCAGCATCAACCGTTTTAGGTAACTCTATCTTAGTCTTTCCTTTAATAATATTGGATCTACCCCATCTAGCTTTCTCCACACGAATCCCTTCTTCTTCAAAGTTATGGATTACTTTATCGATCTCTTTTTGCTTCTTTACTTCAATAAGCTCTACAATATCTGCATCAGAAAGATTGTCAAAATCGTATTTCTTATTGACATTGATAAACATTCCGTTCCACTTTATAAATGGACCGAACCGTCCTGTACCTTTTTGCACAGGAAGGTCTTCATACATATATATAGGAGCATCTGCCTTTTGTTTTTCTTTGATGAGCTCTACTGCCTCCTCAAAATCTACCTGCATAGGATCTCTACCCTTAGGCAGGGACACAAATGCCTTTCCAAACTTCACATAAGGACCATAACGTCCATTATTTACAGACACCTCTTCTCCTTCGTATTCTCCAAGATCTTTAGGAAGTTTAAAGAGATCCATTGCCTCTTCGTACGTGATACTACTTAACTGCTGATCGGGACTGAGGCTCGCAAATTTAGGCTTCTCTTCGTCCTCTACGGAACCTATTTGAACCATAGGTCCAAATTTTCCTAAGCGCACGCTCACGGGTTTTCCAGATTCTGGATCTGTTCCTAGCACACGTTCTCCCACTTCACGCTCGGCATTTTGCTCTACATCTTTTACATGCGGGTGAAAGTCTTTGTAAAAGTCCTTCATCATCTTCGTCCACTCCTGCTTTCCTTCGGCTATCTCATCAAAGTCTTGCTCTACTTTTGCCGTAAAGTTGTAATCCAATATATTTTCAAAATGATTTACTAAAAAATCATTTACTACCATTCCTACATCTGTAGGAACAAGTTTACCTTTATCAGACCCTACGGTCTCAATTAATTGTTTTTCCTTTACGTTTCCACCCTTGAGGGTAAGCACATCATAAGAACGCTCTTTACCATCTACCATTCCTTTTTCGACATACTTTCTATTCTGGATGGTTGTAATGGTAGGCGCATAGGTAGATGGTCTTCCTATTCCTAACTCTTCTAACTTTTTTACGAGAGAAGCCTCTGTATATCTATAGGGAGGTCTCGTAAATCGCTCTGTTGCGGTGATATAAGAGTTATCTAATGACTCACCTTCTTTAAGTGCAGGCAACAACCCAGTCTCTTCTTGATCTTCGTCATCACTACCTTCTAGGTATACTTTTAAGAATCCTTCAAATTTAAGAACCTCTCCATTTGCGGTAAGATTATCTGTACCCGCAGAAGATGCTATTTGCACATTCGTACGTTCCAACTGCGCCTCACTCATTTGAGAGGCAATTGCCCTCTTCCAGATAAGTTCGTACAAACGAGCTTGATCTCGATCTATATTTACACTGTGTTTAGAAAAATCTGTAGGTCTGATCGCTTCATGCGCTTCTTGGGCTCCTTTTGATTTTCCTTTATAATTGCGCTCTTTGCTAAAACTTTCTCCGTAAGCTGTAAGAATTTCTTCTTTGGCGGCATTTTTTGCATCTACAGATAAGTTTACACTGTCTGTTCTCATATATGTAATGAGTCCAGCTTCATAAAGACGCTGTGCCATAGTCATTGTCTTACTTACCGAAAAATACAATTTTCTACTTGCCTCTTGTTGCAAGGTAGACGTAGTAAATGGCGGTGCTGGAGACTTCTTAGCCGGTTTTGTTGTAAGCGCTGCCACTTTAAATTGTGCCGTCGCGTTTTTAGATAAAAAAGATTCCGCTTCTTTTTTAGAAGTAATATTTTTAGGAAGTTTCGCTTTAAATGACTTGCCAGCTTCATTTTTAAACTCGGCATCTATTCTATACGAGGCCTGTGCATTAAATTTTTGAATCTCACGCTCACGCTCTACAATAAGACGAACGGATACAGATTGTACACGCCCCGCAGAAAGACCTCCTTTTACCTTCCTCCAGAGCACAGGAGACAATTCATATCCTACCAGTCTATCGAGCACGCGTCGTGCTTGTTGAGCGTTTACTAGATCATAATCAATCTTACGAGGATTCTCGATAGCTCTTTTAATTGCCGTCTTTGTAATCTCATGAAAAACAATACGCTTTGTGCGCTCTGGATCCAGGTCTAGTGCCTGTTCTAGGTGCCAAGCAATGGCTTCTCCCTCACGATCCTCATCACTTGCGAGCCATACCATTTCGGCTTTTTTTGCCAGATCTTTTAGTTTCTTTACAACTTTCTTCTTGTCATCAGAAACTTTATAGTTGGCCTTAAAATCACCGTCTACATTTACTCCAAGTTCTTTAGATGGCAGATCTGCTATGTGACCAAAACTACTCTCAACCTTATAATCAGGTCCTAAAAATTTTTCTATTGTTTTGGCCTTTGCGGGTGACTCCACAATGACTAGATTCTTTGCCATACTTCCTTTTTTTTCGGATTACAAAAGTAGCGCAAATATTTAATTTCCAATTTTTAAATTGAAAATACTGGGCTTTGCTCAAAGCGGAGGCCTATAAAAAACGTGTGTGATTTTGTGGGTTTGCGCTTTCGCGAAAGCATAAAAGGCATTTTTTTAAACAGTTATTTACTGCCCTAAACTCCAAAGTGTTTTTGGGTTTTTTAAATCAAAAACACTATCCAGATGGGATATAAAGGTATCGGTAGCACATGAGTTCATTGCAAGATCACCTGCTAGCAACGTCATATCGTATTTTGTAAAATCAAAGGAGTATAAGAGCTTATAAATACTATCATTAGACTCAGTACGCGTGTGAGATATATAGATATTGGAGGCAGCGACATCTGTATCAACCTTACTACAAGATACGATTACTAAAAGAAAAACGACCCCAAAACAAACCTTATGCACAGTGCAGCTTTAAAAAATTCTAAAGTAATGAAACTAACACCTACATTAAATTAAAAGAAAACTGACACTTTGTCATAATTACTTATTCAACGTATCTTTGCACGATCATTGACAATAAATAGGAGTCAATACGCCACATGGAGAAAATAATAGACGAAAATAAACAAGGAGAAGCATTAGATCTGCAAGGAAAAGGGGCAAACACCAAGAAACTTTTTATAGAAAGTTATGGTTGCCAGATGAACTTTTCTGACAGTGAGGTTGTAGCTTCTATCCTGGCCAACGAGGGATATAATACTACAAAAAATCTTGAGGATGCAGACCTAGTACTCGTAAACACCTGTTCGATTAGAGAAAAGGCAGAGATTACCGTACGCAAACGATTAGAAAAATACCAAGCTGTAAAGCGCAAGCAAAACCCGAACATGAAGGTAGGTGTGTTAGGGTGTATGGCTGAGCGTCTGAAAAGTAAATTTCTTGAAGAAGAAAAAATTGTAGACCTCGTTGTAGGTCCCGATGCTTATAAAGATATTCCTAACCTCCTAAGTGAGGTAGAAGAAGGCCGCAATGCTGTAAATGTAATCCTCTCAAAAGAAGAAACGTATGGCGATATTTCACCAGTACGATTACAAAGCAACGGCGTGACCGCTTTTGTATCTATCACAAGAGGTTGTGATAATATGTGTACCTTTTGTGTAGTGCCATTTACCAGAGGTCGTGAGCGTAGCCGTGACCCTCAATCCATATTAGAAGAAGTAAATGATCTGGCTCAAAAAGGATTTAAAGAAATCACCTTACTTGGGCAAAATGTAGATTCTTATCTATGGTATGGCGGCGGACTCAAAAAAGACTTTGCAAAGGCCAGCGAGATGGCAAAGGCAACTGCTGTGAACTTTGCCCAGCTTATGGATATGGTTGCTAGAGCACAGCCCAAAATGCGTATACGCTTCTCAACATCCAATCCTCAGGATATGACCTTAGATGTTATTGAGGTAATGGCAAAACATAGAAATATATGTAACTACATACACCTTCCAGTCCAAAGTGGTAGTGATCGCATATTAAAATTAATGAATAGACAGCACACAGTAGCAGAGTACAAAAAGCTTATAGATGATATCAAAGCACTTATCCCTAATATCGGGATTAGCCAAGATATGATCACAGGATTCCCTACCGAAACAGAAGAAGACCATCAAGCCACTCTTGAACTCATGAAATATGTGAGGTATGACTATGGATTTATGTTCTATTATTCTGAACGTCCAGGTACTATGGCTGAGCGTAAAATGGAGGATGACATCCCTTTAGAAGTAAAAAAACGTCGCTTACAAGAAGTAATTGATTTACAACGAGACCTTTCTAGAGATAATCTTAAAAACTATTTAGGACAAACCGTAGAGGTTCTTATAGAAAAAACCTCTAAAAAAAATGAAGATGAATGGAGTGGTCGCAATGATCAAAATATTGTCACGATTTTACCTAAAGAAAATTACAAAGTAGGTGATTTTGTAAATGTGATAGTAGAAGAATGTACCACAGGAACCCTTATGGGACGACCTGTTGGGTTGAGTGAAAATAATTAGAAGTATGCTCCTGCCTGCCGGCAGGCAGGTTCGCGAAAGCAAACCTAACAGAACCACAACTAGACAAAAAACACAAACTAATAACTACTGACTACTGACTACTGACTACTGACTACTGACTACTGACTATAAAGAAAATGGAAGGAATACAGACTACAAAACAACGATTCGGGATCATAGGAGATCACCCAGGACTTAATCGCGCGATAGAAAAAGCGATCCAAGTGGCACCTACAGATATCTCTGTGCTTGTAACTGGAGAATCTGGAGTAGGTAAAGAAAGTATTCCCAAAATTATACACTCGCTCTCACATAGAAAGCATAATAAATATATAGCTGTAAACTGTGGAGCAATTCCTGAAGGAACAATAGATTCAGAGCTTTTTGGTCACGAAAAAGGAGCCTTTACCGGAGCTACGCAAACCCGTAGTGGTTATTTTGAAGTAGCAGATGGTGGCACCATATTTTTAGATGAAGTAGGAGAATTACCGCTTCCTACCCAAGTACGCCTACTACGTGTTTTAGAAAATGGAGAGTTTCTTAAAGTAGGATCTTCAAAAACCCAAAAAACAGACGTGCGCATTGTAGCTGCCACAAACGTCCAGATGTTTGAAGCTATCAAAGAAGGGAAGTTTAGAGAAGATCTTTACTACAGATTAAGTACCGTAGAAATAGGTTTGCCCCCTTTGAGAGATCGTAAAAGTGATATTCATTTACTTTTTAGAAAGTTTGCATCAGACTTTGCGATGAAATACAAAATGCCTACTATACGTCTAGATGAGCCAGCGGTGCAATTACTTCTTAATTACAGATGGGCAGGAAACATTAGACAGTTACGAAATGTGGCAGAACAAATTTCTGTATTAGAGCAAAATCGCGCTATCAATGCAGACACATTAAGAAACTACCTCCCAGATACAGGATCACGTCTTCCTACGGTAATAAAGACGAAAGAAAGTTCAGATTTTTCTAATGAGCGAGAGATTTTATATAAAGTCCTTTTTGATATGAAAAGTGACCTTAACGATCTCAAAAAACTCACCTTAGAGCTTATGAAAAATGGCAATACTAAGGATGTAAGAGAAGAAAACGAGTCTCTCATCAAAAAGATTTACAGTGATGACACTGACAAGTCAGATTATACTGGAGAGGAAGAAGTTCTTGAAGTATTACAAATACCACAAAAATCAAGTATTGTGCCTAGTACCCCTCAAGAGATCATAGAAGACCCTTATCACTTTGCAGAAGAGATCGAAGAAGAAGAAACACTCTCTCTCCATGATAAGGAATTGGAGCTCATTAAGAAATCTTTAGAACGACACAAAGGTAAGCGCAAAGCAGCCGCAGAAGAACTAGGAATAAGCGAGCGCACCTTATATCGTAAGATCAAACAATTCGATTTGTAAAATATGTATCTTGCTTAACCAATTTTTAACACGACCACCGCGTTGAGTTTTTATGAATAGACTTAAAACCATAGTACTTATAGCTATCCTTGCGACCATTACACAAAGTTGTGGCATATACTCTTTTAGTGGAGTATCTATAGGATCAGACGTAGAAACCTATCAAGTAAATTTCTTTCAAAATGAAGCCGCTATTGTAGAGCCAGGTATAGATAGAACCTTCACATTACAACTTCAAGACCTTATACAAGATCAAACCAGTTTAAGTCTCACAAACTCAAACGGACATCTTGTATATGAAGGCGAAATAGTAGAATACTACATTGCACCGCAATCATCTACTTCAGATAACACTGCCGCACAAAACAGGCTTACTATTGCTATAAATGTGCGATTTTACAATAATAAAGTTCCTGATGGATCAGAAGATTTTGAAAAACGTTTTTCCTTTTTCTCAGATGTACCCGCAAGCTCTCAATTTATAGGAAGCACACTAGACACTGCCCTTGAAGAAATATACGAACGTATTACTCAAGATATTTTTAATGCCTCACTTGCAAAGTGGTAATGAACTCTCAAACCTTTACATATCTACTAGAAAACCCTGATGCCATTACCGTGGCACAGACTAAAGAAATACGAGAACTGCTAGGCGAGTTCCCGTACTTTCAAAGTGCACACGCACTCTATCTTAAAGGCCTTAAAAGTCAAGGTAGTTTTACCTATAATAAAGCACTTAAAGTTACCGCTGCCCATACCACAGATCGCACAGTATTATTCGATTATATTACGTCTCCTCTATTCTCTCAAAACGAAATAAGCACACAGATAAAACAGCAAGAGCTGCGTCTTGCAAATATTACTGTGTCTGATGCAAACGATGTATCACTACAAGTAGAGCAGGAAGAACTGGAAAAAGCAGGCCAAATATTAAATCCTGATCTTTTTATAAAGAAAAAAGATTCTCTCATTACCCCAATAACACCAGAGGAAGTTCTAGAAGTAGGTAAACCTTTAGATTTTAATTCTAGTGAAACTCATTCTTTTGCGGAGTGGCTTAAGCTTGCAGCTTTTAAACCTATTCAAAGAGAAAAAAGTCTGACGGAAGAAACCACAGTTACTGTAGAGGAGCTCGAGAATAAAGAAGAGGTACATTTAGATACGCTTTCGCGAAAGCGTAAAGAAGAAATTATTGACTCCTTTATAGAAACCCGCCCTAAAATAAAGGTAACGCCTTCTAAAAACAAGCAAAACACAAACCTCGCAAAACGGGCTCTCATACCACAAGAATCCTTGATGACAGAGACTTTAGCTCGAGTTTACTTAGAACAAAAAAATTATAAAAAAGCAAAGCAATCCTACCGTATTTTAAGTTTGAAATATCCAGAAAAAAGTGGTTTCTTTGCAGACCAAATTCGTGCAATACAGCAATTAGAAGAAAATAAAGAATTATGAGTACGTTGTTTTATATATTTTTAGGATTGATCATTTTTGTCGCTTTCCTACTGGTGGTGGTTATTATGGTACAAAACCCAAAAGGTGGAGGATTATCTTCTTCTTTTGGAGGAGGGGGCACACAACAAATGGGTGGCGTACAGAAAACAACAGATTTTCTGGATAAAGCTACTTGGGGATTAGCTACATTATTGCTAGTGCTTATTTTGTTAAGTAATATTTCTATTTTTGGAAATCAAGAAGAAGGATCTCAAGTATTCGACCAGGATGCTGTAACAGCACCAGCACCAGATACGACTAATAATGGTTTGACTGTTCCCGCAGATGATACTGACACACCGTAAATAGCTACACATATAATATAATAAGACCGACTCTTTTACCGAGTCGGTTTTTTTATGCGCTGTAATTTTGTCAGTCGTTGAGGACTGGCATAATTTCTGTCCTTTACGCTAGCGTAAAATTTAATTTTAATAACTAAAAATACGATTCAAAAAATGGCTTTAAACATCACACCACTAGCAGATCGCGTGGTCATAGAACCACTAGCAGCCGAGACGCAAACAGCCTCTGGACTTTATATTCCAGACTCAGCTCAAGAAAAGCAACAAAAAGGTAAAGTTGTCGCTGTAGGCGCTGGTAAGAAAGACCACAAAATGACCGTAAAAAAAGGAGACACCGTTCTTTATGGAAAGTACGCGGGTACAGAACTTAAAATGGATGGTAAAGATTATATGATTATGCGTGAGGACGATATCCTTGCAATAGTATAGTGTCCTATGCTTTCGCGAAAGCGAACTTGCGAGGTTCACAACAACCAGGAGAGCGCAACAGTGAAGCATAAAATATTTAAAAAGTTAATAAATCATAAGATTTCCGCCTTCGCGGAAATGAAAAGAAACAAACCATGGCAAAAGATATAAAATTTGACATCGAAGCACGTGACGGTATTAAACGTGGCGTAGACGCACTTGCAAATGCAGTAAAAGTAACACTAGGTCCTAAGGGACGTAATGTGATTATTAGTAAATCATTTGGCGCACCACAAGTAACAAAAGACGGTGTTACTGTAGCAAAAGAAATTGAGCTTGAAGATGCACTAGAAAATATGGGTGCTCAGATGGTAAAAGAAGTTGCTTCTAAAACCAATGATCTTGCTGGTGACGGAACAACTACGGCAACCGTTCTTGCACAAGCAATTGTAAAAGAAGGACTTAAAAATGTAGCTGCTGGCGCAAACCCAATGGATCTTAAAAGAGGGATCGATAAAGCGGTAGAGGCTATTACTTCGGACCTTGAAAAGCAAAGTGCAAAAGTGGGTAACTCTTCAGAAAAGATAAAGCAAGTAGCTTCTATCTCTGCAAACAATGATGACGTGATAGGAGAGCTTATCTCAGAAGCTTTTGGTAAAGTGGGAAAAGAAGGAGTCATTACAGTAGAAGAGGCAAAAGGAACAGAAACGTATGTAGACGTTGTAGAAGGAATGCAGTTTGATCGCGGATTTTTATCTCCATATTTTGTTACCAACAGTGACAAAATGCATGCAGAACTGGAGAATCCATACATCTTGTTATTTGACAAGAAAATATCTGCAATGAAGGATTTACTACCTGTATTAGAGCCTGTAGCACAAACAGGAAAACCATTATTAATCATTGCAGAAGATGTAGATGGTGAAGCCCTTGCAACACTTGTAGTAAACAAACTACGCGGTGCGCTTAAAATTGCTGCTGTAAAAGCACCTGGTTTTGGAGACCGTCGTAAAGCAATGCTAGAAGATATCGCTATCCTTACTGGCGGAACTGTAATTTCTGAAGAAAGAGGATTTACTTTAGAAAATGCCTCTATTGAGATGCTAGGTACCGCAGAAACCGTAACGATTGATAAAGACAATACTACAATTGTAAATGGTGCCGGTAAAAAAGGAGACATTAAAGCACGAGTAGGACAGATTAAATCTCAAATTGAGACTACTACATCTGACTACGATAAAGAAAAACTACAAGAGCGCCTTGCAAAACTTGCAGGTGGTGTCGCTGTACTATACGTAGGTGCTGCCTCTGAAGTAGAGATGAAAGAAAAGAAAGACCGAGTAGATGATGCACTTCACGCAACACGTGCCGCTGTAGAAGAAGGTATTGTAGCAGGTGGTGGTGTAGCACTAGTACGCTCTAAGAAATCTCTAGAAAAAATCAAGACAGAGAATGATGATGAAGCAACAGGAGTACAGATCGTAAACCGAGCGATAGAAGCACCACTTAGAACAATTGTATCTAACGCAGGTGGCGAAGGGTCTGTTGTGATTGCAAAAGTAATGGATGGTAAAAAAGACTTTGGTTACAATGCAAAGAACGGTGAGTACACAGATATGCTTAAAGCAGGTATTATAGATCCTAAGAAAGTAACACGTGTAGCACTAGAAAATGCTGCCTCTGTTTCTGGAATGATCCTTACTACAGAGTGTGCTCTTACAGATATTAAAGAAGATGCTCCGGCGATGCCTCCTATGGGCGGTGGCGGAATGCCAGGCATGATGTAGGCGGGAGCTCCGCCAGGCGATGAGTAGCCACTTTCAGATAAGTGGCACGACAAATCGCGATAAGCAATAAAAAAGAGGCTGTCTAAAATAGATAGCCTCTTTTTGTTTAGTTCTTAAGTCCATAAGAACTACTCAATCTCACTATCTACTACGCCACAAGTAAGCATTTTATCTCCGTAGTAGGGATTTCTTACTTCTTTAGAGTCAGATAGCCAGTAGGCTCCTTTTCCATTAAAGGCCATTGGACAATATTGTTTGTAGATTGTTCCAGAAGCCACATTTTTAGACAAGAGGACTTCTAGATCTTGAGAGACTATTTCAAAAGCAGCGCGTTGTTTTGCTACATCGCTCTCACTTATAATAGTTTTTACAGCTTTTCTTGTGGTATCAGAAACATCACTAATACCATCTAGTGACTTACTTAACAGCACCGCATTCTCTTGTGCGTTAGTAGCATTTGTATTCACCAAAGCGCTCTTTACATCAAGGTAGGCTTCATAAACATCATCATACAACTGATCGTTAAAAGTAACTTCGCTAACAGAAGTAGTCTCATTTAGATCTTTTGTGCTTGTGGACACCTCTTTCTCTGTAGCTGTTTTACTGTGAGTAGGTGCTGTCTTTATCTCAGCATCCGTATTTCCTTTACAGGATAGTATTATCAAAAAAGTCATTAGGCTATACAGTATCTTCATAATTATACGATTTTAGACTACAAAGATAGTTGTCAGTCAAAAATTCACCTTACGATAATAAAAAAATGCGGGGAGCAATATAAAAATTAACAACGGCTGTATTAAGAATCTTCGCGTGTAAAACAGACTGCCTGCCTCCCCTACTTGATAAGAATGTAAGAGATAAAAAAACACCCCAAGAAGTATTACAAAAAGAAATCCAAAAAGTACTAAGGCAAATTTTAAAATTCCTTTTTCCATAAATACCACCCATAAAATAATAAGTGATAAAATCATGTGAACGGTGTATCTCATTCCCATATGAAAGAGCAATTTACCCATATTCATATCTGGCAACTCTGCGATTTGATAATACCCTTTGAAGAAAGAAATTAAAGGATCATAAAAGAGTTCGCTTTCGCGAAAGCGTATAAAAGCAAACCCCACAAAGCATAGAATAGCAATTAAGAAGCGAAATGTCTTGGGCATTACTTAGCTCTTTTTATACGAATTAATCCATCCTAACCACAGGAGAAAAACAGTACCGTATATTACTGCAGGGAATATTGTACCGTGCAATAACTCCGTGTGCTCTGGATATTCTATTATACCAGCAGTAAGCAAAGCAATACGCAATACATTCATACCATAAATAAGTGCTAACCCTCCAAAAATGAATAGAAATGTCTTTTTCTTTCCGTCAAAGAAGGCGATTATAAATGCTACAAAAAGTAACATTACACTTATAGCATTGCATCCCTCTACTACTCTTGCAAGCACTCTGCCTGATCGCATTATATTCATTGCTGGCTCTCGTTTGTTAGGTTCAATACTTACATCATACCCTAGTGAGTTAATTACAGACTCGCTTTGAACTGCAACAAGATGCGTCGCAATATCTGGATAGTACTGCTCACTAGATCCATATTTGAGATACATCTGGTACACAAAAAAAAGCACCAAATAACTCCCCACGAACGTAAGGATAAAACGTATGACCGACTTATATTTGCGCAATAATTCTTTCAACAGGAAAAGTTTAGCCCCTAAAATACAAGAAATAATGACGTTTCAAGATTTAAAAAACAACGTATCTCAAATCTTATCGAGCAATGAAACAAATAAAACTACAAAGCTCACGCTGGTTTGCGAGCTCCTGCAAGGGAATGTAGATTATTATAACTGGGTAGGCTTTTACTTTGCAAACCACGAAGCACGCACACTACATCTAGAAGCATTTGCTGGAGAACCTACAGATCACACCGTGATTCCCTTTGGGAAGGGTATTTGCGGACAAGTAGCTGTTTCTAATGAAAATTTTGTGGTGCCAGACGTGTCTGCCCAGGACAATTATATCGCTTGTAGTATTACGGTAAAAAGTGAGATTGTTGTTCCACTTTTCAAGGATGGTAAAAATATAGGACAGATTGATATAGACTCTCACACACCAGACCCATTTTCTAAAGAAGATGAAATTTTTCTGGAATGGGTAAATGAGCAGGTAACAAAGATACTTTAATCACCACCTCTTTACATCCCTGTTCGAATGGCTTCTACAGGATCTAACCTAGAAGCTCCTATGGCAGGTATAATACCTGCAACAATTCCAATTAGGAATGTTGTAGACAGTCCAATAAACACATTACCAAAGGACAAAACAAATTCAAAACTATCTACACTGGCAGATAAGATAACAGCTATTAGCCACACAAAGAATAATCCGATAAGTCCTCCAAAAATAGAGAGCAAAATGGATTCAAATAAAAACTGAAAAAGGATAAATCTCCTTTTTGCTCCTAAGGCTTTCTGGATTCCAATGAGATTGGTACGCTCTCTCACACTTACAAACATAATATTAGCAATCCCAAACCCACCTACAAGTAATGCAAAACCTCCTATACCCCAACCTACACCTGTAAGGAAACCTATTATATTGTCTATAAAGGCCGTAAAACCTTTAAGTTGGTTAATAAAAAAGTTGCTTACCTCATCTGTTTTCAAGCCCCTCTTGTTGCGTAATTTTTGCTCTGCTAGTGCAAGAAACTCTGCATCATCTACACCTGATTCTGGCAATAAGATAATCTGAGGAAAAGTAGATCTGTTGTTATCACCATAAATTTTTCTTGTGAGGTTTACAGGAACTAAGACGATTTCATCCTTAGAATCGTCAAAAAGGCCGCCTCCTTCTTTTTTAAGAACACCTATAACCGTAAGCTTTCTGCTATAAATTCTTATTTTTTTCCCAATCGCATTAACTCCTTCGCCGAACAGCTTATTTCGTATTTCATTACCAATTACAATTACACTTGCTCCGGCGACAGACTCTGCTTCATTAAAGTATCGCCCTTGTTCAAATTGTAATGCCTCAATATCATAATAACCATCAGTTGTTGCACCTATTCCTACATTTTCTATAACCTCATCATTATACTTAATAGTCTGAGACGGCACATTAAGCACATAAGACATGGCCTTGACATCAGACATCGTTCTATCTAAATATTGAAAGTCTTCATACTTTACAAGAGGAAATTGTTCTCTTTTCCACCTTGGCACTTCTGTAGGCCCGAAAGAAACGTGGCATAAGATCATTGTATTTTGATCTAAGGAAGACAAACTTCCTTTAATTTCTCTCTCTAAAGAATCTACCGCGGCAAGCACACCAATAATAGAGAAAATACCCACAGTAACACCCATAAGAGACAAGAACGTTCTAAGCTTGTTATTGCGTAATGCATTAAGTGCAAATCTAAAGCTCTCTTTAAGTACGCGTAAGTATATTAACATCAAGGAATTTTCTAAAGATTAAAGATAAGACGTCTATGTTGAAAATATGTTACAACTTCTTAAAATTTACCCATAACTAAGGCATTAAGAACGTATCTAAATTCCTATTTTTACAGCTATTCTAAAATTTTGTTATAAGCATAGCATGAGCGACATTAAAAAAGCGAGTTCCGCATTAGTTTCTGTATTTAGTAAAGACGGTCTTGCACCCCTAGTAAAAAAGATGCACGAGCTGGGCATTACCCTATATTCAACTGGAGGCACAGAAAAATTTATTAAAGATTTAGGAATTCCTGTTGTTGCGGTTGAGGATGTTACTTCCTACCCCTCTATCTTAGGAGGGCGTGTAAAAACATTACACCCTAAGGTTTTTGGAGGTATTTTGAACCGTCAAGATCACCAAGGAGATATCGCCGAAATGGAACAATATGAAATACCACAACTGGATATTGTTATTGTAGATCTATACCCTTTTGAAAAAACAGTTGCCTCTGGTGCCTCGGAGCAAGATATTATAGAAAAGATAGATATAGGCGGTATTTCTCTAATACGTGCTGCGGCAAAAAACTTTAAGGATACCCTTTGTGTATCTTCCATGGAAGATTACAATGAAGTTTTAGAAATCCTAACGAACAATAATGGAGGAACCACCATTGCAGATCGTAAACGGTATGCAGCAAAGTCATTTGCGGTTTCATCTCATTACGATACAGCAATCTTTAATTATTTTAATAGCGATCATAGCATCCCGGCACTTAAAATAAGTGAAAATAAAGGGCAAGTACTGCGTTATGGTGAGAATCCTCACCAAAGAGGGTTTTTCTTTGGGGATTTTGACGCCATGTTCGATAAATTACACGGCAAAGCATTATCATACAACAACCTACTAGATGTAGATGCGGCTGTAAACCTTATGAATGAATTTACAGGTGAAGCTCCAACCTTTGCCATACTTAAACATAATAATGCCTGCGGTTTTGCACAAAGAGATACCGTTTATCAAGCCTATGTAGATGCGCTTGCTGGAGATCCTGTATCTGCTTTTGGAGGAATTTTAATTGCTAATACAGAAATAGATCAAGCTGCTGCGCTAGAAATTCACAAGTTGTTTTGCGAAGTGGTAATTGCACCCTCTTTCTCATCAGAAGCCTTGGAAACACTTAAGGGAAAAAAGAACAGAATACTATTAATCCAGAAAGAAGTAACACTTTCTGAAACAACCGTAAGAACTTGCCTTAACGGTGCTTTAGTACAAGACAGAGATGCAAAAACAGATGCTCAAGAAGATTTAACGCAAGCCACAAACAATAAACCGTCTGATCGTGAGTTAGAAGATTTATTATTTGCCTCTAAAATCTGTAAACATACCAAGTCTAACACGATTGTACTGGCTAAAAATAAACAACTTTGTGCCAGCGGTACAGGACAAACCTCTCGTGTAGATGCCCTAAGACAAGCTATAGAAAAAGCTACCGCTTTTGGTTTTGATTTGCAGGATGCAGTAATGGCGAGTGATGCGTTCTTCCCTTTTCCAGATTGTGTAGAGATTGCAGATAACGCTGGAATTACTTCGGTAATACAGCCTGGAGGCTCGATCAAGGACCAACTTACTATAGATTATTGTAATGAAAACAATATTTCGATGGTATTAACAGGAACAAGACATTTTAAACATTAATTGATGGGGATTACGCTTTCGCGAAAGCGTAAAAACCTCCTCAAAATCGGGTTAATTTTTTGTACATTTAGCTACACTCGATTCTAAACCAGAATAACCTCTAATACTAAAATCACCTTATGGGATTTTTTGATTTCCTTACAGAAGACATTGCCATAGACCTTGGAACGGCAAATACCCTAATTATTCACAACGATAAAGTTGTGGTAGATAGCCCTTCTATAGTAGCACGTGATCGCACGACCAAAAAGATTATTGCAGTAGGTAAGGAAGCTGCCCAGATGCAGGGAAAAACGCATGAAAATATCAAAACTATTAGACCTCTTAAGGATGGGGTAATAGCAGATTTTGACGCTAGTGAGCAAATGATTAGTATGTTCATTAAAGAGATTCCTGCGTTAAAGAAAAAACTATTCCCGCCATCTCTTCGCATGGTTATTTGCATTCCTTCTGGAATCACAGAGGTAGAAATGCGTGCGGTAAAGGAAAGTGCAGAGCGTGTAAACGGGAAAGAAGTATACCTTATACACGAGCCTATGGCCGCAGCTATAGGTATAGGAGTAGACATCATGCAACCTAAGGGTAATATGATTGTGGATATAGGTGGGGGTACGACAGAGATTGCAGTTATTGCCTTAGGAGGTATTGTATGCGATAAGTCGGTTAAAATTGCAGGTGACGTATTTACAAACGACATCATTTATTATATGCGTACCCAGCACAACTTATATGTAGGTGAGCGCAGTGCAGAAAAGATTAAAATACAAATAGGTGCCGCGACAGAAGATCTAGAAGTACCGCCAGAAGAAATGAGTGTACAAGGGCGTGACTTGCTTACAGGTAAACCTAAACAGGTACAAATATCTTATAGAGAAATCGCTAAAGCCTTAGACAAGTCTATTTTAAGAATAGAAGATGCCGTAATGGAAACGCTTTCTCAAACACCTCCAGAACTAGCCGCAGATATTTATAACACAGGGATATATCTCGCTGGAGGAGGTTCTATGCTCAGAGGACTAGACAAACGACTCTCGCAAAAGACAGATCTACCTGTATATATTGCAGAAGACCCTTTAAGAGCCGTCGTAAGAGGTACCGGAATCACTCTAAAAAATATACCGAAGTACAAGAGTGTTCTTATAAAATAGTGACACATGCAACAGATTATTAGTTTTTTACTTAGGAACAAGAACTTCCTTTTGTACCTTTTATTACTAATAATTTCTCTTGTTTTTACCATACAATCACACGCGTATCATCGCAGTAAGTTCATCAACTCAGCAAACCTTCTTTCTGGAGGTATTTATGAAACTCTAAGTGATGTTCAAGGATATTTTAAACTAAAATCTCGCAATCAAGAACTCGTAGAAGAAAATGCACGCTTGCGCGAAATACTACATTTAAAAGCTGCCGATGAACCCATCCCACTTTACTCGGGTATAAAAAATACTAATTACGAATTCTCACCAGCAAAAATTGTAAAAAACAGCTATTCGAAAACCGATAATATCATTACTGTAAAAATAGGAGAACGCGATAGTATACAGCCAGACATGGGAGTAGTTACAAGCAAAGGAATAGTAGGAATTATAGACAATACCTCTACTAATTATAGTACCATCCTATCCATCTTAAATACTTCATTTCAAACCAATGCGAAGCTAAAAAATACAGAACATTTTGGAACGCTTAAGTGGGATGGAAATGATCCAAATATTGTGCAACTAATAGATATGCAAGAGCAAGCTCCTGTGACTATAGGAGATACCATTGAGACCAGTGGTCGTTCATCTATTTTTCCCAAGGGAATTACCATAGGCACCGTAGAAAACAAAACTCTAGACGCAAGCAAAAATTTTTACACACTTACCATAAGACTCGTTAATGACATGACAGATATAGGGTACGTATATGTTATAAAAAACAAAAACACCCAAGAGATAGACTCACTAGAAACACCTTTAATTGATGAATAAAAGTATCATTAAATCGGTTGTGCAATTTATACTGTTGATGCTCTCACAAATTGTTATTTTTAATAACATAGACTTCTTAGGCTATATAAATCCTTACCCTTATATTTTATTTCTTCTTTTATTTCCATTTACGTCTAACCGCTCTTTACTCATATTAACCGCCTTTGTCTCTGGACTTTTGATGGATATATTTGGTGATAGTGGAGGGATTCAC
Organism: Dokdonia sp.; assembly: GCA_020630915.1. Classification (GTDB taxonomy): domain Bacteria; phylum Bacteroidota; class Bacteroidia; order Flavobacteriales; family Flavobacteriaceae; genus Dokdonia. The sequence continues at coordinate 94,303 of JAHDIF010000001.1, forward strand.
GCTGCAGCCTGTTTAACACTAGCCTACCTTAGACCTGTAGCCCTAAGAATTGCATTTGGGGTAAGTTATGAATATAACACCATACGTATTTCGAATACAACCTTGTACGAACGTTTTGTATATATAACTATTCTAGTTGTTATACATCATTTTGTTCTTTTCTTACTAGAAGTATTTAACATTTCTAGTATACTTTACATTCTTCAAAAAACGTTGTTTACTAGTATATTTACCATACTACTTTGTATCTTATTTACAATCTTTTTTGGCAGACCTAAGCAATGAGAAAAATTTTACTATTAGCACTTGTATTAACCACGGGGCTCATATTTATAGGTCGTCTTTTTTATTTACAAATTTACGATACCTCAGCCACCACTCTATCTAAGAATAATGCCATAAAAGTGGTTTATGATTATCCTCAGAGAGGTCACATCTATGACCGAAATGGAGCTTTGCTTGTCACCAATCAACCCTCCTATGATCTTATGGCAATTCCAAAGGAGATTAAACCTTTTGACACCTTAGCTCTCAGTAAACTTATAGCAGTAACCCCTGATAAACTTCGAAAAGAGTTAAAACGCGCTTGGAACTACTCACCTAGACAGGCGCAAGTAATCATACCTACTCTCTCTAAAGAAGAGTATGCCTTCTTGGGAGAACAATTACGCAAGTATGAAGGTTTTTACATACAGAAAAGAAGCTTGCGAGATTATCAAATAGATTTTGGCGCTAACTTTCTTGGTTATATACAAGAGGTAAATCGCTCTACGATAAAAAAAGATCCTTACTACCAATCTGGAGATTTAATAGGACGGCAAGGTGTCGAGCAACAATATGAAGATATATTACGTGGGATAAAGGGTGTAAAACGATATCAGAAAGATAGATTTAATAGAGCGATAGGACCCTACAAAAATGGGCTGTTAGACACCTTGCCAGTACCTGGTAACGATGTCACACTTACAATAGATGCAGAGCTACAGCGATATGCTGAGACTCTTCTTACAAATAAAAGAGGAGGTATCGTTGCTCTAGAACCCAGTACTGGAGAAATTTTAGTTCTTGCCTCTGCGCCTAACTATGATCCCTCAGATCTTGTAGGACGTAAACGTAGTAAAAACTATACAAAGATGTACTACGATTCTATTTCTAAACCTTTAACAGATCGCGCCCTCCAAGGTCAGTATGCTCCAGGCTCACCATTTAAAGCTCTCACGGGACTAATAGGACTACAAGAAGGCGTTATCGGTTTAAATGAAAGTGTGTACTGCAAGGGAAGTTACAATTATGGTGGGCGCAAACCCTTAGGCTGCCATGCCCACAAGAGGTCTGTTAATCTTGTAAGTGGTATTGCACATTCTTGCAATAGCTATTTTGCTACTGTATACAGAAAAACCATAGATAAATTTGAAACTCCTCAAAAAGGAATGAATGCTTGGAAACGGCATTTAGAAAGTTTTGGACTTGGCAATTACATGGGGTATGATCTACCTACTGGGAAAAAAGGTCTTATTCCTGGGGCAGATTTTTACGACCGCTACTATGAATTTTACTGGGGCCCCACTACTAATATCTCTAATGCAATAGGACAAGGAGAAGTATTAACAACTCCTATACAAATGGCAAATTTTACAGCTGCCATTGCAAATAGAGGGCACTTTTTTAGACCTCACATCATTAAGAACATTAAAGGTGTTGATTCAATTCCCGCTATTTATACTAATAGAAATAACACAACCATTAACCCTTCTCATTTTGAACCAGTTGTACAAGGGTTAAATGATGTTTACAATTTTGGTACTGCAAAATCATTACAAGTGCCTGGTATAGATATCTGTGGAAAAACTGGAACTGCAGAAAACTATGTGAAAATAGATGGAAAGAGAGTACAACTTACAGATCATTCTACTTTTGTGGCATTTGCCCCCAAGGATGATCCTAAAATAGCAATTGCCGTTTTTATTGAAAATGGTTATTGGGGATCGCGTTACGGAGGCAGAATCGCTTCACTACTTATAGATAAATATCTAAATGGAGAAGTGGTCCGTAAAGATTTAGAACATTGGATTCTAACCCATAGTCTAGAAGAAGAATATGCTAAGCCTTTGTCAGGAAAGCCCTTTCCAATAAATGACGGAAAAAAAATCAGTGCCAAATTTTTAGCAGAAGTAACAACCCAAGAATGAGTATCCCATCTCGTCATAAAGGAAGTTTTGACTGGGTTTTGATACTTATATACCTTGCCCTTGTCACGATAGGGTGGATTAATATTTACTCTACTACGTATGACCCTGATGTGGTAAGCTTCTTTAACCTGTCTAACTTATATTTCAAACAGTTACTTTGGATAGGGTTTGGAATACTGCTCATTATAGTCATTCTCTCCCTAGATGTTAAGTTCCTTGAACGGTTCTCCTCTATATTTTACATTGTAGCATTGCTCTTATTATTGGGACTATTCGTATTTGGTAAAAATATTAATGGTGCGACCAGTTGGTATGCTATTGGACCATTAACCTTACAACCTAGTGAGTTTGCAAAAGCGGCTACTGCACTTGCTATAGCCAAATATCTAAGCGACCTACAAACAGATATTAAAACATTACAAGGTCAATTACGGGCCTTTCTTATTATTGCCTTACCCGCAATTATTATCATACCCCAGCCCGATCCTGGTAGCGCATTAGTGTATGCAGCCTTTTTCTTTCCACTATATAGAGAAGGTCTGGCAGGAGTGTACTTGCTATTAGGGTTTACAAGCATTGTGTTATTTATATGTACGCTACTATTCGGTACTCTAGTTATAAGCTGTGCTATTTTACTGATAGGTAGTGTACTATTTTATATTAATAGAAAGAAGAGGCCATCCAAGCGTCTTTACATAGGAGCTATACTTATTACTTGTCTCTTTTCTTTATCTGTAAATTACATTTTTAATAATGTATTTGAACAGCGCCATCGAGACCGATTTAATATAGCCTTAGGCAAGGAAGTAGACACTCAGAGTATAGGATACAATACACAGCAAAGTGAGATAGCTATCGGTAATGGAGGATGGACAGGTCAAGGTTTTTTACAAGGCACACAAACTACAGGAGACTTTGTTCCTGAGCAAGAAACTGACTACATATTTAGTGCGGTGGGTGAAGAATGGGGATTTTTAGGGAGTGCCTTAGTCGTGCTTCTTTTCGTAATCTTAATTCTGAGAATTATCCAACTATCTGAAAGACAAAAAAACGAGTTTAGTAGAATTTACGGATATAGTGTAGCGGGAATTTTATTTATCCACTTTACCGTTAATATTGGAATGGTGACAGGACTCCTACCTACTGTTGGAATTCCACTACCATTCTTTAGCTATGGAGGGTCTGGACTTTGGGCTTTTACCATCTTACTTTTTATATTTGTAAAACTAGATGGCAACAAGGTAAATGAGTGGTAGGTACGCTTTCGCGAAAGCATATTTTACCTAAAACTCCATCCCTTATAACTTGACTTTGCCTCAAGTTCTGCTTCTTGAGTATCCTCAAGTTCTGGAAAAAAGTCTATTCCTGTTAACTGTTCTATCTTATCTACAGAAGTAACAAACTCATACAAAGGCTTATCCGAAGGTTCGTGTTTCATCAAGAAAGCAAGCATACGCACATTTCCTCCTGACCTGTCGTATACGATTTTATAAAAGCTTCCAGGCACCGTTACATCTTCGGTACCAATAGCATCTATTTTGTCCTCTAAAATCCCTCCTGTAACAATATATACACCATCGTACTTTTTTGCCCAGTAGCGTACCTTTTGCTCTAATCTATTCCAGACTCCTGCATTAAACTCGTGCTCCTGCGGACTTATATTACTAGTTAAGAAAGTCTCATAATAAGCTTCTTCACTAAATTCTCTATCACCAGCTGGACACAAGTGCCCTCTATCATAACCAGATTTTTTATAATTACGCCAGTGTGCACTTTTTGTTTTAACAGCAGGATCAACTTCAAAATAGGGACGTTTAAAATCGCTATTACGCACCTGCTTTTGAGTAAGCTCGTATGCCACCCACTCTGCCTGCTCATGCTCCTCACTATAACTCAACGAATAATAATTATGATGTACTACCTGACCTGTAGTACTCTTGGGTAAGAAATAGGTATTAGTCGCTTCCTTTTTTACTTTGCCTTCATTTACAATAGGTGCATCAATAGTTTGATGTGCGTATTTTTCAAAAAGTAAATAGGCGATCATAAAAATAACGACGAGTATAGGATATGTGTATTTTCTTTTCATTTTATGTTTTTACATCTAATGCATCCCTCAATGCGTTTCCAACAAGCATAAAAGCCATCACCAATAACATAATAGCCAGACCTGGAATTATGGCGAGGTAGGGTTTTCCTAAAATAATATAACTATAGTGATCTTTAATCATTCCTCCCCAACTGGGTGTAGGAGGTTGTGCTCCTATCCCCAGAAAACTAAGTCCACTTTCAATCAAAATAGCTCCAGCAAAATTAGCAGCACATATTACAATAAGGGGTCCAAATACGTTAGGAATTATATGCCTAGTAATAATACGATAATCTGTAAACCCCAATGCTCTTGCTGCTGTAACATATTGCATTTTTTTGACTCCCATTACTTGTCCTCTTACGACACGCGCTACCTCCACCCACATTGTAAGACCTACAGCTATAAAAACCTGCCAAAATCCCTTTCCTAAAGCTAGGGTTATGGCAATTACTAAAAGTAATGTAGGAATAGACCACGTCACATTTATAATCCACATAATAAGCGCATCAACCTTACCGCCATAATAACCAGCTAATGAACCCATGAGCAGGCCTATAAGCAATGAAATAAATACAGCAACAAAACCAATGGCAAATGAAATTCTAGCACCAATTATTATCCTACTCAGAAGGTCTCTACCATACTTATCTGTACCTAGAATAAATTTTTTGGGAGCAATATTCGCTTTCGCGAAAGCTACCGCATCTCCTTCTATGGTAAGCTTTTTCTCCAAGCCCTTTACATTCTCTCCAGTATACAGAAAGTAGGTTATACTATTCTCTTCGGTTGCATAAGAGTCAATTGCGATCTCCGTGTCGCTTACTTCTTCTCCTAAAAACCATTTTGATAACCACCTTTGGTTACTATCACGATCAGAAGGTATGGTAAGTATTAAAGTTTCAAAACCTGGCCCCTTGGAATGAATAGATAGATGCATTTGATTTGCATTTTTACTAGTATCAGGAGCAATAATATACCCAAAAAGAGCAACCAACCCGCAAATAACAATATATCCTAAACTCAAAACGCCCCAAAAATTCTTTCTAAACTTTTGGAGCGCAAGACTTGTAAGCGAACTTGATTGTTGAGACATCATTAGTCTTTTACAGACGCTATTTTAGATTTTCTAATATTATTTAGCTTTAAATCTTGTAATACATTTAAGGCTTCTTCTACATAGACATCTTTTCGTAGGCTCTTATGCCATCGAGTACGTTTTTCTTTTAAGACGGTATCTTTTTCAAAAAGTGATTCTTCATACGGTAGCGATCGATAAGAAAGATTAGAATCATACTCATCCATGGCGTCAAACTTCTTTGCAAGGGCTTCACTTTCATTTACTCTTTTTTTATACCCCTCATAAGTAAGTGACCATTTTGTGTCATCACGTCTTTCTTTGAGCCATTTTGCATAGTCATCTATTAACTGCAGTTGCTCACTCTTTTTCATTCTCGCAACACTCTTATTAATCGTTTCTTCAAAGTCTATATAGCCATCCCAAGTATCGTAATCTGCTGCTTTAATCTTATCCCATGGCAAAGGGTTTTCTGTATCTCGCTCTCCTATATCTACATAGCTAAACTGATCTGGAACCACTACATCACTCTTTACACCTTCTAATTGCGTAGAGCCACCATTAACTCTATAAAATTTTTGAGTTGTCATTTTTAAAGCTCCTATATCTCCTAGGTCGTTGGTTCTTAAATATCTATTTAAGTCCAGAACATTTTGCACTGTACCTTTCCCGTAGGTTTGCTTCCCGCCAATTATGATAGCGCGCTTATAATCTTGCATCGCCGCAGCAAGAATTTCACTAGCCGAAGCAGAAATCTCATTTACCAAGATTACTAATGGACCATCCCATAGCACGGAGTTATCTTCATCTCTTAGTATTTCTGGAGCGTCAGTATTATATTTAACCTGTACTACAGGACCTTCTTTGATAAATAATCCAGCAATATCTACCACCGTTTTAAGAGAACCTCCTCCATTATTACGTAAGTCTATAATTAGACCTTCTATATTTTCATTTTTAAGTCGTTCTATTTCTTTGGCGACATCTGCAGCGGCATTTCGCTGGTTATAATTATCCATATTGAAATAGAACTTAGGAAGGTTAATGATCCCATAATTACGATCATCTTTATCTACAAAGGCAGATTTTGCATATACCTCCTCTAACTCTACAATATCTCTAGTAATTTCTATATCTCTATAACTACCGTCAAGTTTACTCTTTACATTTAGAATAACTTTAGTGCCTTTAGGACCTTTGATAAGTTTAATTGCATCATCAAGGCGCATACCCACAATACTTGTAGGCTCTTTATCATCTTCTTGCGACACTTTTAAAATAATATCTCCTTCTTGCAGTTCTTCTCCTCTCCAAGCGGGACCTCCAGAAATTATATCTGTAACTCGTACCTCTCCATTTCTTTTTTGTAATCTAGCCCCAATACCTTGAAATTGACCACTCATTTGCTGGTCAAAACGATCCTTAGCAACCGGAGGAAAATAATATGTATGAGGATCGAACTCTTCTACAATAGCATTTAGAAACATCGCAAAATAATCCTTACGTTCTAACTCATTTGTAAATTCAAAAAATTCTTCCATATTATCTGCTACTTCCTCTCTTGCCTTTACTTCTAACTGCTCATCTGAAAGTATTTCTTTAGGCTCGTCGGTCTCGGCTGTAGTAGTCTCATCTTCTTCCGTCTCCCTTTCTTGGTCTTCCTTTTTATCGTAAAATGAGCTTAGAGCATTAAGTTTAAGCTGTTGTCTCCAGCGCTCCTTAAGAGCTTTTTTATTTTTTACAAAAAGTTGAGCCTCATACTCCGTATCTAAAATTTCCTCTTTGGAAAAATCAAAAGGCTTCGAAAGCACCTCTTGTTGTATCTTATTTGCCTCCTCCTGACGTTCTAATAGTCTAGTATAGGTAACATTAAAAAAGGTAAGATCCTTTTCTTTAATCATGTCATCTATTTCCTTTTTATACTGGCTAAACTCTTCTATATCCTTTTTATAAAAATAACGTCTATACGGATCCAATGCATCTATAAAGTCATTAAAGACATTTTCAGAAAACTCATCATTAATGTCCTTTGCATCATAATGTCCTCTTTCTAAGACATATCTTATGAGATCTATAAGGGTCTTATCTTTATCTGGATCATCAAAAGATTTAGTAGTAAAACTGCAACTAGCTGCAGAAAATAACAGTGCTAAACCTATCAATTTCAAGTTCCTTTTCATAAAATGGTGTATTTGCATTTTTTAACCAACAAGTTACATTAAAAATTGTGCCAAGAATTAAAAGCACCTTGTAATGTTTTGTTAAACCTACCTCGCTTACATACAGTAGCAATTTACGTATTTTAGCATATAGAAACCAATTTTTTACAATGGCAAAAAAGCCCCTTATTTTAGTTACCAATGATGACGGTATTACTGCTCCTGGAATACGCAACCTAATTGAGATAATGAGCACCTTAGGAGATATAGTGGTAGTAGCTCCTGATAGTCCGCAAAGTGGTATGGGTCACGCCATTACTATAAACGACACCCTTTATTGCGACCCTGTAAGCATAGACAAAAATGCTCCATATAAAGAGTATAGCTGCTCAGGCACACCCGCAGATTGTGTAAAACTAGCAACACAGCAAATCTTAAAAAGAAAACCAGACTTATGTGTAAGTGGTGTAAATCACGGCAGTAATTCTTCTATAAACGTAATTTACAGTGGGACTATGAGCGCTGCAGTAGAAGCAGGCGTTGAGGGTATCCCAGCCATAGGGTTTTCCCTATTAGACTACAGTCACGATGCAAATTTTGAACATTGCAAGACATACATTAAAAATATTGCAAAGCAAGTACTGGAGCAAGGATTACCTAAAGGGGTTGTTCTTAATGTAAACTTCCCGAAAATTTCTAACCAACCTCTTAAAGGAACGAAAATATGCAGACAAGCAAATGCTCTTTGGGTAGAAGATTTTGACAAGAGAGTAAATCCGCAAGGGAGAGATTACTACTGGCTTACCGGAGAATTTATAAATAAAGACAAAGGAGAGGATACAGATGAGTGGGCTCTCGCAAATAATTATGTTTCTATTGTCCCTGTGCAGTTTGATCTCACCGCGCATCATTTTATTCAAGACTTAAATAACTGGGAATTTTAAAAATACGCTTTCGCGAAAGCAAACCTGTGAGATTCACAACGATAGGAAGACCACAGCATCAAAAGCTTAAAATTATATATGAAAAAAGAAATACTGATTGGTGTCCTCACTGGGGTTATGGCAAATGCGCTAGGCGTTATTTTATATATTCTAGCGTTTTCAGACAAGGGAATTGACGCCACTATACAACAATCGCTATCCGAAGGTTTTTTTGGAAAAATAGTTACGCTAGGTGCGATCCTTAATCTCCTTGCATTTTTTCTTTTTATTAAAAAGAAACAAGACTACAGGGCAAGGGGTGTTCTACTAGCAACAGTAATTATTGCTATTGCTGTGATGATTCGTAAATTTATCTAGTGAAATATTATATCATAGCAGGAGAGGCAAGCGGCGATCTTCACGGATCTAATCTTATAAAAGCACTTTATAAGGAAGACCCAAACGCGACCATACGTTTTTGGGGTGGAGACCTTATGCAGCAAGCTGGTGGAGAACTCGTAGTTCACTATAAAGATAGAGCCTTTATGGGATTTATTGAAGTGATCTTTAATCTAAGAAAAATTCTTGGATTTATAAAAAAATGCAAGCAAGACATCACTTCTTTTCAACCAGATGCCTTGATACTAATTGATAATTCTGGCTTTAATTTACGTATTGCAAAATGGGCCAAACCTCTAGGATTTAAAACGCACTATTATATCAGTCCTCAAGTATGGGCTTCTCGCGCTGGGCGTGTTAAAGATATCAAAGCCTCTGTAGATCATATGTACACTATACTTCCTTTTGTAAAGGATTTCTATAAAAAATATGACTATAGTGCTCATTTTGTCGGGCACCCCTTACTTGATGCTCTGGCAAACAGATCTGTGATACACCCAAAAGAATTTAATAAAGCGCATAATCTAAGTGACGAGCCTATTATCGCGCTGCTACCTGGCAGCAGAAAGCAAGAAATAAAAGCAATGTTAGAGATTATGCTAAGCGTAGTCCCTAGTTTTCCGTCCTATCAGTTTGTTATTGCTGGGGCACCTAGTCAAGATGCAAGTTTTTATGCTTCTTTTATTGAGCAAATACCGCAAGTGCATTTTATTACTAACAAAACCTATGACTTACTTGGCGTGGCCCACGCAGCTGTCGTAACTTCTGGCACCGCTACTCTAGAGACAGCTCTTTTTAAAGTACCCCAAGTAGTTTGTTACAAAGGGAATCGTATTTCTTATGAGATCGCAAAGCGCATCATTAAACTAGATTACATTTCTTTGGTAAACCTAATTATGGATAAAGAAGTGGTTACGGAACTTATTCAGCAAGAATTTACTACTAAAAAACTTACTAAGGAACTTGAATTCGTTCTAGATCATTCGCGGCGCAAGCAAATGTTTAGCGACTATTATGAATTGGAACAGCGCTTAGGAGGTAAGGGAGCCTCTGCAAAAACGGCAAAACTTATTGTTCATAGTCTTGGTGATAACTAGGAGAAGTGCGCTTTCGCGAAAGCGTAATTTTTATACATATTTATAGCTCGTAATACAACTCCATGAAACAACTACTACCTGCAATCGCCCTTCTTTTTTTGATCACCTCTTGCGGAAGTTCTAAAAACACCTACAAGAGTCCATCAAAAAGCAAGGCTGACCGCATTATAAATCAAGCTCAAGCTTTTGCGGGCACTCCCTATAAATGGGGAGGTACTACCCGCAAAGGGATGGATTGTTCTGGATTGATATATGTTGCTTTCCAGAAGGAAAATATAACGCTGCCACGTGTTTCTAGAGATATGGCCACAAAAGGAAAACCAGTAAAAAAAAGTGCTATTAAAAAAGGGGATCTCGTATTTTTTAACACCAATAAAAATAGCCGAAAAATCAATCATGTAGGACTGGTTACTCAAGTAAAGGCAGGAGTTATTTACTTTATGCACGCGACCACATCAAAAGGAGTACTCACCTCTTCTCTAGAAGAACGCTACTGGAAAAGTGCTTACAGTCAAGCTCGTAGAGTTTTATAGTTTGTAAAAAATTCTTATTTTCAAGAAAATATGTAGTTCCAGCTCCTAGTTTTCTTGAATTTGAAGCATCTTAACTTCCCTGTCTTATATAGCTGCCTTAGTCTTATGGTAGGTATCATTCTCGTAGATTATGTAGATGTACCCGTCACTATACTGGCTAGTATTTTAGTTGGACTTTTAACGCTGCTCATTACCATACACATTGTAATACAAAGGAGCCGCTATTTAGAGTTATTTTCTGTTTGCATTGGGGCTTTTTTTATCTGCACTGGCTACCTTTTGCACAAGAGTGTATTACCCGAATATAATACATATCACTACACGCACTTTACTTCTAGCAATGTAGAAACCCTATTTATAGAAATTAAGGAACGTCTAAAACCTACAAGCTATCAAGATAAATTTGTAGGTGTTCTTAAAAAAATAGATGGTGAACGAGCAAGTGGTCTTATCCTAATTAATATAAACAAAGACAGTCTTAGTAAGCGCACTTTACAAGTAGGTGATCATATACATATTAGAACTGCAATTGACAAAGTTCCCACTCCTAGAAATCCGTATCAATTTGATTACGGCAATTATCTTAAACGTAAAAAGATCTATGGCCAAGTAACTGTAAAGAAATATTCTATATTGAATTCTGAATCCAAGAGTAATGGTATTCAAGTGGTTGCAGGACGCTTTCGCGAAAGCATACAAAAAAAATTAAAATCACATGCGTTTACTAAAGAGCAATTAGCCATCATTAATGCCCTTGTTTTAGGGCAAAGACAAGGTATTGATACCGAAATGAATAAGCAGTATGCAGCGGCAGGAATGATGCATATACTGGCAGTTTCTGGATTGCACGTAGGGATTATTTTACTCCTACTAAGACTCGTGACGAGACCCATATCAGGTTATAAACTAAGATATATTAGATCGGGTTTAATTATTATTCTTATATGGTTATTTGCCATTCTTACAGGGCTCTCACCCTCTGTTTTACGAGCTGCCACTATGTTTAGTTTTTTAGAGGCAAGTGTGCTTTTGGGCTCAAAGAAAGAGAGTGGTAATGCGTTGATTGCTTCGGCTTTTGTATTGTTGTTATTTGATCCATTATTAGTATATCAAGTAGGTTTTCAATTGAGCTACCTTGCTGTCTTAGCAATCTTATGGATACAACCCTGGCTTAGCGCACTACTTACTATTAAGAATCGAATTCTTCGTTTTTTCTGGAATACGGCTACTGTGACCACCGCAGCACAGCTGGGCGTAATGCCTTTAAGTTTATTCTATTTTCATCAATTTCCTGGATTATTTTTAGTCAGTAATCTCCTAGTACTTCCGCTTCTAGGGGTACTATTAGGCGCCGGAGTTTTTGTAGTTATCCTAGCGGCACTAGATATATTACCGGACTTTTTAGTAACTAGTTTTGGAGCGGTAATAGATACTCTTAACCTTTTTATAGGATGGGTAGCCTCCAAGGAAGAATTTGTCTTTAGACATATTTCCATCTCCATATTTCTTATGCTAGGCATATACTTACTAATCGTATCCAGTATTGCTTTGTTTAAAAAATATAGTTTTAGGAGGCTCTTGTTTACATTAACCAGTATTCTAATAGTTACTTTAATTCTAGCCTTTGAAAAAACAAATGTGCGCCAAGGTCAATTTATTATCTTTCACAAAAGCAAACAAACACTTGTAGGACAGTTTAACCATAGCGAGTTGATGCTGCAAACAGAAGATTCTCTCTGGGATTATCACAATGATAGTAGAATACGTTCTTTGCAAGATAATAATAACCTAAGGCACATTACATCATCTAACTTGCAAAATATTATTTCTTTCAAGAGCAAGAAGGTCTTAATAATTGATAGCCTAGCCGTATATACTATTAAGAACTTCATCCCGCACTACATACTTCTCACCCAATCCCCAAATATAAATCTAGAACGCTTGATTGATCATTACCCAAAGGCTCATATTATTGCAGACGGCAACAACTACAAAAGTGACATTGATCGTTGGAAAAAGACGTGTCGCAAAAGAAAAATCCCTTTTCATAGCACGTATGAAAAGGGAGCTTATATTATTGAATAGCTTTAGGGTTTATTTAGCTCTAAAGGTATACTTGAATTGTTCCTGATATGCCTGCCATTTCTCAGCAGTGGTTAGGTCTTTATAGTCTCCATTTGCAATCATCTTTAAGTAGATTTCCAATTGCTTAGGTGTTTTATAACCTACAACTGGTTGTATGTAATTTCCTTGCTCATCAAAAAATACGATACTCGGGTAGCCTCGTAACTTCATTGCCTGCGCAAACTCATGCTGACTATTACGCCCTCTTCTATTAGGGTCGTGACGCGGGTTTGTATACAAATTATCTAAGTAGTTTACTTCTTCAGTTCCCTCTGCATTAAACTTTACAGCATAATAGTTTGTATTAAGAAAGTCTGCAACGTCCGTATTTTGAAATGTATTTTTATCCAATAATTTACAAGGACCACACCAATCGGTATAGGCATCTACCATAATAGGTTTAGGATCATTTTTTTGAGCCGCTAGTGCCTCATCAAAGGTCATCCAGTTTACTTTTTGAGCCGTAAGAGTACCCATTATTAAAAAGGCTACTACGTATACTAATGTCTTCATTAACTGTATTTTTAATTATGTCTATTCTTGCACGCTAAGCTTACAAACAAAAAACGTTCCAAGATAAGGAACGTTTTTCTATAATGAATAGTGTGCTTTTTATTTTACACCGTGCATGAGACGTTTTAGTAAAGGGTTCATAAGCATTACTAAAACTCCTGCACCTGCTGGTATAAAGAAAAATAACATAAAAAATGTAGAGAGTGAATACTCTTCTGTTACTTGATCAATCATCCCACCAGTACTTCCGGCAAGCTTATTCCCTATGGCAATTGCTAAATACCAAATTCCAAACATAAACGCGATCATTCTAGCAGGAACCAATTTACTTAAGTAAGACAATCCCACTGGAGACAGACATAATTCTCCCATAGTATGGAAAAAATATGCAAAAACTAACCAAATCATACTTACCGCTGCTGTTTTAGCTCCTTGTGGAATATCTGAAGATCCGTAAGCTAATGCAAGAAAACCAATACCTAATAAAATTAGTCCAAAACCATATTTTACAGCAGCACTAGGGTTGTATTTACTTTCCCATAATCTAGAAAATAGAGGGGCGAAAATTATAATAAACAATGAGTTTAATACGCTAAACCAAGAAGCTGGAACCTCCGGAGCTTCAGCAGTAAACTGCTCATAAAGCATCGTTATTACGAGTGCCCAAATAATAACAAAACTAACAGCTAGAATTATATTACCCAGTGCATACTTACTAAAAGTATTTTTAAATAGTTTCCAAAGCACCCAAGTGATTACTGCTAAGGGTATAATGGTAATTAGGGTATTTACGATAATAAAAATCTTACCAGCTCCACCTTCAAGAACTCTATCTGTATAATCACCCGCAAAAATGGTCATAGACCCTCCTGCCTGCTCAAAAGCAGCCCAAAAGAAAACAGTGAAGAATGCAAATATTGAAACAGCTATCATCTTATCTCTAACAATAGTAGTATAACGTGCAATCCTAGAAATCAACAAGAAAATAAAAAGCACTAAGGCCAATAAAATCATAAAGTTAGATCCTGAAAGATTACCCACATTAAAATCAAAAAGATTAGTGCCCCCAATCTTAGACATTGGATCGTTTATTATCCAAACAAGACCTATAACGGCACTTACAACTATAAGTACCTTATCAACCATCGTAAACGGGTTTAATTTATCTACTGCTTCATCTATAGTAGGTCTTCCTGTTTCTTCATCTGGTTTCAAGCCAATATGCCCAAATATCCCTTGGGTAAAGTAAAATTGTAACATACCAAAAAACATAAAAATCCCAGCTAGACCAAAGCCCCAGCCCCAGCCCCACTGTTCTCCAAGATATCCGCACAATAGAATTCCTAAGAAGGCACCCGCATTTACACCCATATAATAGATTGTAAAAGCACCGTCTTTTTTATGAGAGTGATTGTCGTACATCTGTGAAATAATAGATGTCATTGTAGGTTTAAAAAAGCCGTTACCCGCGACTAGCAAGAAAAGCCCAATGTAAAGCATAGCAGGTGTTTCGAGTGCCATTGCTGCGTGTCCTAAAGTCATAATAAGTGCTCCAAGTACTACAGCTTTTCTATAACCGATAAGCTTATCTGCAATATATCCACCTATTATCGGTGTTAAGTACACAAGAGAGGTGTATGTTCCGTATAATGCTAGTGCATGTTCTCTGGGCCACGCCCATCCTTCATCAAATAGTGAGGACGTTAGAAACAAAACCAAAAGTGCCCGCATTCCATAGTAAGAAAAACGCTCCCACATTTCTGTAAAGAACAAAACGAATAATCCTGAGGGATGTCCTAATACACTAGACTTAGGATCAAAAAAATGGTCTGTTGTGTCCGTATTCATAATCTTAATTTTAATTGTCGGCTAATTCAAAGCCTTCGGCTTCTTCGTACTTCATTTCTCTCTCATTATCTTCTGCTCCGTGTGTGAGACTCTCAAGTTTCTTTCTAAAAACCATTACAACGAGACCAAAGATGACACAGAAACCAGCGATTCCTGTAAAAATGGTAAACTCTCCTAATTTTTCTGATGCCTCACCTAAAAGACCTGCCAGTTTATTTCCAAAGCCGGTCATAGCAAAATAAACACCCATCATAATAGAGGCGTATTTTACCGGTGCTAGTTTGGTTATGTAAGACAACGCTACTGGTGAAATACAAAGCTCACCTATGGTATGAAATAGGTAAGCTAATACTAACCAGAACATTGCAGATGAACCAGTACTTTCAAACTCAGAAGATGCAGCTGACATAAAGAAGAAACCTGTCCCCATAATAATTAAACCCATTATCATTTTAAATAAAGATGTAGACAATTTTCCTTTTAATTTTCTTTTTGCCCAATAGGCTGCAACCGTAGTCCCCAGAAATATTATGAACATAGCATTTAAAGATTGAAACCAAGATGCAGGGACTTCAAATCCCATAAGCATTCTGTTAGTATTGTCCTTTGCGTATATATTCATAAGTCCTCCAGCTTGCTCAAAGGCTCCCCAGAACACAATAACAAGTAAAAAAGAAATAAATAGAACTACAATCCTATCTTTCTCAACCTTTGTTAAAGGTCTCTTGAGTGCTTCTTTATCTTCTTTGTTAGTAGATTTTCCAAGATAATTCCCTACGTGTTTTAAATGTTTTTGTCCAGCTACATATTGAATAAGACCAAGAGCCATTCCAATACCTGCAAGACCAAATCCATAGTGCCATCCATATACTTCCCCCACATATCCCACAATTAGACTAGAAAGAAAAGCTCCCACATTAATACCTATATAAAATATAGTAAAACCTTTATCTCTTCGAATATCTCCTTGCTTGTAAAGCCCTCCTACCATCGTAGAAATATTAGGTTTAAGCATTCCTACACCAGAAATAATAAGTCCTAATCCAGTATAAAATGCCCACATCTCTTCAATGGCCAATATACTGTGTCCTGCAACCAATAATATTCCACCTACTAATACCGATTTTCGTTGACCTAGTATTTTATCTGCTATTATCCCTCCAGGAATGGATGCCACATAAACGAGCATTGTATAGGTCCCATATAGAGAAAGTGCGTCTCCATTAGACCATCCTAGACCAGCATTATCTGCTGTAGCCTCTGCTACTAGGTACAATACTAGTATCGCTCTCATCCCATAGTACGAAAAACGTTCCCACATCTCTGTAAAAAATAGCACATACAGCCCTACCGGATGTCCAAATAATTCCTTTTCATGGGCCTGTTTAGTAAGTGTAGACATATATAATTGTGTTTAGTTAGGTTATTAAAGTTTTTCCTTGATAAAATTAGTCATCATCGTATACAGATGGTAGCGTGTATTGCCTCCATAAATACCGTGATTTTTATCTGGATAATTAAAGTAGGTAAATTGCTTATTTGCCTGCACAAGCGCTTCGACCAAGCGCGTGGTATTCTGTACGTGCACATTATCATCTGCGCTGCCATGCACGAGCATAAAATCTCCTTTAAGCTTCTCTACGTGAGACATAGGTGAGTTTTTATCATATCCCGATGGGTTTTCTTGTGGTGTTTGCATATAGCGCTCTGTGTAGATAGTATCATAAAAACGCCAACTCGTAACTGGTGCTACTGCAATGGCCATTTTAAAGGTATCTGCTCCTTGAAACAAACAGTTAGACGCCATAAAACCTCCGTAACTCCATCCCCAGATTCCTATTCTATCTGCATCAATATACGCGCGCTTTCCTAAAGCTTGCGCTGCGGCGATTTGATCTTGTACTTCGTATTTACCTAATTCCTTTTGAGTAACTTTCTTAAAGTCTCTTCCTTTAAGCCCTGTTCCTCTTGGGTCTACACAAACTACAATATAACCTTCTTGTGCTAGCATCTGGAACCAATAATCATTAGTCCCGCCCCAACTATTTTTCACACTCTGAGATCCCGGCCCAGAATACTGCGTCATGAATACAGGATATTCTTTAGCATCATCAAAATCGGATGGCTTAATCATATACGCATTAAGTGAAACGCCATTTACCTCTAAGTTAAAGAACTCTTTTTGAGAAGTATTGAAACCTTCATACGTACTTTTAAGAGCATTATTATCTTTAATCGTCTTAATGACCTTCCCGTTCTTAGCACTATTTAATGTAAACTTCCAAGGTGTATTTACATCGCTAAATGAATTAATAAAATACGTGAAGTCTGCACTAAAGTCTGCGCTATTAGAACCTGAGGCCACCGCAAGGTTTTGCTTTTTTCCTCCATGAAGTTCTATAGCATATACACCTCGATTGATAGATCCATTTTCTGAACTTTGATAAAAAATACGATCTGTATTTTGGTCATACCCGTAATAGCTCGTCACCTCCCACTCACCAGAAGTCACTTGCTGGCTCACAGAGCCATCTGCATTATGGTGATAGATATGATTCCACCCATCTTTTTCACTGGTCCAGATAAAGCTATTATCTTCCAGAAACGTAAGATTATCTGTAACATCTACATAGGCATCATCTGTATCTTTAAGAAGTAATTTCGTTTGATACGTATCTGCATCAAACATATATAAATACAGCTCATCTTGATGCCTATTAAGTGTTTGTATTGAGAGTTCACTAGCATTTTTACTCCACTTTATACGAGGTATATAATACGCATTTTCTATATCTAGATTTACTCGTGTTGCCTGTACTCTTCGCGAACCTTTCATATCTAGTGTATGCACAAAAACACTTACCTCTGCATTGGCCTCTCCAGCTTTAGGGTATTTAAAAACTTGTTGTTTTTGGTACAATTCTTTGCCATAAACATCCATAGAGAATTCTGGCACTTTGCTTTCATCAAAACGTATGTAGGCTATCTTATTACTATCTGCACTCCAATCAAAGGCGCGTACAAAGGCAAATTCTTCCTCATATACCCAATCTGTAATACCGTTTATGATGCTATTTTTCTCTCCATCATAGGTAATCTGATCTGTCCTTCCCGTAGCAATCGTAAAAACATACAAGTTATTATTCTTACCATAGGCAATCTTAGTACCGTCTGGAGAGAACGTAGGCTCTTGGATAAGATCATCAGATACTTTGGTTAGCTTTCGCGAAAGCGTATTATACACATAATATTCTCCCAATGTAGACCTTCTAAAGATAGATTGAATCCTTGTAGACAATAAAACCTGCTCTTCTTCAGGACCAAATTCATAGCTTATAAAGTAGTCTAAGCCATCTATTTCTTTGCTATTAACCGGAGTTTTTACTTTGGCACCACTCTCATAATTATAGATATCTACCGTAGCTGAGCGTGTTGCGCGATCAAAATTTTGAACAGCATATTCTGTACCATTAGACATAGAATGCAATGCTTGCAAACGTTCTGTTCTAAAGGTATTATCCTTCCATATATCATCTAATGTAATTGATTTTTTTTGAGCAAAAACAGTGCTCGTTGCCATAAGAATTAGGGCAATTAAAAAAGTATGTAATCGCATAAATCGTTATAAGATTATAATAAGGTTGCCAATTTTACTAAAAAAAGGGGAGAAAACAGGTGTTTTGATGTTAAATACTCATTGATTGTTAAGAAATCGTTATGTAATATACATACGCCCTCCTGCCTTTCTCAACTTTCTCGTTATCTTTGTGACTTCTTCAAATAATACTACATGACCAACGCTATCTCGGGTTTTTCTAAACTTTCTAAAGCCGAAAAAATAAGCTGGATCACAAAAAATTATTTCAATGGTGATCAAAAATCCAGCAAGCTTTTACAAACTTACTGGAACTCAGACGAGCAGCTTCAGCAGTTACACGATGAGTTTATAGAAAACACTATCTCCAATTATTACTTACCTCTAGGTGTAGCGCCCAATTTTATGATTAATGGGCAAAACTATACAATTCCTATGGCCATAGAAGAAAGCTCTGTTGTGGCAGCAGCTAGTAAAGCCGCTAAGTATTGGAGTGCAAGAGGTGGTTTTAAAACTACTGTTCTTAATACAAAAAAAGTAGGACAAGTACATTTTACGTACACCGGAGATAAGGAAGTACTTACTTCGTTTTTTCAAGACATACTCCCTATTGTATATAAAGAAGTGCAACACATCACCACGAATATGGAGAAACGAGGCGGTGGTATTTTAGATATTGAGCTTCGTGACAAAACACAAGATATCCCTCACTATTACCAGTTGCATTGCACCTTTAACACACTAGATGCGATGGGTGCCAACTTTATAAATAGCTGTCTAGAGCAATTTGCAAAAACTCTAGAAGAACGGTTTGAGGGAGATACCCGCTTTCGCGAAAGCAAAGACAAACTCAACATAATTATGAGCATCCTGTCTAATTATGTTCCAGAATGTATTGTACGTGCAGAGGTGAGTTGCCCTGTAAATGACTTATCAGAAAGAAACATTGAAGGAAAAGAATTTGCCGAAAAATTTGTGCAGGCAATCCGCATCGCAGAGGTTGAACCCTACAGAGCAGTAACCCATAACAAAGGCATTATGAATGGTGTAGATGCCGTTATTCTAGCAACAGGGAACGATTTTAGAGCTGTAGAAGCCGGAATACACGCATATGCCGCCCGTAATGGCAGTTATAGCAGTCTTACGGGTGCAACTATTGAAAATGACATCTTCACCTTCTGGATAGAGCTACCGCTCGCTCTTGGGACTGTAGGAGGTCTTACAAAATTACACCCGCTAGTAAAATGGTGTTTGCAATTATTACAAAATCCCTCTGCGCAAGAATTGATGCAAATTGTTGCCGTCGCTGGCCTCGCTCAAAATTTTGCAGCCGTAAAATCACTTACGACTACTGGCATCCAACAAGGTCATATGAAAATGCACTTGATGAACATCCTTAACCAACACAGCGCAACTGCACAAGAAAAGAAGGCAGCCGTTGAGCATTTTAAAACCACACCTGTCACGCATAGTGCCGCAGTAACTTTTATAGAAAACCTACGCAAGTGACCCAAAAATACTACAGTCACGGAAAATTATTACTCACAGGAGAATACGTAGTTCTTGATGGCGCTCTATCCCTCGCGCTACCCACTAAAAAAGGGCAGTTTCTTGAGGTAACGAAAACAGCAGGATCTCGCTTACATTGGCAAAGCTTTCTACAAGACAAAAAGCTATGGATAGATACCTCTTTCGATCTGCCTCTTAAAAAGAATTTTTCTAACGACAATGACATATTACATAGACTAGAAGAGGTTTTTTTTGAAGTCTATAAAAAAAGTCCCTCTTCTTTTAAAGAAGGAGTAACATTTAAGAGCTTCTTAGAATTTGATCGTTCTTGGGGACTGGGTTCTAGCTCCACACTCATTGCTAATATAGCGCAGTGGGCAGCTATAGATCCCTATGAGTTACTTGAGAACACCTTTGGCGGTAGTGGTTATGATATTGCTTGTGCCTCTGCAAAAGGACCCATCACATTTTCATTAGAGGAGAAAAGACAAAAAGTACAGGAAGTTCACTTTAACCCTCCTTTTAAGGAAGAAGTATTTTTTGTGCACCTCAATAAAAAACAAAATAGCCGTGAGAGTATTAAGCACTACAGGGCCACTCACAAAATTGATTTGAAACTCGCTATTCATACAATTTCTCAAATTACAGCTGCTTTTATTAAGACACAACAAACAAGCGATTTTGAAAAGTTAATTTACACGCACGAAAACCTTATATCAAGTATTATCAAAACCCCTACAATTAAAGAGCAATTTTTCTCGGACTATCCTAGAGCTATCAAAAGCCTAGGAGGGTGGGGAGGTGATTTTATACTGGTAATGGGTACTCATAAGGATATGGTCTATTTTAAAGATAAAGGGTACCACACCATTATCCCATACGAAAAAATGATATTATAATTAAAAAGGGTCGCTAACGCGACCCTTTTTAATATCTATGCAACTGCTTTTTAATAGAAAGTTGCTCTATTATCTTCTATATCTGCCGCTTCTTTAAGAGCTTCAAGAACCTTTGCAGTAACACCCGCTCTGGCTGTATTTGCAACTTGATTAGCATATACCCCATAATTCTCTAAGGTCGGTGCTTCGGTTATTTTTGTAGCTTTTACTATATATACTCCTCTTTCACCTTGGATAGGATCTGACACCTCTCCTTCTTTAAGTGCAAAAGCTGCGCCTACCACTTTAGGCTCATTTCCTGCACCTGCAATCGTCGTACTCGCCATATTGATAGCACCTGCAGTTTTTACTATTTGACCTTGACTGCTCGCTATCTCATCTAGCGTACTTCCAGAAATACCAGACATTATTTTTGAAGCTTTCTTTTCATTTCTTAAAATAGGTGTTACTCTACCGGAGACATCTTCTACAGCCATGAGACCTTTCTTTCTTTTTGTAGTAAGCTGAGCAACAATATAACCATCATTAGTCTGGAAACGTTTAATATCTCCCACACTTGCATCTTCTTCAAAAGTCCATTGTACAATGCTACGCTGACTTCCCTCTCCAGGCAAACTTTCTTCCATAGCTAGCATTCGATTTACAGGGCGTACTGTATATCCTTTATCCTTAGCCACCTCGGCAAAGTCACCATCGTTTGCCGCAATCTCAAATTTTTGTGTTGTGTTATATACTTCTGAGATCGTTTTATCTGAAGGAAGAATCTCTTTAGCAACTGTTGCCACTTTAATAGCTTTCTTTTTACCTGTTTGCTTTTGAACTTCTATTATATGAAAACCAAAGTCGGTCTTAACAACTTTAAGATCCCCTACATTTCCTTCAAAAATAAAGTCATTGTATTCTGGAGTAAACTGTCCATATGGAGTATTTTCATATTCTCCACCATTATCCTTACTTCCTTGGTCATCAGAAAACTCTTTTGCTAGGTCAGCAAATTTTGACCTGTTTCTTCTAACTACATTGTACAGACTATCTGCAGTAGATTGCGCAACCTCCTTAGTTCTTGTCGCCTGAGAACGAAGTGCTCCTTGATACGCAAGTAATATGTGTCTTGAACTCACTGAATCTGGTATTTGCTTAGTCTCTACAATACGAGCTAGCTTCATATAGTTTCCATCTTTGTAAGGACCATACACGGCTCCTACCCCTAATTGCATTAGGGTATCTGCCGCTACCTTAGGCAATTGATTCTTAAACATAAAACGATCCTGGTAAGGCAGATCTGAATTCTCTGCAACAAATTCTGCTATATCTTGTGCTGCTGCAAAACCTGGAAGGGTGTCATTTAATTTTGTCGCTCTATTAGGCAACACACGCTCATTAATAAGTTTAGCAAGAGACGTTTTAAGAGCATTCTCATCCTCTAAAGATGCCTTTTCTTCAAACTTCACATAACGTATACTTCTAGATGCTTCTGTTTCAAATTCATCTTTATGATCTTTAATATAGGATGCAATCTCCTCCTTACTTACCTCAACATCTTCATCTGGAATGGTTGTGTAAGGGATTTGAACAAATTGAATATCTACTTTATTCCCATCTAGTTTATAAGCCACTTCACCGTCCTTAAGTGTTGCACCTAAGCCTGCTTTTACAAGATTGTAGTAAATGTTTTGTTTCTCTGTTGTTGCAAGGCTATTTTCAAAAGTTACCCAAGATGCATAATCATCTGGATTTCCACTTTCTTTAAGCGTGGCGATAAACTCTTGCATTTTCCCCTCAGAGAAAAACCCTGTATCGTCCTGAAAACGAGTATCATTCTGAAGTGCTGTTTTCAATAACTCATTAAGTCTATCTGGCCCCACAGCAATTCCTAGCTCTTCATACTCATTTTCTAATACCACACGATTCACCTCTTGATTCCATACCGTATTTACGGCTCTCGTTTGTGTCGCGCTAGGCCCTAAATTACGTGACTGTTGCTCTACTTTTCTAGCAAAATCATCTCGATCTATGTTCACACCATTAATGGAAGCTACTCTGTTTTGTTTGGCAGAATCAAAGCCTCCATTTTTAAATACATCTGCAAGTACAAATGCAAATAATGCCATTGCTATAATAATGATCAAAAAAAGTGATCGTTGTCTAATTTTATTTAAAATTGCCATCCTTGTTATGTTTATGCTACAATAGTGGGCGAAAATACCATTTTCTCCTAAAATAAAAAACAAAAAAGCGTGATGATTTACCCTACTCCTAAACGTACTTCTATACGCTCAATTTTTGTGTTAGAAGTCTCAAGAATATGGTATGAGATTTCTCCTACTTCTATCGTCTCACCCTTCTCTGGAATCCCTTCCGTATGATGCACAACTAAACCTCCTAAAGTTTCATAGTTCTCACTTTCAGGAAGTTCTATTTTGTATATTTCATTAATATAGTCTACTTCTAATCGCGCAGAAAACCTGTACGTATAGGCATCTATCATTTGTTCTTCGAGTACTACACTATCATGTTCGTCTTCTATTTCTCCAAAAAGTTCTTCTACAATATCCTCTACCGTCATCATTCCACTAGTACCTCCATACTCATCTATGACTACTGCTATACTCTGTCGCTTTTTTGTAAGTACGTTTAGCACATCTTTTACAAGCATCGTTTCTGGCACATATACTACTGGCATAAGCACACTACTAATGGTTTTGGGCTTTTTAAAAAGTGCAAAGGTGTGTACATACCCAACAATATCATCTATAGTTCCTTTATAGACTAGTATTTTAGATAAACCTGTTTCTATAAATTTCTCAAGCAAATCAGATGGAGGTGTTCGCTCTTCTATGGCAAGAATTTCTGTTCTTGGTATCATCACTTCGCGTGACTTTACTTCAGAAAATTCAAGTGCATTCTGGAAGATTTGTATTTCAGAGTCTACCTCTTCTTGGTCGGATACAGATTCCATTTGTTCTGAAATGTAATTTCCTAGTTCCACTTTCGTGAAAGCTAACTGCACCTCATCGCCTTCGGTTTTAAAAAAACGCTTTAAGACGAAGTCTGAAATCCAGATCACAAAACCGCTCAGCACACCGAAAAGAACGTAAAAAAAATAGGCAGGTATGGCAAAAACCTTGAGAAGCTTGTTTGCATAAATTTGAAAAAACACTTTGGGCAAAAACTCGGCCGTGAGAAGAATAACCACAGTAGAGATAATGGTCTGACTCAGTAAACTGAATTCTGTTATAAAGTTTTGCAACCATCCCATGTTTTCGCCGAAAGGCAACCCCATCAACCATTCTTGCAACACATCTCCCATAAAATATCCATAGACCACAAGGGCAATGTTATTACCCAGAAGCATCGTCGCAATAAACTTGGAGGGTTTTGCGGTAAGTTTTTTTAAGATATTGGATAAAAAGTCATCTTGCTTTTTCTCGATTTCTATGTGGATCTTATTTGCAGAGACATAGGCAATTTCCATTCCTGAGAAAAAGGCCGATAGTAATAAAGTGGCAATGATTACAAGTACCTGAACTTCTATACTACCCATTTAAGGATTGTTACGTTTTTCAAATTTTTTACGGAAGTGTCTTCTAAAAAAGAACATCCCAATACTTATTACTGTAAAAAACAGAAAGAGATAGGCTTTGTTTCTATCTTCATTCCACTTTGCGTAGGTTTCTATGGCACCTAGCACGGCTACTACTGCATAGAGCCACTCCGTATATTTTGCGTATCGCATCATTGTTCTTGCTGTTCTTCTTGGGATTCTTCTTTTACGTATTGCTTACTAACGTTATTTAAAGATACAAAATTTGTGAAGTCTTTGTTAGAATCAAACAGATCTCCGTCATTACTAGAACCATCTGCCGTTACTAGACGATACGGTTGATCTGTAAATATCCAGTTGTTTGTTTGATCCCAATATAATTGGGACGCATTTAGAGTAACCGAATCACTTGTAAATAGGGTTACATTATTTTGTAAGTCTATGAGGTTTGTTTGTTCATAGCGTATGGCATACTCTGAGGTAATCACATTTTCCTTGCCATCGTCATCCCTAAAGGTGACCTCTACTCCTTCTGGAAATTCTTGATATGGGAATCCCGCATTTGCATAGTTGAGCATAGAAGCGGCTTTGAGATGAGAAGTTACCTTACCTGAGTCT
This sequence comes from Dokdonia sp., assembly GCA_020630915.1. Classification (GTDB taxonomy): domain Bacteria; phylum Bacteroidota; class Bacteroidia; order Flavobacteriales; family Flavobacteriaceae; genus Dokdonia. The sequence goes on from JAHDIF010000001.1 coordinate 119,420, forward strand.
GTATATTTTAAGTTGATACCTGTTCCCTGCGCAATAGGTCCGTCCGATTTGATTCGTGATTTACGTATCTCTTCCCCCTTGCCTTTGCAGCTAAAAAACAAAGTCACAGCAAATGCTGTGACTAAGTATAGACTATATGTTACAATTCTACTCATTAAAGATTAGGAACTCGCACGCTTGATCCGATCCAACAGTTAAACTTCACTGTTGTTCCTGCCTTATTTTGTGAGAAGATCATTGCCTTATCTGGAGCTTTTGCTCTGTAAGATGCAGCAGTTCCATTTGCTGTTTTAGCAAGTGATGGGTTTACACGTCCTGCTCTCTCTGCGGTGTTTGCCGCTAGCCAGTAGGTAGCTCTTTTGTCAAAAACACTGCTACCACAATTATTAGCACTTGCTGCATACATTGCTGCAATGTTTAAGTAACATCTTCCCATAGAAGGATTTTCTGCCAAAGCCTTATTATATAGACCTCTTGCTTTCCCATAGCTTCCAGCTTTCTTAGCTTTATTAGCTAATCTGTAATAAGCATCTGCTCTTTCTAATGGATCTGTTTCAAGATCAATAGACTCTTGGTAATATCTAGCTTCTGCCGCTGCATCACCTCTTTTTCCAGCAAGAATACCTAAATACTTCGCACTCTTAGCAGAAGGTTCTAGTCTGTGTAACTCCGTTACTAAATTTTGGAATAAACTAGAATCTGTACAATCCTTACCTGCAAGTCTTCCAGCCGCTTTTCTAATCCAGTCGATATCATTCTTCATAGAATCAAAATCTTTCTGGTATAAAGGAATAAGGTTATCACAGTTTCCTAAAGCCCCAAGAGCGCTATCTGTACTTCCTCCAAAAATTCCAAACGCCTTGAGGTTTGTTTCATATCCTTTAACTCGTTTTGCTTCTTTTGCAGATAATTTCTGTCCAGCATCTTCTTTATCTTTTAACTTCTGAAGCTTAGCATCTAGTTTAGAAGCCTCTTTATTCAACTTTATTTGCGTTTCGTCGTATAGATCAAAAACTTCTTGTAGTTGCACATCTCCAGACTTGTAAAGATCTACCGCTAGTTTAAATCTCGCATAGATACTTTTTGCACTTGTTATTGAAGTTGCATCTTTTGCAAAAGCAGCTTTAAATGCATCAAACTGTGATTTTTTAGTACCTATCTCGTTATCAAATAGTATTTGAGCTTGATCTGCTGCATTTTTGCCTTTGGGCGTTTTTGCAGGAAAATATTGTTCTCTCTGCTTCATAAACTCTATTAAGTCTAAAGCAATCGCTCTTTTCTGGTCACCTGTAGCTTTCTTAAGGTCTGCCTTTAATAACTGAGCTCCTCTTTGATATAAAGCTAGAGACCAAGTAGGACAATCTTTTCTTAATTTTTCAAAATGTGGTCGAGCTGTTTCCCAATTCTTTACTTTTGCTGCTTCGTTAAAAACAGAGCCCGTAGTCATGCACTCTTCGCTTATCTGAGCTTGCATACCTGTTACTCCAACAACAAGGAATAAAGCAGTAAGAAATGTGGTTACTTTAGTTTTCATAGTCTAGGTTTTATGCTATTAATTAAATTTTCTTTTGAGGAACCAAATATCATTTAATGATAAACTCAATCCAACGTTAAAAAAGTTTTCTTGTACTAAATTTGCTGTAGTTGTTCCTCGTTGACCATACTCAAAAGTAAGGTTTAAGTTACTTATATTTCGTCTAGCTGGTAGTCCTACTCCAAAAGATATGCCAAACTCATTTATATTTTCGTTAGACACCACCAGTCCTGTATCTTCATATCTAAATCCAGCTCTATACGTCACGCGCTCAAAATAGCTAGAAACAGAATTATAATTAGGAACATAAAATCCTCCTACATTTAATGAAGACCCATCTACAAAACTCGCTTGCTCTGCGTTAAAAGATCTATTTGTAAAGTTGCTGGTCTTTCTCGTAGTGTACTCTGCCCCTACAAACCATTTATTAGGAGCTCCTAATCCTAATCCAATTGTGGTAGATGAGGGAAAATCAAAATCAGAATCTGCAATATTACTATCAACGATATCCAATTCTTGAACGAGCCCTAAATCATTTGTAACTACAGACGCGATCTGCCTATCGTTCTCAGACGAGAAATTAGATGAAGGCACATACTTAATAGAAGAACGCAACTCTAACTTATCAGATAGCATTGTCTCGTATTGTGCTCCAAACTCCCATACAAATCCGCTCAAATCAGACCTGTTACTCTCTAAGGTACCTAGCTCAACGTCATCCTGAATCCTTAAAGTTTCATTCTGAATATTACCAAAATTATAAGTAGCTGATACGCCTAAACTCAGTCCCTTGTACACCTCGTATCCTCCAGATAGAAAAACACGATTAAGACCTCCTCTTCCATCAAAAGTAGTAACAAAATCGTCTTGAATATCTTCAATATCATATCCAACCGCTGTCCAAGGCATTAGGCCAAAACTTACACCTCCCTTTTTTGCTACAGGAAATCCTAAAGCAACATAATCAAAGGTTGTGTTTGTGCCTTTACTCGTATTATTTGATTCGTTAAAAGTTACCGTATTGTGATTTGCCCCTACCGTAAACGTCACAAATCGAAGCTTTGCAAGTTGTGCTGGATTAGAAAGATTGAGGTGAAGACTATCGCTATACAGACCTAATCCACCCATCCCTCTATTTTCTACTGTTCCTTTAAATTGCTGTACACCTATCCCATAAAAAGAATAGGGCGACGAGGTACCGCCTTCTTGTGCATTTGTCTTAAAAACAAGCACTAATACTACTAGTAGTATAACTTTTTTAATCATTCGAGTTTATTAAAATGTAATTAAGGCCCTCCAGCAAAAAATTAGAGAGCGCAAATATGCTATTTTTTAATCGTTTTGACAAGAATTCTCCATCTCCACCAGTAATTACGACCGTTTGTACTTGAAATTCTTCCTTATATCGACTTATAACGCCATCTATCTCTGCTAAGACGCCATTAATTACACCAGAAAACATGGCGCTTTCCGTCGTATTTCCAACAAGTTCTTGTTCTTGTACTCCAGAAAGTAAAGGAAGATTAGCCGTGTAGTTATGCATCGCTTCATACCGCAGCCGTATTCCCGGTGCAATGGCTCCTCCCCAATAGCGTGCTTTTTCATCTAGGTAATCATATGTGATACAAGAACCTACGTCAATAACGAGACCAGATGTTTGGGGGTACGCTTTCGCGAAAGCGGCCATCAAACCTATTCTATCAACTCCCAAAGTCTCAGGAGTTTTATACATATTTATAAATGGCACCTTTGTCTCATGAGTCAATAGGATTGTAGGAAATCTAAGCTGTACGGATCTTCTTTGTTTTTCAGATAATCTTCCTACAGAAGAAATAATTGCTTTAGTGACAGGATATTTTCCTGCGAATATTCCTATCTGAGCTATAAAATCATTCCTGTCAATATATACAAGCTCTTCCAAATGAGTATTGTCAAAAACCGCAGCTTTAACCCTCGTATTCCCTACATCAATAATTAATTGCATACATACCTTTTGAAGTGATCAAAAATACAAATTGATATTCCCCTTGCTGTTAACGGAATTATAAAAGGTGCTCCTTTCTTAAAATCTTAGGGTTATTAACAATATTTGTGCTTTTCAACGAAAAACGCTCTGCCTTTTGCCGAGTAGATTGTAAAAAACCATACTTTTATAAACATTAGTGAATAAAGCTCTTATAACTAAGAGGCTAAAAAACTCATAATGAAGTGTTTAATTAGGAGATTTACTCCATATTAACCCCATAAACATTTTTATTATGAAAAAAATGATTTTCGCTGCAATTTGTGCAGTAACGATTCTTGCAGTAAGCAGTACAGTAAATGCTGCTCCAAGTGAAAAAAGTATTGACAAAGCAAAATATGAAGTCCCACCAAACGGATAGAAAGAAAAGACTCATTTTAGGAGGTGTGATTGCTTTTTTATTAGCAATCACACCTTTTTTATTTTATTTATACAAATATGCCCCAGATGATTCAAAAGTTTGGAAAACACCTTTAGGCACCATAGAGAGCGGCAGGTTTAATTACGTTCAAAGCTATATACACGCCTTGTTTACAAAAATCACTTTCGTTATTATCACTTCCTTATGGTTTATTTCTTCTAGGGATTGGTGGAAATGGGCTATATTAATCCCACTTACCATGTTTCTTTTTCAGTTGATTGGAGTGATTAACTATCAAGAAAAATTTATAGACGAGTTTGACTTTTGGTACGCACTCCCTATTATTATACCTACCTTATTAACTCTTATTTGGATAGGGAACGAAATAAACAAAACAATTGGGGATATTGATCTAAGGGAAGAACTAGAGGAAGAGCTAGAGCAGTATGACACCACTTAATCCTCCTACAGGCATTTATTTTTTTGTGAAATTTCTATTACGCATCTGCTTTTGACAAACATTTATATGTGAGTACGTAACTCCAATCATTTGCAATTTTTGTAAAACTACCGGCATAGGTGTGATCATGATGCCTCTTAAGGTGCTTATGTAAATCTTTCGCATCTCTGTAATAAAAGATATGCCTACTTTTAAAAAAATGATATAACAATAATGCATCGTAAACTCATCTAAAAACAAAAAACCCGATCAAAGATCGGGTTTTAATGTGGTACCTCCAGGAATCGAACCAGGGACACACGGATTTTCAGTCCGTTGCTCTACCAACTGAGCTAAGGTACCTCGCGTAAGCGGATGCAAATATAAAACCTTTCTTAAACCTTACAACTACTTTTTAAAAAAAAATCCAAAAATACCTTACACACATTCTTCATCAAAAAAGTAAGGCAACCTCTTCTCACAATTTGTCGTAAGTAATTGTACAACGTTTCGATTAACTATATATTTAACCTCCTTAATATAATACTATGGCAGATACATATTACGATCCTAAAGATTTACGAAAATTTGGAAAAATCACTGAGTGGAGTGAAGAACTTGGTACCAAATTTTTTGATTGGTATGGAGCCGTTTTTCAAGAAGGCGCACTATCGCAAAGAGAGAAATCTCTCATCGCACTCGCTGTAGCACATACAGAGCAGTGCCCCTATTGCATTGATGCCTACACAAAGGATGGGCTTCAAAGAGGGATCACAAAAGAAGAAATGATGGAAGCAGTGCACGTAGGCGCAGCCATAAAAAGTGGAGCCGCCCTTGTACACTCTACCATGATGATGAATAAAGTTAATAAATTAGATGGATAATCTGTAAGGTATCCCACAACACACGTCTAATTGAGCTTAGCACGCTCCTGCGGAAAAGGCAGGTTTGCGAAAGCGTAAAACACAAAACACCCTCATTGAGGGCAATACCATATATGTCAGCAACAAAATCGCTCAAAAAAACAGGAAGTGAACTCGCACAAGCAAATAAGCAGCTGGAAATTTTATCTGGAGGTATCTTTAAAGACGAGCTCCCCACCTTCGCAAAAAAAATAAAGGAAACCAATCAGCTTCCCCTAAGGCCTCGCAAACTTGAAATTCTACAAATTAATGTAGGATATATGTGCAATCAGGTATGCGATCATTGCCACGTAGATGCTGGTCCAGATCGTAGAGAAATTATGACCTGGGATACGATGGAACAATGCCTTGAGGTAATACGCAATACAGGAGCACACACCTTAGATTTAACAGGAGGTGCCCCAGAGATGAATCCTAATTTTAGACGGTTTGTGGAAGAAGCGAGCAAAGCTGGAATCAAAGATTTTATCGTGCGTAGCAATCTTACGATCATTCGAGCCAATAAAAAATACTACGATCTACCTGACTTTTTCAAAAAACACAATGTACACGTAGTCTCTTCTATGCCTCACTGGACACGCGGAAAGACAGACAAGCAAAGAGGTGATGGTGTTTTTGATAAATCTATCAAAGCACTGCAAGAACTTAATGAACGTGGTTATGGGATGCCAGGCAGCGACCTTCGTCTAGATCTTGTGTACAACCCTTCTGGTGCATTTCTTCCAGGGGATCAAGCAAGTATGGAGAAAGACTTTAAAAAAGCGTTGATGGAGGATTTTGGCATTCAGTTTCATAGCTTATTCGCTATTACAAACCTTCCTATTGCACGCTTTCTGGACTACCTCATCGCCTCAGAAAATTATGAAGATTATATGTACCAACTCGTAGAGGCGTACAATCCTATGGCTGTACAAAATGTGATGTGTACCAATACTATATCGATAAGCTGGGATGGGTATCTATTTGATTGTGACTTTAACCAGATGTTGCAACTACCCGTAAATAGTAAAGTAAAACACATATCGCAATATAACGAAGAGGTACTCCAAGACAGAGATATCGTCATCTCTCAACATTGTTATGGGTGTACTGCTGGAGCTGGAAGCAGCTGTCAAGGAACCGTTGCATAATCGCTATGAAGTCTGCCTTTTTATACCTTATATTTTTAAGCAGTTTACTTGCTTCTGCACAGTCAGACATAGACCTGCTGCTTAAGGAATATAACAATCGTACTGTTCCCTATATTTCAGTAGAGCAATTGTATAAGAAAAAAGGAGAATATCTCATTCTAGATACTCGTAAAAAAGAAGAGTACGACGTAAGTCATATCCCAGGTGCTATTTGGGTATCTGAAAAAGTAAATGATAGTGTTTACGCTTTCGCGAAAGCAAAAAAAGATCAACCCATCGTCGTATATTGTTCTGTGGGTATCAGATCTGAAGATTTTGGTGAAAACCTCAAAAAAAAGGGATTTACCAACATTAAGAACCTGTACGGAAGTATTTTTGCCTGGAAAGATGCTGGCTACGATGTAGTCAATCAAAATAAAAAAATCACCGATAGCGTACACACTTTTAGTAAAGTATGGGCTCCCTATTTAAAAACGGGTATCAAAGTATATAATTAATGAATAAATACATTGCATTTATTTTTATTGTCCTAACCATTGCTGGTGTCGGGCTACTGACTTTTCACCTTACCAATGACACCTCAGACTGGAAGGATTACCTCGCTAGCATTCTGATAATCGTTGCCAATATTGGGATGTTTATCGCCATTAAAAAAAGTGATCAGTGGACAAAAAAGGATGACGAGTAATGCCTAAAAAGTTATTACTCATTTTTACTAGAAACCCAGAACTAGGTAAAGTAAAATCACGTCTCGCCCAAGGAGTGGGTGAAGAAAATGCGCTAGAAATTTATAAAACACTACTTACCCATACCAGAGATATCGCAAGTCAAATTGAGTGCACACGACGGGTAGGATACTCCGTTAAAGTACGTAAAAATGACCTTTGGGATAATGCACTTTTTGATAAGTTTGCTCAAGAAGGAGAAGACTTAGGAGAACGTATGAGCAACGCTTTTAAGAAAGGGTTTAAAGAGGGTTACGAGCAGATTATCATTGTAGGAAGTGATCTTTTTGATCTCAAAACAAGCCATATAGAAAAAGCTTTTAAATCCCTAGACACAAAAGACACTGTAATAGGTCCTGCAAAGGATGGAGGATATTATTTGCTAGGTATGACGCAATACATTCCTACCGTTTTTCACCATAAACAATGGGGGACAGAGACCGTATATAAAGATACAATTACAGATTTAGAAAAATATACCGTTCATACTTTAGAGACATTAAATGATATAGACTATGCAAGTGATCTGGAACCATATCCAGAGTTTGCACATTATCTACTCTAAAGTGGTAATTTTACACCCACCTTACGAATCATTATGATAAAATACATACAAGAAACCACACAATACCTTAAAGAAAAAGGATTTGAAGCCCCAGAAATAGGCATTATTTTAGGTACAGGTTTAGGGCAATTAGTAAACAAGATTACTATTGAAAAAGAAGTAAGCTATAACCATATTCCTAACTTCCCTACGGCCACCGTAGAGTTTCATACTGGGAAGCTTATTCATGGTTCATTAGAAGGCAAGAAGGTAATTATTATGTCTGGGCGTTTTCACGTCTATGAAGGGTATTCACTTCAAGATGTAACGTTTCCTGTACGAATTATGAAAGCACTAGGGATCAAACAGCTATTAGTATCTAATGCCGCAGGAGCAGTAAATCTAGACTTCAAAAAAGGAGACTTAATGCTTGTAGACGATCATATCAACTTGCAAGGAGGATCACCGCTAGCTTTTAAGGGGGTTGAGAAACTAGGAGAACGCTTTACAGATATGAGCACTCCATATGATGCCAGCCTTAATAAAAAACTCAAAGATATTGCCCTAGCAAACAAAATTACCCTTCACAAAGGTGTTTATGCCTCTGTGGTAGGACCGCAATTAGAAACAAGAGCAGAATATAGAATGCTCAAAATTATGGGCGCAGATGCAGTAGGGATGAGTACGGTGCCAGAAGTAATTGTTGCAAACCATTTAGGGTTGCCCGTCGTAGCGGTATCTGTACTTACAGATGAGTGTGATCCAGATAATCTGCAGCCTATAAACGTACCTGAAATTATAGAAGTAGCAGGCAAGGCAGAGCCTAAAATGATTACTTTATTTACAGAATTGATTAAAAGTCTGTAAGTAAATAAAAATTGAACGACCTAATAGGTTATGCAATAATTTGCCACGAAAGTGGGAAACTTAATAAATAACTAATAATTGTGATTGGATGGATAAGATTTCCGCCTTCGCAATTAAATAATTTCCCGTGAAGGTGGGGAACTTAGTAAAGAAAATAACAATTGCGATTGGGTGGATGATCCCGAAATTTCGGGACGCCTTCGCGGAAATTAATTGATATGAGTTACTTAGAAGCAACAAACGATTTATATAAAGAAGCAGCACTCACACCCGACGTAGGACTTTGCTGTACGACAAACCCAATATGGGAACTTCCGGGTCTTAAGATCCCGAAAATTATGCAGGAAATGAACTACGGTTGCGGTAGTACTGTAAACGCTCGAGATCTTACCAACGAGCCAAAAATGCTATACGTAGGTGTAGGTGGTGGTATGGAGTTATTACAATTCTCTTATTTTAATAGAAACAAAGGAGGCGTTGTAGGTGTAGATGTGGTGGACGAAATGCTCGAAGCTTCTCGCAAAAATTTTAAAGAGGCAGAAGAGTTAAACCCATGGTTCAAGAGTGAATTTGTAGATCTTCAAAAAGGAGATGCGCTTAACCTTCCGGTAGCAGATAATAGTATAGATGTAGCAGCACAAAACTGCCTATTCAATATCTTTAAGGCAGAAGATCTCAAGAAAGCCATTGAAGAGATGTACCGCGTATTAAAACCTCACGGCCGTCTAGTGATGAGTGACCCAACTTGTGAGCAAGAAATGAACGAAACGCTACGCAATGACGACCGCTTGCGTGCCCTATGCCTTTCTGGGAGCTTACCTATAGCGGCATATGTAAAAGCACTTACAGATGTAGGTTTCGGGACCATAGAAATACGCGCTCGTAAGCCGTACAGAATCCTTAATCCAGGGGATTACCCTACGGATGAGCTTATCTATATAGAATCTATAGAGGTAGCAGCTATCAAGGATCCTATGCCCGCAGATGGTCCTTGTGTTTTTACAGGGAAAGCTGCCATTTATTATGGATCTGAAGACTACTTCGATGACAAAGCAGGACACGTATTACTTAAAAATCAGCCGCTAGCGGTTTGTGATAAGACAGCTGGACATCTAGCTTCTTTAGGAGAAGATATTTACATAAGTGAGTCTACCTACCATTATGATGGTGGTGGATGTTGTTAAGCTTTATCGCTAGGCTCTCTCAATGGTCATGAACCTGCCTGCCAGAAGGCAGGTCTTTCAAGCTTGATTTCGCAAAAGCGAACTCTTGAGTCTCAAAAGACGGAGAGCGCAAATCGATAAAATAAAAGTGATACAACTGAACCTATAGCCGGACTTGGAACATCTTCATAGGTTTTTGTAAATTAGACACGCTATGAAAAAATACCTTGACATCTTTCTAGATTCCTATCCAGGATACTGGAATTATCTTAAAAACGAAATTCTCTTCCAGTCAGAATGGAATAATTATTTCTGGGGATTAGTGATTGCTTCCCTTTTAGTCTGGGGACTTGAAATTGCCTTCCCTTGGCGCAAGGATCAAAAAATATTTAGAAAGGATTTTTGGCTAGATACTTTTTATATGTTTTTCAATTTCTTTTTATTAAATCTTATTGTTTTTATTGCTCTTTCTAATGCAGTAGAGGCAGCCTTTGGAGATTTGATGGTCTTTATTGGACTTCCCGTACCGAGCCTGCAACTTTTTGACGTAGATGCTTTACCTTTTGGCATTAGTTTACTAGTATTCTTTTTAATTTCAGATTTTTCACAGTGGTGGGTACATCGTTTATTACATCGCGTTCCCGCTTTATGGAATTTTCATAAAGTACATCACTCTGTAAAGGAAATGGGCTTTGCAGCACAGTTACGTTACCACTGGATGGAACCTGTGGTGTATAAATCTTGTCTGTATATTCCGCTAGCGCTTATAGGTGGTTTTGACGTGCATCAAGTGGCGATCGTTCACTTTTTCCAACTCACTATAGGACATCTCAATCACGCAAACATAGGATGGGACTACGGATCACTTAAATATGTTTTCAATAACCCTAAGATGCATATTTGGCATCATGCCAAAGAATTACCAAAACATTTGAGATACGGAGCAAATTTTGGCCTAAGCCTAAGTACATGGGACTATCTATTTGGAACAGCTCATGTACCATACGACGGTCGTGATATAGAATTAGGCTTTGAAGGTGATGAGTCATTCCCTACTGATTTTTTAGGTCAAGAAGGATACCCATTAACTCAAAAGGAATAGCAGGTGGTTGCTTTTAATAAAATGTATTTTTTGTATAATTTTTTAAACGCTTACGTCTAAAGTTACACGAGACTCTTGTTTTCACGAAAGTGTAACAAAAATCCTAATCACCTCCTTTTACGTACATTTAAAAAAATAATCATGAAGCAACTACTATATCTTATCATCATTACTTTTTTATGCATCTCCTGTGGCGGTAGCAAAAAAGTAGCTACTATATCACAACCGGAACCAGAGGTCCAAGCAGAAACCGTTATTGAAACAAAGCAAGACCCCCCAGAAATAGAAACAGATGTTATAGACGCTCCTCAAGAAACCGTTATTGAAGTTGAAGAAGAGACTGAAGAAATAGTCGCTACAAAAGGGCGACCCGAAGAGGATGAGCTAGTCATTACAGATATACCTTACGATCATTTTGACCACAGTAGTTTTGATCAATTGTTAAAAAAACATGTTTCACCAGAAGGAAACGTAAATTATAATGGATTCAAATCAGATTGGGGAATATTAAGAAATTATATAAAAAAGCTAGGAGAGATAACACCTGCTAGTTATCACTGGGGAAATGGAAAAGAAGAGCAACTAGCCTACTGGATGAACGCCTATAACGCGATGACCATAGATTTAATATTGCGTCACCAGCCGGTAGAAAGCATAAAAGACATTAAAGACCCTTGGGATCAACGATTCTGGAAGTTAGGAGATAAGTATTACAACCTTAATGAAATAGAGCATAAAATCCTGCGTAAAATGGGAGATGCTCGTATACATTTTGGGATCAATTGTGCCTCATTTTCTTGCCCTCCACTCTTAAACGAGGCTTTTACAGCAGATAAAGTAGACACACAATTAGATCAACTCTCCCGTACATTTATAAACGACTCAAAACGGAATACGATCACAGTAAATAGTATAGAAGTATCCAAAATCTTTACCTGGTTTGCGAAGGATTTTAAAACCAACGGAACATTAATAGATTTCTTAAATCAGTATTCTAACATAACCATTGCTCCCAATGCAAAAAAGCGTTACAAGGAGTATGACTGGACTCTTAATAAGTAAATTCTCTTGAGAATCCCTGGTCTATCCATCATTATCCCTACACTTAACGAAGCCGCAACGATTGAGCCCTTGATCGATCATTTGAGGAGTAGCGCCGCTATGCCCGAGTCGCTAGAAATCATTGTGGTAGATGGTGGCAGTATAGATGAAACTATCGCTTTCGCGAAAGCGAAAAAAGCTAAAGTCCAATCCTCACCCAAAGGCCGTGCAAAACAAATGAACGCAGGTGCTGCAGTAGCGAGTCATGACATCCTTTACTTTTTACACGCAGACAGTTTTCCTCCCGAGAACTTTGACCATTTGATCTATCAAGAAATAGGAAAATGGAATCTTGCCGGATGTTTTAGAATGCGTTTTGATAGCAATCACTGGTGGTTACGGCTTGCCAGCTGGTTTACCCAATTCTCTTGGCGTGCTTGTCGAGGCGGAGATCAAAGTCAGTTTATTACAAAGAAACTATTTGAGGAACTAGGCGGTTTTGACGAATCCTTTATTATTTATGAGGATAACGACCTCATTAATAAACTCTATGCCATAGACGAATTTGTAGTCATAAACCACCTATTAACGACCTCTGCAAGAAGATATAGACAGAACGGCACCTGGAAATTACAATACCACTTTGGGGCGATTTATGTAAAAAAGTGGTTCGGTGCCAGTGCCCAAGAGTTGCACGAGTATTACCAACGTAAAATTGCATAATTCCAAAGCTTCCCTATCTTTAACCTAGTGGAAGTACAAATAGTATTACTAGTCATATTACTTGCAGTAGGTGCCATACAAGGTATTGTCTACGGGTTATCGCTTTGGAAAACCACTACCATTCACAAACTGGCCAACAGGTTTCTTGCGCTTATCCTTTTTTTCTTTTCATATAGGCTCAGTGTAGAAATATTTCATTTTTTTGGGATTGGGCGTTATGATACGTTTTACTATTTCTTTCTAGAAATGAATTGGGTGTATGGCGCTTTGATTTACTTTTTTGTGCGCAGCTATACAAACCCAAATTTTAGATGGAAACCTGCTTATTGGGTTCATTTCATTCCTGTATTCATTGAAATTGTTTGGAGCTTCTATATCAAATCTCAAAATTTCTATTGGGACGGCACGCGTGAAAGCCTGACCTGGTTAGGCTATTACGGGTATATCGCCTGGATGCATTATCCTACAATGTATGTGGTAAGTGGCGCACTTATTCTTTGGTATAGTTATAAATCATGGAATTTGCTCAAACATCCTATTTTACCTCAAGGGTATAAACTTATTGATGGCAAACTCAACTGGATAAAACGGGTTGTCATTGCACTTGCTATTTTTTCGGTATTGTTCACTCTTACAACATTGATAGATTTTCTGTTTTTTGACTATGCTTTTAACTTTTTTGGATATCCCATATTCATCATTATGGCCGCGATTACTTATTGGCTAGGCCTTGAAGGATTTTCCAGACGTAAAGATCAAGCTTTCAAAAACACACCGTTACTTTCTAGAGATGAGCAGCAACAACTGGATACAATTGCCCAACAACTTGAAATCGTTATGCAGGAAGATAAACTGTTTACAGATCCAGAACTTACATTAAGTATGCTTTCGCGAAAGCTAAACACAAAACCCTACCTCCTTACGAAAACCTTGAATACTGTAATTAATAAAAAGTTCTCAGATTATGTAAATGAGCTGCGCATAGAAGAGGTAAAACGATTACTCTCAGATCAAAAAAATGACAATCTCACCTTATTAGCCTTAGCCTATGATGCAGGTTTTAACTCCAAAGCATCATTTAATCGTGCCGTAAAAAAAATTACTGGAAAACCACCAAGCGCTTTAAAATAGGACGATTTTAAGGCTCATTTTTATAATTGACACCTATAAACAGGTCTCATATCTATAAATGAGACGACTGGTGCGCGCCTAATCTTCATCTTTGAACCGTTGAATCTCAAAAAACGATCACCATGAAAAATTACACTATTTTATTTTTGCTTTTTCTTACACTAGCAAGTCAGGCGCAAGTAAATTATGGCACACCTCCACCAGACAGTTGTCCTTATAAACTAAGAGAATTACCTAGAAATATTGACGTCCAACATTTCCCGAGAATTAATAACCCTATAAAAATTAAAGATACCTACTATTGGAAACACGCAACCTCCATCTTAAGTAATGATAGCGCCATTACTATTACGGAGTATGGGGCCTATCTCTACTACAACAATCAATGGAACTTGAGAAAGTCATATTCTCTTCAAGAGTTGGACAAAAGCTTTGGCACCAAAAAACAACACCTCAATCAGGCACAGCCCTATACTTGGGCAAACAACTGGCGTACGGATAGTAACCTATTTGGAGGTTGGGCCCTTTGGTATTTTATTGGAACCACTCCTAAAGGAAAAACCGTTTGCGGTTACGAAATGATACACACAACTGATAACCTTTTAAACTAAATAATTATGAAAATGATACTCACAACCCTTTGTATTCTATTAACTTTTACAGCTTGTGCGCAAGAATCTAAAAGTAAAAACGACGTTCAAGTCCTAACTTGGGGAGGAAAAGCTGCTGCCGGAAGCTATGCACCAAAAGGAACCCTCGAAGTAAAAAATATAGCTTCAGAAATTGAGGGTAGCACTATTAAAGCTCTCAAGGTAATCATAGATATGAAGTCACTATCCCAAGAAAACGAAAGACTTACAAAGCATCTAAAAGAGAAAGATTTCTTTCACGTTAAGAAATACCCAGAAGCCACATTTGAGCTTACGAATCCATTTATAGTAGGGACAGACTCTATATTTTCCGGAATGATGACCATTAAAAACAAAACCCAAAAAGAACTAATACCCATTACAGTGCTCATACAAGATCGTATGCTCTCAATTACCTTTAATCATACTATGAACAGAATAGACTATGGAATTACGTACAATTCGCCATCGGTATTCGAAAAAATAAAAGAAAACGCCATTACAGACGAGATTACCTTAAAAGGAACCCTTAGTATTCAAATAGAATAGTCATATTTGACAAAACCAAAACGTGCATTTTATGCTCTTTATGATTCTTCTGGCCATCTTCTTGATAATACTTATGGTGGTTGGGTTTGTTGCGCTTTCGCGAAAGCGCACCCCAAAACCTTTTCCTACTCACTGGAAAGAACATCTTGAAAAAGAAGTGCTCTTTTATCGTAATTTAACAGCTCCAGACAAGGTTATTTTTCAAAAAAGAATGATGGCCTTTCTCACCGAAATACACTTAGAAGCCGTAGGTTTTGAACTCTCAGAAAGAGACAAAAGACTCGTGGCTGCAAGTGCCGTGATCCCAATCTTTAACTTTGGCGACTGGCATTATAATAACTTGAGTACTGTACTTATCTATCCAGACCACTTTAATAGTGATCTTGAATATACTGGCGACCTAAAAGATAGACGCATAGCTGGAATGGTAGGTACGGGCAGATTTGAGAGCCAGCTATTGCTATCACGCAAAGCATTGCATCACGGTTTTTCTAACGCTACAGATAAAGGAAATACCGCCATTCATGAATTTGTACATCTGCTAGATAAAATGGATGGTGATATAGATGGTATTCCAGAAAGGCTCCTTGAGCATCAATATATCACGCCGTGGTTGAAGTTAATGCATAAAGAGATGGAAGCTATTAATAGTGATGCAAGCGATATACGCAAATATGGAGGGACGAGTCCAACCGAATTCTTTGCTGTAGCAAGTGAGTATTTTTTCGAACGTCCTGATTTATTTAAACGAAAGCATCCAGAAATATATGAGATGCTCCTACGTTGCTTTGAGAGACCCCAACGTGCTTAAAAATCAAAAATACTGGCCTATTCCAAACACAAAACCACTCGTCGCGTTAGGAGTGATGCCATAACCATAATCTACTCTGAAAGTCGCATTAAATATTTTTTTATGTATAAATCTCAGTCCTACTCCTGGGTATACTCTTAGGTTTTGATCATCACTAAAATCGCCTAGATCTCCTCCTGGATTACGCCAGCTTCCTGCATCTACAAAAGCATTCCCTTGCAATACAAACCAGTCTTTATCCATAAAAGTGTATCTATACTCTGTATTCAATACAATAACACCAGTCCCCCTATCTATAGTATTCCCTACGCCTCTTACATTTAAATTATTGTCTACAGAAAAAGGTGCAAATGGAGATTCTGCATTGGTAGCAAGACCTACTCGCAATCTATTTGCCCAGTTCCCTTTTTCTCCTACCCTTAAAAAATATTGAAAATCATTCCACCAAATTGTGAAGTCAGGCAAGGTTTCGTCATTTGCAGTAACATATTGAACATTTAGTGTACTTTTAAATCCACTTATATATTGATAATAGTAGTCTAAACCGTTATACTCGTATATCAATTTCAGCAAGTTTTTATCTACATTAAAATCGGTGGGTACTCCCTGGGCAGTTGCTCCAAAAAGATATTGATAATCTTCGTTAAAGACATTGATTCCTAACTCGATCCTGTGTTTAAAATTAAAAGCATAGAGTCCTAAGAGTTCGTACGATGTGTTATTGTATCTATAATCTGCCGTTCCTTGCTGTAGAAAAACTGGTTCTTGCGTAGTGAGGCTTTGAAAGTTTAATGCTAGCCCTATCTTATTGTTAAATAGAAAAGGAGCCCTAAGATTAATACCATAAGAGTCAAAAATATCCTTTTGATAGAAGCCACCAAAAGCAATATTCCTTCCAAGGGTATTAAACTCATAAAGACCGGCTCGATAAGCAAACTCCTCATCATTGGTTGTATATACATTAAGCTGAGGATTAAGTGTGAAGTTCTCTTCGACACCGTAAAAGACATTGTACTGATTGTCGTGAGAATAAAATACTTGATAATACGCGTGAGCAACCGCAGGCAAGCGCTTAAGCCTTATAATATCTTGTTCTATTTTTGTGGAATCCAGTTTGCTGCCGGCTTTTACATCACTAATAAGACGTACAAAAGAAGCTTTCAAACGCTTATTGCCTTGCACTTTAACATCGGCAACAGTGTTTTCTTGACCCCAACAATTAAGAGAAATCAGAAGAAAAAAAACAACGTGCTCAATACATTTCATAATATTTCTCAATCACATCTTGGGCAGGTTTATTTTGAGGCGTAAAGCGATTGTTATCTGGTCCTCCCACGCGATCGTGATGTATAAACCATTTCCACACAAATCCTCCTGCAAACCACTCTTCTCTCCATATCGTTTCAAACACGGCTTGCGTGGTATTTGCCTGTGCCTTTAGATTTACGGGTGTCCCGTCTTTCCAGTCTGCCTTCCACGGCTCTTTGCCTGTAAAATCTACAGAGCGGTATCCCCACTCGGTAAATAGTATTTTTTTATTTTTTGCTTTCGCGAAAGCTGAAAGCTTCTCCTTCCACGGTTGCCAGCCTTCAATAGCTTCTTGTACTGTGGGCGTTTGAGACTCACTTACTGGAAAATAGGCGTCTATCCCCACATAATCTAGTTGATCCCAGAAGGGAACTCTTTTATACTCATCCCAGTTTGCGGCATAGGTTAACTTTCCTTTGTATACCTTTTTAATTTCTGTAATAAGTGTCCTCCAAAAATCCGGACGGTTTATTACGAACTGTTCTAATTCTGTGCCTATACAAAAGATGGCAGCTTTTTCTTCATGCGCCAGTGTCGCATAATCCATAATAAAACTGCTATAGGACTCTTCTAGAGCCGTCCACTCCTCTTCTGTCTCCATCTTGAGATAGCCCGTAAACTCTCCGTGGCGTATCCATATTTGAGGTTTTACCATCACGGCGATATCTCCTTTATGCAACTCATTTACATAGTTACGCCCGCCTTCTCTCGTCTCGCCATACCATTGCCTATCTGTATTATACACAATCTGTGGCTTGTCTATCTCTGGCACGAAACCAAAGGGCATCACTGCTGCATAATTTGCGTGTACATTTTGTACAGGTTGCACGTGGGTACTATCTACTGGATTACGGTTTGCCACAAAACTTACTCCGTTTATTTTTTCGGTTTGCGCAGTACAACTTTGTAAAACAAGAAGTAGTGCTAGGGCGTATAGTACGTTATTCATTTTCAGATTTTAATCCGATGAAATTAACGCATTTATTTCAAAATGTTTCGTTAAAAAAAGAGTCCGCAAAACTTGTGTAACCGGTTTCAAAGTTTTGCGGAACATCTCAAATACAATAGCCTAGCGCTACAAAGAGCTAGGCGATATAGAATATCCTAAAATACAGCACGTAGGCCTATGTTAAAGGTCTCTCCTAATCCTGTATTATTACCTCTTACAAAGTTGGTATACAATGTCTCAATATTAAGTTCATCTGTAAGTTGGTATTTTGCACCACCTCCTACAGCTGTAAAGTCTTGCTCAAAGTTGTTTCCTAGATCTATACGTTGCGAGTGTTGCACTAACCCTAGTACTGTAAACTTAGAACTTGGGAAATAGCTTAAGAAAACACCTGGTGTAAGATTGAAACTATTATTTGCAAAACTTCCTTCTACAGTATCAAAATTTGCATCTTGTACAGCCTCTTTTCCAAAATTAAACTCTGAGTTAAGCTCTGCAAATATTTGCCAATCACCACCTCCAAAAGTATAGTCGTAAAAGAATCTATTTTGCCAAGTAAATCCATCTTGATCTAGAAATACACCCTGATCTGTCTCTTGATCTATTAGAGGAATAGAAAGGGAACTTTGAATCGAGAAGTTATTTACGTTTGCAAAAGGCACAAACTTAATCGCAGGTGCGATAGAGGTAAGACCGCTGCGAGCAGTACCACGTTCTCCATCAAAAGAGAATACGTCTAAGGCACCTCGATCTGCAATTACGTTAGAACGCACTTCTAGGATCACCCCCACATTTAATCTTCTATTTTCTGATACTCCTGTAAAAGCTTCTAAAGAAGAAGTAAAAAACGTCTGGCGAGGCTCTCTCCCTTCAGAAAAAGTGCTCTCGGTTTGTGTGTACAGGTTGTTAAACCATTTAAGATCATACTGCCCTTTGCCTATTAATTTTGAAGGCGTAAGTGTTTGTATTACAGACCCGTATTGGTCATCATCTTGATCTTGTGCAGTTGCTCCAAAAGTTAATGTAAAGGCTATTACGGTTAGTTGTATGTATTTTTTCATAATTATTTAATTTCCGCGAAGGCGGAAAACTCATCCGCTTTATTGGCTATTGTTCTTTTTGTTTAGTAGTCTTCCGCCTTCGCGGAAGGTTTTTGAATTTTGATTGGGCTTTCCGCGCCCGACATTTTTTAATGTCACGATCGGGCGTTAGGAAAGACTTTTATAATGTTGTTTGTTATTTTGTGTCGTTTAATGCCCAGTTGTAGTTATAGTAGGATACCTTGGACTTTACGGGTAGCGCTTCTTTACGGTAGTTATTAATATAGTCTATCTCACTTCCTTCTTGAGTAAAATCACCCTTGTACCATTCAAAAATTTGAGACAATTGTACCTTATTACCTTTTACTCTTATAAAGGTAGGGTTGTTAAGTGCTATTACCGTCTGGCGCTGCAATTGAGCTTCTAGACTATTAGGCGCATATGCTTCACTTATAATAGGAGGACATCCTAATCCTGCACAAACAAGTGCGAAGTGAAAGCGCGCTTCTGTGGGGAATTTTGCTCTCAATATCTTGTTCTCAATATCATTAAGGGTAATTTCCTTCCCTCCTACATTTCTTTTTGTTTTGTCAAAAAAACCTTTAATGTCTAGTGGAGACTTTGTAGGATAGTTCGCTACAATCGCATTTATAACGTGCACATTATAGGCATTGATCCAGAAAGCCTGATAACTTTTAGGACTAGACGTTGCTACACGCACCTCTTTCCCAAGAGTAATAAGTTCTTCTAATTGTGCTGGATTATTTTTAATCCCCTTATAGTTTACAAGACCGTTAGAGACATTTGCTTTAAAAAAAGCATCTGCCTTTTTAATAAAAGTATCTGGACTTTGGGCAAAACTCACTGTGGTTACGATAAGTATTGCGGCTATGATTAATCGTTTCATCTTTTAAATTTTTATGTCCTCTAGGTCGACAACATTTTAAAAGACTTACAAATTATTTTGTTGAATGTTCCTTTTTTTTCGCGTGGTGTAAATGGTAACAACCTTACACAACTCATTTACATTTAGAACCTTTCTAAATAAATCAAAGCTGTTAAGTCGCTATCTTTAAAACGACTCAGGTGTAGTGTAAAGTGAGATGTTCTTTTTCTTGCTTTCGCGAAAGCATAAAAACAACCATCACATGGAAGAACACATTGTCATTATAGGAAACGGGATTTCTGGTGTAACCGCAGCCCGTCACATCCGTAAAAACTCTGATAAACGTATTACCATCATCTCTGCAGAGACCCAATATTTCTTTTCTAGAACGGCTCTTATGTATGTGTATATGGGTCATATGAAGTTTGAACACACCCAGCCATACGAGCCTTATTTCTGGAAAAAGAACCGTATAGAATTAAAGCAAGCGTTTGTACAAACCGTAGATCACGCTCATAAGAAACTTGTCTTTGCAGATGGAGATACGATGGCGTATGACAAGCTCATTCTTGCCGTAGGCTCCAAACCCAATAAATTTGGCTGGCCAGGACAAGATTTACCAGGCGTACAAGGATTGTACAGTGCTCAAGATTTACAAAGTCTTGAAGATAATGCTCCTAATAATAAAGTATGTAAGCGCGCTGTGATTGTAGGTGGCGGTTTGATAGGTATAGAAATGGCAGAGATGTGTGCTACTCGCAATATACCGGTTACTTTTCTTGTGCGTGAAGACAGCTTTTGGAACGGTGTTTTACCTGCAGGAGAAAGCGCGATGATTAATAGACATATACAAAACCACCATATAGATTTACGACTAGGAACCAACTTAAAGGAAATCTTAGCAGATGAAAATGGCAGAGCCCGCGCTGTGGTCATTGCAGAAACAGGTGAAGAAATTCCTTGCGATGTCGTAGGACTTACGGCAGGTGTATCGCCTAATATTGATTTCTTGAGAGGTAGCGGTATAGAATTGGGCAGGGGCATTAAAGTAAACCCGATGCTCGAGACCAATATCCCAGATATTTACGCCATAGGCGATTGTGCAGAACAGCACGAAGGTATTAATGGACGACGTCCTATAGAAGCCGTATGGTACACAGGACGTATGATGGGTGAAGCGCTGGCACAAACTATTTGTGGTCGCCCTACACCGTATAACCCGGGACACTGGTTTAATAGTGCTAAGTTTTTTGATATTGAGTACCAGACCTACGGATGGGTTTTTAGCGAGCGTAGCAAGCAAGACTGGGAGCAACACTTTCACTGGAAGCACGAAGATGATACGAAGTGTATTACAGTAGCAACACACGCAGATACGGGCAAATTTCTAGGCATTAACACCTTTGGGATTAGAATGCGCCACGAGGTTTTTGATCGCTGGCTCACCGAAGAGCGAGATACGGATTATGTGATGCAACACCTGGCAGAAGCAAATTTTGACCCTGAGTTTTATAGACAGTACGAAAAACAAATTCTCGAAGCGTATCACAATGAGAATGCTTTCGCGAAATCGAACGTGTGAGACCTACCAGCGGGCAGGCAGGTTCACCACTGTAAGGAGAGCTCAGCGGTAAAGCATAAAAAGCAAACTAAAACCCTTCCCGTATGACGGGGA
>JAHDIF010000001.1:141072-292685 GCA_020630915.1 Dokdonia sp.
AACTTATAAAACAAATAACCATTGCGAAGAGTTGGATGAGATTTCCGCCTTCGCGTTTCAATACAATTCCCACGAAGGTGGGAAACTTATAAAACAAATAACCATTGCGAAGAGTTGGATGAGATTTCCGCCTTCGCGGAAATTTAAATGATATGATAGAACGTAACATGGCACTTACAGGACAACCCGTAAGTCTCAATACCACTCAAAAAATAGGCGTCCTGATCGGGATGGCTGGATTGTTTATTCTTGTGCTAGCGATGCTAGGTGTAGAGTTAGGAAGTAATGCCTTATGGCTTACCCTTTCTTTAGGTGGTATTACGGCAGGTGTGATTATTTTTTCCAAAGGTGCCTATGCCCATAAACTGCCAGGAATTAAAAACGACGGTGTCTGGTTTAAATCTATGTCTTCTCGTGGTGTTTTAGGATGGCTCGCAGGAATCGCCCTTACCGGGTTTTATGTCGTGCTCTACTTTTTTGCCGAAACACTAGGCCTGGGACAAGGAGCAGATGGGACGAATACCGGACTTGTAGGCCTTTTTGACCCGTTGAGTTTCTTCTTAAAAGGAAGTCAGGCTAGCCAGTGGTTTATGTACGGAACGCTGTATACGGTAGCCATTATAGCCTTTGGCATCAAGTTTATGTGGAAGTATAAGCACAACCGCTACGAGCAGTTACGTACGATAAGCGTGATGTTTTTCCAGACGGCTTTTGCTTTTGTAATACCAGAACTGATGGCGCGTCTTAATTCTGACTCGTTCTCGCTACCCTATAACGATCTTAAACTTATGTGGCCCTTAAACTACTATGCCTTTGACCAATGGCGTGTAGACCAGTTTATCAATGCACAAACTATTGGGCTGGCGTTTTTAATATTTGGCGTACTCACGATTTTTGTGATCTCTCCTTTCCTTACCTATAAGTACGGAAAGCGCTGGTATTGCTCTTGGGTGTGTGGTTGTGGTGGCCTTGCCGAAACTGCTGGAGATCCCTACCGCCACTTATCTTCTAAAAAGATGAGCGCCTGGAAGCTAGAACGCTGGATGATCAATGCTGTTTTGGTTTTTTCTGTGGTGATGACTACGGCGGTAATCTCTACCTATTTAGGCTATGACGATACCAAGTACTGGTTTACAAAAAATACCTTCTTACTAAGTGCGGGCGTTTTTCTAGTCGTACTATTTGCCATCATTGCTTATTTTAAAAGAGACCAACTCAAGAGTGATGCATTTAAAGGTGCCGTAGTAGCCCTTGTGATCACACTTGCCGCTTTTGTAGCGATGTCCTTTTTAAGATTTCACGAGATACAGGTAAATGCCGCGTATTTTTCCTTTGGCCTTAACACCAATACCTATGGTCTGGATGGCGCGATGCGCACCTTTTATGGCTTTGGGATAGGCTCTATCTTTTCTGGAGTAATTGGTACAGGTTTCTACCCTATACTGGGCAATCGTGTATGGTGTCGTATGGGATGCCCTATGGCAGGAATTCTTGGGATCCAGCAACGTTTGTTTTCTAAGTTTAGAATTACTACTAACGGCGGGCAATGTATCTCTTGTGGGAACTGCTCTACCCACTGTGAGATGGGAATAGATGTACGTGCCTATGCACAAAAAGGAGAAAACATCGTTCGTTCTAGCTGTGTAGGATGTGGCATTTGTAGTGCGGTATGCCCTCGCGGTGTCCTCAAACTAGAGAACGATACCATGGAAGGGCGTATCAACCCTAAAGACGTATTGCTAGGTCAGGACGTAGACTTAATGAATTATGTAAACAGCAAGTACGAGGCATAAAAGACTCCTGTTGCTCCTTCCAGCCGGCAGGTAGGTACGCGAAAAAAATAAAATCATAAACCATCTTTAGAAACTAAGATGGTTTTTTTATGAGTGCTGTTGAAATCTTTATGGGAGCAGGGCTAATTATTTGGGAATGAGTAGATTTAATTCTGTATTTTCATTGAAAATTATGTAAACTAGTTGGCAGTAATTAAACCAGAACTATGGTACATAAATATTTTATAACATTCAAAACACTGTATATAAAAATAGCGTAAGTCATTGCTAACAATAAGGTTTGCGTATTTTTAAAAAGTCACCCAATTTTTAATCCAAAAAGCAACAGCTTGTTTTGAGTGTTGCTTTTGATATAGGGAGCTGTTGACAACAAGTTAGATTAAATCAGCATGTAACGTACGAACTAACAACATGAAAATACAACCAAAAAAATCTGAAAGGATTCACGCAATGGATTCATTAAGAGCAATTATGATGCTCTTAGGAATTGTTTTGCATACAACAATAACATATATGGGCGGAGAACCAAATAGTGGTTGGCCACTTCGAGACCCAAATACGTTTAGTCAATTTCAAGAATGGTTACTATATTATATACACGTCTTTAGAATGCCCATTTTTATGGTTGTTGCTGGCTTTTTTGCAGCGCTATTATTTTATGAACGCTCACCAAGAAAGATGATAATAAATCGAGTAAAACGAATACTATATCCCTTTGTAGTCGCAATACTCATTTTATGGCCTCTCACAACCCTAGCATTTTCCTATTCGAATAATGTTTTTTCCTGGACTACCTCTTTTGACTCACCTATAGGACGGATGTTTATTGGTACAACATTGAGCTCATTCGAAAACTTAAATTCATTTATCCCTCAAAGAACTATGCACCTTTGGTTTTTGTACTATCTGATTATGTTCTCTCTAGTGTCTTATTTACTCGGATTATTGTTTAAAAAAACACCTTTCTTAACCTCTACAATCACAACCCTCTTTAACAAAATAATACAAAACCCTATTCTTAAGTTGGTTTTCTTTACAGGCCTTACCTATGGCTTACTTCAAATTATTGATAAAGAAACATCGTTTGCTTTTCTACCAAATTTTAACACTTTTGCCTTCTATTTCTCTTTCTACATTTTTGGTTGGATTCTGTTTAAATCTAAAACGCTGTTAACCACTTTTATGAATTTTGACTGGCTGTTTTTTATAATAGGAACAGCTATTTATACCTCATATTTCTTGATACCTATAGAGTATCATCCAGCAGTTAAAACATTAATAAATTCTACTTGCATATGGCTCTTTATTTTTGGAATAACCGGATTATTTTTAAGATATGGTAGCAACCATTCTGCGAGAATGCGATATATATCAGATGCTTCCTATTGGGTTTATTTATTGCACCTTCCATTGACAGCTTTAATACCAGGATTAATAGGAGACATAAAGTTGCCAGCTATCGTTAAGTTTTCAATTGTAGTTGTCGCTACAACAGTGATTTGTTTCACTACCTATCATTACCTCGTAAGAGGTACATTTATTGGGAAATTTTTGAACGGAAGAAAATACTCGAGAAAACTATCTGATATTACAAAAGCAGAAGAATTGAATAGCTTAAAACCTATTTTAGACAATTAAGACCAGTTGCTAACCACGTGTGCATAGGGCATTACTAATCCGTTGCTTAATCGAAGTCAAGGTATTTGGAAAGTCGCCAAATTTTAATCCAAAAAGCAAAAGCTTCTTTTGAGTGTTGCTTTTATATAGGGAGCTATTAACCGTTAGTTAAAAAAAACCAAGTCTTGAAATTAAGATGGAGAAATTTGAATTAAGAGGGCAAGATGGCTACATAAAAATGTGGATTCAACAAGTGTTTGGGTTTCCAAACAAAACAAGTTATTTAGGTGGCTACGAATGTATAGTAGGCATTGAAATAAATATCGGTAATTACAATGTAAAGAGTGAGTTTTTCTCTACAACTGTCGAACTGTTTAATTTTAGAAATAAATTCAAAACATGCCACGATGAACTAAACGGAATTGCTGAGTTCAAGTCTTATGAAGACAATCTGGAATTAACAGTAAAATACTCGCTTGGAAAAGTTCTAATTTGGGGTAAATTTCAAGAGAATATGTCAGTCGATACTATTTTAGAATACGATTTTAGCACAGACCAATCCTACTTGCAGAGCACCGTAAGTGAATTGAACCAAATTGTTGAAAAGTATGGAGGAATGAAAGGAGTAAGGATCAAATACTAGTTGCTAGTAAGCCATGTAAAAAAACAGCCCAAGTCTCTGCTAAAACAAAGGTTTACGTAATTTTGGAAAGACGGCCCAATTTTTAAATTTGGCCTCTTATGAGAACTAAAACAAGGCACACTTTTTGAATTACTTTAAGAAACTCAAAATAATGGCCAAAGTACTTACTCTATTATTTATACTCCTTACGACTACTATCTCTGCCCAAAAAGTAGATCATACAGGAATATACCGATGGGAATCCTCTGCTATTATAAAACCAGGAGAATCACAAATAACTCGTATACTTCGTATAGAAGCAGATGGTACATTTACTTTTGATAGACTACGCCCTTCTTGGGGTTTAAATAAAGAAGATCACCTCTATGGCAAAGGCACTTGGACTGCAAAAGGTAAATACATCTATTTCACAACAAACCCTGAGATTGACTTGGATAACAAATACACCCTAGATTTTACCAATACAAAAGGCCGCTGGGATGCACGCAAAAACAAGCTTATCCTTTATGAATCGGATATCTTTTGGTTACGTAGGTTTGCCATCGCAAAACAAGCCAACTAGTAGTTAAGCAACTCTTCAATCTTGGCCTTTACCTTCTCAGTACTAGGAATCATTGTTTCTTCCAGAATACTATTGAGTGGGATTGCTGGCATATTTTCTGAACCTATCAGTAGCACAGGAGCATCTAACTCTTGAAAACATTCTTCCTGAATTCTTCCTTGAAGACCGCGACTGAATCCGTTGTTAGAAGGTTCTTCTGTGACCACAAGGCACTTCCCACATTTCTTAACAGATTTAAAAACCGTTTCATAATCTAGCGGGTGTAAGGTTCTTAAATCTACAACCTCGATTCGATCTTTCATTCCCAGTTCTGCACTGGCATTCATTGCCCAATGTACACCCATCCCGTAAGTAATGATTGAGACGGTTTCTTGATCTTCCTGTTTCCAGATTTCTTGTAGCACATTTGCCTTTCCAAAAGGTAGCATATACTCTTCATCTGGCATCACTGAGGTTGCGCCTTGTGTACCTGGCACCTTAGACCAATACAAGCCCTTATGCTCAAAAATAACGACTGGATTAGGATCATAATAGGCAGCTTTTAATAACCCCTTTAAATCGGCACCATTAGATGGATAGGCTATTTTGAGTCCGCGTATGTTGGTGACCACACTCTCTACAGAAGAAGAGTGATAAGGTCCTCCAGAACCATACGCCCCAATAGGCACTCTTAAGATCATAGATACAGGCCATTTACCATTGGATAAATAACATGATCTAGACACCTCTGTAAACAATTGGTTGAGTCCAGGCCAGATATAATCTGCAAATTGCACCTCAACAATCGGTTTTAATCCTACGGCACTCATCCCAACCGTAGATCCTACTATAAATGCTTCTTGTATGGGTGTATTAAACACACGATTATCTCCAAATTTTTGCGCTAGTGTCGCGGCTTCTCTAAAAACACCGCCTAGTCTTCCTCCTACATCTTGCCCGTACATCAAGCATTCTGGATGCTTGCGCATTAACTCTTCTACAGCAAATAGTGCGCAGTCTACCATCACTACTTTATCGCCATCCTTTGGAGAGCGTTCACCTACTTCTTCTGTAACTTGTGTTGGGACAAAATCGTGGGTAAACAAATCTTCTGGTGAGGGATCTGCCGCCTGTAATGCTTTATCTAATGCTTTTTGAGTTTCTGCTTTCGCGAAAGCGTTAAACTCCTCTATATCATCATGAGAGAACCCCTGATCCAATAGCAATTGAACCATTTTAGGATACGGATCACGACTACGTGCTTCTTCCAAATCATCACGATACCACTCCATACGTACTCCAGAAGTATGGTGATTTAAGAGCGGTACTTTTGCGTGTACTAAGAATGGGCGACGCTCTTTTCTAATAGTTTGGATTACTTTTTCCAACGTATCATAACTCTCCTCAAAATCCGTCCCGTCTATAGAAACGGCTTCCAAGCCGTGAAAACCTGCTGCATATTCATAAGCATTTTGTGCTCTGGTTTCGGCTTCGTTTGCGCTTATATCCCAACCGTTATCTTGTACGAGGTATAAAATCGGTAGCTGTTTGAGAGCTGCCATCTGGAAAGCCTCGGCTATCTCCCCTTCTGTGACAGATGCGTCCCCCAACGAACAGACCACAAAAGGAGCTTCACCATGGTCTTGTAAATCTTCTAATTCTTTATAAGCAAAACCCATTGCTACTCCGGTTGCAGGAATAGCTTGCATTCCTGTAGCACTACTTTGATGCGGAATCTTCGGCTTATCATCATCTCGTAAACTAGGATGTGAATAATATGTGCGTCCCGCCGAAAAAGGATCATCCTTTTTTGCTAGTACCTGTAACATCAAATCATAAGGCTTCATCCCAATCGCAAGCAGCATAGAGTCATCACGGTAATAAGGGAAAGCATAATCCTGAGGCTGGAGCTGCATCCCTATTGCGGTCTGAATGACTTCATGACCTCTACTCGTGGCGTGTACATACTTTGAAACTACTTTAAAATTGGCTTCGTATAACTCGGTCATTGCCTTTGCTGTACAAAGATTTACAAATGCCTTTTTGAGAATTTCTTTATTCATAGTTTGTGCTTATTTAGACAAGCCACTTTGTTTTTATACTAGTTCTTTTGACCCAACTGGCAACATCCAATTAAATGGATCTTCTCCTCCCGTTTTAATATCGTTAAGTGATTGATTGATATCCTTACCTACGGGATGTTCTGTGGACACGGGTATGGTCTCTTCACCCCAACCTATCTCCTGAATATATGTAATTCCTACAGCGGTTCCTGTTCCAAATGCTTCTTCCAAAGTTCCGTCTTGAGAGGCCGTCGCTATTTCTTGAAGGGTGATTTTACGTTCTGTTACTTCAAAGCCTTTATGGCGAAGTAAATCTATCACACTTTTACGTGTGATCCCGTGTAAGACAGAACCATCTAATTCTGGTGTAATAAATGCGCCGTCTATCTTGAAAAAGATATTCATCGTTCCTACTTCCTGAATGTATTTGTGTTCGTGGGCGTCTAACCATAGTACTTGATCATATCCTTTAGATTTTGCAATCTCGGTAGGTCGTATTGCAGCGGCGTAGTTCCCAGCGGCTTTAGCCTCGCCAGTTCCTCCACTAGCAGCACGTATGTATTCTTTTTCTGCCCATAATTTTATAGGGGTACTAAAGAAAGGACCTGCTGGTGAAGCAATAATGATAAATTTAAAACTAGTCGCTGCTCGCATCCCAATAAAAGGCTCATCTGCATACATAAAAGGCCTTAAATACAATGCGCTTCCTTCGGCTGGCGGAATCCATCCTTTCTCTACATCTACTAAGGATTTTAGTGCAGCTACAAAAAGATCTTCTGGAAAATCTGGCATTCCCATACGCCTTGCACTTTCATTAAGTCGTTTGGCATTTTCTTCCGGACGGAAAAGTAAAGGAGTTCCTGAGTCTGCTTTCGCGAAAGCGTTATCCTTAACAACAGTTGCCTTCATTCCTTCGAAAATGGCTTGTCCATAATGCAACGCCATTGCCGCTGGATGTGTTGGCACAAGGGCAAGAGGTTCAACCCTTGGATTGTTCCACTGTCCATTTGCAAAATCACATATAAACATATGATCTGTAAAGGTTCTTCCCAATGGGATATTATCAAAATCGAGATGATCCAATTGGGAATTTCTAGTTTTTGTTATCGTTATATTCATAGTAGGACAATATTTTTATTCTATGCTTCTGCAGCATCTCTTATCAAAGTAGAAAAGAGCTATGTTTTATATTTTTCGAGCAATATCAAACTGCTCAAGATTATCTGCTATTCTTCTCAAGAAACTTCCACCTAGAAAACCATCTACAATACGATGATCAAAGCTTAAGGATAGATACATCATCTGTCTAATCTCTATCGTATCTCCTTCTGGACGCTCCATAACTTCGGCTCTTTTCTTTATAATCCCAGTAGCGAGTATGGCAGCTTCGGGCTGATTTATAATAGGTGTTCCCATTACACTCCCAAAAGTCCCTACATTACTAATCGTAAAAGTGCTTCCCTTAATATCATCACCTCCTAATTTGTTTTCGCGCGCAAGCGCTGAAAGTCTATTTACTTCTGATGCTATTTCTACAAGGTTTTTCTTATCGGCATCCTTAACAACAGGAACAATTAAATTTCCAGAGGGCAGAGCGGTTGCCATTCCAATATTGATATGCTCTTTTACGATGATATTTTTACCATCTACAGATACATTAATCATTGGAAAGTCTTTTACCGCTTTTGCTACTGCTTCTACAAAAAGTGGTGTAAACGTGAGTTTTTGACCATTCTTTTCTTGAAATGAAACTTTGTTTGCGTTACGCCAATTCACAAGTTCAGTAAGATCTGCCTCTACATAAGCCGTCACGTGTGGACTGGTGTGTTTACTATACACCATATGATCTGCAATCATCTGGCGCATACGATCCATCTCTACAATCTTACCTTTTCCTTTATCTAAGCTAAGTTTAGGGATTTTGTATGCATCTAGATCCGGCTGGGCTACAGGCTGTACAAATTTATAAGGCCTACCATCAGAGATATATTGCATTATATCTGTTTTTCTAAGACGGCCTTTATTTCCTGTACCTGAAATACGTGCTAATTCTTCATATGATATATGATGCTTACGGGCAATACTATCTATAAGCGGACTTATGAAAGGATTAGAATTAGATACTGCGAAACTCTGCGAACGCGCTACTTTCGGTTTTTTAGTTGATACCGATGTTGCTAATTTTTTAGGTTGATTTATCGCAGTTTCTTTTTCTATATTTTTAGCAGCAACTCTTGTTGATACTGTTTCTTGATAAATGGCTATAACTTCATTTACGGGTACTACGGTATTAGGTCCAAAAAGATGCTTTTGCATCACTCCATTACTAGGAGCTGGCACTTCATTATCTACCTTATCTGTTGCAACCTCTAGAAGAATATCACCTTCTTCAAAGGCCTCTCCTTCTGCCACTATCCAATTTATGATGGTGCCCTCGGTAATAGACTCACCCATTTTGGGCATTAACAGTTGATTATCAGACATTTTTAAATTCTCTTTTAGCTTAGTTAAATTACTTTAAAATCAAAATATTATTACCTAATCATCTACTTATTACTTCAATTATAGAATATTCAACTATTAATACTATTAATAAAGTGTTTTATTCTATTTTTGATAAATAATAAAGCTGAGTTTAGCAAAATAATAGCTTATGCGACTAGATATAACAGATAAGAAACTACTTATCTTACTTCAAAAAGACTCTAACCAAACTGTAAAATCCCTAGCTCAACAATTAGGAAAAACAACAACACCCATTTTTGAGCGTATAAAAAAGCTTGAAAAAGAAGGTCTCATAGAAGGATATAGCGCCAGACTGAATGCAAAAAAAATCGGCCTAAAACAAACGGTTTTTATAGCCATCTCTCTGCAAGGCCATACTCGCAGTTATCTAGAGAAGTTTGTAAAGGAAATTAATGATTTTCCAGAGGTGGTAGAGTGTCACCGTGTGAGCGGAAATTTTGACTACTTGCTTAAACTCGTAGTACAGGACATTGAAGCTTACGAAAAATTTATTGTTACAAAACTCACGCTACTGCCCTATTTAGGAAACGTACAGAGCCACATTGCACTTTCCACAAGCAAAGAAACGAATCAATTAGATTTGAGCTTTCTAGGGTAGTTTGATCCTAAATTTATAATGTAAAAGGAGAATCTTCATGACCCCAAAAGTATCATCTCGTGCGCTTTATTTCCCTTAAGGTTTTATAAAAATCTTCCTGCTCTGGTCTATTTTCTGGAATTTCTCTAAGCGGCTCAACCTCTCTCAAAGATTCATGACAATCTGCAGGTAATTGCTGGTACAGTTTTGTGCCAGCCGTTTTCCAAGATATCATCTCGTCCGAGACTTCTTTTATGGCTTTTGCCGGATTCCCTACAATTAATTGACGTGCTTCAAATACGGTTTCGGCTTTTACAAATGCCATCGCCCCTACAATACACTCATCTCCTATCACAGCATCATCCATAATCACACTATTCATCCCTATGAGACAGTTACGGCCTAAATTTGCGCCGTGTATTACAGCACCGTGTCCGATGTGTGCGCTTTCGCGAAAGCGTATACTCTTACCTGGAAACATATGAACTGTACAATTCTCTTGCACATTCACGCCATCTTCTAGAATGACCTCACCCCAATCTCCACGGATGACAGCTCCAGGACCTATATAGCAATTTTTACCAATAATAACATTGCCTGTAACCGCGGCTAAGGGATGTACAAAACTAGATTCGTGTACAACGGGTATATGACCTTTGAAGGAGTATATCATTTATTTAAATCGCTTAAGGGTCTCTTTAGTAAATTCAGAAAGTACCAATCGTCCTGATATCGCCGCTCGTTCTGCTAGCAACTCATCCCAATTCTCGGTTCCCGCCCACATGATTTTTTTCATTTCTTTCATAGCTTCTGGGTTATACGTACATAAATTTTCTGCAAATGCTTGTACCGCTTCGTCTAGTTCCTCCGTACTTTCATATACTTGTGCATATAGCCCTTTGGCCCTAGCCCACTCAGCATCGTAAAAGGTATTTGCATCTATAGCTATTTGTGACATTCCTGTTAACCCGAGTTTGCGCTCTACCGCAGGACCTACTACAAAGGGGCCGATACCCACATTGAGTTCACTCAATTTAATACTGGCATACTTGCTCGCCATACAATAATCTGTAGCACTGGCGACGCCTACACCACCACCTACTGTTTTTCCTTGGACGCGGCCTATAATAAACTTAGGACACTTGCGCATGGCATTGATCACATTTGCAAAGCCTGAGAAGAAAACGCGTCCTATCTCTGCGTCATTGATATTAATAAGCTCTTTAAAACTCGCTCCTGCACAAAAAGTGCGATCCCCACCCGATTTAAGTACAATTACTTTTACATCATCATTTTTACCAGCTTCTTTTATGATATTTGCCAACTTTGCAAGAATATCTCCAGGCAAGCTATTGTGTGCTGGATGAAAGAATTCTATGGTCGATATTCCGTTTTGTATTTCTTCTTTTACGTAGGGTGCAGTCATATTAATCGCCCGCGTATGCGGGTGTCTTTTTGATATTAAACTTTATCGTATAAATCTTCCCATAAGGGATTCATTTCTTCTATGAGTTTTATTTTCCAAGCCCTATTCCATTTCTTCATCTGCCGTTCTCTTTTTAAAGCTAATTCTTTGTTATCAAGTTTTTCAAAATAGACAAGTTTGTCCAAATTATATCGAGCCGAAAATGTTCTAGGATGTGCTTTATTTTTATGTTGTCTTATTCTATCTTTTAATCTTCCCGTTAATCCAATATACAGTGTTCCATTAGGTTTATTCGTTAGTATATAAACGTAATGCTTCATCCTTTTCTATCTTGAGACACTCGATTTCTCGGGTGCTTCGAGCAGTTTAATTTGTTATAATATAAAGAAAATAACACAATCTAATTGATTATTAAAGACACCCGATTTCTCGGGTGCTTCGAGCAGTTTAATTTGTTACAACAAATTAAACTGCTCGAAGTGATGATTTAAGTGTTTGCGTTCTTGTAGGTACCATTCGTATTTATTTACGTGACCAAACACAGGACTTTTAGGGGTTGCCTTAGGGTTTTTCTTGAAAAATTCTTGGTACAATTTCCTAGCCTCCCAAAACTTGGTAATCGCGGTTTCTAAGTCAGGATGGTTTAGCTTTTCTACTTTGCCTTTTTGCATTAATGGCATTTCATAATTTTGAGGCATTTTTTCATAATTCCACAAGGTAGCTGCTACTTTATCTATGTATTTCTCAGGAGTCGCAATCTCAAAATCTTGATCTTCATTTCCTGCAACTCGATAGCTCCATTCTAAATGCTCTATCATATGTTGAGCAGTCATTATTCCCCAATTAGGCTTACTATCTTCAGACAATTTTGAAAGACATTCCTTAATCTTATCTTCCGTCATCTCCACAAAGGTTGTTTGCTTTTTCTCTACCATAGTGAGGATAGTCGCTACGGCTACTAGTGCTGTTGCTTCTTCATCTGTCTTGCCGTTTTCATAATCTACAGGCTCTGCATCAAACACCTCTACATACCATTTTACAATTCCGCTTGGGTGTTCTCTTCCTGATACATCACGTTCACGTTTTTCCTTACAAGTAAGTCGTACATAGATAGTATCATTATGATATAATGGACGTAAAAAACGAATATCTTCCAATCCATAATTAGCACTTACTGGTCCTTTATTAGGGTAGACAAACAAGCCTGCCGCCGCCGAAATGATAAAATATCCATGCGCGGTTCTTTTCTTAAATATACTTCCATCCAGACTTGTGATATCTGTATGCGCATAAAAATGGTCCCACGTAAGATTTGCAAAATTCTGGATATCGGTATCAGTAAGGGTACGTTTATGCGTCTGCAAACTCATTCCTGGTTTGATATCTTCATAATGATAGGCAAACGGATGCTTTTCTGCTTCGGTGTATGCGCCATTAGGTTGATAAATCCCTGTGATTTCGGTTAAGCTTGTTGGGCTTCCTTGCACGGCACATCGTTGCATATAATGCTTGATACCTCGCAATCCTCCCATTTCTTCACCACCTCCAGCTCGTCCTGGTCCGCCGTGTACCAATAAAGGTAATGGCGAGCCGTGTCCCGTACTTTGTGGGGCACTTTCTCTATTGAGAGTTAATATCCTTCCGTGATGAGAAGCGGCTTCTACGGTATACGCTTTCGCGAAAGCATTATCTGCCGTCACCACACTACTCACTAACGAGCCTTTACCCATTTGCGCCAGTTTGATCGCTTCCTCAATACCATCATAAGGGATAATAGTACTCACGGGTCCAAAGGCCTCTACCTCGTGCACCTGCGTATTTTTAAACGGTGCATCTTCACGCATTAAGATAGGGCTCATAAAAGCACCCTTTGCGCCATCTGCTCCCATAGCGTCGATAGTATCAAAAGAACCGTAGACGATTTCGGCAGTTTTAGCAATTTTTTCTATTTGAGATTTAAGAGCATCTCTTTGATCATTATTAATAAGGGCTCCCATTCTCACTTCTTTGAGTTTTGGGTCTCCTATAACAGTACCCTCGAGTTGTTTCCCGAGTGCAATTTGCACATCTTCTACCAGATTGGAAGGCACAATCACACGACGTATGGCGGTACATTTCTGGCCACATTTAACCGTCATTTCCTTGCGGACTTCCTTTATAAAAATGTTGAATTCTGGAGTGCCAGGCACAGCATCAGGACCCAAAATACTTGCATTTAAACTGTCTGCCTCCATTGTAAATGGTACACTTTCTTCCAGCAATCTAGAATGTGCTTTAAGCATTCTTCCCGTATGCGCACTTCCTGTAAAAGTAACTACATCTTGGCTTTCTACTGTATCAAGAATGGAAGTTGTCAATCCTGAAAGCAATTGCAATGCTCCCTCTGGAAGAATACCACTATTGATAATTTCTTTTACCACGGCTTCCGTAAGAAAGGCGGTTTGTGGTGCAGGTAATACAATCGCTGGCATTCCTGCCATCCAATTTACAGCACATTTCTCTAACATTCCCCAAACAGGGAAGTTAAACGCATTTATATGTACTGCCACTCCTTTTTTAGGGACCAAAATATGATGCGCCATAAAACGCCCTCCACGAGAAAGATCTATAGGATCTCCTTCTACAGCATAGCTCTGATCTGGAAAGAGTTTGCGCAGTGAAGCGTTTGCAAACAGGTTACCAAATCCACCTTCAATATCAATCCAACTATCAACTCGCGTAGCTCCTGTTTTATAACTTATATCATAAAACTGTTCTTTGCGTTTATTGAGATAGAGCGCGAGTTTTTTAATCATATTCCCTCGCTGTTGGAAGGTCATTTTACGCAATGTCCACCCGTGGTCACGACCATACTGCAAGGCGCCAGCAATATCCAGTCCTTCTGTACTGGTAAGGCCTATTACATCCCCTGTAACGGCATCGTACATGTTTCGGGTATTGGTGTTGTCACCCGATACCCAGTTGCCGTTTATATAAGATTCTAAAATCATATTTCCAAAGTTGAAATCGAAATCGAAGCCGAAATCGAAAAATATATTTAATTGTCTCTTCTGCTTTCCCTTGTGTTATACATTCACATTCTCAATAATCGCAGCATACCCTTGTCCTACACCTATACACATTGTAATGAGTGCGAATTTTTTGTTTTGCTCTTTCAGCTCCAAAGCTGCTGAATATGCTATACGTGCTCCTGTCACACCAAGTGGATGTCCAATCGCAATCGAGCCACCATTAGGATTGATGCGCGGGTCGTTATCTTCTAATCCCCATTCTCTAATACAAGCTAAGGCCTGTGATGCAAACGCTTCATTAAGCTCAATTACATCCATATCATCCATTGTTAAGCCAGCTTTTTCAAGTGCTTTATTAGATGCTTGTACAGGACCTATTCCCATAATGCGAGGCTCTACTCCCACAACAGCAGAAGATACAATTCTTGCTAATGGTTTTAATCCATATTTTTTTACCGCTTCCTCCGAAGCAATGATGGTTGCAGCTGCACCATCATTTAGTCCAGAACTGTTTCCTGCAGTAACGCTACCTCCTTCTTTCTTGAAAGCTGGACGTAATTTTGCCAATACTTCTTTAGAGGTAGATGGTTTTACAAATTCATCCTCTTTAAAGACAATTGGATCTTTTTTACGCTGCGGAATTTCTACAGGAACTATTTCTTTTGCGAGTCTCCCATTTTTTTGGGCAGCAGTAGCCTTCATCTGACTGTGATACGCAAAAGCATCTTGGTCTTCTCTGGAAATTTTATATTTTTCTACTAGATTTTCGGCAGTACTTCCCATTCCGTCAGTGCCATACAATTCGTGCATTTTAGGATTGACAAAACGCCATCCAAAGGTGGAATCATACATCTTACTATCTCCTCCAAAAGCCGTACTTGGCTTTGCCATAACGTATGGACCACGTGTCATATTCTCTACGCCTCCAGAGATAAAAAGATCTCCATCACCTGACTTAATCGCTCGGTTTGCGTGAATGATCGCACTCAATCCAGAACTACATAAACGGTTTACTGTCTCTCCAGGTACAGAAAATGGCAATCCGGCAAGAAGCAAACTCATACGCGCTACATTGCGGTTATCTTCTCCTGCTTGATTAGCACAACCCATAATGACATCGTCATATGCTTCCTTTGGAATATTTGGATTTCGTTTTACAACTTCACGAATCACGTGTGCGCCTAAATCGTCTGTGCGAACTGCACTTAAAGTGCCTTTATAATTTCCTATTGGAGTACGAACTCCGTCTATTATATATGCTTCCATAATTATTCTTGCCAGTCTTTTTGAGTTCTATATACCACTCCTTTAAAAAGAGCTACTAATTCATCATTTCGTTTTACCTCAACAATATTGAACCCTACTTTAGTCTTTTGAAGATTTACAGTGGCCTCTGCCGTAATGTAATCTCCTTCTTCTAAGGCCTCTATATGATTAATACTTGTCTCAATTGAAACGGCATATTTGCCGTGCGTATTTGCTGTAAACCCAAAAGCTGTATCGGCCAGAGAATACGTTATACCACCATGAGCTTTGTTCATACTATTAAGCATTTCATTTCTGATGGTCATTCCTACTTTTACATAGCCCACCTTACTCTCTAAAATCTCAATCCCTAACCAGGTACTGAACGGATCTTGGGATAGCATTTTATGTGGAATCTTAGCGCCATCCATTAAAAGAAAGTGTTTTTTTCTTTATTCATTTTTCTGAGTAAAGATGAACATCGATACCTATCTTCTCTGTACTCATCATATAAGGCATCCATCTTATTTACACACCAATCGATACCTTTCTCATCTGCCCAAGCCAGTAACCCTTTAGGGTAATTAACTCCTTTAGTCATAGCATTATCAATATCCTCTGCACTTGCTATATTCAAAAACAATGCGTCTGCTGCTTCATTAATAAGCATGACTAATATGCGATCAAAGATTGCTTTTTCGTCTGCTTTATCGCTTTGCTCTCCCTTCGGTCGTGAATCTCGCGAGCTCGATTTCGCGAAAGCGTTGGTATCCTTAGTAGTATCCTCTACTTTTTTCCCATTATCATCATACTCATAATATCCTATTCCCGCTTTTCTTCCCAAATAACCTGCTTCTGAAAAACGTTTCTGAGTAAATGAAGGTTTGTATCTAGGGTCAAAATAAAAGGCTTTAAATACGGTCTCTGTCACTGTATAATTAACATCATTCCCTATAAAATCCATCAATTCAAATGGCCCCATTCTAAAACCACCTACACTCTTCATGGCGTGATCTATTATAGCAAAATCTGCAATACCTTCGTCATACATACGGAGTGCTTCTCCATAAAAGGGACGTGCTACACGATTTACAATAAACCCAGGCGTGTCTTTTGCAACCGCAACTGTTTTATTCCAGCTGGCAATCGTGTCTATAGTCATCTCTAAAGTCTCGTAAGACGTTTGTATGGCAGGAATTACCTCAACTAATTTCATTAAAGGTGCTGGATTAAAGAAGTGAATCCCAACACAGCGCTTTGGTTCATTTAAAGATGACGCAATAGATGCAATAGACAAACTTGATGTATTAGACGCGATAATACACTTAGTATTTACATATCCTTCAAGTTCTTGAAAGACCTTTTTCTTAATGTCTAGATTTTCAACAATCGCCTCAATAGTTAGATCTGAATCTGATAGTTCTTTAAGTGAATTTACATATCGGATATTTTGTTGAATACGATTTTTCTCCTTTTCATCAATACGTCCTTTTTCTATAAGGCGGCTGAGTATTTTTTCCAGAGCCGCTTTGGCTCTTTCCAATGCGTCTTGATTAAGGTCAAAAAGTTTCACCTTACAATCTGCAGTAGCTGCTACTTGAGCAATTCCAGAACCCATGGTTCCGGCGCCAATTATGCCTACTTTTTTTATCATTTACCTTTAAAATTAGGGTTGCGTTTTTCTATAAAAGCCGAAACACCTTCTGCATAATCATCACTTTGTGCTGCTTCTATTTGATATTTAGATTCCATATCTAGTTGTTCTTTTAACGAATTATTCATTGATTCGTTCATTAAATGCTTCATCATTCCCAAAGCTTTGGTAGGCATTTGAGACAAGGTAGAGGCTGTAGTGCTAACAACAGCTTCAAAATCTTCTAAACTTGTTACCTTGTAGACCATACCCATCTTTTCGGCATCTACGGCAGATACTTTATCTCCTAACATCATCAGGGCGTTTGCTTTTCCAAAGCCTATTAATCGTGGTAAAAAAAATGTGCCTCCACTATCTGGTATGAGTCCTATTTTACTAAACGCTTGTATAAAGCTCACTTTTTCGTGGGCAATAACAATATCACAAGCTAATGCAATGTTTGCACCAGCTCCAGCAGCTACACCATTAACAGCAGCTATAATAGGCTTTTCTATTTCACGGATTTTAGTGATTATAGGATTATAATGCTCCTCTAGAATTTTTTTAAATCCCGGATTTAATTCTGGTGTGGTTACTTCTTTTAAGTCTTGACCTGCACAAAACGCTTTACCACTACCTGTGAGAACAATGGTTCTCACACCTTCGTTATTTGCACAAGCATCAAGTTCATCTTGAAGCATCAACGCCATCTCACGATTAAAGCTATTAAAGACTTCTGGACGATTGAAGGTGAGGGTTGCTACGCCGTTCTGTATTTCTTTGAGTATTGGTTGGGTCATAATATTGCCCGCGTAGGCGGTATCTTTTTATTTAAAGTATTTCTCTTTCATTTATGAGATTCCCGCGAAGGCGAGAACTATTTAAGACATTTAAAATAATCAAATGGTTCTTGACATACATCACATTTAAATAATGCTTTACAGGCCGTAGACCCAAACTGACTTACCAAGTGTGTTTCTGTAGATCCACAATTGGTGCATTTTACTATTTTCTTATTTCCTAATAGCGCTTCCTTATCGGCTTCTGGTGATAGTGGAGCCGCTATTCCATAGTCTTCCAGAGCCTTTCGTCCACGTGGAGTGATCCAATCTGTGGTCCAAGCCGGTGATAATACCAACTGTATTTTTGCAGTTTTACCCGCTTTCGCGAAAGCAGAAACGATATCATCTCCTATGACATCCATTGCTGGACATCCAGAATAGGTAGGAGTTATTTTTACTTTTACAACACCATCTATCTCAATTGCCTCTCGCACTACGCCCATATCCATAATAGACAGCACAGGAATTTCTGGGTCTGAAACTCCTTCTAAAACTGGTAATAAATGTGATTCTATATGTTGGGTTGTCAGGTTCATATATAACTCGGTAGTTTCGATACTATTTTCATTTTCGCTGTTGCTGCAATGAAAATCACTCAACCACCTATATTTAATTTATTGCTTTCTGTGCTTTCGCGAAAGCACAGAATCAGCGAATTCTTTTCAAACTTCGATTTTAGTTTCGTCTTCGGTTTCAAGGTCACCATTCCATATTAGGATAGGTGCGTTGCATATACTGCATATCTGATAATATGTATCCCATATGCTCTGAGTGAATACCTTGCTTGCCTCCTTTATGCCAATACTTACTTTCTGGCACTTCTAAGGTTGCTTCTTCTAGCACCTCAGTAATCATCTGGTAATACCTTTCTTTGAGGGCAGAAGTGTTTACTCCAACACCTGTAGCGATCATTGCCTGATCTGCGTCTGTTTGATGAAAAAGTTCATCTGTATACATCCACAAATCAGTTACTGCTTCTTGCACACGTCCGTGACTTTCTGTAGTTCCGTCGCCTAGTCTTCTCACCCAATCTGAAGAGAAACGCCAGTGATAACTAACCTCTTTCACAGACTTCTTTGCAATAGCTACTAGCGTCTGGTCTTTACTGTTTTCTAATTCTCTAAGGAATAAAAGATGATACGCATCAAATAGAAACTGTCTTACAATAGTGTATCCAAAATCTGTATTAGGCTGTTCTACCAACAACACATTCTTATACTCACGCTCGATACGTAAAAAGGCAAGTGTATCTTCTGTGGTCTTTTCATCTCCACTCACTTGTGCGGCATATTGAAAGTAACTTCTTACTTGACCAAAAAGGTCTAATGAGATATTAGTACAGGCAATATCTGTT
Organism: Dokdonia sp.; assembly: GCA_020630915.1. Classification (GTDB taxonomy): domain Bacteria; phylum Bacteroidota; class Bacteroidia; order Flavobacteriales; family Flavobacteriaceae; genus Dokdonia. Next base: position 160,344 of record JAHDIF010000001.1, read on the forward strand.
TCTAAACTTGGTCCGTGACCGCAAAGTTCTCCTAGGCGCTGGCCAAGAATCAGACTGTTATCGGCTATTCCAATGATGTAGTTATATAAGTTGTTATTCATCTTCCATTCTTAAATTCGAAAACGAAATCGAAATCGAAATCGAGTTCAATATTATTTATTCATATTTTTTGAGAAGCGTAACCAAAATTCTAATGAGTTCGTCATTCTCCTGACGTATACTTTCAACTTCATTAAGTTCGAGAATTTTACTCTTCAATTGAATATTTAAATTTCTCAAAGATTCTCGAAGCTCTTTTAATGCTATTCTTAATTTATTTGCCTTGTCTCTATCTGACCTAGCTCCCTCAAACTCTCCAAAATTAAGCGCCGAAGAACAGGCAGAGCGAATTAATTGTTTAGCAAGATAATCTGCTGCAAATGTTTTAGGTTGTTTTTGAAAAACGATTATAACTGAAGCAGCAAAATCTTCAAAACGATTATCTAAATCATATTTCTTCATTTTTTGATTTCAGTTTCGATTTTGATTTCAAGCCTACATATGCTTTACCTCATCTGGCAAATCATAAAAAGTAGGATGACGATATACTTTATCTGCCGCTGGTTCAAACATCTCACCATTGTTTTCTGGATTGCTCGCGGTAATATGACTACTCTCTACTACCCAAATACTCACACCTTCACTTCGTCTAGTATATACATCACGAGCATTTGCCATTGCCATCTGAGCATCTGCTGCGTGAAGACTTCCACAATGTCTATGCTCTAATCCATTCTTGCTTCGCACGAAGACTTCCCAAAGGGGCCAATTCTTACTCATACTACTACTATATTGCTTTTTTAACTTTTCTATTCTCGTTCTTCTCTGCATAAGCCATTGCGGCATCACGCACCCAAGCACCCCGTTCCCAAGCTCCTACTCTGTCTTTCATACGCTTCTTGTTACTAGGCCCATGACCTTTAACCACTTGCCAGAATTCGTCCCAATTAATTTCTCCAAAATCGTAACTACCTCTTGCTTCATTCCACTTTAAATCTGGATCAGGTATAGTAAGTCCAAGCAGGTCTGCCTGTGGCACTGTCTGGTCAATAAATTGCTGACGTAACTCATCATTGGTTTTACGCTTGAGCTTCCATCGCATAGATTGCTCTGTGTGCACAGACTCGGCATCTGTTGGTCCTAACATCATTAATGAAGGCCACCACCATCTATTAAGCGCATCTTGTGCCATATCTTTTTGCTCTGGAGTTCCATTTGCCAGTTTGAGCATAATCTCAAACCCTTGTCGCTGGTGAAAACTTTCTTCTTTACATACTCTAATCATTGCACGTGCATACGGCCCATAAGAAGTACTGCATAATGGCACTTGATTGATAATTGCCGCACCGTCTACCAGCCAACCTATGGCTCCCATATCTGCCCAAGTAACTGTTGGGTAATTAAAAATAGAAGAATACTTTGCTTTACCTGAGTGCAATTGCTCATACAACTCATCACGAGAGATCCCTAAAGTTTCACAGGCCGAATACAGATACAAACCGTGACCCGCTTCATCCTGTACTTTAGCGAGTAATGCTACCTTGCGACGTAGCGATGGTGCTCTTGAAATCCAATTCCCTTCTGGCAACATCCCAACTATTTCAGAATGTGCGTGCTGACTGATTTGACGAATGTTTGTCTTGCGATACTTCTCCGGCATCCAGTCTTTTGGTTCAATCTTTTCATCACGTGCGATACGTGCTTCAAAAATTTCTTCTAAATTCTTTACTTCTTTTTCACTCATAATCCTTTCATTTAAATTTCCGCGAAGGCGGAAATCTCATTAATGACTTGACCTAATTATTATTATTTCGCCAAAGCCTACCTTCTTCGGTAGACAAGCTTACACATCAAAATTTACAGTCACTTTATCAGAAGTTGGGACTGCCTGACAACTCAACACTAAGTTTTGTGCCACTTCCTTTTCTTCTAAAGCATAATTTATTTTCATCTCAACATTTCCATCTTCTACTCTACATTTACAAGTGGAACAAACGCCTCCTTTGCAGGCAAACGGCAAGTCTGCTCCAGCACTTAGTGCTGCGTCCAGTATATTATCATATTCATCTGTCATGGTAAATAGAAATTCTTTTCCTCCATCTACAATCACAACCTCTACACCTTCTACTTTTTGTTGAGCGAGGCGCTCTGCTCTTTCTTTATCTTCTTCTGAAAGCCCTGTAACGAACAATTCAAAATGGACAAGATCTTTAGACAAGCCTTGATTTACCAAATACTCACTCACATAATTGACCATCGATTCTGGACCGCAAAGGAATACTTCATTAGTGTCTGGTATATCTATGAAGGTTTTAGTTAAAACTTCCATCTTCTCATCGTCAAAACGACCATTAAACAACTCAATGTCTCTGCGTTCTTTGGTTAAGAAATAATAAATCTCAAACCGTCCAAAATATTGATTGCGAAGCTGTTCCAGCTCTTCTTTAAAGATAATGGATTTTGCCGTTTTATTCACATAAAAGAGCTTGCAGGTCGCTTGAGGCTCTTGAGCAAGGTGCGTTTTAACCATTGAGAATACAGGAGTGATACCACTGCCTGCTGCAAAAAAGAGATAATTCTTTGCTTGATTAGGAGTACAGTCTACACCAAATCGGCCACTAGGCGCCATGACTTCAATACTATCTCCTATTTTTACCTGCTCATTAATATAGGTAGAAAACAAACCTCCAGGAATCTGTTTTACCGCTACTTTCCACTCCTTATCCAATGGACTCGAACACAAGCTATAGGAACGACGCGTGTCCTCACCGTTAAGCAGTGCCTTAAGCGTAAGGTGTTGTCCTTGACGAAAATAGAAGTCTGTTTTTAAATCATCTGGAACCTCAAAGGCGACCACCGAACAATCGGATGTTTCTTTATAAATGTCTTTTACCTTCAACGTATGAAAAAGTGCCATAATCAATCTTAAAATCTTGTAAAACTAACAATTGTTAGTTTAGTTTGCAACTATTTAACACAAACTACTAAATTTCAATACCTTGTAATAAGGTTTGATTGAGAGAATTAATAATCTTGTCACGATCTACCACACCTTTTTTAGGAATCCAGATATATAAATTTCTCAATGTTACCAGGGTTGAAAAAAGAATTACTTCTTCGTCTATATTTTTTAAGACACCCTCTGATTTACCTTGTTTTATGATCTCACGAAAATGCAGTTCATATTCGTCTCTGAGATTTAGGTATTCCTTTTTTCCTTCTCCTAAGTGCATCCAATCATTATTTAGAGAAGCCATTTCAAAGGGGTAATCTGCCGTTAGATTCACATGCTGCGCAATGACGGCTTGGAGTTTTTCGGTGATTTTGTCTTCGCTCGAGCGTATATTCCTAATTCCTTTTGTAAAACTTTTGGCTATGGCCAAAATTACTTCATTAAGGATCTCTTCTTTAGAAGAAATATGATTATAAAGACTGGCTGCTTTTATACCCATCTCTGCAGCAAGGTCTCGCATAGTAACTGCTGCATACCCTTTACTTTTAAAAAGACGAGCTGCCGTAATACAAATTTCTTGTTTGCGGGTTAGACCATTCATTATTTCGAAGATACTAATTTCAGAATTCTATATATTTGGTCAAACTAAAATGATATGGGATTTTTAAGTGCACTTTTTGGTAATAAATCAGCTAAGATCGACGACTTCGTATCAAGAGGTGCCATCATAATAGATGTTCGTTCTAAAGGCGAGTATAATGGCGGAGCCATTCCTGGCTCTAAAAATATTCCTTTACCTCAAATTAATAGTAAGGTTGCGACCATAAAAAAATGGAATAAACCCGTAATCACGTGCTGTGCTTCTGGAATGAGGAGTGGCAGTGCAGCATCCATACTTCGCTCTCAGGGTATAGAAACTATAAATGGTGGGGGATGGTTTTCCTTGAGTAAGAAGTTGTAATTGCTATTGCACTTCAACTGTCATGGTCCCATTTGAAAATACCAGCGTACTATCCTCGCTCTCATTAAACAGCGTAAATGAGAATGTTCCTGCTACAGAAGTCTCACTTGCCTCTGTTATCGTAACTTGCCCCTGACTTGAATCATCTGATATTATATCCCACGTTCTATCTGGCGCGCCCTCATTAGATGTTATTACGTAATTAGCATCAAGACTAATCGTTGGGTCTCCTGCCTCGAGAGAATACAAACCTGTACCTGTATACCCTTCAATTAAAATCTCTACATAAGAAAGTCCCTCTCTTCCTACAATTCTTAATGAAGACTCATTAGTAATCTGGGCAAAAGTATTAGAATCTGTAGAGGCAAAATCAGATCCATTAATTTGAGCTTGTACAGAATTATTTTCATTAACAGGATCTACAGGTACAGATACCTGACCGTCATCATCAACATCGCAAGAAACAGCAAAAGCTAAAAATAAAACTAAATATTTAAACGATTTCATATGTATAAGATTTTGAATGTGAAGATAAAACTAAAAACACTTTCTTGTGTTAAAAATTAATTAAAGGGTACTCCTCCTGAAGTAAACGCATATCTTCCTGCATCCTTTCAATAAAGTCCTTATGAGCAGCACTCTCGGGATTAAAAGGTTTATGGTTTAATCTATTTTGAATCGAGGTTACTTTTTTAAGGATCTCTTTTGCTTTCGCGAAAGCGTATACCTCCACAAACCGCTCCCAAACATAATCTACCGCCTGATCCGAAGGATGTAGCATATCACTTTTATAAAAACGGTAGTCTCGCAACTCATCCATTAATATCTCATATGACGGAAAATATTGAATGTTATTTCCATTTACCAATTGATGCACAGCCGCAATTAAATGCGATTTACTTAAAGAATTCTCCACAATTCCATCCTTAATATGACGCACTGGCGAAACAGTAAATGTGATATTGATGGCAGGGTTAAAAGTGCTTACTAACCTGCATATCTTAGACAAGCTCTGTAATACATCACCTACCGACAACAGTTCTTTTGAGAATTCTTTTTGAGGCACCTTATGGCAATTTGCAACGATCATATTAGTTTTAATATGCTTGTACACCCAAGCGCTTCCTAAAGTGATAAAAAGGTGAGAAGACTTTTTGAGATAATTGCGAAGCAGTTGCTGAGCCTCTTGTAATTTAATTACAATCTCCAGCCTGCTTAATGCATTTAACTCACTATGAGCGACAAATGACTTCCATATACCCTGATACTCAAAGACATCTTCTTCTTTATACGTTTTATCAAGAATTGCATCCTCAATAAGTCGCTCTATCGCAATAGGATTAAAGATAATCCCAAATGGATTTGTTATAGAGTGAAATTTATAAAAGTCTAACTTCTTCCAAATATTTTCGGCAAAACAGGACCCTAATAATAATAGTGCATCATCATAACCAAATTGGTTTTTTGAAGGCTCTAGTGGTATATGGGTTTGTAGTTTCATCTAAGTAAGATACTTCTTCACCTCTTCTAGTGCTTTCTCTATTCCTGCTGGGTTTTTACCTCCTGCAGTTGCAAAGAAAGGTTGACCTCCGCCACCACCTTGAATGTGCTTGCCTAATTCACGAACAACAGTACCTGCGTTTAAGCTTCTTGAAGCAACTAGTTCTTTTGATATATAACAGCTCAATAATGCCTTCCCTTTTTGTTCAGTTCCGAAGAGTAGGAATACATTATTTTTATTTTCGCCTAGCTTAAATGAGAGGTCCTTTATGGCTCCAGCATCTAAGTCCAGTTTTTTTGCTAAGAATTGTGTTCCGTTAATCTCTTGAAATTCTTTCTCTAAATCCCCACTTAGGTTTTGAGCCTTTTCTTTAATAAGGGCTTCTACTTGCTTTTTAAGCGCTGTGTTCTCATCCATTAAACTAGTAATGGCTTTTACTGGATCTTGATTTCCTTTTAAAGTCGCTTTTACTTGATTATAAGCTTCTGTCTCTGAAGTAAAGTAATCCTTTGCCGCGTCGCTTGTAATAGCCTCTATGCGTCGTATTCCGGAAGCCACCGCTCCTTCTGAAGTGATCTTACAATGCCAGATTGCTCCCGTACTCTCTACGTGCGTCCCTCCACAGAGTTCCATAGATTTCCCAAAGCGAATTGTCCTAACAGCATCTCCGTATTTTTCCCCAAAAAGAGCTATCGCTCCTTCCTTAATTGCTTGGTCATAAGGAATACCTCTTTGTTCTTCTAGTTTTAAATTTTCGCGTATGCGGGCATTTACAAAATCTTCTACTTCCTTAAGCTCCTCTTGAGTGACCTTGGAGAAATGTGAGAAGTCAAAACGAAGATTACGACTATGCACCATACTTCCTTTTTGCTCAACATGTGTTCCTAGAACTTTTCTTAATCCTTGATGCAACAGGTGTGTCGCCGTATGGTTTGCTGCCGTTCTAGAACGTTGTTTTGTATCTACAACTGCTTTGAACATGCCGTCTGTAGATCGAGGTAGGTTTTTAGCCAGATGAATAATCAAGTTATTTTCCTTCTTGGTGTCTATTATGTATACTACTTCCCCGTTAGGTGCCTCCAGATATCCCTTATCACCTACCTGGCCACCACCTTCTGGATAAAACGGAGTAAGATTAAACACAAGCTGATATAACTCTCCATCCTTTTTACTCTCCGTCTTACGATAGCGAGTGATTTTTACATCTGTCTCCAGTGTATCGTACCCTACAAATTCTTGCTCTGCATCTTCGTGCAGGACATTCCAATCATCTGTCTCTACCTTAGTTGCCGCTCGCGAACGGTCTTTTTGCTCTTTTAAAGCTTTGTCAAAACCGGACTCGTCTAGTTGTAAATTTTTCTCGCTTAAAATAAGCGCCGTCAAGTCTATTGGAAATCCATAGGTGTCATATAACTCAAAAGCCTTATCACCAGAAATGGTATCACCTTGAGTGGTGGCAATGATATTATCTAGGAGGATAAGTCCTTTTTCGAGCGTTCTTAGAAAAGACGCTTCTTCTTCTTTTATAACATTAACGATTAGATTTTTCTCGCGTTTAAGCTCTGGAAAAGCGTCGCCCATTTGTTTTACAAGCGTAGATACCAATTTATAAATAAACGGCTCTTTTGTATCTAAAAAAGTAAACCCATAACGTATGGCTCTACGCAAGATGCGGCGTATGACATATCCCGCTCCTGTATTAGATGGCAACTGCCCATCTGCAATCGAAAAAGACACGGCTCTCAAGTGATCTGCAATAACACGCACTGCAATGTCTGTCTCTTCTTTCTGACCACATTTAGAACTTGTAATGGTCTCTATCTCTCGCATAAGCGGTGTAAATACATCTGTATCATAGTTGGATTGTACTCCTTGCAAGACCATACAGAGGCGCTCAAAGCCCATTCCAGTATCTACGTGTTGTGCCGGCAACTTTTCTAAGGATCCATTTGCCAGACGGTTGTATTGCATGAATACAAGATTCCAAATCTCTACCACCTGCGGGTGATCCATATTTACGAGGGACTTCCCGTTTACTTTTGCTTTTTCTTCTGTAGATCTTATGTCTACGTGTATTTCTGAACAAGGTCCACAAGGGCCTTGTGCCCCCATCTCCCAGAAATTATCTTTTTTATTTCCATCAAGAATACGGTCTTCTGAGATACGCTCTTTCCAGAAATCATAAGCTTCTTGATCGCGCTCTAGTCCATCTTCCTTGTCTCCCTCAAATATTGTAACGTACAGGCAATCTTTATCTATATTCACCTCTTCGGTTAGAAACTCCCAAGCCCAAGAGATGGCCTCTTCTTTAAAATAATCTCCAAAAGACCAATTTCCCAACATCTCAAACATGGTGTGGTGATAGGTATCCTTTCCTACTTCTTCAAGATCATTATGTTTGCCCGAAACACGTAAGCACTTTTGCGTATCGGTAAGTCGTGTATTTTTGGGCACTCCATTACCTAGAAAGTATTCCTTAAACGGTACCATCCCTGCATTGGTAAACATTAGGGTAGGATCGTTTTTAAGCACCATAGGCGCAGATGGCACAATCGTATGTTTTTTAGATTCAAAAAACTCTAAAAATTTTGCGCGAATATCTTGAGATTTCATCTGGTGGTTTTAAGGGTATTCAAAAAAAGGTTAGTTTTCTAAAAAAAGACCTTCTTTGATTCACTATTTTTTGCTTATTCTTACCGTCATTTCATAAAAAGAAATGATCGTAAAATTATTTTTATCTTTGAGCGTTAGCATAGTTGATATACGCTTTCGCGAAAGCGCAAAAATACGCATTTTAACTTATGTCAAAAGTAAAATATTACTACGATAGCGAGACGCTTTCTTACCGAAAAGTAGAAAGAAAAAGAGGTCGTACGATTCGAAAAATATCACTATTTATAGGCGCCTCCTTGATTATGGGCGCACTATTAACGATTGCAGTTTTTAACTTTGGTCTAGACACACCAAAAGAAAGAAGACTAGAAAGAGAAAATGCAAATTTACAATTGCAATATTCCCTTCTTGAATCTAAAATGGATGTTGCGAGCAAAGTTCTTGAGAATATTCAAGAAAGGGATAATGAGATTTACAGAGTACTTCTGGATGCAAACCCTATTCCTAATGAGGTAAGGACCGCTGGTTTTGGAGGTGTAAATAGGTATCAAAACCTTGAAGGGTTTGACAATTCTGAAATGATCATTAGCTCAACAAAGCGTATTGACCAAATCACCAAACAATTAGTGATCCAGTCTAAATCCCTAGACGAAATAGCAAAGCTCACTGAGGATAAAGAAAAACTACTTGCCGCCATACCTGCCATACAACCAGTAAGTAATGAAGACTTAACTCGTATGGCCTCTGGATTTGGGTATAGAACAGACCCTTTTACCAAAAAGAGAAAAAAACATTGGGGAATGGATTTTACCGCACCTCGCGGCACTCCTGTATATGCTACAGGAGATGGAAAAGTAACAAGGGCAGATGCCTCTGCCGCTGGGTATGGAAAGCACATAAGGATAGAACACGGCTACGGGTACCAAAGTTTATATGCCCACCTCTCAAAGTACAATGTAAAGAAAGGTCAAAAGGTAAAACGTGGTGATCTTATAGGGTTTGTAGGAAGCACCGGGAGATCTGAAGCACCTCACCTGCACTATGAGATTTTTAAGGATGGAAATAAAATTAATCCTATCCATTTTTATTACGGAAAACTATCTGCAGCAGAGTTTTATGAACTCTTAGAGCAATCGCAACAAGAAAATCAATCTTTAGATTAATCTATGCACGTCCAACTTCCAGAAAAGCTCTATTATACAATAGGTGAAGTAGCAAAGGCCTTCAAGGTAAACGCCTCGCTTATACGTTTCTGGGAGAAAGAATTTGACGTTATACAGCCTAAAAAAAATGCGAAAGGCACTAGAAGATTTACACCTAGCGATATCAAAAATCTAGAACTCATTTATCACCTCGTTAAAGAACGTGGTTTTACTCTAGAAGGGGCAAAAACACACCTTAAAGAAGGTAAGAAAGAAACGCTGGATAATTTTGAGATTATTAGAAAACTTGAAGGGGTAAAAGCTCAATTGTTAGAGTTAAAAGGAAACTTATAACTTCTTTTTTCCAAGCTTCTCGTTACTACTAAAACTAAAATATACTAAACACAAAGAACTCACTAAACCACTTGTGCCTATTAATAGATCTTTTTGAAATAATAAATAGAGTCCAGCAAGTACCCCTAAGGACCCAAGAATAATTAAAATATTCCCTCCTGTTTTCATAAACGTAATTTTCGATATAAGTAGCTTTTTTTGGATATACGTTACAATTCAACCGTATTAAGCAGTTCTCCGCACCCGCTTTTCTAACCGATTAAGTTTTTTAGTACATTGCAAATAAGAACATTTATTGTAACATTTACGAACAAACTAAACTAACTAGGTATGAAAAAAGGATTAATCGTTATCATAGCCATTGCAGCAGTTCTTGCAATCATTGGATTTGCTGTAGGACCAAAATTTTATAACACAGCAATCACGCTTCAAGAAGATGCTACATCTCAATGGGCCAATGTAGAAAGCTCATATCAACGTAGAGCAGATCTTATTCCTAATATTGTAAATACAGCAAAGGGCTATGCAGAGTTTGAGCAGTCTACGCTTATTAAAGTAACCGAGGCGCGTTCTAAAGCTACTTCTATTCAAATAGATCCTTCTAATATAACACCGGCACAACTTCAACAATTCCAACAGGCGCAGCAAGGACTTACTTCTGCCCTATCTCGCTTACTAGCTGTCTTTGAACGCTATCCAGATCTGAAAGCAAATGAGAATTTCAAGGAACTTATCAATGAGTTAGAACGCACAGAAAATCGTATAAATGTAGAGCGTAACCGCTTTAATGAATCCGTTAAACCTTTCAACAAACACCTCAAGGTGTTTCCAAATAATTTGGTAAATAAGTTTATTGGTAAATTTTCTGAAATGGAATATTTCGAAGCCGATGAAGGTACCGACGCCGCACCAGAAGTAGAATTTGATTTTAGTAACTAATGGCCTCTTCTGTAGAAGACTTTCTCACGCAACAAGAAGAACAAGAAATTGTTGAAGCTATCCGTGTGGCAGAGCTTGCTACTTCTGGAGAGATACGCGTCCATCTTGAGAGACATACAGAATTACCCAGTTTACAAAGAGCACAACAGTTATTTCATCTTTTAAAAATGGACAATACCAAAGATGAAAACGGTGTACTTATTTATATAGCTGTAGATGATCATCAACTAGCGATATGTGGAGATCGAGGGATTAACCGAAAAGTACCATCAGACTTCTGGGAAACCACTAAAGATAAAATGATTTCAGCCTTTAAAAATGGACATTTTAAACAAGGGATTATTGACGGCGTAACCTGTGCTGGAGAAAAACTGGGTGCGTTTTTTCCGTGGGAGCACGGAGATGAGAATGAACTTCCAAATGAGATAACGACATCATAGTGCGCTTTCGCGAAAGCATATATCATCCATTCATTACGCTACTATTGATTATTAGTAGTGGTATTTCTTATGGACAATTTGAGATTCCAGAGAAACCCGCAAAAGCAAATCCAGATGCTGTCTATGATTATATTGGTTTACTCACCAATAGCCAAAAACAAGCCTTAGAGGAAAAATTAATTCGCTACAGTGATACCACCTCTACCCAAATTGTTATTGCCATCATATCCTCTACAAACGATGATGATATTGCGATGGTAGGAGCACGCTGGGGACAAAAGTGGGGAATAGGACAAGCTAAGGAAGACAACGGCATACTGATCACCCTTGCCAAGGACGACCGTATGGTAGACATCAATACGGGTTATGGTATTGAGTATATTCTTTCTGACCGCGATGCTGAGCGTATTATTAATCGGGTGATGGTACCTCAATTTAAAAAAGGGAATTTTTATGCAGGTCTTGACCAAGCGACCGATACCATATTTGATACACTACAAGGAAATTATAAAGGCACTAGGCAGGAAAACACTTCTTTTCATATCCAGCCACTTATTATGTTCATTGTCTTTCTCGTCATTTTTATTATTCTGAGTAGAAAGAATAGGGACAACGGCCACGGAAATGGCAAAAGGCGCGCTGCCGAATCATTACTGGACGTTATTATCTTGAGTAATATGGGTCGTGGCGGTTTTGGCGGAGGAAGTAGCTGGGGCGGCGGCGGTGGCTCTTTTGGCGGTGGCGGTGGTTTTGGCGGTGGCTTTGGCGGCGGTGGCTTTGGAGGTGGCGGTGCTTCTGGAGGATGGTAATTTACTTCCTATTAGTAATCAGTTTTTAGTCAGATCAATTCGTATTAATTACTCGATACCAAAAACCCGTTTTCTTTTGAGTAGATCCTAAGGCATTAACTTTTAACAACTCTGGAGAATACCCTAGAGAAACAAGATAATTCGCTACCGTAATGGCTCTTTCTCGGGACTCAATAACATTATCTGGTATTGAAGCGCTCGAAGTATAGTAGCTATCTAGTTGTAGTTTATAACCCTCCTTAATAAATTTCTTGAATACTTTGGAAAGCTCTTTCTTATCCTTTTTAGATAATTCATCTCTGGATAGCACCTCCAATTTCTGAAATTGAACAAGTGCACAATCAACATCTCTCCATTTCTGAAAGCTACCATTTACTTGACAACGCACATAGCAATGGCCTGATTGAGGATTAGGAGGCAAATCTATCTCCTTGTTTTGAGCACTGGTAATAAAAGCTGCCAACAAACTAATAATAAGAGTGAGAGAATATTTCACCTTCTTTTTTCTCAAATATAATAATTACTAGCTATACTGTACTTTTGTAACACAACACAACACCACATCATGAAAATCCTATTTATACTATCAGTGCTTTTTACGAGCACCATACTTAATGGACAACAAACTATAGATAACCAGCGCCTCGCTCTAGATGATTCTCTTAATATAGCTGTGTTTCAAATACAAGATTCGGTTTTTTCTAATGACCGTAATCTTACTTGGAAAGGCCTTCCTTTAAAACTGAGTGGGCAAGACTCTGTAATGACGGCCACTATCAATAACAAAACATATAAGGCATACAATACTACTTTACCACTCATCACAATAGATGCACCCAATGGTATTGTAAATGAACCTAAACGAATGTCCTCCATACACTATGCCGATAGTTCACAAGCCCTAACCAGTTTTGCCGGCATAGAACTTCGCGGCAGTAGCTCCCAGTTTTTTCCTAAAAAAACATACGATATCAATTTTCACGAAGACAGTGCAGGAGCAAAAAATAGAGACCTACAGTTTGGCAGCATGCGCAAAGATGATGATTGGATTCTTGATGGGTTGTATAATGAACCACTACGATTACGTTCTTATATCTCTCTTGCATTATGGAAAAAAATACACAAACCCGCATATCTAGATAAAGAGCCCAAAGCCCAATCTGGAGTGGAGACACACTTCTGTGAAGTTTTTGTAAATGGTCACTATAAGGGAATTTATCTTCTTTCTGAGCAGGTAGACAGGAAGTTACTAAAACTTGCAAAAGAGGATAGTACTGGAGTTCGTGGCGAGCTATTTCAAGGATCTTCTTATGATGGAGCCGTTACTTTTGACTCCATACCTCCTAAAAAGAACTTTATGCGCAGATGGGGTGGTTATGATATAGAGTATCCATATCCTAGTAATATCCCTTGGGATAATCTCTACCCTTTTACGCAAGTTGTTGTAAACGGGGATAAGACCGCTTTCGCGAAAGCGGTAAAAGAACAATTACAACTAGACAACATTATAGATTACTTTCTCTTTGTAAATGCAGTGCGTGCACCAGACAATCTCGGGAAGAATATTTACCTCGCACGATACGATAGAAACGAACCCTATTTTTACGTGCCTTGGGATCTAGACGGAACATTTGGGACTGTCTTTTCTGGCAAACGCGTGAATAAAACAACAGATTTTCTCACCAACGGCCTCTTAAGAAGGCTACTTACAGAAAATCCAGAAGATTTTATTGCTCGTTTTAAAGAACGTTGGACTGCCTTAAGAAATACGACCCTACAAACCGAATTTCTTGTAGAGTGGCAAGAAAAAGAATATCATAACCTTATAGAGAGTGGAGCTTACGAGAGAGAACAAAGTGCTTGGACATCTTTTAACTGCGAGAAGGAACAGCTTGACTATATGACCCAGTGGACAAAAAAGCGATTGGAGTTTTTAGATACGTATATCGCAGATTTAGTCCCTAAAACTGACTAATTACGTTTAGATAATCCTCTCTATTCTTAACAAAATCAAGATCAGAAATATCAATAATCTTAACGTTGAGATGATGTTGGTTTTTTATAAATTTTAGATATCCCTTATTAATTTTATCGAGATACTCTGCCTTAATTCCTTTTTCGTAATCACGCCCTCTTTTTTTAATATTGGCAATTAAACGATCTGTACTTTGAAATAAATAGACATACAGATCTGGCTTAGGCATATCTCTGTACATCATCTCGTGTAATCTTTTGTAGAGAACAAATTCTTCTTCCTGCAAAGTTACCTGGGCAAAAATAAGGGACTTATATCTATCATAATCTGCAATCATAAAGTCTTTGAATAGATCAAACTGACCTATATCATCCAGCAATTGTTGGTACCTATCTGCTAAGAAAGACATCTCTAGCGGAAACGCATATCGGTCTGGCTCTTCATAAAATTTAGGTAAAAAAGGATTATCCTTAAATCGTTCTAATATGAGTTTTGCATTAAACTCTTGCGAAATCAAGGTAGCAAGACTGGTCTTTCCCGCTCCAATGTTACCTTCTATAGCGATATAGTTATACTTTAATAAATCTATGGTATCCTTTGGGTTTTTGAGCCATTTAGGTTGCTTTGTGAGTATACTGGTATCTTCGCAACATTCTAAAGCTTCTTTTACAGAAATAGAAGCTTTAGGTATCAAGGTCTCTCCTGCGATATCTGCTAGAGGTTGTAACACAAACCTACGTTCTAAAATTGCCCTGTGAGGAACCGTCAATAAATTATTTTTAATAATATTATCGTTATAAAGCAATATATCTATGTCAATAATTCTCGATGCATAACCCTCTCCTTTTCTTTCCCTCCCTAGCGATTCTTCTATAGCCAGGGTTTTATCTAATAATTCTTCGGGATGTAAATTGGTTAAGACTTTTATAGCACAGTTGTGAAAGTCTGGACCTTCAAACCCTAACGCAGGGCTGGCATATACTGGAGATATCTTTACTACACATCCCACTTTATTAAACAGTTCTAAAACTGCTTTATTGAGATGTTCGTAGGTGTTCCCTAGATTACTTCCTAATGAGAAAAAAACTGTATTCAAACTAACGTATTTATATGCAAAGACTTTGCACACATTTAATATCAAATTAAGGAAAAGAAACTCACAATACCTTAATTTTACAATTGAAGTTATTAATAATATGAATAATCAAGCAACTGCTCGACCCCTGCGAGATGTGCAACAAGCATATAGAATATATTTTATTTTAGGTGCTCTTTTTATTTGTGCTCTCGTTGTTAGTAACCTCATCTTTCAAAAATTCTTTACTTGGGATTTTTTTGGGCTATACACCTTTGAGATTTCTGTAGGAATTCTTCCTTATCCCATCACCTTTTTAATTACAGACATTATTAGTGAAGTTTATGGCAAGAAAAAGGCAAATCAAGTAGTAACCGCCGGTATTTTTGCTTCGCTATTTTCACTGCTCATTGTTTACGTAGCTCAAGCTGTACCAGCTACCGAGTGGAGCCCAGTGCAGGATTCTTTATTTACAAAAGTTTTTGGAGCCACGGCAGTAGCGGTTTTTGCTAGTATGATAGCATACTTGCTTGCACAGTATGTAGACATACAAATTTTTCATTTTTGGAAACGCCTCACTAAGGGCAAGCACTTATGGCTGCGCAATAATTTTTCGACATTTTTAAGTCAGTTTATAGACACTGCCGCTGTACTCTTACTTTTGTGCTCCTTCGGCAAGATTGAATGGGAGCGTTTTTCTAGTCTTTTGCTCAGTGGGTTCTTATTTAAAGTACTCATCGCAGCATTAGACACACCACTACTTTACTTAGGAGTTGCATTTTTTAGAAAGAAATTTAACCTTGCCCAAGGCGAAGAACTAGAGCTAGACATATAACAACATATGAAACGTATATTAAAAATAGTAGGTATTA
Source organism: Dokdonia sp. (assembly GCA_020630915.1). Classification (GTDB taxonomy): domain Bacteria; phylum Bacteroidota; class Bacteroidia; order Flavobacteriales; family Flavobacteriaceae; genus Dokdonia. The sequence continues at coordinate 176,017 of JAHDIF010000001.1, forward strand.
CATTTATTGTGGTACTTATTGCTGCCATAGCAAGTCCCTTCTTATTTAAAGACAAGTTAGAAGACCTACTCAAAAAAACTATTAATCAAAATCTTAATGCTACGGTCTCTTGGGAGTCATTAGACGTAAGTTTGCTCTCCAATTTTCCAAAAGCTACTGTCGCCTTAAATGATTTTCTGATAGTAAATAACACTCCCTTTAAAGGAGATACACTCGCTCAAGGAAAGGATCTCAAAATCGAAATGGGCATTAAACAACTGTTTAAAAAAGCTTCTCAAGATCCTATAAAGATAGATGCACTACAGCTAGATGAAGCGATTGTCCATCTTAAAATAAATAAAGAGGGCAAAGCAAACTATGATATCGTTAAGACTTCTACAGTAGATTCTCCCGCTATCGCGAAAGATACCAACATAGCAGAACCCTTTGTATTTGATCTTGCCCACTATGAGATAAATAACAGTACCATTGCGTATAGTGATGAAGCGTCAAATACTTTTTTTGTGATCAATAATCTGGATCACGAAGGAAATGGAGATTTTTCTGCGGTGGAAAGTACGCTATCTACCTCAACAAAAGGCGATGTATCACTTGATATTGAAGATACAAATTACATCCGTGGTCAGCATATAGAGCTAGATGCGGCTATTGAGCTAGATCTAGAAAATCAAAAATATACGTTCAAAGAAAACAAAGGAACTATTAATGCGTTACCCCTCACATTTGATGGATTCGTTCAACTTGTTGATGACAATACAACTATGGATATCACCTTTGAAACACCTGACTCAAATTTCAAAAACTTTCTGGCAGTTATTCCTCAAGAATACGCAAGAAATCTGGATGGAGTGGATACCAGTGGTGATTTTCGCGTAAGCGGAAAAATAAAGGGAAACGTTACAGAAAATACGATCCCTACATTAGATATTGCGATTATGTCTAATAACGCTTCATTTAAATATCCCGACCTCCCTAAACGTATGGAGGGTATTAATATAGACGCGCGCATCATTAATACTACTGGAATTGCAGACAATACGTATATACTTATTAATGCGCTTAATTTTAGAATAGATGATGATGTATTTTCGGCTAACGGTAGTGTAAAGAACCTCACGGCCAATATGCTTGTGAATCTCGCGTTAAAAGGGCGTCTTAATCTTGCTAATATTGAAAAGGTATACCCCATAGGCCTAGAAGAGCCTCTTCTAGGGATTATAAATGCAGATTTTTCTACCAATTTTGATATGGCCAGTGTCGAAAATAAGAACTATCAAAACATCAAGAGTTCTGGTACAGCCAGCCTTCAAGATTTTAATTATAGCTCGCCAGAACTAGCACGACCTATCGCAATCTCAAATGCTTCGGTTAATTTTAAACCTGGAATTATATCCTTAGATCGTTTTAACGGAACAACAGGGGCTACGGATATTAATGCAACTGGGACTATAGAAAATTTAATTCCTTTTGTAATGTCACAGGAGGACCTAAAAGGACGGTTTAAGGTGACCTCAAATGTGTTTGATATGAACGATTTTATGGTTCTAGAGAGTGGAAGTACTGGACAGAGCGATACTGATAATGAAGAAAGAAATACGGGCGCCTCTAGTGTAAAAATACCTGACTTTCTAAATGCTGGTCTCGATTTTACTGCAAATAAAGTGATCTATGATGATCTAACACTTACAGAGGTTGCTGGGAGTGTTACTATACAGAATGAAAGTGCTAATTTGAGAGATCTAACTTCTTCTATTTTTGGCGGTAAAGCAGGACTTTCTGGCAATGTATCGACCAAAAATAACACCCCTGTTTTTAATGTGGCATTGGATCTTAGCAAGATAGATATAGACCAATCTTTTAGCAATTTACCACTTCTTAAAAGTCTTGCGCCTATTGCAAAAGCTCTACAAGGAGCACTTTCTACAAAGATATCGCTACAAGGAAGACTAGATGAAAATCTATCACCTATACTTAATACAATTGAAGGAAATGCCATTGCTCAAGTAGAAACAACTGACATACAAACAAGCAATATGCCTTTACTTGCTGCACTGGACAGCAAACTAGATTTTATCAATATTGCAGATTTAAATCTTGAAACATTAACTACTAGATTAGATTTTAAAGATGGACACGTAATTGTCTCACCCTTTGATTTTAAAATAAAAGGGGTTACCGTGAATGTGAATGGAGGGCACAGCTTTGAGAATGTTATGGACTACACTATTGATTTAGACGTACCCGCAAGCTACCTAGGCAAGGATGTAAGCGGTTTACTATCTAAATTAACTGCTCAGGAGAGAGAGCGTCTTCACGTACCCTTACCCATTGTACTCTCTGGTAGTTTTACAAACCCAACGATTAAAGTTAACTCACAGGCGGCAATTTCTAATTTGAGTAATCAAATTATAGAAATACAAAAACAGCATCTTAAGGACAAGGGTAATGATATTTTACAAGATGTACTTTCAGAAAAAGTAGGTGGTGGTGCTGGAACGATACTAAAAGATGTTGCTGGTGAGATATTAGGAGGAAATTCTAGCACTAAGGACAGTACAGCGGTAGCTACACCACCTACCAATACAACCTCTACAACTGACGAGGTCATTAAAGATGTAGCAACTGATATATTAGGTGGACTTCTGGGAAGTAAAAAGAAAAAAGAAGTTAAAAAAGATTCTGTTTATTAGAATATTGCTTTTGCGCAAGCATCATTAAAAACATAGCTCATCTAACGTTCTATAACATTAGAAGATCCTGCATTAGTCCCTAATGCGCTTAGGAATTAGCTTTCTTTATTTATATTTTTAGGTCTATTGACAAATGTCTCTTTTACTCTCTTAGAAATTAGGAAATAAGGAATCCATATAGCAGCTCTTACAATAGACATTATTATCTCTTTTGCCGTTTCATAATTGTCTTCACTAGTATAGACATCTCCATTAATTGCATAGGCAGCAATAGCATCAAGAATTATAAATGCTGCTGTACTTGCAAACAGAATTACCATTAATCTAGGGACCGTAGATCTCCTTTCAAAAAATAGTATAACTAATATAAGAGCAAAAATTATTCTTGCTATATTGATCATAAGCTCTAAAGCAACAAGGAAGACTGTAGCCTTGCCAGCTGTTCCTTCTGTATTCCATAACGTAGACCAGGTATAAGCATCATAAAAACCATTTTCACCCAATAGATCTACTAGAATTATTATGGGTGTAAGTATAAGTCCTATCGCAATAAGAATTAACCAACCTCCTATGGGCTTTGCACGCACGTTTTGTATTTCTGGAACAACATCATAGTCAAAATATAGTCTATAAGCACCGTAACAAGAGAGTAGTAGTGCTACTATGGTTAAAATTATGGCGACCCAACTCAAGCCTGATCCTCCGGCACCTTGAGCAAGTCCTTGATCATAACTGACAAAATACGATAACTCCTCCTGAATTTTTTCATGATCTGTTATATACTTCGCTACATCCTCTGCCGGAACATAATCTTTCTTTCTCTTGTAAGTATGTGATATATTTACTTTGTTTAGATAACTGTCTACCTCGTTAGTATACTCATAATAATCACTCTCCATAGAAATATTTACAGGTTCTGCAGACCATTCCTCCGGAAGGTTTACAGATATATCATAAGAGATATTTGCAGGATAAGAGATATAGTACGGTGATGTTCTGGTAGGAGATTTTGTGGTAGAAATATAACTCTCTAAGGATAGTGGATATAATTCAACATATATCAAGTTTTCATTATCTGAAGACTTTTGCCAAATAGAATCTATGGTATAAGATTCACGTACTTTAAAGGTATTTGAGGTGTCGCGAAAGTCTTCAATAGTAATTTTTTCATCTACTTCTAGACTGGGAAATAACACACTGTAAAACTGTAAATACTCTTTTTGAATAACCGCATTACTCCGTTGAGCAAAATCTGCTCTTATAGCATCTGCATTACTCCCTTTATAAGTTGTAATTACCGTTAAGGCCCCGCTACCATTGATCTCATTTACATCATAAATCTCTTGTACTTCTACTGCGCTTTCCTGATTAAAAGGTAGCGTTACCAGGTCCTTTACTCCAGGTTTGAGAACAAGGCCTTTTTTGTAATCTGGAAAGGGTCGTTTTTCTATTCCCCCTCCTTGATTAGATATGGTCGGGTCTACATAAAATTCTTGATTATTATAGGAATAATTAACTACACAATGATCGAAGGAATTAGGTGAAGGCATTCTATCTCCTACAATTTCACCTTTAGAAGAGCTTACTAACATAGGATATGCCTCTACTCCAATGTGATTAAGCAACTCTACAAGTAACAATGATTTACCCTTGCAGTCGCCATAGCGCTGATTAAGTACCTTGAGTGGGGACTCTGGCGTATGAGAACTCAATCCATTTTCAAAACCAAAATACCTGATGTCGTCCTGCACAAAATCTATGAGTTGTTTTATCTGTTTTCTCTTAGGAAGCTCTATATCCTTTGGAGTCGAAACATTTTGATCAATGAGCTTTTTTAATTGCGTTCTTTCAGCTTTGGATAGTCTGTACAATTCTCCGTATTGCTTCACAATATCCTCCCAAGATCCATGTGTGCTCAAATAGACCTGTGGGTAATCATCATACCAAATGGGGGTATTGGAATCATAATACTTAGCAGCCACATTTTTCTCAGACCAGGTATAGATTTTTATATTTCCTTCTTCTGTAACCTCAGGTTTAGATGCGTTATTTCTATATTGAAATAGAGGTGGATTGGACTTTTCTGTAAGTATTCTGTAATATATTTTTCCAAAAGGAAGACCATACTGCAAATTGAGAATATTGCCATAATCACCTTTGTAAACCGGATTACTTCCACTAATACTATATGAGTACTCAAGAATGTCACCCTCACGTATATCTAAAAGGTTTACAATGCTGGTAAGTCTACCATCGTATAATTTACGTTCCAGATTAGACTCTCTCTGTACTGTCTGAATCTGGTTAAGATCTAATTTATCTATTACCTCGCCATCTCTAAGAACTTCTATTTTATGAAATACAAATTTTTCATAGGCCGGATCAAATTCAAAAGTAAGATCTGATAGTTCAGAAATCCCTTCTGTATTAAGGACTTTTACGATAATATGTGCATAATAAGCATCAAGAATCGCGTTAAACTGTTTATCTGATAAGAGATAGTAGTATGCAGCATCGTCATCATTATTTACAGTTGTATCATAGGCAACTTCTGTTACCCATTTAGGTGTTGGCCCTTGTATAGGCTTTTGAGAAAAAATATGTAATGAAAAAAGGATACAAAGGAAAAGTGATATTTGCTTCAAAATATATATCGTAAGTTAGATGTAGGAAAGATAATAGGATTATTTCTATCTAACAACAAGTATCTATTGGTCCTATATGCTTTTGCGAAAGTGTTCCTTCTAAAAAAAGAAAAAAGAGTCATTACCCGTCTCACCCCCTTTTCCTAAGGTGTTAAACTTCCAGCTAAGGCTCAACATAAAATATTGCTGCAAGACCGTACTTTGAACGTCTTGAATAAAGTTTGCATTTGCCGTCCTTCTAGCATTAGTATTCTGATTGAGCACATCGTATACCTTAAAAGTAAGCGTAGCATTGTCCTTAAGGAAACTATAGGCTACCGTGGTATTCCAAAACCAAGAACTTCTCTGAAAGCCTTCTGCCACATTAGGGTTATAATTGTATAGCATATCATTGCGCCACTCTACATGCTTTATGGCAAAAAAGCCAGTATTAATTCTCAAGTTGTGATTTACAAACTCTTGATCATCAAAGGCCTCAATTCCAAACTGTGTAGTTGAAAAAGAAATATTATACCTCGGACGTATTTCAAATAGATCTTTCCAGGTAAAAGATATGCTTGCATTAGGTGTTAACGAGCTTGTCTTACTGGCATACTGCACACCATTATTGAAATTTATATTACGATTAAAGTTACCATAAAGTCCTGCCCCATATTTAAACGTACGCAGGGAGTCCAGTTTGACAGACTTATCATACCCAGTACTCGCGTTAAGACTATAGTTGCCATCTACATTTACATAGGTAGTATTTCTTACCAAATTCTCATCTACAATAGTCCTACTTGTTACAGCGTCATTAGTAATATTACCATTTAGGTTTGCATAGTAACTACCACCTTTTTGAAAATCGTAGTTATTAAAACCTGCGTATAGACTATGATTATTAGAAGGTCCTAAGTTGGGGTTTCCTTGAATAATATTTAGAGGATCAGATACATCAACAAAAGGATTGAGCTGGGATACGTCTGGAGGTGTATTTGTTAAATTATATCCAAGATATGTAGACATTTTTGGACTAAAGCGATAATTAAAATAAGAAGATAATTCTACTGCTTCAAAGTTTTGTGATATATTAAGTTCAGGTCGCAAGACATCTTCGTTTTCTAGAGTTCGAAAAACATACCCTCCACCAAAACTTAAGTTCATTTTCTCCGTATTCCATCGCATAGATAATTGAGGGGTTGTACGTATATTTCGAGCACTAAAATCTGTACTCAAAAGCTCATTAAACATTGTAAATCCCTGCGTTGTCTCATCAAAATCAAATGTACTTCGCCTCCTGTCTCTTTGGTCATTTCTGTAAGAAAATTTTGCATCTATAAATAATTTTTTTGCCACTACAGGAATTCTATAGGTAATATCCCCATTAAATCCATCTAAATTTGTCTCGCCGTCTGTAAACTGGTTTCTTTCTATAAGTACAGGATCACCACCAAAAACTTCTGTCGTAGAATTTAAAAACTCTTCAGAGTCTGCTCTATTGACCTCATTAGACACCCGTAATTTCAAGAATGCACCTCTATTTCCAAAACGTTTTGTTACACTAATTGTATTGCTAAAATCACGCCCTATGTTTTCTCTGTTAGAAGCCAATGAACTGTTATTTATCAATACGCCTTGTTCATTAAATGACTCTTCCTTGTTACCATTAAAATTGCGTGCTCTCGCAGCAGAAAAGGAAGGCCTAATGTTTATAAATAAAGTGCTATCTGGTTTAATATTTACAGTAAGATTTACGTCTTGATTATCGTTATTACCCCTAGTGCGTGAGTTGCTATTCGTAAAGAATCTGCTATCTGGTAAGATACTTTCTCTTTCAGTACGAGTGTCATTTGTGCTGTTTGCGCCAGAATAAAAATAATCTGCGTTCACATCTACCTTCTCACTTATTTCATCGGTATAATTTGCTCCAACATTACGGCTATTTATAATACCATTACCTCCACCAAAACGCCGTCCTCCTATCCCAAAAGAGCCGTTACTATTCACGTACATACTACCTCCATTCCCAAACATTTTCTGGATCTCACCAAAGCTAAACCCTGGCGAATTAATATTATTCCCTCCAGCGAGCACACTTATACGTCTATCATTATTAAAAAGATTAACGATTCCAGCATATTCAAAACGATCATCTGTGCCACCTCCGGCATTAAGTCTTCCAAAAACACCTTTATTATTTTCTTCGGCAATGGTCAGGTTAATCGTTTTATTTTCTCTATCGCCTTCTTCACCTGAGAAAGCTTCATCATCTGTTTTTGTGTCCGTAATCTGTATTTTTTCTACTATTTCTTTGGTGAGATTACGAGTTGCAATTGTAGGGTCGTCACCGAAAAATGGCTTCCCATTTACTAATATCTTATTAACCTCCTTGCCATTTACTCGTATTTTACCTTCCTCATCTACCTCAACACCAGGGAGCTCCTTAAGTAAGTCTTCTATATTGGCATCTTTTTTAGTCTTAAAAGATTTCACATTAAATTCTAATGTGTCTTTCTTAACGGTGATAGGAGCTCTACTCTTTACAACTACTTCGTCTAGGGTTGCAGTTTCATAGTCCAATAGGATATCTCCCACGTTTACAGAACCTTGAGAAAGGTCTAAAACTTTCCTGTAATTTTCATAACCCACAAAAGAGATATTGAGAGCGACCTTTTTTAAAGGAGTTCTTCCTTCTAACTCAAAAATACCTTTGGCGTTTGTTATGGTGTAAGTAACTAATGTGGTATCTTTTGTAGTCTCCACAAAAACCGTTGCGGCTTCTAGTGGTTGTTGTGTCGTTTTATCTTTAAGAGTTCCTTTAACTGAGAAGGTTTGAGCTTTCGCGAAAGCAAAAACAAACATAAACGCAAATAGCGTTAGTGCACGCAATTGTGTCATAGATGATGGTTGATTGATTGATGTCCCCTAATGTAGCCAATCCCTCTATAAAGGTTTCTGCAACCCATTAAAGATTAGCAAACTATTAACACAACGTGTTTAAGACCAATCTATTACTTCTTTCTAAAATAAATAGAAATAGGCACCCCAGAAAAATCATATGCTTGTCTGAGCTTGTTCTCTAGAAAACGTCTGTAAGCCTCTTTTAGATACTGAGGAAGATTACAAAAGAGCGCAAACTGGGGCTGAGGTGTGGGTAGCTGCGTTGCGTATTTAATTTTAATGTACTTTCCTTTGTAAGCGGGAGGTGGGAACGCTTCTACAAGGGGTAAGAAAAAGTTGTTGAGTTCGCTCGTTTTAAGCTTTCTTGTTTTATTCTCGTATACTTTTACCGCTGTTTCTATGGCTTTAAAAATACGCTGCTTGTTAAGTACTGATATAAATACGATAGGTACATCTGTAAAAGGCTCTATTTGTTGTCTAATGTGCTTCTCAAACTCCTTCATGGTATTAGTTTCCTTATCTACCAGATCCCATTTGTTTACGAGAATAACAACACCTTTTCTATTGCGTTCTGCGAGCCAAAAAATATTTTGAACCTGTCCGTCAAAACCTCGTGTGGCATCTACTACAAGCAAACAAACATCTGCATGTTCAATAGCACGTACACTTCTCATTACAGAATAAAATTCGAGGTCTTCCTTTACTTTAGATTTACGGCGTATTCCTGCCGTATCTACCAGATTAAACTCAAAACCAAATCTATTATACTTTGTATCAATCGCATCTCTTGTCGTTCCAGCGATATCTGTAACAATATATCTTTCTTCTCCTATAAGTGCGTTTATGAATGATGATTTTCCTGCATTAGGACGACCTACCACCGCAAAACGTGGCAGTTCATCATCTTCTCGATCTTCTTTTTCTGGCAAGGCTTCTACAACTGCATCAAGCAAGTCTCCAGTACCACTGCCATTAGTAGCTGCAATCGTGAAGTAGTCTCCTAATCCCAAATTATAGAACTCTACAGCATCTTCTGCACGTTTATTATTATCTACTTTGTTTACGGCAAGAAATAAAGGTTTCTTTGACTTACGTAAAAGTTTTGCAACGTCTTCATCCATTCCTGTGATCCCGTGCTCTACATCTACCATAAAGATGATCACGTCTGCCTCCTCTATAGCGAGTTCAACCTGCTTATCTATTTCGGCTTCAAAGACATCGTCGCTTCCTACTACATATCCTCCAGTATCAATTACCGTAAAGTCGCGACCATTCCAATCGGTCTTTCCATAGTGGCGATCACGTGTCACCCCGCTCACGGCGTCTACAATCGCCTCACGACGTTGTATCAAACGATTAAAAAAGGTAGACTTTCCTACGTTAGGTCTTCCTACTATAGCTACAATGGCACTCATATACTTAGGTTGAAAGCGCAAAGATACATTTTAAAGTAGGAGAGACATACGATTACGTTAAAATCATTGAGAGATGTAAGCTTTCGCGAAAGCGTACTACTAACACCCTATGATTTATTCTATCTTTTTTATAGGTCTTATAGCTACCGTTATAGGCGCAGTTCCGCCAGGAGCTTCTAATCTTGCTGTGATTAAAACTACAATTCAAGAAGGTATCCAAGAATCACTTAAAATAAGCTATGGTGCAGGAATAGGCGAAGCAGTACTTGCACTTATTGCCCTATCATTTGGAATGATGGTACACGATTTTATCACTATGAATAGCTGGGTGCAAGTTGCTGTATTTGTAGCACTAGCAATTGCAGGTGTTTATTTACTCAAAAGAAAAAAAGAGAAGGAAAAATCTTCAAGATCTTTAGGATCAAAATACGTTACTGGATTTTTATTAAGTGCTATAAATCCGCCTGTACTCTTCTACTGGGCATTAGTATTTTCTTTTTTACGAGCAACGCTTGATTTTCATCTAGATGCGACATTGCTATTACTATTTGTGGCAGGAATCTTCACTGGAAAAGTAGTAACCCTTTACGGTTACAGTAAACTAGGGACACACCTCGCAAACAAACAACCCAGTAAAAAGTCCAACATTAACTCCCTTATAGGCTCTGTATTAATAGGCTTATCACTTATCCAAGGGATAAAGTTGTTACTATTTTAAAGAACCTCTATCCTCACCACATATCCTTCCCAACTACGTACATTAAAAACGGTATCATCTTCAAAAAGTAAATACTGTCCTTTAATCCCTTTGAGAACTCCTTCATAGGCTGGAGTTTTATCCAGATTAAGAGTTTTAAGTTTTTCTGGATAACGCACTACGGGAAAGGTAATAGTCGTTTCTTCGTTGTGATCTATAAAATATTGCTGTGCTTCTTCTGGGATATATTGTTTAAGCGCATCTCTGTGAGACTTTAGATTCTCATCTTTAATATCATTTTTAAGCATCGCTCGCCAATTGGTTTTATCTGCAATATGCTCTTTTAAGGCAATTTCTGTAATACCAGCGAGGTAACGATTAGGCACTTCTACTATTTCTAAAGCTTCGTGCGCGCCTTGATCTATCCAGCGAGTAGGTACTTGCTGCTTTCTAGTGACCCCTACTTTTACATTACTAGAATTAGCTAGATACACAATATGGGGTTGTAACTGCACACTCTTTTCGTAGTCTAAGTCACGATCTTCTATATCCAGATGTGCTTTAGACAGCTCCGGTTTCATAATCCAATCAGCTGCTTGGGGTACTTTATAAAAATCATCGTAGCAGTATCCTTGTCTATATATTTTTTTATTCTCTTCGCATGCAAGGCATTGAAATTTTACAAACTCAATATGAATTTTTTTTTCGATTAATTGATTCATATTAATATAACTATCCTCAACCTCTAAGTAATAATTAATAGGTGTTGTATGCTCTGTACGCATTTTTCGTAATACCCCTTGATACTTCATGAAAGAACTTTTCTATTTTTGAATGAGAAGAAAATGGTTAATTTTGTATTATCGCCCAGCTATTCTTGTGGTTATTAATCTCACAGGAACCATATTGCGAAAGCGTAAATATACCAACTTTATGCCTATCCCTTTTGTACATTCTATCGCTTCTTGGTTCTTAAAAAAGCGTATACACCAGATGGAACTTTTCTTAAAGTATCCAGATGAAGTACAAAATGAGCTCCTACTTAAGCTTATTGATAAAGCAAAACAAACGGAGATAGGGAAGAAATATGGTTTTGAGGATATTAAAAGCTATACAGATTTTGCATCGATAGTTCCAATTACAACCTATGAAGAAAATCAAGAATTTATAGAGCGTAGCAGAAGAGGGGAGAATAACATTCTCTGGCCTACTCCTATAAAGTGGTTTGCTCAGAGCAGTGGTACTACAAATGCGCGAAGCAAGTATATTCCCGTAAGTCCAGAATCTTTAGAAGATTGCCACTATGCAGCAAGTAAGGATTTATTATGCATGTATCTTAACAATAATGAAGGTTCTCAACTATTTTCAGGTAAAGGGTTACGTCTAGGAGGAAGCAAAGAGTTATATAAATCTAATGGTACTGTTTATGGTGACCTTTCGGCTATTTTGATAGATAATATGCCTTTTTGGGCAGAGTTTAGTAGCACGCCCAGTAGCGAGGTTTCCCTTTTAAGTGATTGGGAAGTAAAGATGCAAGCTATCGTTGATGAGACCATACAAGAGAATGTAACAAGTCTTGCTGGAGTACCCTCGTGGATGCTTGTACTACTCAATAATGTGCTCGAAACAACTGGTAAAAATTCTATACTTGAAGTATGGCCTAACTTGGAAGTATATTTTCACGGTGGGGTAAGTTTTGATCCCTATGTAGATCAATATCAAAAAATACTTTCTTCTAACAAAGTAAGTTATTATGAGATTTATAACGCTTCTGAAGGTTTCTTTGCGATACAGGATCAAAATGACAGCAACGATTTACTTCTTATGCTTGACTACGGGATCTTTTATGAATTTATACCAATGGACAATTACGGTACTCCCTTTGAGACGATCATTCCCTTAACCGATGTAGAAGCTGGTAAAAATTATGCCGTAGTCATCACTACAAATGCGGGCCTATGGCGTTATAAAATAGGAGACACGGTTCGGTTTATATCTACGAATCCCTACAGAATAAGAGTAAGTGGTCGTACCAAACACCATATAAACGTTTTTGGCGAAGAACTCATTATAGAAAATGCAGAGGAAGCTCTTAAGAGTGCTTCTCGAGAAGCAGCTTGCGAAATCAAAGATTATACAGCCGCTCCCATTTTTATGGAAGGAAATGAAAAAGGTGCTCACGAATGGATTATCGAGTTTAAAAAACAGCCAGATGATTTTAACGCTTTCGCGAAAGCGCTAGACCAAAAATTACAGGATATCAATAGTGATTATGCAGCTAAACGTTTTAATAATATCACCCTTAAAGAACCTACTATAAACGCCGCACGAGAAAATCTATTTTACGACTGGCTCAAGGGAAAAAATAAGTTGGGAGGACAACATAAGGTACCTAGACTTTCTAATTCTCGATCTTTCTTAGAAGAGTTAAACGCTCTTAATCGTAGATAATGCTCACTTAATCCATACAAATAGACCAAAATTATTTCTTGAAAGAAAAGCGCCTATTAAAAAGTAGGAATACTCACTAAAACCATAGAAATACTGCATTTTACCAAAACAATAAAGTAATTAATCTAAAACATTGTAAAACGCTTCATTAGAAGCTCTTTTACATTTATCTTTACTGTGCTAAGAAAAATCAACAGAAATTTTCTTTGTTAATTATAAAAAGCAGTTATCAATTGGGGGATTGATGGCTGCTTCTTTTTTTGACATCTATGATACTGCTTTAAGCTTCTTAAGGGTAGATTTATTAAGTTTGCCTTCTGCATATGACCTTGTGACTTCTAATTCCTTTTCTGTAGTGCTGGGCAGTTCAAACATTGCATCAGTAAGTACTGCTTCACACAAAGAACGCAAACCTCTAGCCCCTAGTTTATATTCTATAGCCTTTTCTACTAAATATTCTAAAGCGCCATCTGTAATTGTAAATTGAATATCATCCATGGCAAACAGTTTAATATACTGCTTGATAATGGCGTTTTTAGGTTCTGTAAGGATCGCTCTCAATGTCCCTGAATCTAATGGATTCATATGGGTTAGAACAGGCAATCTGCCTATAATTTCTGGTATTAAACCAAAATCCTTTAAGTCTTTAGGGATAATATATTTTAGAAGGTTGTCGCTGTCCACAACGTTGTCGCTCTTACTAGCGCTAAAACCCATTGCTTGCATATTCATACGCTTTCCTATGTGACGTTCAATACCGTCAAAAGCGCCTCCTGCTATAAATAATATATGCTCTGTATTTACCTCAATAAATTTTTGATCAGGATGCTTACGCCCTCCTTTAGGTGGCACATTAACCACGGTTCCTTCCAGTAGTTTTAGCAATGCTTGTTGCACACCTTCTCCAGATACGTCTCTCGTTATAGAAGGATTATCGCTCTTACGAGCAATTTTATCAATCTCGTCTATAAAGACAATACCACGTTGTGCCTTTTCTAAATTATAGTCTGCAGATTGCAGTAGTCTTGTCAAAATACTCTCTACATCTTCTCCCACATAACCGGCCTCTGTTAGCACAGTAGCATCTACAATAGCTAGTGGTACATTAAGCATTTTTGCAATAGTTTTGGCGATTAGGGTTTTTCCTGTACCCGTTTGCCCTACCATTACAATATTACTTTTTTGTATTTCTATTTCGTCTTCATTATTGGGTTGTAATAGTCTTTTATAATGGTTGTAAACCGCAACAGACATTACTTTTTTTGTGTACTCCTGTCCAATCACATACTCATCAAGAAATGCTTTTATTTCTTGTGGTTTTTTAAGCATAAGCTCCCCTTCTAATTCTTGACTGCTTGTATCTTTAGATTCCTCTAAAACAATACCGTGGGCCTGCTCTATGCAGCGATCACAAATGTGTGCGTCTAGACCCGCAATTAATAAATTAGTCTCTGGCTTTTTTCTACCACAAAATGAACATTCTAACTCTTCTTTAGCCATAATACACTATTTGTGTTTATTACGCTTTCGCGAAAGCGTAAACTACTATTACTTAATCTCTTTTTAAGATTTCATCTATCATTCCGTACTCCAGAGCTTTATCTGCCTTCATCCAGTAATCACGGTCACTATCTGCATATACTTTGTCGTAATCTTGACCAGAATGCTTTGCGATTATCTTGTATAACTCTTCTTTGAGTATTAATATTTCTCTCGCTGTAATCTCAATATCTGTAGCCTGTCCTTGCGCTCCTCCCATAGGCTGGTGTATCATCACTCTAGAATGTGGCAAACCACTACGTTTTCCTTTCTCACCCGCACATAATAATACTGCTCCCATAGATGCTGCCATCCCTGTACAGATAGTCGCCACATCTGGTTTTATAAATTGCATAGTGTCGTAAATACCTAATCCAGCGTACACGCTTCCTCCTGGAGAGTTTATATATATCTGTATATCTTTTTGGGCATCTGTACTTTCAAGAAACAATAACTGCGCCTGTACAATATTTGCTACTTGATCATTGATTCCTGTTCCTAAAAAAATGATTCGATCCATCATTAATCTAGAAAAAACATCAAAGATGGCAATGTTCATCTGACGCTCTTCTATAATATTAGGTGTAAGACCCACTGGCATCATACTACTCACAATTTTCTCGTAGTACATAGAGTTAACGCCTTGATCTTTTGTCGCAAACTTTTTAAATTCTTTTCCGTAATCCATATAGATATTCCTGCAAATTTTATTAAAACAAAAGCGTTTTACTGATCACAGTAAAACGCTATAAAGATACTTATAAATACACTAGTATTCTAATTGTATACTTCCTTTACAAATTGATCAAATGTCACCTTCTTAGTCTTAAGTTTTACATTTTCCTTAAAGAAGTTAAGCATTTTAACATTCATTAATTGCTCTGACAGTCTTTTTACTTCGTCCTGATTACCTAATATTCTTGCGGCAATATCTTCTAGTTCCTTATCCTCAGGATTCATCTGACCATATTGCATCATTTGAGATTTGATCATGTCTTTTGCGTAGTCTTTCAGCTCATCAAAGGTTACTTGCAGCTTGTTGTCATTTACAATTTTTCCCTCTATCAGTTGATACCTAAGTCCTTTTTCTGAACGCTCATACTCTGCTTTTGCATCATCCAGAGACATCTCTTTTTCTCCCGTAGATTGTATCCATCTCTGTAAAAACTCTCCTGGTAGATCAAACTTAGTATCTTCAATTAAACGCTCAGTAACATCATTCATTAACTGCTGATCGCTTTGCTGTACAAACTGACGTTCTGCATCTTCCTTAATTTTTTCTTTAAGTTCTGTAGCAGACTTCACAACATCTTTTCCAAATAACTTGTCAAAAAGTTCCTGATCTAGATCTGCTAACTCTCTATTGCTCACTTCTGTAATTGTAAATGCAAGGTCTGCATTCAACTCTTTAGCCTTATCCTCAGAAATCTTCAAATGTGCTTGATAATCACCAGGCTCCTCAAACAATGCTTTAGATTTTACCGTTATCACGTCTCCTACCTTAGCACCTACAAAGGCCTTTTCATTTTTCTTCCCCTTAAGGCGTTTTATCTCAAATGTAGTTGCAGCCTCTATTCCAGCCTCTTCATTTCTAAAAGATCCAGTAACTTCATCGTTTACAGACACTTCATTCTTAGCTACTAGCTTACCATATTGCTTTCGGATTGAAAGAATCTGATTGTCAATCATCTTATCATCTGCCGTAATTTGGTATGCTGCTATTGCTTTTTTAGGCTGAAGATTTATATCAAACTTCGGGGCCATTCCAAGATCAAACTCAAAAGTATAATCATCTTGATTCCAGTCAAAATCATCCTGGTTTTTAGGCAATGGATTTCCTAAGACATCTATTTTCTCCTCAGATAAAAATTTACCCAATGCTTCTTGTAGTAATTTATTTACCTCATCTACACGTACAGCCATTCCATATTGTTTTTGAACAAGACCCATAGGCACGTGTCCTTTTCTAAAACCTGGAATATTTGCTGTTTTTCTATAGTCTTTTAGGATAGACACCACTTTTTCTTGGTAATCATCTTTTGCGATGTCTACCTTTACTACTGCATTAAGATCGTCTATTTGTTCTTTTGTAATATTCATTGCTTACTTTATTTGAGGGCGCAAAAATACAATTTTTTTTTACACCTCAACAATCTTCAAAGCATTGAATTTAAGACCTTTTATCACTTTTAAGGAAAGTATATAGGATACTTTGAAAAATACTAAGTAACACACTAAAAAGAATCCCGTACCATATATTTTTTACACCAAATCCATCTACAAAGTAATCTGCCATAAGGATTATAAAAGCATTTATAAAAAGTAAAAATATACCTAAAGTAAGAATTGTTATAGGTAAAGTAAGCACAACTAATATAGGCTTTACAATTAATCGCAAAACTCCAAGCACAAGTGCTACAATCAAAGCAGAAATATATCCATCTACTTGTACACCAGGCAAAATATGAGCAAGAATAAAAACAGCCACGGCCGTTAACAACAGCTTTAATATAATTTTCATAGCAAAAGATTTAATTTAAATATACAAAAAAGCGCATTGATAGGATCAATGCGCTTTTCTAAAAACTATTAGATTTATGTACTAGTTTACATCATTACTTAGCGTAATCGTCGCATAATCACCTAAATCCACGTTAGGAATTGTAGATCCATACTGTGTATTTACAGCATCTATAATTGTATTGGCCGTAAGTGCATACCCTCTTGGCGTAGGGTGAACCCCGTCAAGTGAGAAAGCTCCACCAGTTACAAATGTAGAAGTAAGAACCCCTCCATTAAAACTAGTGCCGCCAGAAGCTACTTGTTGCAATGCCGCTCGAGCATCTACATAAGCCAAATCTAAATTGGAAGCTAACTCTTGTATTGTTGCATTGTAAGCTTGCTGCGCAGTTGTTATTCTAGCCTGTTCAGTTGTACTTAATACAAACTGATCTGCTAGAGGAACAGTAACTCCATTAATAGACTGTTGTGCAGCTTGCTCTGCAGGCACACCAAGTGAAGTTAATAAATTAAAAGTTTCTTCATTTTGAGTACCCAAAACCCCTGCTGCTGTAAGTGGCACTAAATCAGATGCTGTTGCCTGACGTAATGTTGCCAATACTCCCGCAGTAATAGGATCTAAGTTAAAAGGAGGCCCCTGTATAATTGCTGAGATATCCGTAAGATCATCATCTTGCATAGTAACAAAATTAGCTCCTTCTGCAAAGTTTATCTGTCTTGCGGCGGCCTCTGCTGGTGTAATAACACCAAACTGAGCTAAACCAGGTAATACTTGCGTATTATATGCTCCAAAAGCTGCATTAAGTGTCGCTGCTGTTGCTGCATCTAGAGGTATTGCTTGAGCAGGAACAGTTGTAAAGAAAGGTATTGAGGTAACATCCGGTAAATTAACAAGTGCTCCCTGTGCTCCAGTACCCACTAAAGTAGATACTTGTTGCTCGTAAACACTAGCAAATACATTAGGATCTGTAATATCATTAGATCCATAAGTAGTCGGATCAAAATTACCTGTTTGATCCACTCCCGATCCTCCTGAAGTAGCGTACCCCAAAATATCATTATTTCCTATCCATAAAGAAAAGAATGTAGGATTTTGCGCTATAGCATCTCCTAAAACTGTAGCATCAGGTGATGATGCAAAACGAGCATAATAAGGATTTGCTTGTCCTGTTGGTACTCCTGCGACATTTCCATAACCTGGTGCCACAAGATGAAAACTCTTTGCTCCAGGAACACCCATATTGTTAAAGTTTCCAGAAAGAACATTACCTACATCTGTAGTAGGCATACCAGCCAAAATAGCAGGTCCTGGATTGCCATTCTCATCTGTCGCCAATACAAATCTGTTTTGAGTAATCTGGTTCCCTCCTAAAAGCAATCCACCAAGATTATCATTCATAAGTGGTTGGGAAAAATCCCCTCCTCCTGCTAGCGCAAACTGCTGCGCCATAATATTTGGATAAGAGTTTTCTTGTCCAGTTATATAAAGAGCACTATCTGCAAATCCCGCTGTAAGAGAGTTTCCCAATGCTACATAGTTAGAAAAATCTGCCTCTCCACTTGTGTAGAAAGTACCATCGTCAATAGGTGTGTCAAATTCTGGCTCACAAGCCACAAATCCGAAAGCAACAACTGGTATTGCTATATATTTTATAAATTTTTTCATCGCTTATCGTATTATAGTTTGTAACTCAATCCTAAACCAGCGACTACAGCGCTAGATTTATAGGTCCCAGCAAAAGGTGCTGGTGTTCCATCAGATTCTAAAAATGCATCATATGAAGCGTCTACTTCTTTAAACTTTAGGTATAAGAAAGATGCATCTATAGCTAGTTTTTCACTTACGTTAAAAGATAGACCCGCTGTAAATCCATCAGAATCATTACGCGGAGTTTCTGGTGCAAAAAATCCATCTTGCACAGGAGACTCATCAAAGTAGTAACCTACTCTTAAGTCTAACTTATCCATAGGAGAATACTGCATACCAAATCTTATGGTACTTGCATCTTTATAATTACGAGGATTTATAGACTCTAAAGCTACAGAACCATCTGCTGCTAAGAAATTTAAATCTAAAGAATCGTAAGCGCTCCACTCTGCGTAGTTATAATCAAAAGCAAATAACCACTTGTCATTAGGCTTATAAGACAAACCCCAGGTCCACTCGGCCGGAAGAGGTAAAGATGCTGTAAAGTCAAATGTGCCATTTGCGATAGGAGCTAGTGGTGAATTAGGAATGTTTGCAAAAACAGCCTCTCCATCTCCAGCTTCTACTTGTACATCAATTTGTGAACGGTAGTTAAAACCTAACTTCCATTTGTCTTGGTTATCTATATTAAGCATTGCACTAACAGAATAACCAAATTCTGTTATTCCAGCAGCGTCAATAGTTACATTAGATCTATTTCCGTCTATATCTGTAAGATTACGCGTAAGATTTCTATTAAAGTTTACAGACCCGATAGCTAGAATTGGCCCTCCTCCTATGCTAAATCTTCCTTCTACAACTTCCCAAGAGAACAAAGGCTGTACATAGATAGATGATAATTCGATAGAATTTACTAGGTGTGATCCAGACCAATCTGTAGGATACTCAACTGTACTTCCGTAAGGTGTGTATACAGCAAGGCCTAAGGCAAATTTCTCACTCACTTTGTAACTTGCATAAAGGTACACTGGAGTTCCAACTGGACTTTCTGTTTGTGCAGATGTTCCAAACTGAGTGTTTTGGTAAGCTACATCCGAAAATACGCCAAAACCTCCAACAGAGATATTCAACTTATTTTCTAAATGGATAAGACCTGCCGGGTTAAAAAAGGCAAGCTCTGCGCTGTTTACTACGGCAACACCTGTGTGGCCCATAGCCAGAGATTTTTGTCCTTGCAAACTCACACGGTATCCACCTGCATAGGTGACCGCACAAACAAGAAGGAGTACTAAAACGCTTAATACTTTTTTCATAATTTAATTTAGGTTAAGGGTATATTTATGAATTACTTAATAAAATGTGTGTAAAAATATACTATTTTCAAGAGTTTATCATTTATTAACACAATTTATTATGCATACATAATAAATTTATTTACGCAATGTTATAAAAAATTTATCACTTCTTGATAGAATTCTTTAGGATTTTCGGCGTGCAGCCAGTGCCCAGCTTTAGAAATTGTTTTGATTTCCGCTTTCGCGAAAGCCTTATACAACTCCTCCTCATCTTCTGGAAGAATATAATTAGACCGTGCTCCTTTTAAAAAAAGAGTGTTGCCAGAAAAGGTCTTGAAAGATGCAAGAGGTTTTCCTATTTCTTCAATATTGTTTATCAACGAAGGTAAGTTAACGCGCAGCCCTAACTTCTTAGGCTCCTTCCAAAAAAGGTTTTTAAGCAAAAACATACGTATTCCTATCTCCTTAATATAGCCACTTAAAAATGCATCTGCATTTTTACGACTGCTAAGGGCCTCTTCACTCTGTGATAGTGCGTTGAGACCTTTTAAGATTTCTTGATGATGTTGAGGGTAAAATTTTGGAGCGATATCTGCAATAATTAAAGCGTCTACCATTTGAGGATAATCACAAGCAAATAGCATGGCTGTTTTACCTCCCATAGAGTGCCCTAACAAAGAAAATGTCTCTAGATTATAATAATTTGCATATTGAAAAAGATCCTCAACCATTAATTCATAGCTAAAATTGTCTGAATGAAAACTCCTCCCATGATTACGTTGATCGATTAAATGGACTTGAAAACCATCATGACTAAATTGCTTTGCCAGAGTCTTCCAATTATCTCCCATTCCTAAAAAACCATGAAGAATTAGTAATGGCCTTCCTTCTCCTATTATCTTACTATGTAATTGCACTAGTCTGCCAGTTTTTGTAAATACCGCGCTATTACAGTCTCAAAACCGTGATATAATGCCTCAGAAATAAGAGCATGGCCTATAGAAACCTCCAATAATTGTGGAATACTATTTTTAAAAAACTCAATATTAAGCAATGACAAATCGTGCCCTGCATTGATTCCTAACCCAAGATCGTTTGCAGCCAGAGCACTCTCTATATATGGAGCAATAACCTTTTCTTTATTGTCCATATAGCCAAGAGCGTATGCCTCTGTGTACAACTCTATTCTGTCGGTACCAGTTTTTTTTGCCCCTTCGACCATAGCGACTACTGGATCTACAAAAATAGAAGTCCTAATACCTTGTTCTTTAAAAATAGCTATCACATCTTTTAAAAAATCCAAATTCTTGATCGTGTCCCAACCTGCGTTACTCGTAATCGCATCTACTGCATCTGGAACGAGCGTTACCTGATCCGGTTTTGTTTCCAACACAAGATCAATAAATTTTTGATTGGGATTTCCCTCTACATTAAACTCAGTGCTCACTATTTGGGCAAGGTCCCTAGTATCTTGATACCTAATGTGTCTTTCATCTGGCCTAGGGTGCACCGTGATTCCTTGAGCTCCAAAACTTTCAAGATCCTTAGCTACTTGAAGAAGATCGGGAACATTTCCTCCTCTTGCATTACGCAATGTAGCCACCTTATTTATATTAACACTAAGTTTAGTCATCAGTATTTGGTATGTTTTTTGACTACAAAAATACAAAGAGACTACGCTCGAGCAGTTAATTTTTCATTATTTTGCATTATGAACATTACAGACTTCATAATAAACGACATACAACCCGTTCTTGTCACCCAAGAGATGGGTGATGTTCAATCCATTTTTACGCAAACCACATACTCTCATGTTCCTGTGAGTAAAGAAGGTGTATACCTAGGAAGTCTAGATGAAAACGATGTGCATTGCTACGATGCAAGCTGTATAGTAGAAGATTACACCCACGCACTACAGCCATTTTATGTTCGTTATGAGACTAACTGGCTAGATATTCTAGAAATGTTTGCCCAACAACGCACTAATATCATGCCCGTTCTAGACAGTAAGGGTAAATATTTGGGCTATTACGAGCTAGAAGACGTAATGAATTTTTTTAACAACACACCCTTTATAAGTGAGCCAGGCAGTGTTGTAATCATTGAGAAAGGCATACACGATTACTCCTTTAGTGAAATTAGCCAGATCGTAGAGTCTAATGATGGAAGGATATGGGGTTTGTTCATCTCTAAAATAGAAAATGACGTAGCAGAGATTTCTATAAAATTAGGACGAGCAAACTTTAATGATATACTTTCTACTTTTAGAAGATATAGTTACAATGTGATTTCTAGCCACCAGGAAGACACTTTCTTAAAAGATCTTAGAAAACGCTCTCAATATTTAGAAAAATACCTTAATATTTAAACATATGAAAGTAGGCATTTACGGCCAGTTTTATCATAAAGAAGCTGCACGTTATGTGCAAGAGCTATTAGATATATTAGGGAAAAAACAAATTGAGGTCATTATAGAAAAGAATTTCTTAAAGCTCATTAATGCAAACG
This sequence comes from Dokdonia sp., assembly GCA_020630915.1. Taxonomy (GTDB): domain Bacteria; phylum Bacteroidota; class Bacteroidia; order Flavobacteriales; family Flavobacteriaceae; genus Dokdonia. Next base: position 198,308 of record JAHDIF010000001.1, read on the forward strand.
ATGCTATTAAGGTTAATTACGACCATTTTAGCACCTTTGAAGAGCTAGATAGCACTTATGACCTATTCTTTAGTATAGGAGGAGATGGTACTATACTCAAAACCGCCACATATATACGGGACCTAAATATTCCTATTGCTGGAATTAATACTGGAAGATTAGGATTTCTAGCAACCATTAAAAAACAAGAAATAGCAAAATCTATTGATAAAATACTCGCTGGGCAGTACCAGATCTCAAACAGAAGCTTACTACAAGCTTCTTTTAATGGAGACACTACAGTATTGGGAGATTTAAATTTTGCACTCAATGAGATTGCCTTAAACAGAAAAAACACAACAAGTATGATCTCGGTCACCACACACCTTGACGGAGAACCACTTACAAATTACTGGGCAGATGGTCTTATTGTCGCAACACCTACAGGATCTACAGGCTACTCTTTAAGTTGTGGCGGCCCTGTAATCACTCCAGAAACATCAAGTATTGTCCTTACACCTATTGCTCCTCATAATCTTAATGCAAGACCTTTGATCATTCCAGACGAAACTGTGATCACCTTACAAGTATCTGGAAGAGAAGAACAACACCTCATCTCACTAGATTCAAGAATCGTAACACTTGACAATGATACACTTGTAAGGATTGAAAAAGCACCTTTTTCAATTAAACTCATTACACTAGAAGGAGACACATTTTTGAAGACGCTAAGAAAGAAACTATTGTGGGGCGAAGATAAGCGTAACTAGGGACAATATTTTCGTATTAAATCTGTTACTTCTACGGGTATTAAAAAATGTTTTACGGGTTTTGCTTTCGCGAAAGCGCACTACTATTTAATACTACATGTACTTATATTGTTAATAGGTACACATTATTGTTATATTTGCAAACTTTTACAGCTATATGAAGTATTTGACGGTTGTTATTTTCGCCGTGTTATTAAGTTCTATTTCCCATGCGCAAACCTATGAATTAGGATTGTATGCTGGCGGAGCTAATTTTATAGGAGACGTTGGGTCAACGAGTTACATAGCCCCTAATGCTCCTGTGGTAGGATTAATTGCCAAGTGGAACCGAAGCTCGAGACACTCATTTAGATTTACAGCCTTATTTGCTGAGCTAGATGTAGACGACAGGGAAAGTGCTGAGTCAAGAAGGCAATCTCGTGGTTACAATTTTAAAAATAGTGTAAAAGAAGTATCGTTAGGCCTAGAGTATACGTTCTGGGATTTTGACATGTTTAACCAGCGTAACCCGTCTACACCTTATTTGTATACAGGGTTTACCTACTTTAATCACGACGAGTTTGTGCTTGATGGAGATATGCTGGTTGACGCAGGAGCATACTGGGATATTGCAATCCCTATGATTATTGGTTACAAGGCTGTTATAAGTCAAAATCTTATTTTTGCCTTTGAGATTGGCGCTAGATACACCTTTACTGACAATCTGGATGGTAGCGCTCCTCAAAATGATCCTGACGGAGTATTAAGTTTTGGAAATATAAATAATGATGATTGGTATATGTTTACAGGGATCACCTTAACATATTCCTTTGGGCGTAAACCTTGTTTTTGCGCATTTTAATATAAAAATGGATTTTTTAGAGCAAATTGATCGCGACAAATTACCGCAGCATGTGGCCATAATTATGGATGGCAATGGTCGATGGGCTAAAAAACAAGGCTTATTGAGAGCAGCCGGACACAAACGTGGTACGGCGGGTGTGAAACAGGCAGTAGAAGGTTGTGCAGAGTTAGGTATACCCTTCCTTACCCTATACGCATTCTCCACTGAGAATTGGAACCGTCCTAAAAAAGAAGTAGATACGCTTATGAATCTTCTTGTGTCTTCACTTAAAAAGGAAATACTAACATTACAGGATAATGATGTATCACTTCACACCATAGGAAATATAAATACACTTCCATCTAAGGCACAGAAAGAGTTATCTGAGGTTATTGAGAAAACAAAATCTAACAAAAGATTAAGAGTTACACTAGCTTTAAGCTACGGTGGACGTGAAGAAATTCTTAAATCCTTACAAGAAATAAGTGTTAAAGTTAAAAATAACATAATTTCGCCAGCTGAGATTGATGAGTCTCTTATTAATAATCATCTTTACACCCACGACATGCCTGATGTGGATTTACTCATTAGGACCAGTGGAGAACAACGAGTGAGTAATTTTTTGCTTTGGCAAATAGCCTATGCGGAGTTTTATTTTACTCCAGTATTGTGGCCAGATTTCAAAAAAGAACATCTACACGATGCCATTTACAATTATCAGAAAAGAGAACGACGATTTGGAAAGACGAGTGAACAGATTAAATAAAAAAAAGCAGACTTTGACAATAAAAAAAATTACCCTTATACTATTGCTCTTTATTAGCATAGCTGCGCAAGCTCAAAGAGACTTACCTCTAGATCCTAATGTAAAATATGAGATAAGTGATATTACAGTTACGGGCACAACAACCTATAATGAAAATACGGTAATCGCTTTTACTGGATTAAGAGTAGGTGAAAAACTTTATTTACCAGGAGAAAAAATAAGTAACGTTATAAAAAAATTATGGGGCCTAGAATTATTTTCCGACATTAACTTGTATGTTACTGATTTACAGGGTGATAAGGTAAAGTTAAATCTAGACATAAAAGAGGTTCCGGAGCTCAACGAAGTAAAGTTTAGAGGTATTAAAGAAAAGAAAGGCTCTACTTTTGTTAAAGACAACGGTCTCAATAAAGGTGCTAAGGTCACGGAAAACCTTATTACAACAACCAAAAACTATATAGAAAACAATTACAAAAAGAAGGGATACCTCAATTCTAAAGTATTTATCAATACTATTCCCAGAAAAGATAGCACGTCAAAAAACAAAGTAGACCTTGTTGTAAATATAGATAAAGGAGATCGTGTAAAAATAAAGGACATTATTTTTGATGGTAGAGAACAACTTAAAGAAGGGAAGCTCACCTCTGCGATGAAAAACACAAAAAAGAAGAAGTTTTGGCGTCTTTGGAAAAGATCCAAATTTATTCAAGCAGATTTTGAAGAAGATAAAGTATCTCTTGTAGATAAGTATAAAGAGAAAGGCTATAGAGATGCTCGTATTGTTTCAGACACCATCTATAATGAAGCAGGTGATGAAATCACTCTAAAACTGGCTTTAGAGGAAGGGAAACGTTATTACATAGGAGATATAGATTTCTTAGGCAACACAGTATACTCAGATGCGATGTTAGAAAGGAAATTAGGACTTAAAAAAGGGGATGTTTACAATGGCGTTTTACTAAAAGAACGGGTTCAAAAAGACGGAGATCCAGACGCAGATGACCTTGCAAACTTATATCAAAACAGCGGATACCTTTTCTCAACAATTAATGCAGTAGAGACTGGCGTAGATAAAGATACTATTAATTTTGAGGTGCGTATTTCTGAAGGTAAATTAGCCTACTTTAATAGGATTGAAGTAAAAGGAAACGACAAAACGAAAGATAAAGTAATCTATAGAGAACTCCTTACAAAGCCCGGTCAGAAATATAGCAAGGATGCTGTCGTTGGGACGATTAGAGAGTTAGGACAATTAGGATTTTTTGATCCTCAACAACTTACACCAGAATTTAAAAATTTTGATCAAATAGGTGGGACAGTAGATCTAGAATATAATGTAGTAGAGCAAGGTGCTAGCCAGATTGAACTCCAAGGAGGTTTTGGAGGAGGGGGTTTTGTAGGAACACTTGGATTATCTTTTAACAATTTTTCGATTCAGAATATATTTAATAAAGAGGCATACAAGCCGCTGCCTATGGGAGACGGACAACGCTTTTCACTAAGAGCTCAGGCGAGTCAGTTTTTCCAGACATACAGTATTTCCCTTACAGACCCGTGGTTTGGAGGTAAACAACCCGTACAGTTCAGTACGTCATTTTCACACACTGTTCAATTCTTATTTAACAATCTTGCCACGAGCCAGGCAGATCGTGTAGACAGGGATAGACGCTTTTTAATAACAGGAGGTTCTGTGGGATTAGCCAAAAGACTAAGCTGGCCAGATCGTAATTTTACATTATCACACGCATTAAGTTTCCAACATTTTGATTTACAAAATTATAATACTGGACTCTTTACTTTTGGAGATGGGTCATCAGAAAACTTAGCCTATACTATAGGATTAAGCAGAAACAACACTTTTAATAATCCTATTTTTCCAACAGGAGGTTCAGAATGGACCGTCTCTGCAAAGCTTACACTACCATATTCTGCATGGAACGGTATTGACTATGGCGCGCTTGGAGAACAGCGTATTACCGCGGTAGAAAATCAAGATTCGCAAGAAATTGCTAGGATAGATCAAGAGAGGTTTAAATGGCTAGAGTACTATAAGGTAAAAATGGCTGGAAAATGGTATCAAAGTCTAGGAGCCAAATTTGTATTACAATCTAATATTGAGTTTGGTTGGTTAGGCGCTTATAACCAAGATCGTGGAGTGCCACCATTTGAGCGTTTCTTTTTAGGGGGAGACGGTCTTGGAGGTTTTGCTCTGGATGGCCGTGAGATTATACGATTAAGAGGTTATCCTAACCAATCTGTTACACCCTTAGATCGTGGAGCGGCGACTACAAATACTGCAAATGATGGAGCCACTATATATAATAAGTTTAGTTTAGAACTTAGATATCCTGTCACTTTTAGTCAAGCAGCGACAATTTATACACTAGCTTTTGTAGAAGGAGGTTCATCCTATGACAATTTTAGAGACTATAACCCGTTTCAATTGAGTAGATCTGCTGGAGCAGGAATTCGTATATTTATGCCAGCTTTTGGATTATTAGGACTAGATTTCGGTTACGGATTCGACCCTATTCCAGGGCTCACAGAGCCAAATGGTTGGGAAACGCATTTCATAATTGGACAGCAGTTTTAATTTTTGGCACGATTATTTCTAAAACAACTTTGACTAATTATGAATAAGAAAGTTCTTTTATTGCTTGTAGGCACAATTTTATTGAGTCTAACCACTAATGCACAGAGAGGCATTAGAATAGGCTATATTGATATGGATTACATTTTAGAAAATGTTCCTGAATATCAAGAAGCGTCGCAGCAGTTAGACGATAAAGTAAATAGATGGAAAGGTGAGATAGAAACCAAACTGGGAGAAGTGCGCGAAATGAAAAAGCAGCTAGACAATGAAAGACCTCTTTTAACAAAAGAACTCATTGAAGAACGCAATGAAGAAATCAAATTTGAAGAAGATCAGATATTAGACTATCAGCAAAAACGTTTTGGACCTGGAGGAGATCTAGCCATTCAAAAAAGACAGCTCGTAGAACCCGTACAAGATCAAGTATTTAATGCGGTACAAGAAATTTCTACAAATAAAAAATATGACTTTGTGTTTGACAAATCCGCAGATGTGGTAATGCTTTACTCAGCAGATAGGCACGATATAAGTGATCAAGTATTGAGAAGTATTACGAGATCTGCAAAGCGTAAGCAAATTAATAGTCGTAAAGACGAAGATGCCTTTGATAGAGATGAGTCTAAAACTGTAGAGCAAGATAAAGCCACCCTCGAAAGACAAAAGCAAATAGAAGAAAAGAAAAACGCTAGAGAAGCAGCGTTAGAAGAAAGAGCACAATCAAGAGAAGCTCAAAAGGCCGAACGTCAAAAAGCCTTTGAAGAAAGAAGACAGCGCCTCTTAGAAGAGAGACAACGAAAAAAAGATTCATTACAAGCTTTACGTTTAGCAAAAACTGAAGAAAACACTCCAAATGAACCAACAGGAGACCAAACGAACCCAGTAGATGCTAAACAAGCAGCTATCGAAGCTCGTAAAAGAAGAAAAGACTCCATTCTTAATGCAAGAAAAATAAGAAGAGACTCTATCTTGAACGCAAGAAAAAACAGAACAAAAACACCTCCTGTACCAGAGGACAGTGAAGGAGACGGAGGTAATTAATTTTAAATTTTATAACACTTAATAAATCCAGATTACAATGAAACAAATTAAAAAAGTATTAGTGGCAGTTGCACTAGTAGTAGGAATGAGTAATGCAGTGCAAGCGCAAGAGTCTAAAGTTGCGCACATTAATACCCAAGAACTCGTAGAAGCCATGCCAAGTTATAAGGCTGCCCTTGCAGATCTTGATAAATTGCAACGTTCGTATGATAGCCAGATTAATGAGATGGGAACGGAATTACAAAAAACAATGGAACGTTACGGTCGTGAGGTAGAAACTCAGACAGATGAAGAAAACTTAAGACGTCAGAAAGAAGTACAAGAAACAAATCAAAATATTGTTGCTTACCGTCAGAACGCACTTAAAGATCTTCAAACGAAAGAACAAGACCTTCTTAAGCCATTATTGGAAAAAGCTCGTGTAGCAATCCAAAAAGTAGCAAGAGCAAAAGGATACCAGTATGTATTAGATTCGACCCCTGGAGCAGGTGGTGTAATTATGGCAGATGGTTATGATCTTTTAAATGATGTAAAAGCAGATCTTGGTATCTAAGAGTACGCTTTCGCGAAAGCAAAAAACAATAACAAAAAACTGTTCTCAAATGAGAGCAGTTTTTTTATTTTAGCCTATATGCAGTTGCACAATCCTATTGGTGTTTTTGATAGTGGTGTAGGCGGTACCTCAATCTGGAAAGAAATAGTATCTCTACTACCCAACGAATCGACCGTATACCTCGCAGACAGTCTTCATGCTCCCTATGGCAACAAGACCCAAGAGGAGATCAAACAACTATGCATAAAGAACACAGAAAAACTGCTTGCATTAGGAGCAAAAATTATAGTTGTGGCCTGTAATACTGCTACAACAAATGCGATTAGCTATCTTAGACAACACTATCCTGTGCCCTTTATTGGTATTGAACCAGCTATCAAACCCGCAGCTTTACAATCTACAAGGAAAAGCGTTGGAATTCTTGCTACAAAAGGCACTTTAAATAGTGCTCTCTTCCATACAACATCTGAGAAATATACACAGAACATAAAGGTTGTAGAGATTATAGGCGAAGGACTCGTACCGCTCATAGAACAAGGAAATCTTGAAAATCCGGCGCTTATTAATTTATTAGAAAAGTATCTCGCCCCCATGATTACAGCGCAAATAGACTATCTAGTTTTAGGCTGCAGTCACTACCCTTACTTAACACCACTTTTAAAAAAAATACTTCCCAAGCACGTTACTATTATAGATTCTGGAGAAGCTGTTGCTAGACAAACAGAACATATATTAAATACCCATTTATTACTTGCCCCTCAAACTAACGTCGCGAATCATAAGCTTATAACCAATGGTGATCCTGAAGTACTAGAATATTTTATAGAGAGCTTTCGCACAAGCGGAATTATAAATCCCAACAATCTAACAATCAAAAAAGAATTGTTCTAACTACTTAAAATGGGCCAGTAAATTAGCCTTTTGGCTTGCAGATACCATTACCTCTTTACCACTACTTAGCACTACAGAGCCACCTTTGCCCTTTTTGTAACCCGTAATCTCATTAACATTTACAAGATATGACTTGTGTATACGTGCAAAGCCAAAATCCGTTAAAGCTTCTTCAAAATACTTAAGGGTTTTACTAATAAGTTTTTTCTTTCCATCTTTAAGAAAGATTTGCGTGTAATTATCATCTGCCTTACAATACAAAATATCTTGTGCAGTTATTACTTCAAAACCGTCTTGCACAGGCAGTGTGATTTTTCCTTGTTTTTCAGCAGTATTTGTGGTGAGGACTTTGTTTTCTAAGGCGAGCTCTTTTTGCTTAATATCTGATACGTAATCTACCGCTTTAATAAGTTCATCTATAGAAACTGGCTTTAAAATATAATAGCTTGCATGTGTATTTAAGGCCTCTATTGCATATTGATTGTAGGCCGTGACAAACACGGTTTCAAAAGAACGATCCCCTACTTGCTCTAATAAATCAAAAGCATTTCCATGAGGCATCTCTACATCTAAGAAAACAAGATCCAATGTATGGTTACGGATCAATACGAGGCCTTGCTCAATATTTTCTGCCTCACCTACTATTTCTACTTTAGGGCAATACTTTGTAAGATAGTTACGAAGGATATCTCGACTCGTTTGTTCATCTTCTACAATTATGGTTTTTAATACACTCATAGCCTAGTCTTTTTTGATAGTGAGAGTTACTTGGGTTCCTTCTCCAGAGGTATACACATCTGCAATAGCGACGTCTACTCGATCTCCATACATCTCATTTAGAATGGAGATGCGCTTTTTAATATTGCTCATCCCTTTACTCTTTTGTTTCTTTTGGTTTTCGGTTTTGAGCGCTTTGCTCTTTGCTCTCCCCACGCCATTATCTTTTACAACAATAACGGCAGTATCCGTATTTTTTTGCACAAACTCAATTTCTAGCAATCCTTTTTCTTCCTTATAACGCATCCCGTGCCAGACAGCATTTTCTACATAGGGTTGTAATAACATAGGCGGAATTTCAAATGCTTCTACATCCAGATTGGGATCTACCGTAAGATTGTACTCAAACTTATCCTTAAACCTAAAATGTTCAAGCATTACATACTTCTCTATTAAAGCGATTTCTTTAGAAAGCGGTATAAAATCTTCTTCACTGTTCTCTAGAACAGATCGCATAAGTATAGAAAAGTCTGAGAGATACTTATTTGCCGTACGCTCATCATTAGACGCAATAAAACTATTTACAGAATTTAAAGCATTAAAAATAAAATGAGGATTCATTTGTGATCGAAGCCCCTTCAATGCTAGCAAATTATTAGCATACTTTTGCTGTTTGGAACTGCGATACATGGCAAATGCAGTTACTAAAAGTAACAAGGTTACTAAAGCCAGTGATCCTATGATGATATTCTGGCGAAGGTTCCTGGCATCTGCCAATTCTTGATCTCTAAAGGCTAGCTGATACCTACTCTCGTTGAGTGCTCTATCTTTTTCTAGACTCGCAATTCGGTTTTGTTTTTCCGCGAGTTCTTTACCAAATCTTCTTGCTTGAGCAAGCTCCTGCTCCTTCTGGATATAACTTTCATCTACAAGCTCCTGATATCTTTCAAGACTCGCAATAGCGAGCTCAAAATCACCTTTGTCTCTAAAAACTTCAGAAAGCCTTCGTGTGGCATCTTTCTCTACAATCAAGTCTTCTTTTGTTGCCGCCTCTGCAATACTTTTTTCAAAAAAAGGTATTGCTTCATCTAATCTTTTTTGTGCAACATAGGCACTCGCAATCTTATAATTTTGTTTTTGAGAGGTGATCGCATCATCATTGGATATAGAATCTGATGATACTTCTTCCAGATCCTTTAAAACTGTTTTACGCAGTTGTATTTCTTGGTCGTACGACTTCGTCTTATTATAGTAATCTGCAGCCTCAACTTTTACTCTGGCCGAGTTTGTAGAGATTTCTTGATTAGAGATCTCTAAAGCCTCATCATAAAAAACTTCTGCTTTTTGTGGAGCACCAGTTTCTACAAAAATAGTAGCCAGTTTGGTAGTAACTCGAGTGGCCACAGGCATATTATTCTCACTTTTAGCAATATTCAATATCTCTTGATATAATATCTCTGCGTTCTCTGTATCTCCTGTAGCATTATACGTATCTGCCAAGTTTTCTTGAACTTCTAATTTAACCGCACTAGACAATCTGTTTTTAAGTAAGGTTCTCCCCAATTGTATACTTTCTTGATAGTTTTTATTGAGGTAGTAGGTTTTTGCCAAAGCAATTTCTGTTGAGAGCGTTTTATTTGTTCGTAAGCTCAATCGATAATTAGTAACCGCCAGATCATATTGTTTCCAGTAACTATAAATTTCAGCTAAAAGTGCAAATCCCTTTGCCCTTTCTTGAGGGTTTATCCCCTTATCTTCTAAAGCATTTGCCACGTAATCCAATCCTTTGGAGGCATCACTCTTATATTGTTCCCTAGCCAGTTGCATATACTCTTCATACCCCATACGCTTTTCTTCTTGCTCCACATCTGCCATAGGTTCTTGAAGACCTAATGAAGCCTCTTCTGGGGTTACTTCTACCCGAATGCGTTGTCCATCTTGAACCGTGTAATACACAGTCTCAAAACCGGCATTTCTAATCACTAGCTCATCTCCTACTCTTGCTCTTATAGTAAACTCTCCAGCACCATTAGTAGCTGTATAATCCCCTCCTGCAATCTCCACATTTACCTTGGGTACTGGCTTCATCGTTTCCACATCTAGGACATTTCCTTTTATTGTAAGTAAGGGAGAAGCTTTTTTTGCTCGTAAATAATTGACCTCTTCCTGCGCCTGGGATGTATGAGTTCCAGCAAACAAAAACAGCCCTAAAAATAGTAGCCACGATATATATAATTCCTTTTTCATTTAGGTCAAACTTACAGCAAAAATCGCGGGTTACAAATTGGCTCCTACTCGTTTACTCAAAAAACAGTCACTTTTATCTTGGTAATTACACTATTCGCTCAACTCTATTGCTCGTTTACTCACCCATAAGAACTGTTTACTCATTCTGGATTTTTAGGGCTATTTCTTCGGTTTACTTTTACCCTATATTCATCAACACACAAACTATGAAAACAATAGCAATCGCGCTCACAGCACTATGGATGACTATAGGAGCAAATGCCACAAACAATGATTTAAGTAACAATGATATAGAGTATGCTTTCGCGAAAGCGACTTTAGAAGATTCACGACCATCGGGAGAACAAAGTGGTCAAGCGCACACAGAACCAGACAACAATGTGATTAAAGTAGCCATACTTCTGGACACTTCTAACAGTATGGACGGCCTTATTGACCAAGCCAAAGCACAGCTTTGGGAACTCGTAAATGAACTATCGTATGCCAAATGCGGCAACGAAGCAAAACCTTCCCTGCAGATCGCTCTTTATGAGTATGGTAATGATGGTTTGAACGCTAGAGAAGGATATATTAGACAGGTAAGTGCTTTTAGTAGCGATCTTGATGATATCTCCGGAAAGCTTTTCGGACTTACCACAAACGGCGGAAATGAATATTGCGGCAAGGTAATTCAGACTTCTTTAAACCAATTAAATTGGGGAACGCACGCACAAGACCTCAATCTTATCTTTATCGCTGGAAACGAAGGATTTGATCAAGGGCCTGTATCCTACCGAAGTGCCGCTAGTAATGCCTGTGCAAAAGATGTTACCGTAAACACAATTTTTTGTGGAGACTATAATCAAGGAGCCAATACCCATTGGAAAGATGGAGCGATACTCACTCAAGGCAACTACATTGCTATCAATCATGACAAACAAACGGTACATGTTCCCTCACCATACGATGATAGAATTCTAGAAAAAAATAGAGCGCTTAATGCAACCTATGTCAGATACGGAGCTCAAGGTGAAGCAAAAGTAGCACTGCAGGCAGAACAGGACAGCAACGCTTCCCAGTACGGGCAGGCAAATGCAGTAAAAAGAGCGGTAAGCAAGAGTTCTCATTTTTACAAAAACAGCAGTTGGGATCTTGTAGATGCCGTTACCGAAGATGAATTAGACGTTGAAGAAGTAGCCGTATCGTCTTTACCACAAGAACTCCAAGGCAAAACCGCTAAAGAGATTGAAAAGTATGTGGAGAGCAAGCGCAAAGAGCGTACTCAAATTCAGAAAGAGATCGCTGAGCTCAACAAAAAACGTATAGAATACGTGTCTAAAAAACAAGATGCTAGTGATAACCAGTTGCGTAACGCAATGGTAGAAGCTATAAAAAAACAAGCTACTAAAAAGGAGTACACTTGGGAGTAAAAGGGCATCTAAATAAAGAAAAAGGCAGAATCATATGATTCTGCCTTTTTTGGTCTCGTAACAACCAAATCAAGATTACAGGCGTATATAAAATAACTTTTAACTAAAATTTAAAAATGAAAAAAGTAAGTATCGCAGCAATAGGGCTAGTTATGATGACCGCCTCTTGCGTGTCAAAAAAGAAATTTACCCAATTACAATCCGAATATGACACTACAAAAGTCACGCTCATCAAGACTACTGTAGAAAAAGAAGAACTAGAAGCAAAGTATGGAGCCATACAGCAACGTGTAAAAGAATACAATTCTAAAATAAACTCCTTAAAAGAGGCTAACGACGTTCTTGTGGTTTCTAATGATAAGAAATTAGACCTTACAGAAAATGGAACTCCCATCTCAAATGATGTAAAAAAAGCGCTTAAAAAGAGTCTTAAAAATGTAAATCCCTACGAACTGGCACAAGCACAAACACTCGAAGATTCTTTGAATATTGCTATATCTCACAACCTTAAGCGTAATTTAAGTTCAGAAATAGAAAACCAAGAAACTACTAATGACATAGATATCTCTATAGACGAAACCGTAGTAATGATTAACATTTCTGACAAGCTACTATTTAATTCAGGAAGCTATCGCATTACCAAAAAAGCCGATAACCTTTTACAGCGCATTGCGGAAGTAGTAAACTCTGAGCCCGCCATAGAAGTCATGGTAGAGGGTCATACAGATGATCGTGGTATAAAAAATGGCGCCTCTATAAAAGATAATTGGGAGCTTAGTGTAGAGCGTTCCACAGCTATTGTAAGAGAATTACAGAACAAGTACGGTGTAGACCCTTCTAAACTAATTGCATCAGGAAGAAGTAGTTATATGCCATTAGTCGCCAATGACAGTAATGAAAATCGTGCGACTAACAGACGTACACGTATTATTATATTACCCAACTTAGATAAATTCTTGGCCCTAATGGCTTCGAAATAAAAATTCCAGATTGCCCTTAATTAAGAAACCCCGATAGGTTCTTGACTTTGACTATCGGGGTTTTATTTTACCCAATTAAAAACCCATCGTGCTCCGATGGGTTTTTTTATTATTCTAATAAAACTTGTGTTCTGTGTCTTAATTTACAGCAGGACAATTACAATCATAAGGATCTTTATCCTCTCCTAAATTATAACCAAGAGTTACTTGATGAAAACCTCCATCTACTAAAACGACAGAGTTGCTCTGATAAGAGTAGGTATACCCAAATAAGAAGCGATCGTATTTACCTCCTATAAATGGCGTAACATACTGTAATTTCTGGATGTCCACGGTTTCTCCATTAGTAGTGAATTCAGCTCCATCTAGACTCCGTCTATAAGAGAGACCTCCCCATAATTTACCCCAATCTAAAGTGTAATAAGCTTTTGCATTGATGTCAAAAGTAGCCTCTTGTGTGCGCTCAGTTGCTTGAAACATAACAGATGGCTCAAAACTCCAATCTGAAAAATTAGGAGAAATAGCATACGCCATAGACACTAAGTATCTACGCTGGTTATTAGGTTCAAAAGTCGTATCAAAAATATCTCGATCTACTGGGAGCGCATTTTTAACTGTAAAATGTGCCGAAAAATCTAAGAAATTGTAAGACATTCCAAAATCAACATTTATATAAGAATCTGATTGCTCAATACCTGCAATAACAGGATCAAAATCAGTAAGGTCAAAATTAGTTTCATCCAGCTTTCCTTGCAGCACACCTAAACTGATCCCGAAGGACAATTGATTGAGCTCCACATAATTTCTAGAAAGCAGTAAGTGATACGCAAAAGTGGCGTACACTCCTTGTTGAGAAAAATACCCATTTCTATCATTAAACAATATACCACCAACACCTATTTTTTCTCCTACTCTTCCATTAAGACTTATCGTTTGTAAGGCCGGGGCGTCTTCTACTCCTGCCCATTGACTTCTAGCAGTCCCTCTTAGTTTAGCTGTTTGAGAAGCGCCGGCCATAGAAGGATGCAGTAGGTAAAGGTTATCCTGAAGATAATCAAGATATACTGGAATACCCTCTTGTGCCGTGGCAAACTGCGCAATAAAAAGCGCAAGGATTACATAGTATTTTTTCACGTTCATGTAGTTTTAGTTTTGGGACGCGTTTACAGCATACAAACGCTGTCTATCACACGATAGGATTCAAATATATAACATTTTGCTGTACTGCTTAAGAGTTTAACAGGTATAAAACTATCGGAATTTCCCTATCGTAACTCAAAATATACGTTTTTCTATGCGTACGAGCATGATAGTGTGGCTCAAAATGTGCTTTCGCGAAAGCCTTATGCACTATACCCACGTAAAACGCAAAATTCTAGCAATTATTGAATATACAATCCAATTTTTGATTATTCACTAGCTTCTTCTGAAACCAATCTTCTGTATCTTTGTAAAAAAAAGCAATGAGCGCATACAATATATCTATAGAAGGCACGTCAAATCCTGCTATAAAGAAATTTCAGGCAGATCAATTTCTAGTAAATCATAACAGCTACGAATTTAATAATATAGATGAGGCATCTAACTCACCCCTTGCGCAACAATTATTCTACCTTCCTTTTGTTAAAACCGTATATATAGCTCAAAATTTTGTAGCTATAGAAAAATATAACATAGTCGAGTGGATAGATATACAAGAGGAGGTTTCCAAACAAATCGAGGATTATCTTAACGATAATGGAGTGGTGATTATTGAAGATATTCAGGCTAAAAAAATACCTGTTACTGTGTACGCAGAGAGTACACCTAACCCATCTACTCTAAAATTTGTTGCTAATAAAAAATTAGTCACAGCTCCTTTTGATTTTAAATCTATAGACGAGGCTGCCCAAGCACCACTTGCTAAAGCTTTATTTCACTTTCCTTTTGTAAAAGAAGTTTTTGTAGATGAAAATTATGTGAGTGTACAAAAATATGAAGTAGCAGAGTGGGATGAAGTGGTTACTGAGACAAGAGAGTTTATACGGAACTATATACAAGACGGAAAAGAAATCGTATCTCCAGAACTTCTCAAAACACCTCAACAAGTAGAAACCCTTGCTGAAAAAGAGTTTGCAACTCTGGATGATACTTCAAAAGAAATTGTAAACATTATAGAAGAATATGTAAAACCCGCCGTAGCGAGTGATGGAGGTAATATTGTTTTTAAAAACTATGATGAAAAGACACAGAATGTTCAAGTAATATTACAGGGTGCTTGCTCTGGTTGTCCTTCTTCTACATTTACACTTAAAAATGGTATAGAAAACATGCTCAAGCAGATGTTACCAGGAAAAATTAATCTGGTAGAAGCCATAAACGGTTAACAAATAAGGTCTTTAAGCCTAGAATCCCTGTAGAACATCGAACAATTAGTTTTCTACCATATATCTCTTCAGATTTAATAATCAATTTGTACTTTTAAATAACGAATTGAATTTTTAAATTATAAAACATAGTATTATGGCAGTAATGAAAGTAATTGAGGTTCTTTCAAGCTCTACAAAGAGCTGGGAAGATGCAACTCAAAACGCAGTAAAGCAAGCATCAAAATCAGTAAAGAACATTCGTTCTGTATATGTGGCTGAGCAAAGTGCAGTTGTAAACGGAGATGAGGTTACAGAGTACAGAGTAAACCTACGACTTACTTTTGAAGTAAAATAACAAGAGACCCTTGTATTTTAAGAATCCTGCCTAGTAGCAGGATTTTTTTGTTTGTATTTTTACAGTATGAATATTTGCAAATCCCTCCTCATACTACTCGCTGCCGGTATACTGGCAAACTGCACTGGGCAAAAAGACACAAACATGCACAAATACACTAATGATCTTATAAAAGAAACCAGTCCCTATCTCTTACAGCATGCACACAACCCAGTAAACTGGAAGGCTTGGAATGACATTTCTTTACAAGAAGCAACAGATGAGAATAAACTTCTTCTAATTAGTATAGGCTACTCATCTTGTCACTGGTGCCATGTCATGGAGAAAGAAAGTTTTGAAGACTCTCTTGTTGCCAGGGTGATGAATGAAAACTTCGTGAATATTAAAGTAGATCGAGAAGAAAGACCCGATGTAGATAATGTATACATGAATGCCGTACAATTAATGACAGGCCGTGGCGGTTGGCCTTTAAACGCCGTTGCATTACCGGACGGAAGGCCTATATGGGGTGGAACCTATTTCCCAAAAGAAGACTGGATACAATCCCTAGAACAGATTATATCTATATATAAAGACGATCCTAATAAACTAGTAGAGTATGCAGACAAACTAGAAGAGGGTATCAAGACGATGGATGTAGTAACACCTAATCCTAATAAACCGAGTTTTAAAAAAGACACGATCGCCACTGCGATCCAATCCTGGGCACGATCTTGGGATACCAGACAAGGAGGAATAAATCGTGCTCCTAAATTTATGATGCCTAACAACTATCACTTTTTACTGCGATATGGGCATCAAAATCAAGATCAAGAAATTCTTGATTACGTGCATACTACACTGGAGCAAATTGCCTTTGGCGGAGTTAACGATCATGTAGGTGGTGGTTTTTCTAGATATAGTACAGATATGAAATGGCACGTGCCTCATTTTGAAAAAATGCTATACGACAACGCACAACTTGTAAGTCTCTATAGTGATGCATATCTAGCTTCTAAAAAGAAACTATACAAAGAAACCGTGTATCAGACTCTTGAATTTATCTCCAGAGAAATGACCACGAGTGAAGGTGCCTTTTATTCCGCTCTGGATGCAGATAGTCTAGATGAAAATGGTAAATTAGATGAAGGAGCATATTATGTTTGGACTAAAGAAGACCTACAAAGTTTGATAGGTGAAGATTTCTCATTATTTAAGGAGTATTACAATGTAAACAACTACGGTAAATGGGAAAAAGACCATTATGTACTCATACGGCAAGACCTTGATGATTCTTTTCTTGCAGAGCATAATATCTCATTAGAAACATTAAAGGAAAAGAAAAAGCAATGGAAAGAGATATTATTGCGCTTTCGCGAAAGCAAAAGAGCTCGTCCTCGTCTAGACGATAAAATTCTTACTAGCTGGAATGGTCTTATGACGAAAGCCTATGTAGATGCCTACCGCGTTTTTGATGAAGATGCTTTTTTAGAGGCCGCCTTAAAAAATGCAAACTTTGTGCTTTCTCATTTGAAACGTCCAGATGGCGGTCTTAATCGTACCTATAAGGATGGAAAAAGCTCCATAAACGCATACTTAGAAGACTATGCCGCAACAATAGATGCATTCATTGCCTTGTTTGAAATCACCATGGACACTAAGTGGATAGAACAAGCAAAACAGCTTACAGATTACTCTTTTGAACACTTTCAAAACAGTGAAAACCAACTATTTTATTTCACCTCTAATGACGACACAAGCCTGGTGACCCGGAATATAGAATACTTAGATAATGTCATCCCAGCATCTAACTCTATAATGGCAAAAAATATATTTACACTCTCCCACTATTACTTAGATAAAAAATACACTACAGCTGCGGCAACAATGCTTAATAATATTCAAGAAAATCTCACGCAATACCCCACGAGTTACAGCAACTGGATGGATCTTATGCTTAATTATACGCAGCCATATTACGAGTTGGTTATCGTAGGTGAAGAAGCTCCTTCCAAATTAAAAGAGCTCAATAGTTTTTACCTGCCAAACAAATTAATTGCAGCATCTACTTCTACTAGTGATCAAGAAATTTTTAAAGGACGCTATTTAGAAAACAACACACTCATTTATGTTTGTGTAAATAACGCTTGTAAACTTCCTGTAAAAACAATAGACGAAGCGCTAGAACTTATAGAAAAATAACACACTTCCATTAGACTTATAGACAAAATTCGCGTTTTTCACCTTAAATGGCTTATATAACGTTGTATTGTATTCGCACAAATTTTCAATAAATAAAATTCTCATTATTCATTAATTTTATATGCAATAATTAATTAAAACAAATCATACGCATTATGGAACAACTTGAAAAATGGTTTAATATGGGTCTGGATAAGGCACCAGATTATATAGTAAAACTTTTACTAGCAATCGTTATATGGATTGTAGGTAAATGGATTATAAATAAACTTATGAAAGTATTTAGAAAAATGCTTCGTAAAAACCCAAATATGGATGAGACCTTAGAAAAGTTTCTTTCTAACCTTGTTCGCAGCATATTACTTGTGCTTTTAATTATTGCGATATTGGGGCAATTAGGTATTGACACTGCATCGTTTGCAGCCATTCTTGCTGCTGCTGGTCTTGCCGTAGGTCTTGCGTTACAAGGGTCCTTGTCTAATTTTGCAGGAGGTGTTCTTATAATGCTCTTTAAGCCCTTTAAAGTAGGAGATCTTATTGAAGCACAAGGAGAAATTGGTGTTGTAAAGGAAATACAAATTTTTACTACAAAATTATCTACCCCAGACAACAAACTTGCCATTCTTCCCAATGGAGCATTATCCAATGGAAATATTAAAAACTACACAGAACTTGGACAACTACGTATAGATCTTACCATAGGTGTTTCTTATGATGCAGATATAAGAGAGTCTAAAGAAGCTCTAATGCGTGCAATGACCTCCCAAGACAAAGTATTAAAAGATCCAGCTCCTACCGTAAATATGGGTGAGCTTGCAGATAGCTCTGTAAACTATGAAGTACGTCCATGGGCTACTCCAGAGAACTACTGGGATGTATACTTCCAGACGATAGAAAACTGTAAAATAGAACTAGACAAAGCAGGTATCGAAATACCGTATCCACACGGTGTAGAAATCCAGAAGGAAGGGTAACACTATATTTAAATAATTTTTCTAAAGGCAATATCTTATTAAGATGTTGCCTTTTTCTTTACCCCTGCAATAAAATCTTTGAGATAATACGGTTCAAAATAAGCGACATCCTCAAGATCCAGAGACTCAAACTTACTTGTGGCAAGACTACATAGCTCCTTTGCAGAGGGCAGCTTATCAGTCACAAAAATTGCATTAGGGTGGTTACAGATTTCACTAAACTTAGTCACGCCATTCCCTACAAAATAAACTTTTCCTTTTTCTAAATACGACATAAAAGAAGTCTCATCTAGGATCTGGGCCTGTGTTTCTCTCACCTGGTTATACGAAGCGTCGTAAATAGCGCTATACACTTCCATCCTACGCGCATCGAGCATAGAAACTATATAGCTATTTCCTTCGGCTTGTACTTGTCTACTTAGAGAGTCTAGGGTAGGTATCGATATGAGAGGAATATCTAAAGCATAGCACAGCCCTTTGGCGGCAGATACGCCTATTCTAAGTCCTGTATAGCTTCCAGGACCTTTACTTACGGCTATGGCGGTTAATTGGGATTTGTCCGCTTTCGCGAAAGCGAGAACCTCCTCAATATACAAGTGCAAACGCTCTGCGTGAGAATACTTCACATCATAATCTTCTTTCAATGCCACCATCTCACCATTAATAGACAAAGCCACCGAACAATTTGTGGTGGCTGTCTCTAAACATAATATTGTGCTCATAAATTATTCATCTTCAGACTCCTCATCTTTCTCTTGCTCAATTTCAACTTTATCACCAGACTTTAGGGTCTTTGTAACAAGTGTATAGGGTCCTGTTATAATTTCATCACCCTCTTTCAATCCAGACACTATTTCTATTTGAGAATCATCTTGAATACCAGTTGTCACCACCCTCAACTTGGCCTCATCTCCATTTTTTACAAATACGCATTCAAACTTTTCTTGTTCAATACTGCTATTTTTTTTGGGAGTTTTTTTCTTTGTACTACTAGTATCCGTTTTTACCACGATAGCGCTTATAGGGGCTTTTACGATATTCTCACGCTTTTTTGTGATCACATCAACCGTCGCTGTCATTCCTGGTCTAAATGGAGAATAGGTCTCTGGCTTTCCTTCTAATAAGTCAGTATACGACTCTTTAAGGATTCTTACTTTTACTTTAAAATTAGTTACTTGGTCTGCGGTAAGTGTAGCCTCTGCAGAATTTGCAATTTCTGTTACTAACCCTTTAAACTCTTTCTTTAAATAAGCATCTACCTCAACTATAGTAGAGTCGCCTACAGATATTTTAACAATATCATTTTCATTTACATCTACCTCAACCTCCATATTCGTAAGGTTTGCCAGGCGTAGTATTTCGGTCCCTGCCATTTGAGCTGTACCCACGACACGCTCTCCAAGTTCTGCATTGAGCATAGAGATGGTTCCATCTCTCGGAGCATATATGGTTGTTCTTCCTAGATTATCACTCGCCTGCTTTACAGATGCAGATACACTTTGCACATTGTAATAGGCACTTTCTCTATTAGCCTTCGCAACTTCAAAATCAGATACTGCCCTATCATAGTCTGCCTTAGAGATCACCCCTTTTTCAAACAATGGAGCATTACGTTCAAAGTTAAGTTTTGACACCTTTAAACTCGCTTCTGCTTGTGCTAGACCAGCTCTTGCATTTTGAAGTCCAGCCTGCGCCTGGCTTAGAGCACCTTGTACAAGATCAGGATTGATCTTTACAAGTAAGTCTCCTTTCTTTACATCCTGACCTTCTTTAATAGGAAGCTCAATAATTTCTCCTGATACCTCAGAAGATAACTTCACCTCAACCTCTGGTTGTATTTTACCTGTGGCCGCTACCGTTTCTATAATAGTGCCTTTTTCTATTTTCTCTACCTCTACCGTTTTAAAATTGCCAGATTTACCAATTGCACCTGATTTTTTTGCAGCAACCAAGCCTACAATAGCAATGACTGCTATAGAAAGTAGTATTATTAATGTCTTTTTACTCATGTTGGTTAGAATTTTAGTTCGGTCACTGGCACTCCAAAATAGAGTTCCAACACCTTGATACGGAAAATATAATCGTATTTAGATCGTGTTAATTCAATCTGTGCATTATCATATCGCAATTTTGCCTGACTAAAGTCGAACGCATTTGTAAGTCCGTTATCATAACGCTCCTTTGCATATGAGTAGGCTAGTTCTTGAGACTCAACAGATATTCTTGCTGCTTTGTACGACTCCCTTGCGGCCTTTGCATCTGTATATGCCTGATAAACTGCTGTTTCAAGATCAAGCTCTGCTTGCTCCCTCTGATACTGCAACCTCTTTACATTTACTTCATTACGTTTTACTTGATTTTTTGCCGTCCAGCCGTTAAAAATAGGCACATTAAGTGACAATCCATAAGATATACCGTCATTAAGATAGAGTTGTTCTATAAAACCTAATTCATTGGCTGTTGTGACCGTATTAGGAAATTGCCCTATAACATTTTCCCCAGTACCTTCTACCTGACCAATAGTTTGTGTTAAGAAAGGATTATTTGGATCTACAGACTGACTAAACCTCACTGCTCCTCCTTGCTCACGGGTATTATAGTTAAAAAAACCGTCTAGGGTAGGCAATAAACCAGATTTGCTTATTTGCAAATCCTTTTCTGCGATTGCTAGATTTTGCTCTGCAATTTTTAGATCGTAGCGTGTCTCCTTTGCTTTTTCCAAAATAACTTCTGGAATGTTTTCTAACACTTCCTCTCCTAACAAGTTGTACTCTTGCTCTGCAATGTCAAAGGCTTTGTAATCTTCTATATTCAAAAGTTGAGCGAGTCCTATTAAAGAAACCTTCACAGCATTATCTGCCGCAACAATACGTTGCATTTCTGCCGCATCTGTAGCCTGTATTTCTAGCAAGTCTCCTCTAGGCAATACACCTCCGTCTACTAAGTCCTGGGTTTGTTGTATTTGCTGTTTTGTAACTATATTCTGGGTTTCTATTACTTTTAAATTCTCTTTATTAAGCAGCACTCCTAAATAGCTTACGGCTACATTTAAAGCAATATCATCTTTGAGTCTCGCCACATTATAATCTGCCGATATTTTAGATAGTTCTGCTCTGTCTAGGGTTCTCACATTTGCCATTCCTCCAAAAATTCGAATACCAGCTGTTATACTATATGATGAGTTACGAAGTGTTTGGGTTTCTAGAATACCTGTTGTAATATTTTGTGTAAGACCACTGTTCCAGTTATTCGAAGCACTACCATTTAATCTAGGTAAGAAGTTTCCTATGGCACCTCTCTTATCAATATCAGCACTTTCTTTATCAAGCTCAGTTTGCTTGATGGTAATGTTATTATCAATGGCGTGTTGTACACACTCTTGGAGTGTCCATTTGTTATCCTGCGCTATTCCCGCTACAGCAATCAAAAGTGTAAAACAAAGACTTATTATTTTTTTCATAATATCGATTGATGTCCAATATGACTATTGAAACGTGTTTATGTTACAACTAACTGTTAATTTTTTTTGGTTCGCTTTACCACTTTGTTCTCCCGATGGTCGTGAATCTTCTAAAGTCGCTTTCGCGAAAGCGCACTTATCCTCCTACGAAGTGGTTATATTAAATTCAAATTATCCGCGCCCAAATCCTTGAGGGGCTTTAATTTGATTCCAAACTTTGATTTCATCTTCTTCTGAAACTCCGCTTAGCACTTCTACAAAAATACCATCGCTTACGCCTACCTCGATATCACGACGTTCAAATTCTTGATCTCCTATGGCCACCTCTACAAAAGGTTTTTTTGTCTTAGGGTCGTATTGGACAAGTGCTTCTTTAATTGATAATACATCTGTTGCCTTCTCCAAAATAATACTTGCATTTGCACTCAAACCAGCTCGTATAAAGGTATCTTCATCAGTGCGATCGAGCGTTCCTTTGATCTCAAATTGTATGGCGCCGTTTTCGGCAACTCCTTTAGGGGCTATGTAATCCAGAACAGCATCAAAAGTTTTATTTTCTATTGCTCCCACGGTAATCTCTAGCGGTAAACCTTCCTTTATCTTGCCTACCTCGCTTTCATCTACCTTACCCTCAAAGATCATTTTATCTACATCTGCCAGTGTCGCAACCGTCGTACCATCGTTAAAATTATTTGCCTCAATTACTTGGTTCCCTGTTTTAACAGGCACGTCAAGAATCATCCCAGTTATGGTAGAACGAATTTGTGTGGTGGCCGCATTACCTAAACCACTTGTAGTTCCTGTTTTTATAATATCATAATTTTGAGAGGCGCTCGTAAGATTTACCTGCTCTTGCTTTACTCGCTGCTCTGCTTGGTTATAAGCATTTTGTATCCCATCAAAATCATTTGCAGAGATCACCCCTTTGTCAAACAGTGCTTTCTGACGATCGTAAATACTCTTCTGATTTTGGAAGGCTAGCTTAGCCGTTTCTACAGCCGTCCTTGCGCTTGCAATATTGTTTTTTGCATTAGTGAGGCTAGATACATTAGGCACTACTTCTATCTGAGCAATAAGGTCTCCTGCCTTTATATTATCTCCTGCTTCTACATAAATATCACTAATTATTCCAGAAATGTTCGGTTTTATAAGAACCTCCTCTTTAGGAACAATGCTCCCTGTAGCAACGGTTTTCTTAACAATGGTTCGATTAGAAGCTTTTTCTGTTTGATATACAACTGGGTCTTGTTTGTCCTTTGTATAGATATACCAAATACCCGCTGCAAATGCCACAACTATAATAAGTAATGTAATAATGGTTCCTGTTCGTTTCATTCTATTAGTCTCTGATTGATTGTTTTTATTCTATTCTTAATGCGTCTATAGGTTTCATTTGTATGGCTCGCGTAGCTGGAATAAAACCTGCCAGTAATCCTGATATTATTAAAATTGTAAGTGCTACAAAGATCACTGTAATATTTACCGATGGATTTGCAAAATTATCTACTTTCCCCACCTGATCTAAAATGGAGTTCATTACCCAAATAAATCCTGCTGCAACAGCAATTCCAGCCATTCCAGAAATTATAGTGAGTACTAATGACTCTTGTAAAATTTGCGATTTGATCTCCCAAGGTGTTGCACCTAATGCTCTACGCACTCCTATTTCTTTTGTTCGTTCTTTAACGACTATAAGCATAATGTTACTTATCCCAATTACACCAGACATAAGAACTAATGATCCTACAAAGTACCCTACAAAAGTGAGTATCGAGAAAAGCCCCATCACTCGACCAAATTCTTCTGCGAGATCAAAATGCCCTATGGCGCGCTTATCATCTGGATGGACAGAGCGTTGCTCCCTCATTATAGAAAAAACTTGCTCTTTCACCTCTGTAATCTGGGTGCCATCTTCTGCAGTAATTGCCATCCAACCTACGTTATCTCCTCGATTAAAAGCTTGAGAGAATGTCGTGAAGGGTACAAAAATAGTATTTGCCTCTTCTTCTGCATCACCACCACTTTTAGGATTTTTAAAGGTCCCAACCACAAGGAAGTTAACACCGTTAACTTTTATGTAGGTATCTAGAGGTTCTTCTCCTAAATCGTAAAGACCCTTTACGACATCTTCCCCTATAACACAGACCTTGCGCTTCTCATCAATATCTGAATAAGAAACAAACCTTCCTGAAGTAATATCTAGTGGCTGTTGCTTAATAAATTCTGGGTAATCACCATAAATACTAAAAGCACCTGTTTTTTCATTACGTGTCACATTATTTGCACCATTATACCCTCCCAATTGATTACGTGGAGAAATATATTTAAGAGCAGGAACTTTCTCCCGAAGCATCTCTACATCTTCAGTTTTAAAGTTAAAATAGCGTCCTTTGGGCAGTCCTTTATAGGGCATAGAAGTTCCTTGCGACCACATAAACATGGAGTTTGTGGCAAAGTCTCCAAAATCTGCAGAGACACCATTCTTCAAACCATTTGTTAGGGCTAATAAGAGTACTAAAATGAGTATTCCCCAGAATACACCAAAAGCGGTAAGTAGTGTGCGAAACTTGTTTGCGTTAAGCGCCTCTAGTATTTCGTTCCAGCGATCTCTATTAAACATTTGTATATTTTTTTGCTTTCGCGAAAGCAAGATTAAACACTCTACTCATCTCTTAAAGCTTCTATGGGTCTAATATTTGCAGCTCTACGTGCCGGTATATAACCAGCGAGTGCTCCTGCCACAATCAAAATAATTACCGTTGAAATTGCCGTAACAAAATCTACCTGAGGAAACTTGATGAAATCACTATCAATTTGCGGCCCAACTAACTCTAGTAAACCAACACCAAAAAATAATCCTAAAAATCCTGCAATTGCTGTTATAAAAATAGACTCCTGAAGAATCATAGCGATAATAGAACTAGGTAATGCTCCTAACGCTTTTCTTACACCAATCTCCTTGGTGCGCTCTTTGACGATAATAAGCATAATGTTACTTACCCCTACTACTCCTGCAATAATAGTCCCGATTCCTACAAACCAAAATACCATACGTATGGTATCTATAAGGCTATATATTTTTTGTGCCTCCTCTAAATTATACCTCACACGCACTGCACTGCGGTCATCTGGCGCGATCTGATATCTTGCTTTAATCTCATCTTCTATACCCTGACTCACTCTTGCTGAGAGTGCTACGGCCTCATCAAAATTGTCAGACATCTTTACCGTAAATGCCATAGACCTCAACTTGTCTCCCGCGTTAAAAACTCGTTGAGCTGTACTTAGCGGTATAAAAACTCGAGTCTCCTCACGTTCTCCTCCAGGATCAGTATAGACACCCGCTACTAGAAAGTTTATGCCGCTTATAATGATAGTTTTGCCTATTGCCTCTTCTGTTTTAAAAAGGTCGTTTTTAACTTTCTGTCCAATGATCGCGATTTTGGTACCTTCTTCTTGATCTTTCTGGGTTAAAAATCTACCTGCAGAGAGTGTCGCATTTTCTATATACTGCTGGCCATAATTAGCACCTTGCACTCTATAATTACCCGATTCATTTTTATAATTAACCTGCCCTCCCCAAAGGGTCCACATTCCCGTTTTATGGTCTATAGCGTCTTCAAACTTGGTGTTTATATTTTCATAATCACTGTTGCGCATCTGGATACGGCGTCCTGGATTTAGTCCTGCATATTCTTTTGTAGTAACTCCTGTCCACACATTTACTCGGCTCTCAGCATCTTGTGCAAACTGTGTTTGTACTCCTTTCTGGATTCCAGTACTAAAGCCCAATAGGATCACAAGAATAAAAATCCCTGAAGCCACAGATAAGCCCGTCAAGAATGTGCGGAGTTTATTTTTTCCTATGGTTTCAAAAATTTCTTGCCAGCGTTCTATATCAAACATATTGACTCGCTTTTACTTGATTCACCACTGTATCGTCTATAATACGACCATCTTTAAGATTGACAATACGCTTAGTCATCTCTGCAATATCTGGCTCGTGTGTAACAACAAGTATCGTTTTACCCTCATCATTAATACCTTGTATAAGATCCATTACTTCGTAAGAAGTTTTTGTATCTAGTGCTCCTGTAGGCTCATCTGCTAATAATACTTTAGGATCACTAGCCAAAGCTCTTGCAATTGCCACACGCTGTTTCTGTCCTCCAGAAAGTTCACTAGGTAAATGCATTGCCCAATCTGCAAGGCCTACTTTCTCCAGATAATGCATCGCTCTATCCGTACGCTCTGCTCTTTTCATACCTTGATAATACAACGGCATAGAAACGTTATCTAACGCATTCTTATAATTAATAAGGTTAAAGGACTGAAATATAAATCCAAGAAATTTATTGCGATACTGAGCGGCTACCTTTTCATTAAGATCCCTAATAGGAACGTTGTCTAAGACATAGGTGCCTTGATCTGCCTCATCTAGCATTCCTAAAATATTGAGTAAGGTAGACTTACCGGATCCAGATGAACCCATAATAGAAACTAACTCACCTTCTTTTACATTAAAATTGATCCCTTTCAGAACGTGAAGCGAGTTGCTTCCCATTTGGTAAGATTTGTGAAGGTCTTTTATTTCGATCATAGTCAACGCGTTAAACACACAATATTACAGCTAACAACCTAAAATTGTGTGAAATTGATGTTAAGACCTATGGATAATGGCTAGTTATTAAAAGTCTCCCTTAAAAGACTATGTATAGGCAAGACTGTTACACCCTAAGGTGTTAGGGTTTTGTTAAAAAATCTCTACCCAACAAAAGTAATATCGGTACACAAACATGCCTACCAAAAAAACTTAGCGATCAGTTGCTTTTTCCTTCTTTCGAGATTTCCAAACAAAGTAAAACACCCCAGCTACAAGAATGTAAGGGATCACCATCAAGTATTTGATCCCGTTATTAATTCCTTTTGCAGTACTACTATCTGCCTCAGACTCTAAGACCGCTCGGCACATAGCGCATTGTGCAGGGTACGCTTTCGCGAAAGCAAAAACAACCAACAAAACAAAGACTGTATATACAATTCGTCTGTTCATACACTAGGCATAATATGGTGAGATCATCAAGTATACAACTACTCCCGTAATCGCCACGTAGAGCCAGATAGGAAATGTAATTTTTGCAATTTTTTTATGCTTATCAAATCGTTCTGCAAGGGCTCTTACATAGGTTATAAGTACCAAAGGAATTACACCTATAGACAATAAAATATGACTAATGAGAATGAAAAAATAAACATAACGTATCGCTCCTTCACCACCGTATGGCGTTGAATCTGATGTCATATGGTAGGCTACATACATTGCCAGAAAAAGCACAGACAATGTGATGGCAAACTTCATTAATAGCTCGTGAGCTTTCCGGTTTCCGTTTTTTATCTGGATCACAGCCAGGATAAGCACTAATGCTGTCAAGCCATTAATTGAAGCATATATGGGCGGCAAAAAGGTAAGTGGTTCTACATCTACCCCAAAATCTTTGAGTTTAATCCCGAATAAAATAGCTACTGCAATTGGGATTGCGATAGAGAGAATAATAATCCATTTTTGATACTTTTTTTCTTTTGCTGTAAGTGTATCCATTTTAGTCCAATAGTTTTTGTATATCTTCTATTAAAATATCTATTTGAGGAGTTTCTCCCTCTGGTGTGACTTCACCGTCTGCTGGGATAAAACCTCGATAATATATAAGTGGGTTGCCAAATTTATCTTTTCTAGATCTTATAAATCCGTTTTTATCTACTAGAGCAAAGAGTCCTGAGTGATATAAATCTTTGGGCTCTTGACTTCCTTCTGCCGCGGGCAAGTAAAAACCTGTGTTAGAAAGATTTCTTAGCGTATCGCGATCTCCAGTCATAAAGTGCCAGTTAGGATGCGTAACACCGTACTGCCCTGCATATTCCTTCAATATTTCTGGCTGATCATACTCTGGATCCATAGAAAAGGAAGCAATCCCAAAATCTTCTCGATCTGCAAATTGCTCTGCAATGAGTTGCATATTATGCGTCATTGGGATACAGATGTTAGGACAACGTGTAAAGAAGAAATCTACGAGATAGACCTTTCCCCTATAATTTGCATTGGTAATCGTATCGTTATCTTGATTCACAAATGAAAACGAGGGCACCTTACGATCTTTTCCGTTTTGATTGATATATACCAGACCGTGATCTTCAGACGCTTCATCTACTCCACCTACGGCGTGCATACGTCCTCCACGAGTGACATCATCATTGGTAAGTCTTCTAAAAATTTTAGGGATGAAGATGATCCCAAAAATCAATACAATAAAAGCAATCCCTATGTACGTATTCTTACGCATTACTTTTCCTTTTTAGGCATACGTTGTTCTAACTCTGGACTAGCGTTGTTATTTTTCTTAAGCGCTAAACGATACTCTGCCAGCAAGATTTTAATATCATCTTTTATATAGCCCATCTCTACTGCTTGGGTAAAATCGTACCCAAAGGCATTTAGTTTTTTCTCGTCGTGTCCTGCTCGTAAAGCTCTGGCTCTATCAATAATAAATACATCTGGATGATCGCCATCTGGCGTAAGGTCTAAGCCAGTACCAAGGCTTCTAAAATGTGCTCTCGCTTTTTCCTTACTCACGGCAATAAAACGCATTTTTGAAACATCAAAAATTCTTCCTAGCTCAACTTTAAGGTCGCTAATGGCTTTTTCACTTCCAGGATTTACAAACAATATTAACTGGAAATCTTCGTACTTTACAAAGTACTTATACACCATTAGATTAAGGTTTGCCGTATACCCGACATTACCCTTGAGTTGATCGCCTAAGTAGCCTACAAGAGAGACGCGATCTTTTAACGTAAGTGTTTCATCTGTAGAAAGTTCTGGTATTTTTATTTCGCGTAGAGCAAACTGATCTACATCTGCCACCTTATCAGTTTTGATAGGTAGTTTTGCAAAATTGTATACCCCTGATGAGAAAAACAGGTAGGCTACCACAGGTAGTACAAAAAGTGCTATGAGTACAAGTTTTTTTTTCATCTGTTAGTTTTTACTTTTAATATGAGTCAGATGTAATAGCCATTAATCATGTTGATGCCTATGAGACCTATTATATGTAACTCCTTTCACAAATCAACAGCTAAAAAAAGGCGGTTTTTTCAAACCGCCTTTTTCAATATTTTAAAAATCCCAACTCTGGAAGCCAGTGTCGTATACATCAAATATATAATCTCCTTCTGTGAGTAATATAAATACTAAATAGCAGATTAAGAATACTGCTGTCCATACTACTGCTCTACGTAGTCCTTTTACCTCATCACGCATGTGCATAAAATCCCAAGTGATATAATATGCCTTAAATATGGTAAGGATAATGAATATCCAGTTTAGATATTTCATTCTTAACAAAGTACCTTCAATCAAGAATTCTGGTTTGTAGATACCTAATACTACTTCTATTGCAGTAACGATAGATAATACAATTAGTACGCCCCAAATCTTACTAACGTTAGACTTGAATTTTAAAAGTCCTCTAAATATTTCTAATTTATGCTCGTGTGCCATTTTGTAATGGTTTATTTTATTTTATCGTCTCTCTGTATGTGAGATTTCTTGACTCTTAAGATTTCCGCTTTCGCCGAAATGAAAATGAAATTATACTAAGTAGAAGAAAGTAAATACAAATACCCACACAAGGTCTACAAAGTGCCAGTATAGTCCAACTTTCTCTACCATCTCATAGTGTCCTCTTCTTTCGTATGTTCCTAAGATCACATTAAAGAATATAATCACGTTAATCATTACTCCGGAGAATACGTGAAATCCGTGAAATCCTGTAATAAAGAAAAAGAAATCTGCAAATAGCGGTGTCCCATATTCATTGTGACGCAAGTTTGCGCCTTCTACAATAGCTACGGCATCTTTGTTTAATCTCTTGAGAGATTCTTCTCTACTTAAAACAGTCTTTTCTCCCCTCTCTGTGAGTGTTTGTGTACGAATAAGTACATTAGGACTTGCAGCAAATCCTGCTTGTATTTCTTGAATGGTAAATTCTGATAATTCCTTTTCATCGTCATACCAGATACCGTTTTTACTTTCGTGAGTAACACGATCACCCTCTATGGTAGTTGCAATATCTCTAAGCGCAACACGGTTACCGTCTGTATCAACAAATTGTAAAATCTTACCTCCTTTAGTCTCTACAGCTCCATAATCTCCTTGGATAAAAGTTGCCCATTCCCAAGCCTGTGATCCTACAAAGATTGCTCCTCCTATGATGGTAAGGAACATATACCAGATTACTTTCTTCTGTTTCATATGATGACCAGCATCTACGGCAAGTACCATTGTTACAGAAGACATAATAAGAATAAACGTCATAAACGCTACATAGATCATCGGGTAATTCCCGTGAAAAAAAGGAACGTGCGTAAACACTTCATCTGCAATAGGCCAAGAGTCTATAAATTTAAATCTCGAAAAACCGTAAGCTGCTAGAAATCCAGAGAATGTCAAGGCATCAGATACGATAAAAAACCACATCATTAGTTTTCCATAACTTGCTTTAAGTGGCTGGTTTCCACCGCCCCAAGTAGCTCCTTCTTCTCCTGTATGTTGCACCGTAGCGTCCATAGTCAAAAATTGGTTAAATAATTGGTTGCAAAAATAGGTATTTTATCTCCTTATTTCAAGAATAAAATTGTGATTTATAATGGGTCTAAGTATGCCTTAACGCTTCAATCCCTTAAAGATGGTGAACCTTGCCTACCGGCAGGCAGGTCTCGCCAGCTTAATTTCGCGAAAGCGTACTCACACATATTTACTTCGTAACAAATATCAATACAAATAGGAAAATCCATAAAAGGTCTAAAAAGTGCCAAAACGTGACTCCTAATGACAATCCTAAATGCGACTCCTTGGTATACTTCCCTCTAAGGTGATTTACAAAAACCGTAATAAGCGATATAAATCCAGCAGCTACGTGCGCCATATGCACCGCTATGATTAAAAACAAGAAGGTAGTGGTAATATTACTTGCTGCACCTGTAAAATAATATCCCTGTGCTGTAAGCGCTTGAAAACCTACAAACTGAGACACCACAAAGGCAACACCTAACCCAATGGTTACTACAAGTAGGATGGTTCCTAACTGTTTTTTTCCTTCTACAATTGCTTTTTTAGCAAGATGAATCGTAAGACTACTGAGTATGATAAGGGCCGTAGAAATAATTAATGCCTGCGGAAAATCGTAGTTTTCAAGCCAATCTCTGCGCTCCATACTTACAATATAAGCACTGGTAAGACCCGCAAAAGTCATACACAAACTAATAATCCCAAACCAAAGCATTTGCTTTTTGGCTCTATCTGTTTTGTGTCTTTCTGTTCCTTGTGTGTAATCCATCTATCTCAAAAATTTATCAATCACAAAAACGATTTGCAACAATGTAATGTACGTAACGCTGGAAAGCATTAAGCGCTTTGCCGTTACTGCATCTCTCTTTTTATACAACTGTATAGCCCAATAGAGCATAAACAACCCTAAACCTCCTACCACAATAGCTGCTATAGGCGACAAGTACAATGCTCCTGTAACCCCTAAAGCCGGCACAAGTGATGCAAGTATAGTCCAGATCGTATAGATCACTACCTGAAAAGCGGTACCCTTATCTCTTTTACCTGTGGGCAGCATAAAGAAGCCTCCTTTTTTATAATCGTCATACAAAAACCAACCTATTGCCCAAAAATGAGGGAACTGCCAGAAAAACTGAATCATAAATAACGTCCCCGGCTCAATACCAAAGTCATTAGTTGCAGCTACCCAACCCAGCATAAACGGAATCGCCCCAGGAAAAGCTCCTACAAAAACCGAAAGTGGTGTTTTGGTTTTTAAAGGTGTGTACAACAGCACATACATAAAAATAGAAATCCCACCAAACATGGCTGTTGTGGGATTGATATAGTATAATATTCCAAGACCTAAAATGGTAAAAATAACCGCTATGGCCAGCGCCGTTCTTGTAGACATTCTACCAGAAGCCACAGGCCTATTTTTTGTGCGATCCATTAAGGCGTCTAGATCTTTTTCTAGCACTTGGTTGTAGGCATTAGACGCACCTACCATAAAATAACCCCCTACTGCCAGCATTGCCACTATAAACCAGTCTATTTCATAAGCCCCTAAAAAATATCCTATAATACTGGAAAATACGACGCTTATAGACAATCGCATTTTTGTGATTTCTTTAAAATCTTGCCAAGGAGAGGCAGCGATTGTATGAGTTGCAACTTCGCTCAAATGACGGTAGAATTAGCAATTTTTTCGTTATGCAAAGATACTGCCCGAGACGCAGTTACACAATGTTTGCTGTGTCATAATTGTGTGTTAAAATTACGCTTTCGCGAAAGGGTACTGCGTAACTTTCGACTACGCAGTTTTAAACCCAGATTATGCATTAGAACTTCGTGATGAGTTTTGAAACAGCAATAAAATAGGATGTTTTCTTAGTTTTAGCATAGCACCGCTATGGTGAAACTCAAAAATATAGCGTAGCGGTCTATTTTGAAGCTGTTTCAAGACGGAATAGATTTTCTAATGCATAATGTGGGTTAAACCAATCAACATATTATGAATAAGCCTATCTTTCTTGCCCTTTTGCTTCTAAGCACCATCGCCTGTGCGCAAGGTCGTTTGGATAAAGTTAAAATTACAGTCGAAAAAGTAACCGAAAACATCTACATGCTACAAGGAGCTGGTGGAAATATAGGAATCTCTACAGGAGAAGACGGCGTTTTTATGGTAGATGACCAGTTTGCACCTCTAAGCGAAAAAATACAAGCTGCCATAGCAACCGTTTCAGACAAGCCCGTGACTTTTTTAATGAATACCCATTTTCACGGTGATCATTCTGGTGGAAATGCCAACTTTGAAGCAAAAGGAGCAACCATCGTAGCACAAGACAACGTACGCAAGCGACTCGCCGAAAGTAAAACTGAAGGACTCCCTGTAATTACGTTTAGTGATGACGCTACTTTTTACATGAACGGTAATGATATTTTCTTAACCCACGTACACAATGCCCACACAGATGGTGATGCGCTAGTATACTTTACACAAAGTAACGTGTTACACACTGGAGATACCTTTTTTAACGGTAGATTTCCTTTTATAGACGTGCGCAGAGGCGGGAGCCTCAAGGGAGACATTGAAGCTGCCAAAAAAGGACTGATGATTAGTAACGACGATACAAAAATCATCCCTGGTCACGGAGGACTTGCTACAAAGACAGATTATAAAAAGTACCACGAGATGCTACAAGGCATTCATGACAATGTCTCTGCTGCCATACAACAAGGCAAAACCGAAGATCAAATAGCCGCAATGGAATCTCTTACATCACAATGGTTTACAGACGCACAAACAGAAGGGCAATTTATCACGGGTGAGAAAATGAGGCGCACGGCTTATCAAAGCATCTCCCAAGAATAGTTCCTATCTTTAACATATGGAACTTACGACAAACTCTTTACGACCTTTTATAGGAGCTAAGGACTACGCGATCTCAAGAGATTTTTATACAAGAATCGGTTTTACAGAACGTATTATATCTCCAGATATGTCTCTTTTTATCATGGGGACCGTTTCCTTTTACCTTCAAGATGCCTATGTAAAAGATTGGGTAGATAATAGTATGTTATTTCTAGAGATAGCAGAATTAGACGCCTACTTAGATCACTTAAAATCAATTGATATAACGAGCATAAAAGGCGTACGTCTTTCCAAAATACAGGACAATGACTGGGGTCGGGAATTTTTTATGCACGATCCATCGGGAATTTTATGGCATATTGGAAATTTTAAATCGCACTAAACCATACATCGTCTTTGTCAAACTGAGCCTTTCGACGAGCTCAAGACAGGCGCTATCTAAGTTTTAAGAGAAAGGCGATTACAGATCCTTCGACAGGCTCAGGATAACAAGGGAATAAAAACAAGCCGTCAACCTCAACTTGTTTCAGGTTTTCATACTGCTTTGAAGATAAGACAATTTTATAGGAGATTTTACTTTGCGATACCTGAGTTTCTTGTGCGATTCTGAAACAAGTTCAGAATGACGGAACGGCACTAGGACTAAACGTCAACCTGAACTTGTTTCAGGTTCTCATACTGCTTTGAAGAAGGTGACAGTTTTTATAGAAGCAACTTTCATTGAAGATTATACCATACACACCCAGAGCTTCTTGTGTGATTCTGAAACAAGTTCAGAATGACGGAATGGAGTAGGTTAATACACAACATATTCCAGATCTTGATATACGAAAGTAGCGCCATAATCGGTTTCTTTTTTAGTGTATCGTAGTCCTATTAATTGTGCACCAGAAACATCCTTTGTAGGAGATAACTTTATGTGTTCCATATCTTCCTCTGCAATAAGGAGGCAAAGCTTCCCGCAAAAGGCATCTCCATAAGCACTTACTACAATGTAATTTTGACCAAAGAACTCCTCTCGCATTTCAAAATAGTAATCTACTTCTGGACTTTCTTTGATGAGTCTGTACAACTCTAGCTGGTAAGCGGCCGTATTATAGTCATTTTTACCCAAGATTGGGTTGAGCTGAGAACGGTGGCAGTTTGATTCTTGACAAGAAAACAACAACAGACTCACCATCCCCACTAAGGTGATTCTTACTAACATATCCAATAAGGTTTAAGGAGTCGTTGTCTGCCTAAACATATAACGCTAGGATAGATTAAGATCGTATGTGATGAAAGGTGTTTTTTATGCTTTCGCGAAATTTAGCTTGCGAGATTTAGAACCTTTGGAAGAGCGAAGCTCTAAAGTATACTCCCTAATAATCATAATACCAATTAAACAAATCTGTTCGAAACCCAATATTAAACCAGAGCGTATTTGTATCGAAGTTTAAAGCATCTTGCGTCTCTACCTTAAAATCGCGGTAAATTGCGTTTGCATATACTTTAAGATTGGTAGCTGGGTTGATGAGATAGCCTACTTCTAGATCTCCATAAAAAGTAGTGGCTTTATTCCCTTGAAAGAATTCAATTCCTGTATCACTTGGTCTGTTCTCATCATTACCATAGATACTACCTCCAAAATACACGTCATTAATATCTCCTATCTCAAGACCTCGCGTTCCTAGAATAATTTTTCCTGTACCGTACCAGCGGTCTCTCTCATATCGTGCAATTGCAATATATTCTTTGAAGTTTGCTCCCCACTGGTGTGCTAGAGACTGGTTTGCGTGACCATAGTTAAGCTGTATCTCGTTATTCGAGTAGGTGTAAGGGCGCACTTGATTGTACTCCCCTTGCAACGTTAGATTAGGCACCCCAAAAGCATTGTAATATTTCACTCCTAATTGTACGCCCTGCTTATTTCTATAATCTTGGTTACCACCAGTAATAGCATCTGCCGTAAATTCATCTATAACCACTTGCCCATAGGCATTAACACGATCGTTAAACTTATACTTTCCTGAAAGACCAATAAGCGCGTTCCCTCCTCGAGAACCTGTAGAGAATTCGATCGCTCTAAAAAAGATAACTGGATTGAGATAATTAAGATCAAAACCACGGTCGTTTTCATTATCCCAAATAACCGACTCAAAGAATCCCAGATTAAGTTTCTTACTTACATTCCAACTCAAGTAATGATTAGCCATAAATTTAGTTCTAAAAGAACCATCTGCCGTAACTTCTGGACGGACATCTCTTAGAGAGGTCCACGTGTTTGTATACTTAATCTTCCAGAAGGTGGTATTTAATTTTATAAAAGGATAGTAGCTAGAATTATCACTCAATAAAAGGGAGCGATATCCGTCTCCTATAAATTGTTTTCCGTGACCTATTTGTAGATTAAAATATTTACTAGGTGTAAAAGAAAGATATCCTTCGGCTACGGGATAATCTAGATCTCCATTTCTTCCTGTTTTGGCAATACCACGGCTAGGGATAATTGCTGGATTTCCTCCATCGGGCCTCAGTGATCTTGCAAATCGATCAAAGTACCCAGGAAATCTTCCTTGGCTCTCATATACAGCCGCAAAGAAGTTAAGTTTTTTACCTAATCCTCCTTGTACAAAAACTGCTCTTGTATTATTATACGTAAAATCATTTTTAGAAAGATCGTCTGTTTCCAAACCTAGCTGTAGATCTGCGGCGGGGTCTAATGTAAACCAGTAGTCTTCTCCCTGCACGCGCACCATATGCTCATCAGACCACTTGCGCCCCCACCAGCCTGTTTTGCCTGTGGCTAGAGAATCTGCAACGGCTATAAAATCGTAATAAGGATCTACCATATCATACAAAAAAGGCTTGCTCGCCGTATGGCTATTGGTCCCTACTAGATTCAATTGTTGATCAAATCGTGAATATACTTGATGCGAAAAAGGAATATTCAACTGGCTACTAAACTTTTGATCTCTTTGAAATTCTAAATTTTTAATAGCATCGTATTCTTCTTTTAGAGGATTGTTTTCTTGATTGACCTGAGCCACATTAGCATCTGTTTGATCTGATGGTTGTGGACTCGATATAGCATTTCGCGAAAGCGGTATTTTAATAGGCATCGTAAACTGCATAAACGTTGGATCTCCTCCATACGTAGCAGGATTAATGGTAGGGAGTTTATTAAAAACTTTCTGCGCCTCCTCCTTAAGCTCTTTGTAAATAGCTTCTGTATGTAATAGTTTAAAAGTTCCTTCTTTAGTCACTTCAAATAGGAGCACTATCTGACCTTCATAATTTTCTTGTGCTACTTTATCTGGAACATTAAAATTATCTAGCACAAATTGTGTAAGCGTACTATTAAAACAATAGGGTAATTCTTTTATTTCTGAGCCTTTGCACTCTTCAAAAACGGGATATTTCTCAAAGTCGCTCAAGCTTACTTGGGCATACGAAAATCCGGAAATTACAAGAAGTGCTAGTAGGTAGTAAATTCTTTGCATGTTGTAGGGTACCTTTGGGAGTGAAAGATAGGAATTTTAAATACAAAAATCCCGCTACTAGCAGCAGCGGGATGATTGATAAATGATGCCTCAATGTTACTCTTGAATTTTGAAAGAGATTCTCTGGGAGTAAATAACGCCTATGTTTTTATTTCCCTGTCTACCTGGTATCATGTCTGGTAATAAATCTATTACTCTTTTTGCTTCTTCCTCTAATTTATCGTGAGGAGCTCTAGCTTTAACATCGGTAACCTTACCTGTTGCGTCTACAGTAAACATAACATCAATATTATTTATACCTGAAAGTCCAAGTCGTTCTCCTAATTGAGTATCAAACTTTTTCTGAATAAGTCGAGAAACTTTGGAACTCATGCATTCACGACGTTCATCGTTAGTATCCATTTTTTCACATCCTGGAAACAGAGGTGCTTCCTCAATAAAAGCAAGAGGTATGGGCGCAAAGTCCTCCTCTTCATCCACATATGTAACTCCAGCGTTAGGATCTATCATAGGAGTGTCAATTTCCGGCTCTGTTGTTCCCTTCAAAACGGTTTCAATTAATTCCTTATCATTATCAATAGGGGTCACATCATCAGGAATGAATTGCTGCGGTTCAGGCTCCTTAATTTCTGGAATTTTGACTTCAACAATCTTTTTTTGAACTTGGAAATTCTGATCCCAAACCGCTTCTTCAAAGTCATCATCCATCGTGTCTGATTTATACGCCCTAGTAGGCATCTTGACCTCCATAAAGAAAATGGCGACTAGCAAGGCTAGTATTAATCCCACTTGAAAGTGCAGCGTGGGATTTCTTCGTAAATTTGCTGCATGCTTGCGTGATGCGGTGTACGATTCGTTTTGGCGAACGTTCGTACGATCTTGTGAATTTTTCATAAGATGTGGTTTTAAAAATGTTAAACAATTATTAAAACGAATCAACAAGCATACCAAAAAGAAATCCCGAAAGCTTACGCGATCGGGATTTCATATTTTATAAGGATAACTAAAAAGTCTTAGTCTTCTACTTTAAATGTAATAGGCAGCGAATAAAGAACCCCCACTGGTTGTCCTCTTTGCTTACCTGGTGTCATTTTAGGTAATAATTTAATTACTCTTTCTGCTTCTTGCTCCAATCTTGGGTGTGGTGCACGAGATCTAATATTAACGATATTACCCTTCTTGTCAATCTTAAAACTTACAAAAATTCTGTTAACTCCTTGAAGACCTAAATCCGCCCCTAACTCAGTATTGAATTTTCTGTTTACAAGCTTACTTACCTTCTCACTCATACACTTCTTACGATCGTTGTTATTCGTCTTAGATTCACATCCTGGAAAAATTGGTACATTTTCGATCACTGCAAAGGGTACGTCTGCAATTTCTTCTTCTTCTTCTACAACCTCTACTTCTTCTACCTCAACAATTTCTTCGTCGGCATCAGTTTCTGTAGATTCTATAATCGTTTCTTCTATTTCTTCTTCATCCTCTACAACCTCGATAATTTCTGGTGCTGGTGGCGGTGGCGGTGGCGGTGGTGGCGGTGGAGTATTTAACTCTGTGATTGGAATTTCTTCATCATCTTCATCGTCAAGATCTAGTGTTCCAATATCTATACCGCTTCTATCATACGTCTTATGCTCGATAGCTCTCCAAGCAAAGAACAAGACTAGAATAAGTCCAATTTGGAAAAACAGCATACTTCTCTTTCGAAGGTCTGCTTTTGGGTTTTTCTTAGGTTCCATATTATTAAAAGTATTTAAGAAGCTAAAGTAACGAAATAAAAAAGTAAAATAAAACTAAAATTTCGATTTTAGCAGGGTTGTTTGAGTAATCAACAGAAGTGCAACACCTAGCGCCAGTAAAACTCCCAAAGTATTTGCAACAATATCCCACCCGTCTGCGGTTCTGTATGTTGTTAATATACCTTGTAAGAATTCAATAAATATGCCATAAATAATAACCATGAAGGATACTACAAGGAGTCTTTTTATGACAATGGTTTTATCTCTAAAGGGTTTGCGGAATAACTCCCAAAGTATCCATAACAACGCCAGTCCAAAATAACCTCCTACGTGAACCACCTTGTCAAAGTTATTAGGTGGCTGTGGCAAGTCGCTCAAATTAATTAAAGAGCCTGCGGTAAGAAATAGCGTGTAGGCTATAACGGCATAGATAAAAAACTTATGCCCCAATAAGCGCTGCATACCCTTCTGCGTCTAGAAGTTCTGCTACTTCGTCTTGATTAGAAATTTTAATTTTAATCATCCATCCAGCTCCGTATGCATCTGAATTTACAGTTTCTGGCTCATCCTCTAATGACTCATTAAATTCAATAATCTCTCCAGATAATGGCAAGAATAGATCAGATACTGTTTTTACTGCTTCTACCGTTCCAAAAACTTCATCTTTATCAAGAGTCTCGTCTAGGGTCTCTACCTCTACGTAGACAATGTCTCCTAACTCTCCTTGGGCAAAATGGGTGATCCCCACAGTTGCGATGTCTCCATCAATACGCACCCACTCGTGGTCTTTTGTATATTTCAATTCGGCTGGTATGCTCATAGTAGTTGTGTTAAATAAGGTTGTATGTGTTTAGTTTTAATCGTGTTTATTTTGCTTTCGCGAAAGCGTAATAAATATAATTCATTTAGTTACCAAAGTTGTACCTCATTGTAAATCCACTTCGAATAGTTGTTTGCGGGAATGCCGTAGATATAGCAAAGGTTGAGAACGTGTGGTCATAAAAGAATAAAGCCGTTAGATTCTTACTCAGCGCATAATCTGCCGTAAATCGCAGTCCATAAATATCTTGCCCCGCAGTAGTCTGGCTATTATCTATATCAAGATATCGTATAATAGT
The DNA here is from genome assembly GCA_020630915.1 of Dokdonia sp. Classification (GTDB taxonomy): domain Bacteria; phylum Bacteroidota; class Bacteroidia; order Flavobacteriales; family Flavobacteriaceae; genus Dokdonia. The sequence continues at coordinate 238,211 of JAHDIF010000001.1, forward strand.
CTGGTTGCGTCTTAAAGACATGTCTGCTCTAAAATTAAGATCACTCTTAAGCACCTTACGCCTACCTCCAAACTTGGTGACAAACGTGAGATCCTTTACGCGGTATCCTAGCCCGACTATGTACTCATCTCCCTTAATTTCTGTAAGTAGGTTATTATCAAAACTCAATCCAAGTGCCCGATCTCTTTTTACCTCAGCAAGTATTTTTACCGAGTTTCTCATTTCAAAATCCAAACGCATTAGTGGTGTGAACTGCTCTGTAAGCGTTACCGTGTTGAATAGTGTTTGATTCAAAAAGTTATTTGCCTGATCTACTTGCGCCGTTTCCGGATTGTTATCTGTACTTCTATTAAAGGCTAAGTTGGTATTGAACTGATTAATTGTATATCCTGCAGTATACCCATGTTGCATAGAAAAACGTTTGAAATTTTTCTTAAACCATGGGATACGCATCAAACCTGTGTACTTAATATTCCAATTAGGTAGTGGGATATTTCTAAAAGGACCTAGCTTAGTGCTATTTACGTCTTTACCTGTGTACGCCGATAGGAAAGCAGGCAATAATACTGCTTGATTTGTTCTTCCAAATCCTTCTGGGAAACCATTTTCATCTATTGGATAATCTGTGTTACCGTAAAAATTTTCTGCCAGTCTGTTTGCCACAGCCAGTCTGTTTGCTCTAAACGTATTAAACGTTTCTGAAAACTCTGATGTACTTTTACTAAAGGCAGTTCCTATAAGTAGGGTAGATATATTAAAATTTCCAAATGCATTACCCGTAAGAGACTGGTACTGCAGTGTATTGGGATCTACCCTATAATTCTCAGCATAATTCTCTTGAAAAACGCGATTAAAATTAAGATCTATATCTAAGTCTTTAAGCAGCCCAACTCTTGCTTGTATAGCGAGATTTCTACTTTCTATCTCTCTGTATTGCTGATTAAAGTTTTGAAATAGGGTTAACCATCCATTTCTTGCTGCGAGCTCACGCACTTCTGCTTGACTACCAAATATAAAGCCAGCTGTAGGCCTAAGGGTTCCTGCAAAACCAATGGATGGGGTATATCCTGGTAGGTACAATCCATTATCTTCTTGGTACGTTACTTGTATTCTTTTTACTGCGGTTAGTAAACCTATTCCTGTATTCAGAGCTCTATCACTGCCGCTTAAACTATTACCAGAATTATTTTGAGCTTCATCTTCCTTTATTTTACGCTCTCTCGCACTTATCCCATCATCATCAGGAGATGGTAACCTTCCTCCTCTTGCTCTTGGCGCAGTTCTCTTTTTGGACTTCTTGGTTAAACCTATATACTTATAGAGTTTGTCCATCTCGAAGGTTCCGTTAATTGCGTGCGTGTTTGTGTTCTCTATAGCATTTCCAAGATTATCTAGAACACCATCGCCATCTGCATCCAATGTCTGGAACTGTTGAGATCCTCGCTGCCACCTGTAACTCGCAGTGTAAGCATATGTAGCATTGATCCATTCTGTAAACGGGAACTTATCAAATGGCAAATCGTAATTGAGTTGAAGTGTTCCGAAATGCGTATTAGGTGTCCCTACATCAAAAAATCCATCGTACACCCCAAAACCATCTCGCTCCTCACCTAAATTATTTAAAAACAATGGAGCGCCGTCTTCGTCCAAATAATTTCGAACAATTCTATTATGGCTCATGTCATAGTTTACTCTAAGGCTATTGGTAATGGGGAAGTTTACGTTGTATTGCCAGTCAAATAAATAATTCCTTTGAAACAATTTAGGCAGCCCTATATCTCCTTGGTTCTGATCTACATCTCTAAATTTCTGCTCGTTATACTGCCTTGTGATATTGGAACTTACCGCAACACTTGAGGGTAAATAATTAAAATTGAAATCTTTTAAAAACTTCCAATATTTTCCCATAAATAAGGAGTCATTCTTTTTAAAAGGCTCTAAAGGTTTGGGATTAAAGTCAAAATTATAAGTTCCTCCTAAGCGTACGTTCTGATCTAGTGACTGTTCTATTTCAAAATCTCTATGATCCGTTTGATTATAAGAATACGAAAAAGTTAAGTTCTCTACATCGTAAGGCATTGGTTTTTTCTCGGTAGTTCGGTTTTTACGTACACCTATAAGATTGATACTTTTTCTGCGCGTATAATCCTCTGCTCTATTTTCAATTCTCTCTGCATCCTCTGGAGTGGCAGCATTTGCTATACGCTGACTAAGCTCAATATCTAAGGCTTGAGGATCAAACTTAGGTGTAATAATCTGCTCTCCTATTGCGTAGTTAAAAGGCACTTGAATACCCCATTTCTTAGGTAGTAATTGTCCTGCATTTACATTGGTAACCACATCATACTGAAACACATCTTCAAGGCTTCTCTCTTGAGGTCCTTGATCTATAGATCCAAAGCCGCTTGTACTTTGTCTTGCGGTGGCAGATACATTTGCAAAATCAGCAATGTTACCATCCATATTTACAACGGCTGCCCACCCTCCAGAGTTATCCAATCCTTCCAGACGTAATTCATTAAACCAAACTTCCCCTCCTATTCTTCTCTGAGGTCCCGTACTAGAGTTAGAATTTTTTACACCTAACATTAACGTCCTGATATCTCCAAAACTAGGCAGTCCTTTAATTCCTATACGCACTTCCCCTTCTTCAAAAGGAGTATTTTCTGGATCTAAAAGTTGTTCTCCTTGACCATCAAAGTAATATACCTCATCTGGATCGTTAGTTACAGGTTCAAATTGTCCATTAAGGACTTTGGCTTTAACAATTTGTAATAATTCAAGCGGTATATCAATTTCATTTTGTGCAGGCCACACGTCAGATCTGGCAGAAGCTCCAAAAGGTGTTTTTAAAAGCGCTTGTTCAATCTGATAGAAATTTGAATTCAAGTCTGTTCCCATTCTAATAAAACCTATCATTTCTAGATCATCTAGTTTGGTTTCATCTTCAACAGGTGCTCCCCCTAGATCACCGCTAGGGATCGCGGGACCTTCTGCATGAAGAAACATCCTCAACCTACTATATTGCCTCATATCCAGATTATAGTACTTGTAAACACCTCTAGCATCTTGCGGTTCTAGCTCATCTACTTTTAAGGAAAGAGACTGTTCATTTTGTCTAATATTGTTATTGTTATTGTTAAGACGTTCCCGCACTACCCCTGGAGGAAGTACATAAGGAATAGGCACTCTAGTTTCGTTTGCTAATATATTAACAGCTGCAACCTCAAACGTGGTGGGATCATCCGTTGGGTTGTCATTAGGATTACTTTCTGAGCTTTCAAGCGAGAGCAAATACCTCCTAAAGTCTCCTCTTACAAGGTCTAGGGTTCCAAAACGCAATACTATAGGGTCTTGCCACTCACTCATATACATCCTCATAAAGCGGATTGCTCTAAAGTCAGAAATTCCTCCCACAGCATTATCAAATTGATTAATAGGGACTCTAAACTGTACCCATCTTGTTGGGATGTCTGTTCCATCTTGGGCTGTAACAGTTAACTCTCGAACATCCGTAACAAAATCATTATCCTCAACAGAGAGAGAGCCTGGATTGATCTCTACATCATACTCATAATAAGCATCTACCGTGTTCATGGTATTGTCACGGTTAATATCTTCTACATCTGGTAGGGTTGTGCTTCCGCGGTTGGTTTGAGTGACTTCTACAGGAGAGTTTCCTTGTAAGTTATTAAACGCCTTATAACGCTCTACCACACCACCCGATGCTTGTACAAAGTATTCATAATTATCACCTGCCGGATCAGGTAGTCCTGCAAAATTAGGATACTCTTGCGCCTCCTCTATATCGCTCAAACCGTCATACCCTATGTCTTGATTGGTTCGTTGCACACCCTCGGTATCAAACGCATAAACAAGTGACTGATTCGTAGGCACTTTTCCCCAGTTGGTCGCGGTTGTCCCTTCTAAACCTCCGTCATTAGGCAGGCCATTCTCGTATTGTTTCCTACCATCCTTTAAAATGTCTTCAGAAATACTACCTAAGTTGATCGTGAGCTTACCTCCTGGGCTAGTAGTATCTCCATCTGCAAAGAAAGGATCTAGCAACCAGAATTCTACAAACTCTACATTAGATTGTTCAAAATCTGTTGCTGTGAGTTGGCGCATAATTCCCCCAAAGTTCTGCTCTGGATTTTGAAGCACTTCGTCTTGTGCATCTGGACTAAAATTATAAGGTCCTCTTTCTTCTGGAAAGTATGCTAAATCAAGGGTGAATAATGCTTGCGGTTGGCCTGCAATAATATCTTGTTGAGGGAAAATCTCATCTCTAAATACACGGCGCGTCTCTGGTAAGGACATATCAGATTCATTAAGACCATCTGGCCTTTGTGCATTGTAAAAAATAGGATCAATCGTATACCAAGCAAGCTTTGCTCTTCTAAAACCTACAGTCAAGTCGTCATTTGCCAATTCCCCTCCGAAACCTACTGGAGTAGAAGATAAAAACCACTGTAAGGGACTACTAATATCGATACTTGTTTGTGATCCCTCAAAATCTTCTACATAAGAAGTTGCCTCACCGTTAAACTCTGTTCCTTTAGGTTGTCCAGGAACTAAATATGCCATTTCACCTCTTATGGAAAAATTGGAAGGTGCATCTGTATCTATATTAGGTAACTTATTTGCAAATCTCGTCAGAAATGGAAGCTCTGTAGAATATTGAGCGTTTAACCCAAAAATTGTATTGTTTATAGGCTCAAAACTATAGGTTGCTTTTTGCGTGAGCGGTCGCTCATTCAATTTCATAAAAGTACCTCCTATTATAAAATCATCTGTAAATCTATGCTCTACATTAATCCCTGTAAAACGTTTATTTTGTTGCCCAAATACCGCATTATTCTCTACCGAAGCAGAAATAGGAATACCGGAAGCTTCCAGCGATTTATCAAGAATAATTACACGACCTAATTGATAATTTACTGTATAATCAAGGCCTTCAACTAAAACTCTTCCACCAGCAGTAACTGTTACAGAACCTTGAGGAATATTAAATGCGCCTAAAGGGATACCACTTTCTTGTGTAGATTTATAGCGCCCTTTAAGTACAAACTTATTTTTATCTGCATTATCCCGAGCTACTGTCTTGGTAGATTTATAAAGTGACCGATAAACATATTTTGCTTGGTGAGGATTAAATGTTGTTATTTCCTGATCTTGGTTTTCAATACCATCGTCATAGATCTCATCATCTTCAATTCTAAGTTGATTAAACAGGCTTTCTCCAAAAGGCTCTACTGTTGTAAAAACTATACTACCATTTTGCGTATGCACAGTGGTACCTGGAACAAAATCAAAAAACCCATCACCTCCTACTTGAGGGTCTCCAAAAGTCGTGAGTCTATCTAAATTAAAAAGCTGTAATAATGTTGTCGCTTGTAGAGGGTTTTCAGCATCAAAAGCAGCTGGTAAAGGAGCTCCTTCTACAGGCTCTATATAGTTAATGGGCGAAGGGTCGGAATACACAATATTCATTCTAAAACCGTCTTGCTCTAGCCCAAATGCGCCTAAGGGATAAATATTTTTCATCATCAGATCCCAGATAGGCTCTGAAACATTGGTAAGATTACTTTTGAGCATCTTAACTACTAGATTTTGGGGACTCCCTGCAAGACCAGGTGGAATCACATCATCATCTATACCATCTGCGTTGTTATCTAATCCATTAAATATCCCATCACCATTTACATCTGCATCTGCAATATTTGCAATACCATCATTATCATCGTCTGCCTGAACTTGCGGGCTATCTGCATCAGCAACATCTGGGATACCATCGCCATCTGCATCAGGACGATCACCATTTGTCGCGTCAATACCGTCGTTAGCAAACTCTCCCACTTGATACACCTGGCCGCCTACTGTATATTGAAATGCAACTCCTAAAACCTCATCATTATTAAGACGTTGATTTAATGAAATATATCCTAATTGTGGATAAATAGTATACTGGTTGGGGTCTAATTTACGTGCGTTTTCTAAAAGTACATAGTCTGTACCATCCTCTACCTGTACCCCTCCAAAACCATCTTGTACCGTTGCAACATCCCTTATAGAAGGGTTGAGGGCAGACTGTACTGCAGGGTTGTCAATCCCACGAGGGTTAAAATCATTATTAGCGTTATCAGGAAAAGCTCCAGGGACATTATTAATAAATCCTGAAGGCGGAAAATCTAAGCCTACATTATCTGGATCCGACTCTCCTATGTCCTGTATAGCAATAATATTTCTTGCATTATTAGTTTGAGCCTGCCTGTTTGTGATCCACGCCTCTACCCTTGTAATTTGAATATTGTTATTGATAAAAGGATAATTTGCAAGTGATTGATCGTAGATATCTCTAAAATAATGTGCCAAAAAGAAGTGGCGATTCTCATCATAATCCAATGCAAAGACTTCAAAATCCTGAACGGTGGCACCGCCTTCTGCCACTACCGTTCTAGGTTGTGATCTGTTTTCGGCAAAAACCGCTGTGATATTTGTTTTCCCAAATTGTAACTCAGTTTTAACCCCAAACAAGCTTTGAGAGCCTTGAATTAAAGCGCTATTGAGAGGCATCGCTACATTACCCACTTCAATCTTTTGAATAATATCGTCTTCTGTAGGCGTGTATTCTAATTTAATTTGATTTTGAAAGTCAAAGGTAGACTCAGTGTCATAGTTAGCCGTAACTTGAAGACGTTCCCCCACCTTTCCTAATAAACTAAGGCTAATTCGTTGATCAAAGTCAAAGGTAAAATTACTCCTGTTACGTGGTGAAAATGCTGGATTATCCTGCTTTGTGAATAATAATCCAAGGTCCATCTCCACAGAACCTGTAGGGGTAAATTCTATTTTATCACCTCCAAAAATACTCTGAAATAAATCAGACTTCACATAAAAAGCTGGCAATAAACTATTCTGATTTTCTTTTCCTTCTTCAGTCCTTCCATCTAAGGCTGCTATTTTTTCCTTAAAGTATGCCTTCATTCGTTCGTCACGAACACGGCGCTCATACTCCTCTGGCGTAAGAATAAGAGGGTAATTTATATTAAAATCTCCTAATTGTTCTGTATATATATACCTGTCTAGTTCCGGATCATAAGTATATTTTGATACGATACTCGCAGGATTAGGAAGCTCTAGATTTCCTAAAGAAAAACCTGTATCTGTAGAATCCTGTTGAACTTCATTGGTTTCTTGCGCTGTTCCAAGTGTGGTTCCAAGTAAAAGAACACCGACGAAACACGTAAAACGGAAAAATATAGTTGCGTATTTTTTAAAATTCAAAATGGTATTATAATTTTTTTAAAGCCTCTTTTATAATTGTTTCCACCGTGGCATCTGGCATTTCTTTTAATATGTTTCCACAAACTTTCTCAGCTTGTTTTCGAGCAAAACCTAAGGTCTCTAGTGCAGATAACGCTTCTTCTTTACTAGTATTGCTTGATACTGCAGATTCTACATCAATATCAAACACTTTTAAGATTTTATCCTTAAGATCTAAGATAACACGCTGAGCCGTCTTCGCTCCTATTCCCTTAATACTCTGTATAGTAGCCACATCTCCAGAAGCAATAGCCTGTTTTATCTGGTCTGGATGTAATGATGATAACATTGTTCTTGCAATATTAGAGCCTATACCTGATACTGAGATAAGTAATCTAAATATCTCACGCTCCATTTTATCAACAAAACCGTAAAGCGTGTGGCTATCTTCTTTCACCTGTAAATGGGTATAAAGCCTCAATCCTTCTGTCTCTGGCAGGGACGAAAATGTATGTAAAGATATATTAACAAAATACCCCACTCCATTACAGTCTATAACGACATAGGTTGGGGTTTTTTCAATAAGCCTTCCGCTTAGGTGAGTAATCATTTAAAAAATCCAAGTATTAAGCGAGTAAATGTAAGAAAATTATCTAGACCTCAAATTGATTTAAGCATTGGAAGTTTTGAAGATGCACGCTTTCGCGAAAGCGCAAAAAAATATCGTTCAAATACACCTTATTTCAAGAAACCTTCCATTCCGTATTTTTCCTTCTTTTGAGCATCTACAACGGTTATCGCTGCCATATGAACTATCTCGTCCACACTAGCTCCCAATTGAAGCACGTGTACTGGTTTACTCATACCTAACATAATAGGACCTATGTTTTCAGCCCTTTCTAACTCTTTGATCACCTTGTACGTAATATTTGCACTATCTATATTAGAAAATACAAGTGTATTTACTTTACGTCCCGCAAGTTTTGAAAATGGAAATTTGCGCTGTAGCATATCTCTATTTAATGCAAAATCTGCCTGTACTTCTCCATCTACTATTAAATCGGGGTAATACCTATGAAGATAGGAGACTGCATCTCTAACTTTTTTTGCTTTCTCATTGTTAGAAGATCCAAAATTAGAATAGGAAGTCATTGCAATTACAGGTTCTAAGCCAAACATTTTTACAGTTGTGGCCGTCATTTGTGCAATTTTTGCAAGTTCCTTTGCACTGGGCTCTATATTTATGGAAGTATCGGATAAAAATAACGGACCTCTAGAGGTAATCATCAGATTGGTGGCTGCCACCTTTTGCACACCCTTTGCTGGGCCAATTACTTCTAATACAGGTTTTATTACAGAAGGATAGCTCCTACTGTGACCAGATAGCATTCCATCTGCATCGCCTTCCTTAACCATCATAGCTGCAAAGTAGTCCCTCTGGCGCATTAACTTCTTTGCATCAAACAAGGTGATACCCTTGCGCTTTCTAGATTCCCAATAAATCTCGGCATACTTTGATACGTGATCTAGCTCTTCATTAGATTTTGGATCTATAATCTCTACATCTGCATCAAACTCTATCTCTTCTTTAAGTTCTAAAATTACCTCTCTATTACCTAACAAAACAGGAATAGCGATTCCCTCGTCATATACTATCTGTGCGGCTTTCAAGACATCTAGCTGATCTGACTCTGCAAAGACTATTCTTTTAGGATCTAAGCGTGCTCTATCCAACAACAAACGGATAATTTTATTATCCTCACCTAATCGCTCAAGAAGTTCTTCATTATAACGCTCCCAGTTTGTGATGGGTTCTTTTGCCACACCACTTTCCATAGCTGCTTTTGCAACGGCTGGGGGAACAGTGGTAATCAATCTAGGGTCAAACGGTTTAGGTATAATATAATCTTTACCATAGGCGAGACGCGTCTCCCCATAAGCAATGTTTACCTGTTCTGGAACAGGTTCTTTGGCTAATTGAGCAAGCGCCTTCACGGCAGCCATCTTCATCTCTTCATTAATACAAGTAGCTCTCACATCTAATGCTCCTCTAAAAATAAAAGGAAAACCAAGCACATTATTAACTTGATTAGGATGGTCTGATCTACCTGTAGCCATAATGATATCCTCTCTAGCAGCACACGCTTCTTGGTAAGGGATTTCTGGATTAGGATTTGCCATTGCAAAAACAATGGGTTTAGGAGCCATAGTCCTAATCATATCTTGATTTACAATATTTCCCACAGATAGTCCTAAAAAAACGTCTGCATCTACCAGGGCCTCTGCTAGATTAGAAAACTTGTCTTCATTTACAAATCGTGCTTGGCTAGGTGCAAGTTCTGTTCGTGATGCCGTAAGCAAGCCTTCACTATCAAACATGAAAATATTTTCGAGCTTGGCTCCCAATGCAACATACAAATTCATGCAAGAAACGGCTGCGCTTCCTGCACCACTTACAGTAATGCGCACATCTTCTATTTTCTTTTCGGCTATTTCTAATGCATTGAGCAATGCGGCAGCAGAGATAATGGCGGTGCCATGTTGATCATCGTGCATTACAGGAATGTCTAATTCTTCTTTAAGCCTTCTCTCGATCTCAAAAGCTTCTGGGGCCTTTATATCTTCTAGATTGATACCCCCAAAGGTTGGGGCGATATTTTTTACTGTTTCTATAAAAGAATCTACATCCTTTGTATCTACCTCTATATCAAAAACATCTATTCCTGCAAAAATTTTAAACAGCAGACCTTTGCCTTCCATAACCGGTTTCGAAGCTTCAGGACCTATATCACCTAGACCCAGAACCGCAGTGCCATTTGAAATTACGGCGACAAGATTACCTTTGGCCGTATACTTGTAGACATTGTTGGGGTCTTTTGCAATTTCTAGACAAGGCTCTGCTACTCCAGGAGAGTATGCTAGTGCTAGATCCCTCTGTGAAGCATACTTTTTTGTAGGCACCACAGCGATCTTACCTGGTCTAGGTTTTGCATGATACACAAGGGCTTCTCTGCGTTTACTATCTTTCTTCATATATTAGGTTATGAACTAACAAAAATAAGGAATCCTATAAGGACAGGCACCTCGTATTTATATTTTAAGTAATACTCAACAATCTTGAGATTAAATCTACATTCTTGGGCAAACGTCCCACATTTTGCAATTTAATGGCTGCAAGGGATAGGGCAATTTTTAAGCAGCGTTCTATTTTTAAGTTTTGGATGTAGGCAAACAAAAAACCACTCCAAAAAGCATCTCCCGCTCCAGTTGCGTCTAGAATATTATCTACCTTTTCTGCAGGCAAGGTAATGGGATCTTTATGCTTTCGCGAAAGCGTAACACCCTTACTACCGAGCGTGAGACATACTGTAGTTACTTTAAGATGATCGTGAAAGAAGGTAAAAATTTCTTCGTGAGATAACTGTTTTTCAAACAAGCGATCCATATCATCTTCGCTAATCTTCACCAAAGGATCGTAGGCACAATACTGCGTAATACATTCAATCGCTTTGCTTCTGTCTTTCCAAATTCGATCAGAATAATTAATATCAATACTGAGTGTGGATCCTAAGGCTTGAGCTTCTTTGGCTTTTGCTAGAATCGTATTACGTGCAGGATTTTTACTTAATGCAAAAGCCGTCGTGTGAAAGACTTTTGTTTTTTCGAGGATTTCTGTAGGGATTTGATTTTCTGTGATCATCAAATCTGCTTTTCTAAACGGTACAAAATCTGGTGTTCCTGTTGTTTTAGAAACAAAAATAACAGACGTTGGATGTATCTCATCTTCTCGAACACATTCCGTTGAAACTTCATTTTCTGCCATCTTTTCTTTTACATACTCGCCAAAACCATCCTTACCTATGGTACCTGCCATACGCACATTCATCCCTAATCGAGTCATATTCATAGCCACATTTGCAGGGGAACCCCCTAAATATCTATGATAATCCTTAGTTTGTGAAATCTTAGCTTCTGCCTGATGACCTATAAAGTCTATCAGGATCTCACCTACACATATGATATCTATTGTGTGTTTCATGTAAGTAATCTATTCCCTTTTATATAATGTTCTAAAAGTACTTGTCCTGCTGCACTCCACGCACAGTAGGGAACGCCGTTAGGAGCTCCTGTATGAGAGTTGAAATTTTCATAAAAACTATGATCTTCTATACTATTGAGTTTTTCTATGGCACTCAATACTTCTTGAGCGCCTAAAGCTTCTTTTTGAAGTACCAGACCGCATCCATAAAACCCATTTACCATTTGCCAGGCACCTCCATTATGAAACTCATACGGATGATTTCTAAACTCGTACTTACAGTTATTGGTAAGCCATTTCCAGTCTTCATCTTCTTCCTTTATCACTGGCCAAAATGCAGGAAGCAAATTCAATGACAACTCTTCTTGCAATCCTCTGGTATATGTAAGTAGTTCTTTTTGGTCCTTCTCTGTACCTATTCCTAATAGTAAGGCTAGACTATTTGCAAAACCATCAAATTGCGTTTGATATCCAGCGGGCTCTAAAGAGGCAACCCAATACGACGTCTCTTCCAGCGTTTTGTATGCATTGGGGTGATATACGCCTTGAGCATTTTGTGTCTTTTTATAATTTAAGCAAATTTTTGAGGTAATTGCTTTTTCTTTAGCACGCAGTTGCAGGTTATCTTCAAAATGCAAGAAGCTCCTAAGTGCCCAAACACGTAACAGCTGATCATATAAGATAAATCCTTGCGTAGGGTACTCATCTGCCCAGTTTCCAGAACGTGGGACATACATAAGGTCACCATTGTTGTACTCCCAAGATTCTTGAATCTCAAAACCTTTTAATACCTGCGGTTTTAATTGCTCTAACAAAGAGGTGTCTTTTGTTATATAGGCATATTGACACACCCCAATTATAAACCAAGCTACCGTATCTACGCGTCCTGCGAGTCCCCCATAGCTTACCTCTACACCTTGCTTACCAAAATATACATTAGAAGGTATCATCCCACGGCTATGTTGATGATCTGCTAGAGTAAGGAGCGTATTTTTCATCCCTTCAACTAGTTCTTGATTTCCATCTAGCAGCCCTGCCAGACCGCAGATAACACCATCTCTGGCCCACACGCGTTTGTAATTTGCAATATCGTTTGCACTAGCTAGAAAACCTCTAGGACTTGCTACCTTCTTGAGTAATTGTATGGAGTGTTCGTAAGGGCTCATTAAAAAAGTTGATCTGGATCTATAAGTTTATCTAATTGGGTTCTATATTCTTGTGCAAGTAACGACAATCCAAGTTGGTAACTCGCGTTCATCCAGCCAAAACCGCTGGTAGTGATATAGTCAAATTCTGTTCCTACATTACCATACTCTGCAAATACTTTATGTGTGGCAGAAACCACATCATACTTTTCTGGGATTACCCCATTGAAGTCTACCGCATTGCGAGTGATCATCCATAGCCACCTGTAGATAAGTTCCTGTGCCTCCTTATTGAAACCGTAGTTAAGTAAGCCTTGCCAGATAAGCATTTGATGAGGAGCCCACCCGTTAGGATAATCCCACTGGCGTTGTACAGCATCTTGCCCAAACTTATCGTGCATAGCCCTAGACGTTCCTGCAATGCCTCCCTTTTCTTTCAGGTTTTTCATAAGATTTTTGACCATCTTAGGAACTTTACTTTGATCTACAAGTCCAGCCCAAAGTGGAAAATAATTTGATGCACTCTCAAAGTGTGTTTGCTTCTTAGTCTGGACGTTATAGTCAAAATACTTTCCTGCTTCTTCATTCCATAGAAAAGAATTCATACGTTCTATTCTTTCATAAGATACTGTCCACCAATAAGTACCGTGATATCCTTCCAACTCTCCGTTAAAATATGTGTCAATAATATATGCAAAGTCTACTTCATACTTATAAAGCAAACTATTAAGATCTACCACATTGAGATCTGCACACACATCATCCAGACGCCAGCTGGTATCGTGCCCACTCTCTCTAAGGCTTCGATCGTGGGTGAAATAGGTGTCTAACTCCTGCGATTTGTAATCTCCTGATTGGTATAATCTTACTAACTCTGCTACAGATATTGGAGTTGAATTTTTGCCAGTGCGGCTCGCACCTTTTGCGAAAGCGGATAGATGTTCATCAAAATGTCCTCCTTCTGTTTCTGGCGGCACACCTATTCCCTGAGCATAATATCTGTTGAGTCCATTTTCGGTAAGTCGCGGCGCTTGCATCCAGACGGTCTCGTATTCTTTGATTGCCGTTTTGGTTACGCTAGCGAGCCATTCTTTCCCAAGAGAAGGATCTTTTTCGTAAGTTTCTACAATAAACGAACTCAAAAATGGAGGTTGGGTGCGGGTGAGATAATAGCTTCTATTTGCATTAAGAATTTTTCCATAGTGCTCTATCTGGTAACAGAAATTATCAATCATTGCTTTGGCAAGATCTACGCGATCATCAAGCAATAATCCTATACCTTCAAAATAGCTATCCCAGCCATACATCTCATTAAATCGTCCGCCAGGAACCACAAATGGAATTCCTTTTCCGTTTTCTAAACCAAGAGCAAGAATACCTGGCTTTTCATTGATAGACTTTACATATTGAGGGGTGATCTCCTTAGGTAAAACCACCACTTCTAGATTAGGAAATTCTTCCTTAAGACTGGTGTAATAATCTATTCCAGCACTATCTGTGCTAGGCACATACATACGCTGTTTTGTGTCTTGAGACTTGGTGTCTGTAAGTATTTTTGACAAGCCTTCTTTATCAATCGTACGAGTAAGATCGTCCCAAAAGTAATCACGTATCATTCTATTGATACGATCTGTAGGATTTTCTTCTATTTTCCAGAGAGGGATTGAAGCTTCTACTTTGCCTAATGCTTTTTCTAGTGCGAGTTCTTGTAAAAAATTCGATAAATGATACGTACCACTTATGGTATACGCTTTCGCGAAATCGTGCTTCTGAGATTCACGACCAACGGGAGAGCGAAGCGGTAAATCAGAATCATTAAACACCTCAATCTCAAACGCCTTAGGCCCTTGGTCTTCTATCGTGATTTTTTTATCTCCATCTGTATCTTCTTGCGCTAGAAGTTTCTGAAGTGTTTGTGAGATATTACCCTTGAAGTGCATTCTTTTCTGTTAAGCGTTTAAGAATAAAGTAGCATATGAGTAACACCGTCATAGGGATAAGCGTGAAGTAAAAGGCTTTTTGAGCACCTACTTCTTTAAAAAGATAACCAATGATTCTACTTCCTAGAGTACCACCTAATGCCGAAAAAATAACTATCAATCCTGTCATAGGACTATGAACTTTTTTAGGTAAGGCAGAGAGTACCACAGAATTGAGTAGTGGGTAAATGGGCGCAATAAATAATCCAATTATTGGAAATGCAAACCCTAAAATTGGTATGTCGCCTAAACCCTTTACTTCTTGCACTTCCAAGTTGAGTAACTTAGGCAGAACAAAAATGACTAAAAGCATCGCTACAATTGTACAAGCTGAAAGCACATAAATCCAATTAATCTTACGAGTAAGCGCCCCAGCAATTAACCTTCCTACACCGAGAGAAATAGCTAGAATACTAGCCATCATAATTGCTAAATTTTCGGTTAGACCAAGGACTCTTTCATTAAAAGTAGGTAGCCAAGTCATTATACCTTGTTCTATCATAACAAAAAGAAAGGCACTAATCACAAAAACTATAATAAGGATTTTGGAAAGGAGTTTGAACATCTCCATAAAATCCTGAGAGAGATCACTACCCTCTGGCTGCGGCGGGTTTTCGAACTTAGTGAATAATAATATCACAAAAGATACTGCTGTCATTGCTGCCAGTAACCAATATACATTAAGCCAAGCATCTGGGTCACCCTCAGTATTAAACGCTGGAAATAAATAATAAGCTAAGGCTATTCCAAACATAAAAACTCCCTCCACAGAACTCATTAAAGAGTTGTGCTCTTTGGTGCCATCTGTCACTAAGCCAATAACGGAATAAACAGAAACTTTAATGAGCGCAAAGGATGCACCCACAGTAGCAAAAAGTAATTTTGCCGTGTCAAAAGAGTTTCCATAATACATCGCTATACACCCTATAGTGACAAGAGCAAGAGCTATAAGCATAGCCTTTTTATACCCCAACCTAGGCAAAAATGAAGCAACTAAAAAAGATACTATCGCAATAGGTAAATCTTTAAATGCCTCTAAAATACTTGCAGTATCTTCTGCAACTCCGTAGTTATTTAGAGACTTGAGAATTACAATTCCTACGCTATTCAACAAAATAGCAAAGACAAAATAATTAAGAAATAACGAAAGCTTAATTCCGAAGTGTTTCATCTTACATAGTTTAGTGCTGAATAGCAGTGTGTAATTTTAAATTAGTGTGACAATTTATTTTTAGAGTCATTGAGTCTAAAAATAAGCAATGCAGCTATTACAAAGAAAACCGCACCAAATAGCATTGCATTAATGGCATTACTTCCTAGTAGATATTTATATATAGGCCCAAAGGTGAGTGTTTGTATAAACATAGGGATCACAATCATCATATTTAAAACTCCCATATAAACACCTCGGCGCTCTTGCGGTACAATTTTAGACACCATAGTATAGGGTATTCCCATCATAGCAGCCCAGCCTATCCCAAAAAGAATCATTGGAACAAGCACAAGATTTGGATCTGAGATATAAGGAATTAAAAAAAGGGCAATTCCAGAACCTAGTACGCTAAGTGCATAGATCTTTTTTCCTCCAAACTTGACAGTAAGTGGGACTAGGGCAAGTGCAACGAGCATAGTGACTGTATTGTAAGTAAGACTCATCTTTGCTGCTTGAGAAGCCGCTTCTGATGTACTGTATCCTAAAGTCAATTTAAAAAGGGGAGTCGTAAACTGCCAATAAATAAAAAGGGCATACCATTGAAACAAATAGACAGCACCTAACCGCCACATAAATTTGGGCATGTTTTTAACAGCTTGAGATATTTCTCTAAAAGGTTCGGCTATTTTTTGAGAAAATGGCAGGGCTTTAATCTTATTAATTTCTTCTAACTCTTCATCTGTAGGTGGTATTTCTGGCGTTTTAAAAACAGAATACAAAATAGTAACTAACGACAAGAAAGCTCCTATATAAAAAGAGTAATAAATCCATTGAGGAATGACACCTGCTTCTTCTACAGATTCTCCTCCAAAAAGATATTGGAAGAGCACTATAGAACCATTTGCTAGCAAAATTCCCGCCCCTACAAATAAACTCTGCATCTGATATCCTAAGCTCAATTGTTTTTCTGGAAGTTTATCTCCTACGAAAGCTCTGTAAGGTTCCATTGCCATATTGTTACCTACATCTAAAATCCATAATAACCCAACGGCAAACCAAAGCAAAGGACTGTGAGGAAACAAGAAAAGACAAACACTACCTAAGAGTGCTCCAATTAAAAAATATGGTTTGCGCCTTCCCCATCTGTTCGACCAAGTTTTATCAGACATTGCCCCAATAATAGGTTGTACAATTAATCCAGTTACTGGGCCCGCAATATTTAAAATAGGTAACATATCTTCAGGTGCACCGAGATATAAAAATATAGGATTAATAGCTGTTTGTTGCAGTCCAAAACTGTATTGAATTCCTAAGAATCCTACATTCATATTAAGAATTTGCCAGAAGGAAAGACTAGGTTTATTGATCTTAGGAAGTTTCATATTTTATATGGTATAATAGATGTTTGACATACCTAGATTTTCACATTGCTTTAAAGACATTCACAGGGTATCGTGACGGTTTTTGTCATTTTCGCATTAAAAAAGGTATTTGCTTGAGTGAATATACGTCTTGTTGCTAGAAAATAGCAAATTCGCAATGTAAGTTTACGAAAACGTTTTCGCTCTATGAGCGTTTCTTGAGCGCCTCAATATTTCTCGTCAATCCAGAGAATTTTGTGCGCTTCACGGCAGATTTTTTAAAAATTTCTGAGAATACTTCTTGGGTGATTTCTTCCCAGTCTTTCTTAGAGTATTCGAGAAGTTTTGGATTGGGATCAAATAAGGGTTCGCTATGACTTTTCGAAAATCGGTTCCACGGGCATACATCTTGGCATACATCGCAACCAAACATCCAGTCATCTAGGTGCGCTTTCGCGAAAGCGGGCATCTCATTTTTTAACTCAATCGTAAAGTAACTTATACACTTACTGCCATCTACTTGATAAGGTGCCACGATGGCTTGTGTGGGGCAAGCATCTATACAGGCGGTGCAACTCCCGCAATGATCGGTCACAGGAGTGTCGTAATCTAAGTCAAGATCTATTATGAGCTCCGCAATAAAGTAAAAGGAGCCTGTCTTTTTTGACAATAAGTTGCTGTGCTTTCCAATCCATCCCAGTCCGCTTTTTGCAGCCCATGCTTTATCAAGAACGGGAGCGCTGTCTACAAAAGCCCTACCGTGAACCTGACCTATTTCTTCTTGAATGGAGTGTAGAAACTCTTTAAGTTTATCCTTAATCACAAAGTGATAATCCCGACCGTAGGCATACTTAGATATTTTATAGGAATCCTCCCGCTGTAATTCGTTAGGGTAGTAGTTAAGTAAGAGAGAAATCACGCTTTTGGAACCTTCTACAAGCTTGGTGGGGTCCAACCGCTTGTCAAAATGGTTCTCCATATATTGCATCTCACCGTGCATATTTTTATTGAGCCACGCTTCCAGTCTAGGTGCTTCTTCTTCCAGAAAGCCCGCTTTGCTTATACCACAAGACATAAAACCCAGGCGCTTTGCTTCGGCTTTAATGAATGAGGTATGTTTAGAACGATTCTCTATCACTTAGTGTGGAATGAACTCTAATATAGCATTTTTAGGTTTAAGAGTAATAAGTGGTATAATCGCAATATTGCTATGTAACGATTTAATTTTAAAACGCTCCGTCACTTCTGATACCGCAAGGATCATTTCATACATCGCAAAGTTATTTCCTATACACATGCGAGGTCCCGCTCCAAAAGGAAAATAGGCTGGATGCTTCATTCCCGCGTTATCCTTAAACCTTTCTGGGTTAAACCGTTCTGGTTCCTCCCAATAATCTGTATGCATATGCATCTCAATAACTGAGAATAGGAGATTAGATCCTCGTGGAAAATGATACCCATTAAAGGTATCGTCCTCAAGATTTACACGATCCATAAAATAAGCTGGCGGATATAAACGCATTGTTTCTTCTACCACTTGTTTTGCATACTCATGAGCACGCAAGAATTCCATTAGATTAGAAGAACTATTTTTTGCTTCAGCAGTTGCCATTTTAAGCTTTTCTTGCTCTTCTGGATGCCTTGCCAATAACTGAAATCCAAAAGTAAGCGCATTAGAAGTTGTCTCGTGTCCTGCAACAAATAGAATTAATATCTCATCTATAAGCTGCTCTTCAGTCATCTCGCTACCATCTTCATAACGAGCATCTAGCAACATATCTAAAAGGTCATCATATCGCTCTCCACTGGATCTTCTATCCCGTACTAATTCTGAGAGAATATCTCGAGCCTCCTGCGTTAATGCCATATGCCTTTTTACAGGTCCAAAGTACTTAAAATACCATCCTAGAAAAGGCTGGCGTAGTTCTTTTACTAACATGCGTTGTGCCTCCTCAGTAATATATTGCAAACGATCTATACGGTCATTCCCAATATTTGAACTAAACAGGGACTTTGCGACTACCTTAAACGCAAGACTATTACAAAACGGAAATACTTTAGTCTTTTCATTCGTAGGGATCGTATGTATTTCCTGAATAATAACCTCCTGCATCGTTTCTAGCAACAGTGCCAATTGCTTTTTATGAAATGCTGGTTGTATGAGTTTTCGTTGTTTTTTCCAGGATTCACCTTCATTAGTTAGCAATCCGTTACCTACGTATTTCTTGAGGTCTTTGGTCTGTATTTTGGACTTCGTATAGTTACGCTGGTTTTTCTGAAGGGTATATCTCAAAAACTCTGGATTTCTAGAAAATATTACATGGTTTTTGGGCCCAATTACCAACTTAAAAATATCACCGTGTTTCTCAAAATTTTGACGATGGAACGGTAGCGGGTTTTTAACAATACTCCGAGCGTGCTTCAAGAATTTTAAAAAAGCTACGGTAGGAAGTTTATGCTCTGCCATCCTAAAACAACCCTCCTTGAACAGGACCTTTAGTTCTTCCTAAATGACGATATGCTTCTTCGGTCACTTCTCGTCCTCTTGGAGTGCGCATAATAAAGCCTTGTTGTATTAAAAAAGGCTCATATACTTCCTCTATGGTTTCAGCACTTTCTGATACTGCCGTAGCCAGCGTTGTGATTCCTACAGGGCCACCTTTAAACTTATCTATGATAGTAGCGAGTATTTTATTATCCATCTCATCCAGCCCGTGTGCGTCTACGTGAAGTGCTTCCAGGCTAAACTTTGCTATTTCTATATCTATACTACCATTGCCTTTTATCTGGGCAAAATCACGAACTCGGCGTAACAAAGCATTTCCAATACGAGGCGTCCCTCTACTTCTACCGGCAATTTCTATTGCTGCTTCCATAGAGATAGGCACCTTAAGAATGTGAGCACTTCTCTGTACGATACTTGTAAGCAGTTCTGTAGAGTAATATTGTAGTCTTGAGGAAATCCCGAAACGCGCACGCATAGGTGCTGTAAGTAATCCAGAACGCGTGGTTGCTCCTACAAGTGTAAAAGGACTCAAATCTATTTGCACGGTCCGTGCGTTAGGCCCTGTCTCTATCATAATATCAATACGATAGTCTTCCATTGCAGAGTACAAATATTCTTCTACTATAGGACTGAGTCTATGAATTTCGTCTATAAACAGCACGTCTCTTTCTTCTAGATTGGTAAGGAGTCCTGCAAGGTCGCCAGGCTTATCAAGCACAGGGCCAGAAGTGATTTTAATATTCACTCCTAACTCGTTTGCCAGAATATTTGCTAAAGTAGTTTTCCCCAAACCAGGAGGACCATGAAAGAGTGTGTGATCCAATGCTTCCCCTCTAAGATTAGCTGCTTTAACAAAAATCTGTAAGTTTTCAAGCACTTGGTCTTGACCCGTAAAATCTTCAAATGAAAGCGGCCTCAACGCGCGTTCAACATCCATTTCTTCGTTAGAATAACCTTGGCTCGTAGGATCTAGATGTTCGTTCATATAATAGCTTAAAGAGGGTCTTTACAAATATAAGAATTGTGTGAGTACGCTTTATCGTTTAATTCTTCTTTTAATTGTGAACCTGCCAGCAAGTAGGTAGGTCTCGCAGTCCCGCTTTCGCGAAATCGACTTTAGGAGATTCAC
This sequence comes from Dokdonia sp., assembly GCA_020630915.1. Lineage (GTDB taxonomy): Bacteria > Bacteroidota > Bacteroidia > Flavobacteriales > Flavobacteriaceae > Dokdonia. The sequence goes on from JAHDIF010000001.1 coordinate 258,789, forward strand.
GACCATCGGGAGAACAAAGTGGTAAAGCGTAAAAAAGAAAAGCCCACATCACAAGATATGGGCTTTTCATTTATATTATCGCATCTTAATGATGCATTTCTTCTTCATTATCCTGCAACGGAATGTGCTGAGGAACGAAATCCTGACCTGGAATTACATAATCTGACTCATCTTTGTTGAGTTTAGAGTAATCATATGGCCATCTATGCACTTCTGGAATTGGTCCATCCCAATTACCGTGAATATGCTTCACCTCTGCCGTCCACTCTAATGTATTAGAATTCCAAGGGTTCTTAGATCCTTTCTTTCCATAAAACATGGAATGGATAAAGTTATACAAGAATACCAATTGGGCTGCTGCTGTAATAAAAGCGAATATTGTAATTGCAATATTTACATCAGATAGGTCATCAAAATATGGGAATGCCGTGTTTGTGTAATAACGCCTTGGTAATCCTGCCATTCCAATAAAGTGCATCGGGAAGAAAATTCCATAAGCTCCAATGACTGTTACCCAAAAGTGAACATAACCCAGGTTCTTATTCATCATACGTCCCTCAAACATTTTTGGGAACCAGTGATACACCCCTGCAAATAATCCATAAAGTGCAGAAATACCCATTACTAGGTGAAAGTGCGCTACAACAAAATACGTATCGTGTACGTTAATATCTAAGGTACTATCTCCAAGAATAATTCCTGTAAGACCTCCAGATATAAAGGTTGATACCAGTCCTATCGAGAAAAGCATACCAGGATTAAACTGGAGGTTACCTTTCCATAAGGTGGTAATATAGTTAAATGCTTTTACCGCAGATGGTATCGCAATTAATAGCGTTGTAAACGTAAATACAGATCCTAGGAAAGGATTCATCCCAGAAATAAACATATGGTGACCCCATACAATTGTAGATAAAAATGCAATTGCTAGAATAGAAGCAACCATCGCTCGATACCCAAAAATTGGTTTTCTTGAATTGGTAGCTATTACTTCTGATGTAATACCAAGTGCCGGTAATAGTACAATGTATACCTCTGGGTGACCAAGGAACCAGAATAGGTGCTCAAATAATACGGGAGATCCTCCAGAATTATGTAAAACCTCTCCACCTATGTAAATATCTGATAGGAAGAATGAAGTTCCAAAACTTCTATCCATTATCAACATCAACGCTGCCGATAATAATACTGGGAACGAAACGATACCAATAATAGCCGTCACAAAGAACGCCCATATAGTAAGTGGTAAACGGGTCATTGTCATTCCTTTCGTTCTCAAGTTAAGAACAGTAACTACATAGTTCAAGGATCCTAAAAGTGAAGACGCAATGAAAATTGCCATAGATACTAACCATAAAGTCATACCCATTCCTGATGCAGGAATACTGTTAGGTAATGCACTCAATGGAGGATAAATTGTCCATCCCGCTGCTGCTGGTCCTGACTCTACAAATAAAGACATAACCATAATTACTGAAGATATAAAGAATAGCCAGTAAGACACCATGTTAAGGAATCCAGAGGCCATATCTCTTGCACCAATCTGAAGCGGAATTAGGAGATTACTAAAAGTACCACTTAATCCAGCAGTTAGTACAAAGAATACCATGATGGTACCATGTATCGTAATAAGTGCTAAATAGATATTAGGATCCATCACTCCATCTTTACCCCAATCTCCCAAAAAGATTTCATAAGCGGTAAACTGATGATCTGGCCAAGCAAGTTGTAAGCGGAATAATAGAGACATAGCAATCCCTACGATACCCATAATAAGGCCTGTAACAAGATACTGCTTAGAAATCATTTTATGATCGGTACTAAAAATGTACTTGGTCACAAAAGTTTCTTTGTGGTGATGATGCCCGTGATCATCGTGCGCGTGATCTACTGCTGCATGTGCTGACATAATCTTAATTCTTTAATTAATTTTTCTTTTTCTATTATTCTGCAACTAGCTTACTAGATACTGTACCCTGTGTAGCCACCCATTTGTCAAACTCCTCTTGAGTTTCTACTACAATTTTCATTTGCATATTGTAATGAGAAGAACCACATATTTTATTACACAGTAAATAATAATCAAATTCGTCATAATCATCTATAGGACCATCTCCTGCCGCGATAGACTTCTTATTTTTTTCTTTTCTAATTTCTTTTATAACTTCCATCTTGTCCATCATATACTCCGTCTGTCTGATTTCCTCAGTAGTCTTTGATGGTGTAAAAGAGAATTGCGTAATCATCCCTGGCACAACATTCATTTGTGCTCTAAAATGCGGCATATATGCTGAGTGCAACACGTCTTGAGATCTCAATTTAAAGATTACCTGACGTCCTACAGGAAGGTGCAATTCTGAAGTAATTACATCATCCATAGCATCGTTATCGCTAAGATCTACACCTACAGTATTTGCCCCCTCTATAAAACGAACATTTGCATTTCCTAGGGTGTTATCTGCACCTGCATATCGTGCTTCCCAAGCAAAACGCTTTGCATATAATTCTATAACTATAGCATCTTCATCTTCCTCAAAGTTCATAATATCCGACCAAGTAAAGAGTCCATAAATAATCAATCCCGCAAGAACGATAACAGGAATAATAGTCCATATAAACTCTAGCTTGTCATTATCTGCATAGAATAATGCTCTGTTCCCTTTCTTCCCTTGATACTTATAGGCAAAATAATGTAATAACGCTTGCGTCAAGACTTGTACTACCATAATCAAAGCAAGAGATATGAACATTAATGTATCATAACTGCCTCCGTGCTCAGACGACGCTTCTGGCAAATAGAATTTACTATAATTCCAGAAACAATAAATTGTAATTGCATATAAGAAGACGAGGAACATAATCATTAACTTTCCGTTAATGCGATTGTCCTTATCTGTTGCTACCTGTGCATCTTCACTTTTAGATTTAAGCTGAGATAGCTTAAATATCTTTGACATCTGCCAAATTGTGACTACAAATAGAATTACTACGATGAGTGCTAATAAACCTGTCATTGCTTTCTAACTTCTTTTATCTAAATTCTAATAGTGAAAATGTTTACTCTCTTCAATAAGTGGGTTGCGCTTAGGCTCTAATGGTCTTTTTGTAAGAGCCGTAAATACAACCAGTACAAATAATCCAAAGAAGAACATTAATGCTCCAATCTCTACAAAACCAAATGACCAAGACTTCCCAACGGTAGCCGGCATTACCATATTAAAAATATCTACGTAGTGACCCAATAAGATCACAATACCTGCCATTACTACAAACCAGTTTACCCTCTTAAAGTCACTATTCATTAATATGAGTAATGGGAATATAAAATTCATCACAATCATTCCAAAGAATGGTAAGTTATAATCCTCTATACGCTGGATGAAATATGTAACTTCTTCTGGTATATTTGAGTACCATATTAACATAAACTGTGAGAACCATAGGTAAGTCCAGAAAATACTAAACCCAAACATAAACTTCGCCAAATCATGAATATGACTATCATTTACATTTTCTAAATACCCTGCTCCTTTTAAGATCATCGCTATAAGAGCAATAACTGTAATCGCACATACCATCATACCTGCAAAAACATACCACCCGAATAATGTACTAAACCAGTGAGGATCCAAAGACATAATCCAGTCCCAAGACATTACAGATTCTGTGTATATAAAGAATACTAAAAATGCAGCAGCAGCTTTAAATGACTTCTTGTGCCATTTGTTGTCTGTGCCTTCATCTTGGTTCTTGCTAAATTTAAGGGCAAAGTACCTATATAAGTTCCATCCCACTAGAAAAATTGCAGCTCTAACTAAGAACCAAGTTGCATTTAAATACCCAGACTTACCCGCAATAATTTTATCATAGTGCTCATTTCCTTCTTCTATTAAGGACGGGTCATTCCAGTGAAACATATGGTTTAGGTGAAACATTCCAGCTGCAAGCAGTAAGAACATAATCACACTACCCCAAGGTAAGTAAGCCGTAATACCTTCCATAACTCTTAAAAGCAACGGAGACCATCCTGCCTGTGCTGCATATTGTATCGCATAAAAAGCAAGACACCCTAGTGATATCATAAAGAAAAAGAAAGCCGCTACGTATAACGCACTCCAAGGCTTGTTTTGATACTCACCTAAGGTATGCTCTAAGTGCTCCTCCTTACTCATAACATGCCCGCCACCGTGGTCTTCACCATGAGAAGCAACAGCCTCGTGACCAGCACCGTGATCTGCAGTAGCAGCCTGTGCGGTATCGTGACCGCCACCGTGTCCATCACCGTGAGCCGCTTCCATAGCTGCAACATCTTCTACGTTCTTAGGCATATTCATATAGTCTACAGCAAATAATACTGCTCCTACTGCCATAAAAATGAACGCCGAAAGTCTTATATTTTTAGATAATGTATACATATCTCTTAATTATCGCTTTTCTAATTTGGTTAGTTTAGTGTTCTTCTCCGTGATCATCTTCAGAAGCGTGTCCTTCAGTTGTGTGATCATCGTGCACCTCTTCAATAACTTCTATTTCTGTAACCTCAGACACAACATCAAAAGGTTTTGCTTCTTTTCCGTCCAGTTTATCTTTAAGAGACATCACATAATGGTCTACCATCCACAATTCATCTTCCGTCATTTGAGATGCATAAGAACCCATAGAGTTTATACCATAATACATCACGTGATATACACTGCCTTCGGTAATTGCTCTTCCTGCGTCGTTGTAAGCAGGTACACCCAAAATCTTTTCTCTTTTAACAAGTGTACCTTGACCATCTCCTTTTTTACCGTGACAAATACCGCAGTAAATAGTATACAATTCTTCTCCCTTTGCTGCTCTTTCTTCTGTATACAAGGTTTGGTTTTCAAGATTCGCTTTCGCGAAAGCGTACCCCTCAGGATTATTTTCTATTTCGTAAGGTAACCACCCTCTAGCTACCGATCCTTGTGCAGGTTTCATCGCAGAAGAACCACCCGTAACTGGCTCAAATATTTCGTGCTTACTGTAAGCCTCATACCCTACAGACTCATACATATTAGGCATGTATTGATAGTTAGGCTTTTTATCATTCTTACACGATAGCATCGTTACTAGAATTCCAAAAACAGCTATTTTAAATATATTCTTCATTGCCATTGCTTATTCTTCGTTTGCAACTAGATTAATTTCTGCAGCTCCCGTAGACACAAGAAAATCTGCAAGCTCTTGCGCATCTTGTCCAGTCGCATCTATTTCCATTAAAAAATGATCATCTGTAGTTCTAACATCTGGATTCTCTGCTTTCTTAAAAGGCCACAACTTACTTCTCATATAAAAAGTAATTACCATAAGGTGAGCTGCAAAAAATACCGTGAGTTCGAACATAATAGGCACAAATGCTGGCATATTCTCAATGTAGCTAAAGCTAGGCTTACCTCCTATATTTTGGGGCCAGTCTTCTATCATAATGAAATTCATCATTACAATAGCTACTGTAAGCCCTACACACCCATACATAAAAGCCGTAATAGCAAGACGCGTATCTTCAAGACCCATTGCTTTGTCCAACCCGTGAACTGGGAAAGGAGTATACACTTCATTTATATGTAAGTGTTTTTTGCGTACCTCTTTGACAGCGTTCATAAGAACGTCATCATCAGTATATATCGCGTGTATAACGTGTGATGCCATACTAGTTGTTATTAAGTTTTGATGCTTGTCCTGCCCAATCATCGCGCTCTGCACGTCCTGGGAAGGATCCTGTTAAACTATCTAATAAATCATATTCTTTCTTAGTCATCTTTGCTACTTGAGCAAACTGGAAGATTCCCATATTATTCAATGTCTCTTCCATTTTCGGACCAATACCGCTTACTTTTTTTAGGTCATCTGCCTGCATAGTTGCCGAATCAAAAGTTCCTAAAGTTGCCAAAAGATCCTCTGCTGTTCCAGAAGCTTTCGGAGCTTCTGCAGCAACGCCACTAGCAGCTTCTACAATACCGTTTCCTAAATTTATTTTAACTGGCCCTCCAGAAGTACGAGGATCTGCTCCTGTACCTACTAGTGATTGTCCTGCTTCTCTTAACTTTTTATAACGCTCTCCAGAAGACTTCATAATCGTCTTTACCTCTGCCTGTGCAATTACCGGGAATGTTCTAGCATATAAAAGAAAGAGAACAAAGAAGAATCCTATGGTTCCTATAAATATTCCAATATCTACAAATGTAGGAGAGAACATCGTCCAAGAAGATGGAAGGTAATCACGGTGAAGTGATGTCACAATAATTACAAAACGCTCGAACCACATTCCTATGTTTACTACAATCGAGATTATAAAAGAGAACATAATGCTTCTTCTAAGCTTAGGGAACCACATAAATTGTGGTGAGAATACGTTACACGTCATCATCGCCCAGTATGACCATGCATAAGGCCCTGTCGCACGGTTTAAGAATGCATACTGCTCGTACTCTACTCCAGAATACCAAGACATAAACAACTCAGTAATATAAGCTACACCTACGATAGAACCTGTAATCATAATTACAATATTCATTAACTCGATGTGTTGTATTGTAATGTAACTTTCTAGGTTAGAAACCTTACGCATGACAATAAGTAAGGTGTTTACCATAGCAAATCCAGAGAATACCGCTCCTGCAACAAAGTACGGAGGGAAAATTGTGGTGTGCCATCCTGGTATTACAGACGTTGCGAAGTCAAAAGATACAATCGTGTGTACAGAAAGTACCAGTGGTGTTGCAAGTCCTGCAAGCACAAGAGATACCTCTTCAAAACGTTGCCAGTCTTTTGCTCTTCCAGACCATCCAAATGATAAAAGACTATATATTTTTTTCTGGAATGGTTTAACCGCTCTATCTCTAAGCATTGCAAAATCAGGAAGTAATCCAGTCCACCAGAATACTAATGACACTGATAAATACGTAGAAATTGCAAATACATCCCAAAGAAGTGGTGAGTTAAAGTTTACCCATAAGGAACCAAATTGATTAGGAATAGGTAATACCCAATATGCTAGCCAAGGTCGTCCCATGTGAATAATAGGGAACAAACCAGCCTGTACTACCGAGAAGATGGTCATCGCCTCTGCAGATCGGTTAATCGCCATACGCCATTTCTGACGGAATAATAATAGTACCGCCGAAATTAATGTTCCTGCGTGCCCGATACCTACCCACCATACAAAGTTTGTAATATCCCAAGCCCAACCTACGGTTTTATTCAGACCCCAACTACCAATACCATTAGAAATGGTATAGATAATACAGCCTATTCCCCATAGAAATGCAGCTAGTGCAATACCGAAAACTATCCACCAAGATTTATTTGCTCTTCCCTCTACAGGAGCAGCAACATCTAACGTAACATCATGATACGTCTTATCTCCGGTAACTAGTGGTCTTCGTATAGGTGCTTCGTAATGCGCCATAATCCTATATTAATTAGTTCTTTTGATTAGTTGTTTTTATGCTTCTTTTGTGTTTCTCACTTTAGTCTGATAGAAAACGTTAGGCTTTGTACCCACACTTTCTAATAAGTGATACATTCTATCATCCTGCTTTTGTTTGTAAACTTCACTTGAGTGATCATTAATATCACCAAAAGCAAGTGCCCCAGAGGTACAAGCATTACTACAAGCCGTTGCAAACTCTCCATCTTTTATTACTCTTCCGTCACGTTTTGCGTCAAGAATAGTCTTCTGTGTCATTTGTATACACATAGAACATTTTTCCATTACACCACGAGAACGCACCGTTACATCTGGATTAATTACCATACGACCTAAGTCATTATTCATATGATAATCAAACTGATCATTACCATTATATAAGAACCAGTTAAAACGACGTACTTTGTAAGGACAGTTATTTGCACAATAACGAGTTCCTACACAACGGTTATACGCCATATGGTTCTGACCTTGACGACCGTGTGAAGATGCTGCCACTGGACATACTGTCTCACAAGGAGCGTGATTACAGTGCTGGCACATAACTGGCTGGAATGCTACTTGCGGGTTTGCCGCAGGATCTTCCATTTCTCCAAATCCACCTAGAGAACCATTATCTCCAGATAATCCGCTAAAGTTGTCTTTCTTCTCATCATCCTGTGCAAACGTATCTTGTGAAGAATAGTATCTATCAATACGCAACCAGTGCATATCACGGCTACGACGTACTTCAGACTTTCCTACAACAGGAACATTATTTTCTGCGTGACAAGCGATCACACAAGCACCACATCCTGTACAGGCATTCAAATCTATCGCTAGATTAAAATGGTGTCCTGTAGAACGATCAAACTCATCCCAAAGGTCTACTTCTGGAGAAGTTACTTCATACTCTATATGTGCTTTTGTCACTTCTGGAACTTCATTCCAGTATTTCTTATCTTTTGTATTAAAGATTTCAAGAGTCGTTTCTTTCACAATATCACCACGACCCATTAAGGTATTGTGTAATTGTATAACTGCAAACTCGTGCATTCCTTCTACCTTCTCAATCGTCACACCAGCCTGTGTAAGACTACCATTCTGCATAAGTGGGAACGCATTCACACCTGTTTGCATTTCTTCTTGTAAAGATGCTGTTCTACCGTACCCTAAAGCAAGTCCTACAGACCCTTTAGCTTGTCCTGGCTGAACCATTACTGGCACATTTTCTACCGTCACACCATTTACCGTCACATTTGCAAGATGTCCATTAAGACCTCCATTTGCATCGTTACGCGCTTCTGTAAAGAAGGTACTGCGGTCTAACCATAGTCCTAATTCTTTAGCATCTGCCTCAGACATTGTCAAGTAGTTATCCCATGTTGCTCTTGTAATAGGATCTGGCATTTCTTGCAACCAAGGATTGTTTGCTTGATTACCATCACCCATTGATGTTTTTGTATATAAGGTAAGTTCAAAACCACTTTGCGTAGGAATTGCCATTCCTGCGTCAGAAGTAGCAGAGGTTTGTGTGGTCGATACCGCTTTCGCGAAAGCGTTAGTCATCACAACCCCATCTTGAACTGCTTTATTAAATGAAGTGACACCAGCAGTTACCATAGTTTCTTTTAAATAACTATAATAATTCTGATCACTGCCCATCCAAGCTAGTAAGCTATCTTGGAATTGACGTGTTTGAAATAATGGCTTGATCGTAGGCTGAATGATACTCACCTCACCTTGCTTGATCTGCACATCTCCCCAAGCCTCAAGATAATGAGGTGTAGGCGCTATATGTGTTGCGATAGCAGCGGTTTCATCTGCTCGTAGTGAACATGCTACAGACACCTCAACTTTCTCAAGACCAGCAACAAACTGGTCAGAATTAGCTAGTGTATAGGCTGGGTTAACACCCGCCATAATTAATAAACCAACTTGCCCTGCGTTCATCTCGCGCACTAACTGGTTTACTTTATTCATATCTCCAGAACGTGTAAGTTTTGGAGCAGCTGTATCAATAACTTGACTGTTTGCATTAAATTCTAATGCCATTGCTTGCGCGGCAACATCTTGAACACCTGTTACAAGAACTCCTTTACTTCCTGCAGCAAGCAACTCTTTTCGAGCAGCAGCGGCAGCGGCCTGTAAATTCTCTGGAAGTCCAGAAGCAGATCCTCTTGTTATTGCTACGAGTATTGCTTTTTGTTGAGATGGTGTTGCTGGAACACGCTTGTCTGCATTTGCACCTGCAAGAGACATATTTGCCTCAAACTGGATGTGACGAGACATCTTTCCGTTTTTAGGAACTCTTGATTTTCCGTATGAAGAATCATATCCTCCACCGTTCCAATCTCCTAATATATCTGCACCTACAGATACGATCACTTCAGCTTTTGTGAAGTCGTAATCTGGTAATGCGCGCACTCCAAATTTTTGCTCAAAAGCATCTAGTGCATGTTGCTCTCCTACAGAATCATACGCTACATGCGATGCGTTAGGATATTTTGCAGTGAACTCTTCTATTAATTTTTCTGTAGATGGACTTGCAAATGTTTGTGTAAGAATCACTGCTTTCTTACCGCTTTGCAAAGCACTCATCACACCTTTATCTATATCACCCCAAGAAACTTGTTCGCCACCTGCTGTTGGATATTGCGCTCTGTTTGTATCATACATAGATAATACAGATGCATGCACACGTGCATTAGCGCCATAACCAGCATGAGCAAGGTCATTATTCTCAATTTTGATAGGTCTACCCTCACGTGTTTTTACTAAAACACTCGCAAAGTCAAATCCATCTGCAATGGTAGTTGCATAGTAATCTGCCACTCCAGGAATAATCTGTTCTGGCTGTACTACATAAGGAATAGACTTTACAACAGGCCCCTCACAAGCAGCAAGCGATGCTGCAGCGGTAGAAAAACCTACGTACTTCAAGAAGTCACGACGAGATGTTTGTGAAGTTTCAAGAGTCGCTTTGTCTCCTAAAAACTCTTCTGTCGGAATTTCTTCTACAAACTCATTCTGTCTTAGTGTCTGAACTAACGGATTTTCGTTAAGATCATCTACACTTTTCCAGTATTTCTTGTTTGATGACATATTGTTATTTATTTATTTTGATCGCTTTTAAAAGAAAGATCCAAACTTTTATTTTTAATTATCAGATTTCTATTGAAATCATAAGATTCCCACCTTCGTGGGAATGTGTTTTTAATAGTGACACTTTCCACACTCAAGGCCTCCCATTTGAGCTGCCGTAAGCTTTTCTACCCCATACTTCTTAGATAACTCTTCGTGAATTTTCTCGTAGTACGGATTTCCTTCAATCTTCACATTTGTCTCACGGTGACAGTTAATACACCATCCCATCGTAAGCGGAGCATATTGATACATAATCTCCATCTCCTCTACAGGCCCATGACATTTCTGACATTCTATACCAGCCACACTTACGTGCTGTGAATGATTAAAGTATGCAAAATCAGGAAGGTTGTGAATGCGCACCCACTCTACTGGCTGTGTCTCTCCCGTATATGATTGTGTCGCTTCATCCCATCCAACTGCTTTGTATAATTTTTGAATTTCTTTATCGTAAAATTCTTTGCTATAATCTTCAGTCACACTAGATAATTCTCCCGCTTCAGGCCCAGCAACTTCACCTATAGACTTGTGACAGTTCATACATATATTAAGAGAAGGGATACCAGAATGCTTACTCACTCTTGCACTAGAGTGACAATATTTACATTCGATAGCATTCTCTCCAGCGTGAATACGGTGAGAGTAGTGTATAGGCTGCACAGGAGCATATCCTTGATCGACTCCTACTTGAGACATCCATCCATACGCAAAGTACGCACCTCCTAATAGTAATAAGATGACACTCACAAGAACTAAAAATTGGTTTTCTACAAATGCTTTCCAGATAGGCTTACGTGAAGAGGTTTCCTCTTGTGCCACCTCTATACCTTGTGCTTGTGCAAATTTCTTAAGTGTATTGTTTACTAAAAATAAAACTGCAACTAACAATAATAAGATAAACCCTAGTATCGCAAGTATGATGTTATTAGAAACACCACCACCTTCTCCACCTCCGCCTCCAGTATTCTTAACCACTACCGGCTCTGGCTTTGGGGTATTCGTATACGCAAGAATATTACTAATATCCACATCAGACAATCCTTCAAAGGAATTCATCTGTGTTTGATTATACTCTTCGTAAATAGCATTTGCTCGCGCATCTCCAGTTGCTATTAATTCTTGCGAGTTGCGTATCCACTTTCCTAACCACTCATAGTCTTCTTCATACTTCTCAACCACACCGTACAAAGCAGGTCCTGTCATCTTCTTATACAGCTTATGACAAGCTCCACAATTAGATTTAAACAACGCTTCACCTGCTGTTGCATCGCCAGACGCAGCATCTATTTGTGAAAAAAGAGAGGTAGAGAATATGAGCAGGAATGCTGCACATAGTGTGATAATTCTCGAAAATGAATTACGGTGATTCACCTGTATCATAATTGGTATTGAATTAGCTTCCAAAATCTGGCACGATTATTACATTATTTTCGTTGTTAATAATGTGTTAACCGACCAGTTAAATCGATTACAAAAATAATACTTAGAAGTCATTTTATTAGCGTGGCAAAAGGGCTAGTTTTTAATTTATAATAGTTCTAAATAATAATTTTGTTTTGTTTAAGTTTTAATAATTTACCTTTGTTCTAAATAGGATACAAATGAATACACTTCCTCTTAAAAATAAGCTACTTACAGGCTTTTTATTGTTATGTTTTTGTGCTTTCGCGAAAGCACAATCCACACAATCTACCGTGAATCAAGATCCAAGAATACCGGAATTACTTACCCTAAAAACGAAGCTCACCAAAGATAATGAGCTTACGGATCGTTATAAAATACAACTGTATTCTGGCGAAAGGGAACGTGCTTACAGCATCTTAAAAAACTTTAGAAATAAGATAGGAACCTGGTCTTCTTCTATTGAGTATCAAACTCCTAATTATAAAGTGTGGGTAGGAAATTACCGTAATAGACTTGAAGCAGATCGCGCATTATTAAAAATAAAGAAAACCTTTAATAGTGCATTTATCTTTAAACCAGATAGAGGTTAAGAGTTAGAAGTTAGAAGTTAGAAAGACTAATCACTTTATTTTAAAGAACTCACTACCAACTGACCTTAAAATCGTGATATAATAAAAAATGCCTCGCAATTTGCGAGGCATTTTTTATTATTTACTTAAACTATTTATTTAAGTGTCTTCTTAACGGCTACCTCTTGATATGCTTCTATCACATCATCAATCTTGATGTCATTGTAATTCTTGATTTGCATACCACAATCGTATCCTTTTGCAACTTCCTTAACATCGTCTTTAAAACGTTTTAAGGTAGAAAGCTCACCGGTATAGACTACTACACCATCTCGTATCAAACGAATACCAGAGTTTCTGAATACTTTACCACTCGTTACCATACATCCAGCAATCGTACCTACCTTAGAAATCTTAAAGGTTTCACGTATCTCTGCTGTACCTGTGATCTCTTCGCGCATTTCTGGAGATAACATTCCTTCCATTGCATCTTTAAGATCGTTTATAGCATCGTAGATGATTGAATATGTACGGATATCTATTTCTTCCTTATCTGCAACTTGACGTGCATTACCTGCTGGTCTCACGTTAAATCCAATAATAATGGCATCTGAAGCAGAAGCGAGTAATACGTCACTCTCTGTAATTGCTCCAACTCCTTTGTGTATAATATTCACAGCAATCTCTTCTGTAGATAACTTCTGGAAACTATCTGTAAGTGCTTCCACAGACCCATCCACATCTCCTTTAAGGATAATATTAAGCTCTTTAAAGTCTCCAAGTGCGATACGACGTCCAATTTCATCAAGTGTAATATGACGTTGTGTACGTACGTTTTGCTCACGTTGTAACTGTGTTCTTTTTGATGCGATATCTTTTGCTTCACGCTCATCATCCATCACATTGAACTTATCACCTGCTTGAGGCGCTCCATCCAATCCTAAAACTGACACTGGTGTGGAAGGACCTGCCTTCTTAATTTTCTTACCGCGCTCATCATGCATCGCTTTTACTTTACCAGAACACGTTCCTGCAAGTAAATAATCTCCTACTTCTAGAGTTCCTGTTTGCACAAGAATTGTAGATACATAACCACGTCCTTTATCTAAGAACGCTTCAACTACAGTTCCGGAGGCATTACGCTCTGGGTTTGCTTTTAATTCTAAAAGTTCGGCTTCTAGAAGTACTTTTTCAAGTAATTCTGGAACACCTTGTCCTGTTTTTGCAGAAATCTCTTGAGATTGGATTTTTCCTCCCCAATCCTCTACTAAGAGATTCATTCCTGCAAGACCTTCCTTTATCTTTTCTGGATTTGCCGTAGGCAAGTCTACTTTATTGATAGCAAATACGATAGGCACTCCTGCTGCTTGAGCATGTGATATTGCTTCCTTAGTTTGAGGCATAATATCATCATCTGCTGCAACAACTATAACTGCGATATCTGTTACTTGCGCCCCACGTGCACGCATCGCCGTAAAGGCTTCGTGACCTGGCGTATCTAAAAAGGCTATTTTCTGACCGCTCTCTAAAGTCACCCCATACGCACCAATGTGCTGGGTAATCCCTCCACTCTCTCCTGCAATCACATTTTCTTCACGCACATAATCCAGTAAGGATGTTTTACCGTGATCTACGTGACCCATTACGGTTACTATAGGAGCTCTTTCTAATAAATCTTCTGGCTTATCTTCTACCTCAACAATAGCCTCTTCTATATCTGCCGTTACGAACTCAACAGTATATCCAAACTCTTCTGCAACGATAGACAATGTTTCTGCATCTAGACGCTGATTCATCGTTACCATCATCCCGAGTGACATACAAGCCGAAATAATTTCTGTAACTCCTACATCCATCATGGTAGCAACTTCACTTACAGTAACAAACTCTGTTACTTTAAGGATTTTACTCTCTGCTGCTGCTGCTGCAATATCTTCTTCGGACTTCTGGCGGTGCTGATCTCTTTTATCACGACGATACTTCGCGCCTTTGCCTTTATTAGATTTTCCTTGTAGCTTTTCTAGGGTCTCTCTAATTTGTTTTTGTACTTCTTCTTCTGTAGGCTCTGCCTTTGCCACTTGTGGTCGACGTCCACCGCCTTTGCCACGTTGATTATTGCGATTATTACCGCTTCCAGCATTTCCACCAGGCTTGGTAATACGTTTACGACGCTTTTTCTTAGCATCTTCGCTTGCAGTGTCTTTTTTCTTTTTCTCTGGTTTTTTAAACTGAGATAAATCAATTTTTTGACCTGTAAAGTTAGGACCGTCTAGCTTTTTATAATCTGTTTTAAGAACTTCATCCCCTAGTTTAGCCTCAGGCTCTTTTTCTTCTTTTACAGGCTGTACCGCAGGTTTTTCTTGTTTTGCTTTCGCGGAAGCGGGTTTCTTTTCATCAACCACTTTTTTCTCCACCTTTTTCTCTGCAACGACTGGTTTCTCTTCTTTCTTAGGCGTCTCTTCCTTTTTCTCTTCTTTTTTCTTTGTTACAGTAGGCTTGTTGAGATCTATCTTACCTACTTGCTTAGGACCAGATAGCGTTGCCTTTGCTTTCACAACTTCCTCGGCAGGTGGCGGTGTTGCAACGGGTGCTTGCTTGGTCTCGAGTTCTTCTTCTCGGGCAGCACGTAAAGCTTCTTTTTCTTTTTGCTTCTCCTCTGCCACTTCTTTAGAAGCAACTCTTTTGCTAGCGTCTGTCTGAAACTCATCTGATAACACGCCATAGATCTCTGGTGAGATCTTAGTTGTAGGACGTGCCTCTATCTCAATACCTTTAGAGTCCAAAAACTCTACGGCTCGATCTAGAGAGATATTGAGCTCTCTTAACACCTTGTTTAATCGCATTACTCCTGCCATAAACTGCTTTTAATTTATTCTTTCTTTTACTTTAAATACTAGGTAAAAGATATTAATCTTCAAATTCTTCTTTTAGAATACGTGTTACATCTAGAATAGTTTCTTCTTCTAAATCTGTACGTCTTACAAGATCTTCTACATCTTGCTCTAAGATACTTCTTGCAGTATCTAAACCTATTTTAGCAAACTCTTCTATGATCCATCCTTCGATTTCATCTGAGAATTCTGTAAGCTCTACATCTTCTTCTACCCCTTCTCTATATACATCAATTTCATAACCTGTAAGTTGCCCTGCAAGACGGATGTTATGTCCTCCTCTTCCGATCGCTTTACTTACTTCTTCTGGCTTTAAGTATACCTGAGCCGTTTTATTTTCTTCATCAATCTTAAGACTTGTTATGCGCGCAGGGCTTAGTGCTCTTGTCACAAACAGGTTTAAGTTATTTGTATAGTTAATAACATCTATATTCTCATTTCCTAACTCACGAACGATCCCGTGTATGCGTGATCCTTTCATTCCCACACAAGCTCCTACTGGATCGATACGATCGTCATACGAATCTACGGCAACTTTAGCTTTTTCACCTGGAATACGCACAACTTTCTTTACGGTTATGAGACCGTCAAAGACTTCTGGTATTTCCGATTCGAATAATTTCTCCAAAAATAATGGAGCTGTACGCGACATTATGATCGATGGCTTATTGCCTTTGAGCTCTACACTCTCGATAATTCCTCTTACATTTTCTCCTTTTCTAAAGAAGTCTGAAGGGATCTGTCTGTCTTTAGGCAAAATCACTTCATTACCTTCATCATCTAGCAATATGATTGCTCTATGACGAATGTGGTGTACCTCTGCAGTATATAGTTCTCCCTCTAGCTCCTTAAACTGCTTATATATGTTTGTATTATCGTGCTCGTGTATCTTACTAATCAAGTTCTGACGTAATGCAAGTACAGAACGTCGTCCTAAATCTATAAGTTTTACCTCTTCAGATACGTCTTCTCCAACTTCAAAATCTTCTTCGATTTTGCGAGCTTCTGTTAAAGAAATTTCGGCATTATCATCTTCTACTTCACCATCTGCTACCACAACACGGTTTCTCCAAATTTCTAAATCCCCTTTGTCTGGATTGATAATAATATCAAAATTATCATCACTTCCAAATTTTCGCTTGAGCGTACTTCTAAAAACCTCTTCTAAGATGGCCATTAGGGTTACACGATCTATTAATTTATCGTCCTTAAATTCTGAAAAAGAATCGATTAACGCTAAATTCTCCATATCAACTTATTGTTAAAATTTTATCACCACTTTTGCTTGTACAATATCTTTGTAGGGTAAAGTTGCTGTTTTTTGTACCGTCACTTTCCCTTTACCTACAGGTTTAGGCTCTCTTGTTTTCCAAACAAGCGTCGCCTCTTTTTCTGTAGCTGTCTCCAGAAGGCCTTCTATTTTATCTCCCTGCGTTGTTTTTACTTCAAGTGATCTTCCTATGTTTTTAATAAACTGTCTAGGCAGTTCCAGCGGAGTTGTTGCTCCAACAGACATCACTTCTAGCGAAAAATCTTCCTCCTCACGATCCAAGTTATGCTCTACCTTACGGCTTACAGCGATACAGTCTTGCACGGTAACGCCTTGATCTCCATCGATAGTAACTTTGATCTCATTATCTCCTTTAATATCGAGATTGATCAAAAAAAGAGCTGGATTTTCATCAAGCGCTTCTTGAATGAGTTGTTGCACTTTTTCTTTCAACATATTGGGCTATAAAAAGAGGGGACCGCTGTCCCCTCTTAATTCCTTATTCTTTCAACGGTGCAAATGTAAGACAAATTATCCATTTATAAAAGAGGGAGTCCCAATCATTATTTTGTAAATTTAGAAACCAAATCCTTTAATTACAACTACTTACCAAAACCATCCGTTATGATAAAAAAAATACTTGTTCCTACAGATTTTTCAGAGCAGGCAGAAAATGCATTGCGCGTTGCTGCAGATATTGCTAGAAAACACCAGAGTGAGATATACTTACTTCACATGCTAGAGCTACCCATGCAACTTGTAGACGGAGCGACAGGAGGCGCAAAAAGTGACCTTCCTGAGGCGCTCTTTTTTATGAAACTGGCGCATCAAAAATTTGAGAATATGATGAATGCTGATTTTCTTAAAGACATTAACGTGCACGAGACTGCAGAATTTGATGGCGCCTTTGATGGGATTATGGATTATGCTAAAAAATATGAGGCAAACCTTATCGTAATGGGATCACACGGCGCAAGTGGTTTACAAGAACTTTTTATTGGATCTAACACGGAGAAAGTGGTGCGCAACTCAGAAATACCTGTGCTGGTCATTAAAAAGCGCCACAAGGATTTTAACGTACATAAGTTTGTCTATGCACTAGATTTTAAGGCAGAAAATCACAATGCGTTTAGACAGGCAATCGCTTTCGCGAAAGCAAATAACGTCACCCTTCATACCTTATACGTAAACACTCCAGGAGACTTTAGGACTACCCATCAGGTAGAAGCCGTGATGCAAACTTTTATGAATGAGGAAAAAGAAAAACTTGAGGATTACACACTCAACATTTATAACGACAACTCTATAGAAAGCGGTATTTTACACTTTTCCGAAATGATTAACGCCGGTTTAATAGGCATAGGTACCCACGGAAGAAAAGGACTTGCTCATTTCTTAAATAGTTCATTAAGTGAAGGACTTGTAAATCACGCGGAAAGGCCTGTGATTACTTTTAAGATATAACCCAGCATTTTAGATATTAACTTGACAATCTAGCCAATTCCTAATTATTGGTTCAAATATTGATTTTATTCTTGACAATCCAAACAGAAAGATAATTTAATGGATTGTGTACAATTCTACCTAAGCCTATACATTGTATTTAAGTAACAACATCACCAATGAGATTTTAACAGCCATTTATTATCCACATTAACCAACAATATGAAATCCCATACGATAATAATATTACTCTTATCTCTATGTCTTTTTAGTTGCAAAAAAGGTTTAGAAGAAATTAAAAATAATGAGCTTAACCACTTTAAAGATTTTGTCAAAAAAGAAACTTATTCAGAGATTGAAACTAATCCATTATCCTTAGTGCAAATTATATATCCTCACGCGATTTATGCCGATGGTTATAGTGGAGTAATTTTACTTGAAGATCTTTCGGAAAAAGAATTTGATTTGAAAGTCCGTGATTTGGAAAAAAAAGTTTTTTTTAAATCTTCCTTGTTAGACACTACTAAATATTACACTCCAAACATAAAGCAGTTAAAAGAAACAACTAAATTTCCTATCCCAAAACTAGACGATGAAATACTACGATTATCTGACACAATAGACGTTAACAATAGTTACATCCTCGGCTTAAGAGAAGAAAACGGAGCTTTTTTCGAAGACAAATTTATAGAAGACATTAGAGATTCTAAAGAACTTAAAGAAATTCAACACTTAATTGGGAATGGTTTTTCTAATGGAGCAATAATAGACAACACAAACAAGCGTATATTACATTGGATAATCGTTTGGTAAATTCACTCTTATTAGTTCTAGTTTCCAACCAATACCTTATCGAGGGGATATTAAAACGAAATATAACAATCAAAAAAATCAAATACGTTTCTACGAGCCATATATTTCGCTAAAGTTGAATTTACGTTTAAGCATTTGTCCAATTTTAAAAAAGAAGATGTTTTTACACTTAAGAATGATACATAGGAGCTATAGAGAGATAATATAGACCAAAAATGAACTACGAGATTTCTTCCTCTCGATAAATTGAATTCGCATACTGATGTGAAATGAAAATAACCCTATAATAACCCACGTATCTCAGGTTTTTCTAATATATATTTGAGACATTCAACACAGTAAAAAATCCCAACCTTTTTCAAGATTGGGATTATACTGGCCCACTAGGGCTCCCTTCGGCTGCGCTCAGGATAAACTTCTCGCCCTCGTGTTACTCTAGAGTATACTTCATTAAAAAAGTCTCAACTTTATAAGTTGAGACTTTTAACTAATGTTGGCCCACTAGGGCTCGAACCTAGACTCTTCGGTACCAAAAACCGACGTGTTGCCAGTTACACCATAGGCCAGTGCTTACTTAGCGGATGCAAATTTAAACCAAACTTTTTCTTGTACAAACTTTTTTAAATAAAATCATATAAGAATTTTCTCACTTTAAAGTTACTATAAAAGACGTTTGGAAAAATTTAACGCCTAAATCGCTCGATATGCTTACCTTCGTCACTTTGCAAAACATCATTTCATGACCGACTTCAATTTCCAGAAGTATAACAAGATACTGGGCTGGCTTGTATTTGCCGTAGCACTTATTACCTATTCCCTCACCGTAGAACCTACTGCTAGTTTTTGGGATGCAGGAGAATATATAAGCACCTCCTCAAAATTAGAAATAGGGCATCCGCCAGGAGCTCCATTATATCAGATACTAGGTGCCTTTGTATCTACATTTGCTCCAGATAGCACATATATCGCACTGGCGGTAAACTATCTTTCGTGTCTTTCGAGTGCATTTACTATTTTATTTATGTTCTGGTCACTTACGCTATTAATGCGTCGTGTTTTTCACGTACATAAAGAAACACTTACTAAAACAAAACAACTCGCCATTCTTGCTAGTGCCGCTATAGGAGCACTCACGTTTACCTTTACAGACAGCTTCTGGTTCAACGCGGTAGAGGCCGAAGTATATGCACCAGCAGCATTTATAATGTCTAAGCTATTCTATCTAGGATTATTATGGGAGAGAGATATGCACGCTCCCAGAGGTAATAAATGGCTCATTCTTATTGCATTTATTGTAGGTCTTTCTTTTGGGATTCACTTTATGGGACTTCTTACTATACCCGCGATAGGACTCTTATATTATTTTAAGAACACAAAAGAGGTCACCCCTAAAAATTTTGTGATTGCTCTGGTTATAGTCGTTGCAATACTGATGTTTATTTTTAAGCTATTATTGCCGTATACGCTCTCATTCTTTGGTTATCTAGAAGTATTCTTTGTAAACTCTATAGGACTGCCATTTAATAGCGGGACTATAATAGCAGGTCTGATACTGGTAGTCGCGTTTTATTATGGGTTTACGCTTTCGCGAAAGCGTAATCTCCCAACTGTACATACCATAATCCTTTGTGTATTGTACATTTTTATCGGGTTCTCTAGCTGGATGATGCTTCCAATACGCGCAAACGCAGGAACTACGATTAATGAAAATAATCCGAGTAATGCCCGTTCTCTACTTGCCTATTATAATAGAGAACAATATCCTGAAACAAAACTTTTTTACGGCCCACAGTTTACGGCAGACTACGCCGGTTTAGATCCAGATAATCCCTATCTAGATGACAAAAAAATCTATGAGAAAGATGAAAAAACTGGTAAGTATGTAGTTATCAATGAATGGCGCAACGCCAAACAGAATCTTGACGACGCGCACAAAGCTTTCCTACCTCGTATGTGGAGCCCAGAGAATAATGCAAACTACATGCAGTATACGGGGCCGTTGGATTTTAGAATCAAATTTGACCCAAACCTTTCTCAGGAAGAAAAAGAGTACATACAAGATGTTGTAACTCAGTTTAAAGTAGATTATGCTGCAGGAAAGGTAGACTATGACGGCTTTAACGCTTTTCTTAAAAGCCCTATTGGTCCTTATCTGGATATAGATAAGCCTTCATTTGCAGATAATATTGGATTTATGTTTAGTTACCAATTTGGGTATATGTACTGGCGTTATTTTATGTGGAATTTTGCAGGTCGCCAGAACGACATACAAGGACAAGGAGATGATTTTAATGGAAATTGGATAAGTGGCATCGACTTTATAGACAGCCTATTTTTAGGGTCTCAAGACAACTTACCGTCTGATGTAGAAAATAATAAAGCACGCAACAAATATTATTTCCTACCACTTCTTTTAGGGTTACTAGGGTTATTATTTCACGCAAGTAAAGACTGGAAACGCTTTATTGTACTGATGGTGTTTTTCTTATTTACTGGATTGGCTCTTAAAGTCTATCTTAATGAGCGCCCTTTTGAGCCTAGAGAGCGCGACTATGCACTGGTAGGATCTTTTTATGTATTTGCCATGTGGATAGGTTTTGGAGCTCTTGCACTTTTTGACCTTATCAAAGATTTTCTAAAGCCTAAAATTGCGATGCCTATTGCCTTTGTAGCATGTCTCTTTGCAGGACCTGTATTACTAGCAAAAGGAAACTGGGATGATCACGATCGTTCTGGTCGTAAGACGGCTCTTGCCATGGCTAGAAAATACTTAGACTCTGTAGATGAGAACGCCATACTCTTTACCATAGGAGATAATGACACCTTTGCACTCTGGTATCTGCAGGAGATAGAGGGCTACCGCACAGATGTGCGCGTTGTGAATACTAGCCTGATTAATACAGACTGGTATATGGATCAAATGAAGCGCAAAGCTTATGAAAGTGATCCTGTGCCTAGCCAACTCTCGCATGAAGAATATCGTTACGGTACACGTGATTATGCTTTTTACAAACCAGTACGAGATACGATGCCTGTAGATTTATGGATGGATTGGCTTGCTAGTAACGATCCTAGAACTAAAGAAAAATTACGAAGTGGGGAAACGGCGGCAACTTTTCCAAGTAAGAATATCATATTACCTGTGCAAAAAAACAATGTCCTTGCTAATGGAACGGTAAAAGGAAAGGATAGTGATGAGATTGTAGATGAAATTACGCTATCCCTTTCAGGAGATATTTTATATAAGAACAGAATTCTCATGCTAGATATAGTAGCAAATAATAACTGGGAACGCCCTATCTATTTTACTGGAGGAAGCTTTGGTGATGATGACTATTTGTGGATGAAGGATTACCTCCAGTTAGACGGAGTGTGCTATAGATTAGTACCTATCAAAACAGCGATAGACCCTAACAACCCATATGATATGGGACGTATAGATACAGAGAAATCTTATAACATTATTAAAAATTGGTATTGGGGTAACAGTGGTAATCCGGATATATATCATGACCGAGAAACTCGTACAAATGCCATTACGTATCGAGGGAATATTGCTCGTGTAGTAGAAGCGCTTTTAAAAGAAGGACAACCCGATAAGGCGAAAGAGCTTATGGACATTGCTATGGAAAAAATGCCCATAGACACTTTTGAATTTTACACACTCGTCGAGCCATATGTTTCTGGTTATTATGAAATTGGAGAAACAGAAAGAGCCAGAGAAATTTGGAAACAACTGGCCACAAAATATCAAGAGCAACTCACCTATTTTAGCACCTTAAGTGAAGAGAGACAATACAAGTACTTAGAAGAAATCTGGACCAATATAGAGAAATATCGTTCTTTAGTGGATCTCATAGTCATCAATCAAGATGAAGATCTGCTCAAAGAAAAAGCAAACGAGTTTAATAACTATGTAAACCTATTCCCATTTTTATTAGATGACGAGGAGGATAGGACGCCAGAAAGTTTAGAAACACTTCCAGCAGAAAGTATTCCAATTCCTGCAGATTCTCAAGATATTGAATAAGTGAAAAACTTTATTCCATTACCTATTAGGGTGCCATCGTTTGCAAAATGGTGGCACCCTAGTTGGTATGTTTGGGATCGTCCTACAGGAAAAAAAACACTCTACCTAACCTTTGATGATGGTCCTATCCCAGAAGTAACAGAGTGGGTACTGGATATGCTTTCGCGAAAGCAAAACCCAGACAATTCCCCCGTAGAAGCTACATTTTTTTGCATAGGAGATAATGTGCGTAAGCATACTCATATATTTAAAAAGGTCTTAGGCGCTGGTCATACCGCAGGTAATCACACCTACAATCATCTTAAAGGCTGGCTCACTAAAAAAAATACCTACTTAAAAAATGTACATCTAGCAGAAGTAGAAATGTCTAAAGCCGCGAATAAAGGTGTTCATACTCCTAATTTTCCATTGTTTAGACCACCATATGGTAAGATTAAAAGACAACAAGCAAAGGCTCTAAAAAAACAAGGGTATGGGATCATTATGTATCGCACAGTTTCTTATGATTGGGATACACACACGTCGCCAGAAAAGTGCTTAGAAAATATACTTAAGCATACTCGGGATGGAGATATTATCGTTTTTCACGACAGTGTAAAGGCTTTTCAAAATATGCAATATGCATTGCCTCGAGTAATCGATTATTTTTTAGAAAAAGGGTATTCGTTTAGAAAGTTAGAAGATTAGGAAGCATATTCCTGCATAATCCCGATTAAGGTATTTGCGTCTTGCTCTCCGCTTTGCCGCCATTTCATCTCGCCATTTTTGTAAATGATAAGAGTAGGTAATGTTTTGATACGCAATGCCTCTGCGAGCTCATTGTTTTTATCTACATCAATTTTAATCACTTTCCCTTTATCTCCTACGGCAGCAGCAACATCACGAAGTACTGGGTGCATAGAAACAGAATGTTCATTCCACTCTGTGTAGAAATCCAAAAGTACAGGAATTCCTAAATCAATTAATTCGCCAAATTTAGACATAAGCTTATCTATTTATCGCAGACCTTAGGGAGTGTCTTCTCTCAAAGATACCAAATTCTATTGATTATGCCGGTTTAGGCCCTTTTCTTAACTCTATAACAGTTATCTCTGGCCAGATTCCTACCCTTCCTGGAAATGCCAAATACCCAAAACCTCTATTAACATTTATGTACTGCCCCATCTCTTCATAAATCCCAGCCCAGTATTTATAGCGCCATTTGACAGGACTCCATTTAAACCAACCAGGTATTTCTATCCCAAACTGCATCCCGTGCGTATGGCCACTTAATGTAAGATGAAAGTGCTCTTTATGCTGGATTACCTCTTTCTCCCAATGTGACGGATCATGGCTTAAAAGCACCTTAAAATCGTTACTATTTACTTGAGAAATTGCTTTGTTCAAGTCGCCTGCTTTCTTAAAACCTCCCGCACCCCAATTTTCTACTCCTACTAAAGCAATACGTTGTCCATTTTTTTCTACAAATCTTGTATCATTAAGAATAAGATCAAAGCCTATCTCTGCTTGTATTTCTTTAAGTCTTTCTAAGTTTGCTTCTTTAAGTTCAGGCGTTTCCCAAGGCACATAATCACCATAATCGTGATTACCTAAAACGGAGTATTTACCATCTCTTGCTTGCAGTTTTGCAAAGCTATCCTTCCAAGGTTCCATCTCCGCAGCCTCGTTATTTACCATATCTCCTGTAAATAAAATAGCATCACTCGCTTGCTCATTAATAAGATTTATGGCATACTCCACCTTCTCCTTATTATCAAAGCTACCACTATGAATATCGCTTATCTGTGTAATTTTGTAACCATCAAAAGCATCTGGAAGATCTTCAAAATGTAAGGTATACTTAAGTACTTTAAAATTATACCTTCCTTTAAAAACTCCGTATAGAATTCCTGCAAAAGGTATTGCTGCAAGACCCAAAGCCAGCTGGCTTATAAATTTCCTCCTAGAAGGTAATATATATGAAGAATTCTTTCCTGTGATTTTGTAATACAACCCTTCAAGTGATCTAAAAACATCTTCGCCAAACATTGTCCCGATAAGCACAAGTTTCCCGACCAGCATAATGATAAAGGCGACTATAAAAAACTGGGTCATTGCAGACCAATTTCTACGATCTCCCGTAGCAAACTGATAAAACAATCCACCTATAACAAAGGCTGTAATAATAAAATATATAGCTGTACCCCAACGATTTCTTACCAAGAAACGAAATGCTTGAAACGCATAGATATCCAAGGCTACTAAGACGGCAATGAAGATGATAAATCTGATCAAAAGAAAGGAATTTTAACAAAAATAACGAGTTAGGCATATGAGAAAAAGCCTTTCACGTTTATTTAACCATATTATTAGTATGATCTCAGTCCTTCTAGACTGTGTTATTTTAAGACAAGTGGTATTTTTGCAACAATGTTACAAGTACAAGATCTTACTTTTACAATTTCAGATAGGTTTGCTCTCAAGAACCTTGATTTTACCCTTAAAAAGGGGCAGCATCTGGCCGTAATAGGTGAAAGCGGTTGTGGCAAAACCACCCTACTCAAACTTATATATGGATTATATGATTGGGATGCAGGACATATCCAATGGCTTGACACACCAGTTACAGGACCCAAAGAAAACCTAGTCCCAGGAATGCCGTTTATCAAGTATCTCTCTCAAGATTTTGACTTAATGCCTTTTATTTCTGTAGAAGAGAATGTACAAAAGTTTTTATCTCGTCTATATCCAAAAGAAAGTGCTGCCAGAACCCAAGAATTACTCGAGGTTGTTGAGATGACGGCTTTTGCAAAAGCACACGTAAAAACTCTTTCTGGAGGCCAAAAACAACGGGTAGCCCTTGCACAAGCTCTCGCCAAAGAACCTGAACTCCTTTTACTAGATGAACCTTTTTCTCACATAGATAACTTTAGGAAGAATATACTACGCAGAAAGCTATTTACCTATCTTAAAAAACAAGAAATCACTTGTGTTGTTGCCACCCACGATAGTACAGACATCCTGTCGTATATGGACGAAACGCTGGTAATGTACGAAGGGAAGATTATAGCTCACAAGCCTACGTTGGATCTATATAATAATCCCAACACACATTACATCGCTTCACTCTTTGGTGAGGTGAATGAAGTACCTAAATCTTGGTTTTATAAAGATGTACCTGATGGAGAAATGGTTTTGTTGTACCCACATCAATTAATTTCATCTAAGAACGGCGTAAAGGTAGCTATAAGAAATTCCTATTTTAAAGGTGATCATTGGCTTATAAAGGCAACAAAAAATAATATACCCATTTTTTTTAAATCTGACATTCAGATAAAAAATCAAACTAATGTATCTATAAACTTAATTACTTATAATTAGTCTCTTTCTTATACGAACGTTTGTTCAACAATCACTTAAATTATTTAAAATGTAATAATCCTATTCGCTCATTGATATGGTGCGTTAGCTCATTATCGCTACCATAGATTTAAGGTTCAAAATATATTTGACCCATAAATCAATCATTATGAAACCATTATTACTCTTAAGTATTCTATTATTCTTTCAAGCCATAACAATTGCCCAATCTGGAACTATAAAAGGCATCATTGAAGAAGAAAATGGCCCACTACCTGGAGCTTCTTTACTTATAAAAGGAACTACCACAGGAACCCAAACAGATTTTGATGGAAAGTACACACTAGAATGCCAAGTAGGGGATATTATTATAGTAAACTACGTAGGTTATTCCTCTTGGGAATTTGAGGTTACTCAAGATATGATGGGAATAACGAATGAATATATTCCTGTTAAAAAAAAGGCTGTACAAACAGTCACAAATGAGTCTTTCTCTAAAGGAATACCTAAACAAAATGATTCCTTATATACTGCTCCTATTTTACAAAAAACTGCTTATGGTTACAATAGAAAATTTGGCAATAGTTTATACAACATTCAAGATATTACACTCAAAAACAAACTATTTACGATCACCTCTAGTGACTTACGAACTGCATACGAAATTAATCTAGCCAGTTTTACAGGTGTAGAAAATGTGGCTAATTCTACCATTTATGCTAACAAAACGTTTAAAAATCCTTTAAATACATCACATTCTCTTTCTGCCGGTCTTTACGAAGACAACCATAAATTAATTGAGTTAAATGGTTCCCTGAGAAGCTTTGCAGACTTTTACAATCTGACAAATAATTCTAAAAGTCATATAGGAGCAAAGTTTCAAAGTCGCTTGGATAAATGGGAAATAGAGTCATACGCCAGCGCTCACTGGTCAAAAAATAACTTTGCAAACCTTAACGGGTTTCAGAACAAAATTCTTGAGAAAGTTGCAACGACTAACGTCCTAAATGTTGAGGAGTTATTTACGCGACTAGAGTCGCAACTACAAACCTCTGAATA
Source organism: Dokdonia sp. (assembly GCA_020630915.1). GTDB lineage: Bacteria > Bacteroidota > Bacteroidia > Flavobacteriales > Flavobacteriaceae > Dokdonia. The sequence goes on from JAHDIF010000001.1 coordinate 286,186, forward strand.
CATTGCAAAAGCTTCGGTTTCAACATATTTTACAGATTGGTTAGATGTTTCTACTATGATAAATACGATAATATCTAATAGAGATGAGTTATCTAACCAAGATTTTATTACTCAAAATATATCGCTCAATCTTTCTAAAAATTGGAAAAATAACACAGTTCAATCCAAAACAGAATTAAAAACAGATTTTGACCTGTCTGACGATATTGGGATAGACACCTCAACTCAATTTAGAGCAACAAGTACTTCGTTAGACTTTCTGGGCATAAATCGATCTTCTAACACTCTATTTCAGAATCAAGACCTGTCAAAATTTACCACAGAACTAAGCAATACGGTTACTGCAGATTTTCAAGATGCTATTTACCTTATCCTATCTAATAATAGTTTTTCCTCTACTCTTCAAAATAACCATTGGTTCCAGCCTAGCGCCACAGTTACTGTAATTCCAACATCACTCATTAACAACTTAAGAGGAGAGTTCTTAAATTATCTTTCATTTTCTGGCAGAATCTCAAATGCCATAAAAGATGCACCACTTTGGTATGGTAACTACAGTCATAATTCATTAACTATTGATGAAAATAAACTTCTCAACTTCAGTAATAAATTTGAATTATTCGCACATCCTAATCTAGAATTAGAACGTACAAATGGATTTGAGATCACTTCCACTGTTAAGTTAGCCAATAACGATATTTCGATAGACTTTGGGTATTACAAAAACACTAATAAGAACGGTGTTTTTCCTATTCTTGAAAATGACAGATTTAATCTCAGTAATGTTGCTACTACCCAAACAAAGGGATTTGATGCAGATATGAGCGCGATATTACTACATGGCTATGATAAAGACTTAGATTGGAGAGCAGGGGTTACGCTTTCGCGAAAGCTTACCATTACCACAAAACTAAATAACGCTCAAACTGCCATTCCCATAAGCGGTTTTAGCACTGTAAATGGAAACCTTATTGAAGGCGAGGTTGCGGGAATTATTGTAGATCGCAACGGAATAATAATAGGCGACCCTACTCCAGATTATACTCTTTCTCACTATCAAGAATTTAAAACAGGAAGGCTCAAATGGCAATTTTCTCTTGATTATCAACAAGGAGGTAATACCTGGGATGCTCGCAAGAAATCTTTAGACATCTCTAATCAACCAGATCAAGCCTTTATTGAAGATGCAAGCTTTATTTCCCTCAGTAACCTTCAAGTGAGTTATGAGTTTAGTGAAATAAAAAATAGACAAACCTCCTTTTTTAGAAGTTTTAAAGTGGCCGCAACTCTTAATAACCTCCTTTTGTGGAGCAGGTTCGAAGGAGCAAGTCCCTACAATAATCTTTTTGACACTGCTTTAGGCAATAATTTTCAACTCTATAACACACCCAATGTAAGCACTATTGGATTTAAAATAAATGCTAAAATATAATTACAATGAAACATATATTACTTATTACAGCCCTCCTATTTTCAATCTTGTCACAAGCACAAAAGCTCCAAGGATACTCAGGTCCAGAGTTAATAGAGAAAGGATATTTACATACGGATAGAAGTTTGTATTTCCCAGGAGATACAATATGGTTTAAAGGGTATCTCACTCAAGGTGAAAATATCCCAGCCCCAATTAGTGATTATGCTTATACTCAATTAATATCCCCAGACGGCTCTATTGTTTCATCAGGTACATACGAAATAGAAAATGGAACCCTATATGGTCAATTCCCGATTAATCAGAACTGGATAGGTGGAATTTACAAACTAAAAGTATTCACCCAATGGATGCTTAATGAGGGCAAAGAAAATGTCTTTACCAAAAAAATAACTGTCCAAAAAATAATCCCACCTAAACTGCAAATGAAATTTGACTTCCTTAAAGAGTCATTTGGCCCAGGAAGTGATGTAAATGCAATTTTAGATTTAAAGGATCTAGAGAATAATCCACTCGCTTTTTCAAATACAGATATTACAATTACAATACGAGGGAAAAACTATATTGAAAAAACATTAACAACTAATCAAGAAGGCATACTTGAAATTGATTTTAAACTTCCAGAGAACTTAACCACTAAAGACATCCTTGTCAACTGTGTAACAACCCATAATGGTGATACAGAGTCTATTGCAAGAAGTGTCCCAGTTGTTCTCGACTCAATAGATTTACAATGGTTTCCAGAAAGTGGAATTCTTTTAAAAGATTTTGATAATAAAGTTGCCTTTAAAGCCGTGAATGAATATGGAAAGCCTGCAGATGTAACAGGGCACATCACCAATAATCTAGGAGATGTTGTGGCTCATTTTAGTAGTTTCCATGATGGGATGGGAGCCGTAAACATCACACCAAAAATTAACGAGACCTACAAAGCCCATATCACCTCACCTATTGTGTCACAAAATGAATACTTATTGCCTGAGTCTGAAAAGGAAGGGATTATCCTGCAATTAGACAGTACTACTCAAAACAAATTATACTTTACAATTAAAAGTAGTATAAAGACTACTGGCATACTAAGTGCCGTCCAAGCGCAAAAAACAATTTACACTGCAGCACTAAATCTTAACAAAGGCACTCAGAAAATCCAAATCCCTAACGATTCTTTTAAAAAGGGTATTACAAAATTTACTTTTCAAACTGATGAGTGTGAATATATAGCTGAACGTCTTGTTTTTATGCATTATAACAAAAAACTTACTATAGAAATAAACACGAACAAAACAAGTTATGAAACGAGGGAAAAAATTAATATTGATATTCTCACCAAAGACCATGAAGGAAACCCTGTACCAGCCAACCTATCGCTAGCTGCTGTAAATAGTAAACTATTGACATTTGCAGATGACAGACAGAATAACATACTGTCTTATTTTCTTATGTCTAGCGAATTGAAGGGTTCAATTAATAAACCTAATTTTTACTTTGAGCCTAAAGAAAAAGGAAAGGCACAAAAAGCACTAGACTACGTACTTCTCACTCACGGATGGAGAAAACATATATTTCAAAATGAGTACGATTTTACAAATGCACAATTCCCTCCAGAAAACAGCACCTTAAAAACAGGACAGATCATAAATGAAAGAGGACAGGGCACAAAAGCGACCCTTTTGGTTTTTGAACCTGGAGCTAAGCGGGCACTCCCAATACAATCTAACAACAACGGATATTTTAGTTTCATTACAGATACTTCTAATTATTTGATCCTGGTCGCGTATAATGAGGCAAATGAAAAACTATCTATTCAATTAAATTCTAATGACAATCAAAACAGCTTTCCATTATTAGGAGAAGATGACAATGAGGCTGTTTTAGAAAAAAGCAAAAAAAATCTTCTTAAACCTAATTCAAAAAAACCTTTAGTCATTAAGGCAAAAGAGACCCAAAAAATTACACTTAATTCAAATAATGCCTTAGATGAAGTTATTGTAACAGCTCAAGGCATAAAAAGAGAAAAAAAAGCCTTGGGCTATGCCGTAAGCGAGGTAAGAAATGAAGAACTAGAGTTTGGAGGAGACGTAAGTAGAGTACTCTCTGGAAAAGCAAGCGGTGTGAGTATTACTAGTAGTTCTGGCAGCTCTGGATCAGCGACTAATGTAATCATAAGAGGCGCAAATAGCATAAGTGGTAACAATGAACCGCTCTTTGTTATAGATGGTATTCCATATTCTCCTGATACTTCTGTAAATGAAATCTCTCTATCTAATATAGACTCACAACAGATAGAAAGTGTAAATGTTATCAAAGGTCTTGCCGCCACTACCCTTTATGGAACAGCTGGCCGCAACGGAGTTATCGTAATAACAACAAGGAGTAATAGTTATGGTCGTGTGTACGGTATGAAAAGACTAGGAACAAAAAAGAATAAAAATTACACAACTGCTACCATATATAACTACAATAGCAAAAGAGTCACAAAGTCTACCCTATTCTATGCCCCGGTTTATGAAAGTAATAAAGTACCCAAAGAACGTACAGACTTTAGACAAACCCTGTATTGGAATCCAGTAATAGAAACCAATAAAAATGGAGAAGCCTCTATTAGTTATTATAACTCAGATGAAACCACTTCGGTAACTCTTATCGCAGAAGGCATAAGCCCTCTAGGAGAATTAGGCAAAAATAGCCATACTTATTCCATCCGAAAGCCTGTAAATATAGATTTTAAAGTACCCCCTTACTTGTCACAAGGAGATGTAATAGAGCTAGAAATGATTGTTCAAAATAATACAAACAAACCTATTAGTGGGAATCTAGATCTGCTATTAACCAAAGAAATAAGCCTCATTAAACGCACCTCTAATTCAAGAATTACTATTCCTAAAAATAGTTTTAGTAAAGTAGTTGTAGCTATCTCACCTAATGCCCCAATCAATCAAAGTAAGATTAAAGTACGATTTCGAACAGAAACGACTGAAGAAATCATTACCAAACCAATAACTATAGTAAGCCCTAATTTTCCTGTGGCAACAACTATTAATGGATCAAAGTCGGGCTCCTATAATTTTAATATTGATAATGTCGTACCCAATAGTATCTCTGCAGATTTAACTATTTATACAGATGTGATTGGTGATATTATGGATGGAATTAGCTCAATGCTTAGAGAACCTCACGGTTGTTTTGAACAAACCTCATCTACAACATATCCTAATGTAATGATACTCCAATATTTAAGAGAAAGTGGTACATCTAATCCTGAAGTAGAAGCAAAAGCTTTAAATTATATTAAAAAAGGGTACAAACGTCTTATTAATTTTGAAACTTCAGAAGGTGGTTTTGAATGGTTCGGAAAAACTCCTCCACATGAAACCTTAACCGCCTATGGTATTTTAGAATTTACCGAAATGCAAAGCGTTTATCCCAATGTAAGTCAAAATATGATTGACCGCACGGTGCAATGGATACTAAAAAGGCGTGATGGAAACGGCGGCTTTAAAAAGAGCAAAAAAGGATACGATAGTTTTACCAGTTCTCCTCAAGATGTAGCCAATGCCTATATTTTATATGCTTTAAGCGAAAGTGGACGTTTCCAAAATCTCACCTTAGAATACGAAAAAGTACTAATAGACAGCAAAAATGGTAAGGATGCTTATAAACTTGCTTTAATGGCTAATACCGCGTACAATGTCAACAAGATTAATGACTATGAAGAACTTGTACAAGCCCTTGAAAGCATCATAAATATTTATGGTTTAGATGAGTTACCTGTACAAAACACCATAACGAGATCTTACGGTAATTCCAAGCAAATAGAGACGCTTTCATTTACTGCTCTCGCTTTAATGAAAAGTACAGACCCCGATCAGGTTATATTGAGTAAACTAATAGAAAAAATATTATCGTATCGATCATATAATCGCTTTGGATCTACTCAATCTACAGTAATAGCTCTTAAGGCACTTATAGAATATACGAGATTAAAAAAGAAAGAGTATGTAGAAAATGAAAACCTGATTGTTACCATAAATGGTGAAGAATTGCCATTGCAACTAAAAAATACTACAAATGGAAAATTGTCCATAACAAATCTCGCAGAATTTATTAAAAATGGAGAAAATAATATTCAATTAAAATATAGTAACCCTGAACAAATTATCCCTTATAGTCTGAATGTAAACTGGCTGAGCACAAAACCTGCTTCATACAAAACTCCCCTAGTTTCTTTACAAACTTCCCTCAACAAAGAAGCTCTCTCGCTAGGAGAAACCGTACGTCAGACAGTTAAGGTTAATAATCTTACCTCAGATGGTCTTGGTATGATTACAGCAGTTATAGGGATTCCAGCTGGAACATCTCCACAACCGTGGCAACTTAAAGAGCTTACAGAAACTAAGAAAATAGCCTATTATGAGGTTTATGACAACTTTGTAGTACTTTACTGGCGTTCTTTTAAACCAGAAGAAACAAAGACCATCCAACTTGATCTCAAAACTGAAATTAAAGGAAAATTTAAAGCTGCAGCCAGTAATGTGTATCCATATTATGGAGATGAAATGAGATACTGGACTGTGGGCACAGAAATAACCATTTTATAACTAAAAAAGAAAATTTATATGTAGTTCGCTTTCGCGAAAGCGTACCTCATCACCTTCCTTCTTACCCAATAGACGCTGTCCAATAGGAGAGGTTGCGCTTATTGCAAAATATTTTTTCTTTCCTATTACAATTTCACCACTTGGAATGCTCATAAAATAGTTTGCTTGCGTTGTCTCTACCACACATCCCAAATGCACAGGACCCACAGAGATTTCTGAAGAAATACGATTAAGAATAACCTCTAACTTCTCAATCTCTGATAGTTGTTTACCCGCGTTTTCTCTTTCTAATTGAAGCATAGCTCTTCCTGTCTCGTGCTTATCACCAGCACTGCTCTTTGTTTCTTCTTTTAATGAGACGGCAACATTAGTGAGAATAGCATCTACAGCTTCCCTACGTGATGCTAGTTGTTTCTTACACGCTTCGAGTAATTCTATTTTAATTTCTTGTTGGGTCATTAGGTGTTGAG
>JAHDIF010000001.1:292785-501260 GCA_020630915.1 Dokdonia sp.
TGTTGGGTGTTGGGTGTTGGGTGTTGGGTGTTGGGTGTTGGGTGTTGGGTGTTGGGTGTTGGAATGATATTACAAATTCGTTCAAAAATCAAAACTCTCCAATCGTTAATCGATATTCGATATTCATCGCAAAACGGTCATCTCGATACGATTCTCCTGCCGTCGAATCACTCGATCACCTGAGAAAAATTGTGCAATCAAAAATCAACAATCTCCAATCCTTAATCTTCAATCATATCTGCCAGTTGCTTACCAATAGTGCTCCCTATCGCAACTCCCATTCCACCCAAACGAACGCCACAATACACACCTTCTTCCAGCTTTTTTAAAATAGGTTTTTTCTGGTTTCCTACGCCCATAATACCGCTCCATCTATCGTCAATTTCAAAAGAAGTATTGGGTAAAATTACCTCCCTAAGAAGACGCTCTAATTCATTTTGAATGAGTGCCGTTTGCTCCATCTTGGTTGTCTGTTCTCCTGTAAAGTCAAGATTGCGCCCTCCTCCTAATAGTATCCTGTTATCTATATTTCTAAAGTAATAATATCCTTTATCTAAATGAAAGGTGCCTTTTACCTTTAGGTTTGCAATAGGTTTTGTTATGAGCACTTGTGCTCTTGCTGGTTGTACCTCAGGAATGTCTAACTGTTGCGCAAAGCCGTTAGTAGCGATACATAACTTCTTAGTTGTAAAACTAAAATCTCCTAATTGAACTTTTACCTCATTTCCTATCTGCTCAAACCCAGTTACGGTGCAATTATTAAGAATTTGAATTCCTCCTTGCTGAGCAATAGACACGAGGCCTTGCATCATTTTTCCTGTGTCTATCTGACCTTCAAATTGATTAAAAATTACCTTATCCTGTATCTTCCCAAAACCAAAGTTATCAGTCCTTAAAGAATATACATCTCTCTCAAACAAGGGTCTTAAGAGGGCATTTACGTATTCCATTTTACGAGTACATTCGAGGTACAACTCAGTATCCTCTTGAGTAAAAAGCTCGTAGCCTCCCAATTCTCGATAGTCCAACTGATCATCTCCCAGTACTTTTCTAAGTTGTTGTAGGCCAGAAATACGTTCTTTTACTAAATCCAACACTTCTTGCTCTGTATGTGTTTTGAGATCGTCTAATATTTCAGAAATACTCCCAAAGCAGGCAAAACCCGCGTTTTTTGTACTCGCGCCTTGTGGTAACATTCCTCGTTCTAGCACGAGTATGGCCGCATTAGGGAATCTTTCGCGTAAGCGTAACCCACAATTTAACCCCACAATACCGCTTCCTACAATCGTATAATCTACGTCTGTAAACCAAGTTTTTTGTTCCCAATAACTCAAATTCATTCTGTCACTTTGTGTAAAAATAGGACTTCTAAAAAATTAATGCACTATGCGTGTTAGTTTTCGTTATTTTATTCGTCTAAGCCTGTTATGTATGCTAAACTAACTTTTATTCTACTTCTTTTTGCCTCTTGGAGTTCTCCTGATATTGAAAAAATATATGCTAAGGAGTATGATGAAACCGGTAATCTTAAAGCAGAAGGTTGGGTAATGAACGCCAGCAAAGTAAATTATTGGAAGTTTTACCACGATAACGGAGCTGTAGCTTCAGAAGGGCATTATGAGAATAATAAGAAAACAGGATACTGGCATTTTTACGATAAAGAAGGTAAAGTTTTAAAGGAAGGACATTACAAAAACGGAATTGCAGAGAATTGGTGGATTTTTTACGACCTTGCGACTCAAACAACGCAAAAAGTCCAATACCAACACAATAAAAAAAACGGATTCTGTCTAGTATACCATAGTCGCAAGCTTCAAAAAGTTGAAAAGTACGTAAACGACATTCATAAAGGAGAATGGACTACCATACGTAGCTTTAAAAAAGACAACCCTGAGGTATCACTCTATTAGTTTTCTATCGCTTTTATGCAACCATCAATTAAAGTAATTATTCCTGCGTATAACGAACAAGACTCTATAGGTCACGTTCTCAAAGACATTCCAGATCACGTACAAGAGGTTATTGTCGTAAGCAATGCCTCTACAGATGATACAGAAGTAGTAGCGTCAAATGCTGGAGCCACCGTTCTAGTAGAAAAGAATATGGGTTATGGATATGCATGTCTAAAAGGACTGGCATATATCGCAGTCCAAGATCAAAAACCAGATATCATTGTATTTCTAGATGGCGATTACAGTGATTATCCTGAGCAACTGGATGAAATCATTGCGCCTATTCTAGAAAATGACGTAGATATGGTAATAGGAGCGCGAGATAAACGCTTTCGCGAAAGCGGTTCCATGACCCTCCCACAGATTTTTGGCAACTGGCTCGCAACCATTTTAATGCGCCTATTTTTCTGCGCTACCTTTACAGATCTAGGGCCTTTTAGAGCGATGAAGTATAAAAGCTTACTCGCTTTAGAAATGGAGGACAAAACTTATGGGTGGACTGTAGAAATGCAATTAAAAGTGCTCAAAAAGAAAATGACCTATACAGAAGTGCCAGTAAAATACAGAAATCGCATAGGTGTTTCTAAAGTCTCTGGCACCGTAAAAGGTGCTATATTTGCGGGCGTTAAAATATTAGGTTGGATATTTAAATATAGTTTCAAGTAATGCTATTAGAAACCATCATCATCATCATTTATACCATCGCATTGATTATCATCTTTGCCTACAGCTTAACGCAACTCAACCTGCTATTTAACTATCTAAGAGCACAACGCACCAAGGACGATGCTCCTAAATGGGATCTCTCTGATCCTGATCAAATTCCATACGTTACCATACAGCTTCCTGTTTATAACGAACTCTATGTAATGAAACGTTTGCTAGATAATATTGCCCTGTTAGAATATCCAAAAGAAAAACTAGAGATACAGGTACTTGATGATAGTACAGATGAGTCTTTACAAACCACCAAAACGCATATAGAGCAACTGTATAAAACAGGGCTAGACATTGTACATATTACCCGAGAAGACCGTTCGGGTTTTAAAGCCGGGGCGCTCAAAGAAGGACTCATAAAGGCTAAAGGAGATTTCATTGCTATTTTTGATGCAGACTTCCTTCCAGAACCTAACTGGCTTCTGCGCACGATTCCCTACTTTATAGACCGTAATATCGGTGTTGTACAAACACGGTGGGGACATATTAATAGAGAATATTCCTTATTAACACGAGTACAAGCGTTTGCGCTGGACGCACATTTTACTCTCGAACAAGTAGGTCGCAATAGTGAAGGACATTTTATAAATTTTAATGGTACTGCAGGTATCTGGCGTAAGACCTGTATAGAAGATGCCGGAAACTGGGAAGGAGATACCCTTACCGAGGATCTTGATCTAAGTTATAGGGCACAACTCAAAAATTGGAAGTTTAAATATCTAGAAGATGTTGAAACCCCAGCTGAACTTCCTGTCGTAATTAGCGCCGCTAGATCACAACAGTTTAGATGGAACAAAGGTGGAGCAGAGAACTTCCAGAAAATGCTAGGAAAGGTGGTGAAAAGCAAGAATATTTCACCTAAGACCAAAGCACACGGTGTGTTGCATTTGCTCAATAGCACTATGTTCCTTAATGTGCTCATTGTGGCCATTTTAAGTATCCCAATGTTGTATATAAAGAATGAATATGCACACCTCAAACCGTACTTTTATGTGATGAGTTTCTTCGTGGCAAGCACGATCATTTTCTTTGTGTGCTACTGGTACATGTTCAAAAATATTTATGGAGGGGGTTTCAAGCAGTTTATACGCTATATAGGGATGTTTTTTACCTTTTTTAGCATCGCTATGGGCTTTTCCTTACACAACTCCATTGCGGTTTTAGAAGGACATATTGGAAAACGTAGTGATTTTGTGCGTACACCTAAATTCAACATCAACACCCTTAAAGATAGCTGGAAGGGCAATAAGTACCTTAAAAAGAACATTTCTATCAATGTTATTTTTGAGGGGCTTCTTATGTTGTATTTTGGTTTTGGAATGTATAGCGCGTTTGTTGTGGGTGATCAAGGAGGAGATTTTGGACTGTTCCCATTTCATTTAATGCTTTTCATTGGGTTTGGATTTGTATTCTTTAAGTCTCTTACTTCAAAAGCGTGATTACTCAAGCTTGGAAATATCATAAGCTGCCTATACTCTTATCTTTCCTATCGCTCATTTTATACTGGGTATTTGCCTACTCATTAGACCGAAGCGACTTCTCCACACTCCTAGGACTGTACACAGTACTTTTCTGCCTTTTTTACATCATAGTACAAAAGGCAAAAACTGACTTCTGGTTACTAGGACTACTGGCCATACTCCTTAGATTAATTTTTATCCCAGTAATCCCAAATCTTTCTCAAGATTTTTACCGATTTATTTGGGATGGTCGATTGCTTTTAGAGGGTTTAAATCCATATCTCACTACACCGGAAAGCTTTATTAATATAGGTCAATTGGCTATCGTGCCTCAGGCGCAAGAATTATATAATGGTATGGGTACTCTTAACGGAAGCCATTTTACAAACTACCCACCTATTAATCAGCTATGTTTTACCATTGCCGCGATTTTTGCAAATAAAAGTATTGTAGAATCTGCTATTGTTTTTAGAATACTCATCATTCTAGCAGATATAGGTACACTTATTTACGGTAAGAAACTCTTACAACGCCTTGGCTTGCCTATTCACAATGTCTTCTGGTATATACTCAATCCATTTATCATTATTGAGATGACAGGCAACCTCCACTTTGAGTCTGTGATGCTCTTTTTTGTAGTGTGGTCGTTGTACTTATTACATAAAGGAAAGTGGTTTTGGAGTGCCGTGATATTAGGTATTTCTGTTTCTGTAAAACTACTGCCACTACTGTTACTACCACTCTTTTTTCAATGGTTTATGAGTAAGGGTGATCCTTTTAAGAAAACGCATTTCAGGAGTAGTTATCATTTTCAATTGCGCTCCTTGCCTGCCGGCAGGCAGGTTCGTGAAAGCATACCTACCCTCCTCAAAAATGCACGGCAGCTTACCTTATTTTACCTTGTAACTTTAGGTACAGTTGCCCTTACTTTTGTTCCATTTTTGACCGGAGAATTTGCGCAAAATTTTGGCGCCACTATTGCGCTATGGTTTCAAAAGTTTGAATTCAATGCGAGTATTTATTACCTCATACGGTGGTATGGATACCAAACCACAGGTTGGAATATTATTGCAGATGTAGGTCCCAAGCTACCTCTTATCGTAATAGGAATAATTTTGCTGCTAACTTTCTTTAGAAAGAATGGAAATTTCATCGCAATGATTACCGCGATGTTATTTGGTATTTTTATATATTTCCTACTATCTACAACAGTACACCCTTGGTACGCAGCCACACCGCTTATACTTTGTGTATTTACACGCTATCGGTTTCCTGTTATATGGAGCTTTACAATTATGTTTTCTTATAGTGCCTACAGCACCAACGGATTTCATGAAAACCTATGGCTAGTTGCGGTAGAATATTTTGTAGTAATTGGGTATTTTGTTTGGGAGGTAGTTGCGTTTAAACGCGGTAAACATCTAGCGTTTTTTGGCTAAAAAAACACGAGCTGTCTTTCTATACTTATAATATTTTTTGCCTGGGGCTATTTTATTTAAGTTTACCGTATCCAGTAATTTTAAAGTATACCCCACAAACTCTTCTTCTATCATATAATCACAGATTCCGCACTCTAATACAACAAACTCAGAAGGTATTTTTACCGACACGAGATCACTTTCATCCAGAGATGGCAGCCTATCTCCATAGGCCCAAATAAGTTCTGGAATCGCCATTTCATAACCGTAAACAGGCAGGTCTGGTGGCAGGTCTATTTCTGAAAATGGTCTATAGTTCCCATTGGTAATCTGTCCTTGTGCTATAGGAGAGATCACAAAACCTGTAATTACCATACCTACAAAAGTCAGATAAAAGACGTGCCGTATGTTTTTAAATACAAAAAGGCTACGTAAGAGTATGACTCCTATTCCCATCGGAAAAACAAATAACGCATAACCATACCAGGGGATCTCCCCAAACAAAGGATACAAATATAAGCCTACTAAAAAGCTTATAAACACAATCCCTATTAGACCAAATTGTACATAAACTGGCACCTTTTCTTTCCAAGTTGCTGTTTGCCTAAACTCTCTAATAATGTACTCGATATAAAAACCGCAATTTATGGCTAAGGGTATCAAAACAGGCATAAGGTATCTAGACTTCTTCTCTGGAATTACAGACAATAAAATCACCGCAAGCAGTGTCCATAATAGGCTTAATTGATACACTTTTAAATCGTTTACTCTAGACCTCATGTAGGGATATAACAAACTCAAAAAGGCTGGAAGGGTCCAAACGCCACTTTGCAAGAAAAAATTCCAATAGTAGTAAAAGGGTCTCACGTTATAACTACTCCAGTTAGTTGTTTCTTTATTAGTCATTCGGTTAAAATGAATTGGGTCTACATACTTCACATAGATATACCAACAAAAACCCAGAGCAACGCCTATTCCTATAAAACCCAAAACTGTAAAAGCTTGTTTCTGACTTTTAGCTATCCCAAAACTAATACCATAGGCCATCAAGAAAGGTAGCAATAACACATATAGCGCTACAGGTCCTTTACTCAAAATAGCTGCTGCTAGAAATAGTATGATACCTAAAGCAACACCAAGAGTAGTATCCTTCTGCAACCATCGCACCATATAATAAATGCTCCACAACATAAAGGTAAATGCATAAATATCCCAAGGTGCATCAAACACCACAAGCACCACAAAAGCAGAGGTAACCACTATGAGTCCGTTATAAAGGCTGTGAGTTTTTGAAAGGCTAAGCTTTCGCGAAAGCGTAAAAACTCCGATTCCTAAAAACATCAACATAAGCGCACCTGGCAAGCGCAATCCCCAAACATTGTCTATGCCTAAAAAGGCGCCAAAAATTGCAGTAATCCAAGTGGGAAGTGGTGGCTTTGCATATCGTGCTTCGCCGTTAAGTGTAGTAAGTATCCAGTTGCCTTCTGTTAACATCTCACGCGCACTTATGAAATTACGAGCTTCCATAATACCCACTTCTAGTGCCGTAAGATTAGGCAAAAGCACAGCCATTGTAAATAGAGCAATGGTTACTAAAGGACGTTTCTCTATGAGTTTAATCACGTTTTTTCTGGTAGAGCATTATGTTTCTAGTGTAAATAATAGCACCCATAACATTAGAAATAATAAGCACTATATCTTGCCTAAAGATAAAATATATGAGCGTCATTAAACCTCCAATTAAGCTAATAATCCAGAAACCAAGAGGTAAAACAGCTTCCTTATTTTTTTCTGCATACAGCCATTGGTACACAAATCTAGAGGTGAAAATTACTTGTGCAATAACTCCAAAAATAAGTAACCAAGTTGTGATATCAGGATTTTGAAATAGGCCCAAAAAATCTGTCGTGCCTTTTTTATAACCATACCACAGTAAGCCAAGCGGAATGACCACTAATAAAACCCTACCCCAAGAAGGAATTTTGTCCCATTGCCGCTGGATTTGCAAGTTGCGCATATAGATAAAATACGTGAGTACTTGTCCCAACATGAGAGCAAAGTCTACCCGCAGATAACCGTATACAAACAGTAAGAAAGAACCACATAAACTTAACCACCAGAAAAATAAGGGAGTTACCGACTGCTTTTCCCTTTCTGAGAGAATCCACTGGGCGTACATTCTTGCCCCAAAACACAATTGCCCCAATATGGCGATAAAATAAAAATTATTCACTGCTTGATTTTCCTACTTCGTAGGCAATGTAGTTCTTTTTCATCCATAGATAGGCAAAGCAATCTATAAGGGGTCCAAAAAGTCTATTCCAAAGCCCAAATTTTGCCTCTCCTGCAATTCTAGGAAAGTGACTCACAGGAACCTGTTTTGTTTTCCCGTTCTGTAACATAATCATTGCCGGAAGAAAACGGTGTAACCCTTTAAACATTGGAATGCGTTTTGCATAATCCGTTTTTATAATTTTAAGAGGGCAGCCCGTATCGTCCATACCATCCTTTGTAAAAGCCCGACGAATACTATTAGCAATCTTGGAACTCATGTTTTTCACAAAACTATCCTTACGATCTGCTCGAACTCCTGTAACAAGGGCACAGTCTCCCATTTCTGATAGTAGTTTATTAAAATCTTGAGGGGTGGTTTGCAAATCTGCATCTATATAGCCTACTAGTGGTGTATCTACGTAATCAAAACCTGCTTTTATCGCTGCACTTAATCCTGCATTATACCTAAAGGATACGTACTCAAATTGCTTATTTCTAGAACAGATATCTTCTATGAGTTCCTGACTATTATCTGTCGAACCATCATTTACAAAAAGTGCTTTGCACGGGACAGAAGCTATTTTAAAATATGCTAAAAATTCTTCTTCTACTCGCAACAAATTATCCTCTTCGTTATATACAGGCACAACCACCGTGAGTGTATATCCCATAATATTAGAGCATCTTAAGGTTGATCACTTCTTGCTTTGTAAGATGCCTCCAGTTACCGCGAGGTAAATCCTTTTTAGTAAGTCCTCCTATAATCACACAATCTATTTTTACTACTTCATAATTAAGATGTTCAAAAATAGTTCGGATCACACTATTACCTGTATGTTTTATTTTTAGGCCTACTTCTTTTTTAGGAGCTCCATCTACGTAGGCTATTTCTTCTACAGAAATACTCTTCCCTTCTATCTTAATACCTTCTCTTATGCGATCTAGGTCTGCCATTTTGAGGTTTTTAGAAAGTGTTACTTGATACAACTTTACGACTCCTTGCTTAGAGTTTGTAAATCTCTGGTGCACCTCATCATCATTAGTAAACAGCAATAACCCAGTCGCATTACGACCTAGTCTTCCTATAGGTTTAATTCGTGATTTGGTAGCCTTAGCTACAAGATCCATCACGGTATTTCCTTTATCATTACTTGTAGTAGTCGCAAATCCTTTAGGTTTGTTGAGAAGCACGTAGGCTTTTGCTTCAGGGCTAATGCGGCGTCCATCAAAACGCACGTCATCTCCAGGCTGTACTTTATAGCCCATCTCATTTACCACCTTACCATTAACAGTAACATTTCCTATCGAGATATACATATCTGCCTCACGGCGTGAACATATACCTGCATTTGCAATATATTTATTAAGTCGTATACTATCGTTATTAGAAGGCTTAGGAGCCCTCTTTTTTTGATGTTCCGATGGTTTTCCTTGTTTTTTTACTCTTTGATCTCGCTTATCACCTTGCGCCATAACTCTATCCTTAATTTACTGCAAAGGTAGTTAAAAAGAGTACGCTTTAATGCCCGCATTTAACCAAAGGCTTCAAGCATAAACTCATGGCATACTACTTGATATCTTATAAGAGTAACTTATTAAATTCATTATCATGTCAAAACGAACAGCACCTGAGGTTAATGCAGGATCTATGGCAGATATTGCCTTCTTACTCCTTATTTTCTTTTTAGTCACTACAACAATAGATAAAGATAAAGGTCTTGCAAGGCAATTACCTAAAGAAGACATAGATAGAACAATAGTATTGCACGAACGTAATGTTCTAGAAATCAAAATAGGACAAGAAGGCGATCTATTAGTAGAAAATAAGATTCTTGACTTATCTGACTTAAAAGAATTGGTCATTGCTTTTATTGACAATGGTGGGGCAAAATTAGGCGAAGAAGGGTATTGTAATTATTGTTATGGATTGCGAGATACGTCATCTTCAGATAGCCCTAAAGAGGCTGTAATTTCAATCTCTTCTCATAGAAAAGCACCGTATGAAAATTATATTGCTGTACAGAATGAACTTACTGCTGCGTACAATGTTCTCAGGAATAAAGCATCCCAAAGACTCTTCAAATATGACTACACTAGCAAACTAAGTTCATTAGACAATGGTCTTCTTAAAGGAGATATCTTAAAAACGAAAGAAGAATTGAAACTGATAAGAGATTTATACCCTATGCTCATCTCTGAAGCAGAGATCAAAGCAGCGTATTAATTACTAGTAAACCTGACTGTAGACTGCCGCTCGCGATTAACATGTAACTGCGTCACATCTGGGCGGCTATAATGCCCTACAGGGTCAAAATTCTGGCGCTCTTCATACACGCGATTAAAGTCTATGGTATGATAGATATTCCCTTCTGTAACCATATCTGGCTCAAGAATAAACTCACCATCTGGACCTGCAATGCAAGATCCTCCGTTCGAGAGAACTTGCGGAGCTCTTTTTAAAATTTCATCTAGATGTGCAGTGCCATCTGGAAAGTCTTCGCGTCTCATTAAACTAGAAACAGAAAGAACAAAAGAGCGAGACTCACGAGCAATAAATCTTGTAATATCCTTCGTATTGTGGTCGCTTCCTGGCCATACCGCCACGTGCAAGTTCTCTCCTTGTGCATACATAGCAGCCCTTGGTAGTGGCATCCAGTTCTCCCAGCAATTGAGACCCCCTACAGTAAACGCTTTAAGCTTATGGGTTACTAAGCCATTACCATCACCAGGAGCCCAAGTAAGACGTTCGTCATAGGTAGGCTGTAATTTTCTATGTACAGATTGTATGGTGCCTGTTTGATCTATATACACTAAAGATGCATATAAACTGTGCCCTCCACGATCGCCAGGACGTTCAATAATCCCTAGATAGATGGCGATGTTATGCTTTCGCGAAAGCGCACATACCTCATCCAGATCCCCAGCTTCTATAGCTACACTATTACGAGCATACTGCGCGTGAAGTTCCTTGACTACAGTTTTGTTCCACTCAGCACCACCTGTTAGGGCTAGCCAATATGGGTATCCCGGCAATAATCCTTCTCCAAAAACAAGGAGCTCTGCCCCTTCTTGAGCGGCTTCTTTAATCGCTTTCTTTATTTTATCTAAGGTACCCTGCTTACTTAACCAAACAGGTGAAATCTGGCCTAAGGCTACTTTAAGAAGGTTTTTAGGTGTGCTCATAGTAGCAAATTAATTCGGTTTAATACAACATGTATATCTAATAACAGTATGCAAAATACTCCTGCAACAATAACTAGCTTTAATATATTATGCAGTAAGAGGTAATGTATTTTCTTTTTGGATCTCCATAGTACTAGTAGAAAAATAAGCAACATCATTACACTCAAATAAAAATATAAATACATATGTCCTATAGAAAAATGATTCACCAGAAAATAAATGGGTATGATTGTTAATCCTGCTAGGGCAGTAAGAAACCACTTGGACGATTTTTCTCCTAACACAATAGGTATGGTCCTATAATCTTGAGCAAGATCTCCTTTTATATTTTCTAGGTCTTTTACAAGCTCACGCATCATAATGACCAGAAAAAGAAAGCTTGCGTGCACAAATATGACAAGATCGAGATTCCCATAGTATAAGAAAATGGCAAAAAAAGGAGTGATAGCTAAGGTGGCTGCTACTATATTTCCAATTAGTGTCCATTTCTTTAATTTATGAGAGTATATCCAGATTCCAAATATGTATCCCGCAAAAAATAGCACGGCTTTAAACGAAACATAACTTGCGGCGATAATGGCCAAAAAGTTTAGAACAAAGTAAAAAGACAACTTCGTATTTTGACTTACCAGTCTGTCTAACTGGGTCTTGCGCGGTCTATTGATTAAATCCTTTTCTGAATCGTAAAAATTATTTATAATATATCCTGCAGCGATTACCGCAGCGCAAGCAGCAACCAGCATAAATAGATTAGTGTCTAAAAAAATTTCTTTCAGAGATTTTCCTGGCGCTAGTATAAAAATAGAAGTGAGGTATTGTGCAATAATGATAATGAGAATATTGTACCCTCTTACCACCGAAAAAAGGCTAAACATCTTTAAGAGTAGATGCTTGTTTTTTCGCGAAAGCGCTCCCATAAATTGTATTGTAATTGCTAGAAGTTATAGACTACCTCTAGTTTGTAGTCACTCAAGGCTTTTTGAGCCTTATCGATATCTTCTGTAAAACCTAACATATAGCCTCCACCTCCAGATCCACAAAGTTTAAGGTAATAGTCATTAGTCTCTAAGCCGGTTTTCCATAAGTCGTGAAACTTTGCTGGAATCATAGGCTTAAAGTTGTTGAGCACCACTTTAGATAATTGTTTTACGTTGCTAAATAATGACTTGACATCTCCCTTCAAGAAATCCTCTACACAGGCATCTGTGTGTTTTACAAACTGGTTTTTAAGCATGGCTCTAAATCCTTCTTGCTTCATATTATCCATAAAGATATTAACCATAGGGGCCGTCTCACCAGTCATACCACTATCTAGCAAAAAAACAGCTCCTTTACCCTGAGTCTCCTGTGACGGAATTCCAGCAGGCTCAATATTATCCTTACTATTAATAAGAATAGGCAGACTTAAATAACTATTAAGTGGGTCCAGTCCAGAAGACTTCCCGTGAAAGAAAGATTCCATTGCTCCAAAAATAGCTTTAAGCTTTAATAGCTTTTCTCTCGTGAGATTCTCTAAAACCGTAATTTTATCTACCGCATATTTATCATAAATCGCTGCTACCAGAGCGCCGCTACTACCTACTCCATACCCTTGGGGTATGCTCGAATCAAAGTACATCCCGCTTGCCACATCTTGATTAAGCCGCTCCATATCAAAATTAACCAAGGTGGTTGGATCCTGATTTAGATTTGCTAAATAAGCCACATAGTCCTTAAGTTTTTTATTAGAAGATAACGCTTCTTGCGAGGGGTTCTCTTCTATCTTAAGTGCACCGTTGTAGAAGTTATATGGGATGGCAAGACCCTTAGAATCTTTAATAATCCCGTACTCTCCAAAGAGTAATATTTTTGAGTAAAATAAGGGGCCTTTCATAAGCTATAGGTCTTTCAAGACATTACAAAGTTACAATTTTTTTGCTCCTAATCCTGCATTATCATGTATGTACTGTCCTTCCTGACAGTATTTTGTAAGTTTTTGTGCAATAAACTCTTGTACCTTTTCTTTCTCTTTGGCCGGATATAACACGTGTACATTAGCTCCAGCATCTAGTGTGAAACACACTTTAGAGCCCGTTTTTTCACGATAGTCCCATATACAATTAATAATCTCTAGCGTGTTGGGCTTCATTAAAATAAAATAGGGATGACTTGTCATCATCATGCTGTGCAACGTAAGCGCTTCACTTTCAACAATTTTAATAAATTGATCAATAGCTCCTGTTTCAAAAACGGTGATAAGGCTAGAAAGATTTTCGTGAGCTTGGGAGAATCTCGCTTTCGCGAAAGCGTGCCCGTGCATCAACCCGTGTCCTATCGTGCTCGAAACCTGTTTTTCACCTTTATCTACCAATAATATGGTGTCTTGATACTCTTGGAAAACCTCGTTAACTTCTCCTAGAAAAGGAGTTCCATAGAGATTGCTACTATTAGAAATTTCTTTATGTTCTCCCCATACTACAAGAGGACCTTCTATACTTCTGCAGGCACTTCCTGAACCCAGACGTGCTAGAAAAGATGCCTTTTGAGTACAATAGCCCTGAGACAATTCTGGATTTAATTTTTTTTCCATTTGGACAAGACACAATGCCAGCGCACTCATCCCAGAAGCAGAACTCGCAATACCTGAACTGTGCGGAAAACTATTACTTGTTTCTATGGTAAAAGAATAGTCCTTAATAAAAGGCACATATGCTTCTATGCGCTCAAAAAATGTCTTGATTTTTGGTTCAAAGCTTTCTTCCCGATGACCCTCTAGGAAAACTCTAAAAGAAGATTCTTTATTTTTGTAATAGCTCAAGGTAGTCCTAGTATTACAATTGTTTAAGGTAAAACTAATACTTGGGTTTTGTGGGAGTTGCTCTCCGTACTTTCCCCAATATTTTACAAGTGCAATATTACTGGGAGATTGCCAAGAAACAGATCCGTCCATTAATTGCCCATACTCCTTATTCCCTAAAAATGCGTCTTGTGTCATAAACATAAAATATACATACAAAGATAACCTAAGAAATCAGAACCCTATATATGTTGAGCCATTTCTACGAGTCTATTGAGTGTTCGATGGTTTCTGGTTGTGGCATTTACTTTAAGCAATTTTTCGGCAATATTATTTGAATATTTTGCCTTGCCCATACCCTTTGAGGTATAAAAGTAAATACATTTTTTCACAAGGATTATCTCTTCTTCTGGATAACTTAAAGATGCTAAATTTTTCAAACCTTTAGTATTGGGTGTATTTGCCAATAATGTATAATAAGAAAGTTCTCTAATTGCGTTAGAAAATGGCGATGCTTCTACCACAGTCATTAATTCTGGCAGATCCAGAACAAGTACGGGTACTTCTAAACCAAAATTATCTTTAATACATTTTGTAATTAATACTATACAATCCGCTCTGCTAAGGTTAGACTTAAAAATTATATTACCACTTTGTATATACGTCTGTACATATTTAAGTCCAAGAGTCTTTAGTGCTTCCCTTAAGTCAAGCATCTTAATTTTTCGATGACCTCCTACATTAATCCCTCTTAAAAATGCGATATAAACTTGCATCACTTTTTACTTGCTATTGCGTGGGCAATGTGATATCCACCTGTCCAGGCATTCTGAAAATTAAATCCGCCGGTTATTGCATCTATATTAAGAACTTCTCCGGCTAAGTATAAATTAGGTAACAATTTACTTCCAAAATTTTTAAAGTTTATCTCTTTTAAATCTACACCACCTGCTGTTACAAATTCCTCTTTAAATGTACTTTTACCTTTTACCTTATATACACCTTGCGTAAGCTCTTGTGATAGCTTTATTAATTTTGCCTTGGGGATATCTGCCCATTTTAGGTCTTCTTTTATTTGGCTTGCGTTAAGTAATTTTCTCCAAAGCCTTTTAGGTATGTTAAAATGAGTATATGTATATGGAGACTGTTTTGCGTGATTGAGTTTAAGGTTTCCTAGTTGTTCTAATACATCTTCTTGTTTCTGGTATAGTAACCAGTTAACTTTTATATCAAACTCATAATTTCTATTATTTAAGTCTCTTGCTCCCCAAGCAGATAACTTTAATATCCCTGGACCGCTCATTCCCCAATGAGTTATAAGTAATGGCCCTTCACTTTCTAAAGGCAACCCTATAACAGATACGGCGGCTTCAACTGAAAGCCCCATGAGACCTTCAATACGGTTATCTTTTATATTAAAGGTAAATAATGACGCAACTGCAGGCGTGATGGTGTGCCCAAGTTTTTGTAGTTGTTTCCAAATTTTAGGATTACTTCCCGTAGTGATTACGAGATTCTCACTTGTCATTTGACCTTTAGAAGTGCTTATCTGCCAAATGGGGATCTCTTTAGAGCCCGCTTTCGCGAAAGCGGGATTATGAGATGCACTATCGGGAGCGCCTTGCAGTAAGGTAACTTCTTTTACCAGCTGTTCCTTAAGAATAGTAATACCATATTGTGCCGCCTCTTGCAAAAAACAATTTATGATCGTTTGTGATGAATCTGAAACAGGAAACATTCTACCATCCTCCTCTATCTTTAATGTCACACCTCTATCTTCGAACCAAGCTATGGTATCTCCAGTCATAAAAGTATGGAAAGGGCCTAGTAATTCCTTTTCACCTCTAGGATAATTGCAAATTAGATCTTGAGGAACAAATTCGGCATGTGTGACGTTACATCTACCTCCTCCAGATATGCGCACTTTAGATAATACTTCTTTACCTCTTTCTATAATCGCTATATTTAAATGAGCTGCCTTCTTAGCGAGGTTAATCGCTGTAAAAAAACCAGCTGCTCCTCCTCCCAAAATACAGACGTCAAAATCGCTATTAGATACAGTTTTTTCTTTCACTTCGCCAATATACTAACATACTTTCACTTGAATTACGAAAAGTACCATCTTGTTATCGTTAACCCTATACTTTTGGAATCCCAGGTACATTGTTGATAATACTTTTGGTATTAATTCGTCAAAATCACAATTTCTAGTATTCAATTTTATGATAAATTCAACGAATTAAGGTTCTAAACACGAAATCGTTTTCGTAACTTTAACGATGAATTTTTGTTGTGTTAACACAAATTTTACATAAATTTAGCCTTTAAACTGCGTGAAAAACGCTATAAATATTACTAAGCAAACTAATTTTTAAACAAAAATCTTATGAAGAAAGTACTACTTACCAAAGTGCTACTACTTGCAGCTGTTCTTTTTACAGGTGTTTCTTTTGCTCAAACAGTTACAGGTACTGTTTCTGAAGCAAATGGCCCGCTTCCAGGGGCAAGTGTAGTTGTAAAAGGTACATCAAACGGTGCCTCTACCGATTTTGATGGTAATTACTCATTAAACGACGTGCCTAACGACGCAACGTTAGTTTTTAGCTACGTTGGTTATGCAACTCAGGAAGTTGCTGTAAATGGTCAAAGCACCGTTAACGTCACTATGGCATCAGACAATGCACTAGACGAAGTTGTTCTTATAGGATATGGTTCTACAACCATAAAGGATGCAACGGGTTCTGTTGCCGCTGTTTCCTCAGAGGATTTTAACAGAGGTGTTATTCAATCTCCAGAGCAATTAATACAAGGTAAGACTGCCGGTGTTCAGATTTCTGAGGCTTCAGGTCAGCCAGGAGCAGGAATAGCCGTTCGTATTAGAGGTAGTAACTCTATCCGATCTGGAAACGATCCTTTATATGTGGTAGATGGTGTTCCATTAGCAGGAGGAGGATCTCCAGGAGTTACCGTAGGAGGTATAGGTTCTGCAAGTGGTGGAAACCCACTTACATTCTTAAACCCAAATGATATTGAAAGTATTTCTATACTTAAGGATGCCTCTGCAACTGCAATCTATGGATCACGTGGTGCAAACGGTGTAATTATTGTTCAAACTAAAGGGGGGCGTGGCGCTTCCAAAGGTGTTTGGGAGTTATCTTCTTCTGTGAGTGTTGCAAATCCTGCTAGTAGGTACGACCTATTAGGAAAAGATGATTTTCTTGAGCAAATTGCTGCTGTAGGGAACAATCCTGCTGCCCTTAATGGTGGCGCTGATACAGATTGGCAAGATTTCTATACTCGTACAGCATATTCAAGAAATACTGATTTAAGTTATTCAAAAAGTTACACAGGTGGTAATGTAAGAGCTTCTTTTGCATACGGCAATAATAACGGTATTGTTCAAAATACCGATCTTGAAAGAATAACAGGAAGAGTAAATGCAACCCACAAGTTCCTTGATGATAAGTTAACCCTTACTGGAACTTTTAGTTTGTCACAAATTAACAAAGAAGATGCCCCTATTAATGGAACTGCAGGATCAACTGGAGATTTAATTGGTGCTAGTATTACACAAAACCCTACCAACCCAGCAGATCCAAATGTAACCTTCCCAGGGAATGTATTGAATCCTGCTAACTTATTGGAGAATTATTTAGGGCGCTCTCAAAGTAATAGATTTCTTGCTAATCTCTCTGCTAGTTATGCATTAACTGATGATTTAAGTGCAAAAGTAACTGTAGGTTATGATGCTACAGATTCTGAAACTACTTCCGTATTTGGTTCTGGAGTTCTGGCACTTAATGGAACATCTGGCATAGGTCGTGGTGGATATGCTGCTATTGATCAAGCTAATTCACTTTTGGAAGCAACTGTGAACTATAAAAAAGATTTTGGAAATGTCAATCTCGACATCGTAGCTGGTTATTCGTATCAAGAATTTGATCGTAATGGTGTATTTGCTAATGCAGCAGGATTTGGTAGTTTGCCTTTGAATGGCATTAGTAATCGCCTTATAGACCAATTTGGTATAGTAGATAATGCCATTGATGGCGATTATGCTGTATTTGGATATGGTGAAGATGGATCTTTTTTATCAAGAATTGATAATGCAAATCAAACAATAGAAACTGGCTTGACATTACCAACAGGTTTCGAAAGATTATTACCTTCTTTTGTTGCTTCTACATTTGACAATGCAGATGAGCTGCAGTCTTACTTTGCAAGAGCCAATGTGACTATAAACGACAAATTCTTAATCACAGGAACGGTTCGTCGTGATGGATCAACTACTTTTGGTGAAAACAATAGATATGGTACATTCCCTTCTGCAGCATTTGCTTGGCAATTGCATAATGAAGATTTTGTAGGTGATAATATCTCTACTCTTAAGCTTAGATTAGGTGCTGGGGTTGTTGGATCACAAGAAGGTCTTTCTTATGGACAATTCCTTCCTAGAGAAATTGCTTTCGGAGGAGGTATTGACAATGACTTAAACGTACTAGCAGGAGGAATACCAGGATCAGGTTTTGTAGGTGATGCTAACCCTGATCTCAAGTGGGAAGAGACAACAGACTATAACATAGGTTTAGATTTTGGTTTCAATAATGATCGTTTTAATGGAACTGTAAATGTATATAGAAAAGAAACGCGTGACCTTTTATTGAGAACGCAACTGGCTGCCCCAAGTTCAGGAGGGACTGTTTTTCAAAACTTAACAGACGGTGTTATTCTTAACCAAGGTGTTGAATTATCCTTAAACTATGACTTTGTTAACACAGAAGATTGGGGATTCTCGACAAGCTTTAATATTGCCTACAACAATAATGAGGTACAAGATGTTATATTTAGCATTCCTACGGGTCCTATCCGAGGAAATGGTTTAACAAATGCTTTTGCACAGCAATTAGCATCGGGTCAACCTCTTTTCTCTTTCTTTATGGCTGAGTTTACTGGTTTTGATGATAATGGTAATCCAACATATACTGACTTTGACGGAAACGGAGTTGGTGATCCTGATGCAGATAAGTTCTTTATAGGAGAAGACGCACAACCAGACTTTTTTGGAGGTCTATCTTTAAATGCGCGCTATAAGAATTTTGATTTATCTACCTATTTCAACGGACAATTTGGATTCTCTGTTTATAACGCCACAGATACTGCATTTTTTACAAAAAGTGCCTTATTGATTGGTAAAAACGTAACACAAACAGTGGCTGCTAGTGACGAAAATCCTTCCTCTACGGTGGCGGTATCGTCAAGATTTTTGGAAAAAGGTGACTTTGTTAGATTGACGTCGGCATCATTAGGATATAATTGGCCAATGAGTGGAGAAGGTGTATTTGATTCTTTAAGATTAAGTCTTACAGGACAAAACCTATTCTTAATAACAGGTTACAGCGGATTAGATCCAGAATTGTCTGCCAATACTGGAAGTCTTAACGCTTCTGCCATACCATCAACTGGTATCGATTATGCATCATATCCTAGACCTCGTACATTTACTTTAGGTGTAAATGCTAGATTTTAAAATAAAAAAGAAAATAGATATGAAACAAAAAAGTAATTTAATGAACATAGTGCGCTACTGTATGGTAGGTGCCTTGAGTGTAAGTACCATATTATCGTGTACTGACTTAGAAATTGAACCGACAGATTCTTTATTTCCAGATGCAAACACTGTTGGATTTCAGGGAATTTCTGACCCAGCCTCATTTATTGATGGACTCTACGGTTCTCTTAATGGATATTTAGGTGATCAAGCAAACACCTATGCCTTAAGTGAAGTGACTACAGACGCCGCTTTGATACCTACAAGGGGAGCTGACTGGGGAGATAACGGTTTATGGAGACAATTACACCAACACGAATGGACGCCTAGTCATGCCTTTGTTGAAACAGTATGGCAACAATGGAACACATTGCACTTTGGAGCTGCTCAGGTACTTTCTGACTTAACTGGTGCTGGAGCACAAGAACAAGCAGATGCCTACTTTTTAAGAGCAATGGGTATGTGGTATATACTTGATAACTATGGTCAAGTACCCGTTAGAGATCCTGCTGGAAGTGTATTCGAAAATCCTGAAGTACTAAGTGGAGCAGCAGCAGTTGCACAAATTGTAAGTGATCTTAACGCAGCGATTAGTGGACTACCCGAAATTGGAGCGCAGTCAGGAGGAAATGTGCGTCCAGGTAAATCTGCAGCTCGTTACTTACTAGCTAAAGTATTGCTTAACAAACACGTTTATGAAGGAACATCTCCAGACTCTGGAGATATGAATCAGGTTATCTCATTAGTAGATGAAATTAAAACTAGCGGAGGATATGATCTGCAAGCTGGTTACTTCGATCTTTTTAGAGATACGGCAGATAATGAAACAATATGGTATATTCCAACTGCAGTTGGGAATAGAATATGGAACGGATTACACTATAACTCAGCTCCAGAAATTGCTGGTGGTGGATGGAATGGTTTCTCTACATTATCTGAATATTATGACCTTTTTGAAGGTGATGCAAATATTAATGAAGTAGGTTCAGGCCAAGAAGAAAGAAGAGGATTCGTACCAACTGCTGGTGAGCCATTTACGGGTGAAGCTGGAACAGAAGAGTCTGGAAACTTCCCAGGTTTTGTAAAAGGATCTAACATTGGTTTTGGTTTCTTAGTAGGTCAACAATATGAAATTGATGGAACACCCCTTAACGATCGTGGAGGTAACCCATTAACTTTTAAAAGAGACTTCTTAGATGGAGATGGAAATGTTTCCTTAATTAATAACGATGAGACTACCGGTATTCGTGTCATGAAGTACAACCCTCGTTATGGTGGATTTACTGGACACTTAGTGTATTTCAGATATTCTGATGCTCACCTAATGAAAGCAGAAGCGCAATTGCGTGGAGGTGCTGGTGACGCTACCGCCACCGTCAATGAATTAAGACTTATTAGAGGTGCGGCTCCACTAGGAGGTGTAACAGAGCAAGACATTCTTGATGAAAGAGGTCGTGAATTATACACAGAATTCTGGAGACGTAACGATATGATACGTTTTGGTCAATTTACTAGAGGATGGGAGTTAAAAGCTGACAACCAAATTGGTAATACTGACAGAAATTTATATCCTATCCCTGCAAGTCAGATAATCTTAAATCCGAATTTAACGCAAAATCCGGGTTATTAAATTCAATTTTTGAATTAAGCTTAAAAGAGGGTTAGTTATTTCTAACCCTCTTTTTATATATAAATCCATTTTAACTACTCGTGAAAAGTATAAGCAAGATATTGTTACTTTTAATTCTCTGCTGTTCTTGCAAGCAGAGCAACACAAAACACACAGCACGCTTTTTAGAACAAAATCTGCCCTTTGAGAATACCTTAAAAAACGCTACTCATCTTAATATTCTCAACTACCTATACTACTATAATGGCGGCGGCACGGCATTAGGAGATTTTAATAATGATGGCTTACTGGACATCTACCTTACGGGTAATCAAACAGAAGACAAACTTCTCATTAACAAAGGAAAATTAAATTTCACTTCCATCCCATTGCCCAATAATTCTTCTGAGTTTTTCTCTACAGGTGTCACTACCGTAGATATAAATAATGATGGACTACTAGATATTTATGTCTGCCAAGTAAGCAACCTTCTAGAATTAAAAGGCTCCAATAGGCTCTACATTAATCAGGGTAGTACTAACGGACTCACCACCTTTATTGAAGATGCAGAAAAGTATGGACTAAATCTATCCGGGCTATTTACTCAGGCATCATTTTTTGATTATGATCTAGACGGTGATTTAGACATTTTTTTGCTCAAACACTCCGTTCACCCTAATAGTAATTACAATAAAGGAACTATTCGATATAAAACAGATAGTACCCAAGGTGATCTTTTATTAAAAAACGTAAATGGATATTATATAGACAATAGTGGCAAATCAGGGATACTTCAAACCAAGATTTCCTACGGACTGGGTCTCTCTACGTCAGACATAAATAATGATGGCTATCCTGACATCTATGTTGGAAATGATTTTTTCGAAAATGATTACCTGTACATAAATCAAAAAGATGGCACTTTCAAGGAGTTTAACACTACGCTCAATAAACTTGGGCACACCACCCATTTTTCTATGGGTAACGATATTACAGATCTCAATAATGATGGACTCCCAGATATACTATCTGTAGATATGCTCCCAGAAAAAATAGAAACTCTAAAAGCGGCAGGAACAGAATATGGTTATCCTATATATCAAAATCAACTTAGAAATGGCTACCAACCTCAGTATATGCAAAACACCTTGCACCTTAATAGAGGTGATTGTACCTTTAGTGAGATTGCTTTCCAGAGCGGTATAGCGGCTACTGAGTGGTCTTGGTCTCCCCTAGCAGCAGATTTTGATGCAGACGGATATAAAGATATTTTTATCTCAAATGGTATCGCTGGAGCTACTAATGATATGGATTTTATAAATTTTATTTCAGATGAAGCAATCCAAAAACGATTGGGCTCAGGAATGAATGAAGAAGACCTCCAACTCATAAAAAAATTACCTTCCAAAAAAACCCCGAATTATTTTTATAAGAATAATGGAACTATACAATTTAAGGACGTTACTCAAGAATGGTTCAAAAAAATACCCTCATTGAGTAATGGTGCTTCTTATGGAGATCTGGACAATGACGGTGATTTAGATCTAGTAATTAATAATGTGAATGCTCCCGCACAACTCTTACAAAACAAAACTAGAGAAAAAGATACTACCTCTTACCTAAAAATTCGTTTCAAAGGAGACGCTACAAATACTCAAGGTATAGGAGCTAAGCTCATACTACATAGCAAGGGGACCATTCAATATTTTGAGAATAGTCCCACCAGGGGTTTTATGTCGTCAGTACCGCCTGAAATAGTAGCAGGCTTAGGCACATCCACTAATGTTGACTCTTTGACAGTGGTATGGCAAGATGGTTCCTTCCAAACTCTATACGATATTGCCTCCAATCAAGTTCTTACTTTATATAGAAAAGATGCGGGGTCAAACTACTACGACATTCCGAAGCTGCCTAAGCGAGCATATATAAAGAACTCAGATATAGTACTCCCCTACACCCATCGAGATGCTACTTCATTAGACTTTAATAGAGATCCATTAATTCCGTATGCTTCTTCAAATCAAGGGCCCAAAATTACTGTAGGTGATTTAAACCAAGACGGCTTAGACGATCTAGTACTCTTAGGAGCAAAATCACAAGCAACGCAAATTTCTTATCAACAGGAAAATGGTTCGTTTCTACTCGCGCCTTTACATAAAGACCAAAAGCACCACATTAACGAAGATGTCTATTCCATAATTTTTGATGCCAATTCTGACAACAAAAATGACTTACTCATTCTAAGTGGAGGTAATGAATTTACAAAAGGCAAACCTCTAGAGCCCAGATTGTATATACAAGAACCTGAAGGATTACGCTTTCGCGAAAGCGCATTCTCAAATATTTTCATCAACGCATCAACAGCTAGTGCGGTTGATATAGATAATGACGGCGATCTAGATCTAAGTATTTCTGCAGATATAGTTCCTAGAGAGTTTGGACTTACACCTTCGCAATATCTCTTTATAAACGATGGAACAGGCAACTTTACAGACGTATCATCTACCTATGGCAAAGCCCTGCAAAACGTGGGCAATGTGCACGACGTACAATGGCGCGATATGGACGGGAACGGTTATCCAGATGCTGTTCTTGCAGGACACTGGATGCCTATCACCATACTCCTAAATAATGGTACTAGGCTAAAACGTTTAAAAACAAATATTGAGAGCCTTAGTGGCTGGTGGAATAGTCTAGAAGTAGCGGATTTTGATAAAGATGGTGATCTGGACATTATCGCAGGAAATTGGGGAAGCAACACGAGGCTTAAGGCAACAAAACAACAACCAATAACGCTATATCGTAGTGATTTTGACGATAACGGCCGTGTAGATCCTTTAGTTACATACTACTATCAAAATCAAGAAACGACCATCGCTACCAAGGACGAGCTTGTAAAACAACTACCTTTTATTAATAAAAAGTTTTTGTCTTATAATTCTTTCGCAAAAGCTACAGTAGACGAGCTACTCCCTAAACAGAAACTTAAAGACGCTTATAAAAAAGAAGTTACAGAGCTACGTTCTCTATATTTTGAAAATCAAGGAAACGGCAATTTTAAACCTATGTCACTTCCATTTTTAGCTCAAATTTCTAGTGTTTTTGACATAATTATTGACGATTTTGATAACGACAGCTATCCAGATGCACTCCTTGTGGGCAACAACTACGAAATAAGCACACAATTAGGTAGGCTAGATGCTTCAAAAGGTCTTTTAATGCTTAATGATACCAAAGGTTTCTTTACAGAAATACATCAACAAAATTTTAACATTTCAGGACCTGCGAGAAGCGTCTCAAAACTTGAAATAAAAGGGAAAACGCATTACATTGTAGGGCTTAATAGTACGAGTCCTTTACTACTTCAAAAAGTTGAAGATTAACTTATGAAAATCACAAAAAAATTCACATTTCTTGCTTGTATCATCATTACATTCTTTTCGAGTTGCAAGACCGACACTAAAAGTAAAGATCATACAGATTCTAACAACTCTACATCACTTTTTACGAGAATCGATAAAGAAGATTCCGGTTTTGACTTTACTAATAATATAGAAAACAGTTCAGACTTTAATATATTTCAATATCGCAACTTTTATAATGGTGGTGGTGTAGCTATAGGTGATATCAATAACGATGGCTTATCTGATATCTACATGACCGCAAATATGGGAGAAAACAAACTCTTTTTAAACAAAGGAGATTTTAAGTTTGAAGACATTACAACAACCGCAAATGTAGGAGGCAATAAACCTTGGTCTACAGGAGTAGTAATGGTAGATATAAATGCAGATGGCCTTTTGGACATATATGTAAGTAATGCTGGAAACTTAGAAGGCAATAACCACGATAATGACCTTTACATCAATAATGGAGATACTACTTTTACAGAAAAAGCAGCCCAGTACAATCTAGCGAAAACGGGTTTTTCTACACACGCTACTTTTTTTGATTATGATAAAGATGGAGATCTTGACGCCTATATTCTTAATAATAGCAATATTCCGGTAAGTAGTTTAGGAAATGAAGGTCAACGAGATGTTCGTGCACAGGACTGGGAAAAAGTAGATGCAGAGTTTAGAGGTGTAGGAGACTTGCTAATGCGCAATGACGGAGACACCTTTACAGATGTGAGTGAAGAGGCAGGTATTTATGGATCGCTCATAGGTTTTGGTCTGGGTGTTATGGTTACGGATATCAATCAAGACTCGTGGCCAGACATTTATGTTTCCAATGATTTTTTTGAAAGAGATTACTTTTATATTAATCAAAAGGATGGCAGCTTTCGCGAAAGCATAAAAGAATACACCTCTCACCTATCTCTATCTGCTATGGGTGTGGACATTTCTGATATAAATAACGACGGGCTTCAGGATATTTTTATTACAGATATGCTTCCAGAAGAAGAAGAACGTGTAAAGTCTGTTATGGAGTTTGATGGATACAATGTGTATAAACGCAAGCAACGAAATGATTTCTACCAGCAATTTATCCAGAACACACTTCAAATAAATAATGGGAACGGGACTTTTTCTGAAGTGGCATATAACGCCGGTGTGGAAGCAACAGATTGGAGCTGGACAGGACTTATCTTCGATATGGATAACGACGGTTACCGCGATATTTACGTAACAAACGGTATTAACCACGACCTTACAGACTTAGATTTTGTAGACTTTTTTGCTAATGAAATAATGGTAAGTGTACGCACTGGTAAGAAACAAGCCATAGACACTATTATTAATAAAATGCCTATCAAGCCTTTACCTAACTATGCCTTTCGTAATAATGGTGATATTACTTTTGACAATAAAGCATCAGAGTGGGGTCTAGCACTTGAGAGCATGTCCAACGGAGCTGCTTATGGCGACCTAGACAATGACGGAGACCTCGATCTTGTGGTGAATAATGTGAATATGGATGCCTTTTTATATCGCAATAACACCCAAGAAACCACGTCAAACCATTTTGTAAAGCTGGACTTTAAAGGTCCTGCAAAAAATCCTTTTGGAATTGGTGCGTCAGCCAGAGTATATGCAAATGAACAAGTGCTTTTTTACGAGCATATTCCATCTAGAGGCTTCCAAAGTTCTATGCAATATGGGCTCACGATAGGTTTAGGTACAACAGAAAAAATAGATTCCATAAGAGTGATCTGGCCTGATAATAAATCAGAACTTCTTGTAAACCTAGCATTAGATAGCACTATTAAGCTAGATTATACAACTGCCCAAGAGACATATACTCCTCATAAAATCCTTAGCCCTACACCCTTACTCAAAGAAGTTCCTAATAGATTAATGAGTCATAAGGAAAATGAATATAGTGACTTTGACTATGAAGGGCTTATAGCAAAACAGCTGTCGCAAGAGGGTCCATCTCTTGCAGTGGCAGATGTAGATGGCGACGGCTCAGAAGATATATTTATAGGCGGTGCAAAAGATCAAGAAGGTATTGTTTATTTACATTCTCAAGGAGGAAAACTATCTCCTAAAAAACAATTAAGCTTACAATCTGATGCAAATTACGAAGATACAGCGGCAGCTTTCTTTGATGCAGATGGTGATGGTAATCAAGATTTACTCGTAGCTTCTGGTGGCAATGAGTTATCTCAAAAGTCTGATTATAACCCGAGATTATATCTTAATGATGGTAAAGGTAATTTTTCAAAGGCATCTTCTTCTCTGCCCTCGGCATTTCAAAACATGTCTGTCGTAGCGCCCTACGACTTTGATGAGGATGGAGACATAGATGTATTTATAGGCTCCAGATCTGTGGTGGGTGTTTATGGTATTGACCCAGAACATCTTTTCTTAGAAAACCAAGGGGATGGCACCTTTACAAACGCTACAGAAAAACTAGCCTATGCTACTAAAGATGCGGGGATGATTACTGATGCTACCTGGGCAGATATAGATGGTGATGGTAAAAAAGACCTTATAACTACCTCAGAATGGGGCACTGTAAACATTTACCGAAATAACGGTAGACGTCTATCACCTCTCAAATCCAATTTAGACCAAAAAAAAGGCTGGTGGAACACACTAGAAACAGCAGATCTTGATGCAGATGGTGACCTAGACCTTATCCTTGGTAATGAGGGAACAAACATTCACTATGCACCAGAAGAAGGGGCCCCTATGAAAATGTACATTAATGATTTTGATAATAATGGTACTATTGAGCAAATTACTACAATTCATAAAAACGGCAAAGACTACCCTATACATCAGAAAAAGGAAATTACAAGTCAGTTAGTCTCTCTTAAAAAACAAAATCTTAAAGCCTCTGACTATGCCAGCAGAAGCATAGATGAACTTTTTCCTCAAGCTATGGTTACAAGTGCTATCGTAAAAGAAGTAAATACTGCTCAAAGTATGATTGCTATAAACGATGGTGGTGGCAACTTTAGTTGGCAAGTCCTTCCTGCTCAAGTACAGCTCTCTTGTGTTTGCGGAATAAGCTGCACAGATATCAATCAAGACGGACATTTAGATCTCGTTATGGGTGGTAACAATTTTGAGTTTAAACCACAATATTCGCAGCTTGATGCAAGTCAAGGAAGTGTATTATTAGGAGATGGAAATCTTAATTTTGAATGGCAAGATTATAACACCAGTGGCTTAAGTATAAGAGATGAGATAAAGCATATTGCAACATTTAAAGACAAAGCAGGCAACCAATATCTTATTGCAGCAATTAACAATCAAAAACCTAGGGTATATAATGTTAGCAAATAGTGTTCGAAATCTTGGAACTATCTTTGTTCTTATCCTCTTAATAAGCTGCACAGACAACAAAAATAGGTTGTTTACCAATCCTACACCTCAAGAAAGTGGCATTACTTTTCAAAATACTCTTACCGAGACAGACGACCTTAACATCCTTGATTACCTGTATTTTTATAATGGCGGCGGTGTGGCGATAGGCGATATTAACGGTGACGCCTTGCCTGATATTTATTTTTCTGGAAATCAAGTAAAAAACAAACTCTATCTAAACAAGGGCAACCTTCAGTTTGAAGATATTACAGAGACTGCCGGAGTTGCGGGTAAAAGCTCTTGGAACACGGGTAGTGTGATGGGTGATGTAAATGGTGATGGCTTACTAGATATCTATGTGTGCGCAGTAGTAGGTATTAATGGTTTTGATGGATATAATGAACTCTTTATCAATAATGGAGACAATACCTTTACAGAAAGTGCGGGAAAATACGGTCTTGATTTTGACACCTATAGTTCTAATGCGGCTTTTTTAGACTATGATAAGGATGGTGATCTTGATATATACCTACTTAATCACGCCGTACATACACAAAACTCTTTTGGCAAGGCAGATTTACGCAATAAGCGCATTTTTGAAACAGGCGATAAACTTCTTCGCAATGATGGCAATACGTTTACAGATGTAAGTGAAGAAGCTGGAATTTTTGGAGGTATAAATAGCTATGGCTTAGGTATTGCTATTTCAGACTTCAACAATGATGGCTGGCCAGACCTGTACGTGGGCAATGACTTTCACGAAGACGACTACTACTACCTTAATCAAGGCAAGGATAGTACGGGTGTGGTACGCTTTCGCGAAAGCTTAAAAGAAAACTTTGGCCATACCTCACGCTTTTCTATGGGTAATGACGTAGCAGACATCAATCACGATGGATGGCCAGATCTGATCTCTTTAGATATGTTGCCTCAAGATGAAAAAGTGCTCAAATCCTCTGAAGGAGATGATAATATCCAAACACAAAAAC
Organism: Dokdonia sp.; assembly: GCA_020630915.1. Lineage (GTDB taxonomy): Bacteria > Bacteroidota > Bacteroidia > Flavobacteriales > Flavobacteriaceae > Dokdonia. Next base: position 321,473 of record JAHDIF010000001.1, read on the forward strand.
TACGCACCGAGCGATATGGGTATCACTACCAGTTTACACGTAATATGCTGTATATAAATCAGCAGGGATATGACTATGCAGAAACGGCTCTCCTAAGTGGCGTAGCTGCAACAGACTGGAGCTGGAGTGCTCTTTTTGGGGATTTTGACAATGATACACAACAAGACCTTTTTATAGCCAATGGCATCCCAAAAAGACCTAATAATTTAGATTATATAAAATTTGTGAGTAGCGATCAGATTCAAAGTAAGATAAGTAATACCAAGCTTATTGATCAAAAAGCCTTTAAAATGATGCCTTCTGGTATCACAGCAAATTATATATATCAAGGCGCTGCAGACTTACAATTTAATGATATTTCTAAAAGTTGGATAGCTAACGATACGCTTGCTTCTGGGGCCTCTGCCCTGGCAGACTTAGATAATGATGGCGATCTAGATATTGTAACCAATAACCTAAATCATTCGCCTACATTATACATTAACCAAAGTAATGGCACAAATGCGCATCTCAGAATAAAATTAGACTACAAACAACCCAATAAACAAGGAATAGGCACTAAGATTTTATCATATCACGAAGGTATATTACAAATGAAAGAACTCTACACCGTAAGAGGCTTTCAAGCATCGTCAGAGCCTATAGCGCATTTTGGGTATGGTAACGCCACGCTTGCGGTAGACTCCTTAAGAATCATCTGGCCAGATAACACGACTCAACTGCTAACAAATATTAGTACAGACCAAACGATTACAGTACAGCCAGAAAATACGGTTGCTTACAACTATGATAATTTTTATAAAAAGTCTGAAAAAGTATTTGAAAAAGTTCCAGGGAATTTAGGCATAGACTATACACATCAAGAAGATGCTTATTTAGATTTTAACAGACAGAAACTTATCCCGTATATGGTCTCAGACCGAGGTCCTGCAGTGGCTACTGGCGATCTAGATGGTGATGGAAAAGAAGATATATTTCTTGGAAGTGCCAAGTTTAATGAGGCTGTAATTATGCTTCAAGATAATAATGATCCTGCCAGCAGTTCAAGCAGATTTACAAAAGCACCCTCTCCTACAACAGCTGTTACAGAAGAAGTCTCGGCAGCAATTGCAGATTTTAATAATGATGGAAACAATGATCTTTTTATTGGATCAGGAGGTGCCGATTTTTTCGGAAAATCACCTAAACTGTTGGATCAATATTTCGTAAAGATAGACACCTCTTACATCCAACAACCACTTCCACAAATGTTTGAAAATGCTGCAATCATAACCCCAAACGACATTGACAACGATGGAGATCTAGATATATTTATAGGAAACCAAAGTATTACTGGAGATTTTGGAAAATCCTCTAACTCATATCTGTTGATTAATGATAAGGGAGTGTTTAGAACTACCCAATCCCAAACTTTTAAGGAACTTGGGATGGTTACCGATGCTATTTGGGATGATTTTACTGGTGACGGCACGCCAGACCTTATTGTGATAGGAGAATGGATGACCCCTGAGTTTTTTGAAAACAACAATGGGCAGTTAAAAAAAGTGGATCAACTAGAAAATCTCAATGGCCTATGGCAATCCATAGCGCCTTTTGATATAGATAAAGATGGAGATACAGATTACATCCTTGGTAACTGGGGCACAAACAGCAAGTTTACCGCCTCTACTGAGGAACCTATGCTAATGTATTATGGAGATTTTGATAAGAATGGACAAACGGAAACTATTATAGCCACCTCTAAAGGCGGAGCGTATTATCCATTAAACAACTTTGATGAAATCACCTCTCAGCTTGTAAGCTTAAAAAAGAAGTATCCGTCATACGCCTCCTTTGCAGGGGAAACTATAGAGAATATCTTTAATAAAGAACAGCTCTCTCAGAGTGAAAAACTAAGCGTTCATACCTTAGCTTCAGGATATCTTAAAAATGAAAATGGAACGTTTACCTTTTTCCCTTTTTCAAATAACCTTCAGGTCTCTCCTATTATGTCTCTTTGCATTTATGACTTTGATAACGACGGAAAAGAAGAAGCCTTACTAGGAGGAAATTATTTTGGCATAAAACCCTATCACGGGCGTTTAGATTCCTTTTCTGGCGCTTTATTAAAAGATGAGAATACTGTAACTTTGGGGCACTTTACTGGTCTTGATTTTAGTCAAAAATCAGTAAGAGATCTTAGGGTAATTACAGTAGCCAGTAAAAAGTACTTATTAGCCACATTTAATAATGAAAGTGTAGAAGTATATGCACTTATAAAAGATAAATAATGAATACGTTTAGCAAAATTTTTGGCGTTTTTGTGATTGTGAGTACTTTATGGAGTTGTCAGAATGATGCTGAACCTATAGTAATAAGTCCAGAACATTTTCACGAAAGTATAGATCGTACCACTACCGTTATAATACACGATATTTTTTCTCCTCCCGTAGCGAGTCGTATTTATGCATATCCAAGTATTGCTGCTTATGAGATTCTAGCGAGTAATAGTGAAGAATTTACTCCGCTAGCAGGACAACTTAATGGCTTATCAGAAATCCCTAATGCACCCACAGAAAATTACAATCCCGAAGTAGCGGCTATAGTGGCTCATATGGATATGAGCAGACGTCTTATTTTTTCAGAAGACATGTTAACCTCTTACAGGGATAGCCTCTATACGGTTTGGTCTGATCAAAACAAGGCCGAATTTGAGACATCAAAAAACTATGGCCTTGAAGTGGCAAATCATATAGTAGCTTGGATGGATAAAGATAACTACAAGCAAACACGGACTATGCCCAAATTTGCCGTAACAACGGGGGATGAATCAAGATGGCAACCTACTCCTCCAGCCTATATGGAAGGTATAGAACCGCACTGGAATAAAATAAGACCTTTTGTGATAGATAGTGCTTCTCAATTTAAGCCCGTACCTCCTCCTGCATTTTCTATGGAAAAAAACTCAGACTTCTTTAAAGAATTGAAAGAAGTGTATGACATTAGCCAAAAAATTACTGCAGCAGGAGACACTTCTGAAGAGATAGAGATCGCCCAGTTTTGGGATTGCAATCCTTATGTTTCGGTAACTAGAGGGCACTTAATGTTTGCGACTAAAAAGATAACACCTGGTGGGCACTGGATGGGAATTACAAAAATTGCTTCTCAAAAAGCAAATTTTGACGCTACTCAGACTATGTATGCATATACTAAAGCCTCTATTGCAATGGCAGATGCTTTTATAAGTTGCTGGGATGAGAAGTATAGATCTAATCTAGTGCGCCCAGAAACCCTCATTAACGACCATATAGATGATAGCTGGCAACCTATTTTACAAACGCCTCCTTTTCCAGAATATGTGAGTGGCCATTCTGTAGTCTCTGGAGCTGCGAGTGAGGCGCTTACCAGTATTTTTGGTGATAATTTTTCTTTTAATGACACTACAGAGATACCTTATGGATTGCCTATGCGCAATTTCAAATCTTTTAGACAGGCTGCACAAGAGGCAGCAATAAGCAGGATGTATGGAGGTATTCACTATCGCGCCGCTGTAGATAATGGTTTAGATCAAGGCATTGCTCTAGGTAAATTTGTTGTGAACGCACTTACTATGCAAACCAGTACGCAAACCGCCTCTAATTAATATGAAAAAAGTTATTGCTTTTCTTATTATAAGTATAGTCGTTGGGCTTACGTGGTATCTCTTTATAAAGCCTAATGACTACATAGTACGTTTTAACGCTCCTACAACAGTAGGCACTGTAAATCAAGCTATAAAATCTTGGCAACTTACTAAACCAAATGTGAAATTGTTACCATCTTCATCACTGGATATTGTAAAGCAAGAGGTGACTTATGGTGACTCTACCCACACCTACGTATGGGAATTAAAACAGCTTACAGATAGCACGACTAAGGTAGTTTTAGGAATTAAAGATGATTTAAATAGTCTTGCAAATCGTATTAAAGTACCTTTTGGAAAGACATTTATTCAACAACGATCAGAGGCAATTGCTAAGGACTTTTATGAAGGTCTTGTAGATCATTTAGATGATTTTAAAATTACTCTAGATGGCGAGAGTGTATCACCTCCTGCATATGTAGCTTATGTAACAGTAGAGGGAACACAAATACAAAAAGCAGGTGGCATGATGAAGTACCACGGCTATCTGAGTTCTCTGATGACTAAAGATGGTGTTGAGCCCAAAGGCCCTCCATTTATAGAAATTACAAAATGGGATCAAAAAACAGATAGCATCGCTTACAACTTTTGTTTCCCTATTAAAAACAAAGAAAACTTACCTGAGTTTCCAGAAATAAAGTACAAGCGTGTTTTTGAAAAAAAAGCACTTAAAGCCACCTATAATGGAAACTATATTACCAGTGACCGCGCTTGGTATCGCCTGCTGGCCTATGCAAAAAAGAACAATATAGAAGTCGAGGCATTGCCTATAGAAGTCTTTTACAACAATCCTAACTATGGAGGCAACGAAAAAGACTGGAAAGCAGAGATTTATATGCCCATTAAAGAGTAATAGCCATCATTCTAGACAAAACATATAAAGACCAAGACTTTACAATTACTAGAGTGCCTTCCAAAGAATTTGACAACTGCGTCTTTATAAATTGTTCTTTTGAGGGGCTACACCTCTCTAACCTCAACTTTTTAGAATGCATGTTTCAAGACTGTAATCTTACAAATACATTATGGGGAGGAACCACCTTAAATGATGTGAGCTTTGAGAACTGCAAGCTGTTAGGAAGTAACTTGAGTGTATGTAATCCATTTATGTTATCAGTGCGCTTTCGCGAAAGCAATCTTACCCTTACTCAATTTGCTGGGTTAGACTTAAAAGGAATGATTTTTGAAAATTGTATACTTCACCAAACAGAGTTTACAACCACAAACCTTACCCAAGCTTCCTTTCTGAAGTCCGACCTAAAAAAAGCGATTTTCGAAAATACCATACTACTAAAGGCTGACTTTACCACAGCCTACAATTATACTATAGATCCAGCTCAAAACAGAATGAAAGGCGCTCGCTTCTCTACAGCAGGACTCGCTGGTTTATTGACTTTGCACGGTATAATTATAGAGTAACCTCCTCCAAAACTTTGAGAACATCATAATTATACGACAATTGTCGTATTGTCTCCACTCCCATTAAACCGCAATTTTGTTGTCACAATTAATCAATAAAATTTCAACACGATGAAAACCTTACACAAATTAACGTATCTGTTTCTAGCGACTCTAGTTCTAATGACAGCCTCTTGTAAAACCGATGACGATGGAGGAAATGGTGGAGATGCAGCCTCTGGAACACTCATCGCAACAGTAGATGGCGATAATTACGAATCTGAACCAGCAGGAACATCTGCCACAAGGGTAAATGCTGGAGGAACTACTACAATAGTCCTTAATGCCAATAGCACTGCTGCTGGATCAAACAGAGTTTTTGCTATTACTATGAATGGTATAGACGCCGAAGGCACTTATGACATAGGTGGTGGCGCAAACATCTCCATAAATGCTCTATACATAGAAGCTAGTGCCACAAATCCTAACAATGCACAGACACAAACCTGGCAAGCACCATTTAATGACACCATTGCTGGCGAAATGAACATTGCTGAAATCACGGAATCCAAAATAAGAGGTACTTTTTCATTTACTGGACAAAATACAGAAGATAATTCTACAAGAACCATTACAGATGGCTCGTTTAACATCAATTTTTAAGCATCAACTCTACAATTATGAAAGCAACATTTATAACTTCTGTACTCCTTCTTTTATTTACATTTTCTCTTAGTGCACAATCTTTAGGAGAGTATAAACCAGGACTTAGTAAATATGGTATTAAAGAGTTTAAAAAAGGTACTAAAAAGATATACATCTCAAATTTTAGCATAAATTTTGAGGTCTATAAAGACGCTGTAGACTATAAAGCCGCTGGAGGATTTAGAAGTACCGTAAGAGGTGAGGCAACCGCACGTGCTGCCGTTGGCCTTCTCAAAATAGAAAGTAGCGACATACAAGCACAGGCAGATAAACTGTACAAAGAGTTCATTGCAAATCTAACAGCCGCTGGTTATGAAATAATTTCACCTGAAGAGGCGGGAAAAACAGAAGCATATGCTGGTTGGGAGAAAGCAGATGGCCCATACATACAAGAGTCTGGATTACCTGGTGTTTTAGTCGCAGTTCCAGATGGATATTCCTTCTTCTACAAAGGCGAAACTAAAAAAGGTAAAAAGAAAAAAGGATTTCTAGGCGGTATTGGAAAGCCTGCAACGCTCTCAAAGCAACTAGGTGATGCTACCATTGCCGAGGTAGATTTATATGTAATGTTTACAGAGGACAAGCAAAGTTTGTTCAAAGGGAATGCTGCAAAGGTAAAAATCCTCACAAACCTTCGATTAGTGGGAAGCTACGCCATAACCTCTGAGAAAAAAGGAGGCATGATTAAATTTAAAGGAGCAACAACGGTAGATCAAGTAACCAGTAAAGTTAATTTCTTTAAGGGTAAAGTAGGATTAGGAACTAAAGGGGCATACCAAGTATCACTTAAGAAGCCATTAGAGATTACTGGTATCATACCTCAAGAGAAAATTACCGCTTATCAAAAAGGCGCAACAACCTATCTTACTTCTTTTAATACCTCATCTTACAATGGTCTAACCTTCTATAGTTTAGAAAATAGGTTCTCAGAAACCGCAAAATGGATTGATGTAAATAGTAAAAAGTATGCACAAGGACTCTATGAAGCTTGTAGTAAAATTCTAAAAGACAGCAGTACAAACTTTCTTGCTTCATCTAAATAATGTAAGTACAGCGCTTTAATCTCAGAATGTTGAGGTTTTTACGTGAGCCAGAGACAGGTTGCAAAACTTGCTCTGGTTTTTTTTTGCGAATCTACTTTGGTATAAATAAGGCAATTGCCCTATTTTTTGGAATAACATTAATATAGACATTTACTCCACGTAAAAACCAAAAAAGTCAACTAAAATGTATTTCTAATGCGTTTGGGGGAACGTATTTAGAGTACTCAATAAGCCACGTTTTATCGTGGCTTATTATTACTACTTTGGATTTTGTTAAATTGAACCCATTAACCATTCTGAATATGAGACATCTCCTGCTCGTGACTATACTTTTTTGCCAGACTCTAAGCTCTCAATCCAATTTTGAAAAGAAGTTAGATAGCATGTCTACTTTAGCAGCAAAATCGGGTGATTCTTTAAAATATGATATCTATAATCAAATGGCCTTTTACTATGTTTTTCGAGACTCTATAAAGGCAGATTCTATATTACGAAAAAACATAAAAAGCAGTTCTTCAAAAATTTCAAATGCATATTCTAATTCACTACTTAACAACACCCTAGGCATTTTAAAAGCTGTTCACGGAGATTTAGATAGCGCTTATATATATTATGATAAAAGTTTAGCAATCTCCGCTTCAAATGATTTTAAAGATCTTCAAGCAAGGGCTTATAATAATAAAGGATTAGGGTACTGGAATAAAGGACTACTTTCACGAGCGCAAGAGTATTTTTTTAAATCTTTAAAAATATCAGAAAATTACTTGCCCAAAGATCCTAAACATATTTACTATAATAATATTGGACTGATTTATCAAGAGTTAGAAGAAATAGACAAGGCATTAGTCTATCATTTAAAAGCTTTGGATGACAGAAAAAAGCGAAAATTAATACCTGAGCAAATTGCATCTTACAACAACCTAGGCATATGTTATAAGATGAAGAATCAATTAGATAAAGCACTGAAAAACTATAACAAAGCAATAAGCTTATCCGACAGTACGAACACTTATATAAACTATCAGTCCATAAATAATAATCTAGGCAACATATTTGTTGAAACAAAAAATTATAATAAGGCGATTGCAGTATTTAACAAGGCCATACAAAAACCAAGCAATGGCACTCTAGATAAAATTGCTCAACATCAAGGGTATGGTAATCTTTCATACGCCTATTTGTTAACAGCGCAAAAGGCTAGGGCTCGACAATTCTCAGAAAAAGCCCTTACTAATCTACAAGAAAATCCAGATTTTCTTTCTAGTAGTGCAACTGTATTGCACGCGGCTTCTTTATTAAAAGCCATATCAGGGGACCTAGAAACATCTAAGACACTATATGACTCACTAGAAACAATTAGAGTCAATAAATTTTCTAAACAAAATGCAACAGCAATTGCAGAGTATGAAACTAAGTACAAGACTGTCCAGAAAGAAGCTGCATTAGCACAAGCGAGAGCCAATCTGTCAAAACAGGAACTTGAAGTGCGCAAAAAAAACAATCTCGTTTATGGCCTAGTAGGTTCAGTTTTTTTTCTAACACTATTAGGCTACCTTTTTTACAACCAGCAACGTCTTAAAAATAGGCAACAAGCTAAAGAATTTGAACTCAAAAATGCACTTACTAAAATTGAGACACAAAACAGACTCCAGGAACAACGTCTTCGTATCTCAAGGGATCTACACGATAATATTGGGAGCCAGCTTACCTTTATCACCTCTTCTCTAGACAATCTCAAATATGGGATGAAAGACGGAAATGACACTGCAAAAAACAAACTCTCAGAGTTAGGTGCCTTTACAAAAACAACCATTAATGAGCTACGAGATACGATATGGGCGATGAACAAAGAGTCCATTTCTTTTGAGGATCTTGAAGCCAGGTTAGGCAATCTATTAGATCAGGCTAGAAACTCATCAAAAAGCACAAGCTTCCACTTAGAGTTTGACCCTAAAATTCAAAAGGAAAAAACGCTCACTTCTATAGAAGGGATAAACTTGTATCGCATCATTCAAGAATCTGTAAATAACGCTATTAAGTACGCAACTGCAAAAGAGGTAACTATTGCGCTTTCGCGAAAGCAAAATAACCTACACGTATACATAAAGGATAACGGAAAAGGATTTGACAACTCAAATCAAGTGGCGGGAAATGGATTACTAAATATGAGAAAACGCGCTCAGGATATAAGAGGAATCTACACCATAGAATCATCTTTAGGAAAGGGTACAACTATTATTCTCGAGTTACCGCTCTGGTAAATAAGCCATTTGTCGTATTTCAAAAGTACTCTTTAAATGGGCATCTTTGTATCTATCAAAATCCTATGTTTTCGACCTTTCTTTTTTATGATGTAACAGTATCTTTTATTTTCATAATAGCTTACTTTATGCGCTCCTCAAAATCCTTAAAAAACAAGCACGAGTTACACCTTAAATCGCTCAAAAAACGTTATTACATTCATTCTAGACAGATATCTAATAGACATTACCATCTTGCCTTATATGACTTTAAAAAATACAATTTAAAAGACTCACTCGTTCCACAATATGAGATAGAAATATAAGGCAATTGCCTTATTGCATCTTGAGACAAACTATAGTAGGTTTGTAGCTCACAATAAGCTTTAATAAAAAATGCTATTACTTGGCCTTAACGATTTATTCTTAAGATTAGGGTCTTGATATACTTGCTCACAATGTAAGTTTTAATTTGGGCGGCAGTTTTAACCAGGTAAATATTGAAGTTGTTGATGGGATCGGATTTTTTTGGTCAATTCTCATTGTAATTATTAGTACCTTTAAAAAGATGAAAGTAAAGCTGGCTATTATAGATGACAATACCTTTCTCACCAAAGCTGTGAGGGATAAGCTTTCATTTTTTGATGATATATCTATAAAATGGAGTGCGCTAGATGGCAGTCAAGCACTCTCAAAATTAGAAGAAAATCATAATCTCGATATGATTCTTATGGATATAGAGATGCCTGTTCTTAATGGCATAGAAACCACGCAAATCGTAAAACAAAAGTACCCTCACATTAAAATTGTTATGCTCACTGTTTTTGATAATGACGAGAACATTTTTAAGGCCATACAAGCTGGAGCAGATGGTTACTTATTAAAAGACATAGATCCAGACAGTTTGTATAATGGTATACAAGAGACCTTGGAAGGTGGCGCTGCTATGAATCCCAGTATCGCCATGAAAACGCTACGTCTATTGCGCAATCCCATAGACATAGACAACCCTATAGAAAAGCAAGAAATAAGTCTTACAAAAAGAGAAATAGAGGTTTTAGAACAACTTAGTAAAGGACTTAGTTATAAAATAATAGCAGACAACCTTATACTCTCTCCAAGCACGGTGCGGAAGCACATTGAAAATATCTATAAAAAACTACAAGTACACTCTAAGATAGAGGCTGTTCAGAAGGCAAAGAGACATAATTTGATTTAATTTTTTACATTCTCTATTAAATTCGTTAAAAAGTCATTGTACTATTCATGACGTATAAATAATTAGCTATTTTTCGATAATTAAAAACACCGTTATGAAATGTATAGCCTCTTTATTTTTATCTCTTTTGTTCATTACTTTTTCTTTTGATAGTTGCTCAAAAGACGATAGGTCTAATGAGTCTCAGGGAGATTCTAATCCCGACATTTCAACACCAACAGATACGGCCCAAGATGATGTAGATTTATCAATCCCAGGTACTATACGAGATATTACTTCTATGGATCTCGTGGCAGAAATGGGTGTAGGCTGGAACCTAGGCAATAGCCTAGATGTAGAAAGTACAGATAAGACAGATTGGGGCAACCCGCTACCTTCTCAAGAAATAATTAACAAGGTATATGACATGGGATTTAGAACTTTGCGAGTTCCTGTTACCTGGAGTTATCACCAGCAAGCTACCGCACCCTATACTATAGACGCAGACTATTTAGCACAAGTACAAGAAACCGTAAACTTCGGTATTTCTAGAGGTATGCACGTTATTGTAAATATTCATCATGATAATACTTGGATACGACCAACCACTGCAGATGCACCGCAAGTAAAGCCTAGAATTGCAAGTTTATGGACACAGCTCGCAAATACCTTCAAGAGTTACGGAGACAAACTTATTTTTGAGACTCTTAATGAGAATAGACTTCTCAATTCGCCCGAAGAATGGTCTGGCGGGACTGAAGAAGGCAGAACAGTGCTTAATGAATATCATCTAGAGGCTCTTAATGCGATACGCGCTACTGGCGGTAATAATACAGGGAGACACATTATGATAAGTACCTATGCAGCTAGCACGGTTCCTGTGGCGATGGATGGGCTTGTAATCCCTAATAACGACCCTCGAACAATTATCTCGCTACACACGTATTTCCCTTGGCCGTTTTGTGGTCCAGAAGATACGCTCTCTAATTGGGGATCTGATGAAGAAAAAGCCGCATTAGAGCAGGAATTTGACCGTATTCACCAGAAATGGGTGGTAGAAGAAGGACGACCTATCATCTTAGGAGAATGGGGTGCGGTAGATAAAAGCAACTTAAGTGTGCGAGAAGAATATTATGAATTTTATGTTTCAGAAAGTACTGAGCGTGGATTACTTCCTGTAGTCTGGGATGATGGCGGAAATTTTAGAATGCTAGATAGAGCAAATCTCACTTGGCATTTTCAATCACTTGCAGAGACCATTATTGCAGCAGAGAACTAGAAGATATACCCAACAGATACTTGGAAAGCTCTATTCAAAAGTGGATCTTGATTAAGACTAATGCCTCCTTCTGGAACTTCTGTTGCATCTATATTGGTTAATCCTAATACATATCTTACTTGCCCAAATAATCCAAAAGGCAAATCATACTGTGCATTAAGCGCAAGTCCTAGTTCAAAAGATTCTATAGTTTCTGATATATCTTCCTCAACAGATTCTCCACCTACTAGACTACTTGATTCGCTTATAGAATTTATATTGAACCCCAATTGAGGGCCTGCACCGAGACTTAAACCTTTTGCTACTTTATACTGAGCAAGAATGGGAAGGTTGATATAACTAAATTTAAGGGTATTCTCAGAATTTACTAAAGTACCTGGATCATCTGGCCCCGTTACTGTAAAAAATTCATCTTTAAATTGACCCCCAACTTGAGAATACAATAACTCCGTTTGAATAAAAAAAGCATCACTAATCTCCACTTTCGTGGCTAAACCAAGATGAAAACCAATAATGGAATTTGGCTCCAATACAAAATCTCTACCTCCTAAATTTGAAATATTAACACCAGCTTTAACTCCAAAAGAAATGGGATTTTGAGATAAGCTTACTGTGCTCACCGTTAGAAAAAGTATAAATAGTATTCTTAACATAGCTAAAAGTTCTTATTATTTTACAATATAGGGCTTTCCATTCACCACAATCTCCAAAGCAGCACCTTTTTCTATTGAAAATTGGGTGTCATCTTGACCAACCTTAACCGTTAATACCTGTCCTTTAAAGTTTACTTTAAACGTATAACGATCCCACGCCTCTGGAATTTGAGGTTTAAAATAAAGCACCCCATCTCGAACGTGCATTCCTGCAAACCCTTCTACTATACTCATCCAGGTTCCTGCCATACTAGTAATATGCAAGCCTTCTTCTACCTCCTTATTATAATCATCCAGATCTAAACGAGAAGTGCGTAAATAAAAATTATAGGCTTGATCCATACGCTCTAAACGTGCCGCTAGAATTGCATGAACACAAGGCGAAAGGGAACTTTCGTGCACCGTAAAAGGCTCGTAAAAATCGTAGTGCTTTTCTAATTCTTCTCGGGTAAAATGCTTTTCAAAAAAGTAAAAACCCTGTAAAGTATCTGCCTGCTTGATATAAGGACTTCTTAAAATTCGGTCCCAAGACCATTTTTGATTAATAGGTCGTTGCGAGGCTGGCAAATCTGAAACGGTTACTAATTCTTTATCAAGAAAACCATCCTGTTGCAAGTATATGCCTAGTGTTTCGTCGTAAGGCAAATACAAGGCATCTGCTACTTCTGTCCAATTAGAAATTTCTTCAATGGTAAGTTTGGTTTTAGTGACAATACGTTCAAAATCTTTAGGATGCTTTTGTTGTACGTGTTGCGCTTTCGCGAAAGCATATTCCAAACACCACTTTGCCAGATAGTTTGTAAACCAATTGTTATTAATGTTATTCTCGTACTCATTAGGGCCAGTCACCCCAAGAATTACATACTGTTTCTTTACGCTAGAAAACGTGGCACGCTGTTTCCAAAATCTTGCTACACCAATGATAACTTCCAGTCCCATTTCTGGTATATAGGTGGTATCGCCTGTAAAACGCTCATAATTATGAATAGCATATACCATAGAACCGTTGCGATGTATTTCTTGAAAGGTGATTTCCCACTCATTGTGGCATTCCTCACCGTTCATGGTTACCATAGGGTAGAGGGCAGCACCATCTGTAAAACCTAGTTTTTCGGCATTTTCTATGGCTTTATCAAGTTGATCATAACGGTATTTCAATAAATTACGAGCGACCTCCTGATTTTTGGTAGCCATATAAAAAGGGATGCAATAGGCCTCCGTATCCCAATAGGTCGAGCCTCCATACTTCTCTCCTGTAAATCCTTTGGGACCAATATTGAGACGAGCATCTTTTCCAGAATACGTCTGATTGAGTTGGAAAATATTAAATCGGATTCCCTGCTGTGCTTTTACGTCTCCCTCAATAGTAATGTCAGACATTTCCCAAATCTCAGCCCAAGCCTTTTTTTGAGCTTCCAGTAGTGGGGCAAAACCTTTACTCGTTGCGGTATCCAGAACGCTTGTCGCTGCATTTTGCAAATCTCCTTTTGCATGATTTAGACTACTCACATAACCGGCGTATTTTGTAATGGTAAAGGTTTCACTTTCTTTTACGTCTGTTTGATATTCAAATCCAGCGTACGTCTGGGTCTCTTGTTTACTTTCTCCATCTGCACCTTGAAAAGAGGTTTTTTCAGTACGCTTTCGCGAAAGCTTAATTTCCTTCTCTCCTATCAAAAACCTACTATTCATAAAGGTACATACGTGAAACTCAGTCTTCATCGTGTGGCTTAATATGAAAGCGCGATCGCCCTCTTGGATAACTCTATAGGAATTCCAAAATTGATCATCCCAGTTAGAATCTTCATTACTGATCCCACCATCTAGATAAGGTTCGTAATGAACCGTCGCATCTTGATTTAAAGGGGTAACTGAATATTGAATTACTCCTAACTCATCCATATCAAGACTTAAAAAACGTTTGGATTGAACAGATACTTGCACACCGTTTTGTAACCTAGCTTTAAAGCTTCTGCCTAACCATCCCTCTTTCATATTGAGCTCTCGTCTAAAATCGTTCACTTCTCGTGCGGTGTGTAAATCCAGCTTTTCGCCATTAATACGCACTTTAATACCTATCCAGTTTGGTGCATTTAAGACTTTTGCAAAATATTCTGGATACCCATTTTTCCACCAGCCCACCCGGGTTTTGTCTGGATAATACACCCCTCCTAGATAACTCCCTTGAAAAGTGGGCCCGCTATAGTGCTCTTCAAAATTTGCACGCTGTCCCATCGCTCCGTTACCTATGCTCATTAAACTCTCAGAAGATTTTACATTTTCTGGATTCCAGCCTTCTTCTATAATAGACCAAGGGTCTGCTTTTATATATTCTTGATGCATTTTTGTTACTTTATTCTTCGGACTTAGGACAAGTCACGACTTGACATTATTTATTAATTAGATCCATTAAGAACCTGTCTGAAATCTCTGTAAAATCTTTAAAAACGTGATCTGCTTCGTGTAAAAACTCTTGTTCACCTATTCCAATACTTATCATTCCGGCAGTATTTGCCGCTTGTACGCCTGCAATAGAGTCTTCAAAAACGATACAGTCTTGAGGAGAAATGCCTAGTTTTTGAGCACCTAATAAGAATACCTCGGGATCTGGTTTTGCAGCGGTCACATCATTTCCGTCTACAATATGCTGGAATTTCATAAGTAAGCCTACTTTCTCTAGTATAGGTCTCGCATTTTTACTGGCAGAGCCCAAAGCGACTCCTTGCTCGTTCTGTAACAATACGTCTAGAACACGTGGCACATCAGGAAGGATTTCTGAAGCATCCATTTTTTTTATGTACGATAGGTACTCTTCATTTTTTTGAACAAGCCATCCGTCTTTTTGTTCTGGAGTAGCGTTGTAGCTTCCTAATTCTAATAAAATATCTAGCGATCGTACTCGGCTTACACCCTTAAAAAGCTCGTTTTGTTCTTCTGTAAATTCAAAGCCTAGGCTATTTGCAAGATTTTTCCAGGCGAGGTAATGGTACTTTGCGGTATCAACAATCACTCCATCTAGATCAAATATAAATCCCTTTGTACTCATGAAACTATGCTACTATTATGAGGTTGTTTTTATTCTTCTTGTAGACTCGCGTTCTATCATGCTTGTATCTATAAAAGCCGTAGTGTACTCTTCTGTTTCTTCTTCTGGGCGTTCTAGTTTGTTAATGAGTAGCTCCGCAGCTTTACGGCCCATGACTTCTCCCGGCTGGCTTACCGCAGTAAGTGACGGTACAAAATTTTGAGATAACTCTCCATCACTAAAACACACAATAGAAACATCTTCTGGAATTTTTCTATCAAAGTCATTAAGGATACGTGCTGCCTTTGCAGCAAATAGTTCGTTTACGGTAAAAACCCCATCTATATCTGGATTACTTTTAAGAAAATATTTAATCTTAGCAACACTTTGCTCATCACAACGATCTATATAATCTAGTTTAAGTATGAGATCACTATTTACCTTTATATCAAAAGACTCTAAGGCTTCTATATATCCTTTTGTTCGCATTTTACTTACAGGAAAGAAATCCTTTGTCGTAATTATAGCAATACGCTTGCATCCCGTTTTGAGCATATGTGTAACTCCTAATTTTGCCCCTTCCCTATCATCTATCAATACTTTATCACAATGTATCCCTTCTACATTACGATCAAACATTACTACTGGCATACCTTGATCAATCACTTCATGCAAATGATGATAATCTTCTTTCTCAAGTGTCTCGTGGGCTACCGAAAGGATAAAGCCATCTGTACTTCCATTGGCTAGGAGTTCCATGTTTAAAACTTCCTTGTCAAAATCATTATTAGAAAGACATATGATCACATTGTAATTATGCTCTCGAGCCGCCTGCTCCACTCCTCTAATCACCGTAGTAAAAAAGTGATGTACAATTTGAGGTATAATAATACCAATGGTGCGAGTTTTTCTATTCTTTAGACTTAATGCAATATTATTAGGCTTATAATTGTAGAGCTTTGCAAATGCTTTTATTTTTTGGCGAGTGTCTTCACTTATCTCTGCACTATCTCTCAATGCTTTTGAAACCGTAGAAATAGAAACGTCTAATTCTTTGGCAATGGACTTTAGGGTAAGTTTTCTTTTCATAATACGAACGTATAAAAATAAGGGAGTTACTACAAGCTTACAATTTACTTAAATCCTTTTTGGTACGAAAACGTTGTAATCTTAATAAGTATTAATTTTCTATCTTTCAATGATCAATTATACCTCCATGAAGCCCTATTTATTACTTTTTATGAGCCTCGCCTTATTAGGCTGTAAGCAAGAAGTTTCAAAAAATTCTGACGAACAAGAAACTGAGGTTGTAGAAGAACGCTTTCGCGAAAGCTACCGCCCACAATACCACTTCACACCACCAGAAAAATGGATGAACGACCCCAACGGGCTACTCTATCACAACGGAACCTACCACCTTTTTTACCAATACTATCCAGAAGATATCGTTTGGGGGCCTATGCACTGGGGGCACGCTACAAGTGCAGATATGATCTCTTGGGAGCACAAACCCATCGCATTATATCCCGATGAGCTAGGTCTTATTTTTTCGGGAAGTGCCGTCATGGATACAAAAAATACGTCTGGACTAGGCACTCCAGAAAATCCGCCTATGGTTGCTATTTTTACCTATCACCTTATGGCTGGGGAGAAAGCAGGTAGTAAAGATTTCCAGACACAAGGCATAGCCTACAGTCTGGATGAAGGTGATACTTGGACCAAATATGAGGGCAATCCTGTTATTGGTAACGAAGGTATTAAAGACTTTAGAGACCCTAAAGTACTCTGGCACGAAGCATCTCAAAAATGGATAATGGCACTTGTAGCAGGAGATCACGTAAAATTTTACAATAGCCCCAATTTAAAAGAATGGAACTTGGTTAGTGAGTTTGGCAAAAACCAAGGTGCTCACGGCGGCGTTTGGGAATGTCCAGACCTATTTCCACTCTTAGTAGCTGGCCGTGATGAGACTAAATGGGTATTGCTGGTAAGTATGAATCCAGGCGCACCTAATGGCGGCTCTGGTACCCAGTATTTTGTAGGGAATTTTGATGGCACCCAGTTCACGACTAATCAAAAAAGTCCAAAATGGCTGGATTACGGTATGGATAATTATGCCGGGGTGACCTACAATGGCTTGCCTGATGATCAACGCACCTTTATAGGCTGGATGAGTAACTGGAACTATGCGCGAGACACGCCTACAGAGGTGTGGAGGAGTGCCATGACGCTTCCGCGAAAGTTAACACTAGCCAAAAACAACAAAGACTACTACCTTAAAAATTATCCGCTCAAAGCAATAGACGAGTATAGTTATGCAACCGTAACACACGACACGATGAAACATAATATGTCGTTATCTAGTGCAAGCTTTAATAAAATGCGTCTAGATTTTGAAATACCTGGAAAGCTAGATGACTTCACTCTTAATTTTACCAATGTGGAGAAAAACTCATTGAAAGTGGGTTACAAAAAGGCAGACAATACCTTTTTTGTAGACCGACGTAAATCTGGTAAAGTTGCCTTTGAACCTAGTTTTGGGGCAGCCATGCACACAGCACCTGCTATAGAAAAAACGCTTACCAATACGAAGTTCTCCATTTTTATGGACGAGTCTTCTATAGAGTTTTTTGTAAATCAAGGAGAAACTGTTCTGACAGATCAAATCTTTCCAGACACGCCCTTTACAGCCATGACATTTACCAGCAATGGGCAAACCATTGCGCCGCTTAAAGTTAGTAAGGTGAAGAGAATATGGGATTGAGATTGAAATCGAAAACGAAGTTGAAAACCAAATCGAAGGCTCACCAATGAAATTGTATTAGTTACCAATTAGATTTCCGCCTTCGCGGAAATGAAAAGAAGCATATGAAAGAAATTACAAAATGGAGTATTACCGTTGCCCTCGCAGGATTTTTGTTTGGGTTTGATACGGTCGTAATAAGTGGGGCAAACCAGCCTATTCAGCAACTGTGGGAAACCTCACCTTTGTTTCACGGTACTTTTATTATGAGTATGGCGCTTTGGGGAACCGTAATAGGTTCGCTACTTGGAGGAATTCCAACTAAAAAATTGGGTAGAAAAAAGACCTTATTCTGGATAGGGATCTTGTTCTTTATCTCTGCTATAGGGTGTGCTTTTGCGCAAGACCCATACTTATTCTCGTTCTTTAGATTAATAGGCGGTATAGGTGTTGGGGTTTCTTCTGTCGCGGCGCCTATTTATATTTCTGAGATAACTGCCGCGAATAATCGTGGTAAACTTACCGCCTTATATCAATTTTGTATTGTATTTGGAATTCTTATTGCTTTTGTCTCTAACTGGTTGCTCAAAGATTTTGATGGTGCTAACGACTGGCGGTGGATGCTAGGGGTAGAAGCGATTCCTGCACTGCTATATACTTTTATGGTGATGAAGGTTCCCAATAGTCCAAGATGGCTTGCCTTACAGAAAAAAGATGATACAGGTGCCTTAAGCGTATTGAGCATTATTTATGGCGAAAAGGAAGCCACTTCTAAACTGGCAGAAATTAAAACAGATTTCAACCCTTCTGAAACCCGTGAAAAACTCTTCCAGAAAAAGTACAGTCGTGTGCTATGGCTTGGTTTTCTCATTGCACTTTTTAATCAACTTTCGGGAATTAATTTTGTCCTGTACTATGCACCTCAAATACTAGAGCAAGCAGGACTGGGCGGTGCCGAATCGTTATTTAACTCCATTGCCATTGGGATTGTAAATCTAGTCTTTACCTTACTGGGTGTGCGGCTTATAGACAAGCTAGGACGACGTCAGCTCATTATTATAGGTTCTGTAGGCTACATAGTGAGTCTTGCTATGGTGGGTATTTGCTTCCAGATGAATTTAAGCCCCACATTACTACTCACTTTTATTTGCTTGTTTGTAGCATCGCACGCGATTGGTCAAGGTGCTGTTATATGGGTATTTCTCTCAGAAATTTACCCTAATCGCGTGCGAGCATTCGGGCAATCTTGGGGCACGAGTACGCACTGGGTTTTTGCAGCGATCATTACCTTAATTACTCCATTTTTTATTGATGAAACCGCGGGGATTATGAGAGATAATCTTTGGAATATTTATTATTTCTTTGCAGCCATGATGGTATTACAATTAATATGGGCATTTACAAAAATGCCAGAAACAAAAGGAGTTTCTTTAGAACAACTAGAAAAAGAATTAGTAGATAGTAATGAGTAAACCACCTAAAATTGCCTGCTATGGCGAAATCCTTTGGGATGTCTTTCCAGATCAAAAAAGATTAGGCGGCGCCCCGCTTAATGTTGCCTTGCGTTTGCACTCTTTTGGGGCAGATGTCACAATGATATCTGCAGTAGGGAAAGATGCGCTGGGTAAGGAAGCCCTTTCTGAAATTGACGATGCAACCTTAGGCACTTCTTTTATACAGAAAGTGGCAACACCTACAGGACAGGTAACCGTGACCTTAGATGCAAAAGGCAGTGCCTCTTATGATATTGAAGCCAATGCCGCTTGGGACGATATTAAAGCTACAGAAGCTGGGCTAACAGCTGTAAAAGAGGCAGATGCGTTGGTTATTGGGAGTCTTGCTTTTCGCGAAAGCGTAAACCTGCAAGCCATAGAAGCCTTTATAGAAAAATCTTCGTTTACGGTTTTTGACCTCAACCTGCGTGCTCCGCATTACGATCTTGAGATTGTAGTAGGCCTTATGGAAGCCGCAGATATGATTAAGCTTAATGATGAAGAAATGGAGCTCGTCGTGATTGCGATGGGTATAGAAGGTGAGACGCTGGCAGACGAGCTCAAACAACTTAGCGCGATGACAGAAACTCCTACTATTTGTGTAACGATGGGGTCTGAAGGTGCCATATTATATCACAAAGGCGGCGTGCACGAGCAAATAGGTTTTCCTGCAAAAGTGGTAGATACCGTAGGTGCAGGAGACAGTTTTCTGGCGACACTTATTTACGGCTTACTCACAAACGAAACTCCAGAAGATGCGCTAGAAGTAGCTTGTGCAGTAGGAAGTCTTGTGGCGAGTAAGGGGGGCGCAAATTGCAAAGTGTATCCAGAAGAGATAGATGCCTTACTGCCAGAATAAATTGTGCTAAGCAACTTTGTTATAACAAAAAACCCTTCGGAAAAATCGAAGGGTTTTTTTGTGCGGATGACAGGAATCGAACCTGCACGCCGTGAAGCACTAGATCCTAAGTCTAGCATGTCTACCAGTTCCATCACATCCGCAGACATCGTTACTTGATAACGGGGTGCAAATATAAATAAACTTACTTTTCAAAAATAATTTTTATGCAAAATTTTCATTTGGTAAAATCGTATTTTTGAGTCAAATATAATTTTATGCAAACCATACAAGAATATATAACTTCACACAAGGATCGTTTTATTAACGAATTGATAGAATTATTAAAGATTCCTAGTGTGAGTGCAGATAGCGCTTTCGCGAAAGCGACCAAACAAACAGCCACTGCTGTAGCCGATAGTTTACGTGCTGCAGGTTGTGACACAGTAGAAATATGTGAAACCCCAGGATACCCTATTGTTTACGCCGAAAAAATAATAGACCCTAATTTACCAACGGTACTTGTTTATGGTCATTATGATGTGCAACCACCAGATCCATTAGATCTATGGACCTCGCCACCATTTGAACCTGTGATCATAAAAACAGACAAGCATCCTGACGGAGCTATTTTTGCACGTGGTGCCTGTGATGATAAAGGTCAAATGTATATGCACGTAAAGGCGATGGAATATATGACCGCAAACAATACACTCCCTTGCAATGTGAAGTTTATGATAGAGGGCGAAGAAGAAGTAGGCAGTGTGAACCTCGCTTGGTATGTAGAACGCAACCAAGAAAAACTCGCTAATGATGTGATCCTAATATCGGATACGGGTATGATTGCAAATGATATCCCGAGTATTACCACAGGACTGCGAGGATTAAGCTATGTAGAGGTAGAAGTAACAGGGCCTAATCGTGATTTGCATTCAGGACTGTATGGCGGTGCTGTGGCAAACCCTATTAACGTACTAGCCAAAATGATTGGTTCCCTACACGATGAGAATAATCACATTACCGTTAAAGGGTTTTATGATAAGGTAGAAGAACTCACCCAAGCTGAAAGAGCTAAAATGGGAGAAGCGCCTTTCTCTTTAGAAAACTATAAAAAAGCACTAGATATAGATGCCGTGTATGGTGAGAAAGGATATACTACTAATGAACGTAACTCCATACGCCCAACGCTAGATGTAAATGGGATTTGGGGCGGCTACACCGGCGAAGGAGCAAAAACAGTTATTGCCAGCAAGGCTTATGCAAAAATCTCTATGCGTCTTGTACCTAACCAAGATTGGGAAGAAATTACGGAGCTTTTCAAGGCACATTTTGAGAGCATCGCTCCCGCGGGAGTAAAAGTAAAAGTGACCCCTCATCACGGCGGACAGGGCTATGTGACGCCTATAGATAGCATCGGGTATCAGGCCGCAGAGAAAGCCTATGAACAAACTTTTGGGAAGACACCTATACCACAACGCAGTGGTGGCAGTATCCCTATTGTTGCTTTGTTTGAAAAAGAATTAAAAAGCAAAACGATACTTATGGGGTTTGGGTTAGATAGTGATGCAATACACTCGCCTAATGAACATTTTGGAATTTGGAATTATCTAAAAGGGATTGAGACCATACCGCATTTTTATAAGTATTTTACAGAGTTAAGTACTTCATAAAAAGAACCTAATAAAATCATAAAAGACTTTCTTGTTGACACAAATAAGAAGGTCTTTTCTATTTTAGTACGATCACTAACTATCCAATCCAATGTTATTAAGTCAAGAATATCGTGAGAACTGGTCAACCGGTTCTAAAATTATTTTTCGTTTTTTCTTTCTCTATTTCGGGCTGTATATCCTCTTTATGTTTTTAGGAAATAGTCTATTTGCTGGATTATTTAAATGGGTAGGAAGCGCTATTGTAAAAAGCGAGGGAAGGCTAGAGTATTTTCCAACAGGAAGCGGAGATACCACAATGGCATACATAAGTTTATTGGTACAAACAGTTCTCTCTATTGTTGGAACGGTCATTTGGAGCGTTCTAGATAGAAAACGTGTTTCCTATAATAAATCATTCTATTGGTTTCTAGTATTTGTGCGTGTTTTTCTCATATTTTTTTTATTAAGCTATGGGTTTGCTAAGATGTATAAAACACAGTTTAGTGACCCTTCACTTACTCGATTATTACAGCCCGTGGGTGATATGTCACCTATGGGACTTGCTTGGACTTATATGGGTCATAGCGAAGGATTTAATCTCGTGGTTGGTTTTTTTGAGGCATTGGGCGGGCTCTTATTAATTCCTCGTCGTACCCAAACACTAGGAGCGCTTATAGCTTCTGGTGTTATGTTTCAGATATTTTTAATGAATATGTTTTTTGACATTCCGGTTAAAATATTTTCATTCCATCTATTGTTAATGACATTATTTATTCTTAGTACCGATTCTAAACGCTTCATACGATTGTTTATTAAAAACAAATCAACTGAGGCTAGCGTATATTTTAATCCTATAAATGACGAACTCTACCACAAAATTATTTTTTGGTTTAAAGTGAGTGCAACTCTTATCCTTATAGTATTCATGGGGTACCAAGGATATACTCGTGAGAGAGGTGCTTATGGCGATAAAAGAATAAAACCTCCACTTTATGGGATTTGGGAAGTGCAACACTTCTCCAGAAACAAGGATACCATCCCACCCGTACTTACAGATTCTACTCGCTGGCGCTATCTCATTGTAGACTGGAAAGATAGAGCGGTAATTCAATATATGAATGGAAAAAAGGAGTACATAGATTTTAAGCCCGATAGTTTACGTACTACTGCTAAAATTAAATCCTACAACTGGTCTCAAGAGCAGATGTTTATACTAGAAAAAAAGGATAGTCTCCTGCAGTTACAAGGAAAGATATACGCTAACGATATTAAAATGAAACTCAAGGAAAAAGATCTCACGCAATTTGAGTTGACCAACAGAAGTTTTCATTGGGTAAATGAATACCCATATAATAGGTAAGCCATCTATTTTTGGAAAATATTACGCTCTACATTTGTAGAATTAAATAATTATTCTACATTTGTAGAGTTAATTCTAAATACGTAGAGCAACATGTCACTTTCAACTGCCGAAGAACAACTCATGCAACTCCTCTGGAAACGGGAGAAGGCTTTTATGAAAGATCTGATAGAAGAATACCCAGATCCTAAACCTGCAACTACAACTATTGCCACGCTACTCAAACGCATGCAAGACAAAAAATTTGTAGACTATAAGCAATATGGTCGTTCTAGAGAATACTATCCGCTTGTAAAGAAAACAGACTATTTCTCAAAGCACGTTAATGGCCTTATTAAAAACTTCTTTAATGACAGTGCAGGACAGTTTGCTTCTTTCTTTACGCGAGAGACCGATCTTTCTCAAAAAGAACTTAAAGAATTAAGAGAGATCATAGATAGCCAACTTAAAACCAAGCAATCATGATACTGGTCTACATCATAAAAAGCACCCTTTGCTTTGGGATACTCTTTGGCTTCTACAAGCTCGTATTAGAGTCCAAAGCCATGCATCAGTTTAAGCGTTTTTATTTACTCGCAAGCTTAGTTTTTGCCTTTATAATTCCGCTGGTCACATTTACTTACACGGTAGACACCCTCCCAGAACCAGAGCCTGTGGTAAACGCGTTTGAGTATTACTCCAATCCAATACTAACAGAAGAACCTATAGCTGTCGCGCCAGAGTTTCCAATACTACCAGTTATTTTATGGAGTATCTATGGATTAGGTGTATTGATATTTGGGTTGCGCTTTGTCTTAAATTTAGTTCGCTTAAAGCGAAAAATAAATGCCTCCCAACAAATTAGGGAAACCCATTTTACACTATCCTTATTAAGTAAATCTATCATCCCGCACTCCTTTTTAAAATGGATTTTCCTGAATAAAAAGGCGCACCTCAACCAAGAGATTGCACCAGAAGTACTCGCACACGAGGCCACTCACGTACGTCAGAAACATTCTTGGGATATCCTATTTATTGAGTTTGTTCAAATAGTTTTCTGGTTTAATCCGCTTGTGTGGATTGCCAAGAAGTCCATCAAACTCAACCACGAGTTCTTAGCCGATCAAGGAGCAATAGATTCACATCGCAATATCGCAATATATCAAAATATACTCTTAAGCTATGCTAGCAGTACTAATCACACTGCTCTTGAGAGTCCTTTCAATTATTCATTAACAAAAAAACGAATTCTTATGTTATCACAAACCTTTTCGCGCAAGCGAGCCGCACTCAGTGCTTTATTACTCCTTCCCATTGTAGCCGTATGCTTATTTTTATTTAACAATGAGATTAAAGCGCAAGAAAAAATCACTCATAACCAAGATCCCATTTCTCAATTTATTGAGGGCGCAAAGAGAAACGGCCATAAACCTCTTGTGATTGAAGTCAAGAATGACCTAATTACTATTAACGGGAAGAAAAGTTCGCTACCCAACTTTCAAAAAGACATAGACACCATTACCCAAGACTGGGAAGAAACAGACTATACAGACGCTAGTACCTCCTACTTGTTTAAAGATAACTCTCAAGCATTCATGAAAGCTCTAGAAAAGGAATACATAAAAACACATATCTCTAAGGCAAATGGTGGATCAACATTACTCCCACCACCTCCACCTGCTCCCAAAAGCGTGCAAGATTTGCCACCACCACCGCCACCAAGTGTAGAAGATCATTTGTTTAAAATGAATCGTTTGGGCGGAGTGTTTTATTATGAAAATAAAAAAGTGACTTACAAAAAAGCCCTCAGCATAGTTAAAAGTAATACCGACCTTAATATAAAAACACCTTTTCCATACGGAAATACTCCCAAAACCTTTATTTCAAGACCGGAGAATCTCCAAGAGGCAAAATTGAAAAAAGAAGAAGTCCAAGAGCTTCAAAAAAAATATGTTTCTCAAAAACCAGTAACAAAAGAAGAAATTACCATTTACAATCGTCTTGCAAAAAAGTACAACGCCTATAATGGTGGAGAAATCAAACAGGGAGAAGTAGCGCGTATGTATGACATCTACTCTAGGATGACAGCAAAACAAAAGAAAAGGGCAGAAAGCTATCCAGTGCTGCCTCCGCCACCACCTCCGCCTCCTGCACCAACAAAAGTGATTAAAGACGAAAGTGATGGGAACAAAGGTAATCCTCCGCCACCTCCAGCTCCTTCAAAGGCAGCTCTTCCCCTAAAAAAAGACCACACTCAAGACAAGGTGACAATCATATCCAAAACCTCTTCTTCTAAAGAGATGTTTACACCTTCAAATCAATATCCCAATACTACAGAAGTTTTGTTTGAACCAGGAAAAAGTTTGGCTCCAACTAACAGTTCTTATCAATACTCTGAAACCTATCAAAAACTGCAACCTAAGGATATGGTTTTCTATGAGAATGGTAAGAAAATTTCAGATAAGGAAGGAATTAAAAAAATAGCTACTAAAGATTATTTTATGGATATAAAGGGGCCTATTGAAGGTTCTTCCAAAATTAAAATTGAGCTTACCAAAAAGCCTTGGAGTGAGAGTGAAAAAATATTGAACCGACAGTTTCAAGAAAAAGAAAACAACCGCTCCATACAAACAGAGAAAAGTGTCTGGCTCAAATCACAGATTGAAATAAACGCAATGAATAATGGTGTTTTTGAAATAAATAATTGAAAGGACTCTCAAAAGAGCGAGCAATAAAAATGCTCGAAATCCCTAACGTAAGCATAAAAGTGACATATCTACAAGACTCCAAACCTTATAAAATGATATTGTACAAAGACGGCAACGACAAGAATTAAACCTGATTGTAATCATCGTCCCACTTACTCAAAAGCTTTCAACACATTATATAATAGTGTAACTCGTTCTTATCAAGCAGGGAACAAAAAAGTAGTTTCACTAATTTTAGTACATTACAACTACATTGTTCCTATGGTCTATGTCTAAAACCTCAAAATCGTTACAGATTATGCTCATTACTATGGGTTCTAGCCATAGTAACTGGTTTCTATCCTGCTGTTTTTGCATTTGTGCGTGGAGCAGATGGGCTGTTTAGAACAAAGCCTGACAGCCTTCTACAAACTACTTGGTATATTCCTGTATTTATGGCGCATATAGGCTTTGGGGCACTGGCAATACTAAATGGTAGCACTCAATTTTTTGAAAAACTCAGAATCAAAAAACTAGGTGTGCATCGCACTCTAGGAAAAATTTATGTTGCTAGTGTTATTCCGAGTGGTCTTACGGGACTCATTGTTGGTTTTTATGCAACTGGGGCTTGGTTTTCTAAAGCTGGGTTTATTGCATTAGCTATAGGCTGGCTAATGTGCACCATCATTGCCTATACCACCATACGTAAGGGAGAAATCATCAAACATAAAAATTGGATGATGCGCAGTTATGCTTTTTGTTTTGCATTTGTAACCTTTAGAATCTATTTAGGTCTTGGAGCGGCTGCTGGCATTCCTTTTTACGACTACTATTCTTATCTCTCTTTCTTATCGTGGGTCCCTAACATTCTATTTATTGAGTATAGAATACAAAAACTGAGGATACCCGATGTTTCCTAATAAAGAAATATCATTCCCAAAATGGTTGACACTAGGCATACTTATAGAGGTGCTTATCTTTTTTGTGTGCTACTTATACTTTGATAGTATTGTAGAGGTTTTTAGACACTCTGCACGGTATTCGGGAAGAGTAAGTTGGTTCTTTTATTTGCTTATTTTTTATTTTTTTTGCAAATACTTACAAAGTGCAGAACAAGCAGGTGCTAGAAAATCTAAAGACACTAGTCACTGTCTTTTGTGTGATGCATCTCATTCATTTTGTCTTTCTCGCAACCAATATCTATTTAAGCGATATTCCATTAGTGCCGGTGAAGCTCTTGGGTGGTGGTTTGGGATATGTACTCATTATTGCTTTTCCATTGTTTTTCAATAAAATCACCAAGAACTATGTGCGCCTCTTATACTTCTACTATCTAGGGATCGTGATAGCTATCACCTATCTCGCGCGTATTAAAGGAGATTTTGAAGGAGCACAACCCAGCGCAATTCACTATATAGGGTTGGGAAGTATTGGGGTGGCCTTTTGTCTTTTTAGCTACCTTATCTTTAGAAAAAAATAAGAGGTTTCGTACGCTTTCGCGAAAGCAAAACATTTTCTATTGTAACGTAATTCCTATTTAAGCTACTTATTTTCATATCTTTAAATGCGCACTACCCCCCTCTGGCGTATCAACCATCTATGCCATGATAAAATTCTTTCGCCGAATAAGGCAACGCCTGCTTTCTGAAAACAAGTTTAGTAAGTACCTGCTCTATGCTCTAGGAGAGATTATCCTTGTCGTTATTGGGATTCTCATCGCACTACAGATTAATAACTGGAATCAAAACTCAAGTCTGAATCAACAAGAAATTAAAGCCTTAAAAAATTTAAAAGAAGACTTTAAATTTAATCTTCAAGCTTTAAAAAAAGCTTCTAATGCCAACAATAAAAACATACACTCCTGTCTGGTGATACTTAATCATACAGGTAAGCGCTATTCTAAGGATTTTAAAATGGATAGTATTATAAATGATGTTATGAGTTCACCTAGCTTCTACCCTAATAATGGATTTTTAAATGACCTTATTAATTCTGGAAATCTAGACATTTTAAAAAATGATTTGTTACGTAACAAACTATCGTCGTGGCAACCAACCATTCAAACGATATACAACAGACAGGAGGCTGCAGGAGAATTTGATGAAGAGTTAATACGGTACATTTTTAAAAATGGTAGTTGGTTAAATATAGACCAAGTAATTAATGATGGAATAATAGATAAATTAAAGATGCCTGAGTCCGGTTTCGATATTGACAATAATAACTTGCTAAAATCTCTAGAGTTTGAAAACAGAGTCGAAAACCAAGCTGCATATTATTCTATCCTAAAGGATCGCTATGATAAATGCATTACATTAAATCAAGACATTATACAGCTTATAGAATCTGAATTAGAAGATAAATAATGATTAAATTCTTTAGACATATCCGTAAAAAACTCCTTTCTGAAAATAAATTCAGTAAGTACCTGCTCTATGCCATAGGAGAGATTATCCTTGTGGTAATTGGGATTCTAATTGCATTGGCCATAAATAATTGGAATGAGGGCAGAAAAGAAAGCGTTCAAGAATTGACAATTTTACACCAACTAGAAACCGAATTTAAAAGCAATTTGAAACAGTTAGATCAAAAAATTAGTTCTAAAAAAGAAACTATAAATTCCGCATTACAGCTTTTTAAATACATTGATAATGCTAATTTGAGAAACAAGGATAGTGTAAATTACCATTTAGTAAGAACTATACCATACACAACTTTTGACCCAATAATAAATGATTTAGCTAGTTCTGGAGAATTGAGGTTAATTTCAAATGATAGTCTAAAACAAAAGCTAACATTCTGGACCTCTGCTATAGCAAATGTTAGAGAAGATGAAATACAATGGAAAGATTATAGAGATAACAAATATGTTCCGTTTTTGGTAAAACTTTATCAGTTAAGAACCCTTAGGAATCTTGCCAATAAATCGAATGTTTTAGGGAAATATCTAATTGAAGATACAAAAGAAAACGAGGAATTAAATATTGGACTAACAAAACATACTGAAGATTTTGATGCGTTATTAAATCATCCAGATTACGAAGATCATCTCGAACGATGTCTAACAAAAAGTAGACACTCTATTAATCAATCTATAATTTTAAGAAAACGTATTATTGAAATATTAGATGTGCTAAAATTTGAACTTAAATAATGATTAAATTCTTCCGACATATCCGTAAAAAACTCCTTTCTGAAAATAAATTCAGTAAGTATCTCATTTACGCCATAGGAGAAATCATTCTTGTGGTTATTGGGATTATGATTGCATTGCAGTTTAATAACCGCAATGAGCAACGTAAAAACCTCAACCTCATTACAGAAACTATTACTGCGTTAGAAGAAGACCTTATTTACAATTTTGACGATGCTAATTTTGTGCTTAATTTTTATAAAAAACAAGATAAGATATGTAAGCAAGTACTCTTAGATAAACTCACTATAGAAGATTATAGAAATAATGATTTAATTAGTATTCTAGTAGGCAATTGGGAAACCCTTACTCCTAAGTCAGAAAATTTAGCCATCCTAATAGAGAACGAAAAGTCGGCTAGTGTAAAACTTCGTCCTATAATAGAAGCTGCAAAAGAGCTTACCTCAAGAAAGAAATTATTGGATGAACAATGGGTACAATCCTTTGAAAACATCAAAGAAAACATATATACCCTCTCTCAAGAGGTCTCTCTTATTAGATTGGATAGCATTTCTAAGGAAAAACGCTTTGAATATATGCTCACCAATGACGATTATAAAAAAGTAGTAGAAATGTACTGGATTAATTTGCAACTATATTCTGATCAACTCTCTAGATACAGAGCAAGTACTGTGGGCATTTTAAGCACTATTAAAATGATACAAGAAAATTACGATAAAGAAGCATTAGAAACTTTGTACGCATCACTAGGAATGCGCCCCTTTATCCCCTTAAACTGCCCAACACAAGAATATGAAAAAAATGATGAGTTACGAGTAGGGTACTTAATAGTTAACGTAAGTGACCAGGATGTAAAATTCAATTTTATAAATGACGGTAAAATAGCAAGTACTCGCGAGTTAGAACCAAACGCCTATGCTATAACAAGATCAGAGTTTGCAGGTATTGGAGGAGATTATACAGTTATTGCAGAGCAAGTAGATGCAAGCGGTAATTGCCTTCAAAAATTTCTTGCTGTAAACAAAGGATATTTATTAATTGAGTAGAAAACTTGGTGTTCATAAGGTAAATTGATATGATAAAATTCTTTAGAAAAATACGTCTAGATGCGCTTTCGCGAAAGCGGTTTACCAAATACTTCACCTACGCCATAGGAGAGATTATCCTTGTGGTTATTGGAATTTTGATTGCATTACAAGTCAATAACTGGAATCAAAATCGCTTAGAAAAAAATCGTGAACAAAAGATTCTTAAAGATTTAAAAATAGAATTTGATGCTAATTTTAATGATTTAAATAGAGTTAAAGAACAACATGAAATAGTATTTTATCAATTTAGTGAGATACAACGTATTACAGTAAGTGAATCATACGACGCTCAATTATTAGATAGTTTAATGCTATCTACTATTTCCTGGTTTTCTTTTACTGAACGACTTGGAGCCTCTAATAATCTTATAAACTCAGGGAATCTCGACATTCTTTCTAATGAAGCTTTACGAAACTTAATAACGCAATGGTCGGGTATTGTAGATGACGCTAAAGACGATGAATTGTTTGGCAATGAATTTACTAGAGACACCTTTCTCCCTTTTCTAGCAAAAACATACCCATTAACAAATACAGAAGACCCTCATCAAAAGTTTTTTAGCAAGTACGTTCAAAATAAAAGCTTAAAAATTACACCTATTCTAGAACAAAAAACTGTGGATTGGGCAGTATTTTTAAATAATCCAGAGTTTCAAAACCTATTGTCATTAAGAAAGATATATGAAATGCATACAATTTCTGAATTAGAAGTTGCTATAAATGCTTGCAATGAAATAAGAAACCTACTTAACTCTGAGATAGACTTATGATAAAATTCTTTAGAAAAATTCGCCAGAACCTTCTCAACGAAGGCAAAACAGGCAAGTACTTTAAATATGCTTTTGGCGAGATAATATTAGTGGTTATTGGGATTCTTTTGGCGCTTCAAATAAACACCTGGAATCAGCAACGCATTGAAGACAAAAAAGAATCAGAATTAATCTCTGCACTAATAGATGAGTTTACAGATAATTTAATAGCCCTAGAAGAATCTATTAGCATTAATAATAAAGTGACCGAATCTTGTATAAACCTTACTCAAATTATTAGGTCGGATTCATTGGCTCAAAAACATAAACAAGTTGATGAGTTATTGCTTGCTATTGGCAATTTCAATTCTTTTGATGGCAGAGTCGGAATTTCAAGTGAGATTGTAAATTCAGGAAAAATAAGCCTTTTGAAGAATGATGCTCTAAGAGTACAATTGAGTGAATGGCTCAAAAAACTTGAAGATGACGAAGAAGACATAGGTTTTAGGGCAGATAACTACACGATAAACTTAATACCTTTTTTGATGAAACGATTTCCACTAGCTAATGGTGAATTAACTAAAAAATTACCTTTCGACAGAAATAATAGTTTGAGAGTCTATAAGGAAGTCTCTCCTTTCAAGTTTAATTTATCCAGAACCGATTTGATGGAATTAGAAAATCAAGTTTGGCATCACAAACATAATAATGATTACATCGTCATTAATGAAGGGAACTTAAAGGAATTTATATTAGCTACCATAGATATGCTGGAACAAGAGCTTTAAAATTTATAGTCATGATTAAATTCTTTAGACACATTAGGAAAAGCCTCCTTAACGAAGGCAAAACGGGCAAGTACTTCACCTATGCCATAGGAGAGATCATTCTTGTAGTTATTGGTATTCTCATTGCGCTACAGATTAACAATTGGAATGAAAATAGAAAAGATGACATCTTTGAAAATGAAATATTAACACAGTTACGCGCCAACCTTATTAAAGACAAATTAGCACTTGAAAACAACATAACAAATGCTCAAAGCGCTGGCGCCTCAATTGACAAAATTTTGGCAGAAGATATCTCTCAAAAAGTCAATGACAGCATTAAATATTGGCTAGGTGATGTCGTAAGGTTTGACAGATATAGGGCATTAACCAACGCCTACGAAGTACTTAAATCTCAGGGATAGATAAAATCACTAATAAACGACTTCAATTTCTTTTGGGTATGTATTATGATGACCAATCTGTTGCTGCAAGCACAGCCTGTAATGATTTAGAAAAAATGTTTACAAACGATTGGATCCCTATCCTTAAAAAGAATGTAGTAACTCATGTTTTTGGAGAAGAAGTTGATTTACAAGATTATTCTGAGTTAAAAATTGGTGGTGAAATGAGAAACCTTCTTATTTTAAATAGAGATAACTGGAGTGGCAGTGGCGGGAGACTTAAGAGAGTCTATAAGCTCGTAGACGAAATTCTAGAAATTATAAACAAAGAGCTTCATGATTAAATTCTTCCGCCACATCCGCCAAAAATTCTTATCTGAAAACAAATTCAGTAAGTATCTCATTTATGCCATAGGAGAGATTATTCTTGTCATAATCGGTATACTAATAGCACTTGGAATCAACAGCCAGAATGAACAGAGGAAAAACAATACATCAGAAGCCAAGTACTATTGCAAGCTCTTAGCGGATTTTGAAGCAGATATCATACTTCGTGAAGAACTTAATTTAAAGGCAGACGAAAGGGTTAAACTTAGTAAGGAACTTATGCTAGAATTAGCATCAGGAGAAAAGGACAAGAGCTTTTTGGTCAATAAATTTTTGAAAGCGTACAGAACAGAAACGTACTTGCCTAGAAATATTACCTATAAGGATTTAGTATCTTCAGGAAACATCAAACTATTAAGAGATGAGGGCATTAGGAACAGCCTGATTGAATTTAACGGTCAATTAGACGACAAGCTCATCATTCTTAGGGAAAATAGAGAAGAACTGATTAATGAGATTTTTAAGCTCATAAACACGTCCATTGATTTTGGTATTTACGAATTTGACTATGTCAATGACTTAATTGGTTCTGAAGTAATTGCTACTCTGCCAAAAAATGATTGGCACAAAGATCCAAGTAGTGGCTACTACAAAAACTTACAAAAGGTGTTGATTTTTAACGTTGCCATTGCAGATAGACAAAAACAGCATTTTGAATTTATAAATACACTAATGGAAAAGCCTTACAAACAATTAAGTGATAAGTGCAAAGCAGAACAAAACAATCCATGATTAAATTCTTTAGACACATCCGTAAATCATTACTCACTCAGGGTAAAACAGGCAAATATTTTAAATATGCTTTTGGCGAAATCATTCTTGTGGTTATTGGTATTTTGATTGCGCTTCAGATTAATAATTGGAATGAAAACCGAAAAGAGCGAGCACAAGAGCAAGAATTACTCTTGCAATTACAATCAGAATTTCAAAGTAATCTAGAGCAATTGGACAAAAAAACTGATATGCGAAATCAGATGAATTCTGCAGCTTTAAAGTTGCTTCACGCCATTGACCATCCTGAAACGCGAAATGTAGACTCTATTACAAAACACATAGGACAAACGGCTGTAAATCCAACGTTTGACCCCATCATTAACGATATTAATAGCTCTGGAAGAATACAACTATTACAAAATGTAGATTTAAAAGAACGATTGGCCAGATGGACAAGTGAAGTGATACAGGTAACCGAAGAAGAGCAAGCTTGGATATTTATTAGAAACAATGAATATATGCCGATACTATCGCAAAAAGGCTTTATGAGAAATGTTTTAAATCGATATTGGAAAGATAATGTTCTTGCATCTTTTCATTTAGACGAAGGCACTAAAACAGAAATTGATTTGGGAAATTCTAAAAAGGAAAATGTTATCTCAGCTATTTTAGATGACCCACTATTCGAGAGTTCTGTCGCACAATGCACTACGTATACAAAACTCACAAATAGTCAAGCCGAGAGTTTGAGACAGCGTATCGTTGAGATTTTAGAGTTGATAGAACAGGATATTCACCCATAAGGCTATTCTTAATAAGATAATTCTATGTGCGCTTTCGCGAAAGCGAAACATAAATCAATCACTGATTTTCCCTATCTTTATAAAGCTAAAGAAAAGAAGATGAAGACTACTTCTCGTTTTGAAAATGCCATACAGAAGCTCTATAACGCTTTTAACAACAACACACTACATCCTGAGTATTGCCATCGTTGTGCCGTAGGGAATATATTAGACAACGTAGATAGCTGGCAGCATCTTACAGACCGTCACGGTTCTGGAAAACTCAACTATGTAGGCCTAGTGAATCAAAACTTTGGAAAACGCTTTGCCGGATACACACCTCTAGAGCTACTAGAAATTGAAATCACTTTTTTGAAAGCTTGTGGCTACGCACTTCCTCTCAAGCCTGGGTCTACACGTCCTGAAAATCCTCAAGACAAAGACATACTTTTTAATGGACTTTCGCAAGTTATTGCCTATCTCTGCCGTTTAGATAACATTCCTAATGTGATGGATTATACTGCGATTTTTGAAAGAACTTTATATTCTGAAAAAGAACTCGTTTTATCCTAGAAAACTATATGAGCTACCTTTCCAACTACTCACTATAGACTAGCGACTACAAACTAAAATGCAACATTTTATATTTTCTGTCGTTATTTAAGACACACCATTTTAAAAAATAAACAGCCTACGACCGTAACTTTACTTTACATCAACAGACGAACAACTAAATAATCAGTAAAGTTATGATCCAACAATTCTTTATCCTGTGCTCAGGTGCAGACCGCGATGTCCTTGACACCTGCTCTCGAGGCGAAAAAAACAAATATGCAGGTATAGGCGCCACCGTATTTTTTACAGCTGTACTCGCCTCTATTGCCGCTACGTATGCCTTGTATACCATTTTTGATAATGTATATCGCGCCATTTTATTCGGCATCTTATGGGGCTTTGTCATTTTTAATCTAGACCGTTTTATTGTCTCTACCCTAAAAAAACGTGACAACTGGTGGAAGGAATTTGGGATGGCGATACCACGATTAATTCTTGCAGTAATTATTGCTATTGTCATATCCAAACCACTCGAACTTAAAATTTTTGAGAAAGAAATTGACCGTGTGATGCTTTCGCAAAAAAATGAGTACACTGTCCAAAATCAAGGCGAAATACTAGCAGCCTATACCCCAGAAATCAATAAACTAGACGCTCAGATAGACGAGACCAAAGCAGAAATTGCCGCCAAAGAAACAGAAGTGAACAACCTCTATGAAATCTATATCGCAGAGGCAGAAGGTACTGCTGGGACAGAACTCTTAGGAAAAGGTCCTGTATATCAAGAAAAACGTGACAAGCACGATGCTGCACTGGCAGAACTCACTGCAATGAAAGAAGCTAGTGTAGCTAAAATCGCTTTCGCGGAAGCAGAAAAACAAAGATTACGAGATGAGTTTAACACTGCCGTAAGCACGAGCCAGCCTATCATTAATAATTTTGATGGGTTAATGGCTCGTATAGATGCCATGAAAGAACTCCCTTGGCTCCCATCATTATTTATATTCTTACTGTTTTTGGCTATAGAAACAGCGCCTATTTTCTCTAAACTTATTTCTCCTATGGGCGAATATGATATCAAGCTTGCAGATCACGAGGAGACCATAAAAGCGTGGAGTGCTCAAAAAGCAGCGCAACGTAGTATTCTTACAGAAACAGACCATATCCTTAATGATCGTATTTATACAGATATGGCTAATGAAGAGGAGTTATACAATTACAAAAAGAAGATGGCAAAAGAGATTATGAAGCGACAGCAAGACGCTTTTTATCGCAGGCAAACAAAGATTTTGGGGTAAGGTAATCCCCTACAAAGACCTCCAAGAATTGAGCTCCTTTAGAAAAAAAATACGCATTTCTAGTTGAGGCCGGTAGTAAAACTGTTGTTCCTTTTGTTACCACTTCTGTCACATGATTTACAGTGATTGTTGCAGTACCCTCTGTACACATTAGAATGACAAAGGAGTCTAGATTGCTGTAGTCTTTGATGAAAGTACCGTATACATTAAGATTATTAGTGGTAAAAAAGTCACACTTTACTACTTCTGTAGATTGATTGGTACGTGCTACACAACTGTTTTTAGTAGATTTAGGAGAGGTTTTAGTTGCCTTTATAGCCTGATCAATATGTAGTTCTCTAGTATTTCCTTGTGAATCTTTACGATCCCAATCATATACTCTATAGGTGATATCTGATGTTTGCTGTATTTCTGCTGCAAGAACTCCAGCTCCTATAGCGTGCACTTCTCCGGCAGGGATAAAATAAGCATCTCCTCGTGCTACTTTTTGCGCATTAAAAACGTCGTACACATTATCCTTGTTTATAGCGGCTAATACTTCTGTACTCGTGATCTCTTCATTAAGACCTACTATAATTTCGGCATCCTCATCGTGATCCATAATATACCACATCTCTGTTTTTCCAAAAGAGTTATGCTCTTTTTGAGCCATCTCATCATCTGGATGTACTTGTACTGAAAGATTAGTACTAGCGTCTAGAAATTTAATAAGTAGAGGAAATTGATTTCCAAAGTTTTTAAAGTTTTGCACTCCTAAAAACTGCTCTTCAAAGGCAGTTCCTAGTTGAGTAATGGTCATTCTGGAATATTTACCATTAGCCACTACCGATTCTGAACCTTCTACACCAGAAATTTCCCAGCTCTCACCTACGGTGTCGCACGTAGTTTTCTTATTCAGTACTTCTTTAAGCTTAGTGCCTCCCCATATTTTTTCTTTTAATATAGGCTCGAATTTAATTGGATACGCTTCCATATAGCATGTTTTTTAAGTTGGAAAAATGATTAGGCTGCAATAGCTAGTTCGGGAGTAGAAGTTTCTAAAGAGAAGTCTGTAATGGGAGCTGCATATACAGCATTAAAAAAGGCTAATACATTATAATTTAACCAAATGTGTGCTAATCTCATTGGGATTTGCAAAGCGTCTTTAGCTCCTAATTTTGAGTCGTCTACGTGTACCCATCTCATTAAAGGCTGTTCTACAATAAATTGCATCGTCTGTTCCTTACCAAAAGTCTTTTTCAATCTTAGAAAGATCTCTACATCAAAAAGCCACTTACTCAAAAAAGCATCTTGGTACACAACAGGCACTACGCTTCTCTTAAATACTTTAGCTCCACATTGGGTGTCTCTAATAGGTAATCCTAAAATAAAAAGGATAAACTGCTTGATAGTTTTAGAAAATAAGCCTCGCAAAAAATTACGCTCTATATTTCCTTTTCCGCCACTATTTCTTGATCCAAAGACCACTAGTTTATCTTCCCTTTCAAGGGTTTTAACTAGGTCTTTAAAATCTCTAAAATCGGTAGATAGGTCTGCATCTATAAATCCGATATTAGAGATATTCTCAAGGTTATAAAGAAATCGTGCCCCTGCTCTTACAGCTGTTGCTTTACCCGAATTCTTCTTTACATCTACAATACTTATCCTTGTAGGTACGGCCTCCTTCATAGATTGTAATACACCTAACGTATTATCTTTACTCCCATCGTTTACAAAACATAAATGATAATCAGAGTGGTCTTTGATAAAATTGACAAAAGCATCTTGGTCGAGTCTTTTCTCTTCGTTGTAGCAAGGGATGATAATTCCTGTTTTCATTGTTTTACTTTTTTAATTATTACTTAATGACAGGACAAACATATCCCGAATACGAAGGCAAGACAGCCGTTTTTCGATGAGTAGCTCGTAGCTTTCGACCAGATCCATTCATCGAAGGATGTACCATTTACCGAAAGAGGTATCTTTACCTTATCATAAGAAAGGGTATCTTTTCATATACATATATGGAGTCTAAAACAAATAAATACTTAATCACAGCCATCCTCTTGGGAATGATTTTCCATGGAGCGTCTATGTTTTTTACACTAGAAAGAACTTATGATGCGCTTATTCATTTGTTTTTTGCAAATCACTACGCTACGAGCTGGTTTGAACCTTGGAACTATAGTTGGTACACCGGTTTTACCGTGATGGGATATCCTCCTTTAGTGCATCAGACCATCGGCGCGTTATCGTATATAGGAGGTCTCAAATTTGGAATGTTTACGGTAGCGCTTATAGGCGTACTTCTATTTATTACAGGTGTGTATCGCTTTACACAAGTGCTTATCCCAAACAAAAAAGTGGCAGGCTATGCCGCAATTCTGGCCGTATTTTCCTCTTCCTTTATAGAAACCCTTCATATTTTTGGCCAGTTGCCCAGTATCATAGGGATCTCTGTTTTAATGCACGCACTTCCAGAAATATATCTCTGGACGAAGACAGGTCTTAAAAGTCACCTTTTTAAGGCGCTTGCGCTTCTGGCAGTCACGGTTACTTCGCATCACGTGACGCCTATATTTGGAATGGTATTTTTCATTTTTCCGCTCTTAGGAATGGTAGTAATGGATGCGGCTCGGGAAAAGGTTAAATCTAATAGAGAGGTAACTATTTTTACTTTCGCGAAAGCGTTATACACACACCTCAATCGTATCATGCTATTTGGTGCTTGCTCGCTCGTACTGATTATAGGTTGCATTCTTCCGTATTGGATTAACACCAAAAACAACCCGATTACACAAGTGCCTATACCACACGGATCACGAGATAACTTTCTGGAGGTTGCCTCATCTGGACTGGTGTTTTTTGTAATTCCGTGGGGGATTTTGCTCTTTCTTTTGCCTTATTTCTTTTACAGATATTATAGCAAACGACTGCTGTTTTTTGGAATTTCATTTACCCTACTATTTGTTCTAGGAACAGGTGGCACTACGTCCATTCCGCTTAAAATACTGGGAGAAAATGCCTTTAATATCCTCACACTCGACCGTTTTACCTTATGGGCATCTATAATGGCCTTGCCTGTTTTTGGGGAGTTTTGTTACCGCTTTGTAGAAGGCGATTACAAAGTATACTTACAATCTAAATGGGGTGCCTTTACACATAGATTATCTGGCGGATTTCTTGTGATGCTTTTTATAGGCATTGCTTTGTTTACGATGACTTTAGGCAAGTTCAGACCAAGCCAACCAGACCCTATAAAAATGACACCTATCGTTAATTTTTTAAATGAAGATGAGCATTATAAATGGCGATATTTGCCATTAGGCTTTGGCGATCAAATGGCATGGCTTTCTGCACAAACAAAAGCCACTACCGTAGATGGCGATTACCATTCTGCAAGGAGGCTTCCAGAACTTACCACGCGTGCTGTAGAACGCCTAGAAAACTCTAAATATAGAGGAATAGAAGGCATTGGATCACTCCAACAATTTCTTACAGTACCGGAAAAATACAATCTTAAATATGTCTTTTCTAATGACAAATTTTATGACCCATTGCTCTACTTTACAGGATGGCACAGGCTTAGTTTATTAGAAAATGGTATAATGGTTTGGGAAAAGGCTGGCGTGGCTCCATTACCTAGTGTATTGCCTAAAGAAGAGGTCTCTTTGTACCTCAAACTTATGTGGGGCATCATCCCATTTGCTACTGTAATTATTGCTTTTTTACTTCAATTAAAAGCCTTGTGGAAAAGGTCATTGGTAAGAGATAATACGCCGCCTGTTTACTTCAATTTTAAGCAAGTGTATAAAAAAGCACCAGGTATCTTGTACAATAGTTCCATATTATGGACAGGAATCTTAATGGTTCTTATCTCTTGGAGTGGATACCTTTTTTATATTAAAAATACGGCACAGCTATCTCCAGATAATGTCGTAAAAGCCTATTATGATGCGATAGATTTTAAAGAATTTGAGCGTGCTCACTCCTATTTAGATCCAGCTAGTGATAAAACATTATCTCAGTTTATGCTCGAAATATCTGTATCCGACGGACTCCTTAGTTCCTATGCAAAACTAGATGGCCTAGCTGTTGTTACTAAACTTAAATCAGATACCACTGCACAAGCGCATGTAGATGCAAAATGGGTAACTCCGCTTAAAGAAATTAGTACTCAGGATGAGCTCATACTTATTAAACGTGAAGGCAAATGGCACATTGAACCAAAACAGGTAGACCCAGATATCCCGCCAGAACAATTATTAATACAAAGTGGCACCACCTATTACAATCACGGGAAAAGATCGGTAACCTCTGAGCAAACATTTCACGAAGATGTATTAAAACAACCTGTCGTAGAAGTACTCTCTACAAGACTCGTGCAACTGGATAGCAGCTATGCGATTGTAGGTACTATCCAGAATGTAGATAATGTGCCTGCAGATATTTCGGTTACGGGAGCATTGTACGATTCCGATAATAACGAACTAGCGCGCTTTAATGCCAAAGATGTTGTTAAGCATAAATTGCTTCCTAAAGAAATAACACCGTATCGCATCAATTTTGAAGGCATTGCTTGGCAGCATAAAAGTGAAGAAAAACCAGCAACCTACAATCCTAATCTTTTTATAGATATTGACCTAGCAGAAACTCCTGTCAATTTTGAAATTCAAGTTGCGGCTAATGTCGCGACAACAGATTTATATCAGTCCATAGCCGTCTCAAATGTTAGGCAAGAAAAAGAGCAATTAAAGGGTTTCTTATTTAATCCCAGTATGGAAGAAGCTACTATTCCGCAATTGCTTATTAGCTATTATAATCAAGACAAAGAACTCTTATGGGTCGAGTCAAAATATATAGACGAAAGTGTGCGACAACAGCGCAAAAGACCTTTTTCAGAATCGTTGCACAGCAAGGCATTGCCTATTGAAATTAAATCAGGATTGCGCACAGCCTCAGTAAATGGATTGCCTAATGAGAGTATTTCCAATAAAGTGGTACCCGAACGCAATGAGTCAGGAATTAATGAGCATTTTATAGCTATAAGAAATATGTCATATAGCTATATTACAATTAAAGCTAATAACTACGTAGGAAACCTCAACTAATGAAGAGAATGAAACACATAGCTGCTTTGGGATGTATCAGTATTCTACTGATGACTACGCTGTTGCTTTCGTTCTATATGCCGCAAGAGAAACAAGCAATATCTCAGGGTTCATTTCGTATTGAAAAAATAGCAGATACTATTGCCAGTGCCGAGCCTAGAGTTGTGCGCTTTAGTACTTATGATTCTGTGCAAGAAGCAAATCTTCAACTTGTCTTATCAAGCACTTACGGCACGATTGCACTCTCACTAGAAAGCACTTTTTGGGATTATTATTTTAGTATTCCTGCTGCCTTTAATAAAAACGCAGGAAAGGTCTCATATACATTTATACAAGACCAAAAAATCCTACAAGAAGGCAGCTATCAAATCTTAGCAGATACCACAAAATTAGGAACTCTAGAAACCCATCTCGGCCCACGAAGTATTGTGGCCAATGAACGTGATTATACGATGCTGGTCAGTATACCAACCGACAGCTTAGACAATATGCTTCCGGACG
Organism: Dokdonia sp.; assembly: GCA_020630915.1. GTDB lineage: Bacteria > Bacteroidota > Bacteroidia > Flavobacteriales > Flavobacteriaceae > Dokdonia. The sequence goes on from JAHDIF010000001.1 coordinate 362,916, forward strand.
GCACCCTAGTTAACCTTAAGAGCCAGTTTAAAAATACAACCACAGCAACCACACATCCATTACGTTCGGGTATTGCTTGGAAACGTATTTCTGCTCCTTTACAATCTGGAAGAATGAGTACGGCAAGCACCCTTAAAACCGCGTCTTCTAGAGAACTTGTGGCAGACATCTTTCCAGATGTCGCTCAGGATTTTTCGATTACGGCCTCTAGTCATCATAATTATGCAGATGGCAATGAGCTCATCACTTTCGAGACTTCGCAAATTAGAGATGCTCACGGTAATATTATGACAGACGGCACGCTCATTACTTTTTACATAAAAAGCAACCTTGGCGATTATTGGCAAACGCAAGCAAGTACGGTTAACGGATACGCTTTCGCGAAAGCGTTACATCCACAATCTCCTTCAAAATGGAAGATTACAGCAGCCATTACGGGCATTGCTCAGAGTGAAGAAATAGTTGTTACTTTTGAACCCATAATCAAACAAATACCCCTTACAATTACGACTTCAAGAAGCATCACAGTTGGACCACTTACGAGTTATCTTGGGCAATGGGTGCAAGAAGGAATAGCTGTTTCTCTTGAAATAGATGGCGTGATTTATACGGAACATACAAAAAAAGGTATTGTAACATTTTACTTGAAACCGGAGGATCACCCTACCGGAACGCATCCTAGTATCATTAGGGCATTAGGCATAGAAAAAAACCAACAACTTGTATTAGATTGAAACGCAACAAGACGCTATATCGCCTTCTCATTCTCTCTGGGTTCATACTTATAAACGCAGGGATTCTCTATGGTATCAGTCAGGTGATTGCTTATCTAAATTCTGGTGCAGATCGCTCTAAGATGTTGCATATTGAAAACGATCGTACGCGTTCGTATATACCTGAAATAACTTGGGAGTCATTAGAAAATTCTGGTAGGCCTATAGAAGCGGCCACTCAAAAAGCAATAGAAGAAGATTATTTGGATGCTTGGTATGTAAAAAATAATGCCTTTTATACGGGAGACGATGTGGGAATTTTTGATCACTATACCGCTAGTGCAAGAACAAAAATAGGCGATTTACTAGCCGTAAATAAAGAACAACAAACGACCATAGAAGCAACGACTATTGCTCATCATCTTAGTCTAGAATTTTACAGCGCAGATGGAACCCTTGCAGTGCTTACCGATCGCAATGTGAGTGGTGTAGAGCGTATATTTAAAAATAAGGAGTTTGTCTTAGAGCGGAATTTTAATGATGATTATAAACTCATCTTATTGCTCGAAGATGGCTTCTGGAGAATACGTCATTTTGAAAAAATAGCGAATACTACTCATACGCCGTCGTATACTCCTGTGTCATTAGACACTGCACTATTAGAAGGTATTAATTACTATCCGCAAATGAGTCCTTGGGATACCTTTGGAGATAAGTTTAGTAGCGACACACTTTCTAAAGATTTTAAAATAGTCAAGGATCTTAGACTTAATAGTGTTCGCATATTTGTGGGCTATGAAGATTTTGGGAAAGCCCACGTATCTCAACATAAACTAGCAAAACTAACCACCTTGCTAGATGAAGCAGAAAAAGAAGGCGTTAAAGTTATTGTCACTCTTTTTGATTTTTATGGAGATTATCGCCTTCAGGACTGGACGCTTACCAATGCCCATCTCAAGTCTATTGTAACCTCTATTAAAGATCACCCAGCACTGCTGGCTTGGGATCTAAAAAATGAACCTGATCTTGATTTTGACAATCGCGGAGAACGTGAGGTGCTTTCTTGGCTTTCACACAGCATCAACTATTTAAAGGAATTGGACCCTAAGCACCCGATCACAATAGGATGGTCATCTCCAGAAAACGCATTGCTTCTTGAAAATAAGGTAGATATTGTATCGTATCATTATTATCGTGATCTAGAGGACCTTGCTAGTGCGCACACAATCCTTACAAATGCAACCTCAAAACCCGTAGTTCTTCAAGAATTTGGAATGTCCAGTTATCGTGGCCTGTGGAATCCGTTTGGAAATAATAAGAAAGACCAAGCAGCTTATTATACTGAGTTTTTTAAAACCCAAAAGAGAGACAGTATAGACTATCTCTCTTGGACACTTTTCGATTTTGGGGATATACCGAATCGCGTGGCGGGGGATTTACCTTGGCGTAAGAATAAACAGGCTTGTTTTGGTATTATAGATAACCTTGGGGTGAAAGTCGATGCCTATTCAATCATAAAACACAGGTAGGTTAAGCCGCTATTTGTACTTCTTCATTATTCGTTAGTGGCCTTTCTGCAAAAACATCCAGATACATTTCCGTAATTCTGCTCATTGGTAATGCTGTGGCCGCTTGGTAATTGGATTTAGCTATTTGGTTTCTATAATTTTCATTAGTAACCAAATTTTGGATAGCTGTTGCAAGACTATTTACACTTATTGGATTAAAGAATTCTCCTCTATATCCTTCTTCTTTTACGAGAATACTTAAGTCTCCAAGATCTGGCATTACCACGGCTTTACCGTAACTTCCGGCTTGATGTAGCACACCAGAACTTCCTGTTGTAGACGTATAAGGAAATACTACCATAGCACTTTCAGAAAAAATTACAGGCACATCCTCTTCTTCTACATACCCTGTAAAAGTGAGATTGGGAACATTAGTATATTTTGTTTTTACGGCTTCCAAATATCCTGGAGTATTAGGGCTATCCGTACCTGCGATTACGATTTCTAATTCACGATCTGTTTTTTGTCTCACTTGTTGTACAGCTTCGATTAGGATTTCTACCTTTTTGTAGGTGCCAAATTTCCCAAAAGTCATAATTTTCAGAGGTCCTTCAGGCAGCTCATACGAAGGCTCTTCTGGAATTTCAAAAGTACCGTGAGGAATGAGCACGCAGTTCTGGGCGTTGTATTTGTCTTCAAGAATGTCTACGTATTTGCTTATTGTAAGTGCAACGGTATCTGCTTTAAGAACCACTCGTGTAAGCATCTCGCCTATAAAATTAAAAGCTTTTGCCTTTATCTTATTACTTGTAAAACCTGCACTGCTCAAATCTACCGTCTCCATAATGTTATGAAGGAGCACTGTAGTTTTCACCTTCATTAGTTTAGAAACCCAAGGAGAGAAAAGCCCCAAAGCTGCAGGAACCTTTTTATCTCCAAATTTCATAAACTGCAGGTTATACAATACAGCATCTGGTTGAGTATTTTTTATGGCTTTTGCGATAGATATCACGTTTGTCAACCCATTAAATTTCCAACATTGCTTTACAGTGATTGTACACCCTTCTTCTTCAAAAGTGATGTCTGCGTCATCAGGAGTTACATCTGTAAGTAATACTAATTCTGTTACTTCTTGATGCTGGCGAAAATGCTTTACTAAGTGATATGCATATTCGTTAAGTGTTACTTTACTCGGTGGATAGGCCGTTACGATTGCTAATTTCATTTTATTATTTTTTTAGATTGGAATGAATGGAATAATTTAGGCAGCTGCTTGATAAAAGTTTTCGGGGTTATTGAGCTTTTGGTACAACTTCTCAACCGCTGGACCAGGATAGCTGTAATAGTCTAATGATTGCTCTTCATTTAAGTTACTTCTTAAACCCTCTAGGATTTTAGTAAGTCGCTGTCTTCCTTGCTTTACTTCACATAGATTAATAATTACAGTATCTTGGATATTTAGCAACGCTTTGAAATAGCTTTTCACTTCCTGCTCTTGAGAACCTGATACTTCCCCTTTCATACAAATTACTCCGTAAATATTATTGATTTTAAGTGCCATAATGTTTTTGTTTTTAAATAGTTATGTTTTTTTGATAGTTCAAATTTGCGATTTTGCTTTCGCGAAAGCGATCCAAAAACGATTGATCGACAATTACTGTAGACGAACGGTAATTTTCTTTCGATTATGCTATTTTGCTGCTACGCTGTGAGAAGAAAAAATAAGCCACTTGAGCTAGCAGTAAGGTTCCCATAGCAATCACTTGAGCAATCACTACTTGGAACAGACTATTATGAAAACCAGCAATTAAAACCACTTGTAATACCCCAAAAACTGCGGCGATCACAATAGGCTTGTAATGATCGAGAGATAAATAGTAGTAAGCAAAAATATTAGAGAGAGCAAAAAAAGAAGTGGCTAAGGCATACCAGCCTAGTAAAGGTGCAATTGAGATATACTGTTCACCAAACAGCAGTTGTACCGCAAGAGAGGGAAACAAAAACGTAAAAGCCACAATGGCACTGGCAAGTGCAGTAATATATCCCACATATTTTAGTAAGACTGGAACCGAGTTTTTGCCTTCTTTGCGCATAGAAACTACTGTAGGCAATAGCAACATGACAAACATCCAGGTTACAAAATAAACTACTCTACCTATAAGCGCTAGCGAGGCGTATAATCCAGCGTCGTATGATGGGAAATAATGTTTTACTAATAGGATATCACTATTGTTACATATGATTTGGGTAAGTTCATAACAAGCAGTAAGTACAAAAAACTGTAAAATTATTTTGTTCTCTTTAGTTGAAAATGATGTGTGTGATACCCTTTTAGTGTTCATTTTTTTTAAGGGAAAGACACCAGCAATAAATGAAATTGCAATGGCACTAGACACGGCAATCGAGGAGTTTATATTGAAGATAAGTAATAAGGCAAATGTGAGCGCCAGTCTGCAAACCATTTCTAATTGATAGGTTACAGAGAGTTGTATGAAGGCCTTTTTACCTTGTAAGGTCCCTCTATTAACACTCATAATAAAGTAAATAGGTACAGCCAATCCAAAAATGGTAAACATCACAGAAGATTCTGTTTGAAATAGTTGCTGTAATTCTGTCGCAAAAATGACAATTGCCGCTCCTAATGCGAGACCAAAACGAGAGGCCTGTTTAAAAGCTCGATGCGTAAACGCCTCTTGTTTTTGATCATCAAACTCGGTAGTGAATTTTGCCACCGCAAGTTGAAAAGTCATCGCTACAAAAGATAATACTAGCATAAGCGTGATTAGTATAGCGGCATCTGCAAAAGCACCTGGACCTAAAACACGCCCTAAAGCTAGGTTGTATAGATAGTTTCCTCCATTTACCACAAAAGCACTCGCCATAAATACTTGTTCTGGCGTAAGAGCTTTTCTTATTTTTTGTTGGATTGCGATCATCACTTTTAATGTGTAAGTAATTGGATGACTGGCTTATCTATCTTTTTGTGTACGAGATTAAGTGTACATCTAGGTACGGGATCGTACGTATTGTGTACAATTCTTAATGTGTTTGTGTTGTTAATTACGGTAAGTCCCATAGTTTTGTTCTTTAATTATGATACAAATATGCAGGCAATTCTAAGGGACTCTTAGGATATTTCGACCAATTGAATTTTACTGTAGATGAGTGGTGCTATTTGCTCTTTTAACTTTTTTAATATTGAGTTTTGGGCTGTTGGGTTGGAAATCGTTTTCTGTGCGTAATACATCTCCACCCAGCCTCCTCTTCAAAGAGGAGTAGCAGTGTAGTTCTTTACTTGAAAAAGGGATGTGGAATTCAAATTGTGTGATGCCACTCTTTCCCTATAAGACATCTCCTCCCAACCTCCTCTTCAAAGAGGAGGAGCAATAGGTCATTTCTGTATTAAATATTCCTTTATGAGGAGTGGTAAAAGCCCCTCTTTTTAAGAGGGGTTGGGGAGATGTCCGCGTATCGCTATGTAGACTTGTTTATAATTTTGATTACTTTTAGGAAAACACCTTGCGTGAATACAATAATCCCTTATCGGATAGACCTCAAACTAAAGGCTCGCGAACTACGAAAAAATATGACTCTTGCCGAAAAGGAGTTATGGGGTCGTATTAGACGCAAGTCTCTTGGTGTAGAGTTTCATAGGCAAGTTCCTATGCTCGATTATATTGTAGATTTCTATTGCCACGAAATAGGCCTCGCCATAGAGGTTGATGGCGAATATCACGATAACCAAATTCTCAAAGATGCTTACAGGCAAGGGCGATTAGAAAAACGAGGTGTTCATTTTTTACGATTTAAAAATAAAGAAGTTTTAAGTGATATAGATTGTGTTCTAAGAGCTATTGCAGAGCGGATTGAAGAGTGTATTTGATTATAAGTGCTGTTGCACATGCCACTCTTTGCCTGTAGGACATCTCCTCCCAACCTCCTCTTCAAAGAGGAGGGGTATCTATTTCTCAATTAAAAGTGCCCCTCTTTTTAAGAAGGTTGAGGAGATGCTTTTGTGCTGCTTTTCACCTCCAACAAGCTCTAATCTCACCATCCTAAATCATTCAACCTCCACCAATCGACCATAAGTGTAGACGAGTTGCACGTACCCTCAGATTGAAACCTTGGTATCTGGGTATAACTTGCCATTGTAAAACAATCACAATGAGAACACTTGTAATTATATGCGTCTTTTTAATAAGTAGTCAATCGTACGGACAAGATATGTCTGCAGGGTTTACCTTATTAGAAACGGGAAAGTATCAAGAAGCTAAACGCTTTTTTGAAAACATTCTGAAGACTGCTCCCGATAATAAAACCGCACGGCTTTGTTACGGACGCGCGTTAGGATTGAGTGGTGACAGCACTGCTGCCAGAACACACTTTAGCTCTCTAAAAACTGACTTTCCTCAGGATTATGAAGTAGCACTCAATTATGCCGAATCCTTATTATGGGACAAGGACTTTAGCAGCGCAAAAACGGTTTACCAAAAACTCATTGCGCAAGACAGTACCAGTTTTTCGGCTTTATTAGGATATGCCAATACTCTTTCTAATCTTAAGGAATATAATAACGCCCTTACGTATGTAACCAAAGCCCTGAACCAACAACCCGGAAATGCCAATGCACTCATCTCCAAAAAATATATGATACTCGGTAAGGCAGCTATCCTCTCTCAAAGCTTTCAGTATGAAGATGCGGTGACTTTGTTACGTACTGCTTTACAAACCACACCGCAAGATGCCCAACTTATTAGCGCACTCGCAAATACCTATATCGCACAGCAAGCATACGACAGTGCTCTTGAGCAGTATACTTCACTTACAGATACACTTAGCTCACGTGTGGGTATGTCTCTAGTGGCGCATTTACAAAAAAAGGATAAACGCGCCTTAGCATATGCAGCGGAAGCTCTCGCTTTCGCGAAAGCGAAAAAAATAGACAGTACCCGATTAATCACAGCTAGCGAACGCTATATCCAAGCCTTGATCTGGAATGGCAACTATAGAGAAGCAAGATCTGCCATTGCTAGCCTAACAACCACTTATCCCACAAACAATCGTGTAGCGGCACTAGAAGCTACCTTAGGAATGTATACAGGAACCTTCTCAAAAAGTATTGCAGTTTACAAAGCGATGCTAGAAAAAGACAGCACTTCTTTTGACGGCAATCTAGGCATCGCAAATGCATATCGTGCACAAGGCAATCTGGATAAGGCAACCGCTTTCGCGAAAAAAACTCTGGACTTCTATCCCAATCAAAAGGATGCTACCGCACTTCTACAAACCATAAAAAACAGCTTATCTCCTACTGTAGAGGCGCGCGCTTCTTATACCAAAGACAATGGCGATAACGAAGCTTATGCAACGGGAGCCACTGCAACACTTCCATTTTCTGACCGATTTAGAACCATTTTCTCATATACCTACAGAGAAACCGAAAATAAGACAACCCAAAATATGGCTTACAATACCAATGCTTCTATAGGAGCACATTACCGTGTGCATAACAACACTTGGATAGAAGGCACACTAGGTTTTGTAAAAGCAAACGCTAGTGCTAATGATTTTACCGATGTTAATGGGAACGTGTTTATCAAGTCTAGACCGTTACCCTTACAATATCTAGAAGTTGGCTATAGCCGCAACTTGCAGGATTTTAATGCAGCGCTTATAGATGAAAAAATATTTATGAATAACTACGTGCTCAATTACAATATGGGCACCAATATTAATCTAGGTTGGTATACGGGACTAATGCACACCCAACAAACCGATAGCAATAGCCGCAACCTGCTATTTAGTTCGCTGTACTATACATTTACAAAAAGTCCAGCCCTTAAAGGTGGCATTAATTACCAATACTTGAGCTTTGTAAACCAAGTACCTACCTTATATTTTAGCCCCTCAAGATACCAAGCGGCAGAGCTATTTATAGACCTTAGCGGTACTGCTGGAAAATGGAGCTATGCCGCAAACGCTGCTGGCGGTTTACAACAAGTTGAGAATGATAAAGCCACCACACTTTTTCGCTTAGAAGGAAAACTCAACTATACCTTTTCTAACCGCTTTGAAGCAGGCGCTTACGGCAAGTATAGCAATATCGCTTCTGCTACGGCTGCTGGGTTTGAGTTTATGGAAGTTGGGGTGAGAGTTTTGGGGAGGTTTTGAGAGGATATTGACGTGATCTTACTCCTAGGAAATTTCTAATTACAATTTTAATATTTGACTAATTTTAGTTTCAACAATAGGTAATCGTTCTTCCAATACTAAAGGATGGATATTAGCTAGTAAGACTTCGGTAAGAATTCCTTTATTACTCATTACTCTTAACTGCTCTTGCAAAAACTTCTTAATGGTACTATCAACGGTATCTATTTCTTGAACAATATTAAGACGATTATCCAAAATATAAATAATATCTTCTATGTCGTGGCTTGACCTATAATCTTTTCCTCGACTATTAAACGCCTCAAATTTTGTAGCTAGGAAACAAGGAGCCGACAAGACATGTACCGATTGATCGTTTGCTTGCATCGACCAAAGATTCTGAAAACCTACTCTAAACCATCTATTTGTAGGTCCCAGCGGCCCGTCATCCATCGTCATAATGTCAATAGCTATGTCCTTATAAAGATAACTACATATTGAATTTCCAAATGGATCTGGATGAAACCCAATTTGAGCTAACTCCTCTTGAACTTTTTCCCAATGACTTAAATTTACAATATGAACAGTAAGATCAATATCTTTTGTTGGCCTAATCTCATTTGCAGCCGGATCATCAGTATACAGGCTTATTACGGCTCCTCCTACAAAAACCATTGTTTCTTTAATTTCCCTTAACGCCTTTGCAACTTGCGCAACCGTGTCAATATTTATTATTTTATTCTCCAATTTCAAATATTTTTTTGATCTCTTCTATGGCAATACCGCGCTCTCTCGATTTGCCTATTCGCAAGGCATCTACTAAGGCAAGTAATTGATGCAGTTTTTCATCTTTTAATGCGGCTTGTGGCACAGAATTATATAAAGGTATCACACTATGACCTCGCATGGTACCTTTAGCATAAGGCCAGACATAATTTTCTGAACTCGTAATAAACTTATTTAAAGGCGCTGCCGAATGTGAAGTGGGAACACCTCGCACAACGGGGCCAGCCTTTTGAGGAAACACATAACGTAAACCGTATTGAATAAACTCAAGCAGGCCAAATTTGAGAACGCTCTTCCCTCGAGGGTCTACCAGATTGGCATATTTACACCTTGCAATCGCCTCACTAACTTCTGACTGACTCAAACCTAACTCATTTGCTAGGTCTTTTTGTTTCCAATTAGGGTTTTTGATACTGATTATTTTTAATAACACCACGACGTCTTGTGGCTTTAAATATTGACTTTGAGTTTTCATACGGCATAATATTGCATATCGCGATATACAATATTAATCATTTACTTGCTGTTATACAAATACTTACTGATTTTTATCGCAAATCACGATTTGCGATAGCGCATCTGTATTGCACTATATTTTTAGACCGTTGCGTTTGGATGCTTACTACATTGGACTAACGTAAAGCTTTACACAAGATTACGGCGCCTGGGTTTGAGTTTATGGAAATTGGGGTGAGAGTTTTGGGGAGGTTTTGAGGATTTCCTTTCTCTTTATAGAATTACAAACTTTACATTTAACATTATTCGACAGGACATTTATTGCTTCTATTGTTGTATAATTGTTTGTTTTTACAAAATCAATTAATTGATGAAGTTATTTTTTAAATATATTGGGGAAAATCTGCGATTTTATCCTCAAATAAAACTTTCTAAAAACGATGAAAAGTTAATCCAAATTTCAGCTATGAATCATCTCGGATTAACTAATCTTAATCATTTAAGAGACAGGTTTGAAGGTCAAGCTTTTCTTGATAAAACGACAAAAAATATAGGTGGTTTAATTGCAATGCAAAAGCATTTGACTATTGAATCAATTGATTTAAACAAAACCAAATTAAATGACTTTCAACCTCATATTGAATTAGAAGGACAAAAAGTACTTGTCAATGTTTTTAAATTTGGAGAATTACCCTTAGTAAATGTATCAGAAGTGAAAAATCCCATAATATTTATAATTCAAAAAGATACATTGACATTTTTACTTTGTGGACTGGCATCAATAGAAGTAGTTACAAATAATTTAATTGAAACTTCGATAGTCAAATCAAACAATGCCAAATTTATGGAATTTACTGGTTTTAATTTTTTAGAGAAATTGGATTAATCATCAACATTTTCAGGTATTAATTCGTCATTCATAAACGACTCAAAAGCTCCAATAGGTGCAAAATCTATGTTAAAAGTGGAGTAGTCTTCTTTTTTTCTCCATAAACGAACGGAATCAGTTTCTTTTCTATGTAACCATTCTAAAGTAACTTTCTTTCTTTCTTTTAATCCTAAAACATCTACTAGCAACCATTGACCTAATGCATTTTGGCCAAATCTTTTACCATTCTCATCATATTCTGTATTACTTCCAGATTGAAAATTTTTCATATTATCTCCAGTCAATAAAGCTGGGATTTTTTTTCCATTAGGAAGCAATAAGTGAAATCGCACCTCTGGTTTAGATCCATTTGTCCCTTTAAGTTGATTTCTTTTTTTTATTATAGATATTATATCTTTTGTAAAAAATTCAGGGTTTTTCTTATGAAATTCTTTTGGAATTGGAATGTACACTTCATTAAGAGGCCTTGGGATACTACTGAATTTTGATTTTGGAGACGCATTCCAAGCATTTAAACCAGATTTTTCTCCAACTTCTTTAGACTTGAATGAATATAAGGGTAAGTATGCTTCAACTATATTTTCCTCAACTACTTGAGGTTTATTAATTAGTTTTAAGTATGCCTCTAAAAGAAAAGAAAATGGATCGTCAATTATTTTTACATCAAAAGAGGTAAGTAAGATTGATTTGTACTTATTTGAGTCGAACTTTTGCCAGATTTGAGAATCGCCAAAAGTATACTTGTAATCTTTATTTCCATCAGACCAGGTAAAAGCTGTTTTTGTTTTATTAAAATCACACAATCCTTTCAAATCAATCAAAGGGTAAGCACACTCATTAATAGTAAAGCTTCCCTTATCTCTTGTTACATAATGATAAATATTATTATTTTCTTTTAATCCAAGACGTTCATAATCACTCAATACCCTTTCGTTTCTAATATCGGAAATTTTGTAAGCTAAATCATCAAGATTATTTTTATAATTATTTATTTCATTCTGATATCGTTTTAATTGCATTACTTTTTGAAAAGATGGTTTGCTTCCCATCCAAGTTTTCAATCCAATACCAACTCTTTTATTTCCAAAAACAGATAATATATCGTGAGGTGTATTACCTATATCAACATTTTTAGCATCAAAAGATTTTGCAAAAATTGTTTCTTGATATTTAGAATCAAGATAAGGGATTAAATCACCCTTCTTTTGACGAAACAAATTTGTAAGAGCTCCATATACCTGCAAAAATTTGATATATTCTTCTTTTTGTTCTTTTGAATATTGGCCCCAAACACTCATTTACAAAACTCTAATTATTTCATTTGTTATCCTCTCAATTAAATTTGTTGTTACTGAATTACCTGCTTGCATATATAGTTTACTATCAGCAATTTTAGGTAAAACATATTTATCCATATTATATCCTTGAAATGCAAAACATTCCTTAGGTATTAATTTACGAATACCAAAATTATCTTTAATCAAGGGTACATTATGACCACCAGTACCCATATTAGCGGTTAATGTAGGACAAACATTACTTTTATTTTCGCGGACATAAACTCTTCGCCATTGATAAACAGTATTTTTGTTTTTCATTGTTTTAGACAATTCAGGATAATATTTATGTTCCTTGGAATAATAATATTTCGTCTCCTTCTTGTCATTATCAAGAATATCATGAATAGTCTTTGTAAGGCTTATTTTATCAGGAAAACTGAAATCTGAATAATTAGAAACCTGTTTCGGATCAAATGCCACAATAAAAATGCGTTCCCTATTTTGAGGTATGTTTGCGTGTGTCATTGAATTTAAAATATCATAGAATACTTTATATCCCAATTTCTTTTCTAATATTTCAATTATTACTTGAAATGTTTTTCCTTTATCATGAGACACTAGATTCTTGACATTTTCAAGAAAAACTACTTTAGGCCTGTGTTTTTCAATGATCTGCTCAACATCAAAAAAGAGTGTCCCGCGCGTATCAGAAAAACCTTTTCGATTTCCTGCTATAGAAAATGCCTGACAAGGAAATCCAGCACAAAGAATATCAAATTTATGTGGAATATAATTTTTCACTCTCTCTTTTGTAATATCACCAAATGGAATGTCGCCAAAATTTGCTCGGTAAGTCTTTTGAGCTTCCTTGTTCCATTCACTGGTATAAATACATTTCCCTCCAAGATTTTGCATTGCAATTCTAAACCCACCAATTCCTGCAAACAAATCAATAAATTTGAATTTTGGATTTTCTGGTGCTGGAAATGGAACAGATTTATTGAGGTCAAAAATTAAATATTGAAGTGCATCTTCTGCAACTTTATCCGTTATTTCATTAGTCGGAAATTCTTTTTTAAGAATCTCTTTTACAAATGCAAGTGCATCTTTTTTATAGAATTGAGAAACTCCGTTGGTATGATTATGCAAATAATGTGTAAAAGAAGCTGGCTTAGAGTTTTCTGGTTCCACAACTTTTATTTCAAACAGCTGTCCATCAATATTTTCTATGTCAATTCTTTCTTTTATCATTTGGCCATATTTGACTTCACAAGTTAAAAAAGTTAAACATTAAATATGCTATTATTACTATTTTTTGTTCACATCTTAGTGTCAACAATCTAGATTCAAAATATGCTGACAAAAAAAACCACCACTCTCCCAAGTGATGGTCTTTTCTTCCAATCAAAAAAACTAACTATTGTTTTATAAATTTTCCAGTATAAGTGTGTGTATGATCTGTAAGCGTATAGGAGTATATACCTGGAGCCAATTGTCTCGGTTGATATTGCACTCTATTGCTTCCTGAGGCTTCCAATAGTTGCTGGTCTACTATGCGACCTAGCATATCTACCACTGTTATTTGTACGCTGTGCATAGGCGTAGGAAGTTGTAGGGTTGTACTGCTAGAGAAGGGATTCGGGTAGTTTTGTACACTCGTTGTTTGTAGTGAACTTATTGTTTCTAAGCCCAAAGTTTCTTCTGTCGTAAAACGAGCTTCTTGTAGGTTCATTTCTTTGGTTTGCATACTGCCATCTTCTGAGACCATCGTAAATACAAGGGTCACCACATCTTCCAGTTGTGCCTCTTCTATAGAGACCATATATTCTTCTAAAGTATTTGTAAGTTGGACCGTTGTACTGTATTGTTCTTCCCAGTTGTCTATACTCGCTCTTACAAAAGTAATTTCTAGCGAACCGGTACCACTTGCAGCGAACTTAAAACTGTTATAGTCTGTTACATCCACGGGCATAAAACGAGGTGTAAGGGCGCGATATACACCTACATAGGTGTCTGTAGTAGCTTCTAGATGCACATTACGAGCAACAGGGAATTCATTCTCTTCATACGACGTATTATTTTCTGTGATCTCATAGGCATCTACTATCGTATTAGGTTGACTATCATCTACGCCCCAAGGACCGTCAGATAAAAAGAGATCGTCTGCTATATTCAGACCATCGCCTATTCTAAATCCAATGTCAAATAAAGGTCCCACAGCAATCTCTTGATACGAGATATAATCACCGTTTAAGTTAAGTGTGGTACTCATCGTTTCGGTAGTACTGGTTTCGGTGGCTCTTAGACCTGCATCAAAGGTGATTTCTTCTGTCTGGTTGGTATTCATAATCACCAGATCTAAGGCACCATTATAATAGGTTCCTTTTTTTACAAAAACCGTTGGTGGTGGTGATAACTCATACCCATTTATTGGTTTTTCTACTTCTAGTAGTGTCAATACTTCTTTTCCTAACAGGTACAAATCATCTACTGAGTTTGCCCATATCTGAAAATTGTAATAGGTCGCCTCGGCTTCATAAGCGTCTAGATTCCAATGGCTATCTATACGAAAATTTGTCGCGTCTTCAGACATTTTCGCCGAAAGGCTTAATACAAATTCTAAACCACCGTCAGTATTTTTTACCAAGGCCTTAATAAACTGATGCTCTTCTATAGTCATTGTAGAGACTGATAGTAACTCTGCTCCCAACAAACGATCGCAGATATATTTTGTGTGCTCATATACTCCGTTTTCTGTTTTTAAAGCCAGTAAAGAGGCTACGGTATTTTCGTTACGTATATAATCTACCCCTAAAACTTCTGTGGCGTTGGTAATATTTACAAGGTCTTCCGGAGTGGCATTAAGAACGGCATCTTCTCCTATAATTTGCAGGGGCACAAAATCTTCTAAGGTAATCGCATCATTTGCATTGCGTTGTGCGTAGTTTTCTGTCTTTTGTATACGTGGCGCTGTCGCTTTATCAAAACGATGATTGCTTTTTGCACGATTGTAATTACGCTGGTTAATGGCTTGAGACAACCTATTGTTACTTTCTAAACCACCTTCATCTGCACTTTTTGCTTCGGGATCTATCACATCGCAATTGCCATATCCCGAGCAGGATGGATCTTCACAATCTATGAGTCCGTCGCCATCATCATCAATCCCATTGTCACATATTTCTTGAGGTACAGGTGCCGTAGGACAACGTGCCCCATCATTACTAGCACTGGAAGGTCCAAAGGCAAAGAGATTAGAGTCTATGCTATTGGTGCCATCTAAGTCTTGTACATTTTGTATCGCATAGATCGTTCCTGTCTGATTAGAAGATACATAAAATCGTCCCGTTACGTCAAAATAAACGGCTCCATAGGTGTAATTCAACCCAGATAGAATAGGAACTTCTCCTAAAGAAGTGACATTGCCATTTTCGGGGTTAATACGATAGAGTTGATTAGTGTTTTTTTCTACAGCATATAGATATCCATCTACCGCATTAAATGCCCAATCGTGAATACTCAAACCCTGTGATAGGTTGCCTGTGGCTGTATATCCGCCATAATTTGCAGATTCTGGGTTTAGATCAATCATATAATAGGTAGATCCTCCACCTTTGAGATAATACATACCATCCATACTCACATCTCCTATATATCTATTACTCAACGGCAACTCGTCTATATAAAAAGTGGTTGTTTCAAAATTTGCGCCTATACGCACGATTGATTTTGAGGGTGAGGTGAGTGAGCCCCAAATAAATCCATCTGCTGGATTGTATCCCGCTGCATTAATGTTTCCCGCCGTAATATCTGTTGCTATCTGATAAGAGCTTCCTGAGGCGAGATCTATCGCGTATACGTCATTATACTGAAATAAATAAGCGCTATAGTCACAATTAAAAGGGACGTCTTGCGCGCTGCCTTTCATGCTAGTTAAACAGCATATAACTGCTAACAATGTAGTTTTTACAAAGAATAATTTTCCGTTCATAATCTTGTCTTATCTGATTTATAAGAACAAAACTAGAGGGAAAAAGACCCGTAAATTAAAGTATTCGTTAAGGGAATTTGTTACTTCGGTAGATGGTCGTTTGTTGTAGACCAGTGGTTTTATAACAAATTGAGACGACGCATTAATTCTGGTCTATTAGATCTACTAATTGGCACCACATCTCTTTCAATAAGTACGCTATTATCTTCTATATCTATAATGCGTTTAAAATTAATAACGTAAGATCTATGCACTTTTAAAAACAAGCTGTCTGGAAGTTTTTCTTCTATCTTTTTAAGGGTAGAATGTACGGTATAACTCTTATCATCTGTCTTGATTAAAATATAATCTCCCTTAGCTTCAATAAGGTATATTTTATCAAACTCAATCTTTATAAGACGTCTGTCTATATTTACATACATCTCCTTTTCTGTAGACGCATCAGATGGTGGTGCAGCAGTTGGAACAGCTTTGCTAGCCGCAGGTGCTTTAAAACTTTGCACTTTAGTCATTGCCTTCATAAAGCGCGGTAAAGTGATAGGTTTTACGAGATAGTCTACAATGCAATCGTACTCAAAGGCTTCTATTGCAAAATTACGATCTGAAGTCGTGAGCACTATTTTAGGCGGATTCTTAAGCGTGTCTATAAAATCAAATCCGGTAAAGTCAGGCATATGGATATCCAAGAATATAAGGTCTATCTCGTTCTTGTTTAGGAATTTTATCGCCTGCATCGCATTAGGAAACTGGTCTATCACGTGCAAGTCTTCTACCTGTTCACATAGGTGTGCAACAATTGTTCTTGCCGCCATTTCATCATCTACTATAATACAATTCAAAGCTTCAGTATGTTTGTTCGTTATTCCAACGATAAAGTAAGCAGAAATTCTTGAATTCTCTGTAAAATATCTTCAAAATCTTTGCGCAGCTCTGTTTTCTCTTTTAGTAATTGCTCTTCATAGTCTATCGCAATCTGGTAGCTTTTTTCTAATCCTAGAATCCCGAATTTATGTTTGATTTTATGTACGTTTTCGGCCGCTTTCGCGAAAGCGTGCTTCTCCATATTCCCTTCGTAAATAACCTTCTCCTCCGGAAATTCTTGAACGACTACCGCAAGTAGCTTTTTTTCAAAAGCTTTATCACCCCCAGAAAGCTGTTGGACATATGAAAGATTAGGTTGCTCCATGGCTATTTTTTGCTAATGTAAAGTAAAATGTAGTCCCTACACTTTCTTCACTTTCTAGCCAGATCTTTCCTTGATACATTTCGACAATTTTTTTAACGATAGAAAGGCCTATTCCTGTAGAGGTCTCGCTGGTTTCTAGCTTTTCGAATACTTTAAAGATCTTTTTGAAATATGGGTCCGGAATTCCTTTCCCATTATCTTGTATATAAAACTCCCAAAAAGCTCCTTTTTCTTGTGCGCCTACGACGATTTTTCCTTCTGGCTTGTCGTTGTAGGCAACGGCATTGCCTATTAAATTTTGAAATAGCTGTTGCAATCTGTATTTATCGCCTATAATAGTAGGGAGGATAGCTGTATTTATGGCTATGTGATCTGGTACTTCTATTAACGATAAAATATCTTTTACTAATAGGTTGAGATCTACTGGGTAGGCCTCGATATGGGTCTTTCCAATAGTTGAGTATTCTAATATACCACTAATAAGGGTATCCATTTTTTCTACACTGTTGCGTATGGATATGATCTGTTTATTACCTGATTCATCCAGTTTACTAGCATAGTCTTCTTGCAACCAGGTGGTAAGTGTATCTATACTTCTCAAAGGAGATTTAAGGTCATGAGATACCATATGTGCATAATCACTGAGCTCTTGGTTTTGTATCTCTAAACTGTGTAATAATTGCTGCTGTTGTCTAAAGGCTTTACACGCCTTTAAGTTTACAGAAAACTTCTTTATCACCGGACGCAATTGCGCCAAATCTTTCTCAGAAATATTGTCCTTTTTAGAATACAAAAATAAATAACCTTGATCTTGAAGATTAAAAATGGCAACCATCCCTTCTTCCAGATTTAATGGAGAAATACTCGAAATGAGGTCGGTTCTCTTTACAATCGTACTCTCTTCAATATCGCGGGTTACTTGTATCACACTGTCTGCATCAACAACTGTTTTTTGCCCTAAAGGGATCGCGTATGTAGACTGATAATTCTCATCTTTTTTCTCAAGGATCCAAGCAGCATTAAGATTTTTACGCTTGAGCAATAGCTTTATAAATAAATCACAACTCTCTCTATAATCTAGCGACTGGCCTATGGCCATCCCGTACTCGTGGAGTTGTAAAATATCTAATATGTGGTTTTCTACTTTGATCATTCAAATAAACCAACTACGGTTGTTTTATTATAAAACTCTAAAAACCCTTCTCCATAGGATGAGATTTCTCCTAGCGTGAGGGCGCCACCTATAGACAAATCTGGATAACTCCCATGTATGGTTTCTGTAATCGCGTTTAACTCTTGTTCAAAACTATCTTCTAGAAATAGAATTCGGGAGATACAATCTATAATGATTGCTTTTCTTGGAGCTGTAGCCTTCTGGACACTTGCTTCTGCAGCTTTTTGAGCAGCGTCTATAAGAGAGTCATTATTACCGTTTAAAATGTCTACGAGCATATTTTCTTCTAGCTCGCCTACACACACGAGTTCTCCATTTTCATTGGTCATTAATGGATCCCGTACGATACATTCTGCATCTTCTTTTAAGATTCCAAAAGGATACCCTTTTGCAATATCAAAGAAATTATCTTCTGTAAATATTAATCCAGAGTGTTCTTCTACCACCTCTTTATATACCTGGAAAGGGTTTTTCCAGTTGATCTCTTTAATAATGTTCCCTTCTGATTTTGTAACAATAAAAGGGCCGCCTACCTTTTTCCAACCGTGACGTACACCTATGTTAGAAGCCATATTCATAACTGCTACCACAGCAGCATCTTGATATATCCCTTTGTTACAAAAAACACAAGGCTGTTGCTCTAAAGAAAGACTTCCTGCTCCGCCTCCAAAATAATTAGTTTGCATCCCGTAGTTTTCATAAAGCTCGCTGAGATAATGAGAAATGTTAGACGTAAGTCCATCTACATAGGTAAATAAACTATACGGTTGATTCTCTTTAAACGTAATTTCTGGGATGGTGTACTCCTTAGTGCTAATATTCTCAACTAGAAAGAGGGTTTCTAAATTATTGAGGGTATTAATAACGATACCCTTTTCTAACACTGTGTTCCCGTGAATAACTCTTGGAAACAAACCTCCCATAAACTCAAGTCCAGATTGCTGTAGTGCTCCTACAAATTCTTTAATATCAATTTCGGTGTGTTCTCCTACAGAGATAAGTACTGCATTGTCATTTACGTGCGCCGAGATCGCAGTGATAATCTCGTCAATATTTGTTGTAGATATAAGCATATTATTTTTTTAAAGTGAAAAAGAAGGTCGCACCTATTCCAGGAGTACTGTCTATCCAAATGTCGCCTTCGTGAAGGCTCACTATTTTTTTTACGATAGAAAGTCCTATTCCCGTAGAGTCCTCCCGCTTATTTAACGTATTGAATATCTTAAAGACCTTGTCTTGAAACTTGGGTTCGATTCCTATTCCGTTATCTTTAATAGAAAACCTGTAGTGGCTTTCCAGATCTAGCACGTCTATCTCGACAAAGCCTTTTTCTTTGTCATTAAACTTGATCCCATTACTAATAAGGTTTTGAAATACTTGCTGCAACTTGGTTTTATCGCCTAGTACTGTTGGCAGTTTGTGCATCACTTTGATTTCAATATGTTCTGGAACAAATAATATGGGTATCAGATCTGAGACTAGAGAATTCAAGTCTACTTGTTCTGCAATATTGTTATCTGCTGCAACACTGGAATAATTTAAAACATCAGAAATAAGCAACTCCATCTTTTCTAATGTTGTCTGTATAAGTGAGAGGTTTTGCTCACTTGCCGCATCTAATTTTCCCTTATTATCTTCCTTAATCCAACTTACGAGGGCATCTATACTTCTTAAAGGAGATTTTAAATCGTGCGATACAATATGCGCATATTCTTGTAATTCCTCATTACTTTTTTCCAGTTTAAGGAGCAATCTTTCTTTTTGATTCTCTAGATTCTTTAATTCGGTAATATCGCGCACAATCCCTTGAGCAGCGATGGGACTATTGCTCTCGTCATAAATTAAACTCGCGTTTATATGAACCAAACGCTCACTCTTATCTGCAATGACAATTTTTACCTGAAAGTCTGTAACCGCACCGTCTTCTAATAAAGTGGCAAACCCTGCAACTACCTTTTCTTGTTCTTGAGGATGCACCATTTGCATCAGATTGATTGAATCTTCTATAGTATATCCTAAAAGATTTTCTGCCGCTTCATTCATTTTCAGCACGTCACCCATAAGATTCATCACGACATAGGCATCTACAATATTCTCAAAAACCCCTTTAAGCTGCGTGGTTTTTTCTCTAACCAGCAGTTCCAACCTTTTATTTAATTCTTCTAACTCTTGTGATTTAAAATAAAGTTCGCGAGATTTTTCTTCTAGAATTTGCTCTGCAGCCTTTCTAGCAGCTTTTTCTCTTACGATTGCACGTTCTAAAATTTTTACCTGCCTATCCTTCATTTGCTGTTATACTAAACTTGACTTCTGTTCCCTGCTCATTTAGTTTTTCAATGATAATAGTCGCTTTCTGATTAAAGTGATCAAAAGCCATATTCATTAGGCCTTTTCCAAAGGCGTGCATCGCCCTACTGGACTTATAAATCATAATTAAATGGGTCTGAGACTGCTCTTCTATCGTAAATGTAGGCAACTCTGCATCTGGATAAATTTTTCTCACCTCAACGTGTATATGGTCTTCAATAGAAGCAAGCATCTCTATGGGATCTTTATATAACTCTAAAAAACCCGGGTAACTCTTTTTGATCACACTAAAAAAATGCTCTCCATATACGAGTAATAAATAGTCTACAGGAATTGCAGTTTCTTTGTTAAGATTGGTAAGAAGAGATACCATTTCTCCAAAACTATAGGTCCCCACAGCAGTATAAACCCCATTAAATGGCAACTCAGAATTACTGATGATGGTGTCTACCATTTCTAGACCAAATTTTTCCTCAACCAATTCTAAAAATTCTGTAAATACGATTCCTTTCATTATGCTTTTATTAATTCAATCATACTCCAATATGCCAATAATTTTTCGATTTTCTCTATATAGTGCTCATATTTTAAAGGTTTTAAAACATATCCTGCAATTCCAGCTTTATAACACTCCAGTAAATCTTTTTGATTATTGGAAGTGGTTAAAATAATAGTTGGAATATATTGAAGTCTGTTATCTCCTTTTAAAATCTTTAGAAATTCAACGCCATTAATCTTAGGCATATTTAGATCTAATAAAATAATATCTGGTAGGTTATCTTTTTGCTCAAGAAGTTGTAGCGCATCCTCACCATTATTGGCCTCGATAATTTTATGCTTATGACCAAATGAGTTACAAACTCTTTTGAGCTTCATAACTTCTATTGCATCATCTTCTATTAAAAGAATGTTTAGGGATTTCATACTATAATTTAATTAATATGATGCAAATTAATCGCCTAAAGCACTAGTGTCTTGATTATTTCGATTGATCTAATTTTAGTGTCGGTGGATGGTAGAAAAGTGTCGACCAATGGTTTTTAGGTTTCGATCAATGTTTTACAATTAATTACGCAAGCTTCACTAGTATGCCTTTTGCAAATCGCTCAGCACTTTCAGGCGCATGGCGAATCCACAGTTCTGGCTCTATGACTTCAATTTCACCTAGGAGCATACTTCCGTCTTCGTCCCACAGGATATCTGCTCTTCCATAAGCAGGTAAGGAAGGGCATGCTGCAAAGCACGCTTTCGCGAAAGCGATCTCCTCCTCACTAGGCTCATAGTCATGTACCGTGCCGCCCCAATCGTCCTGCACTCTATAGTCTCCTTTCTTTGCCTTCTTCAAGATGGCATGGGTATACTCTCCATTAAAAACCATTAACGAAGCCTCTCCACGACTCGCTATACTTTTTATAAACGGCTGGATTAACATATCCCGCTCACTCACTAATTTTTTGAAGAGCTCTTCATACTGATCACGCTCATTTTCTAGCACTTTATGCGTATGAAAAGCACCGCCAGCAATGGCTGGTTTTATCACTACATCAGACCACCCTTTTTCTTTACAAACTTGATCGATACTTAGATATTTATCCTTATCTACAAAAACTGTTGGAACAATAGCAATGCCTGCTTTTTCCAAATCTGTGAGATAATGCTTGTCAATATTCCACTTTACAAGGTTAAAAGAGTTGATAAATTGGGTTTTAGACCTCGTGTTTTCCATCCATACTTCAAACTCGTCGTAACGTTCAAAATAATCCCAAATGGTTCTAAAAACCACAGCTCTAGTTTGCGACCAGTTATAGTCTGGATTGTCCCAATTCGTAACTTCTACGGTTAATCCTTTTGCTCTCAGGGCATCCATAATGAGGTTTCGCTCTTGTACTATATTATCTGTATAGGCAACTCCTAGTTGTGGATTGAGGTAGGATTGTTGGGTGAGGATGGTGATGTCTGTCATTTATTAAAAGGGAATAAGGGACTCGTGTACTAATGGGATAATGAGGTATTGGAGTAATGGAATACTGTTTGTTATAATTTCAAAAATAGTAATTTCGACAGAGTGAGGCACGAACGAAGTTCAATCACATAACCTCTTAGCTCCTTTATGAGATCTCTCCTATGGTCAAGATGACGGTAGTCGTCACACTAAAGTCGTTTTAGTGTCCCATAACGCTGAGCAACTTGTGTGATCCTGAAACAAGTTCAGGATGACGATTAAAATTTACGATCCGGATGAAACAATTCCATATTCATACTAGGTTTTACATCATCTATAATTTCTTGAACTAACTTCCCCGTACTAGGTCCTAGACTCCATCCCATCATTGCGTGACCTGTTGCTAGTGTGAGGTTTTTACACTTAGCACTTTTTCCTATATACGGCATCCCATCTGGTGTTACGGGTCTTAGGCCACAAGCAGCAGCATCTTTTTCTTCATTAGTAAGCTGTACTTCTGGAAAATAGTTTTGCACACCTTGTGTAATGGCATCTACTCTATTGGTATTAATCGTATGGTTAATTCCAGCAATTTCCATCGTCCCGGCAAAACGGGTAAATCCATTCATAGGCGTCACAGCTATTTTAGCTTCTGCCAGAATAGAAGGGTAGGTAATTCCCGTTGTAGCTTTAGTCTGTACTCGATACCCTTTTCCTGCTTGAAGGAGGAGGTTGATGTTTAGCTTTCGCGAAAGCGCACTCGTCCAACTTCCCGCTGCCAGCACTACCTCCTCAGGTTTGTACTGGGCTTTGTCTGTTTGTACAGCAGTAATGGTACCTCCAGTTACAGCCAAATCAATTACCTTTTCCTCTTGCTTGATGATTACGCCCGCATTGATTAAATAAGTTTTGAGTTCGCTCATAAATTCGTCTGGCGTTGTGTGATGGTCACACTCAAAATAGGTGCCTCCAGCAATTTTTAATGCCGCATTGGGCATCATTTGCTGGATTTCTTGTGCGCTGTGAGTACGAGCGACTAATCCTTCTTTAACTGCAATATCTACAAGATGTCCTTCCTCCTCTAGCATATGTTCTGTCTGGCAAAGCATAAACAGCCCTTTTTTCTCCAGCTGAAAATTAAACCCTTCTTCTTGCTTAATCTCATTATATAAATCGCGCCCTAACACTGCAATTTCCTTCATAACAGGGATCGCCTTATTGACCTTAGCCTGGTTACAGGATTTATTAAACGCCCACGACCATTTTAAAAACTGAAGATCCAATCTAGGTTTTATATACAGCGGACTCTTATCGCTAAACATCCATTTAATGCCTTGTTTCATCATGCCAGGTGCCGCCAGAGGGATCAAATGGCTAGGTGCCAGATATCCCGCGTTTACATAACTCGCGCCTCCATCCATTTTAGACTGGTCTATCACAGTAACTTGGTGTCCCGATTTATGAAGATAATAGGCGCAACTTAGTCCTATAATTCCACCGCCTATAATTACAATTTCCTTTCCCATTACTTCCAATGAAAATTACGATTTTTAATGGCTATACTTTCCTCGACTAGGTAATCTGTGATCAATCGTTTTGTTCCAAATTGATTATGATAAAATGAGACTGCAAGCGAATCCTTATCGAGATATAATAACTTAAAATCAATGGTGTCAGACTCTTGATTTAATAGATCAGAAACACCCTCATCATACACCTGCAAATAGAAAAACCCATTGTCTTTTTGTTGAATCTGCCATTCGCCTGTAAGACTGGGTCCGCAATTAGCATTCTGACTATTATTATCTGTTACTATACCATCTTTATGAAACGTTTGAAGATATTTAAGAAAGCAGCCTTCCATGTTCATACGAGTCTGTCCATTGTAACGTCTAGCAAACTTCCACGTTTTTACACTGTCATTAGTCAAGAGTTCAACAGCATTCTCCGGCGGGTGAAAAGGTGGTTTTTTTTCTGTCTTTTTACATGAGATAGACATTAGAAAAAATACAACTAAGACGTAGGAATATCTGCTCATTTTAATAACGTATTAAATCACTGAAAACCCAAACGCATATGGGTCATCTTCATCTATAGTTATGGTATTATGTCCATAAATACGAGCCCATCCTTTTATACTAGGGGTCATCGCTTTATAGTCTCCTAAAGATATTGCTTTTTCTACTTTTCCTGTAAACTTAGATCCTATAAAACTCTCGTGTATGTACTCATCACCTACCGCAAGTTTTCCTTTTGCATATAACTGTGCTAACCTGGCTGAAGTTCCTGTACCACAAGGACTACGGTCGATGGCTTTGTCTCCATAAAATACCGCGTTGCGTCCATCTGATGTGGGATCGATAGGATTGCCTGTCCATAGCATATGAGTCACGTTACGTATGGTCTCATTCTCTGGATGTATAAATTGATCGGGGTATTTTTCATTAATACGTTCTCTAACCACCTGACTGTACTGTATAATCTGGCTTGCAGTATACTCATGCACTCCAGAAAAATTATTTTGAGGATCTACGATGGCATAAAAATTACCTCCATACGCTACATCAAAAGTGATCTCGCCCAGCTCGGGACAGTTGACCGTAAGTCCTTCTGCGGCGAGGTAACTGGTCACATTCGTGAGTTTTACCCAATCTACTTTAGATCCCGTTTGCTGGTAATCTATCTCTACCAATCCTGCAGGAGCTTCCATTCTAATCTTTCCTGATGTTTTAGGGATAATGATTCCTTCTTCTATTGCAATCGTAATGGTACCAATAGTACCGTGACCGCACATAGGCAAACATCCCGAAGTCTCTATAAACAGTACTGCAAAATCATTGTTGGGATCGTGAGGAGGATATAATATAGTCCCACTCATCATATCGTGACCTCTAGGTTCGAACATTAACCCTCTTCGTATCCAATCGTATTCTTTTATAAAATGCTGACGCTTCTCACTCATCGTCTTTCCTATGAGTTCCGGGCCACCAGCTTTTACAAGTCGTACTGGGTTGCCACAAGTATGAGCGTCTATACAGGTGAAGGTGTGCGTTCTCAAGGGAATAATGGTTTAATGATTAAATGTTTTTTCCAAGTGCTTCTGCTGCAACACTTCATAATTCTCACCATACTTTTCAAATTTCGTCGTTCGTAACTCGTACTTCGTATTTTCTACTTTCTACTTTCCTCAATCCACTCCCTAACCCTCTTCTGCAAAATAGGCAACGTCACCGTGCCTTGTTCTAAGATGCGTTCATGAAATTCTCTAATGTCAAAATCTGCGCCCATCGCAGCTTCTGCTTCTTTGCGCAGTTCGCGTATTTTGAGTTCGCCTATTTTATAAGATAAGGCTTGTCCTGGCCACGAGATATAGCGATCTGTTTCTGTATTTACTTCGTGCAGAGATAAGGCAGTATTAGAGGCCATATAATCTACCACCTCCTCTCGTGTCCATCCTTTGGCGTGTATTCCTGTATCTACCACGAGCCTGCAAGCACGCCACATCTCATAGGTTAATTGGCCAAAACGTTCATAAGGCGTGGTATACATACCCATTTCGGCGGCGAGGAATTCGGTGTAGAGTCCCCAACCTTCGCCATAGGCAGAGAGATACATATTTTTTCTAAACTGTGGGATGCTATCTCCCAACTCGTTATTGAGACTGCCTTGTAAGTGATGTCCTGGCACGGCTTCGTGTACCGTAAGTGATGGTAACGTATACAGCGGCCGACTAGGCAAATCATACGTGTTTACCCAATAATACCCAGGATCTGTGCTGTTCTTACTCGTACCCACATAACGACCTCCTGTATATTTAGGTGCAATCGCATCTGGCACGGGAGCAACTCCATAAGGCTTTCTGGGAAGCGTTTTAAAAAATCGTGGTAACTGCGCATCTGCGCGTTTTGCCATATCGCGAGCGTGCATTAAAAGCTCTTTAGGAGATTTGGCATAAAACTGCTCATCAGTGCGCAGGAATTTTAGAAAATCTGCAAAGGAGCCTTCAAAGCCTACTTCCTTAATAATTTTTTTCATCTCTGCACGAATACGTGCAACTTCACTCAAGCCTTTGTTATGAATCTCGTCTGCCGTGAGATCGAGTGTAGTGTAATAGCGAATTCGGTTTTGATAATAGGCCTTACCATTTGGGGTTTCAGATACACCAAGTGTTGTTCTTGTTTTTGGCAAATATTCGGTCTCAAAAAAGGTTTTTACACGTTCAAATGAGGGGATTACACTTTGTTCTATGGCATTTTTGGCAGCTGATAGAATGGAGTCTTTTTGCTTTTGCGAAAGCGTACTAGGCAAACTCTTAAAAGGCTCGTAATAAAAACTGTCTTGATAATTAGATACTAAATGCGTGTTGTACGTACTCTCATATCCATTAAAAATAACACGAGGTTGCGATACGCCTTTTTCTAAACCTTCTCGTAATAATGGCAAGTACTGATCGACCGCTTGCGGCAAGGCATTGAGTCTGTTGAGGTAAGAAATAGCTTGATTGTAGTTACTAATAGGTCGCACCATATAGTTCCAGCTACTGTGAAAACCCGAATCAGACAGCAGCGGATTTAGGTAACGTTCATAGGCTGCGTAGTCTATCGTTTCTTGAAGCTTGAATTTCATAAGCTCCAGCGTGATAGCATCGGTTTCAGATAAATTGGCCGCTGAAAAGTCATTAAGTTTTTTGAGTTGCGCTTTCGCGAAAGCGGCTTCCTTCTCAAAATATTCCCTGGTGAATAATCCCATAGGATACTCACTTCTGTCATAACCTTGGTGGTTTGCAATTTCTTGAATAATAGTGGCGAGTTCCTCGTTGGGACTTTGGGCGTAAGTGCAAAAAGCGATACACGCAGCCAGAAATGTGAATACTATTCTTTTCATTTGTATGTTTCATTTCATTTCCGCGAAGGCGGAAATCTCATTGTCATTTTGTTATTCTTATCACAGCAGCTCCCCTTATTTTCTCCTTAATCACACTTGTGACCCCTGAAACAAGTTCAGAGTGACGCTTCCACCTGTTTATTTCAAAAACTCAGGAAGCAACTCTTTTGGAAATCCCTGATAGCTAAAAGGACGTACCCATCTTTTTATACTTTGATTCCCTACGGCTGTAAAACGGCTATCTGTACTCGCAGGATACGGACCGCCATGTGTCATTGCATCTACAACGGCAACTCCTGTAGGTACACCGTTAAATACGATGCGTCCTACACGATCTTGAAGTCTCTCAATAATGGGAGAAAGACTGGCATAATCTTCTTCTTGTGCGATAATCGTTCCTGTGAGTTGGCCTTCTAATTGTTCTATAATGTCCAGTAATTCGGCTTCATCTTTGCATTGTACGACCAGAGAAAATGGCCCAAAAACTTCTTGATGTAGCTTTGTATTCTTTA
Organism: Dokdonia sp.; assembly: GCA_020630915.1. Taxonomy (GTDB): domain Bacteria; phylum Bacteroidota; class Bacteroidia; order Flavobacteriales; family Flavobacteriaceae; genus Dokdonia. The sequence goes on from JAHDIF010000001.1 coordinate 390,694, forward strand.
AAAATACCGCTCCAGGAACGGTGGCTATTTTTGCTTTCGCGAAAGCGGGCTCCGTATCTCCTTGATAGCTCGCGACGAGTTGTATTTCATTTTGTGACAACACATCTTCTCCATTAGACTCAAAAGCGTTATGGATATTAGGATGCAACATACAATACGGATCTATACTTGCTGTTTTTGCACCTAAATCATTTACAAATTCTGCCATTTGCGGACTTGCCACACCTAGAATCAAACCAGGATTGGTACAAAATTGACCCACTCCTAAGGTGATAGAATCTGCATAGGTTTGAGCAATCTCAGCACTTCGGTTTTCTAAGGCATTTTGAGTAATTATTACCGGATTAATACTTCCCATTTCAGCAAATACCGGAATAGGCTCAGCTCTTTGGGAGGCAAGATCATACAGAGCACGACCTCCTTTTATGCTTCCTGTAAAACCTACGGCTTTAACCTGAGGATGCTTTACTAGCTGCACACCTACTTCTATACCAGCACTATTAAGATTGGAAAAAACGCCTTCTGGCATTCCCGTATCTTTTGCGGCCTTTACAATAGCGTTTGCGACGAGCTCACCTGTTCCGGCGTGCATAGGATGTGATTTTACTATCACGGGACATCCAGCTGCAAGTGCACTTGCCGTATCTCCTCCAGCCGTAGAATACGCCAACGGAAAGTTGCTGGCACCAAAAACTACCACAGGTCCCAATGGGATGAGCAATTGTTTTAACTCTTGAGATTCTCCCGAAATTGTGGGATTGCGCCAGTCTTCATTTTGCACAAGGGCTGCAAACATTCTTAACTGTCCCAAAGTCCGACCACATTCCCCTTTTGCGCGTCCTTCAGGCAGTCCTGTTTCTGACATATAGGTCGTAAAAAGCGTATCACCCAGCGCCTCAATTTCATTTGCAATAGCTTTTAAAAATTGTGCGCGTTGCGCTCCAGAGGTCTTTCTAAAACTAGAAAAAGCTTTATGAGCTAGCGATACAGCGCTGTCTATTTCTTGTGTAGTCGCCTCGTAAAAGGTAGGTGCATTCTTCGCATTTTCTTTAGGGTTAAAGGTATGGTAGGTTGTATCTCCATTAGCACTTTGTGCGTAACCTATGTAATTTTTTCCTGTGATCATATATATTTTGTCAGTCTGAGCCGGTCGAAGACCCTGTGTTATTAAAAACCCTTCGACAAGCTCAGGGTGACATCTTGTTTGTTAATTTATCTTTATGTTTCGCCACATCAACGGGTTTATGAATCCGTTTTTGTGAAATAGGATATTTCTCGTGTAATACTTTTGGCCGTATGGGTCTTTGTTGGAAATCGCCTCCGCAGTTGGGACACACATGATTGAGAATAGTCTCTACACACTCTTTGCAAAAGGTACACTCAAACGTGCAAATAAAAGCCTCTTTAGAATCGTAGGGAAGATCCTTATCACAATGCTCACAACTCGGTCGTATTTCTAACATCACTTTATTTTTTTGTCAGTCTGATCTTGTCGAAGACTTATAGATTAGTTAATATATCCTTCGACAGGCTCAGGATGACAATTGTTATAAATTTTTATACGCAGGAAGTGTCGGTCTAGTGGCAATTCCTTTTTTAATAACATCCAGAACATGAGCTCTCTCATCTCCAGCTAGTGGTAGCCTTGGAGCTCTTACGTACTCAGTACCTATTCCTGTATGAACCTCTGCTAATTTTATGTTTTGTACTAATTTCGGGTTTATATCTAACTCTAGCAAAGGAAGGAACCAACGATATATTTCGATCGCTTCTTTTATCCGACCCACTCTTTGTAATTCATAAATAGCAACGGTCTCCGCCGGAAAAGCACAAACCAATCCTGCAATCCAACCATCTGCACCCATCAATAATGACTCTAATGCCAGTGTATCTACTCCTGTTAATATTTTGAGCCTATCTCCAAACGCACTTTTAATACGTGTTACATTAGAAATATCGCGTGTGCTCTCCTTTACTGCTTGAATATTGTCATATTGCAATAATTCATTTAACATCTCGAGAGTGACATTAATTTTGTAATCAATTGGATTATTATAGAGTAATATAGGTAGACTCGTATTTCTAGCAACAGCCCCAAAATATTCGACCACCTCTGCATCACCTGCTTTGTATTGCATAGGCGGCAACATCATCAAGGCTGTGGCGCCATCTTCTTCTGCCTTGTGTGCAGCAGCAATGGCATTGCGTGTGCTTCGTTCTGCAATATTCATAAGTACAGGTACTTTGCCTTCTACACTCCTCACAGTTTCTTGAGTGAGAATGCTCTTTTCTTCTTCGGTCAAGGTACTTGCTTCTCCTAAGCTGCCTCCTAGCACAAGACCGTGTACACCTGCTTCTAACTGTGCTTGCACATTTACAAAAAACATATCGAGATCCAGCGTATCATCTGGCGTGAACTTGGTGGTTATTGCGGGCATGACACCCTTCCATTGTATTTCCATTAGTTTTTATTTTAATAAGGTACAAATGTAGCCAAGTCTCTCTTTGTACATTGAGCTTCTATTATCCAATACTGTGCTTATTTTATCCAAAATATTTCTTAATTCTCTATTTTTTAGATAAAAATGTAACTTTACCTTGTGAAAGCACTCCCTTTTAAAATACCCAAGCCTACCAATACTGCCATTATTTTTCAAGAAGATCAAGGCGCATTTTATAGCCAACTGCATCAACACGAAGAATTACAAATAAGTCTTATCCGCAAAGGCCAAGGCACTCTGGTGGTTGCAGATACCGTTCATCACTATAAAAAAGGAGACCTTCTCATTTTAGGAGGGCAGCAACCTCATGTCTTCAACAATGATGCTTCAGAAGGATTAATGCATACGATCTTTTACAGTCCGCAAAGTTTTGGACAAACCTTTATTGATCTAGAAGAAGGAAATGCTGTAGCTTCCTTTTATGCTTTCGCGAAAGCGGGATTTAAAACCACGGCAACTCCTGCCATTCAAACACTATTTGAGCACCTTAAAAAAGCAAAGGGCATTCATAAACTCTCCTATTTTTTGCAATTACTAGCCATTCTTGAAGTGATCAAAAAAGAGCCGCTCTCCAGTTTTGTCTACAAAAGGAAAATTTCAAATCGTGATGGCAAGAAAATGCATCGCATCTTTGAGTATACACTCTCTCATTTTGATCAAACCATATATCTAGATGACATTGCAGCCATTGCTAGTATGACGCCTAATGCCTTCTGTAAGTATTTTAAGAAGCGAACGAATAAAACATATTTCCAGTTTCTAACTGATTTAAGAATTGAGCAAGCCTGTAAATTACTTAGCGACACTCCAGATATGTCAATTGCCAGCATAGCTGCTCAAGCTGGTTTCCAAACCCTTTCCCATTTTAATAGAAAGTTCAAGAAGTTGAAGGGAATTAGCCCAAGAGAATTTAGAAAATTACTATTTGACTAGGAATTTATTAGCGTATTGAACAATACCTCCATTAAGAATTTGATACAAGTATATTCCTGCATTTAAGTCATTTCTTTTAATCTGGACTTCATTGGACAGTAGAACTTCCTCTTTGAGAAGTTTTCCTGTGACATTATAGTATCTAATTATACCATTTGAAAGAGTTTCTGGTAATTGTAAGGTTGAAATATACGTTACGGGATTAGGAAAAAGTTTTAATTGTGGTTTTCTGTTTTCCTCAATACTTAAAAAAGTATTATTGCACATTGTTGCTCCATTAAAAAATGTTGTTTCATTGTTTTTTTCAAAACATACGAGATAATTTCCTGAATCTGGATCTTCTGCTCCAGGCGCTATCCCTTCTGTAGACCCTATCCCTTCAATCCATAATTCCCCGTAATCAGAAAATTCAATAACCTTTCTAACCTCACCAGCAATAAAATCTTCATAAACTGCAGTTACTACTAAATCATAATAAAAACTTCTATAGCTGTAACATAAATCATATTCTATTTCAAAAACATCTCCAACTTCAAGCGTAAAATCAATTACAATTCGTTCTTCTCCATCTTCTACAAATTCATAAATGATACCATTTTCCTCTCTCCATAAACATCCGAAAGGGCTTATCTCTTTATAAATCACCCCCTCAATGTCTTGTTCTCCAGAAATAATAACTTTAAAGGATTGTACATTAAATGAACCATTAAAATTACTTCCCCAAAAGTCAACGCCCCAAGAGTTATCTTGTTGAAGCATAGGAATATATTCTTGAGAAAGGACAGGTTTGTTAAAATATAAAGTAATCAAAAAAAATAGTAGGATTCTCATAATGTGATGTTTACATCATTAAAGATACATCAATTCCCCTTAATCCGTTCCCACAGTGTTTCAAAAACAGCTGACGCATTTTCGGGTTGCGGTCTATCTTCTGTAGCAACCACATCACCATCCTTTTCTTCTAATTGATATCTAAAGACAAATTGAGGATTTTCTGGATCAATAGGAATCAATCCAAACCGTAAATCATTAAAATACCACTTCCCTTGTTCTTGCTGTAAGATATACCAGCCTTCTGAAATCGAAATGAGACGCTGTACGCCATTGGTTTGCTCTATCCCTTTTGAGGCCTTTCGGTTTTTTGAGTAGGCTCTAAATATAGGCTCTTTAGTATCAAAAAAACTATAGTCCCCTATCAGGTATTCTTCTGGGGTGTCTACATTGGCATTCCATAGTATGGTGTTTAATGGAGCCGGTCTTGTTGAAATTTGAGAATACGATATGTTTTGATTTTCTAGGGCAGCTGTTATTCTGGTGTGTGCGGCCCACTTCAAGAGCAAGGTTACTACCAGATAACCAGAACTAAGATAAATGCCTAGGTTGTTCATACGCTTTCGCGAAAGCGAACCTTTCTTTCTAAAAGCCGCTATGATTAAGCATACTAGAAAAGGGACAGTATATAAAGGGTCTAGCACAAAAATGCTATTAAAAGCCACGCGCCAATCGAAAGGCCAAAATATTTGTGTTCCCCAAGTGGTAAATGCATCTAACAAAGGATGTGTAAATAATCCCCAGAAAAAGAGCCAACTCCATCCTTTCCAACCTACATCGGGTCGTTTTTTAAGTTGATGCACGAGCCATCCGAACAGAGGTGCTGCCAGTATTGAAAAAAGAATGGAATGACTAAATCCTCGATGCATCTCTGTTGCGGTAATGGTGTCTGTGAGAAAACGCCATACAACATCAAGGTCCGGAATGGTACCCGCTATGGCGCCCCATAGCATCGCTCTGTTTCCTACTTTTTTACCGAGAACGGCTTCGCCTACTGCGGCTCCTAATACGATTTGAGTGAGTGAGTCTATGGGTTAAGGATTGTTGATTGTTGATTGTTGATTGTTGATTGTTGATTGTTGAATAACGAATAACGAATAACGAATAACGAAATTACCATTTTGGAATTATATCCAAGCGTATCAAGAAAAAACCGCTACACACTCTCATTCCTAATCCCTTATCCCTAATGCCTAAAGTCACACGTGCTGATCAATCAAAATCATATTCCCATCAGGATCCTGAAGCATACAACTTCCCTTGCCCGTGGTTGTTTCGTCTACTTCTGTCAATAAAGTAATGTTGTTACTTTTTAAATGCTTTTGAATAGCCCGAACATCATCAAAGTTATCTTGTTTTTGTGCACTCTCATCCCAGCCCGGATTAAACGTGAGAATATTACCCTCAAACATCCCTTGAAAAAGACCCACTAATGCGTTTCCGTTTTTCATAATGAGATAATTGTGTTCCATACTTCCCGCAAACTGGGAAAAGCCTAAGGTTTCATAAAATGTTTTTGAAGTAGCGAGATCTTTTACACTCAGACTCGCAGAAAAAGCACCAAGTTTCATATTTATACTTTTTAGGTTGTACCTAAAGATAGGCAACCTCAGTTCAATAAGAAAACAAAGTCTATTAGTAAGACTACTTGCGTTACAAAAACCAGGGTATTGAGTTTTTCCCTTCTCCTTATGCCCAATACTAAAACAATAATAGCAAACAAAGGGATAATACATCCTGTCATCCATCTAAAAGAGAATTTCTCACTCATTCCCGTTGTTACATTAGTCACCCGGTTTACCTCATTAAAAAGCAAAGACTTTTCAAAAGTGAGGGTATGCTCTTTTTTTGTGGCGTCCCCAAAATCTTCTGAGACAGCAATTGTATAATCTCCTGCGGTAAGATGAGCAGAGTAGTAATAATTACGTCCTGTGCTTTGTCTGTTTTCTAATCTATTTTGCTTTTTATCTACTAGGTAGGTAATTGTTTCACTAGAAAATTCAAAGTCGGCGAGAATCGCCATCGCCACGCCTATCATTACAATCATAAACACCAATTGCACTTTACTAAAAAGAAGGTCTTTATCCATTTTAATCCACAATTTCCATTTTCTTAAGCAGGAAACTAGCATTCATATTTTCGCAGATTCCCTTTTTTAAGGTGTAATCAAAAAAGAGTTCATCATCTACAATGCGTGCATCAAAAAAGTAATTCTCTACAGCTGCTAACTCCTCTGCTGCCTGCGTAAGGCTAAGGTCGTGCGTCGCAATAATGCCTGTGGATTTTGACGCCACTAACTTGTCTACAAATTTTCTCGAGCCTATCGCTTTATCGGTACTATTAGTACCCTTTAAAATCTCATCTAGGATTATAAAATAGCGATCATTCTTAATCTCGTCTACAATAAATTTTAATCGTTTTAACTCACTAAAAAAGTAACTCTCATCATCTGTAAGACTATCTGTTGTGCGCATACTCGTGATGAGTTTTATGGGTTGATAGCTCACCTTTTCTGCTGGCAGAGGCAATCCCATATTACCCATTACGATCTGCAAAGCTACCGTTCTTAAAAAGGTGCTTTTACCTGCCATATTAGCTCCCGTAACAATAAAAAATTGTTCTCTACCAATAGTAATATCACTAGAAATAGCGACTTCCGGATCGAGCAAAGGATGGATTGCTTTTGTGCTGTGCAGTGTGTTTCCTTGAGCCACAATTTCTGGAAACTGATAGCTGGGATGATTAAAAGCATAATTCCCAAGACTGTTATAGGCATCAAAAAACGCAATAGTCTCAAACCAAATACCTACTTCATTTTTATGTGCTGCAATCCACTGTTCTATCTTATGCGTAATCAAAATATCTCTTAGAAAAAATCCATTTACAAAAATGGCAACCAGTATATTATTACGCTGATCGAGGGCATCTAGTAGTTTTGAAAACTTCCTCAATTTTCCAGAAGTAGATGATGCTGTGTTAATAATGTCAGTACGCTTTCGCGAAAGCAAAACACTTTTCATTTCCTGCTCTTCTATACAAGCAATGAGCTTAGCATACTGATCAAATGTGCTTTGTACTTTACTAACTGTATTGGACAGCTTCCCTATTTTTCCCATGAACCTGGCGGAAATGAGCAGCCCTAACCCAAAAATGGCAAACACCACAAAACCTGAAATAAACTGAAAATAATAGGCGATAAATCCAAGAAGTGTCACCGCCGAAAATCCATAAGACAACGCCTTTGAAAATGAAGGGGTAAACGCCGCATAGTTTTCTAACCAATACGTAACCGTTGTAGCAGAGGCTTCGGTTTTTACAAGTGTAGCAATAGACCAAAACCGCTGTCTCCAGGCGGCAAGCACACTTAATTCTTTTATGGCTTCTTGCTTATCTAGTATGTCTGTAATATCGTTGGCTAAAAATGCATTTGCCAAAACATCTGTCCCACTTGCTAAGGCCGTTCTATTGAGATATTGAAAAAAAGATCCTCTCCCAAAAAGGTCAATATCCTGACTATACTCATGCGCTGGATTATTATACGACAGTCCATCTGGTAAGTCGTGAAAATCTCTATTGAGAACTCTAAGTTCGCGCTGGTTATACTCCAGTAATGCTTGGGTAATGTCCCTTTGATATTTAAGTTGGGTATGCCTTGTAACTAGAAATAAAAAAATGACAATACCTACTATCGCAAAAGGTATGACCACTTGAAGATTACCCCATAAAAAATAAATACCTGCTGCAATCCCCAAAAACACCAACAGTCGTAGGGTGCTCGATAGATTTAATTTTCTTTTTACAACAGCAAGTTCTTGGGCATGCTGTTCTAGTTTTGAGTTGTAAAATTGCTTTGGGCTATCCTTCATAAAACGGGTTGCTGGAGACAACGTATCTGTCTTCAAATTGTGCCGTAAGTTACAACTGCTCCAGTTCTGTACGAAGTTTTTTAGTCATTTTTGACACTACTAATTCATAAGAGTGATCTATAAGTTCCATAATAAGTTTGGGAGGTACTTCTTCCAAAATAACGGTATTCCAATGGAGCTTATTCATATGGAAGGCTCCTGTTATCGCTCCATCATATTCTTCACGAAGTATCGCAGACCGTTCTGGGTCACATTTTAAATTGACAGCGGCTGGTATTCGTTCCAACCCTGACAAGGCAAACATCTTGCCCATTACTTTAAAGACCAAGGTCTTCTCATCAAAAGGAAAAGATTCTGTTACTCCTTTTTTTGATAAACAATATTCTCTTACATTCTCTATATGCATTACTTAACAAGATAAGCTACTAATGGTTTTGAACCATCATAAATTATTAATCTATTCGTTCGCTTGGTAGTACGTATAAAAAAGGTGGTCTTATCTCCCTCCTGTATGGTATCAAGTTCTCTCATAATACCATCTTCTAACATATACAATAATGTATCCGTAGGAGTCATTACCATGGAAAAATTAATTCCATTTTTGAGATCCTTATACTTGATCATCCCAGATTTATTAGTCAAATGCTCAAGTTGAATTTTTGGATGGAGAAGCAAAGGCCAATTAGAAAAATCTTCTTTTGATACAGAACTATTTACATAGGCATCATCAAACACTTCTGGATAGTGTGTTTTTAGAAAATGGGCAGGAGCAACATCATAGTAAGCATAAGAAGGCTCTTTTTGAAAGGTCTCCAGATACCTGCCTGCTCCCCAAGTAGGGTCCATTATTACGGGCTTTTGATGTACTGTAGCTACTAGCCACATGTGGTTTTTCTTAAAGGGTCTTCCTATATCTATTACATCTCTTTTTACATCACCTCGTACCACATAGGAGTTAATCCCTAGTTCTTCAAGTATACGTTCCAAAGTGAGTGCATATCCTTCGCACACAGCTTTTTTACCGTTCATTGTACGTGTAATTATATCCTCTCGCGTACTGGCCAATTTTGCGTTACGCTCTTCTAATATTCTGTATTGAAATTGATAGGTAAGATACTCATCTGGCTCATAAGCAATATTATGAATTACCCAAGTATAGGCCGCTCTCAATTGATCCTGAGGGTCAGAAAAATCAGTTTTAATCTGACTTGCTAAAGACTGCGCGGTGTAAAATTTAGCCGGATAAAAAATAACCGTAGCATCTACTTTACTAAAATCACGTTCTTGACTTTGTACACATAGAGTAAATAGAAATAAGAAACAAAAAAAAGTAGAAAGCCTCATTTACTCGTTAAGTTTAGGAGTAGACTCGTCTTCGACTAAAAGTGCGTTGTAATCCAATTTCCACCCTATTGTTTCTACCAGTTTTTGCATAAGTTGAACGGTGTCTAAGGCTTGCTGCTTTGCTTCTTGATACAAACCACTCTCTGGGACTTTATCAATAATATGCTGTTTTGCTTCTCTATTAATATCGGTTAAATCTGTACTTGTAAAGGGGTTTGCCCAACCCTCTTTCTTGTCGTAGTATTTAAAGTCTGTTTCTATAGATAATATTTGCGGTTGCGGAAAAGCATACAGTCTGATCGTCTTATTTTTATCATCTGCATCCATTTTTACTTTGGTGAGATCAAAACCTATATGTGCTTTTGCATCTATTAACACAATTGCTTTTTTGGTTCCTAAGAGTTTTTCAACCCATTTTTTTTTGAGACTTTCGTAATGATATATCTCGGAGAAATCTCCTTCTACGGTTATGAATTTACATACGGTACGGATACGCTCCATCAAGATAACAGATTGTGTCTTTGCATTGGATTTGTTTCCCTTTCGCGCAAAGCGAGCATATAAAAAATAGGCAAGGATCGCACCAATTGCGAGACCTAGAAATAATAATTCCATAAGAGTAAAAATACCAAATTACAGCTTGATATTCCCAAAAGGTGTGCCAGATATCCTATTCTAGTGCATAAAGTACCGGTTTGCTGGGTGTGGCGTCATTCTCAAAAGAAGCAATTTGCAGATTGAGTAAATAGCTTCCATCTGCAATCACATGAGGCACATAAATCATCTCTGTAATTGTGGCATCTAGTCTGGGGCTTTCTGGCACATTCCAGAAAGCGTGATGCGATAATAAGTGACCATCATCCTTTTCTGGGTCTACGCTAGGCAGGTCTATGAGCAGGTGTTTTACCCCTAATTCCCGTAACTGCTTCATCCCATTTTCTGATATGTATGGCCAGTGCGTGTGCGACCAGTTTTTAGTTTTCTTTTCTATGGTATTGGGGATGGTTCTAACGACCAATGCTTCTGGTGTTTTGCCTCCTAAAAGATATAATAGCTGCTTACGCGAAATAACTAAATCTTCTCCTCGAACCTCTGGCGCAACGGTTATTAACTCTGCCGTAAAGAAAAACTGCGTCAAGCATTTGTTAATGCTATGGATCTCCTCCATAATATGACCAGCAGTTTCTGTGTGTGTACCGTGCGCGTGCGGGTTAAAGGTGATGGTATTAAAATTTACATCACCTCCTTGAGCTACATTGCCTATCCAATCATCTGTCTTTACCGCTGTAATATCTAGTGGGTCTATATACCACGCCAGCGGGTTTTGAACTGCACTGAGCGGAATAGAAATATCAATAGGTTGCGATAAGTCTACAGTAAACGTTGATTTGTTATGGGTGATGGTGGCTTTCAAGAAGATGGGTTTTGATTAAAGATAAATAATATAGTTTTTAATCTAAATTATTCAGGAGTATTTGTTTTCAAAAACAAAATTGTTGTGCAGAGAGTAAATACTAAACAACCTAATCCTAAGAGTAGTTTTTCTTTCTTAGAGTTATTACTTAACCACTCATTGATTCTCCTACTTCCTTTAGGCGAGGATGCCGCAAAATAAATTGTAAAAAATACAGACAGCAATAGGACAACAATCAGAAAGCTATTTAGATCTCTAATATCAAAACCACATACCTTTGTGATTAGAGCAATGAACATAGCCAAAACCCCTGTCATAAATAAGGTAGCTTTAGAATGTTCATTACCTACTCCTATATCTAAGAATCTTATAAGTCCTAAAATACAAGCATAAAATACAACAAGAAGATTATATTCTTTTTTCATTAACAAGTATTCTACCCCCTACTCCTCTTTATAGTCATCACAATCTGCCCCATATGATTGGCTTGATGTTCCATCACGTGGTACCACGCCCAATGATTATTCATACTACTATTAGGGACTTGCTTTGCAAACCAAGCATCGTCTTTTGTTTTTAGTAATTGTAATGTCTCTTCTCGTACCTTATCCCATATATTGAGGTAATAAGATATAGGCTTTCCTTGTAACTCTTTCCTCGCTTGTGCTCCTAGGTTTTGGGCAATGTCCCATTGGGCACTTTCTTCTGCATTGAGACCACGATTTTCAAAAGTATATAGTTGATAATATTTTTCGGTCGCTGCGAGATGCAAGATCATGGCCCCTATTCTATTTGCATCTTCGTCCAATAAAAAGTCTGTCTCTTCTTGAGATAGTCTATATACAATTCTAGTAACGCGCCCTTTTAAGTCTTCTAGCATAGATACCAAGTTACCAATCTGTGTATCATACCCTCTAGGTGCTTCAATCACATTTTGTCCAAACACAGTGGTGTTAAAAGTCGTGATTAAAAGGATTGCTATGAAGCAACATTTTGCATAATGTCTCATTTGTTTGGTAAAATTTGTTAGATATCTTACCAAATTACAAAAACAAACCACTCACAATAAGTTGTTTAGATTAAATTAACTAAAAACAAATCTGCCGCAATACCATCACTTAAGAATTTGCCTTCCTTAGATACAAAAAGATAATCGCCTTCTTTAAAAAGCAAATGCTCTTCTATATGAGGTTGCGCTTGCTTAAGGAGATAATCGTAGTAGGTATTCCCAAAAACCTCTTTTACTTCCTGTAAAGAAACCCCTTTTGCAGTGCGCAATCTGGTCATTACATACTCATTGTAACGATCTGTTTTAGAGAGTTCTTCTACTTCTTGAGGGAGCTCTCCTGAAGTAATCGCCTTAATGTATTTTGGATTGTTACTCACATTCCAAGCACGGCGGTTGCCATTATAGCTATGTGCTCCTGGTCCTATCCCTATGTAGGTTTTACCTTCCCAATAGGCAGTATTGTTTCGGGAATGAAAGCCTGGTTTTCCAAAATTGCTAAACTCGTAATTCTCATAGCCCGCAGCATCCATTTTATCCAACAGAATTCGGTGATGTTCCTGCGCCACCTCATCTTGTACAGGCGGGATAATTCCTTTTTTGATAAAGTTTTCTAAGGCTGTTTTAGGCTCGACGGTGAGGGCATAGGCAGAGATATGCGGTATTTCTAATGCCAGTGCTTTATCTATATTTTCTTCCCAGCGAGCATTACTCATTCCTGGAATTCCGTAAATAAGATCGAGTGAACTATTTTGAAAATGCTTTCGCGAACCTGCCTGTTCGGCAGACAGGAGCGTGATACAATCCACCGCCTCCTGTGCATTGTGGGCTCTATTCATTAACTTCAAGTCTTCGTCAAAAAAGGATTGGACTCCTATGCTTAGTCGGTTTATTCTAGACGCTGCTAGTTGGGAAATCTTTTCTTTAGAAAGGTCGTCTGGATTTGCCTCTAATGTAATTTCAGGATTGTCGCCCACCTTAAAATGGTCGTAAACTGTTTGTATTAAACTATTGATTTCCGAAGTTTCCAAAACCGACGGCGTCCCTCCACCAAAATAGATACAGTCTACCACCTCATCCTTAAATTCATTTTTTCTAAGTATCATTTCGCGCGCAAGCGCTCTCATCATCTCCTCCTTTTTACCCATAGACGTAGAGAAGTGAAAATCACAATAATGACACGCCTGTTTGCAAAATGGGATATGGATGTATATGGAGGCCAAGGGTTCTTATTAATTAATATGTGGTTAAGTATTGATTAAAATTATAAAAAGGCTATTTGCGCCGTGCCAACTTCGATAACTATCCAATTATTAAATTTGAGACCCAGACCATGTTCCACATCCCATTCGCACTCCATTGAAATTGCAAAATTCCCATCAGAACATAATTCTTCAGCCTCGATGAATAGTTCTACATCACTTACTAATTCCAAAAGTTTTTCTTCAGTCATTAATCTAGGCAAAACAGCCTCTATTTGAGTTAATCCTAAGCCAGCACTACTCCAACCTTCATAATAAAATGGATAGACCTTGTTATAATAATCAATTACTGGTCCTACAGCATCTTTTATCACCTTAGATTCTTTTGAAATAAATTGATTCAGCATATTCCTCTGCTTTATCCCTAATTCTTTAGTCCCTAGAAAGCGAACATCTACAATCGCTTTGAAATATCTGCTGGAAAAATTGGTAGTTAATTCATCTCCATCCAATATCAAATTCTTAGGCCAGTTTTTCATTTCACCTACTTTTTCACTCTCTTCTCATTCTGTTTTACAAAAGCTTCCCAACCTGTATAGTGTTTTCCAGTTTCAATCTTTCCAGAATTATAGAAATGGCATACAGCAGCGGCTAGACCATCGGTACTATCAAGGTTTTTGGGTAGCGTTTTTAACTTTAAAAGGGACTGTAACATTTTTGCTACTTGCTCTTTGCTGGCATTTCCGTTACCTGTTATGGCCATCTTTATTTTTTTGGGTAAGTACTCCGTAATCGGTATTTCACGAGATAAACCTGCTGCCATTGCTACGCCTTGAGCGCGACCTAGCTTAAGCATACTCTGTACGTTTTTACCAAAAAAAGGTGCTTCTATCGCAATCTCATCTGGGTGATAGGTGTCTATAAGCTCAATGGTACGTTCAAAAATAAGTTTGAGCTTTACATAGTGGTCTTTGTACTTACTAAGCAGCAGTTCATTGAGTTGGATGAACTCCATCTTTTTACCCACCACTTTAATTAAACCAAATCCCATAATGGTCGTCCCTGGATCAATTCCTAAAATAATTCTTTCTTCTGCCAAGGGTTTTATTGTTACTTTGCTTAGGTATTATGCTCGTTTTCCAAATTTAATCATTTCTTTTGGGGAGTGCTCTTAGAAATAGTAGCAATATAAATTTATTATATATTGCAATATTACATATATATACTTAATTGGGATTAATTGTCTTTATATTAATAGGTTTTTACGCCATTCTTATTGGTGGATTTATCGTTGGGTATTGGCGATTGCCTAAATACAAGCCTGTGAAGCAGGAAAAGCAGATACATTTTAGTGTTATTATTCCTTTTAGAAATGAAGCTCACAACCTGCCCTATCTTTTAAAAAGTATCGCTTCACTAGACTATCCTTTCCAAGCTTTTGAAGTACTATTTATAGACGATGAATCTACTGATACCTCCTTTCTGATTATCCAAGAATTTATAAATAGCCACCCTTCACTTTCTATACGGGTGCTTCCTAGCATAAGAACGACAGGATCTCCTAAAAAAGATGCACTTAGTGTAGGTATTGATCTAGCACAAAATGAGTGGATACTTACTACAGATGCAGATTGTATTTTAGAAAAAACGTGGCTTCTTGCCTTAAATGATTGTATTCAAACCTATGCGCCCAAAATGGTTGTAGCTCCTGTATCAATTACTATTTCGCATAGGGTTCATTTTATCCACGCCTATGAACAGCTAGATTTTCTCAGTCTTATGGGAGCAACTATCGGAGGTTTTGGGCTGGGGCTCCCTTTTTTGTGTAATGGTGCAAATCTTGCGTATGAAAAAGAAGCATTTATAGCGGTTCATGGCTTTGTAAACAACGATCATATTGCCAGCGGTGATGATCATTTTTTGCTAGAAAAATTTGTCAAAACCTTTTCTATGGACGTGTGCTATCTCAACTCCTTAGAAGCAGGTGTGACCACACGACCACAATCTCATTGGAAAGCACTCATCTCCCAACGCGTTAGATGGGCCTCTAAAGCATCGTCTTATTCATTTTGGTTTCCTAAAATGGTAGGCAATGCTGTTTTTTTAGCAAATTTAATTGCGGGAATATTCGTCCTTGCCCTACCGTTTGTTTTTCTAGGTGATACCGCTTTCGCGAAAGCAATCCCTACCCAATTCATTATGTTCTCATTAATTACAAAATGGGTTGTAGACTTTATTCTTCTTGCGCAAACAGCCTCTTTTTTTGATAGAAAAAAATATCTCAAATGGTATCCTCTCATTATGATTTGTTATCCTATTATTACGGTCTATATTTCAATAAAAGCACTTACATCTTCTTATGAATGGAAAGGGAGGCGTTTTAAACAATAGATTTTGGTATCTTTAAATTCCAAATCTCATTTTATGAAACGTTTATTACTAGTGACCCTTCTCATTTGTACAACAACCTTTGTGCAAGGGCAAACACAAACCCAAACCGTAAACGGTGAGTCTCTAGAACTTCGCACCGATGTAGACGGCACCCTATCCTTACTATGGAATATCTTTGATCAAGAGTATCGCTATTTTATTAAAAAGAACGGCAACATCACCGAACTTACCAATGAAAAGGATGGCAAGAAATATACAGATAGTTACAAGAACCAGCTAGCGACCCTCACTTCAGACTACCCTGTAAGTACGGACAACGTAAAACTTACCCTTGCTAGCCTTCGAAAGTTTACAAACGTCTACAATACAAAGGCAAATCCTGATTATGTAACTAATAGTACTGTGGTAAAACCTAGTTTTAGATTAGGAGGGTTTGCGGGTATCACTAATAGTATTTATACCACTAACCCTACAAATGCGAGTAATACTCAGTTAGGAATTGATTTTGAAATTCTAGATACACAGGCACTCCCTCGTCACTCATTTGTAGTGCAGTACAAGCAAACCTTGTCTAGTGATGACTATGATTATAGCGCCACTCAGTTTTCATTAAATTACAGGTTTAAGTTTATAAAATCTGAGCGTATAGATGTATTTCTAAACACCAAACTAGCAACCTACACAAGTGCTACTACAGGAGATATCGAGACTGTTGTAGATGATCAAATTTTTGTGACTGAAGGAGCTTCTGGCGGGAGCTTTCAAGGGCCTTTTCTTTTTGGTCTAGGCGCAGATATTGCTTTGGGTAATGGCTATTTAATGCTCAATTATCTAGATGTATATTCCTTTTTCTTAGATGATAATGGTGAGTTTCCTGTAGACTTTAGTATAGGTTATAAATTTAATCTTTAGTCCACTTTAAGCACTAGCGGAATTTTAAATTGAGCCCTCACAGGAATACCTCTTTTTGTAGCAGGTCGCGCTTCTGGTAGCTGCACAACTGCGTCGTGTATAATCCTTTCCATGCTAGGTAACTCCTCACTAACTTCTGATGAAATACGTAGTGAGTCCAAACAAAATTTCCCTTTTTCATTAATCATGAAATCTACCCACACCGTATCGTGAATGGGTTTTGTAACGATTAATGTTTGGTATGCCAGATGACTAGAAAGCGTCTGTTGGATAGTCCCTTCAAAACACTTTTTATGATCAAGCCTCGTAGCCGTCGTATCGCACGTTTTAAAAGAAGGGTACTCTTCAACTTCATTTAAGGATATGGTTTCCCATTTTTGATGTAAGATTTCTTGGGTAGACACTTTTTTTGTCTCCCAAGAGGTGCAGGAAGCCATTACAAGCAACAGGAATACTAAACTATATCTAAACCACATACAAAGTAGTAAATAATATGGTGAAGATACTTTAATTTAAGAGCTATAGCAAGCCCGTTCTAGTTACCATCCTTATCCATAAAAATCTCCCTATTTAAGATTTTTACCCGTTCTTGGGCGAGTTTTACAGTATAAATATATTTAGGATTATTCTCAAACTTAGAAACAAACTGCTGGTACAAGGTCACCACGGCTTTCTTATCCTTGTAATAATTATCTGCGCATATGGCAAGATTATGGTACGCCCCTCCTTGTTCTGGATTTTCTTTAATAGCATTTTGAAATTGCTCTATAGCTTCTGGCCATTGTTTGTGTAATCTGTAGGTAGCACCTAAGGTCATATAAACATCATCAAGTGGCAAATCTTTAAAATAAAGGGCTTTCTCACTCGCCTCAATAGCCTTCTCTTTATCTTTTATATGGTTATATAGTTTTGCAAGTATATGGTAGGTTCCGTAGTGCTCATCATCATATTCTAGTAAGATGTTGTATTGATCTATAGCGAGCTCATACATACGCTCTTGGTAATACCCATACCCCAATTTCTCATGTATAAATGCAGACTTTTGACCAAGCGCTACTAATTTTTCAAACCAGTCTACAGCCTCAGTGTAGAAGCCTCGATTATAAAAATTTTGAGCAAGGAGGTTCATAATCTCAATATTCTCTGGATCTGATTCTAGTGCTTTAAAACAAAGCTTTTCTACTTCGGGGTAGTCACTTTGTTGTAGGTGATATAGGGCTAGCTGCCCTATTGCTTTGAGATGTGTGGAGTCTAGGGATACCGCTTTCGCGAAAGCGGTTACATACCTCTTTTCAAACGCTTCTTTACGAATCGCTGTGTCTCTTTTTAACTTACGTAATGCTCTCCCATGTTGATAGTAATACTCTGGGTTATCTGGATACCGCGCTGTTAGCAACCCAAAAATAGAATCTGCTTGTGCAAATTTATTTCTGGTAAGCAACATTTTACCATACTCAGTGGTGGCAATAGGTTGCTCTTTGTCCATTTTTAAAGAGATCTGGTATGCCTCTAAAGCTTGCGCCTTATTCCCTAAGCCTTTATAAGCTCGTGCTATCTTAAGGTAATTTGATGCACTTTGAGGGTTTGTTTCATATACTTTGAGGGCCTGAGAATAATTGCCCACAGCATACAAACTATCTGCAATAGCAGAAGCCGGAGTTTGCGCTCCGGCTTTGCATATTATAAATAATACGATCCCTAATACTAGGTTTTTCATAAGTTCTTATTCTTGTATTTTAAATGTAATAGGAAGGCTGTATAAAACATCTACTGGCTCTCCATTTTGCTCTCCAGGTTTCATTTGAGGCAAGGTTTTGATAACTCTTTCTGCTTCTTTCTCCAAACCTGGATGCGAAGCTCTTGATCTTATATTAACGATCTCCCCAGATTTGTTGATCATAAAAGAAACAAAAATTCTATTTACCCCAGTGAGTCCTAATTCTTGCCCCAAAGAGGTGTTAAAACCACGATTTACGGTCTTCGCAATTTTATCTGACATACATTTCTTAAGCTCCTCATTGGTGCTTCCAGAACAGCCTGGATAGGTAGGTACTTTTTCTATTACAGCATAAGGAACAGCGTGAGCATCGTCAAAGTCTATATATTTTGATTCTCTTTCGTAAAAAGTTTCATCCGAAGTGCTTTTAGTATTTTCCTTTCTAATAGTTTTATTAATCTGATTTTCTAATGCCGTAAGCTCGCTTAAATCATCGAAGGTAAGATCGTCCTTTTTTGCCTCAAGCTCTAATCTTAAGGCCGTTATCTGACTTTCTAAAGATTCTGTATCACTTATACTTTCTTGTGGTAGTTCCTCAGAACAAGCAACATAAAAAAGCATAGCGCATACTACTGGAATTAATAAGACATACTTAAAGCGAGCAAAAGGTGTTGATTTTGATTTCTGTAACATAATGATTCGCTTTTTGATGAATGAATGATTAAAAAATGTATTGATGAATGAAATATTTTCTGTCTGGAACACCTGTTCTAATAGGTTCTGGTAGTAATTACGTTTATCTAATTGTGCAACAACTTTTGCATCTGCCATATACTCTTGCAACAAAATCATATTTTTTTGATAGGCATATACCAAGGGATTGAACCAAAACAAAATCCTCTGCATCTCAAAAAAGAGCATATCCAGAGAATGCTTTTCCCGCATATGGATCGCTTCGTGCAAGACGATACCACTTTGTTGTTTTTTAGACAAATTCTCACCTAAAAACATGGTATTAAAAAAAGAAAAGGCAGTCGTACTGTTGGGTATTATAATGACACGCATTCCATCAATATATGTTTTGCTACCTAAGCGCTCTAGTTGCCCTATTTTATAAAGTTTGAACACAAATACCAATAAACTTACAGCAATTCCTACATACCAAATGCTTAACAGTATCTGAAATAGGTCTAAAGGAGCGTCGCCAGAAACCACTACTTCAGGAAGCATTTCTCCACGTATCAAAAGCTCTTGATATGTATTTCCTAGAAGGATTTCTGGCAGTTCAATCCTATAGGTATCAGGAATACTTTGTTGTAATACGGGAATTTTCACAAAAGGAAGCACAAGACTCACTAAAGGTGTTACGAGTAAATAAATTCTGTTCCAGGTAAAGAAGGTTTCTTTCTTAAGAAAAACCTCGTAAGCCATAAGAAATAGTAACTGGAAACCGATTATCTCAAGTATATAATGTATCATTCTTTACCTTCTTTATTAATCTCTTCCATAATCTCCTCCATTTCCGATATACTTACATCATTCTTTTTCACAAAAAAAGACACCATACTTTTAAATGAGCCTTGAAAGTATCCGTCCATGATCTTATGTAGCGACTGGCTACTATACTCTGCTTTTGCCACTTTAGGAAAGTATATATGACCCCGCCCTTCTTTTCTATAATCTACAAATCCTTTGTCTTCTAATATTCGTACAATGGTAGAAACCGTGTTATACGCAGGTTTAGGTTCTGGAAATTGCTCAATAATGGCGGCGACTTTTGCTTCCTGTAGCTCCCAGAGTACTTGCATGATATCTTCTTCTGCCTTTGTGAGTTGTTTCATTTTAGATATTGTTATAAGGCTGTATACAAAACACAGACTTGATGAGATTCTGAAACAAGTTCAGAATGACGATTATTACAATCAGGATATAAATATAACTAAAAAATTAGTTTAAACTAATTTTTTAGTTATAAAATTGTAACGTTTACGTTCACATGTCGTCTTATACTGTATAAACACTTATAATGATTGATATCTTACTTGTCTTATTAGGGCTTGTACTTATCGTTTTAGGAATGATCGGGAGCTTTCTTCCTGTATTGCCCGGACCACCCGTAAGTTGGGTAGGTCTCTTACTACTTCATTTTACAAATACAGTACCTGTGAGTATTACCTTTTTGGTGGTAACCGGACTTGTTGCGATTGTCATGTTCGTTCTGGATTACATTATACCCGCTGCGGGCACAAAGCGCTTTGGCGGGAGTAAAGCGGGCGCAATAGGAACCACTATTGGGCTTATCGTTGGTATACTAGCTCCTATCCCTTTTGGTATTTTGATTGGTCCCTTTTTAGGAGCTCTCATTGGTGAAATAGGGTTCAACAAGTCAGACTCTAAGACTGCTGTAAAAGCCGCAACAGGTTCTGTACTTGGATTTCTTGCCAGTTCTTTTATGAAATTTGTAGTTTGCCTTTCTTTTCTAGTGTTTTTTGTTGGAAAAGTGATTATGAATGGTACGGCTTTATTACAGATAAATTAGACACTCTTTTTATGCTTTCGCGAAAGCGGTCTATAAACATTCACAAACCATAGAGAACGAACAGCGCTCATAGGCCTCCACAAAAAAGCCCCTAGTTTTCTAGAGGCTCATTATATCGAATAAAATGATCGTTACATTTTTACAATGATAAACTCAGATCGTCTATTAAGTTGATGCTCTTCTTCAGAACAATCTACACCGTTTGAACACCCATTTACTAGCTGACTCTCACCATACCCGCGCCCTGTAAGCCTACTGCTATTGATCCCTTGATCAATAATGTAAGCAATGGTGGATTTATTCCTTTTATCTGACAGCTTCGCATTATAAGCATCTGGGGCACGGCTATCTGTGTGTGACCTCACGTCTACCAACATGGTAGGATACTCTCTCATTACTGCAATTACTTTTTCTAATTCTAAAGCAGCATCTGGACGAATATTAAATCTATCAAAATCAAAATAGATAGGATTTAACTCCAATACCTTTGCAAGGTCATCTCCTACTTCAAAAGGTTTTTTATTAAGCTCTAAGTATAGATTATTAGATACAGTTCCAGAAACATCTGGTGTGTTAAATAACTTCTCATCTCCACTATATTCTTCTTTTGAACCTCTAACGATGTATTGACCTTCACAACCTGCGGTGTCAAAACTATACTTTCCTTGATCATCTGTTATTGCAGAGTCTACAACATTACTGTCTTTATCTAATAACTCCACTGTAACTCCGCTTACGGGCTCGTTAGAATCTTTATCTAAGGTAACTCCATCTGCAATGATTGCACAAATTATTTCTTGGTTAAACTTATAGATATCATCGCTTCCAAGACCTCTCTTTCTATTAGATGCAAAGTATCCTACAAGAATACTATCCTTCACGATAAAAGAAAAGTCGTCATAAGAACTATTAATAGGCTCTCCTAAGTTTATGATTTCTTTCTGCGCTCCAGCATTATCATCTGGAGTGGTAACAAAAACATCTAGCCCTCCTAGTCCAGGGTGTCCATCAGATGCAAAGTATAAATTACCCATTTCACTCATAAATGGAAACGTCTCTCTACCTTCTGTATTAATAGGCTTTTGCATATTTACTGGAGTGCCGTAGCTACCATCTTCTGCAATTTCTACATACCATATATCCGAAAGTCCTATTGTACCTTCCATATCTGATGCAAAGTATAGTCTCGTATTATCTTTATTTAATGCTGGATGTGCCGTAGAATATTCGTCACTATTAAAAGGCATTTCAACAGGCGTATTCCATTTGCCGTTTTCCTTCACAGACTTGTAAATCTTCAGTTTATTAGTCCCGTTTTTATCCTTTCTGTATTTTCCGCCATTATAGTTATTACGAGTAAAATATACTGTCTTCCCATCATTTGAAAAGGTAGTAGTACTTTCGTGAAATTTAGAATTCAATTCTCCACTAAAAGGTTTTGGCTTACTATAAGAACTAGTCGCTTCACCCACAGTAGACTCATATAAGTCTAAAAAGGGTTGGTTGTTCCACTTATGAATACGTTTGGCACCTCCTCCAGAGTCTCTTGAAGTTGCAAAAATCAATTTTCCCTCATATAACATCGGGGCAAAGTCAGACAATCTAGAATTTATTGCTCTAATATCTTCTAGAGTATAGGTGCTCGCTTTATAACCAGCAGTACTTAAATAATCTGGTGATTCTACAAATAAATCTGCTCGGTAATCTTTATTACTTACTTTATTAAAGGCAGTCATCATTTCATCTGCTTTATCATAATCTTTCACAGACCTTAGCGATTGAGCATATCTAAAGTAATACTCGGGTAAAGCTTCAGACGGGTAGTTTGTCACTAATTTGTCATACCAAGCTACCGCTTCAGTATACTGAGCATTAAAATAATAGGAGTCTGCGATTTTTTTATATAAATCTGCAGATTCAAATCCTTTTTCTACCACTTCTAGATATACTTTTCGCGCATCTACGTAGGAGTATTGATCAAACATTTTGTCTGCTTTACTAATCTTTCCAGTTTGTGCTAGTAAAGAAGTAGTCATAAAAAATACAACTACGAGGGTAATTTTTGTTAGTGTTTTCATTTCAAAATTATGTTATCGACTTCATCGTCGATATATTAGGGGTATACATTAAAAGCTTAAAAAAAATTAAAAGCAACTATCTCTCTTGTTCAAGAATCTGTTTTCAAATTCCATTATTAGAACGTCAAAAATAATTAAATCGTCACAAGTAACTCTTATTCAAATTCATGTGCCAATTAATTCGACCAAAACAATAGTATACTCGATAAAATCATATAAAAGGCCTTAAAACTCGACGTAAGTCACTAAAATAATAGTAATTTGTGAAAAATAACAAGTAAAAATTAATGAGTTATTCTGTTACAAAATGCACATAGCCTCCTAGATGAAGAGGTTCTTTTTTGACTGAAACAGGATCTTTCAAGTATCCCAGGTAAAAGAATCCTAGGCATTTTTGACCCTCCTCCAGTCTATAAAATTCTCTAAAATAATCCTTAAGACTAGGGCTACTCCAGTAACCGCCCAATTCTAATTCTTCAAGTCTCAACCATACATTTTGCACGGCCATAGCGGTAGCAGCAACTTCCTCCCACTCTGGAACTCTTTCCTTAAGGTCTCGTTGCATACATATGGCTATGACTGCACCAGATTGCAACGGTTTTTGAGCAACTTTTTGATGCTTAAAAGCAGAGAACTTATCTGCTGGAGTAACTTTTTGATACGTATCTGCAAGAAAATGAGCAAACTTAGTTTTGACATCTCCAGTGAGCACAATAAAGCGCCACGGGTTTGTTTTTTTATGAGAAGGAGCATAGGTAGCACTACTAAGTAGATCACTTAGCAATTCCTTAGAGATTTCTTTGTCAATAAATTGATCTGGATAGACAGATCTTCTGGAGGCAATAATATCTTTAATAGCACTCATCTAGTACTCTTTAACTTTTTTTATTCAATAAAACGTTTGATTACATTCCAGATATCATTCCCAAAGATCACTACCATAAGCCCCATAACAATTACAAATCCTACAATCTGACCTCGCTCTAGTGTTTTCTCACTAGGCGCTTTTCCAGTGACCATTTCATATAGCAAAAACATTACGTGCCCTCCGTCTAGCGCAGGGATAGGTAAGATATTTACAAACGCTAGCCATACAGAAAACATGGCAGTAAAGCCCCAGAAAGCATACCAGTCCCAAGTAGGAGACATCATCTCTACAATTCCTATAGGACCTTTTACCTTTTTATATCCCTGTATCTTTTTATTAAATATGAGTTTAAACTGTCGCACTTGTTTTGATAAAACATCGAATGTCTTTGTAAAAGCTACTGGAATGGCATCGAGAACTCCATATTCATCTTTAACTTCGTATCCTGAATCATCAGGACTAAGGCCAAAAATTGTCGCATCCATAGGAATAAAAGCATATTTGTGAAATATTGTATCTCCTTGTTTAAATTTAACAGACAGTACATCTCCTCTTCTTTTATTTATTCCTCGAACTATTTCGTGCCAATATTCTACCTTCTTCCCATTGACCGAATATATTTCTGCCCCAGGTTTAATTCCCACACCTTCAGCAATACTTCCCTTTCCTATTTCACCCATAATATTTGAGTACCTAATAGCTATAAAGCGACTTTCTCTATCTAAAATTGATTTTTTTGCTTCATCTGGTAAAGTAACATCTATTTCCTTTCCATCTCTCAAAACTGTTATCTCATCTCCTAACAGAACATCGATTTGTGCATCGTCAAAACGGGTTGCAATCTTATCGTCAATCTTAAGAATCTGATCTCCATTTTGCAACCCTAATTGCTCTCCTACTTCTCCTACGGCAATACCATATTTAAGTCTATCTGCCGGCACATACTCATCTCCATAATACACGAGCATTGCTGCATATATAAACCAAGCTAATAACACATTTACCGTTACACCGCCTACCATTACGATAAGACGTTGCCAGGCTGGCTTAGAGCGAAATTCCCAATCCTGCGCTGGCTTTGCCATTTGCTCGGTATCCATACTCTCATCTATCATCCCTGCAATCTTCACATAGCCACCTAGCGGCAACCATCCTACGCCATAAACCGTCTCTCCTATTTTCTTTTTGAAGAGCGCAAACTTTACGTCAAAAAACAAAAAGAACTTCTCCACCTTAATGCCAAACCATCGGGCAGGTAAAAAATGACCAAACTCGTGTAGCACCACCAGTATAGAGATTGACAAAACAAATTGAGATATCTGTATCAATAATTCCATAAAATCTTAATCCTAATTAGAAAGGCACAAAAGTAACCTTTTGAAGCGGTTTATGCTAGTGTTTACGCTTTCGCGAAAGCGTAATTAAGAAACTTTTAATTATTCCCTTTAGATCATCTAAGGTTTGCGTCGTAATTTTGCATAAAACCATAGTAATGGCAACACTTTTAGCTAGATATAAAACGCTTTTTATCACACTTTTAATACTCTCAACTATTATACTTTACGTGATATATCAGTTGCTCAATGTGCCGCCTAAACTACCTATTTACCAACCAGAAATGGTAAGCAAGGAACTTGTAGACACCACATTACAATATGTAAAAAAATATCACAAAATCGCCCCTTTCTCCCTTACTAACCAGAATGGAGAAACCGTTACTCAGGCAGACTACGAAGACAAAATATACGTGGCAGATTTTTTCTTTACCACGTGTCAAACTATATGTCCAGTAATGACAGAGCATATGATCCAAATTCAAAAGGAACTTAAAGAAGATCAAGAAGTAAAGCTACTATCACACACCGTGTTCCCTAACCAAGACACGCCAGAAGTACTTAAGGCCTACGCTCTCAAAAAAGGAGTGGACGACAACAAATGGAATTTAGTAACTGGATCTAAAGAAGATATATATACGCTTGCGCGAAAAAGTTATCTCGCCGTAAAGGATCTTCCAACAACAGCAGATGACTTAGATATGGTACATACCGAAAATTTCATGCTTATTGATAAAAAAAAACAAATAAGAGGCTATTATGATGGCACACTCGATAAAGATATTGATAGGCTTCTAGACGATATCAAAATACTTAAAACAGAATATGCTCCTAAGAAAAGTTTCTGGCAAAAGTTGTTTTAGATTGAGGGACTAGAGGTACGAGATAAAAGGTACGAGGTACGAGGTACGAGGTAGGAGATACGAGGTACGAGGTACGAGGTACGAGAATATTATACCAAAATACTAACCTACCAAATTACCAACATACTGAAATACCAAATTACCAACATACTGAAATACCAAAATACCAGTCTACCATCACCAACTATTTTACAAAAACCCTTTACGCTTTTATCCAAATCCATTATTTTTGTTGTTTAAATTCAATCTAAATAAACATTGAAAAAAACTGTTGCTCATTTATTAAAAGGAGAAAAAGCCATCATACTAGATGTAGCAACAGATCATGTGCCTCTCAAACTCCTAGAAATGGGCTGTTTGCCAGGTAACGAAGTACAACTTTTACAATTAGCACCCTTTGCAGATCCTATGTATGTAAACATAAACGGGTGTCATATGGCAATTCGCAAAGAAACCGCCATCCATATTCTCATTGAAACTCCCACTTAATGGCAAAGCAACTTAATGTAGCGCTCATAGGAAACCCCAATACCGGTAAGACTTCTGTATTTAACCACCTTACAGGTCTTAACCAGCAGGTAGGTAACTACCCTGGCATCACAGTCGAAAAAAAAGAAGGCATCTGTAAACTTGGACGTGGCGTAAAAGCCCATATTCTAGATTTACCAGGCACATACAGTTTAAATGCATCTTCCTTGGATGAAAATGTGGTTATAGAGTTGCTCCTTAACAGAAATGACAAAGACTTTCCAGACGTAGCTGTGGTCGTTTCTGACGTTGAGAATCTTAAACGTAATTTACTCCTTTTTACACAGATAAAAGACTTAAGCATTCCTACAATACTTGCCATAAATATGGCCGACAGGATGAAGCGAAAGGCTATAAGCCTAGACATCCCATCGATGGAAGAAAAGCTACAAACAAAGATTGCCTTAATAAGTAGTAGAAAGAATCAAGGAATAGAGTATCTAAAAGAGCTTATTACTCAGTATAAAACAATTTCTACTACTCCTTGTGTAAATGCGTCTGTAATTGCTCCTGAGTATTTTGATAGACTGCGCAACGCATTTCCTAATCAAGACTTGTACAAACTCTGGTTAGTAATCACTCAAGATGTAAATTTTGGAAAAGTAGAACGTCAAGAAATGAAGACCATAGCGTCTTTCAAGACAGAGTCTACCAGCAACCTCAAACGACTGCAACAAAAAGAAACCATTATTAGATATAAATTTATCAATGATGTGCTTAAAGAAACGCAGACCATTGATACAGCCAACGCAAAAGACTTACGTTCTCGATTAGACCGTATTCTTACTCATAAAATCTGGGGTTATGTGATCTTTTTTGCCATTTTACTACTCATTTTCCAAGCAATTTATGATTGGTCCAGTTACCCAATGGACTTTATAGATGAGACCTTTGCTTCACTTAGTGAATGGGTAAAAAACACGCTTCCAGAAGGAGCTCTTACGAACCTTCTTGCCGAAGGTATAGTTGCAGGACTAGGAGGGATTGTCATTTTTATACCTCAGATCGCCTTCTTATTTCTATTTATTTCCGTTTTAGAAGAGAGTGGGTATATGAGTCGAGTAGTATTTTTAATGGATCGCGTGATGAGACGCTTTGGACTAAGTGGTAAAAGTATTGTCCCTCTTGTATCTGGAACAGCCTGTGCGATTCCCGCAATTATGGCAACCAGAAATATAGAAAGTTGGAAAGAACGACTCATCACCATTTTAGTGACACCGTTTACAACCTGCTCAGCGAGATTACCTGTGTACTTAATCATTATCGCTCTTGTAATTCCAGATAAGGAATGGGGTGTTTTTAATGTACAGGGATTAGTTTTAATGAGTTTGTATTTACTTGGATTTGCAACCGCTATAGGCGCTGCTTGGTTGCTTAATAAGATATTAAAGATCAAAAGCAAGTCCTTCTTTGTGATAGAAATGCCTAACTATAAGCTGCCATTATTAAAAAATGTAGCTATTAATGTGGTAGAAAAGACGAAGGCTTTTGTGATAGACGCAGGTAAAATTATACTTGCTATTTCTATAGTGCTCTGGGTGCTGGCCTCTTTTGGCCCGACCAAAGAGTTCTCAAATGCAGAGGCTATTGTAACGGCGCAGATGGAGGAGGGCGCTTTCGCGAAAGCGGACTTAGAAAAACAAATCGCTTCTCACAAATTGGAGCATAGTTACATAGGATATATGGGTAAATTTATTGAACCTGCTGTAGAACCTTTGGGTTATGACTGGAAAATAGGAATTGCCATCATCACCTCTTTTGCGGCACGTGAGGTCTTTGTAGGAACCCTAGCCACAATTTACAGCGTAGGTGATGATGAAGAAGAAACCATACGTAACCGGATGGCTGGTGAGGTAAACCCTATTCTGGGCACACCACGTTTTAATCTCGCGAGTGGTATCTCGTTATTACTTTTTTATGCTTTTGCGATGCAGTGTATGAGCACGCTGGCGATCGTAAAGCGTGAGACTAACAGCTGGAAATGGCCCGCAATACAGTTTGTAGGAATGACTATTTTTGCCTATGTAACTGCATTAATGGCCTATCAATTTTTAAAGTAAAGTATCACCCAAAAGACCGACAAAATCATATGGAAATTTTTCAAAATAGTATTGTCTTTTTAATTTTTGCGGCAGCTCTGGGATATCTCTTTACCAAGCTTGTTTGGATGCCTCCCTTTTTAAAAAAGAAAAAAGCCTCAAAAGGCTCTTGTAGTAGCGGAAATTGCGGTTGTAATTAGTTTTCCTTCATGTCTAACACCAAGTAGTAATCTTCTTTATTCTTAGGTATACTTGATTTTGGATAAGGCTGCAATTTCAAAGCTCTTACGTTTAAAAAATTTGTGTTTACGATATCCAAAACGGGATTAATTGGTGCAAATTTCAACGTTTGTTCTCCCTCTAATTTTCCGTCTTTGTATATCTCTACGAGCACTGTTGCTTCGCCAGCCCATACACAAGTGACATCCTTAGGACATCTTGAATCTGTAAGAACCTTTTTAAACTTAATCTGTGTCTCCCCAAAATCTGCCATATTACCATACATTAGTTTCACTCCTATTCTTGGAGCCTCTACTGGATTGGGTGTGTTGTCTTGCGCTTTTGCGAAAGCGTAACTAAAAACTACTAAAGCGATAAAAAGAAACTGTTTCATATGCGTATTATTTACTTGATATACGACAATAACGATGCCATGTTGCAACTACCCTCTAAAGAGAAAGAAATCATCCTTCATAGGTTCGATCTTTTCGTCCTTATTGGTCACAATATACTCTAAAGCAAGATCGGTAAATTCTTTTCCTTTTTTAGTGAGGGTTACTATACTATTTGATATGGTAATCATGTTGTTTTTTTGAGCAAGCTCTAAGACGGTGCGAGAGCGTACTTTTTGCCAATTGATATGCTCATTAAGATGATTTATATGACGCTCGCTCTCCTCTGTATGGTTGTTGAGATGTAATAAAAAGGTAAGTAAGGAGACTTCTGTACGTTGCTGTCGCTGTCTATACATTACGGCAATTATTCCCTTATTGGGCGCAAATAGATATACCATAAGAAATACGAGACCTAACATCGTTGTCATAGAGCCCGAAATGGAAGCATCTAGCAAGTGAGCCATCCAATATCCCGCTACAGCCGCAGTAACCCCAAAGATTACCGAAAGCATAAGCATTTTTTTTAAGTCTGATGTAAGTAAATAGGCCGTTGCTGCTGGGGCAATCATTAAAGCAACTACAAGTACTGCTCCTACTGCATCAAAGGCACCCACCACAGTAACCGAAGAAATAGACATTAATCCATAATGCATCACCACTGGAGAAAAGCCTAAAACAGATGATAAGCCAGCATCAAAGGTGCTTACCTTGAGCTCTTTAAAAAATGCAAAGAGTAGTCCGATGGTTACCAGCAAGATACTTCCCATTACCCAAAGTGATTTAGGGCCTATATCTGTTCCTGCTACAAGTAATCTATCAAAAGGAGCAAAAGCGAGCTCACCTAGTAACACTGCATCTACATCGAGATGCACATCGTTTGCATTTTTTGCAATGAGAATAACCCCAATACTAAAAAGTGCTGGAAATACAAGCCCAATGGCAGTATCCTCTTTTACGAGTCCTGTTTTCTGAATAGCCTCTACTAACACTACGGTAATAACACCTGTAATTGTTGCTAAAAGGATTAACCAAGGAGAATTAAGATCGTGCGTTATTAAGAACCCCAGAACAATACCCGGTAATATAGAATGACTTATAGCATCACTTATAAGAGACATCTTGCGTAGTACAAGGAAAACTCCTGGTATGGCACAAGCAATTGCCACTACCGCTGCTATTAATTGTATTTCTAATTGTGCTCCCATTATTGTTTATATAAATTTTCGGCAGCGTGATAACCTTCCTGAGTGAGCGACCATTTCATTCCTTTTACTTGTACCCAATTCTTCTCTTCCATCTTTTTCAAAGTATTCTTTGTATAACCCTGAAAGTTATTGAGAATCTTAATGGCGTGAGGATGCGAGATATCTGGATGGTCTCTCACAATATCAAACATAAATTGCAAGGTTTTCTGGAGTTGTAGATCTCTTCTGTTTTTCCAGAAACGTATTTGTTTAAATAGTATTCCTCGTTCTGGAGAAAAGATAAATGAAACCAGTACAAAAACAGCAGCTACTAATACTATCACGGGTCCTGTAGACAAGTTATTCTGGCTGGCGCTTATTGCAGTTCCAAAAACTCCTGAAAAAGCTCCAAAGAGCGCTGCAAGAACGAGCATTACACTTAGCTTATTCGTCCACTGTCTGGCAGCAGCTGCAGGAGCTAGAAGCATTGCACTCATAAGTACAACTCCTACTGTTTGTAATCCAAGGACTATCGCTAGTACGATAAAAAATGTTATTAGAACATCTATAAATCGAGTGTTAAAACCTAATGTCTTTGTATAATCTGCATCAAAAAGCAACATTTTAAACTCTTTCCAAAATAAGAGTATGACAACTAAACAAATCCCTGTTACAATAGCCATTAACGTGACATCCTTTTGTACCAATGTAGCTGCTTGTCCAAAAAGATATTTATCGAGTCCCGCTTGATTAGCATTCGGTTGTTTTTGAATAAAACTGAGTAACAACATCCCAAAACCAAAAAACAAAGAAAGAATTAACCCTAAAGCAGTATCACTTTTAAGATGGGTCTTGGTAATCATCCCTCGTATCCAGAAGGTGCCTATTAATCCACTTATTAAAGCCCCTATCAAAAGTAAATTAGTATCCTTAGTCCCCGTAATTAAAAAGGCTAGTGCAATCCCTGGAAGGGCTGCATGAGAAATAGCATCTCCTAAAAGACTTTGTTTTCTAAGTACTGCAAAGCTTCCCAACATCCCACAAATGGCACCAAGAATAGCAGTGCCTAGCGTAATGGTGCGCAGTGTGTAGTCTGTAAAGACGAGTGTGAAATATTCAGTAATTTCCATAATTATGTGTCTTTAGACTTTTGTCTTTAGACGTTGGTAATTTTAATTAGTTCTTTTTTAAATACTTCTGCAGATTGGTAATCATTTTTGCCATCTGAGACAAGGACAATCTCAAACTGTTATCATCGCTTATATTTATAAATTTCTGTCTCCTTGCTATAGTTGAACACACAACACACTCCTTTATACTATCCTGCGCTATTTGTAAATATCTATTAAACTGAGCATTTGTATCTCCAGCACCTTGGGCTATGTTTAGTGCTATTGATGTAGATGCTCTAATGAACTGTGCACTCAATCTATATTTTTCTTCTTTAGGGAAACTTTCAGTCAGTCTATATACTTCGCTAATAAATTCTAAAGCTTTTTCATAAACCTTTAGATCTTCGAAATTAAAACGTACTTCTTCCATATTACTTTTCCTTTTTGCTCTAACAACTAACGTCTACAGTCCAGAGACTATATGCTACTGATTCACCGCCACTTTATAATTTATACCATACGTCTTTGTAAGATTATCATCATTAAAGATATCCTTAACAGGACCTGTAGCAATTTTCTTCACATTCAAAAAGGTAACCCAGTCAAAGTATTCTGGTACCGTTTGCAAATCGTGATGTACTACAATTACGGTCTTGTTTGCTTTGCGTAATTCCTTAAGAATATTGATAATTGCAATCTCCGTAGTTGCATCTACTCCTTGAAACGGTTCGTCCATAAAATAGATTGCCGCGTCTTGCACCAGAGCTCTTGCCAAAAAAACACGTTGTTGTTGTCCTCCACTTAGTTGACTAATCTGCCTTCCTTTAAAAGAGAGCATACCCACTTTTTCTAAGGCTTCTAATGCTGCCTTTTTTTCTTTCTTTCCTGGCCGTTTTATCCAACCGAGTTTTCCATAAGTCCCCATCATCACAACATCCAAGGCAGTAGTAGGAAAATCCCAATCTACACTTCCCTTCTGGGGCACGTATGCAACTTTCTTTCGTTGCTTTTCATAAGGCTCATTGTAGATAGCGACACTACCTGCGATAGGATCTATAATTCCTAAAATAGCCTTAATGAGCGTAGACTTACCTGCGCCATTAGGGCCTACAATCGCCATCAAAACCCCTTCAGGAATTGTAAGATCAATGTCCCATAATACCGGTTTGTAGTTATACGCTACGGTAAGATCATCTACTTGTACTGCTATTTTAGATCCTTCCATGTTATTTTAAGGAATTTACAATTGTATTGACATTGTAGGTAAACATCCCAATGTAGGTTCCTTCTATAGTACCCGCATCGCCTAATGCGTCACTATAGAGAGATCCTCCTATAATTACCTCATGACCTTTTGCTCGTACAGCTTCTTGCAAGGCTTCTATGGTGCGCTGAGGCACAGAACTCTCCACAAAAATTGCTTTGACATTCTTGTCTATAATAAATTGAGAGAGTTTTTGCACATCTTGCACACCTGCTTCTGTAGCTGTAGAAAGCCCTTGTAATCCCACAACATTAAAGTCATAACTCTTCCCAAAATAGTTAAAGGCATCATGAGCCGTCACAAGAATGCGTTTTTCTTCTGGAAGTGTTGCTATAATTGCTTTTACTTCCGCTTCAAGTGCGTCTAGTTTTTTGAGATAAACTGCTCCATTGGACGCAAACTGTTCTTTGTGTTGTGGTAGCTTTCGCGAAAGCGTACTCACTACCTCATTCGTAAATTCTTTAAAATATTGAATATTAAACCAAACGTGAGGATCATAATTAGAGGCAAAATAATCTGACCCAATAAGTCCAGCTGGGTCTAGTTTTTCACCCAAAGCGACCTGAGTAACTTTATCTGAACCCATCTTTTCAAATACCTCTACGAGCTTTCCTTCAAGGTGAAGGCCGTTGTAAAAAATAATGTCTGCATTAGAAAGTTTTGTCACATCACCTGCACTCGCCTTATATAAGTGAGGGTCTACTCCTGCACCCATCAATCCTTGCACATCTACTACATCGCCTCCTATGTTTTTAACTAAGTCAGTAATCATTGTAGTGGTTGTGACTACTTGCATTTTCTGATTTGGGTCTACCTCTTTTTTACAAGAAAATAAACTTGCGATGACTAGTACTAGTATATACCTATATTTCATATTATTTTCTTTTATCTATTCTAAAACTTACTCCAGCGCTCAACAATATATCTTGACCTTTTGTGATACTCTGCCCGATAGTTGCATCTAACTGTATCAAAGGTGCAATAGCATACGTGAGTCCTGCATCCCAAAAATGGTTTGCCTTATTGTCTTCTGGGAAATCTCCATAAACCTCAACATAAGCACCTAGTTTCTCTGTGATGGAATATCCATAGGCTAGGGTATATATATAGGCTATTTCTGGAGAATCATCACCCCATTGTGCTCCTAGATTATAGGCAAGACCAGATTTTTTACTTAGTGTATGATTAAAGGCAAACCTAAAATCTGTACTGGTAAATTCTGGACGCACTTCTTTATTTGCACTAAATGGTAAAAATATATGCCCAATGAGTCCTATTTCTGGCAGCCAACCCTTTTCTTGTGCAATAGCCACCTTCATTCCCAAGAGCAATGGAGAAAAGCCTGTCTCTATCTCGTTTAGAGTATTTCCATTAACCGTTGTTTTGCTTTCCTCAAGATTCCATCCTAAGCGTAACTCAAAATTATCGAGCAAGCCATAGCGTATAAGGGCTGTATTGTAGGTAAAGGTCTCTTCTTGGATATTATTATCTTCAAAAGAGGTGTAAAAACCACCCGTCTCTACTTGAACGCTACCTCTTGGGACAACGGTAGGCGCCTCAGTTGCATCTGGACGATCTGTTACAAGGTCTGGTATAGAAGTATCCTGTTGCGCTTGCATACTCAGAATGCCGCAAAACAGGCATAAACAAGAGGTTAATTTGTATTTTTTTATGGTCATTATTTAGATTTGGATATATAGATTTTCGGCTATTTTTTTTGAGATAAAAAATTGCTCTTTTCGTACTTGCAAGACCATTGATCCATCAAAAAACTCTCGCCCTAAGACTCTTATTTTTGTTCCAATAGCGATATCTCTTTTGTCGAGATATTGCAAGAACTCACTACTAGTCTCTCTCACGCCTACAAGAACTCCTACTTGACCTTTAGTCAATTCTGAAAGTACTTTTTTCTCTGCAGTCTTAATGACACCGTTCTTATCTGGAATAGGATCTCCGTGAGGATCATAGTCAGGATGATCTAGAAAAGCATCTAGCCTATTAATTAACTCATCAGACTGGATATGCTCTAACTGCTCTGCAATAGGATGCACTTCATCCCATTGAAAATTGAGTTTCTCTACAAGAAACACCTCCCAAAGGCGGTGTTTTCTAATAATAATCGCAGCCACTTTTTTACCTTCATCAGATAGCGTGGCGCCCTTATACCTGCGGTAGTTTAAAAGACCTTTGTCTGAGAGCTTTTGCACCATATCTGTGGCACTAGAAGCTTTCATCGCTAACTTCTCTGCAATGGCATTTGTAGGCACAGGTTTATTATATTCTTGTTCTAAATGAAAAATGGCTTTGAGATAATTTTCCTCTGCTAACGTATACATACGGCAAAGGTAAATTTATTTAATGGAGTGATAAAAAAATTAATTTAGACAAAACTAAATATATGATTATGGAATCAATTCTTTCACCTTATCATACACTAGATGTGCTTCCCAGCCACGATATAAGAGATAATCTGCTAGTTTTTTTCGTTTGCGATATTTGTCTTTTTCTGTGATGATTTGTTGTAACCGCTTTCGCGAAAGCGTATCAAACACACCTTCATAATCTTCTTCTTCGAGCTCTTTTAGGGCTTGATCTATATTATACTTCCCTATCTGGCGTTGCTTTAGTTCTCGTACGATACGACCTCTTCCCCATTTCTTATGCCTAAACTTACCTCTGGCAAAAGCCCGCGCAAACCGTTCTTCATTCAAAAAATTGTGCTGGATTAAATGCGCTAAGATTTCATCTATCGCAGCCGGGATCATACGCATATCTCCTAGCTTTTTTGCTACTTCTTGATGGCAGCGTTCTTGGTAGGCGCAATAGCGTTCTATACTGCGCTTGGCCTCCTCTACTGTGTATGTTTTTATGGAGTTCTGCAATTACTTAAAAAATATAATTGTATTTTTAATTTAGAACAATGTAGCAATTGATTCAATATATTTTACATTAATTCAAATATGTTTCATTGAGAAATTCACACATTATAATATTGTCTATAATATTAAGTTGCTTTATCAATTGTAAGGATAATAAAGACAGTACCTATCAATCGTCTAGCGCAATAATTGAGAAAAAACTATTTTACGATGAAAGCATTAAAGAAATGATTCATTTCGTCAAAGAAAATGAAATGTCTGATGATAATCTTATGCACCTCGAAACTACATATATGCCTGGATTATTGGAATTTAAAAACAAAAATTCTAATCTCTTCAACCAGTTTGCCATTTTGGTGCTTCTCAAAATTTATAATAAGAATTTAAATGAAAATCAACGCCCTAGCTTTCGAATTTTTAAGGAATCTCCAAATTACAATTCGTTATTCCTTTTATATTCTGGGTTTTTAGATATTTCAGACAATTACAATGTTGATTCTAGTATTGAAAACGTATTTCAGTGGGCAAAAAGGAATAAGGATCAATTAACCATTGACGAGAGTATAGAAACTGTAAATAAAATTGAAAAAGCTCTTGAAACTTCCTAAAATAAAGAAGTATAAAGTTATTCTATTTTAATGTGAAGTTGTTTTAAACATTTCCTTGAAAGTATCATTCTCTCCCGCAGGCGCATAAAAAAACCCCATTCCTTTGCAGGAACAGGGTTCTAGTCTAAACTTTTATTTCATTACCGTCTTTGTCTATAAAACGATATTCTAAATACGTGTAAGCATCTCTGGGCATTATTTTTACCCATTTTTTGTGTTCTAAAAACCATTTAGAACGTATTGATGGAAATCCTTTTGTTAAAAAGGCAGCGATAAAAGGATGTGCATGAAGCGTCACCTTTTTATTGCCATTTTTTAATATACGTGTGAGCTGACTCTGTAATTTTTCTACCGTAACTATAGGAGCTTCTATTTCTCCTTTTCCTCCGTTAGGGTTTTCCTCACGGGTTTTGATATTCATTTCTGGTCGTACTCGTTGCCTGGTGATCTGGATCAATCCAAATTTACTAGGCGGTAATATTTTATGCTTCGCTCGATCGTGTTTCATCTCATCTTTGAGATGGTTAAATAGTTTTCGCCTATTTTCGGCCTTGTTCATGTCTATAAAATCAACCACGATAATTCCTCCCATGTCTCGCAAGCTAAGCTGGCGTGCCATTTCTGAGGCAGCGATCATATTTACCTCGAGTGCAGTATCTTCCTGACTCTTAGCTTTATTAGACCTGTTACCACTGTTTACATCTACCACATGAAGGGCTTCTGTATGTTCTATAACAAGGTATGCTCCTTTGCTCATTGAAACGGTTTTACCAAAAGACGTTTTGATCTGTCTCTCTACACCAAATTTTTCAAAAATTGGAACATTGCTTTTGTATAGCTTTACGATGTTCTCCTTTTTAGGAGCGATCTCGCTTATATATTCTTTAATTTGATAATAGAGCGTTTCATCATCTACTGTAATTCCAGTAAAGCTGTCATTAAATATATCTCTTAAAATAGATGACGCTCGGTTCATCTCACCGAGTACTTTGCTAGGATGATGTGCTCCTTTAATTTTTTTACTCATGGTAGTCCACTTGTCTACCAAATCTTGTAAGTCCTTATCTAGTTCTGCTACTTTTACTCCTTGAGCCACAGTGCGTACTATCACACCAAAACCTTTAGGTCTGATGCTCTGCACTAATCGCTTAAGCCTTGATTTTTCTTCATTACTTTCTATCTTTTGAGAAATAGAAATACGATCTGAAAAAGGGACTAGAACAATGTATCTTCCTGCAATAGAAAGTTCACTACTTATTCGTGGTCCTTTTGTAGAAATAGGCTCTTTTGCAATTTGTACAAGTATGCTTTGCTTAGCTTTCAAAACATCGGATATTTTACCGTGTTTGTCAATATCTTTCTCAAAGCGAAAGTCTTTTAAGGAATAGTCTTTTAATTTACCTGTGCTTACACGTTTTATATAACTAAGAAGTGTAGGGAGTTTAGGCCCAAGATCGTGATAGTGTAAAAAGCCATCTTTCTCATATCCTACATTTACAAATGCAGCATTTAATCCAGAGACGCTCTTTCTAACGTTTGCGATATATATATCACCTACATTAAATTTATTACCATCTTCTTCTTTATGTAATTCTATAAGTCTTCCATCTTTTAATAAGGCAAAATCAACTGCTGAGGAACTAGATCTTATGATTAATTCTTTATTCACTCTGTTAGTATTTTTTATCCATTACGCCTAGGCGCAACAAATGGATTATACAATTATTTATCACAGGTGTGTCTTGTATACTAGTTGTATACGATATGCAATAAATCCAGTGCAATAGTTGTAGTACCCAAGGTGTAGGCTACAGACTTACTGCGATGTCAAAGAACAACAAAAGAAAAAGTAGCCTTAGACTACTTTTTCTTTTTGTGACGGTTCGCTCTACGTCTTTTCTTACGTTTGTGCGTTGCTACCTTGTGTCTTTTTCTCTTTTTACCACTTGGCATAAAATAGTTCTTTAATAGTGTTACTAATAATTATACAGCGACGTTGGTCTTTACACCTTCTACAAAAACCTTTGCAGGCTTAAACGCTGGTATGTTGTGCGCAGGTATTTTGATAGTTGTATTCTTAGAAATATTTCTACCAGTTTTCTCTGCTCTTGTTTTTATAATAAAACTCCCGAAACCTCTAAGATAAACATTATCACCACCTTCCAGTGATCCTTTTACTTCTTCCATAAAAGATTCGATCGTTGCTTGTACATCATTCTTCTCGATACCCAATTTCTCAGATACTCTAGCTACAATATCAGCTTTAGTCATTATTTTAATTTTAGGGGGTTAAAAATTCAAGTGCGCAAATATAAGGATTAAAAAATCAAATTTTCAAGCATAATCTTTTAAAATATAACGACATAAGATATACTTTCGTAGAAACTCTTTATAAAATTGTCATTTTCTAATAACCTCATTACTTGGTACTTACAAAACAAACGTGAAATGCCTTGGCGTAACACCAAGGATCCCTATCGCATTTGGCTCTCAGAAATTATCCTACAACAGACTCGAGTTGCACAGGGTTTACCATATTATGAACGCTTTATAGAAGCATTTCCTACGGTTCAAGATCTCGCAGCAGCTTCTGAAGAAGAGGTTCTCAAACTTTGGCAAGGCTTAGGATATTATTCTCGAGGAAGAAATCTACATTTTACAGCACAGTATATTACAAATGAGCTACAGGGAGTTTTCCCTAATACCTATAAAGAACTTCTCAAACTCAAGGGCGTAGGAGACTATACTGCAAGTGCCATTGCTAGTATCTGTTTTAATAGGCCCACGGCGGTGGTAGATGGCAATGTATATCGTGTACTATCTAGAGTGTATGGTATAGACACCCCTATTAATAGCACACAAGGGATCAAAGAGTTTAAAGCACTGGCACAAGAACTTATAGACACAAACCAGCCTGCAAATTTTAATCAGGCTATTATGGAGTTTGGAGCCATACAATGCAAACCACAAAACCCGTACTGTTTGCATTGTGTTTTTCAGGAAGAGTGTGTCGCCTTTAGACAGAATAAAATCAAAGAGCTTCCAGTAAAAATTAAAAAACTCAACATTAAAAAACGCTATTTCAATTATTTAGTATTTGTATCTAGAGATCAAAAGACGCTATTTAATCAAAGAACAGGCAAAGGAATCTGGCAGGGGCTTTTCGAATTTCCAATGTTAGAAATGGATGCGGAAGAAGTACGCTTTCGCGAAAGCGCTCCTCTGAAGGAATTATTATCGAACTATAATGTGAATTCGTTAGAAAAATATAATGAGAAGCCCATCTTGCACAAACTGTCTCATCAGCATCTTAGTATTACATTTTGGATTGTGCTTGTAGACAATTTAGATGAGGGTATTCCTATTTCTACTCTTAAAGGGTTCCCTACACCTGTTGTTATTGCAAATTTTATTGAAGCTTTCATACAATAGCATCATTTAACCTATTTCTCACTCGAGCACCATCCTAAGCTCTTTTCTATATGCTGATGGTGTTTGTCCCGTAAAAGCTTTAAATTTTTTATTAAAATGAGAGAAATTGTTAAACCCACTTTCAAAGCATACTTCTGTAATGCTCATAGATTGTTCTGCTAGTAGTCGAGATGCCCGAACGAGTCGATATTCATTTACAAATTGTGTAAAGGTTTTATTTGTCACCATTTTAAAATACCTACAAAAGGATGGTACCGTAAGGCTTGTGAGTTCTGCCATAACATCTAATGATATTTCTTCTTTAAAATGAGTTTTTACATAATTAAAAACAGTATTGATACGCTCGTTATCCTTTACATCAGATAGTATAGAAAAACCATCTGCATTAAGTATTCTAAACTCTTCTGTGGTAGCGAGATCATTAAGTATCGTTAGTTGAGTTACCAATCGCTCAAAATCTGTTTGCTTTTCCATTGCCTCCATCATCGTTCCTACTCTCACTTTAGTATCTCCTGAAAACACAATCCCACGCTTCGCAACCTGAATGAGGGTTTTTATTTTTGACGTTTCTGGGAGGTTAAAAAACTCACTTCCCAAAAAATCCTCTTTCATGTGTATGACGGTTTCTTTTTTATGACCTGTGAGTTCATCTGTAAAACCGCAATGTGGTAAATTACTACCCACAAGAATTAAGGTCCCCCAGGTGGAGTATGAAACATTACTACCCACTTGGCGTCTCCCTGTTCCTCCATTTACGTATACTAATTCAATTTCTGGATGATAATGCCAGACAGAATTATCATTTATGTGATTCTCATCAAACTGTTGATAGGCAAATGAATTACCAAAGCCAGGAGTGATAGATTCGAAAGTAGGTTTATGAGATCGCATATTCAATCTTTAAGGTATAAAATTAAGAACACCACAGAAAACAAATCATTAGATATTTACCATAAACCTGTTCTATATTAACATTGTGTATTGCGGTAGATATCAAACATGTTAATTTTGCATACAAACTAGAGAATTCTCTAGTAGTCGACCCTTATTTATTGCCATATGTTTGTAATGTAATAATCAATGTATCAATCATTTAAAATGAACATTATGAAAAAGACACTTAAATTATCAGTACTAGTTATTGCTTTTTTTGCCTCATTCAATCTTTTTGCGATTGAAAGTAATCCTACGGATCCCGTAAAAAAAGAAAACCGCACAAATGCCAAAAATATTTTTGGTGAAAGAAATGACAAAGTATATGTTGTTCTTGATAATCCAGAATTAAATACTGTGTATATAGAAGTACGCGATGCCATAGATCGCCTTGTATACAAAGAGACTTTTAAGAATCAAGATGCAATAAAAAAGGCTTTTGACTTCACAAAAGCTTATACTGGTTTATACCACATTACAGTTTACAATGGCAATAATACTTTCTATAAATCAATAGAAATCTAATAGTATTAGTTTAAAATTTCAGATTGCTTAGTTTGTCCCTAGAAGGTGGTTCTTCTAGGGATTTTTATATTTAGACAGAAAGTAGTTATCGCTAGCCCAATCCAGATTAATTAAAAGAAAGCACCACTACTGAAGCTTCGTATAATTTCTTACTTTTGATATTATGGCAGGAACAATAAATAAAGTGATCCTTATAGGGCACACAGGAGATGATGTAAAAATGCACTATTTTGAAGGTGGTGGTAGTATTGGAAGGTTTCCTATAGCTACCAATGAAGAGTATACAAATAGAACCACTGGCGAGCGCGTAAGCAATACCGAATGGCACAATATAGTAGTTCGTAATAAAGCTGCAGAGATTTGTGAAAAATACCTCAACAAAGGAGATAAAGTATATATAGAAGGAAGGCTTAAAACTAGAAAGTGGACAGACGACCAAGGTCGTGATCGTTACAGTACAGAAATACAATGTACAGATTTTACATTCTTAACACCTAAAGGCGAGCAAGCAGGAGGAGCACCGTCACAACAACCTAGTCAACCAGCGCAAGCGCCACAGCAGGCACCTACCCCTCCTACTACTAATACTCCGGAAGATGATCTTCCTTTTTAAAACTACGTTTCATTAAAACATAATAATTGGACCCTGATCCCGAACCCTTACTCATTCTAATGCCTCTAGCAACAAGTTCTGTACTTATAGGAATTGTTGTGCTCATTATCCTTCTTATTTGCTCAGCACTAATAAGTGGTGCAGAAGTAGCTTTTTTCTCTCTTACGCAAGCAGATCTTGAACAAGAAGATCTTGAAAACAGCAAACAGCTGAACATTGTTGAAAAACTACTCGACAAACCTAAAAAACTTCTAGCCACAATATTAGTCGCTAATAATGCGATTAATATAGCTATAGTACTTCTCTTTGCAAGTTTGGGAGAAGAATTTTTTGGCAGTTTAAATACCACACTTGGAGGACTTGATTTACGCTTTTTATTAGAAGTAGTAATCATCACTTTTTTAATTCTTCTTTTTGGGGAAATCCTCCCAAAAATTTACGCAAGTCGCAATAACAAGAAATTTGCAAGCTTTATGGCATATCCCATAAAAGGACTTGATGCTATTTTTACACCCATAAGTGCGCCTATGCGATATATCACTTTATGGATACAAAAGCGACTAGGAGATCAAAAATCTAATTTTAATGTAGACCAACTATCACAGGCATTAGAACTCGCAAGTGAAGAAGACACTACACCTCAGGAACAAAAAATCTTACAAGGCATTGTCTCTTTTGGGAATACAGATACAAAACAAGTTATGCGTCCAAGAATGGATGTATTTGCTTTAAATCAAGAAGACAACTATCAAGATATATTACCACAAATAATAAAGAACGGATATTCTAGAATCCCGGTCTACAAGGAGAGTATAGATACCATTACAGGAATTTTATATGTAAAAGATTTACTGCCGCATTTAAGCAAAAAAGAATATAACTGGAACGCACTTTTAAGAGAGCCTTATTTTGTTCCAGAAAACAAGAAGCTTGATGACCTTTTAGGAGAATTTAAAGAAAAAAGAAGTCACCTTGCTATTGTAGTAGACGAGTATGGAGGTACTAGTGGTCTTATTTCTCTCGAAGATATTATTGAAGAAATCGTAGGTGATATAAGCGATGAGTTTGATGATGAAGATATTATCTACTCTAAGATAGATGATAATAACTACGTTTTTGATGGAAAAACTTCCCTTAAAGACTTCTACAGAATTATCAAACTAGAAGACAGCACACCCTTCGAATCTAAAAAAGGCGAGGCCGAAACAATCGCTGGACTTATCCTAGAAATTTCTGGCGGTTTCCCTAAAAAGAATGAGGTAATAAACTACTTGAACTATGCGTTTAAGGTAGAAGCAATTGATAAAAAAAGAATTAAACAAATTAAATTCACGGTGCTCCCATGATCAGAAAGATTTTTTTCTTTGCCTTTGTAGCATCCATAGTACTTGCAAGTTGTGGCGAGGACACCTTGCCTAAGCCTAAGGCATTTCTCAGTCTAGAGTATCCTTCTCCACAATACAAAAATATCCAAAGCCCTTGCCCCTACACCTTCCAGAAAAACGCATTAGGTAGCGTTAACTTTAAAAGTGATTGTAACGCTGTAGTCGAGTATCCCAAACTTAACGGAACCCTCTATTTAACCTACAGGAAAGTAAACAACAATATTAACTCTCTATTGCAAGATGCCCAAAAGCTTACGTACGAGCACACAAGAAAGGCAGATAATATCTTAGAAGAAAAATATGTAAATAAGGAACAAGGTGTTTACGGAATGTTTTACGATGTAAGTGGCAATGCTGCTTCACAGTCGCAATTTTATGTGACTGACAGCACAAAACACTTTATAACAGGCTCTATATACTTTAATGTTAAACCCAATTATGATAGTATTTTTCCAGCTGCCGCCTATCTTAAAAATGACATTAGACACTTAATGGAAACTATAGAGTGGGTTAATTAGTCCAAAATCTAAAGTTTGAAGACAAATATATTCTTATTTACACTCGTTACAGTTATTGCTCTTTCTTTAAAGAGCTGTATTAGTTTAAGCTCAGAATTCAATAGGCCTAGACAATTAATCAACCCCATAACTCAGAAACGAGTTCCTTCTATATTTTTTGAATTAATAGACACTTCAAAAATTTATAAACGTGTCTATAAAAAAGAAAATTCTGAGAAAAGCCCTTCTCAAAATACCCTTCCAATGTTTTTAAAATTCTACAAGGAGGGTAAGATTGCCATTTTTAAAGGGTTTGAGCCTAATAACGTGGAAATTATCAATCCAGAATTTGCGGATATGGGGATATATAGGTTCAGAAACAATCAATTAGTCTTGAAAGAATTTATAAGGACTATTCAAGGATCTGCATGGGTTACTTGGAAAACAAATTTATCTAAAAATATTGACACAATTACCTTTAAAAGTAACCACTATGTTGAAAAATTTGTACCTATTGATATTCCGCAATCTTTCTTAATTTACAAACCAGATTGGTAATCCCGAGACTAAATAATATCTTATTAAACTTTTCATTTAACAATACTTCTTGTTGACCAACTAATTACCGAACTTCGCATCTCTAAATAGGAGTATGCAAAACAATACACTAAAATGGGTGTACCTCGTAGTACTATCCATCATCTGGGGAAGTTCTTTTATTCTTATCAAAAAAGGACTCGTAGGCTTGTCTCCTATCCAACTAGGATCTGTAAGAATATTATTTACGGCATTTTTTCTTTTAATCATAGGCTGGAAGAGTTTAAAGACCATAGCAAAACCTTCGTGGAAATGGGTGATCATCTCTGGAGTATTAGGTACGGGAATCCCCGTATACCTTTTTGCCTATGCAGAGACGGAGATTGACAGTGCAGTTGCCGCAATACTTAACTCTGGTGTACCCCTACTCACCTTAATTTTAGGGCTCGTCATTTTTGGAGCCCAGTTCATAAAACGTCAGCTACTAGGGATTCTATTAGGCCTTGGAGGTGCCATTGCCCTTATTCTCATAGGAGCACAAGTTAATCCTGATCAGAATTATTGGTACGCCCTACTAGTGATTCTAGCGACCTTGCTATATGCAATTAAT
Organism: Dokdonia sp.; assembly: GCA_020630915.1. Lineage (GTDB taxonomy): Bacteria > Bacteroidota > Bacteroidia > Flavobacteriales > Flavobacteriaceae > Dokdonia. The sequence continues at coordinate 435,253 of JAHDIF010000001.1, forward strand.
GTAAATATCATAAAGCGGTATATGCAAGATATAAGCGCTATGGCGATTGCTACTGGTAATTTTATCTTTCTTATTATACCTGCCTTATTATTGCTGGCAAACACAGGATTTTTTGCACAAGAAGTCCTACAGAACATAGAAGTTCAAGTATCGCTAGGGTACATTCTCATCCTTGCAATTTTAGGTACTGCTGCTGCAAAAGTGATGTTTAACAAATTGGTGCAAATAAGCGACCCCGTTTTTGCATCTTCTGTAACGTATCTAATGCCTATTATTTCCGTAATGTGGGGTATTCTAGATGGTGAAAAATTTACTCCTTTACAACTTGTTGCTTCGCTTGTTATTATTTCTGGAGTGTACTTGGCTAATGCCAAAAGAAAAAAATACTAATGGAAATATGGTATCTGGCACTTTACTCATCTAATGGGATAAAAAGCGATTGAAAAAATCCAATCGCTTTGATGGTGTATCTCAAAGTCTCTTACCAAAAGGGCTCTAATTAATAATGGGCTACCCTAGAGGCGGCTGACCGTTCATTATCTCTTCATTTGCATAGCTCTCAAACTTCTTAAAGTTTTCTTTAAAAGATCGTGCAAGTTTGTGAGCAGTATCATAATACCCTTTGTCATTATTCCAAGTAGCTCGTGGTGACAACACCTCTGTAGGTACTCCTGGGCAAGTACGCGGTTGTGCTACACCAAAAACAGAGTGAATATGGTAATTATCGTGATTAATTTCTTGTGGTAATTCACCATTCATAGCAGCTGTAATCATCGCTCTGGTATACTTGAGCTTCATACGGCTCCCTACACCGTAAGGTCCTCCGGTCCATCCTGTATTAATGAGCCAAACATTCACTCCTGCCTCTTGCATTTTCTTACTTAGCATTTCTGCATATTTAGTAGGATGTAATGGCATAAATGGTGCTCCAAAACACGCCGAAAATGAAGGTTGCGGTTCTGTTACACCCGCTTCTGTTCCTGCCACCTTAGCCGTGTAACCACTTATAAAATGATAGGCTGCTTGTCCAGGTGTGAGCTTTGAAATAGGAGGCAACACACCAAAAGCATCTGCCGTTAAGAAAAAGATATTTTTAGGATTTCCAGCCAGTGAAGGCTCTTTAATGTTATTGATATGGTAAATAGGGTAACTAACACGTGTATTTTGAGTGATACTAATGTCTTTAAAATCTACCTTACCTTGATCGTCCATTACAATATTTTCTAGTATCGCTCCTGGCTTGATGGCGTTATATATGTCTGGCTCGTTTTCTTTAGAAAGGTTGATCACTTTTGCATAACAACCTCCTTCAAAATTAAAGACGGTATTTTCTGCTGTCCAACCGTGCTCGTCATCTCCTATTAATTTGCGTTGTGGATCTGCAGATAGCGTTGTTTTTCCTGTTCCAGAAAGACCAAAAAAGATGGCTGTCTCTCCATTATCTCCCACATTTGCACTGCAATGCATAGGTAAGGTATTCTTTTCTACAGGTAGTATAAAATTAAGTGCAGAAAAGATTCCTTTCTTAATCTCACCTGTATAGCCTGTTCCCCCAATAATAATTGTTTTTTCAGTAAAACTTAGAATAGCAAAGTTACTTTGACGTGTTCCATCTACTTCAGGATCTGCCATAAATCCTGGCGCATTAAGAATAGTCCACTCTGGGTCAAAACTCGCTAACTCTTCTTCAGAAGGCCTTAAGAACATATTGTAAGCAAACATATTGCTCCAAGGATATTCATTTATAACACGTATGTTGAGCTTATACTTTTGATCTGCACACGCATATGCATCTCTTACGTAAAGTTCTTTCTCAGAAAGATATTTGGTGATTTTTGTTTTTAATTTCGCGAAAGCGTCTTGATCAAAAGGGATATTAATATCACCCCACCATACAAGATCTTCTGTTTTTGCATCTTTTACAATAAAACGATCTAGTGGAGAACGCCCTGTAAATTTCCCGGTATTAATGGCAAGAGCCCCTGTAGAAGCGGTTTTACCCATTCCTTTATTTACAGCAATCTCGTGTAATTTTTGGGGTTCTAACTGGTAATGAACAATGGCATTATCAATTCCGTAAGATTTTAACGAAATCGTTTTCGTAATTAAAGCAGAGGCATCCATAAAAAAGCAAATTTGTCGTGTTGTTTTATGCCGCAAAGGTAAAAAATACCTAGAAGTAACGTTCTTAAAAGTGAATTATTTCTCGCTTTGTTGCTTTAAGAAATTGTAAACTAGCACTCCCCATGCTACAATTAAGAGTGTTCCTCCTATTGGAGTGAGAAAGGCTACAGTTTTAAAATCAAAAAAAGTCATAGAATTAGTCGCGAGACCGTAGATGGATCCAGAGAAAAGAACAACACCACTTAATAGTAGTATCCAAAGTGCTTTTTTTGTTTTCAGTTGCAATGAAAAGTTGGGAATAATTAGTAAAAGTAATGCGTGATACATTTGATATCGCACGCCCGTCTCAAAAGTTGCCAACTTATCAGGACTTAGTACCTTTTCTAATCCGTGTGCGCCAAAAGCACCTATAAGCACCCCTAGAAACCCAAAAATACTCCCCGTAATTAAAAGTCGTTTGTTCATAAAATTTCTTTTTCTGTAGGCAGGCAAATACCTACATTAGTACACTCAAATTTACAACCTAATATGTCAACACGTACTGTTTTAGTGATTGGAGCTGGAAAATCTACTTCTCAACTGGTAAACTATCTTTTAGATAAGTCTCAAAAAGAAAACCTTAAAATCATTGTAGGCGACATTTCCTTAGAGAATGCACAAAAGCTCGTAAATAAACATCCCAATGGAAACGCTATATCGCTAGATGTCTTTAACGAACAGCAGCGCACGCAGGCCATTGATAATGCAACTATAGTGATCTCTATGCTCCCAGCCCGTTTTCATATAGAGGTGGCTCGTGATTGTGTTAAACTGGGTAAATCTATGGTCACTGCTTCCTACATTTCTAAAGAAATGCAGGCTCTTGATAAAGAAGTAAAAGAAAAAGGACTTGTCTTTATGAATGAGATAGGGCTCGATCCAGGCATCGACCATATGAGTGCTATGCAAGTATTAGATCGTATACGAGACAATGGAGGAAAAATGCTCCTTTTTGAAAGTTTTACGGGAGGACTCGTAGCTCCTGAAAGCGACACTAATTTGTGGAACTACAAATTCACGTGGAATCCTCGCAATGTGGTTCTCGCAGGCCAAGGAGGCGCAGCAGAGTTTATTCAGGAAGGAACCTATAAATACATACCCTACCAGCGCCTTTTTAGAAGAACAGAATTTCTAGAAGTAGAGGGATATGGGCGTTTTGAAGGATATGCAAATCGTAATAGTTTAAAATATAGATCTGTGTACGGCCTGGATGACATTCCTACTCTCTACCGCGGAACTCTGCGTCGTGTAGGCTTCTCTAAAGCCTGGCACATCTTTGTTATGATGGGAATGACAGATGATAGTTATAACCTTCAAGAAACAGAAACTATGAGTTATAGAGATTTTGTGAATCTCTTTTTACCCTACTCCCCTACAGACTCTGTAGAACTTAAATTGCGCCATCACGTAAAGATTGATCAAGATGATTTGCTGTGGGACAAACTCTTAGAGTTAGACATTTTTAATCCATATAAAAAACTAGGCCTTACCAATGCTACTCCTGCACAATGCTTACAGCGTATTCTAGAAGATAAATGGACACTGGCTCCAAATGATAAAGACATGATTGTGATGTATCATAAATTTGGCTACGAAATCAACGGACAGCGTAAGCAAATAGATGCTACTATGGTTAATATAGGCGAAGATCAAATAGAGACCGCTATGGCTCGCACCGTGGGGCTTCCTGTCGCTATGGCAACTCTGCGCATACTTAATGGAGAGATAACGACTCCTGGCGTGCAACTACCTATCTCAAAAGAAGTATACGAGCCCATTTTAAAAGAGCTGGAAGACTATGGCATCACATTTAAAGAATATGACGTCCCTTACTTAAGCTACAATCCTCATAGTACAGGCGGATAGTTTCTGATTGAAAGTATTTATGTACTTTAGACTATCAATTTAAAAGTACACTTACGTGAAAATCAAAAATGACGAACTCATCATAGACGGTATTGATAAAATCATATTGCGCCAACTTATGAAAGACGCGCGCAAACCTATTCTTGAAATAGCGCGTAAAGTGGGCATATCTGGAGCCGCAATTCATCAGCGATTAAGGAAGTTAGAAAAGTCGGGACTATTGGCTGGTTCTAAGTTTATAGTAGATCCTAAGATTTTGGGGTATCGTACAATGGCATTTATTGGAGTCTATCTAGACAGAGCCGCAAATAATGCCAGAGCGGTACGACAACTAGAGGATATACCGGAAGTGATAGAGTGCCATTACACAACAGGAAACTGGTCTATTCTCATCAAAATACTTTGTAAAAACAACGAAGATTTAATGAATCTTCTTAATAAAAAAATTCAAGCCATAGATGGAGTGTCTCGAACAGAGACCTTTATCTCTTTACAGCAACAGATTGATAGACAGATAAAGATTTGAGAGTCCTATTATCTATATGTATCATTATCACCTTTTTGAAAAATACTGCAAGTTATGGGCAGTTAGAGCAACATAATTACATAGGTGTTCAAACTTTTGAAAGTGGTGAGTTTATCTCGTATCATTTAGACTTTGAGTTTTTCGGAGATCTTATTCAGGGAAGAGCTATCGCAGACTATGGTGGTCCAGATGAGACACTCTACTATATTAAAGGTACGTACCAAAATAGCATTCTTAATTTTAAGGCATCTTATCTGGTATGGACAAAGTCTGACATTCCCCAAAGAGATTATTGTGTATTACGCTTTCGCGAAAGCATAAAAAATCTCAAAACTGTAAAAGCCTTTAGTGGTCAATACAAAAGTAAACGATCTAAAGGAGAACAATGCTCGCAAGGATTGCTCATCCTCTCTAGAATATTTACTAAACGAACACCTCTTCAAGAAGAAAAAGAGACAGTCACAATCGCACATGAAAAAGAAACCATAAATCAAGAGCAAAAAACAGTTGTAGCCATAGCAACACCCACAAAAAAACTACGCAGCACCCCCATAAAAAAAGATGAAAATCTGAATGTTTTTGTAGCTAATAAAAAAGTAACCTTAATTATATACGACGCGGGAAAAGTAGATGATGATCGAATCTCATTAAGCATTAACGGAGAAGAGATTCTTAAAAATTATAGCATTGACGCCACCAAAAAAGAAATTGAAATCTCCTTAGAAAAAGGAAAAAGCGTGATCCAAGTTTATGCAATTAATGAAGGAACGAGCCCGCCTAACACGGTTAAGTTAGAAATTAAAGATGGTCATAAAACTATTAGTACACGCACAAGTCTAAAAAAAGGAGAGAAAGCATCGCTTACAATTTTAACCAACTAAATAACAATAAAAAAGCCCAGCCAATTGGCTGGGCTTTTAGTCATTTCTCAATAATTAAAAATTAAAGTCCTGGGTAAGATCCTGTGAGAATCTCAACCCCATCAATAATCCATCCTACTATAAAGAAACCGGCAGTTAGAATAAATAAGATATTCCAACCTATGGGACTCCCTAAGTACCATCTATGTCCTGCAAAACCTCCTAAGAAAAGCCATAATAAAATAGCTACAAGCTGGCGATCGGCCTCTACAGCAGCCGGAGAGGTTAACTCTACTTGATTTTCCTCTTCTACTGTATTTTCAACAGCATTTACAGCTGTTCTAGTAACAGGAAACCCTACTGCAAACATAGATGTAGACGTTAATAATAATAACGTTAATGAAAGAATAATTTTAAATTTCATAATGTTTTATGGTTAAATTAGACACTTAAAAGTAGTCAAAATATATGAAGCTATTATCGCAAAAAATGTTTTTAGTATTTTTTATTTCTTTTGGTTCAATTTGTTATGGCCAAACTTATGAATATCTAGGAGTCATAAAACTCAATGACACTGCCCTTATTCCCTATAGACTTGCCTTTACTGAAAACGGTGGAGATATATCTGGATACTCATTGAGCGATTTGGGCGGTAAACATGAAACAAAATCAAACATACGAGGCACTTACATAAAAAAAGAGAATAAACTAGTCTTCCAGGAATATGATATTGTCTACACGAAATCTCCTATAGATGAGTTAGACATGTGTCTTGTGAATTTTGAAGGCTCCCTTAGGAATATAGAAAAAAATAAAGCATTTAGCGGAGATTTTAAAGGTTTGTATCCCGACGGGAAAAAATGCTTAGATGGGATGATTATTATGAGTAATGCCAAGAAAGTAGAAGCTCGGATTGCTAAGTTTGATAAAAAAATCCAGAAATCTAAGAAAGTGTCACAAGAGGTAAAAGATAAAATTAGCCTTAAACGCTCTATTGACACTCTAACAATGAGTACGGTAAAGGCTGATGAAAACTTGAATGTATTCGTAAAAAATACCAAGACTACTTTAGTTATTTACGATGCCGGAAAAGTAGATGATGACCGAGTGCAAGTCTCCGTGAATGGCGAGATCATTCTTGATGACTACAGTATTTTAAGAGAGCGGAAGAGAATTCCTATAAACCTAGAAAAAGGAACAAGCAAAATTGAGGTGATAGCTCTTAACGAAGGTACAAGTGCCCCTAATACCGTAAAAGTAGAAATACTGGACGGCGATAATTTAATTACAACAAGAACAAGCCTAAAAACTGGAGATAAAGCCTCGTTAACACTTATTAAAGAATAAAGTAGGCTTAATATAAATGCAATAAAAAACCCACGCAAGAACGTGGGTTTTTTAATTTAAAATTTTCGCGAAAGCGAGATATTAATATCTATAATACTCAGGCTTAAATGGCCCTTCTACCGTAACACCAATGTACTCAGCTTGATCTGGACGTAGGGTTTCTAACTCTACACCAAGGCGTGCAAGGTGCAAGGCGGCTACTTTCTCATCAAGATGCTTAGGAAGCATATAGACCTCATTCTTATACTTATCGCTATGGTTCCATAGTTCGATTTGTGCTAGCGTTTGGTTTGTAAATGAGTTACTCATTACAAAACTTGGGTGACCTGTGGCACATCCTAAGTTTACAAGACGACCTTCTGCAAGGACTATTATATCCTTCCCATTAATAGTGTACTTATCTACTTGGGGTTTGATCTCATCTTTAGTCGCTCCGTGTTTCTTGTTTAACCAAGACATATCAATCTCATTATCAAAGTGACCTATATTACAAACAATCACTTTATCACGCATCGCCTCAAAGTGACGCGCTTGGATAATGTCTTTATTCCCTGTGGTAGTAATCACAACATCTGCATTACCTACAACTGTCTCAAGTCTTTTTACTTCAAAACCATCCATTGCTGCTTGTAGCGCACAAATAGGATCAATTTCTGTAACTGTAACGATAGATCCTGCACCTTTAAACGAAGCTGCCGTTCCTTTTCCTACATCACCATATCCACATACAACCACTCGCTTTCCAGCAAGCATGGTATCTGTAGCACGACGTATGGCATCTACAGCACTCTCACGACATCCATATTTGTTATCAAACTTAGACTTCGTTACAGAATCGTTTACGTTGATCGCAGGCATAGGAAGCGTTCCGTTTTTCATACGCTCGTATAAACGGTGTACTCCTGTAGTTGTTTCTTCAGAAAGTCCTTTGATATCACCTACTAATTCTGGGTAACGATCTAAAACCATATTGGTAAGATCTCCTCCATCATCAAGTATCATATTAAGAGGCTTGCGATCTTCTCCAAAGAATAGGGTTTGCTCAATACACCAGTCAAATTCTTCCTCATTCATTCCTTTCCAAGCATATACTGGGATACCAGCATCTGCAATTGCAGCAGCTGCCTGATCTTGCGTGGAGAATATATTACAAGAACTCCAAGTAACCTCAGCACCCAGCGCTTTAAGCGTTTCTATCAACACAGCTGTCTGGATTGTCATGTGCAAACATCCTGCAATTCTCGCTCCTTTAAGTGGCTGCTCACTTTTGTACTCTTCACGAAGAGACATTAGCCCTGGCATTTCTGCCTCTGCAAGCTCTATTTCTTTACGACCCCAAGCCGCGAGTGAGATATCTTTTACTTTGTACGGTACGTACGGTACTGTTTTGGTACTCATTTTCTTATCTTTGAATTATTGCAAATAGGTTGCAAAATTAAGCAATTACTTACAACCCACATGCCTCTTTACAAAACTATAACAGTAAACGATACCACCAAGGTCTACATTTGGAAAATAGAAGAGGATTTACATACGCTTTCGCGAAATATTAAACTTACCGAACACTGCCAGAACAGAGTAGATGGAATGAAATCTGAATTGCACAAACGAGGTTTTATGAGCGTACGCCATTTACTAGCCGAAGCTGGCTATACAGACTACGATTTATATTATAACGCTACCGGAAAACCACATTTACACGATGGCAAACAAATTTCCATAACACATTCTTACACATTCTCGGCTATAATAGTAAGTGATCAACCTGTAGGAATTGATATTGAAATGCAACGGGACAAAATACTGCGCATCGCTCAAAAATTTACGCCTATAGAAGAATACCTTACACTCAATAGTGCAGAAGCCAGAGTACGTAAACTCACCATCGTTTGGGGAGCAAAAGAGTCTATCTATAAGCTATATGCTAAAGAAGGCTTGAGTTTTTTAAAGCATATAGACGTTCAAGATTTTTACTTTGACGACCATAAAACCACTGCAACAGTCTATTACAATGGCAATCAGTCTCAATATTCTTTAGACTTTTTAGAGTTTGAAGGGTTTACGTGCGTGTATGCGTTGTAAGAATAAATCGAAAAAATGACTAAAAGAATTCTCATTGCATTTCTGATGGTTTTGGCATTTTCGTGTAATCAAAAAACCAAAACAGACATCGTTTCTCTTGAAACTAAATATTTCCATGTTCCATTTTGCCATTCTATTAAAATTAAAGATTCCAATAATATATCACAAAAGATTTGGGAGCTATCCCGTTACTATCTAAGGAACAAACTTGGAGACTCTGTAAGCAAACTATTAATCTTTGATAGAGCTCGTATTTTATCGGACAGTTCTTTGAGGATAATAGAGAAAAAATCGTTGTCAAATATAGTTTTATATGGGAATGACTCCATCACCATTTCAGATTCAAAGAATTGTATTTTTCCTTATAAATACCCAATTTATAAACTATACTATAACCTTAGTCTTCCCAATTCAGGCATAGAACATATTAATCTTGAACTAACATTAGATAATGAGGGAGCCATTCTAAATAATATAGGCTTTCCTTCCTTTGATTATCATAAAAATAGTATTGACATTTTACCCATTGATTCTGTGCACGCTGCAATAAAGAGGAGAGGGATTCCTTTAAAAAAATTAAATATATCAGCTTGGTATAGCCATCAGAAAGATGTGATTTTTTGGTCTGTTGGAACTATTAAGAGTCAAGGAAGCATATTGGGAGGCGGTTGTATTCCAGAAATCACAAATCACTTTCAATTAAACAGTAAAACAGGAGAAACTGTCGATTATAGTTCATATAATGAAGACCTTTATTTCTTAGATAGATTTAATTAGTAAATGACTTTATATCAAAACATCTATGTCCGTCAAGAAAATGGCAGCCAACTCCTCGCCATACTTATCGATCCAGAGAAGTTTGAGATGGAGCACGCTTTCGCGAAAGCATACCTAGAAAAAATACCACCTCAAACCACCCACCTACTCGTAGGAGGCAGCACAGACTGCCAAAATAGAACTCACGACGTTGTACTTCTTTTAAAAAAACATACGACACTCCCTATCTTATTATTCCCAGGAAATCATCACCAAATAAGCAGCGCGGCAGATGGAATTTTATTTCTCTCTTTGCTCTCTGGAAGAAATGCAGAGTATCTCATAGGGCAACAAATAAAGGCAGCTCCTGTACTTGCACAAACCTCATTAGAGGTGATCCCCACGGGATACATTTTAATAGATGGAGAATCGCATACGGCTGTAGCCAGAGTAAGCAATACGCTCCCAATGTCCCAAAAAAACATACCAGAGATCGTACATACCGCACTTGCAGGACAATTTCTAGGAAAACAATGTATCTATCTAGAAGCCGGAAGTGGAGCGAGAACTCCTGTCTCCAGCGCTATTGTGAATGCCGTAAGACAGGCAATAGACATCCCAGTCATTGTAGGGGGAGGCATACGATCACGATTACAGATGGAAGCGGCTTTTGAGGCAGGAGCTACAATGGTGGTTATTGGCACAGCCTTTGAGGAAGACTGCTGGAATGCCCTATCCTAACCTACAATATCCTATTTTTGACCTATGAAGCATCTCTTTTATATCTTCTTTTTATGTTCGGCTGCGGTATGGTCTCAAAATTGTGCGATTATAGATGCCCAAACCAAAGAGCCCGTACCATTTGCTACGATATCCTTTGGCAACGGGAAGGGAACATTTGCAGGTGATGATGGTCGTTTTTCTTTTACACAAAAAAGATATGCAGATATAGACTCTCTTTTTATATCCTCAATTGGATACAAAGAAACTGGCGTAGCGGCTAACGATTTACCACTTCAAATACGTTTGATACCAGAAACTAACCTACTTTCAGAAGTTGTGGTCACGGCTCCCAAAAAAGGAAAATTCAAGACAAAAAAACTTAAACCAGACACCCACCAAGACATCAATGCCTGCTGGTTACCAACGGTTGAGAGCGAAGTGGCTGTATTTTTTGAGCGTATAGAGGGTAAATCTTCTAAAATTGCTACCCTGCAACTCCCTATCAATGCAGAAGCCCAGTATACATCAAAAGGCAAAGGGAAGGTATCTACCGTTTTTAGAGTGCAGTTTTATGAGAACGATGGTGGGAAACCTGGATTGCCATTTCCACACGAAAAGATTGTGTTTTTAATAAGTGATCAAGAAGATAAAGTGTTTGAACTAGACATTCTTTCTAAGCGTATTTTTATTCCAGAAAATGGTCTTTTTGCCTCATTACAAGTACTGGGATATGCAGATAAAAATGGCAAACTCGCTCAGTCTAAAAAATACAGGGAGATTAAAACAAGAGAAGGAATTAAAAGAATCTCAACGGCTTTTAGACCCTTGCTACCCTTTTCTAACGAACGCCCACAACAACAAACATTTGTACGTAGAGTGTTTTTAAACAATAAGAAGTGGCAGGTGTTTGATGAGCGTTACAATGAAAATTCTAATCTTATACAAGGCAACCATCGCAACTATGCAATGGGGGCTATAATGCATGTATATCAAGACTAATTTTTATGGAAATTTCAATCGAACTTACATTTAGTCCGCTTCAAGATGATTATGAGGCACACATTATTACGTTTATAAAACGACTAAGAGCCTCTGGTCTTAAGATTATAGAAAATGCGCTGGCTACACAAATATTTGGGGACTATGATACTGTGATGGACGTACTCCACAAAGAAATGAAACGTAGTTTTGAGGAGATAGGTATAGGCCTATTTTATATAAAACTTGTAAAAACAGACCGCTCTGAGTATGCAAGAGATTATTGATTTTTTATTTAGTCAGTATGCAGAGTATGAAACCTTAGATATCGTTTTAGAACTGCTGGCAGCTGTCTTTACCATTGCCTCTGTCTGGTATTCTCGAAAAAACAACGTTCTCGTGTTTCCTACGGGTATGATATGCACGGCAATTTTTGTCTATTTACTTTTAAAATGGGAGCTTTTAGGCGATATGATGATCAATGCTTACTATTTTATTATGAGTATTTACGGTTGGTATATTTGGACAAGAAAGGTAGATCAAACCGAAGTTACACCTATAAGTTACACGACAAAAAAAGAACACAGAATATCCGTCATCATATTTTTTGCAACCGCCTTATTTGTATATGGTGTGTACGAAGCTTTTGATAAATTCAACCATTGGACTTCCTATATAGATACCCTTACTACGGCTATATTTTTTGTAGGCATGTGGCTTATGGCAAAGCGAAAAATCGAAAATTGGATCTATTGGATTATAGGCGATATCATTACGGTACCCTTATATTTTTACAAAGGCCTTACCTTTAGCAGTATACTATATTTTATTTTGACGATCATCGCCATTTTTGGCTATCTCTCATGGAAGAAGCACTTAGACAAGAACCCAGCAATTGCATAAAAATATGCCTTTTTGGACCGGAGAGTAGTGGGAAGAGTACGCTTTCGCGAAAGCTTTCTCAACACTACAATGCGCCTTTAGTTCCAGAATATGCGAGGGAATATTTACAACGCCTTTGGGATACCCAAAAATTAATTTGCAGGCGAGAAGACCTCCTACCCATTGCAACGGGTCAAATGGCTTTAGAAAATAAAGCTGCTCTAAAAGCTGATGAGCTCCTTTTTTGCGATACAGATTTACTAACCACAAAGGTCTATAGTGAGGCCTATTACGATGGTTGGTGCCCAGAACTATTACATACATTTGCTCTAGAAAATACGTACGATCTTTACATTCTCACTTACATAGACACTCCTTGGGAAGCAGACGATTTAAGAGATCGTCCAGATCAAAGAGAAGAAATGTTTATGTATTTTAAGGCCGCGTTAGAACGGTATGATCGTCCATACATTCTTGTTAAAGGGCCTGTTGCCCAACGTATAGAACTTGCCATACAACACATAAACAAACTACTACTTTGACATTTACTGAAAAAGATATCGCTTTACTCAAGAAAAAAGGAATCACTCAAGATCAAGTTAAGGAGCAACTTACGACCTTTAACTATGGTGTTCCCTATTCAGACCTACGTGATCCTGCGATGATTGAACACGGCATCTATAAATACAATGCGCAAGAAAAGGAAGATCTAGCTTTATTATTTGAAAGAAGAAAAGAAAAACTGTCGCTTCTTAAGTTTGTTCCTGCATCTGGAGCTGCCACTAGGATGTTTAAATTCTTGTTCACATTTTTAGATGAGTATGATCCAGAAGTTGAGACCGTAAATGGGTATATTAATAGAAAGGAGGCGCAGGGTTTACGGCTCTTTTTTGTAGGATTAGATAGTTTCCCGTTTTATTCCACCGTTAGAAAAAAACTTAAAAAGAGATTCAAAAAAGATCACCAGGCAGATATAAATGTAAATAGATTACGTTTTGTAAAGATGATGCTAAGCGAAGAAGGCTTAGGGCTTGGAAATCAACCAAAAGGTTTGTTCCCTTTTCATAGATACAAAAACCATAATACCTCTGCCTTTGAGGAACATCTTTATGAGGCTTCGCTTTACGCTAGGTCTAACGAAAAAGCAAGACTTCACTTCACCATATCTGAAGAGCATAAAGAAAAGTTTGAACAACAATTCGAGAAGCAAAAAACGAAAATTGAGAAAAGAACACAAACGACTTTTGATATATCCTATTCATATCAAAAACCGTCTACAGATACCATCGCGGTTACTATGGATAACGAAATCGTCAGGCAAACGGATGGATCGCTATATTTTAGACCAGGAGGACATGGAGCACTTATAGAAAACCTAAATGAACAACAGGCTGATATTATTTTTATAAAAAATATAGACAATGTAGTCGTATCTAAATTTGAAACAGAAGTCGCATACCACAAAAAAGTGCTTGCTGGAAAGCTCTTACAACTTCAAGACAAAGCCTTTGATTATTTAAAAATAATAGCCACTCAAACACTGCAAGAAGCGCATATATTAGAAATTGTTCATTTTCTTCAAGACACTTTTAGTCTTAAGCTGGCACCAGATTTTGAAAAATACTCAGAAAATTATAAAATAGATTATCTAAGAGAACAACTAGATAGACCTATACGCGTATGCGGGATGGTAAAAAATGAAGGAGAACCAGGTGGTGGGCCATTTTGGGTAAAACATGAAAGTGGTCGCATAAGCTTGCAAATAGTAGAGAGTGTCCAGATAGATCCAAAGAGTGAACAACAACAATCTATTAAAGTAGCATCCACACATTTTAATCCAGTAGATATTGTTTGTGGTATTAAGAATTATAAAGGAGAAAAATACGATCTTAAAAAATACATTGATAAAAAAGCCGCTTTTATCACTCACAAAACCATTAACGGCAAGCCTATAAAAGCCCTTGAACACCCAGGTTTATGGAATGGCGCCATGGCACATTGGAACACTATTTTTGTAGAAGTCCCTTTGATTACTTTTAATCCTGTAAAAACAGTAAATGACTTATTAAAGCCTGCTCACCAAGTGAGTTAAAAGCATCCATTTGTTGTATGAATAGCGCAGTACTCCTTTCTGAAATCACCTTTAAAGCCACACGAAGTAGTGGCCCTGGAGGGCAACATGTAAATAAGACAAGTACTCGTGTAGAATTATCTTGGTCATTATTTCATACCAAAGCATTTACTCAAGACCAGGTGTACTTACTTAAAGAAAAATTAAAAACACGCCTTACGAAAGAAGGCGTTTTACAACTCTCATCTAGTCATAGCAGAAGCCAGTATCGCAATAAGGAAGATGTGATCAAACGTTTTTTCTCCTTACTGAACCTGAGCCTTCAAAAACCCAAACCTCGCAAAGCAACAAGACCATCTCTAGCCGCAAAAAGAAAACGACTACAAGCAAAAAAGGCACAGTCTGACAAGAAGGCTAATAGGAGAAAACCTGAATATTAATTTTTTTCCTAAAGAGACACTTGTTAACTCAAAAGACTACTTTATCTTTGCCTTATCTCAAAGGGGTGCTCTTCAAGAGCTGAGATTATACCCGTTGAACCTAGAACAGGTAATGCTGTTTAGGAATTTAGAGATCTCGCAACCTTGTCTTCTAACGCAAGGATGTGGTCATCTATTTTGAGAATATGCTTAACGCATCACCTCTTCAATACGCACATTTCTGTGCTGGTATAGAACTATTTAAAGAATAAGTACCTCTTTTTATTCGCAACTTTTGAATCAACCCAAAAATGAAAAAGATTCTAAGCAGTTTTGTATTAATTATTTTGGTTTCTGCTTTCGCGAAAGCGCAACAAACCACCATTGACACCACAAAAGTAAACACTCTTGAAGAAGTATTACTTCAATCTGTAAGAGTCAAGGCAGACTCGCCCATCACCCACTCTAACCTTTCTAAAGAGCAGCTCGCCGAGCGTAATTTAGGACAGGACATTGCCACACAACTTAATTTTTTACCTAGTGTTGTGACCACCTCAGATGCGGGTGCAGGAATAGGATACACTGGCTTTAGAGTACGTGGTACAGGAAATCAAGGAATCAATGTTACGATTAACGGAATTCCTTATAACGATGCAGAGAGTGCCACAAGCTTTTTTGTAAATCTTCAAGACTTTACCTCTTCCATAAAGAACCTACAGTTACAACGTGGTGTGGGAACCTCTACAAACGGGCCTGGAGCCTTTGGAGCAAGCCTTAACATACTTACAGATGCAGTTTCTGACGAGGCTTATGGAAGCACCTCTCATTCTTTTGGATCTTTTGGAACACGACGCCACAATGTAAAATTTAGTACTGGACTGCTCAATAACCATATTGAAATCTCTGGACGTCTATCTCAGATAAAGTCTGATGGATATGTAGATCGCGCCTCATCTGATTTAAAGTCCTATTTTCTTCAGGCTGCCTACAAAGATGATAATACACTCATTAAAGCTATCAACTTTGCAGGGTCTGAGGTAACCTATCAATCGTGGTTTGGATTAGACAGAGAAACACTAGAAAACGATCGAACATTTAATCCCGCAGGAGCGCGCTTTGATGACGAGGGTAACCCAGATGGTTTTCACGATAACCAGGTAGACGACTACAAGCAAGATCATTACCAATTGCACTGGAACCAGCGTTATGACAACAACTGGAGTTCCAATGTAAGTCTCAACTACACCTATGGGCGTGGCTTTTTTGAAGAATACCGTAATGATGATGACTTAGCATTTTATGGCCTTTCCGATGTGGTAATAGGAGAAGAAACCATCACAACCTCAGATATTGTGCGTCGCCGATGGTTAGACAATGATTTTTATGTTCTTAATGCAAGTGTTAACTACAAAGACAATGAGTGGGATGTTACTTCTGGTATTTACGGGAGTTATTATACGGGAGATCATTTTGGAGAGGTGATCTGGGCTCGTTTTGCAAGCGATTCTGAAACGGGCGACAATTATTACTTCGGAACTGGAGATAAAAGTGAATTTTCTGCTTTCGCGAAAGCGACCTTTAAAATAAACAACCAATGGAGTGCCTATGGAGACTTACAAGGTAGATTTGTAGACTACACCACAGACGGAATTAATTCTGATGTTGCTGAATTTATCGTAGATGAATCTTATGCCTTTTTCAACCCAAAAGCAGGTGTGTCATATCAATTAAATGATCAAAATCAGTTCTATGGATCATACGCTCGTGCCAATAGAGAACCTAACCGCACAGACTTTGAAAACGGAGATCCCAAACCAGAGCGTCTTAATGATTTTGAACTAGGATGGAGATATAATGCAGAGAAACTCAAACTAAATATTAATGGTTTTTATATGGGATATAGAGATCAATTAGTAGTATCTGGCATAGACAATGTAGGAGCTCCTATTCGAACCAATAGTGGTAAAAGTTATAGAGCGGGTATTGAGATAGAAGCAGCAGCCCAACTCACACCTAAAATCAGTGTTTATCCTAACGTTGCATTGAGCTCTAATAAGAATGAAGATTTCTTATTTCAACGTGACGGGGTACTTACTAATCTAGGAAACACAAACATCTCTTTCTCTCCCAATCTCGTCGTAGGAAACACATTACAGTATAAGCCAGTAGATGGGCTCACACTCCAATTCTTATCTAAGTATGTGGGTGAGCAGTATTTAGGTAATATTGACAGCCCTACATCTATACTAGAAAGCTATTTTATAAATGACTTTAATGTGACCTATGAGATAGGAGAATTAGGCTTTTTTAAAGGTATCACTCTTAACCTACTAGTAAACAATGTCTTTAACAAAGCGTATGTTTCTAACGGTTATTTCTTTACGTTTGATGATGATTTTAGCGTGCCGGGAGAGGTGACGACAGTAGAAGGTGCTGGTTTTTACCCACAAGCGGGAACTAATTTCTTACTGGGAACCACATTGCGATTTTAATGTATGTAATTTGAAATAAGTTGGGGGACTTGATCAAATTGCTTAGAAAGCCACTTTAATTAGTGGCTTTCTAACCCATATTATGCAATAGAACTTTGTAATAAGTTTTGAAACAACAATCAAATAGGATGTATTCTTAGTTTTAGCATAGCGCCGCTATGGTGAAACTCAAAAATGTAGCGTGCCGGTCTATTTTGAAGCTGTTTCAAGACGGAATAGATTTTCTATTGCATAATCTGGGTTTAATTAGAAACCGTGATCACTCCTCCATTATTCGTAACGCGATATGCAAGCATTGTATATTGTAAGACTTCACCCTCTGCCTGGCCCGTAAATAAGTTATACCTGTGTGCATCTTCACACTGGCACTGTGCGCTCAATCCATCTATAATCATCGTTGAGCATTCGTTAGGCGAGTGATTAGGATCAGAAGCTTCCCAAGCCAGGAGTCCGCTTCCTGTGTTAATCACGATGACACCTCTTATGCCCCCATTACTTGTATATATAGGATTTGCGGGAATTTCAAGATCTAGCGACTCTATGGAGCTTAATTGGATATTAAAATTTGTATCAAACAAAAATGGATTTCTGTTATTTCCATCATCATCAGACTTACAAGCGGTAAGAAAACATAAAGTAAATAAAAGTAATAAGGCTGTACGCATAGGTTCATAGGGTGTTTGTTACGCTTTCGCGAAAGCGTAACTTGTATCATTTCACAAGTAATGCAATTTACTACAAAACGACATAGCGAGATAAATATTTTGTATATTTGATAGGAGTCCCGAAAGAGTGGGCTTTTTTCATTTCCACTTTTGTGGAAATCTTTTTTTTATACAGAAAACGACATTTAAAATATATAGGAAGATGAGCAAGGTAAACTATTACACAGCAGAAGGATTAAAGAAATTAAAAGACGAGTTGGACCAACTGAGAGATGTAGAACGTCCTAAAGCATCCCAAGCGATTGCAGAGGCTCGTGACAAAGGTGACCTGAGTGAAAATGCCGAATACGATGCCGCAAAAGAAGCGCAAGGAATGCTTGAAATGCGCATCTCACAAATGGAAGAACTCGTATCTAGTGCTCGTATTATAGACGAGTCACAACTAGATACGAGTAAGGTGCTAGTGCACTCAAGGGTCAAAATAAAGAACCAAATTAACGGGATGGAGATGACCTATAAACTCGTAGCGCAAAACGAAGCAGATGTAAAAACTGGAAAAATCTCTGTAGATTCTCCTATAGGAAGAGGACTACTAGGTCTTAAAGTAGGTGAAGTTGCAGAAATACAGGTTCCTAGTGGTATTATGAAGTTTGATATTATTGAGATCACTAGAGATTAACGATTGGAGATTTTAGAAGCACGAACCAAGACACAAGACAAAACGCTGATTGAGTATTTTTGAGTACAGCCAAAAAATGTATCGAGATTACCATAGCATAAATAGAATTTAAAATAGTCGTGACTCAAAATAAACAATAATGACATCCATCTTCACAAAAATTATTAATAGAGAAATTCCTGGACACATTGTTGCCGAAGACGAAAATCATATTGCTATACTAGATATTAATCCCAATGCTAAGGGACATACCTTATGTATCCCAAAACGAGAGGTTAATAAGATTTTTGACCTTCCAGAACAAGAATATCTTGACTTAATGACCTTCTCGAGAAAAGTGGCTATCGCCTTAGAGAAAACTGTCTCTTGTGAGCGCATAGGCGTTTCTGTAATTGGGCTAGAAGTGCCTCACGTACATGTGCACTTGATTCCTTTAAAAACTATGGAAGATGCACGTTTTATTAAAAAGGAGAAGCTGTCTCAAGAAGCGTTTGAAGGTTTGATAAAAGATATTAAGACCAATTTATAATCTCGCGCTTTTTTGCAACATCAAGTGCTGTAGTAAAATTACAGTTTTTGCGTCCTTAATCTCTCCTGTTTGTATCATATGATATGCTTGTGTAAAAGTGTATTCTAACACCTCTATATCTTCACTTTCATCTGGGGCACCGCCACCAGCACTTACTTTTTCAATAGGAGTATAAGAAGCGATGAATAAATGAATGGTCTCTGTTACAGATCCTGGAGACATGTACAATTCTAGTACCTTCTCTACACGTTCAAGACGATATCCCGTCTCTTCTTTAATTTCTTTTTTGATGGCGGTTTCTGGATCGTGATAATCTAACAATCCTGCACATACCTCAATGAGCATCCCGTCTTCATTACCATTAAAGTAGGTAGGAATTCTTAACTGTCTGGTAAGAATAACGGTGTCCTTTTCATCATTGTAAAGCAATACAGCAGCACCATTACCTCGATCATATACTTCTCTTACAAGTGACTCCCAAGTACCATTGGAATTTTGATAATCAAATGTTACTTTATGAAGCGTTGCCCAGTTGTCTGAGAGTACTTCTTTCTGAATATTTTTAAAACGGCGTTCCATCACACTAACTTTAAGGCAATTTCCATAGTAGTTCCTTTATCTAGTTCACTTTGCAACACTTTTACATTACCCTCGTGGTACTCTTCAATAATACGTTTGGCTAGTGACAACCCTAAGCCCCAACCTCTCTTTTTAGTAGTATAGCCTGGTTCAAAAATAGCATTGTATTTACTTTTTGAAATACCCTTACCACTGTCTGTAATATGAATTTTTGCATACCGCGTATCTCGAGTAACGCTCACTTTAAGCTGCCCTTTTCCCTTCATAGCATCTATGGCATTTTTAACCATATTCTCTAAGGTCCATCCAAAGAGTTGTTTGTTAAGCATTACGGGCAACTCACCCTGCGGAATATCCAGTTCAAAATCAATGAGTTTTGAGCTTCTTTTTGAAAGGTAATCATAGGTGTTTTTTGTCTCCGTAATAATGTCCAATTTTTCTAAAACAGGTTTAGATCCTATTTTACTAAAACGATCTGTGATCACTTCGAGACGATCAATATCCTTTTTCATTTCATCTATATACTCCGCCTCTATATTTTCTGAACGAAGGATTTCTGTCCACCCTACTAGTGATGAAAGTGGGGTCCCTATCTGGTGTGCCGTTTCTTTTGCCATCCCTGCCCAGAGCATGTTTTGAGCAGATGCCTTACTGGTAAGGTAATAAAAGTAAATAAGCGCTATAAAAAGTGCTACAATCACAAGTAATGCAATAGGGAAGTACTTAAGTTGTCCTATCACGGGGGAATTTCCATAATACAAAATACCATACCCTACACCATCAGATACAATTTGAATAGGCTCATTAACCAGAGCAAATTCTTCAGCTTTTTTTGCCAGGTCTTCCTGAGACATCTTTTCGCCATTAGGAATATTAGTGGGCGTATAAATCTCCTCTTCTAAGTTGTAATTTAATAGAGGGATCGTTGTGTTTTCGGTAATTATTTTTAACTGCAAGCCTTGCAGAACATTATTCAATACTTTTGCATTCTCATCCGTGAGATTAAGTGGGACATCACCTGTAGCTTCAAAAGCTTTAAAAGCAGCCCCATAAACCTCCATTTTAGAACGTTCTGCCTCCTTTAATTGATTAAAAAATAGTGACACATTCCATAAAATCAAGGAAACAATCACTAGAGAAGAAATAATTATAAACCAACGCGCTATCTGTGGTCGTGCACTAAAATTCATAGGTAAAAGAATTTCATTAAATATAGGGTTTTAGACTTCTTAAAAGAAACGCCACAATATAATTTTCATTGCTCTGTGCTCAACCTATGATACTTAAGCCTTATCATCCTATTTCCTTACGTATCTTTGTGTAAAACCACTTACGTGAAAACCATAGACCC
The DNA here is from genome assembly GCA_020630915.1 of Dokdonia sp. Classification (GTDB taxonomy): domain Bacteria; phylum Bacteroidota; class Bacteroidia; order Flavobacteriales; family Flavobacteriaceae; genus Dokdonia. Next base: position 456,221 of record JAHDIF010000001.1, read on the forward strand.
AACACAAATTCCTGTTCCAGAACTCTTCGGCTATCTCACAAGTGCTGTCGGACCGCGTCCTATCGCTTTTGCAAGCACAATAGATCGTGAAGGAAATGTAAATCTTGCTCCTTTTAGCTTCTTTAATGTTTTTGGGGCAAACCCACCTATTCTCGTTTTTTCTCCCTCACGTAGCGGTAGAGACAATACTACAAAAAACACCCTAGACAATGTTTTAGAAGTACCAGAAACAGTCGTAAATATGGTAGACTACAAGATGGTACAACAGATGTCTCTTGCTAGCACCGCATATGCAAAAGGCGTGAATGAATTTGTAAAAGCGGGACTTACCGAAATCCCGTCAGAAACCATACAACCTCCACGAGTGGGAGAATCTCCTGTACAAATGGAATGTAAAGTTCTTGAAGTAAAACCGTTAGGAGATCAAGGCGGTGCAGGTAATCTAGTGATCTGCGAGATTCTAAAAATTCATATATCTGAAACTATTTTAGACGATAAAGGCGGGATTGATCCTATAAAAATGGATCAAGTAGCCCGAATGGGTGCAAACTGGTACAGTAGAGCAAACCAAGGACTTTTTGACGTACCCAAGCCCATAGCTCAAAAAGGCATAGGCATTGATCAAATACCTAACCACATCCGTAACAGTGCTATTTTAACAGGCAATGATCTAGGGATGTTAGGAAATGTAGAGGCGCTGCCTTGTACTGATGAGATAGACGCTTTCGCGAAAGCGTACCCAGAAACAATAACCCTCTCACGACAAGAAACACACCTAAAAGCACAACAGTTTTTAAAGGAAAAAAATGTGAATAACGCGTGGAAAGTTCTCCTCGCAAAGCTTTAATTTTTAGCTACATTTACACTTTAAAATTCATTGAAGATGGAAGTACAAGGAAAAGTAAAAATGATAGGTGAAACGCAAACCTTCGGGAGCAACGGCTTTCGTAAACGCGAGATTGTAGTCACTACAGAAGAGCAATATCCACAACACATTATGGTGGAATTTGTACAAGACAAAACAGACTTATTAAACAATTACCAAGTAGGGCAAGATGTAAAAATAAGCATCAATTTAAGAGGTCGTGAGTGGGTAAATCCACAAGGTGAGACTAAGTATTTTAATAGTATTCAAGGATGGCGCATTGAGAATTTACAAGCAGCAGCTCCGCAAGGTGCTCCAGACTTACCTCCAATGCCGCCTACAGATGCCTTTGAACCTGCTACAAATCTTAATACAGAAGATCATGATGATCTGCCTTTTTAGGCATCTCATCTAGGAACCCCTAAAATGTTCCGAATTACCCGCAGCAAACCCCTATTAAGCTGCGGGTTTTTTATGCTTCAAATTTCGCATTTCGATTCGTATTTTTAGAGCTTATGTATGTCCTCTCAAACGAACTTTACTTTCCTCCCATATTGCAAGCCGAAGAAGACGGTTTGCTTGCCATAGGGGGAGATCTCTCAACAGAACGATTACTGCTGGCCTATAACAACGGAATATTTCCTTGGTTTAACGAAGGGCAAATGGCTCTATGGTGGAGTCCAGATCCTAGAATGGTCTTACAACCTAAAGATATTTATGTCTCAAAATCAATGCGCAAAGTCCTACGCGACCAGACCTTTACAGTAACTTACAATAAAAGTTTTCTTGAGGTTATCCTTCATTGCAAACGTATTAAAAGAGACGGGCAATACGACACCTGGATCACTAATAGTATGGTAGAAGCCTACCTAAAACTACACGAGCTAGGCAACGCCATTTCTGTAGAAGTATGGAGAGACGACAATCTTGTAGGCGGCCTTTATGGCATAGATCTAAAAGAAAAAGGAGTGTTTTGCGGTGAGAGTATGTTTAGCCTAGAAAGTAATGCAAGTAAGGTGGGGTTTATTGCGCTTTCGGGAAAGCTAGAAAAAGAAAACTACCGTCTCATCGATTGCCAGATGTACACAGATCATCTCGCCAGTCTAGGCGCAGCAGAAATTCCGAGAGAAGAGTTTCTTTCCTTTCTACTTTAAAGCCTTTTCTATAATTGCACCCCAAATAATTATACTTGAAATTATGCTTCTATAAGAACCTATTTACTATCCGAAATTTTAAATACGTACTTTTTTAGGTACTTTTTTGTATATTTGTACTATGGAAATAGTAAACTATACAGACTTTCGCTCCAATCTAAAACATTGGTTTGATAAAGTAATAAATGACGTGAGTGACATTGTTATAAAGAGAAAAAATGGAAAAGATCTTGTACTAATCTCGCTTGATGAATACAACTCATTAAAGGAAACTACCTATTTATTAACAGGTCGTAACAGAGATATCTTATTAAACTCTATCAAAGAACTAGAAGCGGGTAACGGCATTGAAAAACAACTCCTAGACTAAATGTTATTACTGTGGTCACAATCTTCATGGGAGGATTATCTCTACTGGCAAAAAGTAGATAAAAAAATGGTAAAACGAATCAATGACCTAATTAAAAGCTGTCTAAGAACCCCTTTTGAAGGAATAGGGAAACCAGAAGCCCTCAAAGGGGACTTAAAAGGTTATTGGTCTAGGAGAATAACTTCAGAACATAGATTAGTATACAAATATGAAGGAGAAAAACTCTTAATAGCTGCTTGTAGATATCATTATGGAAAGTAGAATGCTTTTTATAGCCGTTACAGGTTGCACAATTGGAACAATAGGAATAGCAGCTTCTGACGGCCCTCTACGCTATGCTGATGCTTTTGCAGCTGCATTTTTTGTAACTTGTGAGCATACTGCATACGTTGCGCAACAGGCATGCCATGCAGCGCAAAATCATTAAAATTAAAAAGTTAATTTGATGAAGTACCCAATAATAGAAATTCTAGTTTTAATTTTTATGTTAACAAATAACTTTCTTAAAAACAAGAAAGAAAGAAAATTGTTATACCAATTAAGTACTCCAACTTTAATCTATATCATTGCCTTTATCTTTATAGTATATTGGAATTACTTAAAATAATTTTTAGGCCATCCTGTCATTTTTTTTGTTTAGAGTGACACGCTACCTATTTCTACACCTCATTATGCCTAAAACAACCCACCTCGTGATCATTAATCATCCCAATAGCCTGCATCGTGGCGTACACAACCGTACTCCCTACAAATTTAAATCCGCGTTTTTTTAGGTCTTTAGAAATTGTGTCGCTTAATGGTGTATTTGCAGGCGCATCTTTATAATTCTTAAAACTATTTATAATGGGTGTGTCATTTACAAAACCCCAGATATACTCAGAAAAGCTCCCGAACTCGCGCTGGATCTCCATAAATTTTTGAGCATTAGTGACGGTTGCTCTCACTTTAAGTTTGTTGCGAATAATCCCTGGGTCTTGAAGTAATGAATGTATTTTATCTTCTCCATACTGCGCGATACGTTTATAGTCAAAATGATCTAAGGCTACTCTAAAGTTCTCACGCTTGCGCAGGATCGTAATCCAGCTTAGCCCTGCTTGAAAAGTTTCTAGTACAAGAAACTCAAACAATACATCATCATCTCTTAAAGGCACTCCCCATTCTTGATCATGGTATTTTTCATAAAGTTCATCTCCCACGCACCAGCTGCATTTGTGTTTTTTATCGCTCATATTTTCAGATTATCTTAGCGCAAAGGAAGGTAGTAAGTAATTTATAAAAATTAAGACCTAACCTATATGAAAATTGAAGATTTGATAAGCAACACAGAAAAAGAAGTTCTCGTACAACAAGCACTGCTTAATGCAATGACCTACGAAACCTATAGAACGTTAGTCGATAATCACACGACAAACGGAACCAGCACCGGGCCTAACCAAACCGAAGCCTTGAGCAATTACACGATGTTAAATCAGCGTCGCTTAAAAAGGCTTGATAAAACAACAAAATTACATCCAGAAGATATTGCTGCAATAGAGAAATTTAAAGGTGATGTCACTTGGCTAGTCATCACAGAAAGCTGGTGTGGTGATGCTGCTCAGACAATGCCTGTAATGCAAAAAGTGGCAGCACTCTCTAATGGGATTACGTTAAAAGTGGTTTTACGTGATGAAAATCTAGCCTTAATGGACGCCTTTCTATATAATGGAGGACGATCTATCCCAAAATTAATTGCCGTAGATAGTACTACTGGAAAAATACTTGGCGATTGGGGTCCTAGACCTTCTATCGCAACACAATTAGTAGATGATTACAAAAAAGACCACGGCAAACTTACGCCAGAATTTAAACAAGATTTACAAGTATGGTATAACCAAGATAAAGGGCAAAATACGGCTCAAGATCTTGTAGCCTTATTAACTAATTCTGAAAGTTAAATGTAATACTTCCCAATTGCGTAGCCTTTTGAGAAGCACTAAATATAGCGTCTTTGGCATACGCCTGGGCTTGATCAATTAAGCATCCATTTTCTGAAGTGGATGCTTTTTTATTAAAGGTCATTTGAGTGATAGCTCCTTTATTGTTAACAGTTATGTTAAGAACAATTTTACCCCTTGCGTCGCAGGTATATACAGGGTTTGGTATAAATCGAGCATCCCTATCTACAAGATGATACGAGACCGTACTTTCTCTCTTTGCAGCCGCATTACGTCGTTCACGCTCACGTTCTCTAGCCTCTATCTGTGCCCGTACTTCTTCCTTATGTTGCTCTAGTGCTAGTTCTTGCTTTTTACGGCTTTCAGAAAGGGTATTCTCTGTTTCTGCTGTAAGGTCTTGAACACTTTTTAACTGGCGTGCTTCTATAGCCTTTCTAATCTCATCTTCTTGATCAAAGAGTTCTTTACTCTCCTTTTTAAGTTGCTGGCTCGTGTTATACGCACGGTGGCTTTGCACATTATTACTAGCAATAGGTTTTGATACTTCTTCTTGCTCTTCTTCCATTTCTTGTATTACAGGGATTTCTATAAACTCTTCCTCTGGATTAGGATTCTCAAAAGGTTTGACTCCCAAAAAGAAAAATACAAGCACCAGTAAGCAAGCACCTGTAAAGGTGATGAACATTGCTTTATCTGCCGAAGATAGTTTCATAGTACGTACAAAATAACCAAAATATCTACCACTTATTGTTGTTTTAACAGTCTTTAATCGTTCGTAAAACTGTTTTCAAACGCCTCAATAGTAGTGGCATTTATCACATCGTGATCGCCTATTTTAGTTCTTTTTAAGGCGGTAAGATGTGCACCGCTGTTCAGACCTTTCCCAAAATCATAGGCGAGCGAGCGTATGTAAGTGCCTTTACTGCAGGACACTTTAAAGTCTATTTCCGGCAAGGCTATTCTGGTAATTTCAAAGGAGTGAATGGTCACCTCTCGCGTTGGAATATCTACCTCTTCCCCTTTTCTAGCAAATTCGTACAAGCGCTTTCCATCCTTTTTTAATGCCGAAAATATAGGAGGTCGCTGTTGTATGTTTCCTGTGTACGCTTTCGCGAAAGCGTGAATCATCTCATCACTTATATGCTCCGTAGGGAATGTCTGGTCTACCGCTGTTTCTAGATCATACGACGGAGTGGTTGCACCCACCATAATAGTACCTGTATACTCCTTTTCCTGTCCCATAAATTCATTAATGCGCTTGGTAAACTTACCTGTACAGATAATCATCAATCCCGTCGCAAGCGGATCTAATGTGCCCGCGTGACCCACCTTAATTTTTTTAATATTGAGGTTCTTACGAATAAGCCAGCGCACCTTATTCACTAGTTGAAAGCTACTCCACTCTAAAGGTTTGTCAAATAGAAGTACCTGTCCATCCTTATAATCTTGATCTGTGAGCATATCTGAATTTTACACCTTTTTGAGGTTTACAAACACTGGCAAGTTAGAATTTTATTTGGGATTATTTCGATTAGAAGCCATTATGAATAAATTGTTATTTCTCGCAGTAAGACCTGACTTATTCGCATTTTGTTTCCTAAATTTACTAATGCTATAATAAAAGAAATAATAAATGTACGATTCTAATAAAATGAACTACTTCCTGGTCATTGTTGCTATGCTATTTTTTATGGGATGTGGAGATGAAGATACTTCAGATCCTAATCCAGAAACGACTACCATAACACCTCCAGATACTACAACACAGGATACTAACAATAACACAGACGATACCAACAATAATGATTCTTTTGTTTTTGACACGAATCTCGTGATGGAGCATAGTTGGAACACTGGAGGTTGTACACCTGGACCTTGCAGTACGATAAGTACAAGTTTAAGTGATGTTTTTGAAAATGGGCAACCTGACGATCCTTATTTTTACAGGGCAGAAAATGGTGTTGATTTAATATTACATTGTCAACCCCAAAAAGGAAGAAGAACAGAGTTTAAACAAATATCAGAGGGTTCCTTAAACACTCCTTCTCTAATGGAGTTTGAGGCGGTTTATTTTGATGTTCCGGAAGAAGGAATGACTATCGCTCAAGTACATAATCGCGGTGGAAATTCTAACAAGCCCTTTTTTAGACTAGAGTTACACAACGACGAGCTAGAAACGGTAGTACGTCAAGATCCAGAGGTAAACTCGAGTGATACAAGTTTTGACAAAGAATTTTACAGCTTTGACAATGGAGCTAACTACAATGGAGAACCTATAAAGATTCTTATAGAAAAGAATGATGGTGTGGTGCATCTGGTGGCAGAGCACAACGGTGTAGTTTTAATTGATCAAACGTATGCTCCTAATACTGAAACCAACTGGGTACTTAATAATAGTATTGCAAATGGGTATTATCTAAAGGCTGGTATTTACAATCCTGCAGAAGACCATACGGAAGATATTATTATGCAATACACGTCTTTTCTTTTTGAATCTGAAGACAATTAATTTGTAGACAAACTGACCCCAATCGCAATGATTCCAACGATAAGGCAATAAATAGCGAACCAAGAAAGCTTGCTTTTCTTTACCAGTTTTATCATCCAAGTGCAGGCGACAAGGCCAGCAATAAACGCGCCTAAAAATCCAATAATTAATACAGAAACATTACCAGATGAGGTCGTTAGATCTCCACCCAAAATGTCTTTAGCAATTTTACCTAGTATTAAAGGAATCACCATCAAGAACGAGAATCGTGCTGCTTTTCCTTTATCATTTCCTAACAATACTGAGGTAGAAATCGTTGCTCCACTGCGAGATATTCCAGGCAGCATAGCAACGGCTTGAGATAGTCCAATAACAAAAGCATTAGAAAAAGATACCTTTTTCTGAGTATCCTTAGCCTTATCTGCAAAGTATAATAGCACAGCGGTTACAATAAGCATGCAACCCACAAGCATAATATTACCCCCAAATAATGCCTCCAGTTGCTCTTCAAAAAAGAGACCTACAATGACTGCAGGAATCATAGACACTACTATTTTTGCACTAAACTGAGTTTCTTCATTCCACGTAAAGGATACTAGTCCTTTAAGAATCTCAAGGATATCCTTTCTAAAAACTACAATAGTTGACAAGGCAGTCGCAAAGTGTACCACTACGGTAAACATCAAACTTTCTTCTGGAACGGAGGTGTCTCCTAGAATGGCTTTTCCCAATTCTAGGTGACCACTAGAAGATACAGGTAAAAATTCTGTAAGACCTTGGATGATCCCAAGAACTAAGGCGTCAAAATTATTCATAGGCGCAAAGATAGTTGCCCTAATGTAAGTAACAAGTGCTTACTTCTTTTTATTAGGATTGAGTAGTATGGCATACACCTCTATCCCAAAACCAATTAGAATTATCGCAGGAGCAAGACGAATACGTCTCCAAGAGTATATTTCTGGATTAAACACATTAGGATCATCACTACCGCCTCCAGACATTAAGATAAAGCCCAAGGCTATTACACCAAGCCCAATAAGCAACCACTGGTAATTCTTCTTTCCAAAGATAAACTCGACCTTTTGCTGTTTAGTGACTTCTTTACGTTTTGATTCTCCCATGGGTTAATTTAATTCTGAGTATACGATGGTGTCCTCATATGCTAATTGATTGATATGACTAGAGACACCCGCTAACTTTCTAGTAAGATGTAAAGTTACGGTTTTATTTAAAAGTTGTGCTCTTAATTCATCAAGGGTAAAGCCTTGTTCTAACCCCCTATTGATATAATAAATAGATCCATCTGCCTCTTGAAAAACAATATCTTTTACACCTCCTTCATAAATAGCCGCGATCTTAACCTCTTTATAAATGGCACTATTCTCTCCTGGAACTGTAATATTATGAGCTGCAAGGTGCACAACAAGAACAAGAAATAAAGCTCCTGCCATTGAACCTAAGACTATAAACGCTTTTTTCATAATGGATTGACTTTTTAATACTAACGAAAAAGTGAAAATAATATTTCAAAAATACTATTAGTAGTACAACTCATCAGTCTTCAAATTCAAGAAACGTTGCGTTGCAAAGAACGTGCTAATCCAAGTAATAAGAATGCCTAATAAAAACACTCCTACAAACAGTGCGCCCAGCCATAAGGGATCGCCTAACAATTCGAGATCTGGAAATGTTTGATCTGCATAATACACCACAGCTCCCATTCCCAACAAGGCAACGATAGACCCTAGCATCCCCAGTCGTACACTTTTCCAAATAAAAGGCCTACGGATAAAACGTTTTGTCGCCCCTACCATTTGCATGGTTTTTATCGTAAAGCGTTTTGCATAAACTGACAATCTTATGGAACTATTAATAAGCAGTACAGCTATTAATGTAAAAATGCCACTAATCACTAGTACCCAAAGGCTAATTTTTTTGATATTATCGTTCAACAAAGAGATGAGCGGCTTGTCATAGGTGACCTCATCTACAAAATCTTTAGAGGATATTTGAGCAGCGATTTCTTCTACTTTATCTGAGGATACAAAATCTGCATTCAAATGCAAATCGATGCTGTTTTGCAAGGGGTTCTCGCCTAGATATTCCACAAAGTTCTCGCCTAAGTCTTCGCTAAAAGTCTCTGCAGCTTCATCTTTGGATAGAAATTTAATCGACTTTGTATAATCGGCTAGGCTTAATGATTTTTCGAGCTGTTTCATTTCGACATCTTTGGCATTGTCTTTAAAATAAATACCTACAGAGATGGTTTCCTTAAAATAGTCTGCTACTTTCTTGGTGTTGAGTACGAGTAAGCCTAACAATCCTAATAAAAATAGCACCAAAGCAATACTAATCACTACCGAAAAATAGGAGGAGATCAGTCTACGTTTTTGATACTTTTCAAATGAGGATGCCATATATAATTCTTTTAATAAATCCGTTCGTATCGCTCGTTATCTATAGGTTGCAAACCCACTTTTACAGTAAAAATAAGGTTTAAAGTCTATAATCTCGATTATCGAGTAAAAGTAGCAATTTTATTGACAAACGTTTGTCTTTACACTTTCGTACAATAGCTGTAAATTTGCCGCTTTAATCAGCGTAGCTGTTTGGATATAAGAACGTCCCGAATACCAAGGACTCCAAGACACAAGTACCAAGATAAAATATCGTGATTCTTGTCTCTAAATAATCGTGATTCATTTTTCGCGAAAGCATAAAAAAGAATAAAATATGCAGTATCATTTTAATGACATTGAGGCCAAATGGCAAAAATATTGGGCAGAAAACGGAACTTTTCACGCTCAGTTTCCAAGTGACAAACCCAAGTATTATGTGCTGGATATGTTCCCGTATCCTTCTGGTGCGGGCCTTCACGTAGGACATCCGTTGGGATATATCGCGAGTGACGTCTATGCGCGTTACAAGCGCCTCAAAGGTTTTAATGTGTTGCATCCGCAAGGGTATGACTCTTTTGGGTTGCCTGCAGAGCAGTATGCCATCCAGACGGGACAGCATCCTGCGGTCACCACAAAAGTAAATATAGAAGGTGGTGTAGATAATCAAGGTAACGAGATTGCTGGTTATCGCAAGCAGTTGGATAAAATTGGATTTTCCTTTGACTGGAGCCGTGAAGTGCGCACCTCAGACCCTGCCTATTACAAATGGACGCAGTGGATTTTTACCCTGCTTTTTGACTCTTGGTATAATCGTGATACCGATAAAGCGGAAGATATAGAGAGCTTGGTTTCCGCTTTCGCGAAAGCAGGAAATCAAAACATACATGCCGTATGTGATGATAACATTGCAGCCTTTACCGCAGACCAATGGAACGCTTTTTCTGAAAAAGAACAACAAGCCATCTTATTGCAGTATCGCCTCACCTATCTCGCCGAAACTGAAGTAAACTGGTGTCCTGCCTTAGGAACCGTACTTGCTAATGACGAGATTGTAAACGGCGTTTCTGAACGCGGCGGACATCCTGTAGTGCGCAAGAAAATGACCCAATGGTCTATGCGTATCAGTGCCTATGCGGAAAGATTATTGCAAGGCTTAGAAAAAATAGACTGGAGCGAATCCATAAAAGAAACACAGCGCAACTGGATTGGAAAATCTGTAGGGGCCCAAGTCAAGTTTAAAATAAAGAATGATGTCAGTTCGAGCGCAGTCGAGAACGCTTATATAGAGGTCTTTACGACGCGACCTGATACCATATTTGGAGTGTCCTTTATGACGCTAGCTCCCGAATTAGACTTGGTACAGGAAATCACAACACCAGAACAAAAAGCCGAAGTAGATGCCTATATCGAAGCCACAGCAAAGCGTTCAGAACGTGAGCGTATGGCAGATGTAAAAACCATTTCTGGTGCGTTTACAGGTGCCTATGCAGAGCATCCTTTTACTAAAGAACCCATTCCTATTTGGATAGGCGATTATGTGCTTGCAGGTTATGGAACAGGAGCCGTGATGGCAGTACCTTGCGGTGACCAGCGTGATTATGATTTTGCTAATCATTTTGGGATTGCGATACCTAATGTTTTTGAAGGGGTAGATATCTCAGAAGAAGCCTTTGCAGATAAAGACAATACCGTTATTGCCAATAGCGACTTCTTAAACGGATTAAAATATAAGAAAGCCGTAAAATTGGCGATTTACGAACTAGAAAAAATAGGGGCAGGTTCTGGAAAAACCAACTATCGCTTGCGCGATGCCGTGTTCTCAAGACAACGCTATTGGGGAGAACCTTTCCCAGTATATTACAAAGACGGAATGCCACAAATGATTGCCTTAGAGCATTTACCACTTGAGCTTCCCGAAATAGAAAAATACTTGCCTACAGAAGACGGAGCACCACCATTAGGTCGTGCCGATGTTTGGGCTTGGGATACTAAGACCAATAATGTAGTCTCTAACGACCTTGTCTCTTCGAGCGCAGTCGAGAAGTCTGGTGACAACGGAATATATCCTCTAGAACTCAACACCATGCCAGGTTGGGCAGGCAGTAGCTGGTATTTCTTGAAGTATATGGATAACACCACTGCAGATGGTTCTATCCCAAAAGAAGCCTTGGATTATTGGGGTAATGTAGATTTATACATAGGTGGCTCAGAACATGGGACTGGACACTTATTGTACAGTCGTTTCTGGACGAAATTCTTATTTGACAGAGGATTTATTACCATAGACGAGCCTTTCCAAAAGATGATTAATCAAGGGATGATTTTGGGGACGAGTGCTTTTGCATATAAATTTCAAGCTATTGACCCTGACATGCTGCTTAGTTATCCGGAAGTTGAAATGAAAAACTTCTTCATTACTGAAAATCAATCTAAATTATACGAAACCGATACTTTAACTTTTTTTAAAATTTTCGAAGAAAAATATCCTTTGTTCTATAATGAGATAATAGAAGATATTGAAAAAGCAAAGGGTTGTTTAAAAACATTTCCAGTACATGTTCCTGTGCAATTTATTAACGCCTCCAACGAATTGGACATAGAGGGGTTTGCAAAATGGCGTCCCGAATTTAAAGAAGCTACATTTATTTTAGAAGATGGAACTAGCTTCTCTCCCTCTGGGGGAGATGTCCGAAGGACAGAGGGGGCCTCCGTTTACAAAGTAGGCCGCGAAGTTGAAAAAATGTCTAAATCCAAATACAATGTTGTCAATCCCGATGACATTTGTAATCAGTACGGCGCAGATACCTTGCGTATGTATGAGATGTTTTTAGGACCACTAGAGCAAGCAAAACCTTGGAACACCGCTGGAATTACTGGTGTGCATTCCTTCTTAAAAAAGCTATGGAAATTATACCATTCTGGCACAGATGGGGCTTTTCACGTAAGTGATGATGCCGCTAGTAAGGATAGCTTAAAGACCTTGCACAAGACCATTAAAAAGGCAGAAGATGATATAGAGAACTTTAGTTTCAACACCTCAGTTTCTACTTTTATGATCGCCACAAATGAGTTGACAGCTCAGAAATGTACTTCTCGCGAAGTGCTCGCGCCACTTGCTATTTTAATTTCTCCCTATGCACCGCATATCGCAGAAGAATTATGGAGTAAATTGGGTCAAACGACAAGTATTTCTGAGGCTACGTTTCCTGTTTTCGAGGCAAAGCACTTGGTGGAAAGTAGTAAGGAATACCCTATTTCTTTTAACGGAAAAATGCGTTTTAAACTAGAGCTTCCATTGGATTTGAGTAAGGATGAAATTGAAGCAGCCGTAATGGCAAACGAAAAAACGCAACATTACTTGGAAGGTCGCACTCCTAAAAAAGTGATTGTCGTACCTGGTAAGATTGTAAATATTGTGGGGTAACAACCATCAACGTCATGCTGAACTCGTTTCAGCATTTCACTAGAGAAGGAATATGTATTAAGAGAGTTTGCTTTAGCATACAAGTGACGCAAACCGAGTGTGACCCTGAAATAAATTCAGGGTGACGACAGACATTAATTAAAAAACCTAAATGACAAATACGAACTACATAGAAATCATAGGACTCATCGCCGCTTTTTTAACCACCGCAGCTTTTGTCCCACAAGCCTACAAAACGTGGAAGACTAAAGATGTCTCAGGCTTGTCGCTGCCTATGTTCTCTATGTTTACCGTAGGTATCTTAATGTGGTTTACCTATGGTGTTCTTACCAATAGTCTACCTATAATCTTGGCAAATGCAGTTACAGGGATCCTCTCTATTATGTTGCTCGTCTTTAAAATTAAATATAATAATAGATAGGTCTTCTGTTATTGCCTCAGCCACATTAGAATGTGGTTGAATGCGCTGTTATTTATGTCGTACTTTGAGGAAAAGAAAGAATACATGAAAATTTTTATTGTTTTTTTACTGATACTATTAAATACCTCTAGTGTACTAGCACAAGAACAAATAATCGAAAAAGACTGGTGGAAAACCTACTCTGGCGAACTCAATGGTCAAGAAATCGTCCTTTCTGTAAACAGAGGTTCTGACAACAAAATTGTAGGGTCTACTTGTGATCTCATACAAGGTCATAAGGTAAACTTAATAGGTAATGAATATGGCAATAGCCTGCGGCTTAACGCGATGATTAATGACTCTATCATTGGGACTTTTGATGGCTATCTCATTAGAAAGGATGACGATTTTTATAAAGGAGAGTTTAAACCTGTAGGTAAAGATGCATCTTACACTTTCGATTTAAAATATAGTTCTGGATCCTATGGAACGACTGAGAAAAGATATGTAGACTTTCCTGGAACAGATACCCAACTCGAACAATTTGCAAAGGATCTCATTCTTGCATTTAATACTAAAGACAAAGAGTGGTTGTCTCAAAAAATGTATTACCCATTACCTGTCTATTTAAAAAATAAAACAAAACTTACCATCACTTCTCCTATTCAGTTTATTGAAGAATATGAACAGATTGCCACCCAAACTCTCTTAGGTAAAATGACATCATGGAAAACCTGTAATCTCTCCTCTAATCATAGTGGTGTTATGTTAGGAAGAGGAGAAATCTGGATTTGGCGAGAAGATACCGCCACAAACGAAGACCCAAAATATCGCATTAATAATATTGTAACAAACTGAATTTAATGGTTTAAGTTTCGCTTTCGCGAAAGCAAACGTATCTTTATCTCCATGAAAAAGACACACGCTATAATCAATTTTCTTTCTGTTATTCTGGTTCTTGTCATTAACGGACTGTCACAATCCCAACGTTGGAACAACACTACGGTAGGAGAAATAAGCAATAAGTTTGGAAACTTATTTACGCCTGCGTCGTATGCCTTTTCTATCTGGGGATTGATCTTTTTTATGCTCATTATTTATGGCATCTACCAGCTGTATTGTGCCTTTTCTAATACGCCAGACAGCCACTATATTGAGAAAACTGGATGGTGGTTCACCCTTGCTAATATTGGAAACGCGAGTTGGGTAGTGGCGTTTACCTATGATCAGATATTACTTTCTGTAGGCATTATGATTCTAATTCTTGTGAGTCTCTTACAGGTGGTTGTTAGGACAAATATGATTGAGGAAGATGCTTCTTTTGAAGTGCGTGCACTTGTTTGGACACCCATATCTTTATACGCAGGTTGGATTACCGTCGCTACAATAGCAAATTTTGCGGCTTATTTTTCAAGTATAGATTTTATGGGTAGTGAGCTCACTCAAATTATATGGACCATTGCTTTAATCACAATAGCCGTTCTTATTAATACCCTTATGGTCTGGACACGACATATGAGAGTCTTTGCAGGAGTCGCCGTTTGGGCACTCCTCGCTATTTATATGCGTCATCAAGATAGTCTAGAAAGTGTGGCGTATTATGCCTTGGTAAGTGCGATTACCTTGGTGGTGATTATTAGTTTACACGCCTTAAGTCAGCGAAAAAAGCAAAGACTTGCTCATTAAATAATGCTAGTTCATACTAAAAAAACCCAACGCTTGGATTACGTTGGGTTTTATACATTCTAATATTTCTTAGTTAGAATCATAGGTTCTTAACACATCTAAGTCTGTTTCATATTTTTTAAGCTTGGTGTCATAACTCCCATAAATCAATTTGGTTAAGAGTATCATCACTACAAAGAGCACAAGAATTTTTATAAGTAAACTTCCTGTTCCTTCTGGATTTAAAAAAATATCATACCCACTTCTCCATTTTACAAATGAAAGCCCCGCTGCCGAGAGCCAAAAAAGTACTATGCCCATATTATAATATGCCGTTTTTGCGGTGTGTACTCTAAATTTTGCAATTTCCTTTTGAAGCTCTAAAATGCTCAATTTACCAAAATCTACCGGCTTCAAAACACCATGCTGAAAATAAGAAAACACCATTGCTGTACTCGCAAGCACCAGCATTACGATATACGACATAGAATCCTTTACTAAGAAAATTAAAACCAGAGATAGTGCGGCATAGACTAATGCCATATTTTTTCCAGCAATGGATATTTTTAATAATTTATCAAAACCCGTTTTTGCTTTATTAAACTCTATAGCGGCAATTTTTTCTTCATTTACACGCACCCTTCTTTCTAGTTGGTTCATATCTTCTTTCCAAAGATTTTTTATATCATCTACATTCATAATTTCTAGTTTTTTATGAGGCAAGCTGTTGCTTCCATCGGTTTTTAATTCGGTTAATTTTAGTCGCTACATTGGTTTTTGTAATCCCAAGAATATCGGCGATTACTTCGTGATCCTTATCCTCGAGGTATAAGAACATAAGCGCTTTATCAAACTCGTTGAGATCTTTTAACAACCTGCTGAGCACCTCTTGCTCATAGCTCCGTTCACTAGTCTCTGGAGCTGGTGTAAACTCAAGTAATCCTGTTTCTAGTGTTACAGTATTCCCCTTTGTTTTAAACACCTTTCGATAATGCGAGATCGACACATTCATTGCGATTCTATACAGCCAAGTACTTAGCGCATAGGTATCATTATAAGTATCTAAAGATTTCCAGATCTGGATCAAGATTTCCTGTTCTAGATCTTTTCTATCCTCATAGTCTGCACAGTACATCGTGATCACTTTATATAGGATGCCTTTATGCTTTTCTACAATATCAATAAAAGTTGCCTTCTTGCTCAAGTTTGTTTGTTAATGCGTTTACTCTATTATTCGCAGTAGATTTTAAAAAATCACAAGAAGAGAAAAAAATTTACTTTTTTATTGAAAAGAGTTCAAATCTATTTGGTTCTGCTTTCGCGAAAGCATCCTCCACCCTATCTTTGTCCTAAAATCTAAACTACGTGAGTAAAACCACACTCTCGCAACACCTTGCAAAGTCTCCTACACTCAGGAAACTAGAAGAATCTATTGCCCAATCTCTCGACTCCGCTCGAGAGGACAACCCAAAAACTATACAAGCCAAAGGCCTAACAGGATCTGCACTTTCCTTTACAATACAACAGCTTTTTGGAAATCAAGAACAGCCTATCCTCGTTATTTTAAATGATAAAGAAGAGGCTGCCTATTACCTTAATGACTTAGAACAACTGCGCAAGGAAGAAAATGTATTGTTCTATCCAGGCAGTTATAGGCGTCCTTACCAAATAGAAGAAACAGACAATGCGAATATTCTCTTGCGGGCAGAAGTGCTTAACCGCATTAACTCGCGTCGTAAGAATGCCCTCATTATCACCTATCCTGATGCGCTGTTTGAGAAAGTAGTGACCCGTAAAGAACTGGATAGACAAACCCTCAAAATTTCTGTAAACGATAAACTCTCACTGGATTTTGTAAATGAAACCCTGTTTGAGTATCAGTTTAAACGTGTAGATTTTGTTACCGAACCTGGAGAATTCTCTGTACGCGGAGGAATTTTAGATGTGTTTTCTTTTTCTCACGATGAGCCTTATAGACTCGAATTTTTTGGCGACGAGGTAGAAAGTATCAGAACCTTTGATGTAGAAACGCAACTGTCCAACGAACAGCTCAAGAAGATTTCTGTGATGCCTAATGTAGAGAATAAGGCATTGGAAGAAAAGCGGGATACCTTCTTACAATATATTTCTAGTAAGACGCTCGTAATTGTAAAAAACAGATCGCTCTTTTATGATCGTATTGATAAAAATTTCGCAAAAGCAGAAGAAGCCTTTTCAAAACTTGCAAACGAGGTACAACAAGCCTCTCCATCCGAACTTTTTTGTACAGGAGACCTCTTAAAGGAAGAGCTAGACACCTTTCAAACCATAGATCTAGGAGATCCAGATGGAGTTACCATAAACACACTCATACATTTCAACCAACAACCGCAACCTTCTTTTAACAAACAGTTTGACCTGCTTATTCAAAACCTCAATGCCAATCACAAGGCAGGTTATAAAAATTATATTACCTGTGTAAGTGAGCAACAAGCGCAGCGTTTTCACGATATTTTTGATGACGCCGATGCAAATGTCTCTCAATACGAAACCATCGTATTGTCTCTATACCAAGGATTTATAGATGATGATCTTAAAATTGCAGTGTATACAGATCATCAGATTTTTGAGCGGTATCATAAGTTTAGTATTAAAAATGGCTATGCAAAGAAACAGGCCATCACACTTAAAGAACTCACCAATCTTCAAGTGGGCGATTATGTTACACATATCGATCACGGGATTGGTAAATTTGGTGGACTTCAGAAAATAGAAGTTGAGGGCAAACCCCAAGAAGCCATTAAACTCATTTATGGAGAGCGTGACATTTTGTATTTAAGTATTCATTCTCTTCATAAAATCACAAAGTTTAACGGCAAAGATGGCAAAGTACCACAGCTCTATAAACTAGGTAGTCAAGCGTGGAAAAAACTTAAAGCCAAAACAAAGTCCCGTGTAAAACACATTGCCTTTAACCTTATCAAATTGTATGCAAAACGACGTATGCAAAAAGGTTTTGCCTTTGGTCCAGATACGCATATGCAGCACGAGCTGGAAGCCAGTTTTATCTATGAAGATACGCCAGACCAAAGCACGGCCACGGCAGATGTAAAAAGAGATATGGAGAGTGATCGCCCTATGGATAGACTGGTATGTGGTGATGTAGGTTTTGGGAAGACAGAAGTGGCGATACGAGCCTCTTTTAAAGCCGTAGATAATGGGAAGCAAGTAGCCGTTTTGGTACCTACGACCATACTGGCGTTTCAGCATGCGAAGACATTTAGAGAACGTCTCAAAGATTTTCCTGTACGTATCGAATACCTCAACCGTTTTAGAACCGCCAAGCAAAAACGCGAAGTTTTAGAAGGACTAGAAAATGGTGCTGTAGATATTGTAATAGGCACGCACCAACTCACGAGCAAGAATGTAAAATTTAAAGATTTGGGCTTGCTGGTGATAGATGAAGAACAAAAATTTGGCGTAGCTGTAAAAGACAAGCTCAAAACCATTTCAGAAACCGTAGATACACTCACACTTACGGCAACTCCTATACCTAGAACATTACAATTTAGTCTTATGGCGGCACGTGATTTAAGCACGATTACCACGCCTCCACCTAACCGCTATCCTATAGAGAGTAGTGTGGTACGTTTTTCTGAAGAGACCATACGCGATGCCGTAAGCTATGAGATACAACGTGGCGGACAAGTATTTTTTATCCATAACCGTATCGAAAATATTAAGGAAGTTGCAGGCCTTATACAACGTCTTGTGCCCGATGCAAAAGTGGCTGTGGGTCACGGACAAATGGAAGGTAAAAAGCTGGAAGAATTAATGCTCGCATTTATGAATGGGGAGTTTGATGTGCTCGTCTCAACTACCATTGTAGAGAGTGGTTTAGATGTGCCTAACGCCAATACCATTTTTATTAATAATGCCAATAATTTTGGACTTTCAGACTTGCACCAGATGCGTGGTCGTGTGGGAAGAAGTAACAAAAAAGCCTTCTGCTATTTTATCACACCACCCTATTCTGCGATGACGGATGATGCCCGCAAACGCATCTCTGCTTTGGAGCAGTTTTCAGTATTAGGAAGTGGTTTTAATATCGCGATGAAGGATCTAGAAATACGTGGTGCAGGTGATTTATTAGGCGGTGAGCAAAGTGGTTTTATAAACGAAATAGGATTTGATACCTACCAGAAAATCTTGAATGAAGCGATAGAAGAACTTAAGGAAGATGAGTTTGCCAGTTTGTATGAGGAGGACACCTCGTCTACGCTCGGTACAGGTTCTGCTTTCGCGAAAGCAGACAAAGATTACGTAAAAGACACCGTAATAGACACCGACTTCACACTACTCTTTCCAGACGATTACATAAATAGCGTCGCCGAAAGATACACGCTGTATACAGACCTTAATAATGTAAAAACCGAAGATGAGTTAGCCGCTTTTGAAACCAAACTCGTAGACCGTTTTGGACCACTTCCCGAAGAAGCCCAAGACTTGTTAGACTCGGTGCGCATTAAATGGGTTGCCACAAAAATTGGCCTTGAAAAGGTAGTCATGAAAAAGGGGAAACTTACTGGTTTCTTTATTTCTGACCAACAAAGTCCGTTTTTCCAAAGTCCAGCTTTTGGAAGGGTTTTACAGTTCGTGCAAGAAAACGCTTATAGAGTCCAACTTAAAGAGAAGAAAAGTACGAAAGGACTGCGCCTACTCCTAAAATCTGATGATGCTAATACAGTGCAGGATGTCGTACGGTTGTTGCGGCCTATGCAGCCACAGCAATCCCTTTCTCAAACTAGTGTGTGATGAAGTATCTCCTTGTATTTTGTGGCTTCATCAGTATTACTCTTGGCAATGCACAGTCCTTAACAACAAATGGGGCTTTGCTTCTCAAAGCACAGATACAACTGGGCAACCAGAATCAAGGCGTCAAAATAGGTGCTTATGCCGTAGGAGCAGCACATTATGGTGACGCAGCGATAGAAGGTGGAGTTGGGCTATATAGCGGGTATCTTTTTAAACGACATACAGCCAGAACTAGAGGCATAAACTATGGCTACGAGTTTTTTAGTTTGCTAGGTGTGGGTAGAAACACCAACCTTTTGACCTCATCATTCTTTGCAAATACACCCCTTCTTTTTTCATTAGAAAATGATCAAAAATTTTACGGACTAGGTTTTGGGTTTGAAAAAGAATTTCTGCCAGAAAATCTCAAAGAATTTGATCAAAAGGTAGGTCGATTTTTAATGCGTTTTGCAAATGCAAATCACTCTGTAAACGTTCAGTTTAAAAACGACTTTAGATTTGGAAAAATTTTTAATGGAGAGGGTACCGATTTTGGGAATACCGGAATGCTACAAATTAGTTACAGTAGCTACGAAAATCCTTCAAAAGCCTTACATCTAGGGGCGGTGCTCCAACTCTTTACTCCAGAAGCCGACTATAGCAAGACGCCTACAAATCCAGTAAATTCTGATGATGCTAGTAGGAACGTTTGGTACACTCAGGGCAAGCACTCTAAGCTGTTTTATGCAAATGTATATGCCTTTGGGAGCTATCAAGATGATGGCCTTTTTGCTTTCGCGAAAGCAGGATTGAACTCTCAAAAACTAGGTGCTTATATTCAAAACACTCTCCACGATAGTTTTGGGTTGAATCCCAGATATCCTTGGGATGTTGCGTCGAAAGACAGGATCTACATAGAGGCTGGTGGAAGCCTATTAATACCTAAAGATAGTGAGTAAGATATCCTACATATTTCTTTTTGTAATCACCAGTATCCTGGTGGGATGTAATACGTACAAAAGATCGTATGGACAGACTTTTCAAGACGCCTCTACTTGTAAGAATAAAACCGTTTATAGACTTGATCTAAGTAATAAAAATCTAAGCACAGTTGCAAGTGAATTAACCAACTGTACCTTTATACGAATGCTTGATATTTCTGGAAATACTAAAGTAGATTTAGACGACTTATTCTCAAAAATTCCCAATCCCGAAGAACTAGAAGTTCTCATTTTAGATAATCTAGAACTAGAAAGCATACCGCAAAGTATACAGCGGTTTTCAAGTTTAAAACAGCTGTCTCTTAATGGTAATCCTAACGCAAATTTTGATCAGATTTTTAAGGTTATACCGGAATTGCCCATTACCTTTTTAAATCTTCAGGACAACAATCTAACATTACTTCCTGAAACTTTAAAAGAGCTCAAAGGAGTAAAATCAATCAATCTTACACACAATAGCCTATCCGCTAGTAATAATTACGCAGTACTTACGGCCTTGCCAGAATTAGAATCTTTGTGGCTTACCTCCAATAATTTACAAAGCTTACCTCCAGAAATTGGCAGTCTCGAAAGACTGCGTAATTTATATATAGAACATAATGAGCTCACACTACTCCCTGATGAACTGGCTCAATTATCTAATGTTTGGGTAGTCCATGCTGGACACAATTTTTTTCAAGAATTACCTATTGTATTTACTAGGATGGAAAGTCTATTGCTACTACATATAAATAATAATCCCATCACTCATATTTCTGAAGATTATGCCCAAGAAAAATACTCCCTTATGGGCATAATTCTGGATAATCATTCACTTTCTTATGCTGATGTTGAACGATGGGAAAAAGAGTTTAAAGGCTTTTTTCAAGCTTCTTTTTAAGAGCTATTATCGCCTTCGTGTGGCAAAAATCTATACATAACTGCCAAAATAAGTAAGTCATTTCTACTTCTGCACTGCTAGTTTTTTACTGTTTTTTGGATCGAGATAGCGGCGTAATACTCCTCCTTTTACATTGTTAACATCAAACTCTACTACAAAAGCCTCTGGATCTATCTTATCTATGAGTCTGTGTATTTTTCGCAAGTGTATGCGGTTAATTATCGTTTGTATCACTCTTCTATCTTTATGCTCTCCTGTACTACCATAACCAGCCTCTGCCTTATAGACAGTAATACCCGCACCTAGGTCTTTAAGGATTTCTTGTTCTATAATTTGAGAGGCCTGAGATACAATGGTAATCCCAATAAAATCTTCAAACCCTTCAATAAAAAAATCGATAAACTTTGCGGTGACTATATAGGTGAGAATAGAATAAAGTGCCACCTCTACAGACAGCACAAGTGCGGTAATGATAAAAAGAATAATGTTAAAACCTAATATGGTCTTTCCTATAGTAATCCCAAAACGGTCAAAAATATAAATTCCTAAAATCTCAGATCCATCAAGAACAGCACCGTTTCGTATGGTAATGCCAATACCTGCACCCAAAAACATCCCGCCAAAAATGGCAATCAAAAGTTTATCATCGGTAATTACGGGAAATGATTCTAACCCGATCAATATAGCAAGAGCAGCTATAGACAGGACACTCTTAAGAATTATACGCCTAGATAATTTATATAGCCCCAGTATTAAAAATGGTATACTTACTACTAATAAAATAATAGAAATATTGATGTCAAATTTCTTGCTTAAAAGAATAGCAATTCCAGTGACGCCTCCATCTAGAAATCCGTTAGGTAGCAAGAATGCTTTTAAACCTATACTAGCAATTACAATACCTAGTATAATTTGACCATACTCTGAGAGCCCTTTCAGAAAGCCGTTTTTATCAAAAATGTAACTATCTTTCATAGGGTTGAATGTATGAAGTATGTTTTCGCGCCTGCCCGCAAAGGCAGGAAAGCATTTTTAAAAGCACCAGTTAATAATACAAAGATACAAAGGCATACCTATTGTAATATTAAATGGAAAGGTAATGGCTAATGCCATGGGTAGATATAATCCTTCGTTTGCCTTGGGAGCTGCAAGTTTCATTGCTGCGGGTACTGCAATATAAGAGGCACTCGCAGCTAGTATGGCAAATAACAATCGGTTACCTACAGAATCTGTAATCAGACCACTCGCAACGCTTACAATACATCCATTTACTATAGGGACGAGTATCGCAAATAGATATGGAAAAGAGCCATACTGCTTGAGACTGCCTATTTTCTTGCCACTAGCAATTCCCATATCTAGTAAAAATACAGCAAGAAAACCCTTAAAAATATCTGTAGTAAAGGGAGCGATACCCTGTGCCTGAGCGTCACTAGCCATAAAGCCAATGACCAAACTACCCACAATAAGCATCACACTACCATTGGTAACAGAGTGCTTTACAATACTCCCCATAGAAACGGTTTTATCTCTATTTGCCGTAAAGAGCATCATTAATAAGACTCCAATAATAATAGAAGGCGCCTCCATAATGGCCATAACAGCAACCATATAACCGCTATAAGCAATACCTTCCATATCAAGATAAGCTACAGTAGTCACAAAAGTAACCGCACTTACAGAGCCATATGCTGCGGCAATAGCTCCTGCATTCTGCACGCCTAGACGTTTTTTTAATATAAAGAAGGCATATACTGGTACAACGAGTGCTAAAAAAACACCAAATAATAAAGACCACAATATCTCAAGATTAAACTCTGAGTGGGCCAACTCCTGTCCTCCTTTAAATCCTATAGAAAGCAATAAATAGAAAGAAATAAACTTGGAAGAGCTAGGCGGAATGGCCAAATCACTCTTTAATTGTACCGCTAGTAATCCTAGAAAAAAAAACAGGAGAGCTGGGTTGGTCAAGTTATCGACCAATAAATGTAAGTCCATAAAGGCTTATTATTAGGTAGGTATGTGAGTTAGATTTACTTCTCGAGTAACGTAATCTCTATGTTTCCTTTAATCTTAAGTGCTCCGCCTTGCTCACGCACTTGCTTGATAAAAGCGTTAAGTTTTTCTTTTTCTTGCATAAGTTCTGCAATACGACCACTATCATAAGAGCAGGCTTCATCTTGATCTCCTTCAGTAATACAAAGACGGTGAATCTTGTGAAAATTAATTTTTTTATCTATCATTCCTCGTAAAATATCTGCTGTTTCTGAGGCAGTGAAAATTCCGTCTATTAGATTAATTTTCTGCTCTTTTTTTGTTTGTGTTGCTGTTAATGTGTTCATAATAAGTATTGTTTTATAAAGGTTAGTTAGTCTCTTTCACAAGCCAGACGCATAAATGCCACTAGTGTAATAATAATCGTTGCAGAAGCCAGTTCCACTGTGTAGAGAAATCCATTTTCTACAGAAAGCCATAAAGCTGCTACAGGAAATGCAATGAGTAACAATGATTGTAAAACCATTCGTACTCTACCCCAGTTAATAGCAATTAGAGATTCCTTTTTTACAGAGTTTCTTTGCTCCTGCTGATTGCGTGTTGTTGCGATTGCTTGTGCCATAATTGTTTCTTTTTACAATGCAAAGATGTAATGAATAATTCATATATTTTTATTTATATTTGTAATGAATTACATAAACTTTATTTATGAATTATACACTGCATCAACTTCAGGTATTCTTAAAGATTACGGAACTCAAGAGCATTACTAAAGCGGCAGAAGAGCTACACCTAACCCAACCTGCTGTTTCTATACAGTTAAAAAACTTCCAAAATCAATTTTCAATCCCGCTCACAGAAGTAGTTGGGAGACAATTATTTGTAACAGATTTTGGGCAAGAAATCGCTCAAGCCGCTCAAAAAATTATTGACGAAGTAGAAGCAATCAATTATAAAACTCTAGCCTATAAAGGTGAACTTTTTGGAAAACTTAAGATCTCCATTGTCTCTACTGCAAAGTACGCAATGCCTTACTTCCTGACAGATTTTATAGAAAACAACAAAGGCGTAGATCTACAAATAGATGTAACAAATAAATCCAGTGTTATTCGTAATCTGGAGAATAATGAAATTGATTTTGCCATGGTTTCCACCATTCCAGAGCATCTTAAACTAGATCGAATACCTTTAATGAAGAACAAACTTTATTTTGTAGGGAGTTCTAATTCTAGATATGCCAATGAAAAAATAGCCAAAAAGAACATTCATAAACTTCCTCTCATTTTTAGAGAGCAAGGGAGTGCCACGCGTCTAGCAATGGAGCAATTTCTTGAGCAAAATGATATTGCAAATACAAAAAAGATGACCCTTACCTCAAATGAAGCTACAAAACAAGCCGTTGTAGCAGATTTAGGTTTTTCAATCCTTCCGCTTATCGGGATTAAAAATGCGCTTGCAAATAAAGACTTACAGATTTATCCTCTCAAAGGTTTGCCTATTGTTACAGACTGGAATCTAGTGTGGCTATCTTCTAAAAAATTATCTCCTACGGCGGCAGCCTTCAAGGAATATATTCTTACCCACAAACAAAAGATTATTGAGACTCATTTTAGTTGGTTTGAATCGTATTAAGTTTGCTTTCGCGAAAGCAAACTTAGTAGACCTTCTGGCAGGCAGGCAGGTTCACTCACCAACGGAAGACCGCAGCGATAAACCCCACAAAACACTACAAACACTCGAATGACGGGCAAATGACGGGTAAAATCCTGTCCAAAAGCTGTTACAAAACCAAAAGCTACTATACTATTGCAGTGTAGAACTTCTTGTACATTTGATGCGCATCGTTACAAGGCAAATTAATTATGATGAAACAACCAGCACTTGGACAAAAAATTTTAGAACTGCGACAGCAAAAGGGATTAACCCAAGAAGAACTTGTAGAACAATGCAATATCTCTGTCCGAACGATACAACGTATAGAAGCAGGTGAGACCATGCCTAGAGTATATACCATTAAAACTATACTCTCTGCCCTAGATCGTGATCTAGACGATCTGCAAGCAGATACCATCTTTGAAACCAAAGTAAAGCAAGCGATGCTTATAAAGCTTGATGACACTAAGGGAGCTTCCTATCTTATTAATCAACTACACATTGGATGGATCGCTGGTATTTTAAGTATGATTGCTTTCGTTTTTGAATTTATAGACGATTTTTACTACGTTGCTCAAAACGACTATTACTTCGGAAAGATATTTACGATTATTTTAGGTATTTGTTCCATTGTTTTATTCTCACTCTTCATGAGATCATTTATCCTTATTGGAACTCTTTTCAAGAACTCTTTTTTGAAAACTATTGCAACCTTATTTATCATATTTAATGCGCTCATCGCCGCCTATGCATTAATAGATATGGATTTTGAGCTGATGCCTGCTGAGGCATATGGAGTCATGTTTGCTGTATTTTTTGGAGTAATGACTCTTTTCTTTGGCTACGGACTGTTTAAACTTAAAGGATTAGGGCAATTACCACCAGCCTCAGGAATTATGCATATGGTCTTTGGGGCTATGATGATTACTATTTTTCTCGCCATCGTTGCGGGCCCTGCAAGCATACTTGCACAAGGGCTAAATGTAGCTATAATCCTAAAAGCCATTGAAGTTATTAAAAGCCAGACAGGAACTAACTGAAAAAGAAAAGGGCACCTTAGTAGGTGCCCTTTTCAACCATCAATCACGAAAAAACTACTGTACGACAAGCGTATTATCAGTAGCCGTTTTGTTAAGAGGGCAGAAGAAAACATATTCTCCCTTCTCTAAAGTTGTAGGATTGGAATGCCCCGTAGTATTATTAGAAACAACTTTTGTTACATAAGCTGTTTTGATATGATTATCTGGATTAGAAACATCTTTCCCTTTTTGCACCAGTACAAATCCTACGTCTCCTCCAACGTTATTGTTGTCTATTTCAAAAATATACGTTCCAGCATTTACGGTAAGTTGCTTTTGAGTAAACTCACCAGGTGTTTGCTCTAATGTGATTTTTTTAGGAGTCTCCTTCATCATTTTATCTTGAGCTTGCGCTGCAAATGATATACTAAAGATGAGTACGAATAATGTGATTACTTTTTTCATTGTTTGTTATTTATTTGTGCTATTTAATTTAGTCTAAACTGTTTGTAGTTCAAGTGGCTGTGCCACTGGAAAATCAATAGGCACATCGGTTGTATTATGTACATAGTTTGTGATGGTCTTTTCTCCTACGAGAACAATCGTATCAATAAGATTTTCTTTGGTCCATCCTGCGGTAAAAAATGCGTCTAGCACATCGCTATCTGCTTTACCTCTATTTTCTGTAATGTTTTTTGCAAGCCTTGCAAGGGTATCTAGCTTTGTATCAAAAGAAGCCTGTCCCGCTCGTAACTCAAGAATCTCTCCATCAGAGAATCCATTCATCTTACCTATCGCTGTATGGGCAGAAAGGCAATAGCTACATCCATTTACCTCACTTACTGCAAGATTTACGACTTCTTTCTCTTTGGCCTTAAGTGATGTTTTTGCATTTGCAAAAGTTAAAAAGTTACCTAATGCGTTTTCTGAATATGCATAGGCTGCATATATGTTAGGAACAAAGCCTACTGCTTTTTCTAGGTTATCAAAAATAGTTTGATTAGCCGTGCTTACTTCTTCTCTTTTTGGAACATTAAATGTGCTCATTTTATATTGTTTTGTGTGTTAATTTATTTGGCGATATGTGGCATTTCAGCATCACAATAAAAATCGTGATGATGTCTTTGCTCACAATGTGTTTTAGGACTTAAAGTATGTGCCACTTTCTGACCACTGCTTCTAAAGATGGCAATCAAGTTAAATAAGGATACGTTCATAATTATTCGGTTTTTATTTGACTAGTTGGTCTGTATAAAAACTCTATAATTACAGTCATTTCATGACATATATTCCCTATAAATTGTCGATTCTTCCCACATTCGGAGAACTTGCCTTAGAATAAGAATTAAAAAGATAGAGGTTCTGAGGTTTTATACATTTCAGAGTAGGGAAAAAGACTGAAAAGAAAGAAAGACCATCAGAAAGGATAGAACGCATCCTCAAAATGTTTGAGATCTTGTTGCTTGGAGTTTTTAAGAACTCCTATGATATCAAAACGGACCTCCACATCTAAGTCTTTTGAGATCACATACTCATTTGCAGCTTTAATGATATTTTTAATTTTCCCAGGAGAAACAAAACTTTGAGGGTCACCAAAAAAATCTGAGTTACGCGTTTTGACCTCAACGATTACAAGAATTCCTTTTTCTTTCTGGCAAACGATATCTAGCTCTGCTTTCTGGAAATACCAATTGCGATCTAAAATGGTGTAGCCTTCCTTGATAAGATACAAGGTGGCAAACTCTTCTCCCCATTCACCCAGTTCGTTGTGAGTCATTTATAGATAGTTTAAAGAAACCTCTTTTTGAGTAACGTCTATCTCTACTTCAGCGCCCATAATCAGTGCTCGGTTATCATCTACATGCCCCGCTGGAAAATCAAATGCCACAGGAAAATCACATTCTTTTACAGCATCCATTACAATCTCTTGAGCAGTTTTACCAAAGGGAATTCTATTATCGTGCATTTTTGTCATGCCGCCTACTAGCAATCCTGCACAGTGATCCAACATACCATTGCGCTTTAGGTTCATTACCATCCTATCAATGTGGTACAAATACTCATCAAGATCTTCAATAAACAAGATTTTACCTTCGGTATCTATCCCTGAGCTACTACCACACATTGAGTACAGCATACTAAGGTTACCCCCTACTAGTGGGCCTTTGGCTGTGCCTAGGCGGTTGAGCGAATTAGAGGTCTTATATGTAATGTTCGGTTTTTCGCCAAAGAATGATTGTTTTAGTGACGCTTTCGCGAAAGCGGTATTATTCTCCACACTTACTGGCATCGTACCGTGTATAGTCTGAAATCCTATTTTATGTATATGGCTGTGCAATACTGTAACATCCGAGTAGCCGACTATCCATTTTGGGTATTTTACAAATTTGTAAAAATCTAGTTCATCAATAATACGCACTGTGCCATATCCGCCACGAGCACACCAGATGGCCTTTATCTCTGGATTATCTAGCATTTCTTGAAAATCCTGAGCCCTTTGTGTGTCTGTGCCGGCATACTGGTTGTCTTCAAGTCCGATGGTCTTACCTATCACAGGAATGAAACCCCAACTTTTGAGCAAATCTATACCTTCTTGAAGTTCCTGTAAAGAAATTTTGCGTGCTGTGGCAACCAAACCGACTTTGTCACCGTATAATAATGCAGGAGGTGTAACCATCTTTTAAATTTGTTTTCAAGATACTAAAGAATTAAACTTTTGAGTTTATAAAGTGTCCAATATTAACAACTTGCTCTATATCAAAGCTTTTCGGTATATTAGATTGCTCTAAAAACTAACTTACTTATGGAAACCATTACTTCTTGTAATACGGCAACCCTAGCCACTTACGTACCCACAGGCGACAACCCTTGGGATATAGCCAAAGTAAAACACCTATACCGCCGTCTAGGATACGGCGCTACAGAGGCTACTATTAATATAGCTCTAGCTGGCACGCCTCAAAATGCTGTGGACACGATTGTAAACCAAGCTATTAATATGCCCAACACTCCTGCTCCAGAATGGGGATACTGGTCTTTTAATGATTATGCAGACTATAATGAAATGAATAACGAGCAGCGAGGGATTTGGTACCGACAAGCTGCAAAAGATATACAGACCAAAGGGCTTAAAGGTCGTTTAACTTTTTTCTGGTTAAACCACTTTGTAACACAGCTCGAGAGTTACAATCATGCTCCTTATATGTTTCAATACTGGGATGCACTTCAAACGCATTGTCTTGGAAATTTCAAAACTTTTATTAGGGAAATAGGTCTCAATCCTGCGATGCTGTTAATGCTTAATGGTTTTGAAAACACCAACGACAACCCAAATGAAAACTACGCAAGAGAACTTTTTGAATTGTTTTCTCTAGGTGAAAACAATGGATATACCCAGCAAGATATAGAAGAAACCTCAAGAGCACTTACTGGTTACAACCATTGGGACGATTATGGCGGTGCCATCTATTTTAACGCTAGTACCTATGATGACTCGCTCAAAACAATACTTGGTGTTACTGGAAACTGGAATTATGACAATGTAATAGACATCCTATTTGAACAAAGAGAAGACCTTATCGCAACCTTTATTTGTGAAAAACTCTATCGTTATTTCGTGAGCCCCGTTGTTAATGAAACTATTATAAGTTCTTTAAAAGCAACTTTTATAGCTACAAATTGGGAGATAGCTCCTGTGCTTAGTTCATTATTTAAAAGTGAGCACTTCTTTAATGTAAATGCAAATGGACACCTCATAAAAAGCCCTTATGATCTTACTGCCACTTACATTAATGAACTTAATATGACCTACAATGGCACAGAAGAAGACTTCCTAAATTTCAATGTTTATATAAATGACATGTTAGGTCAAGACATCTTCCAACCTATAGACGTAGCAGGGTGGCAACGAGATCAAGACTGGATAAATACGAGTACCCTAACAGGAAGATGGCTAGGCATGGAATATCTTACATGGTCATTTTGGGATTATGATAGAGGTCAATTTAGACAATTTGCAATCCATCTTACAGGAAACAGCAATGACCCAGAATTTATCACTAGAACCATCGTTGATTATTTTTTATCTAAAGAACTCTACACAGCATCAGATTATGATATTGCATTAGATATTTTTAAATGGGAAGTTCCTCAAGGATATTACGATGATGGATCTTGGAATCTATCTTGGGAAGACACAGACTATCAAGTCTTGCTCTTGATTCATCATATTTTTAGAATGCCCGAATTTCAACTCAAATAACCCCCTATCTTATGTGTAAT
This sequence comes from Dokdonia sp., assembly GCA_020630915.1. Lineage (GTDB taxonomy): Bacteria > Bacteroidota > Bacteroidia > Flavobacteriales > Flavobacteriaceae > Dokdonia. Next base: position 486,522 of record JAHDIF010000001.1, read on the forward strand.
CACGATTCAAAACATAGTTCGCTCCTGTCTGCCGATCAGGCCGGTTCGCGAAAGCATAAAGCACCCAAAACAACTTCTAATGGGCCCTCTGCTCGTATTACAGATGCGCATCACGATGAGGAACACAGCACTTGGAATCGTCGCTCCTTTATGCAGGCATTAGGCCTTGTAGGAGGCGGAACTATGATGTTAGGAGGGACTAATCTTACAGCCTCTGCACCTACAAGACTTACGGCAGCATTAGCAAATGCAGATAATTCTGACCGCATTCTTGTTTTAGTAAGACTTAAAGGAGGTAACGACGGGCTGAACACGATAGTTCCATTGTATGACTACGATTTTTATGCTAATAAGCGTCCTAATATAAGACACCAAGAAGCAGATTTATATCAACTATCTGCAGATATAGGAATCCCTCCATCTATGCAAAATTTGCAAACTATGTGGGGAGAAGGAGCTATGAAGGTGGTTCACGGAGTTGGTTACAACAATCAAAACCTATCCCATTTTAGAAGTTCTGACATTTGGGCTTCTGCAGTGAGTAATCAAGTAGATAATACAGGTGTTTGGGGTCGTTATTTTGAAGATATATACCCTGATTATTTGGTAAATCCACCGTCGGAACCGGCGGCTATACAAATAGGAAGTCAAGGAAATCTCATTTTTGATGGACTAGACGCTGGTTATGCTTTTTCTGTAGCAAATCCAGGCCAACTAGCAGACATTGCAGAAAATGGTGTGCTGCACGATGTGCTGGACGTACCAGGTTGTACTTATGGCGAACAATTAGAGTTTATGCGAGGTATGACTAATACCACCGTAACTTATGCAGGGGTCATTCACGAAGCATATGAAAATGCCTCAAATGCAGTAGAGTATGGAAACAATCAACTAGCGAGGCAGCTATCCCTAGTGGCAAGAATGATTAAAGGGGGTCTAAATACGAAGGTATATTTAGTGACCTTAGGTGGTTTTGATACGCACGCAAATCAGGTCAATGAACATAACAATAAAATGGAAGACCTATCCAATTCCATCCAGAATTTTTACACAGATCTCGAGGATGCCGGGATGCAAGATAAAGTGCTATCAATGACCTTTTCAGAATTTGGTCGTAGGATAGAAGAAAACGGTTCTCAAGGCACAGACCATGGAGCCGCTTCTCCTGTAATGCTTTTTGGACCTGCGCTACAAGGAAATGGATTTATTGGCAATCACCCAGATATGCAAAACCCAGATAATGTAGGAAATCTGGCATACGGAACAGATTTTAGAAGTGTATATAGCACTGTGATGAAAGATTGGTTATGTATAGATAGTGGTCTAGTAGATCAGGTATTTTATGGGGAAACTTACGAACAACTTGATCTAGGTTTCTCTTGTGAGGCGCTCAGTGTTCCAGATTTTAACACCGCATCAAGTTTCCAGCATATGGGCACGTATCAAAATGGGCAGACCTATCTAGAGTTTAATATGCCTAGCACAGCAAAAGTTACTGTGAGTCTTTTTAATCTGTTAGGGCAAGAGGTAGGAACACTAGCCAATGACTTTATGTTTGAAGGACCACAAAAAATAAACGTAAAGCAAGCTATTAATAGAAGACTCTTTACGGGACAATATGTGTATCGCATTAGTTTTGGAGGAAGAAATTATAGCAAATCCATACTGATTTCCTAGTACTTTTTAAGAATCTATGATTTTATAGAAGACCGCTTTCGGCAAAGCCGAAGTTTACACTGAGCCTGACGAAGTGCGAAAGCGGTCTTCTTCTATTTATAACGGGTATTAATTCTTATTTTTGTGGCTTAAACAATCTAGAATGTCACAACGCTATACCATTACCGCTGCTTTACCGTATACTAATGGACCTATACATATAGGCCATCTTGCCGGAGTTTATATTCCTGCAGATATTTATGCAAGGTATTTACGTATGCAAGGAGAAGATGTCGCCTTTGTATGTGGTAGTGATGAGCACGGCGTACCCATTACTATAAAAGCAAAAAAGGAAGGCATCACACCCCAACAAGTGGTAGATAGATATCACGCAATCATCAAACAATCCTTCCTAGATTTTGGAATCACCTTTGACAATTACTCACGCACCAGTGCGCAAATTCATCACAATACCGCATCAGACTTTTTTAAGAAGATGTATGATACCGGGAAATTTCTGGAAGAGACCAATGCCCAATTATATGATGCAGAAGCAAAGCAGTTTCTGGCAGATCGCTTTGTAACCGGAACCTGCCCTAAATGTGGTCACGAAGAAGCCTATGGCGACCAATGCGAAAACTGTGGAACATCGCACAATGCAACAGACCTTATCAATCCTAAAAGCACCATCTCTGGAGCAAAGCCTAGTCTTAAAGAAACCAAGCACTGGTTTTTACCGTTAGACCAATACGATGCCTTTTTTAGAGAATGGATTCTCAAAGGCCATAAAAAAGACTGGAAAACTAATGTATATGGGCAATGCAAATCCTGGATAGATGATGGCCTGCGTCCAAGGGCGGTAACCAGAGACCTTGATTGGGGAATCCCAGTACCTGTAGAAGGGGCAGATGGGAAGGTGTTATATGTTTGGTTTGATGCACCTATTGGATACATTTCTGCAACAAAAGAATGGGCTGCCCGAGAAGGAAAAGACTGGGAACCGTACTGGAAAGACGAGAATACAAAATTGGTGCATTTTATAGGTAAAGACAACATAGTTTTTCACTGCATTATATTTCCTGCGATGCTCAAAGCTCACGGAGACTATATCTTACCCGATAATGTACCCGCAAATGAGTTCTTAAATCTTGAAGGCAATAAGCTGTCTACCTCAAAAAACTGGGCTGTGTGGTTGCACGAGTATCTAGAAGAATTTCCAGACCAGCAGGATGTGCTGCGCTATGTACTCACAGCAAACGCACCAGAAGGAAAAGACAACGACTTTACTTGGAAGGATTTCCAGCAGCGCAATAATAGCGAATTGGTAGCCATTTTTGGTAATTTTATCAATCGTGTGACGGTACTTACTCACAAATATTATGACGGGGTCGTACCAGAACCAGGCGCTTTTACTGACATAGATAAGAAGACACTTACAGAGATGGCCGCCTATCCAGAAGTGATAGGGAGTAGTGTGGAGAAATACCGCTTTCGCGAAAGCCAAAACCTACTTATGAACCTCGCTCGCCTAGGTAACAAATATCTCGCCGACGAAGAACCATGGAAAACCATCAAAGCAGACGAAGAACGCACCAAAACAGTGATGTATGTCGCACTGCAAATTGCCTCAGCACTCTCTGTGTTGAGCGAACCGTTTCTTCCATTTACATCAAGTAAATTAAAAGGGATCCTAAATATCAGTTCGAGCGCAGTCGAGAACAGTCTTGGTTGGAGTGACGTTTCAAATAAAGATGTCCTTTTAAATCCAGGCCATACCATCAACAAATCAGAACTGCTCTTCTCAAAAATAGAAGATGCATCTATCCAAAAACAACTTGACAAATTGGAAGCCAACAAAAAAGCTAACGAGGCTGCAAATGCCGAGGTCACACCTCAAAAAGACACTATTACTTTTGATGATTTTACAAAGCTAGATCTACGTGTAGGTACCATTTTAGAAGCCGAAAAAATGCCCAAGACTAAAAAGCTTCTCGTACTCAAAGTAGATACGGGTATTGACACGCGCACCATCGTATCTGGAATTGCCGAAAGCTTTTCTCCAGAGGAAGTAGTAGGAAAACAAGTAACTGTTTTAGTAAATCTCGCACCTCGCGCCTTGCGCGGTGTAGAGAGTGAAGGAATGATCTTAATGACAGAAAATGCAGAAGGAAAACTCGTCTTTGTAAATCCTGATGAAGCTGGGGTTGGGAATGGGATGACCATAAATTAAACTTCGTGCAGCTACTACAATTCGTAACAAAAACATCCAACCTCCCAGAAAAAGCGGTAAAAAACACCCTTGACCTGCTTTCTCAAGACTGTACATTACCCTTTATCGCGCGTTACCGTAAAGAAGCCACAGGTGGTTTAGATGAAGTCGAGATAGGCAAAATTATTGAGCTCAAAGAACAATTTGAGAGTCTAGAAAAACGCAAAAAATCCATTCTCAAATCGCTAGAAGAACAAGCTGTATTAACGTCTGAACTTCAATCAAAAATTGAGAACACTCAAGACCTCAACCTACTAGAAGACCTCTATCTACCTTATAAGAAAAAGCGCAAAACCAAGGCAGAGACCGCTCGTCTTAATGGTTTAGAACCGTTGGCTAAAATTATCATGGCGCAAAACGCCCAAGATCCCGAAGGATTAGCCTACAGATATGTAAATAATGCCATACCAGATGCCCAAGCCGCTTTAGAAGGTGCAAGACATATCATCGCTGAGTGGATTAACGAGCGTACTGATATTCGCACAAACATACGCGAGCAACTACAGCGCTTTGCGACTATAGAAACCAAAGTAATCAAAGCTAAATCTAGCGATGAAAAAGCCCAGAAATACCGTGATTATTTTGACTGGTCAGAATCTTTAAAGCGCTGTCCGTCGCACAGACTACTCGCTATCTTACGAGCAGAAAATGAAGGATTTATTAGAGTAAAAATCACCATAGATGATGACCGTGCACTAGATAAGATAGCACGCAAACTCATTCGTTCCCATAATGACTGCGCCACGCAAATAGAACTTGCCATCAAGGACGCTTACAAACGCTTATTACTTCCCGCTTTATCCAATGAGGCACTCACCGAGGCAAAGAAAAAAGCAGATGACACTGCCATAACCGTTTTTGCCAAAAACCTAAAACAACTACTCCTAGGCTCACCACTAGGTGAAAAACGTGTTCTAGCTATAGATCCCGGATTTAGAACAGGATGCAAGCTCGTCTGTCTTGACGCTCAAGGGCGATTACTTCATAACGAGACTATCTATCCTCACGCTCCAAAAAATGATGACAAAGGCGCTATCAAAAAGATTTCTAGCCTTAGCGATGCCTATAAGATTGAGGCAATTGCCATAGGCAACGGTACCGCTTCCCGAGAGACAGAACGATTGATTAAACGCATTCATTTTAAAAACGCTATCGAAGTTTTTGTGGTAAGCGAGGCAGGAGCTTCCATTTATAGTGCCAGTAAGATTGCTAGAGAAGAGTTTCCTAATTATGATGTGACCGTGCGTGGCGCCGTTTCTATAGGTCGCCGATTGCAAGATCCACTCGCAGAGCTGGTGAAGATAGATCCAAAGTCTATAGGCGTAGGACAATACCAGCACGATGTAGACCAAACGGCTCTCAAAAAAAGTTTAGATCAAACGGTAGAAAACTGTGTAAATGCTGTAGGTGTAAATGTAAACACCGCCAGTGCTCCACTGCTTAGTTATGTATCGGGCATTGGACCCAAACTGGCAGAAGGTGTCGTACGCTTTCGCGAAAGCGTAGGCCCCTTTACCTCTCGTCAAGACATCAAAAAAGTGCCCAGACTAGGAGGAAAAGCCTTTGAACAATCAGCAGGGTTTTTACGAATAAAAGATGCAGAAAATCCGTTAGATGACTCTTCGGTGCATCCAGAACGCTATAAACTAGTAGCCAGCATTGCCCGAGATCAAAAGATGGCCGTTGCCGAAATGATAGGTAATACCGCATTATTAAAATCGATTAACTTACAAAAATATGTATATGACGAGGTAGGCTTACCCACACTCACAGACATCTTTTCTGAACTAGAAAAACCAGGTTTAGACATACGAGAGAAAGCAAAAGTCTTTACCTTTAATCAAAACATCCGGATCATAGAAGATGTGCAACCCGGACAATTGTTACCAGGCATTGTAAACAACGTTACGGCTTTTGGAGCCTTTGTAGATATTGGCATAAAAGAAAGTGGTTTGATTCATATTTCTAACCTGGCAGATGGTTTTGTGAGTGATGTAAATGCACACGTGCGTTTACAACAACAAGTCATTGTGAAGGTGCTGGAAGTAGATATACAACGTAAGCGCATACAATTAAAATTAGAAAAATGAAAAATCAATTCCTCGTTCTTATTTTCCTTGTCACTCAAGTTCTTTTTGGCCAAGAGCCCTTCTTGAGTTTTGACCATTATCTAGGAGAAAATGCAAAAAGGCCTTCGCAATTGTTCTCAACTTATATCCAAGAAAATGACTCTTTTCTGGTATTTGTGGAAGATAAAAAACAATTGCACGCTTATGAGTTTGACTCCAATGGACGAGAAAAGGTTGCTGGTTTTTCTTTTCCCAACATTGCAAAAAAATACCCCAATATTGCAGGTTATACCTTAATTAATAATCGCTATTACCTATATCTCTCTAATCCGAGCAAAAAAAAGTGGGCGGTGGCAACTTTAGATTTTGCTCAAAAAACTTTTGACTTTACAGAGACAACGCTAGAAATAACTGGTGACAGAGTTTTGGAATCTGTAACTTATGATGACAAACATTATATTTTTACTATAGTTAGAGACAGCTCTATATTGCAGGTTTATGAAATAAATAATGTAGGCGAAGTGGTGATAGATCAATATAGTTTTGAAGATATAGATTTTGGCAACGGTAAAGCAAGCATAAGCAATCTGGACAGATTGGTGCAGAGCAATTTTTCGCGTAAAGCAAGTGTAATAGATAGAAACGCTCCCTTATCTCTAGAATCTTCTAAAAACAGATTAAAAGTATATCAAAACGGCAATGAGATTACCTTAACGATAGACTCGTCTAACCAAGCCACTTATTTTTTGGAATTTGATCTCGCTACAAAAACATCTAGTTCTCGGATATTGGACAAAACGAGCCTAGAAAAAGAAATCTACAAGACCAAGTCTAACTCCTTTTTGTACGATGACAAACTGTTTGTGATAAAATGCTCTTCTCAAGCGATGGATTTTTCTATATATCACGCAAATACACTAGAAAAACTAAAGTCATACAGTGTAAATAAAGATGAGCAAATAAATTTTAGAAACACTCCTATCGTGCAAGATGGTGGTAGTCTGGATTCTCATAGAGAACTAGAAAAAACAACACAATTCCTGCGCAAAGTGTCCAGCTCTAATCCCTCTATTGCAGTTTTTAGCACAAATAATCAGTACGTGATTACCTTAGGCAGTACAAAAAAAGTAAGCACTGGTGGTCCTGCAATTATTGCAATGGGTGGTGGTTTAGGCGGTGCTGTGGTTTCTGGACTCATTTCTGGCTTAGCTAATGCAACTTTGTATCAATACAATACCTATTCTCATACACTTAGCACACATTTTAAAGTTGTCCTAGATGCAAATAATGAGCACGTAAGTAACGTAGAGATACCGCTCAACTCATTTGATCACATAAAGGAGTTTACACAGGAGACCCCTCCAAGCGTTTTGCAAACCGTATGCAAAGTATCTAATAAGTATGTTTGGGGTGCGCTCAATAGAAAAAATAGTAAAATTAACTTTTTTACCTTTTAAAAGAGTGCTCAATATAGCCTATCACCCTATCTACAAACATCCACTGCCAGTAGGACACCGTTTCCCAATGGTGAAGTATGATTTACTGCCTCGCCAACTTCTACATGAAGGCACCTGTACAAAAGACAATTTCTTTGCACCTAAAAAAGCACTTGACAAAGACATCTTGCGGTGTCATACCCAGGAATATCTAAATAATCTCAAAGCCTTAAAAATAGAGCCTAAGGCACAACGCAAGACAGGATTCCCATTATCGCAAGAATTGGTAGATCGCGAACTTATCATTGCACAAGGCACTATACAGGGTTCCCATTATGCACTTAACAACGGTATTGCTATGAATATTGCCGGAGGTACGCACCACGCCTATACTAGTCACGGAGAGGCCTTTTGCTTACTCAACGATCAAGCGATAGCAGCACGTTATTTACAGGCAAATCAACTCGCTCAAAAAATACTCATTGTAGACCTAGACGTGCATCAAGGTAACGGCACCGCAGAAATATTTAAAGATGATGAAACTGTGTTTACATTCTCTATGCATGGAAAAGCAAACTATCCGTTCAAAAAAGAAACCTCAGATCTTAATATTGCTTTAGACACAAATACGGGAGATAAAGAATATCTCTCCATACTAAATGAAACCTTACCCGCACTCATACAAGAACAAAAACCAGACTTTATTTTCTACCTCTGCGGCGTAGACATTCTCGCTAGTGACAAATTAGGAAAATTAGGCTGCTCCATAGATGGATGCAAAGAGCGAGATCGTTTTGTATTACAAACGTGCAAAGACCTTGCTGTTCCTGTACAATGTAGTATGGGCGGTGGTTATTCTCCAGACATCAAAGTAATTATAGACGCTCACGCAAATACGTTTAGACTTGCGCAGGAGATTTATTTTTAAGAAACGTCACCCTGAATTTATTTCAGGGTCTCACAAGTAGCTTAGCAAGCTAGTATTCAATCCATATTATCCAGACTAATGAGATTCTGAAACGAGTTCAGAATGACGAAGATTAACCTTACTTTTACTCTGTGCAAACCCACTTTGATTATATTATTCTTGGCGCTGGACTCGCTGGACTTACAACCGCTATGCGCATGTCTCGTGATCCTTTTTTTGCTTCAAAAACTATCGCTATTGTAGATAAGGATCTCAATAAGGGCAATGATCGTACGTGGTGCTTCTGGGAACAATCACCAGACATCTTTGAGAAAGCAGTTTCTTACCAATGGTCACAGGTGCTTATTAAAGGAAATGGGGTAGATCAAACCATAAAAATAAAACCTTACTCTTATAAAAAAATTGAAAGTGTGGATATGTATGCTTTCGCGAAAGCAGAATTATCGCAACATAGCAATATTACATTTGTTAAAGGTGATGTGATTGCAACTACAGAAAAAGATGATGATGTCTCCGTCAAGCTTAGTGAACACACTCTTACAGGAAATGCTATTTTAAATAGTATCTACAAACCTCAACTTCTTCACGAACAACGACAAAAAGTAGTTCTACAGCAGCACTTTGTTGGATGGTTTGTACAAACCAAAGAAGCCGTTTTTGACCCCACAGTTGCAACCTATATGGACTTCTCTGTAGCTCAAAAAGGAAATTGCAGGTTTATGTATGTATTGCCTACCTCAAACACAGAAGCACTTTTAGAATACACGCTATTCTCAAAAGACCTACTCCCAAAAACCGAATACGAACAGGCAATCAAAGATTACCTGCATAATCTGCGAGTGACGGACTATACCATCACGGCTCGTGAGCAAGGCAGCATCCCAATGACCACGTATGACTTTACGCAGCATAACACAAAGCGTATCCTGCATATAGGTACCGCAGGAGGCTGGACAAAGGCCAGTACCGGCTATACTTTTAAACACTCAGTAAAACGATCAAAAGTTTTAGTAGCATTTTTAAAATCTGGGAAGGATTTTACAACCTATGCTCTTAAAAACAGATGGACTTTTTATGATAGTGTCCTCCTAGAAGTACTTGCCAAGCATAATGGCCGTGGCGCAGAGATATTTACAAGAATGTTTAAAAAAGGAAAAGCAGCACATATCTTTAGATTTCTAGACGAAGAGTCATCGTTTTGGGACGAACTGAAAGTGATATGGAGCGCTCCAAAATGGTTGTTTATTAAAGCTGCTGTTAAGGTAGTATTTAGACGGCGGTTGGGTAGTCAGTAGACAGTAGTTGGTAGACGGTAGTGGGTAGTCGGTAGTGGGTAGTGGGTAGTCTTGGCAGAGAGAGTGTAAACTTCCAGCTTCTAACTCCTAGCTTCTAGCTTCTAGCTTTTAGCTTTTAGCTTTTAGCTTTTAGCTTTTAGCTTTTAGCTTTTAGCTTTTAGCCAAAAAATAAATTTAATTCATTGATATACCATTTACATCCACTTATTATAATCTATTTTTAGTCGTGAGTCGTGATTCTTGTTTCCCTTTTGCGAAAGCGAAAACACAACACTAAGCACTATTAGCTGCCGACTATAGACTACCCACTACCGTCTACTTACTACCTCACATCCCTCGTTCCTTCTGTATCGTCTCGTAGGCCTCTTGTACCATCCTAAACTTATCTTCTGCACCTTTACGGTAGGCTTCATCCATATCCATCAATTTATCAGGATGGTATTTTTTTGCCATGGTTCTAAAGGCTTTTTTAACCTCGTCGTTAGAAGCAGATCTTTCTATTTCTAGAATTTTGTACGCGCTATCTGCTTTTTTAATAAACATCGCTTTGATACTCTCAAAATCGCTGCGGTTTATTCTAAAATATCCTGCTATCTGACTTAACACATTCACCTCTGGAGGGCTTACGTTTCCATCTGCCTGAGCAATCCCAAAAAGAAAATGTAGGATCTGAAGACGCACCTCATAACGCGTTCTAGCATTGAGGTAATTGCAAATGCGCGCGGCAGATACTTCCCTATTCTTAATCACATCATTAAATGTTCTAAAGGTTGCGTTTGCACGATCCTTGCCATAGGCGCGTACAAAATATTGTCGCGCATAATCAAGTTCTGTCTGACTCACCTGACCATCTGCTTTAATAACAATGGATGCCAGCGATAATAGATTGAGCTCAAAATCACCTGGAGAGACGGTTCCTTGGGTAGCATTTTCAAAAACAGTTTTAAAGCGTTTTCCGGCAGATCCTTTGTTTGGGCTTCCAGAAAAAAACATACTATCTGCAGCACTACCAATAAAGTACCCTATAACGGCTCCAAAAAAACCTCTACCAAAATAGAACCCTAAAATAGCCCCTATGTATTTAATCATGTTAGTATTTCAATAATTCAGTCCCGCAAAAATAGGATTAATCAACCATAGGTCTATCATTTAGCGGGAATGTTACGCTTTCGCGAAAGCGTAATCTCTATAATAGTGCAATTATGCCAACTTGTCTTACCACCTAATACGGTACACTTTATGTATCTTTGTCATAAAATAAATTGATTATGTATCCAGCAGATTTAGTAAAACCTATGCGTGAAGACCTTACCAATAATGGCTTCACAGAATTACATACCACAGATGACGTACACGCAGCAATGAAAAAAGAAGGAACAACCCTTATGGTTGTAAATTCTGTTTGTGGTTGTGCCGCTCGTAACGCAAGACCAGCGGCTGTTCATGCAACAGTAAATGGCAAGAAGCCAGATAATTTATACACCGTTTTTGCAGGTGTAGATAGAGAAGCAACAGACCTCGCTCGCAGTTTTATGGTGCCATTCCCTCCTTCTAGCCCTTCTATGGCTTTATTTAAAGATGGAGAGCTAGTTCATATGCTAGAGCGACATCACATTGAGGGTCGTCCCGCCGAAATGATTGCAGAAAATCTAATCGATGCTTTTGAAGAGCATTGCTAGGCTTTGTACCCACACAATTTTAAAACCTTGACTTTTTGTCGAGGTTTTTTTATGTCTTATCTTAAAAGTATCTGGCAGGACTCTTTTGGAAATGTTTATTAAAAATAAGTTTGTAATTTTAAAAACAACTTAAAAACAAATCAATATGACAGGAGGAATAGGATATTATGTAATTGCAGGAATACTTGCTCTAGTGAGTACTCTTGTAAGTGGGAAACTAAGAAAGAAGTTTGACCACTACAGTAAATTACGATTACAAAATGGAATGTCTGGTGAAGAGATCGCAAAGAAAATGCTGGCAGACAATGGGATTACAGATGTAAAAGTTATCTCTGTGGCGGGTCAACTTACAGATCATTATAACCCAAGAAATAAAACAGTAAATCTTAGTGAGGTTGTGTTTAATGAGCGTAACGCAGCAGCAGCAGCAGTCTCTGCTCATGAAGTAGGACACGCGATTCAACACGCGACGGCATATAGCTGGTTAAAAATGCGATCTAATCTAGTTCCTGTAGTGAATATCGCCTCAAAGATGTCACAATGGGTCATTTTTGGAGGGCTCGCCCTTATGGCTACTACTTCTTTAGGTGGTACGATAGCTCTAGTAGGTCTTGCATTATATGGAGCAGGCACTTTATTTAGTTTTATCACACTTCCCGTAGAGTATGACGCAAGTAATAGAGCACTCGCCTGGTTAGAAAACGAAAATATTGTAACGCAAGAAGAACTTGCAGGATCCAAAGATGCCTTAAAATGGGCTGCGCGTACCTATGTCGTTGCGGCTATAGGATCGCTCGCTACCCTACTTTATTTTGCTGTTAAGGTTCTAGGAAATAGAAGATAAATAGAGCCAATGACCTCATAATCAAAGTTGATACCGCCACTGTAAGCTTTGGCAAAATTATTGACTAAGTTTGTGTAGTAACACGAATTACAATTTTAAACAAACATAGTTATGGCATTAGAAATCACAGATGCAACATTTGAAGAAGCAGTATTAAATAGCGATAAGCCAGTATTAGTAGACTTTTGGGCTGCTTGGTGTGGACCTTGCCGTATGGTAGGACCGGTGATCGAAGAAATTGCAGGAGAATATGAAGGCAAAGCGATCGTAGGAAAAGTAGATGTAGATGCAAATCAAGAATTTGCCGCAAAATATGGAGTACGCAACATTCCAACCGTTTTAATGTTTAAAAATGGAGAGGTTGTAGGTCGTCAAGTAGGTGTGGCTCCAAAGAATGTATATACAGAAGCAATAGACGGACTATTATAGACAATATATTGTGGTAAGAAATTCTAAAAGGTTTGGTGTAGTGCCAAGCCTTTTTGTATTTTTAACTACTTAGAATGAGTAAGGAGTATGCTTTCCTACCTTCACCGGCGGGCAGGCCCAAAAGCATACTAATATATAAGTACCACTTCTATAAAATAAGTATAATCTATTAGAAGAAAGAAAAGCTTTTAGAAGTTAATAATAAGATTTCCGACGTAGCGGAAATGACATTGAAACAGTATGGAAAAGAAAATGAAAGTTCAGGACGCAATTGATAACCAATTGCTCAACGATAGAAAAATATTCCTTTGGGGAATGGTAGATGATAAAAGTGCAAAACACGTAGTAGACAGATTGTTATATCTAGACGCACAAAATCATGACGAGATTCAGTTGTTTATTAATAGTCCTGGAGGCTATGTGACTTCTGGATTTTCTATGTATGACACCATTAAAATGATTAAAAGTCCTGTGTCTACTATTTGTACCGGACTAGCCGCAAGTATGGGTTCTTTATTACTCTCCGTAGGCGAAAAAGGGCGTCGTTTTATACAACCACACGCCAGAGTAATGATACACCAGCCATCTGGAGGAGCTCGTGGTCAAGCGTCTGATATAGAAATTACAGCTCAAGAAATTGTAAAAACAAAAGAACTAAGTGCACAAATCCTAGCCGATAACTGTGGCCAAACGTTTGATAAAATAATGAAAGACTTCCAGCGTGATCACTGGATGGGTGCAGAAGAATCTGTAGCCTACGGGATTGTAGATGGGGTTTTTGAAGGTTAATTTCGATACTATTTTGAGTATCGTTTAATACTCAACTACTGATACTTCAATATGAAAGCTGTACTATTAATTCTCATTTTTATTTTAATCACTTTGGGTTTACTCAAGTTAACACAGCAAGAATATAAAGAAGGTAACGCTTCAAGAACTTGGAAATTTTTTGGTGGGAGAGCTTTTTACTGGCAATGGGTGATACTGCTTAGTGCCATTTTTACAATAGCTGTTGCAGGAGTTTTAAAATGGATAGGGCTATTTTAACTGGTTCACTTTCCACTTTCGTGAAAAACGGTACTTATGAATTTACAATCCGAATTAAATAAAACCAATGGATTTGGCAACTTGGAGCTACTTGCGCGACAAGTGGTAGAAGGATTTATTTCGGGTATGCATAAAAGCCCCTTTCACGGGTTTAGTGCAGAGTTTGCAGAGCATAAAATTTACAACCCCGGAGAAAGTACAAAGCATATTGATTGGAAGCTATATGCAAAGACAGATAGATTATATACCAAGCGATACGAAGAAGAAACCAACCTGCGCTGTCATCTTATTTTAGATAATAGTAGTTCAATGCACTACCCCGCGTTAGACACCAACTCTATAGATAATCTCAATAAAGTGAGCTTTTCTGTACTCGCCAGTGCAGCCATTATGAATCTTATGAAAAAGCAGCGCGACGCTGTTGGGATGAGTATTTATAGTGACCTATATGAGTTCTATACAGGTGAGAAAGGAAGTGATCGCCATCATCATATGCTTTTGGAGCAATTAGGAAGTATATTGGATCCCGCTTTCGCGAAAGCGGAAAAGAAAACAGCTACATATACTCATTTACATCTTATTGCAGAAAAGCTAAAGAGACGTTCTTTAGTTTTTCTATTTTCTGATATGTTTCAAAGCGATGTGGAGCAAGAAGAATTGTTTGAAGCTCTACAGCATCTTAAATACAACAAGCACGAGGTAATCTTATTTCACACCTACAGTGAAGAGAAGGAATACAATTTTGATTTTTCTAATACTCCCAAGCGCTTTATGGACGTTGAGACTGGAGACCATATCAATTTGTATGCAGATTCTATTAGAGATATTTACACTTCCTCTGTCCAAACTTATTTTAAAAATTTACAACTTCGTTGTGCACAGTACCGTATTAAATATGTTCCTGCCATTATAGAAAAAGGGTTTAACCCTATTCTGACCACATTTTTAGTAGAGCGTCAGAAATTTGTGTGATTTTTTTATTTTTTTGTTTGTACAAATAAAAAGAGCGTGTATATTTGCACCCGCATCAGCGCAACGGTCTGGTAGTTCAGCTGGTTAGAATACCTGCCTGTCACGCAGGGGGTCG
>JAHDIF010000007.1 GCA_020630915.1 Dokdonia sp.
CGTCTGTGTTCAGAACGGGATTGGGTTGTACGGTTAACTGCACGTGGATACCGAGGCCTAAACAATTGTTTGCTGTATCTCCATCTACACGTACCCAAACACCTTGAACACCATTTACATCAGTATAAGTCAAGTTATTTGCATACATACTAATGTCTGCAATAGGATTTACTTCCGTCAATGCTTCTTGTACCGTCTCATAATAGGTAACCGTGAGCATCTGTCCCGCTGGAAAAATAGCCAATACTTGTGCGGTAGCATCACTAAAATCAAAAACAGCTACCCCATCACTATCGGTATCACATTCTGTATACTCTAATAAAAAATCTGGTGGAATCTGAGAGGTGTCTACCTCTAAATCTATCTGCGCTTGACGGAAACAACCGTTTACGGTTGTAACAGTGACATTTACCGTCTCGTTATTTACAATTTGATTGGTGTAGTTTATAGGATCTACAATAGGAGTACCTCCAGCATCACTATAGGTAAAAGTCTCATTGCCAAAATCTGAACTTAATAATGGCTCTGCTTGTGTCAAATTAAAAATAGTAAACCCATCTGTATCGTCATCACATTGGGATAGCAGTACAGGCGTATTTAAAAGCACTGGAAGAGGGTCCACTCGTACGATAAAACTATCTGTAGAAAAGCAATCTGCAAAGGTATTATTCTCAAGCCTAATGTGCACTACTTCATTATCTGGGTTTGTATTTTGAAAAGCAATTGGATGGGCGTTCGTATTTTGAACAGCATCAAATGCCGTTGGGTGATACGTTATAGTAAAGTCTGCTGGATCTTGACCATTTAATATAATTGCATCTTGTGTACTAAGATCAAAATCTGCAAGGCCATTTGTGTCATCACCATCGAGTGCGGTATCGCAGACTGCAAATGGAGGTGGTACAGTAATTAAAGGTAAATCTGTCACATCTAACTCAAACTCTATGGTATCAAAACAATCAGTTAATCCGTTATTCTCAACTCTCGCAAATATAATGTCATCCTGAGTGTTATAGGCCGCCGTACCGGTCAGATCACCAGTACCCGCATCTGCATCTGCTTGAGATGTATGAAATGTCACTGTAAAATCCATTGGATCTAGTCCATTAAGTATGATCCCCTCTAAACTATCTAAATCAAAAATTGCAAAACCATCCATGTCCGTACCATCACATTGTAATTGAGTGGGTGGAGCTACTGCTACTGGTATTTCAAAAAACGTTACTACTGCTTCCACAGGATTAGACATATCACCATTAGCATCCGTTATAACAACTTGATAAGTTCCTGAAGTCGTAACCGTTAGAGTTGGGTTCGTTTCGCCAGGAATAACATCAAACATCATCGTAGTTTCATTAAAAACGGACCACTCGTGTGTTACTGCTTGAGGGTCTGTAGCATCTAGTATCACTGGAGTCCCATCATCACATATATCTACATCATTCAAAACTGGCGGATTCACAATAGAACAATCTGTTGATCCTGCGCCTGTATTATTATTATTAGTCTGCTCGATAAAGATTTCACCTTGCTGTTGATTAAAATTAGTCACCATAAAAACGTAAATCTCTCCAATCATGGCGTTAGGTATTACGGCTGTTTCTACCGGTGCAGCCGAAAAACTACAATCCACAATATTAGCAGTTGTTAAAAAACCTCCACCACATATGTTAGTATCTGCAAAAGGACCCCAAATAATGAAATCAACATCTAAACCGTTACCTTGGGGGGTTCCATCATCAGCAATGTCCGTATTTTGAGTAATAGTAAAATTTAAAGGGCCATCCTCATCTATCTGTAAGAAGTACCACGTAGGGAAAGGTTGTGAACCTAAACACCCGTAACTGGGGCCTGGTTCTGCAGATGAGGCACAATTAGGATCTGTTGTGCCATTGAAACAATTATCAAAAGGTTGATTTAAATCATCTGTACAAAATGGTACAGCATCGCCGCAAGTAGGACCTCCCGGAGAACCTTGAGCATTGACAAGAGCACTTACTAAAAATGCGCTAAAAATGAGGAGTTTATGTAGGATTTTCATCATAAATAGGTTTAAGCTTGAAAAATAGGGAATTTTTGTCAAAAATTTGTTAAATCAGTATGGTTTGTTTAACCTAACGTCTCTACTAGCGACATAGTATCCTGAGCCCTTTTGTAAGTAGTTTTTTCACGAAAGTGCCCCATACATATATATGCACTCCAGAGCTTCCTTAACATCGTGCACACGCAATACGCTAGCTCCTTTCTCTAAAGCAATCATATGCAAAGCAGTAGTACCATTAAGTGCCTCCTGAGAGGATACACCTAATATTTTATAAATCATTGATTTACGAGAAACTCCAACTACTAAAGGCAATTGTAAAGATTGCAATAGCTCTAGGTTGTTAAGTAATTCAAAATTCTGGGCAGTTGTCTTTGCAAATCCAAAACCTGGATCTACTATAATATCATTAATTCCAGCTTGCCTAGCCGCAGTAACTCTTTTACTAAAATAGTGAAGCACTTCTATAGTAACATCCTTGTAATCTGTAAGGGTTTTCATTGTTTGTGGGGTGCCCCGCATATGCATCATACAGTAGGGTACACCCAGAGATGCTACCGTATCAAGCATATTGCTATCTAGCACTCCTGCGCTAATATCATTTACCATAGCAGCTCCAGCTTGTACCGCCTTTTCTGCTACGCTTGCGCGAAAGGTATCAATAGAAATTACAACGTCTGGAAATTCCTTTACCAAGGCTTTAATAACTGGCACCACACGATCGGTTTCTTCATACACAGAGATATCGGTCGCGTCTGGTCGTGAACTGTACCCGCCTATATCTATAAAAGTAGCGCCTTCGGCTAGCATTTGTCTTGCTTTTGTAAGTGCACCAGAGATACTAGTATTCATCCCTCCGTCATAAAATGAATCTGGTGTCACATTTAAAATCCCCATTACTCTAGGTGTGGATAGATCTATAAGCCGCCCGTTACAATTGATTGTCAAAGTACTAATCGATTAAAAGTTAAAAAAAAATCAAAGTTACGAAAGAGTAAGGAGTTGGGAAGTTGGAAGCTGGAAGTTGGTTGCTGGATGATGGGTGTTGGGTGCTGGGTGTTGGGTGTTGGGTGCTGGGTGTTGGATGCTGGGTGTTGGGTGATGGGTGCTGGGTGCTGGGTGCTGGGTGATGGGTGCTGGGTGCTGGGTGCTGGGTGCTAGGTGATGGGTGCCGGGTGATGGGTGATGTTTCATTTGACCTCCAACCTACTAACCTACCAACATTCTCACATACCAATATACCCAGGTACTAACGTGCTAAATATGCTTTCGCGAAAGCGAACCTAAAGAAATCATACCCAAAAGATAGCGCTCAGCGACAAAGCACAAAACCACGCTCAAAAACTTAAACTTCAATTTTTAATACTCAACATTTTAAGCGAAATTTACACAAATTGAATTCGGTTTTATGAGTAATACTTCTGAGCAGTACGATGCTATTATAAAAAAATGTAGAGATCTCTTTATCAACAAGATGAAGGATTATGGAAGTGCCTGGCGCATTCTTAGATTACCATCTCTTACGGACCAAATTTTCATAAAAGCCCAGCGCATACGCGGTTTGCAACAAAATGCAGTTCAAAAAGTAGATGAAGGTCAAGTATCAGAATTCATTGGTATTATTAACTATTGTGCGATGGCATTAGTGCAGCTAGAAAAGGGCATTGTGGAACAACCTGACCTTACTCTAGAAGAGGCTATCGTTTTATATGATTCAAAAATAGCAACTACCAAGTCCCTCATGATGGACAAAAATCACGATTATGGTGAAGCCTGGAGGGATATGCGTGTAAGCTCTCTAACAGACCTTATCTTACAAAAGTTATTGCGTGTTAAGCAAATAGAAGACAACCAAGGAAAAACCCTCGTATCAGAAGGAATAGACGCAAACTACCAAGATATGATTAACTATGCCATATTTGCACTCATACATCTGGGTGAATCCTAAAACGAATAGTATCTATGAAAATTCTTGTTCAAATAGCCCGCTTTTTTGTAGGTGTTCTTTTTATTTTTAGTGGTTTCATTAAGCTCAATGATCCGCTTGGATTTTCGTATAAATTGCAAGAATATTTTGCACCAGAAGTGCTCGATCTAGAATTTTTATCTCCCTATGCCCTGCTCCTTTCTATTGTTTTAGTAATTGTAGAAATCTTATTGGGAATTGCTCTTTTACTAGGCCATGCAAAAAAATTGGCCTTATGGCTGCTCCTGCTTATGATTGCCTTTTTTACGTTTCTTACGTTTTATTCGGCATATTTCAATAAGGTTACAGATTGCGGCTGTTTTGGTGATGCTATCCCTCTGGTCCCTTGGGAGTCCTTTGCAAAGGATGTGGTCCTGTTGGTACTTATCCTCTTTTTGTTTTGGAAAAGGGAGTATATCAATCCCGCTTTCGCGAAATCGAGTTTGGGAGATTCACGACTATCAGGAGAGCGCAGCGGTAAAGCGCACCGCTCCATCATTATTTTTATAGCATTTATCGCTTGTATGGGATTTGGATATTACGTGCTTATGCATCTTCCTTGGTTAGATTTTAGAGCCTATAAAGAAGGGTCTAACATTACAGAAAATATGATCATTCCAGATGATGCGCCTCAAGCAGTGTTTGAGTACGACTGGAAGTTTTTAGTAAACGGAGAGGAGAAAATAATTACTACAGCTGGTGGATATCCCGAGGTAGATGGGAAGTTTATAGATTATGAAACGCGCCAGGTATCTGAAGGGTACGAACCGCCAGTGCATGACTTTACTATAGAAAGAAATGGAGAAGATTATACATCCACTTTTTTAGAAAAAGAAAATGTTATTGTCGTGGTCGCATATAATTTAGACAAAACGGAAACCGAAGCTTATTACAATATAAGAAAGGCTACAGAAGAAGCCATACGCAAAGGATACAGTGTTATTGGACTTACTTCCTCTTCCCAAGAAATCAATGAAGCTTTTACACGAGATTACAAATTGCCCTTTAAATTTTACTTTACAGACGAGACAGCTCTAAAGACCATTATTAGAGCAAATCCTGGGATTATGAGTTTAGATAAAGGAACCATACTACAAAAGCTGCACTGGAACGATGCTCAAAATTTAGAACTAAAAGAGTTAGCTACGGCAAGACCTAAATTAAATTTTGAATTAAAACATACTCTTGACAGTATTGCGGTTTTAGACCAAAAATACCGTAAGTTAATGCAAGTTCCAGAAGGAGAAGAAAGAGCTGCTCTGGGGAAAGAAATGGGTTTAAGCCCCGCAGATTACTCTGGAGATTTATGGGAGAAACAAACAGCATTAGACACAACCAATGTACAATTTATAGAACGCGTATTTAGAGAATATGGTTATCCGGGAAAAACCCTTGTGGGCGAGCCTACCAATCAGGCAGCTTGGTTTGTGATACAACACTCTAACAAAATTTCTGATTACCTGGACTTAATGAAAGACGCGGGTAAGAAAGATGAAATTCCCTTTAGTATGGTAGCTATGATGGAAGACCGCTACCTCATGTCTCAAGAAAAAGAACAGATATACGGCACTCAAGGAATGAAATACGGAGATGCGCCTGCATTTATATGGCCTATTAAAAATGCAGCTCAAGTTAATGAGCGTCGTAGAGATGCAGGATTTAGTATGGATGTAGAAGAATATGCACAGCGACTTTTTGGTGAAAATTTTATCTATACAGAAATATCTCTCGAAGAAGCCCAAAAAAGAAAACAAAACTCCTTTATACTTCCAGGCTCTTGATCTCCTACCTTATAGAAAAAATAGGATATGCACTGTTAACACTTTTAGGAGTTGTTACAGTTATATTCTTTCTTTTTACAATAGTTCCTGGCGATCCAGCTCAAATGATGTTAGGTCAAAATGAAGACCCATCACAATTACAAATTATACGAAAAAAGTATGGTTTTGACCAACCTGTAACTAAGCAATATTTGTATTACCTAAATGATCTATCCATATTTTCTTTTCACTCAAAAGAGTATGGATCCTATACAACTCTAACCGAAGGAAAATATACAGCAGCACCACTGCTTACCATTGGAAACACAATTGCCGTACTTAAATTTCCTTATCTAAGAGAAAGTTTTCAAAAAACAGGAAAAAGCGTTACCCAAATTATTAAAGAGACCCTACCAAACACAATGGCACTAGCTATTAGCGCCATTACCATTGCCATACTATTAGGGATATTGTTAGGCATTATCTCGGCTCAAATGCGAGACACTTGGGTAGATAAGCTTATACAGATAGTGAGTACTTTAGGAATGAGTGTTCCCAGTTTTTTTAGTGCAATACTTTTTGCTTGGTTGTTTGGCTATATATTACACAAGTACACACATCTTAACATGACAGGAAGTTTGTATGAAGTAGACGATTTTGGCGAAGGCACATATATACAATGGAAAAATTTGATTTTACCAGCTTTTGTTCTAGGCATAAGGCCTCTAGCTGTCGTTATACAACTTATGAGAAACTCCTTGTTAGAAGTCTATAATCAAGAGTATATTAGAACAGCTCGGGCAAAAGGTCTTACGGCCTATCAAATCATAAGAAGACACGCTCTCAAAAATGCTCTCAATCCTGTTGTGACAGCAGTTTCAGGGTGGTTTGCCTCTATGCTTGCTGGAGCCATATTTGTTGAGTACATTTTTGGATGGAATGGTTTGGGTAAAGAAATAATAGACGCTCTTAATACAAAAGATTTGCCTGTAATTATGGGAGCTGTGCTAGTAATTGCTACCTTATTTGTTTTGATTAATATTGCTGTAGATATTATATATGGATGGCTAGACCCAAAAATTAGACTAGGATCATGATAAAAAAACTCCTCATCGCAACAATACTACTTATCTTTATTAATTGTGAAGCTCAAGATAAAGTTACCTTTAGTCCACAAGCCTTACAAGATACTTTTTTACCTCTTAAAGGAGGCCCTGTTACTTTTAAAGAAATTTTAGAAGCTCACAAAGGCAAGACAATACTTATTGATATTTGGGCAGGATGGTGCAGGGATTGTATTGTAGGAATGCCTATTGTCAAGGAGTTGCAAAAAGACCATCCAGACGTAGTTTTTGTCTTTCTATCTATAGATAAAGACCTTCCAAGTTGGAAAAATAGCATCAAGCGCTTTGGTATTGAGAACGGAGAACATTACTTCAGTACAGGAGGGTGGAATTCTCCTTTTAATAAATCTATCGACCTAGATTGGGTGCCACGCTATATTATCGTAAACACAGAAGGTAAAATGAGTTTATTTAAAGCGACTAAAGCTTCTGATTTGCAAATTAAAAAAACATTAACCGCAAGCTAAAAAATTATAAAATGAGAAAAAATATTGTTGCAGGAAACTGGAAAATGAATAATGATCTATCTCAAACAGAGAGTTTACTTAACGATCTTAAGAAAGAAACTAATAGAAGAAATGCAGAAGTAATCGTTGCCCCCACTTTTGTAAATCTATATCCTGCTTTTCAAAATCTAAAAGGAACTGCTATTACTGTAGCCGCTCAAAACATGCATCAAAATGATAACGGAGCGTATACTGGGGAAATCTCTGCAAGTATGCTTAAAAGTGTTGGCGTAACTACGGTAATTCTTGGTCACAGTGAGCGCAGGGCTTACTTTAAGGAAGATGATGAGCTACTTGCTCAAAAAGTAAATACCGCTTTAGAAAACGATATGCGTGTTATTTTTTGTTTTGGAGAAGAACTTGCAGAGCGTAAAAATGGTACACAGGAGAGCGTTGTAGAAAGCCAGCTTAAAAACGCACTTTTCCATCTAAATGAACATCAATGGAAAAATATCGTGCTCGCATACGAGCCAGTATGGGCTATAGGTACGGGAGAAACTGCCAGCCCAGAACAAGCACAGGATATGCACGCATTTATTCGAAAGGTAGTTAGTGATCAATATAGCAAGACCCTAGCAGAGGCCGTAACCATCTTATATGGCGGCTCTGTAAAACCAGCAAACGCCAAAGAGATTTTCTCAAAACCAGACGTAGACGGTGGTTTAATAGGTGGTGCCTCTTTAAAGGCCCAGGACTTTTTTGAGATAGTTAACGCTTTTTAAGAAGCCTTTTCTAGTTCATTATAAAACCTCAAGCTTTCATCATATTTTAGTAACTTACCCAGTAAACCTAAAAATACGATGAAAGCTTATTTATTATCAATACTCCTAGCAGGTTTTTGTTTTTCATGCAAAGCCCAAACTATAAGTAATACAGACACTAACAGAGATGGATCTCTAGCACTTTTTGACAATAATAAAGAAAACAAAAGTGTTTATGTCACCCGTAAGGGTAATGTAGGGATTGGACTTAAAAACCCTAAAGATCGCTTAGAGGTAAACGGTCAGATACACGCGCGATCGGTTAAAATAGATGTGAAGGACTGGGCAGATTTTGTTTTTAAAGAAGGATATGACTTACCACGCTTACGCGAAATTGAAGCTTACATAAAAAAAGAAGGCCATTTACCCAACATTCCGAGCACCCAAGATGCTACAAAAAACGGTGTACAAGTAGGAGAAATGCAAAAGCTACTTCTTCAAAAAGTAGAAGAACTAACCCTCTATCTCATCCAGCAAGATAAAGAGATAAAGGCTCTTAAAGAAGAAATTATTCTTTTAAAGAAAAAGGAATAGGTATGAACCGTTTTTTCAATAACGCACTTGTTATTGTTTTTCTAAGCTTTTGCTCTTTAGCGCAAGCCCAAGAAGATCGCTTTTATATTAGGACCCTATCCTCTTCAATTGAGGTTCCTGTGTCTCAAAAAGACTCTATTGTAAGTTATTTAGGGTCTAATCCAACTTTGCAACGATTATTCAAAACACATAAAGTTAAAATCTTTAGAAAAGGATTTAAGTATGCCAGTAGAGATAAACTACGACGCACCTATTTTGTTATCGCAGAGGACCATCGTTTTCAAGAAGCCTTATTAAGTGAAGCTTCTGATGTTTTTGAATTTGGCGAAAGCCTAGAAAAAGAACAACTTAAAATCTACGAACCTAATGATTATGGCATTACTAGTACCTTAGGCAAGAATCTTGGTGCTCAAGCTTTTTTAGATTATTATGATTTTTTAGGAGTACCCCAAGCGTGGTACTACACGACAGGAAGTAAAGATATCATCATAGGTATATCTGATGGAACCGTAGACCCAGAAGACCCAGAGTTTAAAGGAAAAACAACACAATTTAAAAGCACCTCCTACGCAAAGGGTCACGGTATGAGCATAGCCGCAACAGCTGCCGCTCAAGGAGATAATGGCTATGGAATTGCAGGGGTATGTTACGACTGTAGCATATACAGTACAAGTTATGGTGATTTTAAGTTTTTTAATCAGCTACTGGAGCTATCCCGGGCCGGTGCAAAAGTAATTAACTGTAGCTGGGGAAGCACGAAGTATTATGAGACGGCACAAGAAGCCATTAATGAATTAAGAGATAATGGAACTGTTATAGTGTCTGTACCCCACAACGAAGCCTTTAGTAAAACAAAAGGTTTAAAACCCCGATACCCTGGGGCTTATGAACACGTTATAAATGTAGGAAGTGTACAACACAGATTCAATAGTCCCCAAGAATCACTCAAAATAGAAGAAAAATCAGGGCTTTACTACGGTGAGAGTGTAAAGTACCATCTAGGTCGTACCGGAGGATTTTCTGGAAACGATCCTGAAAATGGTGCATATAAAATTTATACTTCCTCAACTAATAATCTCGATAGTTCTGTAGATATCGTAGCTCCAGGAAATTTTATCTTTAGATATAGTGAGTTTGAGAAAGATGGTTCTATAGTTTATAATCCATTTGCAGCAACCTCACCTGCAGCACCTTTAGTTACCGGGACTATTGGTCTTATGTTTTCATTAAATCCCCATTTATCAGTAGATGAAGTAAATAGCATCATCAAGCTCACCGCGACTAATATTAGTTATATCCCTGCAAATGCTCCATTTTACGGAATGTATGGAGCTGGAAGCCTGCATACTGGTCGAGCGGTAAAATTTACACATGATATGCTCAACGAAAATGAGTATGCTACTGTAGAGAATCAGCATTTTAAAAGATGGAATTTTAACCTACACGCCGCGCATAAGATTAGGATACAACATCAAATTTTTGAACAAGATGCGGTTGTGAGTTTTAATGCCAAAGATGAAATCTTGATCCAAGAAGAAACAGTATTTTTGCCTTCTATAGACGGGTCTATTTTACTTACCGTAGACCCTACGCACGAATACAAACCCATAGACAATTCTCAAAAATGACCCCTATATATCTAGGCTATACTTTTACAATTTCTCCTCTAGAACCTGCAAGAGAGATCCTTATTGCCGAACTAGGCTATGCAGGCTTTGAAAGTTTTGTGGAGACTCCTACTGGCTGTATTGCCTATATTCAAAAACACGAGGCTTTTCCTGATGATGTTATAAAGTACGATTCACTTTTAGAATCTATAAACATCCTACAATCTCCCGAGTTTAAAATACAGCACACTGCCGAAGAAATTGAGCAAATCAACTGGAACCAAGAGTGGGAGAAACACTTTGACCCTATAGAAGTAGATGGCAAATGCCAAGTGCGGGCGCCTTTTCACCAGTCTACAGGTATGGATTATGAGATTGTAATTGAACCCAAAATGTCTTTTGGAACAGGTCATCATGAGACCACTCATATGATGATAAGACATCTCTTAAAATTAGACCTGGTAAACAAAAAAACATTAGATATGGGCTGCGGAACGGGTGTACTCGCTATACTTGCGGAAAAACGTGGAGCTCACCCTGTAGATGCCATAGATATTGATAACTGGTGCTACCAAAATTCTGTGGAGAACGCAGCACGCAACGATTGCAAGCATATTTCAGTTTTAGAAGGAGATGCTAGCCTATTAAATAACAGAACTTACGACGTGATTATAGCAAATATAAATCGTAATATTTTACTACAAGATATACCTACCTATGCCACGTATTTAAAAAATGATGGAATCTTATTATTAAGTGGGTTTTATACAGAAGATATCCCCCTTATTTCTGAAAAGTGTAATTTACACGGGCTCTATTTTCAAGGAAACTTCGAACGCAATAATTGGGTCGCTTGTAAGTTTACTAAGAAAGAGATTTAAGTACGCTTTCGCGAAAGCATAAAAAACCCGTACCTTTAAACCTAAACTCACAGCTATGAGTATTAAAGAAAAATATAGCGAGGAAAGGGAAGTCTTACTCGCAGAGCAGCAACAGCACGAAATCATATTATACAATGACGATGTTAATACATTTGATCATGTAATTAACACCCTCATACGCGCTTGTGAACATACAGAAGAACAAGCCCACCAATGCAGTTTATTAGTTCATTACAAAGGAAAATGCGGGGTTAAAACTGGAGATTATGATGATCTAAAACCACGTTGTAGCATGTTATTAGACGCTGGACTTAGTGCAGAAATTGTCTAAAAAATGAGCACGATCTCGTGTCTACAAAACAACCACAAATTTTACTTAAAACTTTTGCGCTCCCTAGGTCTATTTGTTACTTTTGTAACGCAAATAAAATGCACAACTAGAAAACGATCGTATGAACTTACACGAGTATCAAGGAAAAGAAATATTAAACAGTTTTGGGGTACGTATACAGCGTGGTATTGTCGCTACTACTCCTGCAGAAGCAGTTGCTGCTGCAAAAAAACTTACTGAAGACACAGGAACTGGCTGGCACGTTATCAAAGCCCAGGTTCATGCTGGTGGACGTGGTAAAGGTGGTGGTGTAAAGCTCGCTAAAAATCTTGAACAAGTTGAAGAAATCGCTGGAAATATTATAGGCATGAACCTAATCACTCCGCAAACGAGTGCAGAAGGTAAAAAGGTGCATCAGGTACTCGTAGCAGAAGATGTGTATTACCCAGGTGACAGCGAGCCAGAAGAGTACTATATGTCTGTCTTACTAAATCGTGCTACCGGAAGAAATATGATTATGTACTCTACAGAAGGCGGTATGGATATAGAAACCGTAGCAGAAGAAACGCCTCACCTTATCTTTCACGAAGAGGTAGATCCTGCCACAGGACTTCTCGGTTTTCAAGCACGCCGCATTGCCTTTAACTTAGGTTTGAGCGGAATGGCTTTTAAAGAAATGACAAAGTTTGTTTTTGCCTTATACAAAGCATATACAAATTCGGATAGCTCACTTTTTGAGATCAACCCTGTTCTTAAAACGAGTGATGATAAAATAATGGCAGTAGACGCAAAAGTATCTCTAGATGATAACGCGCTTTTCCGTCATAAGGATTATGCGGCGATGAGAGATACTCGTGAAGAAAACCCAGTAGAAGTTGAAGCTGGAGAAAAAGGATTGAACTATGTAGACCTAGATGGAAATGTAGGTTGTATGGTAAACGGTGCGGGGCTTGCAATGGCAACTATGGATCTAATCAAGCAAGCAGGTGGAGAGCCAGCAAACTTCTTAGATGTAGGTGGTACCGCAGATGCAGAACGTGTAGAAGCAGCCTTCAAATTAATTCTAAAGGATCCTAATGTAAAAGCTATTCTCGTAAATATCTTTGGAGGAATCGTTCGTTGTGATCGTGTTGCACAAGGTATTGTAGATGCGTACAAAAATATGGGAACTATAGAAGTGCCTATTATCGTGAGACTACAAGGTACCAATGCAGATATTGCAAAAGAGCTTATAGACAACAGTGGTCTGGATGTACAGAGTGCTATAGAGTTCCAAGAAGCAGCAGACAAAGTACAAGCGGTACTCGCTTAGTCACTTTTACTTATAAACCATTTAAACCCTTTAGGTTCCTTAACTAGAGGGTTTTTTTGTGCTTTCGCGTAAGCATGAACCCCACCACTATGAGCTTATTCTAATTCATAATCTCGAGTAGACCTCAAAGTGTTAATAGAGGTTAACATTCGTTAAACAATGGTTAAACCAAATAGGCTCTTGTAACGTTTTTAGATAAATGGTCGTCTCTTAAGCATATCAATCTTATAATCTAAAAACGAATATTATGAAAAATCTAAAAGTTTTAGCAATGGCATTAGTGCTTGCAACCGGAACAACATTTGCAACTTCTAATCCTTTAAAAATTAAAAAGCCCACCACAATAACACAAGAGGTAGGTGAGCTTCTTAAAAACCCGGCATTTAAGGTAACCAGCGATATAGCTGCAAAGGTGACCCTTATTATAAATGATGAAAAGGAGCTAGTAGTAGTTGATGTAGATACAAAAGACCCGCAAGTAGAATCTTATATCAAAAGCAGGTTAAATTATCAAAAAATTGCAAGTGCAGTGTCTGGATCGCAAATTGTAGTGCCTGTGCGTGTTATGCCAGGAGTATAAATGCGCTTAAACAATTGTCTAAAAAGGTCGAGACGTACCTCGACCTTTTTTGTTGTAATAATGTTATCATTATTGTTAGTTCCATCTTGCTCCATTATCTTTAGAGCAACATTAAGTTTATGAAATTATATAGTACGTATCTGCTTTTGATATTTAGTTTTTGCGCACTGGCGCAAAACAAAGTTCCTACCTTATCTCCACAATCAGAAATATCTTTACTCACTATAGGCCAAGGTCCTGAATTATATGATTCATTTGGCCATACTGCAGTTCGAGTGAGAGATGCAGAACAAGGAATAGATGTAGTTTTTAACTACGGCCTTTTTGATTTTGACACTCCTAATTTCTATACAAAATTTGCCCAAGGAAAACTCTTATATCGCTTGGGGATAAGTCCTTTTGATAAATTTCTTCAAAACTATATTGCTCAACAACGTAAAGTTATTTCTCAAAAATTAATACAAACGGTTCAAGAAAGACAACAGCTATTTAATTTTCTTTATGATAATGCAAAGGAAGAAAACAGTAAATATCTATACGACTTTCTATATGATAACTGTGCGACAAGACCTGCAAATGCTATAAATAGTATTTACTCTAAAGATATTTTTGCAGACTACGTTCCCGAACAAGAAGGATTAACGCACAGACAACTCATTCAAAAAAATGTGCCGTGGAACACTTGGGGTAGTTTAGGGATGGACATTGCCATAGGCTCTGTTACCGACAGACCCGTTACAAATAAAGAGTATTTATTCTTACCTGAATATACAATGAAGGCCTTGACCACTTCAAAAGTTAAAGATAAAGCCATCGCCGCTCCTTCAGAGATTATGTATGCACCGGAAATAGAGAATGCGTATACAGAGAACTGGATCACAAGCCCATTAGTAGTTTTTATGCTTCTTACAGTTATCCTGTTGTATGTGACTTTTCGAGACCATCAAAATAGTAAAGGGATTACTTTTCTAGATAAGACCCTACTAGGGTTTACAGGAATCATCGGAGTATTACTCGCACTTTTATGGTTTGCCACAGATCACGCTCCCACAAAATGGAACTATAATTTGTTATGGGCATTCCCTTTTAATGTTATAGCCGCCGTTTCAATCAAAAAGATTAAAAATAAGAAATGGCTCTATCCATATACTAAATTGACCATAATACTTTTAGTGCTATTAAGTTTTCATTGGATAATAGGAGTTCAATCTTATCCCATTGTATTACTTCCACTACTAATTGCTATTGGTATTAGATATATTTACATTCTCAAGAATCTCAAGCCTACAATTTCTCAAGAATAAAATTACTGACCTCTATAAAAGATAATGGTACTTATGGTCTTTAGGACAATACTTAAGTCCATAAACAGGTTCCTATGCTTTATATAATATAGATCATACTGCAATTTTGCTAAGTTATCTTCTGTAGAATTTGCATAGCCACCCATTACTTGCGCCCAGCCAGTTAGACCAGGTTTTACAATATGTCTCGTTTCGTAAAATGGTATATCCTGAGATAGCTTTCTTACAAACTCAGGTCGCTCTGGACGAGGACCAATAACACTCATTTGACCTAGTAAAATGTTTATAAACTGAGGAATCTCATCCAAGCGTGTATTCCTTAAAAATTTACCAAACAATGTTATTCTAATATCGTTTTTTTGAGCCCAGACTGGTCCATCTTTCTCTGCATCTCGCACCATAGTCCTGAGTTTTATTATTCTAAAAGCTCTTCCATTTCGACCTATCCGATCTTGGGTATAAAACAACGGACCTCTATTTGCCAATAAATTAATTAGAAATATAAACGGAATGAAAATCAAGAAGAAGCATAATCCAACAACGGATAAAAGCAAATCAAACAATCTATGTGAAAATTGATAGAATTTATTCTGATTACTCCTACTAAATGGAAAATATCTATAAAAATCCTTATCTACATACTCAACAGGTATGCGCTGTGCTATCTCCTCATATACTTGTATATACTCACGAATAGGAAATCCTGATTCCAGTAAGTTTATAAGTTGATTATACATCTTTAGAGATACTCCTTCGCCGTAGTTTCCCGCTACAACGATCTCCGATATATTATTATCTGCCACCGTGCGTACGAGATCATTTGTCGGGAATTGTTCTATAGAATTAAATTCTGAATTACGACCATCCTCTTTCGTATTAATAAAACCTACAATCCTATAATTAGGATCTGCACCCTCTAGATTTCCTGCGATTTTTGCAATATCTAAAGTATCACCTACCACCAGCACTCTTTTGTAAAATCTAGGAGAAGATATTAGAGAGACATATAAACCGCGCCAAATTAATATCCCGCTAATCATTGCCACGAAAAAGTATATAATTTGTAATCTATTCTCTGGAAGTACAGGAGTGTAAAATGGCGTTAAAAGAAAGAATAAAGTAGTCACTGAAACTGTAAGTATCGTATTCTTGAGAACGGTCTGAAACTTAGAAGCTTGTTGTAAATTATATAATTCGAAAACTGTCCCAAAAATTGTTAGATATCCCGAAAGAACAATCGTCCAAACCCAATTTTGTTTATCTATTTTAAAATAGTCAAAATGAAAAAATGATCCAATCAAGTGTAAAAAGCATAGTGCAAACACAATATCAAGTACACGCAACAGGACTTTTCGTTCTGAAATATCAAAGTGAATATCCGGAAAAAGAGACATAGTGGGTTAGTTACCGTAAATATATTACAAATTTAGGATAGAACTTCTCCCCATATTACTTTTAAAACGGCCCAATCAAAACTTTCTGCTTTCTTTCTTCCATTTTCAGAAAGCGTTGCACACAATTGCGGTTCTTTGAGCAACCTTACCACAGAGTTACAAAAGAGCTCTATCTCATTTGCAGGCGTTAGTAAACCATCTTTCTCGTGCGTTATTAAAAATGGGAGCCCTCCTACATTTGTAGAAATGACTGGCAAGCCAAGAGCCATTGCCTCAATAACGCTTACTGGTGCATTGTCAAAATTTGTGGTATTTATAAAAATATCGTGATCATTTGCTATTGATCGCCAAGCTTCTTTAGATAGCATTCCCGTAAAAATTACTGGTAAGTCGTTTGCTTTCGCGAAAGCAAGACACTCCTTATAACTCTCATCCTTCTCCGGACCAACCATAGTGAGAGAAGCTTTGGGATATGTATTTGTTAGATTTTTCAAAACCTTTAATGCCATTAAAGGATTATAAATTTTAGAAAAAGAACGAACCCAAAGAAGCCTTGGAGCTACTACACTGCGCTTTTTAAAGGTGTATTGTGCAGTTTCTATCGTATTTGGAATGTAGGTTATATTATCAATTCCCACACTTTTAAATGCATCAATAATGTATTGTGAAGGCGCAATATTAATCTTCGCATTCGTAAACAAACGCTTTGAAGTTTTATGGCTTTTTTTAATGCGGTTAGGTAAGTCTCCACCTCTCAATATGGGGATGTAGGGAAGTTTTAATAATCTGCATACATACCCCACAATCACTGCATACCAAAAATTACTCGTACTATAGGTATCAATTAGTACAATATCTGTCTGCCGGGCATACCGAATTGTATGCCACATCATATCTAGCATACGCAGCATCTTATTAGGTTGGCTTGAGGCTATCCGTACTTGATAGCCCTCATTTTTTAATAACTCACTTAATATTTCTACACTTGTAACTGTAGATCCTTTACGAGATAATGCGTTTCCTATGTATAGGAGTCTTTTTTTCATAAACTACATTTAGTAAACTTAGTGCATAAATAAGCGCAGGAGCAGCAATACGCATAGAAGAATGGTTAATTGTTAAAAACCAAAATCCTAATGCTGAAAAAAATAAAAAATTACGCCTGTTGCGAATCCTATAGAACAAAGGATTACATATTAAAATTAGTAAGGCTAGAACTCCGGCTAGACCGTGTTCTGAAAGCATACGACTTAGCTCATTATGAGAGGCGGCTATAATACCTGTCTTTTCCAGTCTATACTCTTTACTTTTCCCAACACCTATTCCTGTAATCGGGTTTTCATAAAAAGCTTCTAATTCAGAAGATATAAGCTCTACCCTACCTGTACTTACATCTTCCTTTATTCTTCCCGCAGCATCCTTATTTGCATACCGCTTATCAATTAATCCATCTGTTCTAACAGAAGTCAATATCCAAGTAAAAACAGCTGTTGCCCCTATAATTATAAGCAATAAAGAAATACGCCTTTTACTCTTAACGTTGACCTTTCGATAATAAAAAATAATAAATAAGATGATGATGATAATTGCTGTGAGTACACCACCTCTAGAAAAAGTAACTATCGCTCTATAACTTATAAGAGAGAGCAATCCAAGATTAACAAAAAAGAATAAGCGCTGTTTGCTTTGGGTAATTAGTTGTACAAAGACTAAAAACATACCAAGTCCAAGAGCCGTAGCTACTTGATTAGGTCCAAAACCGCCAGAAGTTTCAAAATTAGAGTTCGTGCCAGATAATACATCCCTAGTATCTGGTGTATAGAAGTATAAATAAATTGCCATAGAGACAATAGGCATTAATAGACTCCAGCAAATATTTCTAACATCTACTAAGGTCATTTTTCTATCTGCACAATAAAGAGCAGCTACTCCTAAACAAAGTGGGCCACTTAAGCTAAAAAGAATAGCCTTTCTAAAATCTGTTTCATACCCCAAGTTCATAGCCGAAAAAATAATTCCAGGAACTAATAATAAGATATAAAGCCAGTATATACCAGATTTACGAGAGGTCCCACTAAAAAATAGTCCAATAAGCAAAAAACAGATAACACTATACTTTCCCGCTTCGTGAGCAAATGCTCCCTGAGTCATTCTAAAAAAAACTTCTCCTCCCGTAATGTACGCAGCTCCTAATAGTGCTTCATTATTCTTATTCCCATTTTTAAAGATGAGATACAAGAAATAGACTAAAGCCGCTACAAAATAAATTTTGGCCAAAGGTCTAAAAACAAATACCCCAAAACCAATTGCTACATGTAGCAATATTAGAAAGACGTATGGATGTTTATTTATTTTCAACAAGGTTTCTATAAATTCTTAAAATATCTTCTTGAACTCTTTGAAGGGCATAACGTTCTTTCACCCTTGTTTTAAATTTTGCTCCTAACTCGCCTCGAACTCTCTCATTTTTAAGTAGATTAAGTATCGCATTTTTCATAGCAGGCACATCATTAGACGCGACCACTAGACCACCATCACCTATTACCTCTTCACATTGCCCAACATTCGTACTTACAACAGCAAGTCCAGCTCTTCCATATTCTAACAAAGACATAGGCAAGCCTTCTGATGACGATGCAATAACACCAATACTACATTCATTAAGATAGCTATCTGGGTTTGATTGTCCTCCGTGAATAAAGATATGATTTATTAATGCACGGCTTTCAATAAACTTCTTGAGTTTTCTACTATACTCGTCATTAAAGTCATTCCCTACCAAATGGAGTGTTGCATCTGGGACACTTGCAATCACCTGCTCAAAAGCATTACATAAAAAAAGGTGATTCTTAGGGCCCCTGAGATTTGCTAGATATATCACTCGTTTGTTTCTATTACCCGCTAGAATGGGTTTGATGTTTTTTTTGCTTTCGCGAAAGCTAACAAAATTAGGCACGTACTCCACTACTCTTGTATTAAGTGACTGTACTGCCCACTTTTTAAGGTCATTATTTACGGTAAATATGCAATCAAAATATCTAGAACATAACTTCAATACTCGCAATTTTAAACCTTTAAGTTGTACGCTCGCTCCGTGATGATTATGCCATATTAGTTTTAAATTAGAACACCGCATCTTCACTAAAGTGGCTAAAAAGTACGAAGTCCCGTGCGCGTGTACATGTGTAATAGATTCCTTTTTAATAAATTGTGTTAATACTCGGATAGCTCTCATATCTAGAGATTTCTTTTTCTCTAAAAATAGATAAGACACCTCTTTAGACAGTGTCTCTTTTAATACCCCTTCTTCTCGTGTCGCACATACATAGGAACCCTCAATCTCCCTAGCAAGCATATTTGCATACGTAACGGCTACACGCTCTGCACCGCCTATATGAAGACTATCTATGAGTTGTAGTACTTTCATTACAATAATGCTTGAATTTCGGTTTCAAAATTTTCTAAGGTATAATTTTGTGACCAATTTTGCGATTCCGAACTCAAAGCGTTGTAATGTTTTTGTTCTTTAACAATCTCTATAATTTTTGATACATCTTCTTCAAGATCTAGCTTTAGAAAAAGACCGCGGCTTTCATTTCCTAACATCCAAGGGACACATGAAATAGCCGTTACTAAAGGCACTGCACCATAAAACATGCCTTCTGCCACAACCTTGGGCCAACCTTCTGACTTAGAAGGCAGGACAATAAAATGAGTCTTCTTATAAGCCGCTACTACCTTATCTGCAGGTTGATTGCCGTAAAATGTTACAAATTCACCCGAAGTCGTCTCCAGCTCTTTTCTTAAAATTCCATCTCCATAGATCTCTAATGTTGCTCTATATCCTTTGGTATTGATCGATTTTACCAGATCAATAGCATATTCGGGTCGTTTGCCTTGCACAAGACTCCCGACAAAAACAAAATTTATAGGAGTCGCAATACTCTTAGTAATACTTTCTCTATATGCTTCAGGATATGAAGCAGTAAAAAATGGCTTTATATTTTTAGTCATACCTGGCCACTCACCGTATACTAATACTTGCATATTTTTAGTAAGTAGGGTATTACTCAATATCCACTTTTGAAACTTATAACTCAGTGGTTGCTTGGAACTGGGGTCCCAATTTCCTGCGTATTTGGCTGTTTTCTTTTTCCGTGGAAACAGTATCTGTACGAGACATCCCAATAGCCCAATATTTCCTGGGCATCGCAAATGTATATGATCTGCTTCTTGCATTGCACGAAATATGATATAGCAAATCCAAGGTAATTTAAAAAGGGAACTCAAGCTTTCGCGAAAGCTTACAAAAGACAACCCATATACTTCTTTAAGTGTAATCTCTTTTGTGTACTTCCAATGTATCTCCGACTTTTCCCTTTTTGCCAAAGGAGCGACTACAATAACCTCATCTGAATATTTGGTCCATAAATTCATTTCACGCACGTAGGGACCATACGCATACTGATCTTTCTGCTGCTCCCAATGCGGTGTATGTGTAATAATGACTAGTTTCATTGTCTCTTGGGTCTAGAAATCAATAAACTCCACCATCCAACGGTACGTCCTAAAGCTTCCGTAAGGGCTTCTTTTCTTTTACTAGTAGTAAGCACATTCGTAAAACGAATTAGGGTAAGTAATCCAGAAGTTAGATTCCATTTAATACGTCCTTTAATTGAAGGCCTAGGATGTGCGATACGCCAGACGTACCAACCATTGCGCACAACCATTTTCCCATAGTAAAATTGGTTGGGTCTTCCATCTGCATTGTGATAATGATAAAGTCTCGCTGCCGTATTTACGTACAATGAACCTTTTTTAGAAAGACGCAAGGTATAGTCTGCATCTTCATACAATCCATACCCTTCAAAATACTCTGAAAATTTCTGTTCTTTTAAGACTTCCCTTTTGAACGACGAAACACCACCCATAAATTGTTGCACCTTATACACTTTTCCAGAAGGCGGTAAAAAACTTACGGATCTTCCGTGAGCAAAATTAGGCATATAAGCGGGTGGTTGATCTGTATCTAGGCCCAAGCGTTTTCTAATTACGAACCTACTACCATCACTTCTAGCATAACCATCAAAAGTATATTCATTTATTTTAGGAACGTACCCTTTTGCTACTGGTCGCCAGTTCACTTCATTTATAATATATCCACCGACGCCTAATGCTTCTGGATGCGATTTATAGGTATCCAACAGCAACTTGAAATATGCAGGTGTTACTACGATGTCATCATCTAAAAAACAAACAATTTCAGATGTTGGGTCTACTTTATCAATACCATAATTACGCTGCTTAGTAAGTCCCCTATGCTCGCTGTCTACTAGAAAATACTCCAGATTATTGTAAGAATGGTTACTAAATACTTTTTGTGTGCTCGTGTCCAAAGATCCGTCTACAATAACTATTTGATCTGGGTATACCAATTGTTCATTGACAGAATTCAATAAGGTAACAATCGCTTGTGGCCTTTGATATGTGCATACTATAAGCGTAAACTTCATTGCTCTCTCAGATAATTAGCCCATTTTACAGAAGTATTCCATTGTTGTTTAAAGACTTTTCTATAGCTCAATTTTTGAACTAAAGGTACGCGTTTAAGCTGTCTTAAAAAGAGCCTTAATTTATAGCCTTGCAGTTGCTTCTTGGTGGTATGCGTTAATCGGTACAGCATTACTGTGGGAGAAGGTTTT
Organism: Dokdonia sp.; assembly: GCA_020630915.1. Classification (GTDB taxonomy): domain Bacteria; phylum Bacteroidota; class Bacteroidia; order Flavobacteriales; family Flavobacteriaceae; genus Dokdonia. The sequence continues at coordinate 21,804 of JAHDIF010000007.1, forward strand.
GGTTTTTCTTCCCTTTTTTCCCATTCTTTTACTACTATCTTTCGGAAGCCACCCACAGGGGCTTTAAGATGCACCAATGCTACTTCTGGATGGTATATCACATCAGCCCCTTCATTGCGTAGTTGCATGCCGTAGTCTGTATCTTCTCCATAACCGTGTTCATATGCGGTATTGAAATTAAGCTTTCGCGAAAGCGTGCCAGACACAATCGCTGCTCCAGATGGAAAACTGCTCCATTGTATGATTTTTGTAAACGTTTGTTGTTCTCCTTTCTGAAGGCAACTCATAGCAATACACTGGACTCCTAATTCTTGTATAGCATTGAGACCTTTTTGTAGCAATCCTGCTTCAAACCTAATATCATCATCTGCAAAAAACACCCAATCTGCCGTCGTATGACTCAGTGCAATATTGCGAGCATTACAGGCACCTGTTTGATGTATAAACTTATGAATTATCTGAAATGGCCAACTTTCTTCAGTTAGAAAGTCTAATTCAGAAATACTATCTATATCTGCATTTTGCTCCACAATAATTACTTTTTGTGGAAGATGTGTTTGTTTTGACAAGTCGTGTAATACATCTAGTAAATACGACGCTCTTCCCATTGTAGGAATGATAACATCTATACTTGGAATGGTATTATGAACAGTTTCTGTAACCAATGGTGCTTGATACACATATTCTTTTTTCGATACAAAAAAACTTGATAGTAATGCTCCTACTGGCCATTTTTTTTCAAAATAAGCCTGACATATGAATAAGAAAAACACCCATTGGAACTTATAATGTTGTTTTACAAAACGGTATAAAGAATACGTATTCCCCTTATACGTATCGTCACTATCTAATTTTTGAATTGTATCCGTCCATAAGGGAGCTTGATAACAGAAAAGCCCTTGAGATTGAAAAGACTTTGCGATAGCATTTAACACGTAGCCCGCTTCTTCTCCTTCAAAATCTTCTTTTCTAAGGGTATTTATAACTTGCGCCTGCACACCTCCAGCATCTGTACTCATAAGCCAGGTAGGATATGGCACGTTACGATGTATCTTCATAAAAGGACTTTCTTCTATATAGTGAATTGCACTATCTAGATACGATGAAGATCTTTGGGAAGCGCTCACCATTACATTCTTATTTTCTAAAATGGTGGTAAGTTTTAGATGGTCTAATGCACCCTTGAAACGGGTTTCGTACCATACGATGGAAGACGAAGGATATGCCAGTGCAACATCAAATAGAGCCGTAGTCATTGAACCTGTTATAGAATCAATAGTGACACCATCCTCAGCTATAATAGTATCTATAACTCCATTTGTGTGATATAATACTATCATACCCCTAATACTTTTTTGTAGAAGGTCATATTCTCTTGTACAATACGCTCGCGATTAAAATTAGAAACCAATCGCTCTCGAGCTGCTTTACCAAATTGAGCGGATTCCTCTTTATGGTCCAATACGTATTTTAAGGCGCTAGCTAGATCCTCAATATTGTTAGGATCTACGGTAATTCCCGTTTTATGATTCTCCGTGATTTCTGAAGCCCAACCAACATTAGAAGTAACCATAGGCTTTTGCATAGCCATAGCTTCTAACCACGTCATCGGAAAAGCTTCTGCATAACTGGGTAGGCAGATTACTGAGGCATCTCCTATAAATTCCTGTACTCGCTCATAAGACACTTCAGACACAAATTGAATGTTATTTAAGGCACTTTTAGAAACTGTTTCTTTTATAAGATCTACGGTACTCCTTTGTTCTTTATAATCTACCACATCTTTTCCTAAGAAGAGTAACTTTACTTGAGGATGTGTATTATGTAGTACATTAAATGCTTTGGAAAGCGATAAGACACCTTTCTTACGAATCACACTGCCAAAATATAGTATGCTTTGCTCTGGGCTAGTCTTCTCTTTAGGAACGAACAAAGTGGTATCTATCAAATTATGTATAACTGTTATAGAACTAGAAAGATCAAATAGCTCCTTTGTTTTACTTGCAGTAAATGCACTTACAGAGGTAATCGCATCTGCATTGACAAGTGCTTTCTTTTCAAAAAAATAATTTTTCTTTTTTTGAGGTCTCTGTTCTAAATTACAAAAATAGGTATCTGTCCCATGTAATCTAATTACGTGCGGTATTTTAAACTTCATAAAAGCAGTGATGCCAGTCCAGTCTGGAGCTTCTAGAATATCGATATGATTGTTGAGAACTAACTCATTCACCTTCTTATTGATATATTTTCTGTACCAATAAAAACCACCTAAGCGATATTTTTTCCTCTTAATAAGATGAATGTGTATATCTCCATCTTTAAATGAGTCTTCTTCATTTTGCCCATAAATTATAATAGAGATCTTATGCTTAAAGGAACCTGCCTTGCCAGCAGGCAGGAGCGCATCTTCACTTAAGATACCTAATGCCAGGTTTTTAATACTTGTGCCTATTCCTGCAGAGTTGCGTACTCGAGAATGCGGATACTCTGGGGTGATAAAGGCTATATGCATAGGGTAAATTTAAGTCCTAAATGTAACGAAAAATCAAAGATTCTTCAATTGGAGTGCAAATGCTCTTGAGGCTGCTACCCTTCCTTTACGGTTTACGTGAATACGGTCATAAAACAACAAAGGATCGGTAATTAAATCGGAGTGATTCACAAATGGCAATAATCCTGTATCTCCTAAAACTTTGCTTCCATATATAGGAGGTTGATAAACAACTAATTTGATTTGATTAGTATCGCACAGCGCTTTTATTTTTTCAAAATAAGGATTGGTAATAGTTAAGGACAGCTCTTTTGTAGGTTTAGTTTTCTCCAAAGCTTTTCCGTTTGTTGGATATACATAGTTTCCTTTCTTGTCAAAACGATTGCGCGTCGTAGGCTCAATAGCCGCCTTTAACGAAGGATAAAATAACTCTGCATTATAATAACTCACCCCAACAAAAGGCATATACTTAGACACTTTTAAAATAGCTGCTTCCTTTGATGGTAGATCTACAAAGTGGCTATTAACATACCTCTTATGAGCGTATGGTAAAAAACGGTAATCATTACCACTAATACTAGGATCTCCATTAGCTAGATCTCCCGGTGAAACCACTAGCACTAAAGAACGAGCACTTCCACCGTTTTTAATAAAGTGTTGCAACATAAGATAATGCGTACCAAGCGAAGTGTCGTCTATACTAATATTAAACCCTTTTAATCCAGTCTCATTATCTATTTGCTCAGTATTTAAGGTAGTAAGACCAGTACTAGATCCTAAAACGACATAGTCTAACTGGACATCTCTTAAGGTATTAGCAACATACTGCGGTTTATAGAAATGCGATTTACGTAAGAAGTACAAGCTCAAAAAGCTCACTAATTGCAAGGCTATGAATGCTGCAAAAATGAATGTGATGATATGCTTAAGAAACTTCTTCATTAAAATTGAAAGTAAATAAACTGCGATGGATCTTTAAAAGCGCCCATTAAAAATATGCATAGTAAGATAAAAACACCACTAAGCATATTCAATTGTACCTCCGCCCGAGCTTTTACATATGCACGAATTTCAAAGAGTAACATACACAGTATCGAAAATAAAGAGATAGCAAATAGCAATAGATTCTTGTTCGTTTTTATAAATAAACGAGCTTCAAAAAGATCTGAACCTACAAGAGACATGATATACTCATTTGCGATGGTAAGACTATCCGCTCTAAAGTAAATCCAGCCAATGGTTACTAATACAAACGTTATAAAAATACGCCCTACATCTAGCAATGAAATTCTCGTTGTGTTTACATCACTTCTATTTCTCTTGATAAGTAACAACGGGATAAAGAGCAAGGCGTGAAAAGCACCCCAAACAATAAATGTCCAGTTAGCACCGTGCCAGAAGCCACTTACAATAAATATGATACATACATTACGCACTTGCTTCCAGACGCTCCCTTTTGAACCTCCTAGCGGGATATATACATAATCCCTAAACCACGTAGATAATGAGATATGCCATCTACGCCAAAAATCACCTATATTTTTCGAGAAATAAGGAAACTTAAAATTGGTCATGAGATCAAAGCCAAACAACCTTGCGGTTCCAATAGCTATATCTGAATATCCAGAAAAATCTCCATAAATCTGAAATGCGAATAATAGGGCACCGATCCATAACTCACCTGCCGAATAGGCGGTGTGATTATTAAAGATTTGGTTTACAAAAAAGGCGCAATTATCGGCTATGACCACCTTTTTAAAGAGGCCCCATATGATCAAATATAGTCCTGACTTTCCTTGCTCAAAAGTAAAGTTACGCTTTCGCGAAAACTGAGGTAATAAGTTCGTAGCCCTCTCTATAGGGCCAGCGACTAGTTGAGGAAAAAAAGCTACATAAGCTGCAAAATTCACTAAACTGTTAGAGGGTTCTAGCTTTTTTCGATAAATATCTATCGTATAACTCAAGGTCTGAAAAGTGTAAAAAGAAATTCCCACGGGCAAGATGATGTTGAGTGTAGATCCTTGCATCTCTATACCTAGTTCAGACCAAGCCTTAATCCAACTATCAACAAAAAAGTTATAATATTTAAAGAACCCCAATACGCCCAGATTAACAAAGAGACTCGCAAGCAAAAGACGTTTTCGACTTGAGGTAGAATCCTGTTTAGACAAGAGGTCACCAATAAAGTAATCAACCACCGTGCTTAGCGCTATTAAAGAAAGAAAACGATAATCCCACCATCCATAAAACACATAACTCGCCACTAGAATAAAGACATTCTGTAATTTTAAGCTGCGATTGACCACGAACCAATACAGGATGAAGCATAGCGGAAGAAAAATCAAAAATTCTAATGAATTAAATAGCATCTAATCTTGATTTTGCAGCTCTCTTTGGGCAATGATACGAGAAAAGTCTCTGGCTCCCATAATATTTAAATGACCGCAATTAAAAAAATAATCAAGTTGCTCATCATATAAGTTAGAATAGTCCCAAAGACCTTTTACTCGTCTTTTTAATTCTTTTATAGCCAGTTCACGTCCTTTTACTTCTGGGCAATAAGGTGCTGTAAAAAATTGTAGGACTTTATCCTTAGAAGCTACAAGATTAGCAATTGCTGCAACTTCACTATTAGAATTATGTATCACTTCAGGAAAAGAAGTAGCGACCTCAAGACCTATTCCCTTCTTAGGCGCAAACTTCACATTGATATCCGTTTTGGGCGTTTTATTAATTATACTACTCACAAGTTCTCTAAAACCTACCACCTGATCATTCTTCATAAATCTATAAAATGGAATATACTTTTCTGTCTTATCTAGTCCCACTAGAGTTAATTCTTCTCTTACCGTCGGTTCATTAATAAACGGCATAAGTCTGGCTTTAAAATTTTGAGACAAACCGGAAGCATTATAATTATAATCTAGCTGTAAAAATACCTTTTCAAAAGTTACATTATTTGCTTCTATGAGTCGTAATAATACAGCCATATCTCCTATACTTCCGCCAGAAATTCCAAAATTAATACAAGACTTTCCCGTTACTTCCTTTATTACCTCACAATCTATATGGTTTTCTGTTCTAGAACTACCTAAAAATATGTAGTCATAATGAGTATCTGATAGTTGCAATATTTTTTGAATCTTAGAACGCGGCTCACTCACTTTAAAAACATAAGAATAACTTACGTCAAAAAGGATCATCAAAGTTGTGATTATCAAAAGTATCATCCCGATATGTTTTAAAAACCCTTTCATTAAAACTGAAAATAAATAAATTCTTGATGATTAGAGAATACACCCAAAGTGAGTAGCATAAGGCAAACCAAACTTATCTTAATCCAAATAAATCGTCCTACAAAGGGATGCTCATATTTTCTATGAAACCATTCAAAAAGCAACAAAACAACTATAAGCCCTAACATTTCTATACTATACCGTTCTATGTTAAGATAACTCACAGAAAAATTACCACTAGTAAAAAGCCTCACAAAATATTCCCAAGCTATCCCAACCGTGTCTGCCCTGAAAAAAACCCAAGCAATTGTAGTCAACATAAAGGTTGTTCCCATTTGCAAAAACTCTTTTAAAGAGGGCAGCACAGATGAATGTGCTACTTGATCAAGATTACGCCTGTTTTTATTTACGAGTAATAAAGGCACAAAAAACAAGGCATGCAACGCTCCCCAAACCAAAAATGTCCAATTGGCGCCGTGCCAAAAACCACTCACAATAAATATGACAGCTACATTACGCAACTGCTGCCATCTATTACCTCTAGAACCACCTAGTGGTATGTATACATAATCTCGAAACCACGTGGACAATGAGATATGCCATCTGCGCCAAAACTCTGCTATATCCCTCGAAAAGTAAGGCAATTTAAAGTTGCGCATTAAATCAAAACCAAATACACGTCCCGTACCTATAGCAATATCAGAATACCCAGAAAAATCGCCATAAATCTGGAATGCAAAATATACAGCTCCTAGAAGTAAAGTAAGGCTATTGTGATCCTGGTAGTTATCAAAAATACTATTCACATAGGTGGCACAGCTATCTGCTATCACAACTTTTTTAAACAAACCCCATAGGATAAGATGTATCCCAGAAATTGCTTGCTCTTTATCAAAAGTACGCTTACGCGAAAACTGAGGTAATAAGTTCATAGCTCTCTCTATAGGCCCAGCGACCAGTTGAGGAAAAAATGCTACATAAGCGGCAAAATTTACAAAACTCTCTGAGGGCTCTAGCTTTTTTCTATAAATATCTATCGTATAGCTCAAGGTCTGAAACGTGTAAAAAGAAATCCCTACAGGCAAGATTATGTTAAGTGTAGACCCGTGCATCTCTACTCCTAGTCCCGACCAAGCTGTAATCCAACTATCAACAAAAAAGTTATAATATTTAAAGAACCCCAATACGCCTAGATTAACAATGAGACTCGCAAGTAAAAGACGTTTTCGACTTGAGGCTGAATCCTGTTTAGATAAGAGGTCACCAATAAAGTAATCCACCACTGTACTAAGAGCTATTAATGAAAGAAAACGATAATCCCACCATCCATAAAACACATAACTCGCCACTAGAATAAAGACATTCTGTAATTTCAAGCTACGATTGGCCACAAACCAATACACTATAAAGCATAGCGGAAGAAAAATCAAAAATTCTAATGAATTGAATAGCATTATCTTTTACTTCAATGATCTTAGCGTTTGCACTATTCTATCTGAGGCCTTATCTACAGGATGATGAACAATTTTTTTATACCAGTCCTGAGTATAAGAAAGATCAAATTCTTTTCTTCCTATTATAGAAATAAGTTCTTGTAATATAGCTTCCTTACTGTCTAACCATAGCACAGACTTCTTATCGGGCATTGATTGAAAATGTATGTACTTATATATTTTGTGGATATCCTTAATGCTTGTATCACTCCCTTCGGGATTATAATTTAAGTATGTACAAGGGGTATTATGGGCTGCATAATCAAACACCATACTCGAGCCTACATTAATCACTAACTCGGTATGATGTGCAATATTGGCCTGCAAAATCAAGTCTTCTTTAGTAGGGATCTTTTTATCCCAATGAGTCCCAACAGCATCCCATAATGGAGCAATAGGTGTTATCACATCTCTATGCTCTGCCAAGACATATCCATATCTATTTGAAAAATCTACTGGACACCTTCTAAAGATGATTCCAATTTTTTTATCTCGAGTACTATTATATGAAGTAACCGCTTCTGCAACATCCTTAAGATACTGCGGATCAAAAGGAGATGTGGTAACATCATCTCCAGAAAAACAGATATAAGCTCTATCCAAGTCTAGATTATATTCTTTGAAAAACGTACTCCTATCTTTCAGAAGTTTAAGATCATAATGGTTTTCAAATTGAGGTGTCCCTGTTACATAGGTTTTAGAAGAAGCTGTAAATGGGTAGTACGTTTTTAATTCCTGCTGCATATGCTCAGACCATACTAGATAACTATCTGCTTCTACTACTAGCGTTGCCTTAGGCAAGTTATCCCAAGAAAAAATAGCACAAGTCGTTGGTATATCCAGCGCTTTTGCTGCTTCCATGGGAGCCACTGCAGCAATGGGGCGTTGGCTGGCACAAAAGACAAGGTCAGGCTCTATCGCCTTTATAATATTCAAACATGTTTTATAATACGCGGTGCTTGTTTCTTGCTTTTTCAACTTTTCGCGTAAGCTTTTTATATACCTATCACTAGGATTCTTCTTTACGTAACGTTTTGCAATCAAGGTTTTAACTTTATTCTTGATTCCTTTTGTATTCCAAGCGAACTTATACGTGTCAAAGATGGCATTATCGGTTTTCCTTTTAAACTTATTAAGTTCATTATGTTTTATTGCATTTTTAAGCGCATCCGTCCTCCAGTGCAAAGCGACTTTAGGAAAAGGAATTTCTTGATGCCCTAGCTTTTCTAGGTTGAGAGGCGTGTTATTCCAGTATACTAGGTCTATACCTTTCTTTGATGCTAGTTCCGCAAATTGTGTGTACACGTAATTGCGTAAACTTACACCGTCTGGTATGAGAATGAGAATCTTAATACTATTTATTTTTTAGAATTTTTTCTGCTTCTTTCCAGTCTTCTAAGGTATCAATATTTACGTGTTTTTGAGGGTTAGAAGTAACGAAACCCATTTTGCTACCATAAAACGTACCCTTATCAATCACAGACTTTGCTACTAAGTAAATACTGCCATCTCTATGATATGCTTGCGGCAATTCTTGCCTCCTAGTAATGATCTCGGCATCTCCAGTACTTATAGACAATGCTCCTTCATTTTCAATAAAAACCCAATGAGGATTATACTCGTGGGGTACAGGTAAAACAGAAATCAATGAGTCGAACTCCCGCTTTACATATGTACGAATCGCCTCATCAATACTTTGGGCTTCTCTAAAAGGAACCGTAGGTTGCAGTAAGCATACCGCATCGTAAACACGTCCCTTATCTTTTAAAAAATCTAGTGCGTGAATCACCACATCAATAGACTTTGCTGTGTCACTTGCTAGATGCACTGGTCTCAAAAACGGAACTTCTATATCATACTCATGCCCAATAGCTTGAATTTCTGGATCGTCTGTTGAAATTATACTATCTGTAAGTAAGGTACTCTCTTTAGCAGCCTCAATGGTATATGCGATGAGGGGTTTAGAACCTAGCATTTTTTTATTCTTTCCAGGTACTCCTTTACTGCCACCTCTTGCGGGTATAATTCCTAGAACGCGCATTAATACGTAATTGTTTTATGAAAGGTAAGATCACAGGAAGCAAGTACCTGGGCAATCTTTTGTCCAGCCTCTCCATCTCCATAAATACTAGTGCCTGTAATCTCCGAATTTTCGATTTGCTGCAAAACCGCGTTACGAATAGCTTCTTTATTATAGTCTACATCAATCACATTATCACCGCGTTCTCTTCCGTTTTGACGTGTTCCTATATTCACCACAGGAACTCCTAGGTAAGCACATTCTCGTATCCCTACACTACTATTTCCTATCAAGCATTTTGCGTTTGCAAGTAACTTTAAAAAGTCAGTAGGTTCCATATTCTTAAAGAAACGTATGTTGGGTGGGTTTACGCTTTCGCGAAAGCTACGTATCCCATTACTAGTACCATCGGAACCTGCATCTACATTGGGCCAAAACCAGAAAGTAGGCAGCCCTAACTCATGAACTATTTCCAAAGTTTTTTGTACATCTTCCTTGGCTCTAGCATATTCTGTAGTAACTGGGTGTTGCATAACGACAAGGTACTCTTGAGAAGTATCTATATCTGCCCCTACGCCCCCATATTTTTCTACAGGATCAAAATCAAGTGCTGGGGTTTCTCTTACTTCTTTGGCAATATCAATAGAAGGGCATCCTGTGTTAAAAACCTTTGTGGGATTCTCACCTAACTTTATAACACGCTCACGTGCGTTCTCACTTGCAACGAGATGTATATCTGCTAGTTTTGTATTTGCATGTCGTACTTTTTCATCAATATTGCCCGTAACCTCACCTCCTTGTATATGAATTAGAGGAATGTTTTGGTAGGATGCCGCAATAGAAGTAGCAATAGTTTCAAATCGATCTGCGATAGTAACCACCATATCTGGTTGTAACTTGTCAAAAACGGTAGCAAGTTCCATAACACCAAGTCCAGTGGTCTTTGCCATTGCAGTTTTGTTCTCTCCCTCTAGAACCATATAGACCTTCTCTGCTACTTTAAAACCATCCCTTTCAATATACGCCACAGCATTCCCATACCGCCCTAGTAAGGCAGCACCTGCAACTACTAATTGCAAGTCCAATTGAGGGTGAGCATCTATGGCTTTGAGAGCCGTTTTTATACGGCTATATGAAGGCCTCGCTGTGATAACTACGCAGACTTTTCTGTGCATATTACTTCTTGTATTTTCTTCTTTTTGAATATACTCTTTTTGACTTTAATTTCTGGACAAACCAATATACATATTGTTTTGCTGTTGGATTTATAAAAAAGACTTTCACTCCTCCTTGCCAGTCGGCACTCTTAAATACCCCTTCTGGATCGTTCTTTACATCACTTACCAAGTGCACAAATCGGGATGATGGGAACAACTTCCTAATCACATCTTCTTGATCCTTACGATCTCCTTCTATAGTTATAATGGCATTCTTACTCAACTTCTTGTTTAACTCATCAAAAGAGTCAAACCCACCATCTACAATAACAAGATCAAAGGGCTTTGCTACATCTTTAATACTAGAAACAACCTCATAAATCGAAATCTGATTATAAATTTCAGGCTTTAAATTCTTCTCCAGACTCTCTAAACAAAATGCGTTTGCCTCTGTACCAATGTAATCAATCTCTCTATCAAAATACGTGAGAATTGCACTAGGTAGTGTGCCTATACCTAAGCCTATTTCAAGTATGGAACTACTTTTAAAAATAGTGACTAATTCGACAATTTTTAAGATAGCAAACTCTCCCGCAATATGCTGGCTGCCATCATATTTGGAAAATTCTAGATATTTAGACTTTACATATTCCTTCATAGTTCTAAATATGTTTATCCGTTAAGAAATCCCATTTTTTTAGATCTGTCTTGAGTGGCTGGCCTATCACAGTTTTAAATCGTGAGGCATCTATTCCATAGCCCTTTGGTTTCTTTGCTTCTAGGTCCTCAAATTCTAGAATGTGACCTTCAGGCAAATCCTTGTTCACAGCTAGTGATTTTTCAAAAATTTGCTTTAATGCTGTAAACTGTGAATTCGTAGATTTATCGATGGTATGCTTTCGCGAAAGCGCTATCTGTCTAACACTTTTTACCATTTGTGCAATTTCGCCTATCTCTATAGAAGACGTCGCATCAGGCCCAAAATCTTCTCTAGAAAATACCGCGTGAAATTCTAAGATTTCTGCCCCCAAAGCAGTGGCAGCAATACAAGTACCAATATCTGCCGAATGATCAGAAAACCCCACTGGCACATCATACCGATCTTTCAACTCTTGGACCACATGGAGACCATATTGTTCTGGAGCAGTGGGATAACTAGTAGTACATTGCAAGATAGCGTACGACACTTGACGTTCTTTTAAAAAAGCTACCGTTGCGTCTAGTTCTTCTAACGAACTCATTCCAGAGGATATGATAACGGGCTTTCTTGTACGAGCTATTTTCTCAAGGAGTAAAAAATTATTGACCTCTCCAGAACCCACTTTATAACGCTGCACCCCTATTTCTTCTAGCAGGTCTATCGCAGCATTACTAAAAGGAGAAGACATAAATTCTACCCCAGCTTTATCACACGCCTCTTTTAATTGTATCCATTGTGCTTTAGAAAACTCCATACGTTTCCAATAGTCAAATCGAGTGGCATCTTGATCAGAAAATTTTATCCTAAAAGGCTCGTATATACTACTTTCTGCAGTCGCAATATGCGTTTGAAATTTTATGGCATCAATCCCTGTAGGTACCAAAGCATTTACATAGTCCAAAGCTTTTTCGAAGCTTCCGTTATGGGCTTGGGCAATTTCTGCTATGATAAAGGGTTGATTCATAGTTTAAGGTACGGTATTAAAGTTGATAAGCTTTAAGAAAATTTTTCTTGAATCTAGCATCATCATTGGGATGTCTCTTATTTAGGATTGCTTTTATTACATTTTTTAGATAAGTCGAAGCGAATAATTGTTTCTTTTTTTTGTTTTTAAGAGCAACTTTTTTAGGCCTATTTCCCCTCCATTTCATTGCAGCATAATCCATTTGCAAAGGAGCATTTTCAAAAATTGTTTTCTCTGTAATTTTTTGAGCAACCACGTAAATATAAACGGGTTTTTGATTTGTAAACTGTACTCTCGGGTATTCTACAGAAGTATCTGCTATAGAATAAAACGTGGTGTTTGGCTCATCTACAAAAAGGATCATGTCTAAAACTTTAAAACCATTTTGAGGTGATAACGCTCTATAAAAAAGCTCAGAACTAAATTGGTAAAATCCGTGACCAAAAAAATTATTACACGGGAAGATACCTATATAATGTCCTCCTAGTTTTGTAAGTTTCATACAAGATTTCAGTGCCTCTTGCACATTAAAAACATGTTCTAAAGTTCCAGAATCTAACACAACATTATAGCTTGACCTATACGTATCAGGAATGGGCAGGTTAAGATCGTGAATAATGGTTGCATCCTCATAAGTAGATGCATCTAGTGCATCTATTTGTGCGACTCCTATGCGTTCTAAAACGCCCTCCGCAAAGGTGTTGTGATCATGGATAAGCGCATTGCCATCTACTGCACCGTACTCAAACTCGACAAAGCAATCTTCTAGTTCTTGTGCATTTAAATGCAAGTTTTGACGCCCTATCATAAGGAAATGATCAAGTTGTAACTCCCGTTTACGTGCAGAACTCATTAACAACCTAATCATATTTTTTGTTAACCCCAAAGTATACTATTGTTTAAACCTATTTTATCCGATTATAAGCGGTGATAACTCCTTCTCTAACTTGCTCATAAGATAAAGAATTCCTTAACTTCATATTATGCTCTTGTGCTTTTATAAGAAGTTCTTTATTGTATAAGGCTGCTTGTATATGCCCATTAATTTCTTCTATATTTTCACAATCATCTATTAGAAACCCATTTTTTCCGTGATCTATCATCTCTGCACTTGCTCCGCCAGGGTTAGATTGAATAGGAAATGCTCCAAAACATATAGCTTCCAACAATGTATTAGGCATTCCATCTGATACATTATTGCCTACATAAACAAGAGCGCTATTCATCTTACGACACAATTCTTGGTGAGTCATTCCGTCTTCAGGTGTGTAAAAGATAATGTTTTTGTCTTTTAGTATGTCAGAGGTTTCGTAGTATTCCAAAAGCTTTTTATCTGCAGAAAAAAAAGTAACCGGCTCAGAAATATCTAGCAATTCTATCGCTTTTAAAACATTTAAGCCTCTATGCTTTTCACCTTGATAGCCTTTTACGATAATACCTGAACGCTCAGCAACTGATTTTATAGGTTGATCTATCAAGTCTAAATGATACCCTCCTCCTCCAGGAAAGTCTCCAAGGGTTTCACCAATAAAACCTAATTTTCTAGCTAAGGCCAGGTCTCTCTTACAATCTGCAAACATATAATCCAGATGCGGTAATACAGCATCAATTTCTTTGCGATACGTTGGAAAATTTTGATAATAAAACAAGTCATTCCCCCAGGCAGAGTATATCCATTTTATGTGTTTATACTTTTTCATTACCTCTAATATGGGAGCGCAAGACATATATAACACAAAGCTATGAACAACATCTGGCTGTACTTCTTTTAAATAAGTTTCGAAAGCTTTTTCAATAGGCCGCTCATTAAGCCTCTTAAGGAAAGGGATCTTTTTGATCCAATACCTTCCCTTTTTAATGCGTAATCTCCAATCTGTTTTTTGAGTAACCCAGGATAATTCTTTAATGGTGCCTTCTGCTCCTAACGCATCAAACCAAAAAACCTCATGACCCGAGTCTTCTAGCTGTGAAGTCCACCGTCTAAAATGGATAGAATTCATACTCACCATCAATACTCTCATGACACCTCACTTAAATTAATATCCAGCCGTATATATCCTGCCTTCTGATCAAAAGTATACCTGTAAGGTGCATTGCGCAGCTCATTAATTACAGTGCTCAATACGGCTTCATTAACTGTACGCATTTTTAGATACCGAGGTATTCTTTTACCTAAAGCTTTTTTGAAGATTTCCTTAAGAGAACCTGCATTGGGATGCGTCTTAAATTCTACACACAAGGAAGTTTTCAATGCTCCTGATATAAGTTGGGCTAAAAAAGAATCTACATCTTCTTGCGTAGCATATATATTAAATTCTAGAGATGGATGTTGCAATTGCTTATAAGCTTCTCGTAAAGGTAACATCCCCCAACTCATATTATTATTTGCCACAGTCTTACCAGAAGTTTTTGTGTATCTAAGATAAGATTGATTAATTTTTTCTAATAATGGATGAAAAGGAGTCTTACTTTTAGTAGAACGATAGTGCTTAGGATGCCATTGGTGCAAGAAAAGACATTCTTTTTCATAAAAAAGCACTTCATAGCCTGCATTGCCTAGTCTTACATGCACATCTGTATCTTCTGCTCCCCAACCGTGATAAAACTCATCAAAACCATTCATACGTTTTAATATTTCTGTAGGGAAAAGCGTTATTCCTGTCGCTTCTAGATTGGTTTTAAATTTAATCTGATAGTCGTTGTACTCCTTCTCAAGCGAGCTTTCTTCTTGCGTCATGATCCCAACTTGAAAATAGATTATCTTTTCCAACGACCTCATAGCAAGGGCTTTCTGAACAAATTCTGGATGAAAAATCATATCCATATCTGCTACCAAAAAATAGGTGGTATCGCATTGTTTTAGCGCAATATTAATGGCTCTTGTCTTTTGCCATAGTTGTCCCTGTGTTGGGCACATGACAACGGTAATATTCTCGAACGTATTAACAAGCAGTTGCAGCTTTTTTTGATAAGACACCTCACTGCCATAATCTACAAGTACTACGCTTACGCCTTGGCCGCATTGGGGTGCAATAGAACTCAATGTTCTTTGCACGGTTGTAAGACTGCGATTTCTGTTAGGAATGACTATGGTAAGCACGCTCGCTATTTTTAAGTTAATACTTTCTTGAGGTAACTTTCAGAAAGGTACAGCTCTAGATCGGGTCTGTCTAATCGGAGTTCTTTCTTTGTTTGCCACTCTATATATATCAAAGAGAGCGCTTGTGCTACCGCATCTATTTCTTTAAACTCAAGACTATATGGGTAGTCCTCTCCTAAAAGCCGCTTGCATTCGCTATAATAGGGTCCTATTAAAAGTATGGGTTTATTTGCGGCAACGCAATGTGCAAACTTCCCGGGTAAGAATGGGCTAATCTCAGATTGTGCTTCTAGAATAATATTTACAGAAGTTTCCTTTTGCATAGCATATACTTGTTCAAAAGGCACATAATCTGCACTGGCATATAATTGAGGTAGTACTTGTTGCTCCCCTTTAAAGAAAGCCTCATAATTCCCAGGTTTTCCTATAAATAGTAATTGACTAACTCCAGCTGCTTCTGGATGCAATTCTAAGAATTTTTTGTAGGCACGAGTCACAGGTTCTGGATTGCGTAAATCTAAAAGATTACCCCCGTGTAAAATGGTAAATTTGTCCGTATCAAAATAGCTAGGAAGCGCTGTTTCTAAAGTGGGCATCTTACTAATTTGATGGGGTATTATGATAGATTTATCTGTAATACTCACAAAATAGCTTTGCATCCATTCCTTTAAAAGCAAACTAGGAAAAACCATGGTCTTTGCTTTTTTTGTCACCTCATTAAAAAAATAGCGCTTTTGTTTGTATCCTATGGGCACAAAATTGTAAGGTCTTGGGTAGAGTTGTTGCGGGTATGGGTCGTGCACATAAGCATACCATTTAGCATGCCATTGCGCACTTTTTAGTATGGCGTGATGCGCTCTGAATTGAGTTCCTTTACCCAATGTCCATACCATCTCAAAATCTTGAGGGTTATAGCTCTTTAACGCTTTCGCGAAAGCGTTCTCTGCACATTTCCAGTTAAAGGAAAAACCGGTACGTTTTTCATAGCCATTGCCTATATTAACCTTAAACCATTTATAAAAATAACGTTGCAGTCTACTCAAGAAATAGAAGCGTGACTTAGGTTCCTTAATGCAAACTGTGGTTATCCCTTGTAACTGTATCTCTTTTTGAGTATAGTGTAAGGCCGTTACTTGAAATCCAGCCGCAACCATATTCTTGAGCAAGGCTACGCGTCCTTTCGTCCCACTGCTATCATTTACGTCTAGTGACTCTACAAGGGCTATTATATGATTCGTTTTCGTGGCACTCATTTCCTGCAAGGTATCAACTTAAAAATTTATTTTTTAATGTATACCCCATCATATATAACTTATAATATGCGTAGCGCTTTTTAATTTTATTGAGGGTATTATCTGGTATACTACTTTGAGAACATAAATGGTCAAAGATACGCGGTGCTTGTAAACGTTTACTCAAGGCAACGAAATACTTAGCTATGGTATAGTCTAGCAAGTTATTATTATTTAGATTGGATATAATAGCACAGGCCGCATCAATCTTACTTTGTATCCTCACTGGATTTTTAGACTGAAACTCTCCTGTATTAGATTTGGAGTGCTTTCTCCCATAAAATAACACTTTATTCAAGGAAACACCTTTTGCGCCATTCATCAATATTCGTGAGTAGCATTCCCATTCTTCGGCAAACATAAGGTCTTCTTGAAATAGGTTTGAGACTAGACATTCTTTTTGCCACATGACTGCACACGAGTTAAAGGGCAATGCTCCAGAAATCATTTTACCTACATCCTTTTTTCCATCAATATAAAAAGTGTCTACTAGTGTATTTACATCAAAATTATAGTTGAACGTTCCAAAGAATGTTGTTCTTTGATACCTACAAAAATCTCTTTCGGTATTGTGTAATTGCTGTACACATAAACTCAAGTTTTCTGGATGCACAATATCATCATCATCAAAGAAAATTATATACGCTCCTTTTGATAGGGTAATGCCATAATTACGGCAGCCTGGCAACCCTTTTTGGTGAGCACTTGGTCTCTGGACATACGTAAATCTATTATCCTTTTGGAGGATAGGAGCGATCACTTCCTTAGTGTTATCTGTGCCTCCATCGTCAATAATAAGACATTCCCAATTTGTAAATGATTGTTTTATAATAGATGCTAGCGTCTCTGTAATAAAGTGTGCTCTATTATACGTGGCCATTATGATGCTTACTTGTGGCGTATTCATGAGGTAAACATTTTTTTTACAAATCGGAAAGGTCTTAGAATTAGTCCTCCTATGACAAACTCTTTACGCTCTTGAACTTTAATAACTTCTTGAGAAATCCTTTCTTGCTCTCTTCTAAAAAAGTCTAGGGTAGCCTCAAAACGATTTTCGTACAACTCACGATGCTTAGAAAATATATAATGCAGGAGTTGGGGTCTTTTAGTTTTTGCTTTATGGGTGGTTAATTTTAAAGACGATCTATACATAAAAAGCGCTTCTGGTATAACAAATGTTTCGCCTCCATTATTAAGTACTCGAATCATAAGCTCCCAGTCTTCATAGCCATCTCTCATCTCTTGGTCGTAACCACCTATTTCCAATAACTCCTTTTTCCTAAAAAGTCCGTTCCCTACAGAGGCGTTTCTAAAAAGATAGGCTTCTAAGGTACCCCCTTCCATTTTCACCAAGGGTCCCATTGTATTTTCATGAAATCTCTGAACATAAGAACTCACAAATTTCACCGAAGGTTTCTGGTGTAATACCTCTATGGCTTTAGCTACAAATGCTGGCTTAAAATAATCATCAGAATCTAAGATGAGGATATAGTCTCCCCCAGCGGCTTGTATTCCTTTATTACGAGCCGTGCTTTGTCCTGCATTTTCTTGTGTAAGAAGTATGTCTATCTGATTTTTTAGGTGGTGCAGTACTTCTTTTGTCTCTTTATTAGATCCATCGTCTACCACAACTATTTCTATAGAAGGATATCTTTGATTCCTAGCAGAGAGGATACACTGCTCAATATACCTCGCCGTATTATATACGGGTATAACTACAGATACTAAAGGAAAATCTCTATGACTCAAACTATCGCAGTATTGACTTAAATTTACGAATCCAAGATACACTATTCGTTGATCTATTCTTAAAAAAAGCGTGTTCTTCTTCTACAAGTAAAGGGAATTTTATCACAACTCTATCGTATAGTTTTTTCTTCATAAATCGTATATACTCAGGACAAAAGACGGCCAAGCGCTTTTCAATCACTTTCCAGCTATTAATTGCCGCAATTGCTTTCTCCTTTTGATCTATAGAGCTCACAGTTTGAGTGTTCTCAAGTCGATACCACACATGCACATCTGGCGCATAGACTATAGACGGGTTTCCTAAAAAGACTTGAGACATAAAATCTCCATCTTGATTAGTGCTTAAAGATTCGTCCCAAACAATCTTATGCATATTGAGGAAGCTTTTTGAGATTAGATAGGCGTGTATAGGTAAAAAACCAAACTTTTGTGAAAGTGCTTTTAAGAACTGCTTGCTTGTTTTAAAATCGCGATATACCTCTAGGTTTTCGTGCAGTACATTAGTTTTGGCCTCTTTGTAATAACCCCAAGCACAAGTTGCCATATCATTTTTAGCTACTGCCATTTGCTCTAGTTGGGCAGCCAGCTTCCTATCACTTATTAAATCGTCACTATCGAGCCACTGTATATAGTTTCCTTTACTTTTAGAAAACCCATAATTCCTACAAGAATTAGCTCCTTTTATTTTTTCATCAGGCCTTTGAAGGAGTTGTATTCTTGAGTCCGCTTTCGCGAAAGCGGTAACCAACTCCTTGGTGTCATCAGTACTGCCATCATCTACCACAAGACACTCCCAAGCTTCAAAAGATTGACGCTGTACAGATTGCAATGTCTCACCTATACAATGCGATCGGTTATAACTAGGTATGATTATGGAGACTTCTGGTTTCATAAATAATGGTTCCCTACGGTCTTGTTTTGAGATCTACTATTTCTTATTTCATTTATCCAGCCGCCTAATAAAGTTTTTTCTTTACGGTAACCTCTTGCCCTATTAAAATCAAATCTTATGCTACTTTTAAGGGCATTTTTAGAAAGCTTGGTAACCTCTTGCTCTAGAAGAGGTGCTATATCCTGTATATTAATATTTGCAAGACGTACTTTATATCTATTCTCTGCCCTTTTGAAATAGGCTGGACTAAAAGCACCAGGCTTTTGTTGTAGGCGGTCTTCTCTATCGTGGTAAAGTATGCTTTGAGGAACAACGCCCACTTTTAAATTGTGATACCGTACTCGTTGTACATAATTATCATCTTCTCCATAATGAAAGAAAATAGGATCAAATCCTCCTATTGTCTCTAATGTTTTCTTGGGCAAATACCACGCTGCAGCATTTACAAAGGGCACTTCGTACACCTCTTTTAATCGTTGAGCAATGGCATCACCGTAAAACTCAGGCTGCCTATCGTATGCCATGTATTTAGAAAATTGATGATCTAACGCATCCCCTTTTCCATTGTAATGCACTGGACTCAAAATCCCAAAGTCTGACAAATTTTGTGCAACACTCTCTAATCCTGTAACTGTATTAGGTGTGACATAGGCATCTTGGTTGAGTAAAAAAACTGCCTGAGCTCCTTGTGTAATAGCCCAAGAAATCCCTTTATTATTTGCTTGCCCGAAACCTAGATTCTCCTTTTCTTGTAGTAAGGTGTGTTGAGGGTATTCCCTTTTTATAAACTCACAAGTAGCGTCACTAGAAGCATTATCTATGAGTATCACAGGATATTGTGATGGTATAGAGGATAACGTACGTTCGAGCCAAGGCATCCCGTTATATGTAACAATAATGATATGTGTTTGAAGTGTACTAACCACGTAATGTCCTTTTAATTTTAGCTTTCAGTTTCTTTTGAAGTGTATACCAGCGGTTGAATTTAGATTTTAATCTATGTTGTTCCCAAGGATGCAAGAGGTCTATAAACTCTTGATACAGTATCCTGTCATACTCCTCATAATCTGGTATAGACTGACTTCTGTTGACATTGGTAGCCTGATTAGGATGAATCCTAAATTTTACAAGTTTCTCTGGCAATATAGCAATAGGATATTTTTTTAAGACACGGTAGTAAAAAACATAGTCTAACACCTGTTTTAACCGTTCGTCAAAATAGCCTATCTCATCTAGAATTACTTTTCTAAAAAGGGTCGTAGGAGGCTCACCTATTTTATTGAGGGGTGATTTCATAAAATCATCTCTTGCAAATAATGTTCTGTCTAGATGTAATATCTCGCCTTCATTGGAAAACTGACATTGTAAGTTTTTATATTGTTCTATCCAAGCATCTATGTGAGGATCACTTGTCTTCTCTGTAATAAAATCCCTTTTAGACGCTACGAGTCCATAGGTTTTATTTGTTTCCAAAAAAGAAACCATCTTCTCGATACAAAAGGGCTCCAAAATGTCGTCTTGAAAAAGAAATTTAATGTACGTCCCTTTTGAGTGTGTTAGCGTGTTATTCCAGTTTGCTCCTATTCCGGCTGGGGTATGTCGTACTACATGTACTGGATACGGTACGCTTTCGCGAAAGCGTTGTAATAGTTCCCAGGTTCCATCTTTACTCGCATCATCGCTCACAATCACCTCCAGGTTATTGTAGGTTTGATCCATTACAGAATCCAAGGCTTCCTGTAAAAAAGCGGCGCCGTTATAGGTAGGTATGCAGACTGATACTAGCGATTGCGTCATTTGTTTTTTGTAAGACCTAGTAAAAAACGAATTTTCTCTTTAAAAGTAGGCCTAGATTTTAATAGGGATTCCTCATTTGTTTTTGTCATTAGTCGATCCATCGTTGTTAATACTTTAGGGAAATCACCCAAAAGATCTAAAAATACATCCACATGTTTTTTGCTTACATATTTTTTAAGATATGTTTCTTGATCTAAAGAATAGCTACTATTTCTTGAATTTTCTTTAATACGATAATAAAAACATACATCTGGAATCTTATAAACCTTAGGGTTGTTTTTTAGGAGATGAATCCAAAATTCCCAATCTTCAAGACCTAACTTCATTTGAGTATCATAACCGCCTACTTTCAAAAAATCTTCTTTTCGATACATCCCACAATTGTATATAAGGTTTCCCTTGCAGAGTTGTCGTAATGAAAACTCAGGCAATTCCCAAAACCCATTAACAATACCAAATTTTTCAGCATTTGCATAGACTAGCACCAATTCTGGATCATTAATAAATGCAGAAACACACAAGTGTACGTAAAGTTTAGAAATTTTATCGTCTGCATCAAGAGGTAAAATAAAAACACCTTGAGCAAGGTTAATTCCTACATTTCTTGCCTGACTTACGCCGCCATTTTTAATAGAAACACTTGAAATTCTTTTATCTTTTTTCTTCCAACCATTTATATGCTCTTGTGAATCATCATCGGAGCCGTCATTAACTACAATACACTCCCAGTGAGTGTAGGATTGCTCTACAATAGATTGAAGACACTCATCTATATACTGACCTTGATTATAACAAGGTACAACTATGGACACAAGAGGTGATTGCACTAGGTTGTATTTTTTCGTTTCCAGTTTAAGATACGGTTATACAATTGAATTTGGTTTTTGAGCAATTTAGAGAAAAAAGAATTAGTGAGAACATTTGCAAGTCTAGGGTCTAGTCTTGTTTCTATATTGTTTTTATAATCTTGTAACTTTTCCAGTTTCTCAAAGTCTCTTAAAAAATGAGGGAATAAATTTTCCAGAACCTCTTTTCTTTCTCCTATAATTTGAGTTCTGTTTGTCACATCACTCGACATTCCTCCTAAATAATAAATAGACGATGTAAAGTGTAACTTTTGCACTGTAACTCCATGAAGAAATATAGCCCTTAAAAAAAATTCCCAGTCAGAACTGATTAGGATATCCGTTCTGTATAATCCGTAGGTTTCAAATAATTCTCTCTTAATAAAAGTACTCTGATGACAAAGTGTTCTTTCTCTAAAAAATTCAAAAGTTAAAGGTTCAGGATGCTCTTGAAGATACTCGCCATTTTCGCTGCGTACTAGAACATTTGCATAACAAATAGCACTATTATTATCAATATTTTTAAAAGCTTGAGATAAACTTTCATCCTCATAGAATTCATCACCTGCATTAAGAAATAGAATGTAATCTCCCGTAGCTATTTGTATTCCTTTATTCATGGCGTCATAAACACCATTATCTTTTTCAATTATTTTTTTGCAGTTAGTATGTTTATACGCTGTGATTATTTCTAAACTTCCGTCTGTCGAATTACCATCTACAATGATATGTTGAAAATTTCTTTCCATTTGTAAATCACAGCTCGAAAGAGTCCTTAGCAACCCTTCCTTATCGTTGTAATTTATGGTTATAATGGATAATTTTTCTGGTCTTTTCTTCATTTTATCTACATCGAGACTATGTTGCACATATGATAATCTTCTTCAAACATATTCAATATATTTGTTTTTATCTACTTGACCTTAAAATATAAAATAACAGATAATTATTGCTTATTTAATTAAATCAAAAAAATAAAAATCTACAGTGCATAATACGAAACTATGGTAAAAAGGTTAAAACATATCTTTAAAAGCAAATTAGCTTTTTTAAAAAAAGAAAATAATAACCTAAAATATCTTTGGACAACTAGAAATGAGCCCAAAATATTATTCCTGTGGATACCAAAAAATGCAGGCACTAGCATATATACAGTTCTCAATAG
This sequence comes from Dokdonia sp., assembly GCA_020630915.1. GTDB lineage: Bacteria > Bacteroidota > Bacteroidia > Flavobacteriales > Flavobacteriaceae > Dokdonia. Next base: position 44,705 of record JAHDIF010000007.1, read on the forward strand.
ACATATTTCTATGAAGAAATTCATTGACATAAATGAAGCTTCAAATTCTTTTCGAAACACTGGAGCAGTTACGTTTGGTCATATTTCAATCCAACTTTTAAGAAATAAAAAGATAATTAGCACAAGCTATTATCGAAAATCAAAAATATTCTGTGTTTCTAGAAACCCTTATGACAGACTAATTTCTCTATTGCATTATCATAAAAAACATAATTTAATACCTCAAGATTATAATGCTTCCGACTTTTTAAATAAAATTTTAGAAGGTATTCCACCTATTGGATCCTACAATTCAAAAGACTTAAGTCTTTGCAACCCACAAATAACTTGGACAAAAGGAATTAGAGTTGATAAGATATTACCTTTTGAAAACCCCAAAGAAATAGAAAAATTCTTATCACAAATTATAGGCGCACACTCTACCCTTCAGCACATCAATAACTCACCAAAAAGGAAATCTTTTATGGAAGAATTAGATAACGATTCCATATCTAAAATTAATTCTTTCTATAAGGAGGATTTTGAATTCTTTGGATACAACATGATAAAATGATAAAAAAATATTTAAAACTATTTAAAAACAACGATTATAAATCCCGTCAATTAATCAAGAAAAAAGTTAATGCCAAATTTTTTCAGATGCTCTCAGATCAAAATTTTCAATTGATTTCAGAAAGTCATCCTGATGATATTTTTATAGCGGGCTATCCAAAATCTGGTAATACTTGGGTGCAAAATCTCATTGCCGGAGTTATCTATGGAATAGATACAGCACTTTTGCCTGATAAACTGACACAAGAACTTGTTCCAGATGTCCATGCAAAACCAACATATAAAAGGTTTTCATCTGTAACTTTTTTTAAAACTCACGATGTACCCAAACCAAAAATGAAAAGAGTGATTCATCTTATAAGGGATGGTAGGGATGTCATTTCTTCTTATTATGCAATGAATAAAGCATTAAAAATAGATGTTACTCTAGACAAGATGATAAAGGATGGAACATCTTTATATCCTTGTAAATGGCACGAACATACAAGACAATGGTTAAACAACCCTTATGACGCAGATTTGTTTGTCCTAAAATATGAAGACCTAATTAATGAGCCATTTCAATCATTAAAGAACCTCCTTAACTATTTCAATATTGAGAGAAGTGATGAGATTATCATTAAGAGTATTGAAGGTAATAGTTTTAAAGAAATGCAGCGTAAAGAAGAAAAATATGGCTGGTATAATCAAAATTGGGATAAAAATGAAAAATTTATCCGAAAAGGTAAAATAGGTTCTTATAAGACAGAGATTCCAAAAGATTTAATTACTTATTTTGAAAATGAGGCCCAATCAGAACTAAGAAATTTTTACTATATAAAATAAGTAGATGGAAGCAGCAAAAAAAATAGAATCCCCTTTTGCACTAGGTAAAAATGCCATGCTAATCAAAAGCATACAAAAATCTCATATAATAAGTAGATACAAAAAAGAGCTTGATTTAGATGTTTCTCATCATTTTTCAAATGTTGAAGAAGTGCTAATTTATAAATGTGTGCATACTCATTACGAATTCTACTATCCCTACGATATTTATGGAAATGCCGAATTTTACGAAAAACTACAAGAATTTAACTGGTACTACATGCCTTGGAAATGGGAACACCAAAAGACATTGAACTTATTATCTGGCAATGAGAAGATCCTTGAAGTAGGCAGTGGCGGTCTTGGATTTTTAAAGAGATTAAATCAATTAGGATTTGACGTAACGGGACTTGAGATAAATAAAAAAAGTATTGTTGATGCTAAAAAGCTTCACTTAAATTTACTTGAAGAGAGTATAGAGGATCACTCAAAACTCAATAAAGAATGTTATGATATTTGCTGTTCATACCAAGTTTTAGAGCATATTTCTTCTGTTGATTCCTTTATTCAGGCACAGATTGAATGTCTCAAACCAGGAGGTAGATTAATTGTATCTGTCCCTAACAATAGCGTCTTTTTGTTAAGTAATGGTGGTGGCACATTAAATATGCCACCTCATCATATGGGTCTATGGGACAACGTTTCTCTTAAGAGTCTGTCCAAAATATATAATCTGACTTACGAAAAATCGTATTATGAACCATTGCAAGAATATCATGTCAAATGGTTTGCAAATACTTTCTATAACCAAAAAATAAAAAAACACCCTCTACTGGTTAAGCTTTTTACTAAATTTAAATTGAACAAATTACTAGAAACTCTAATCCATCTTTTTAAAAAGAAGATAAAAGGTCATACTATAATGGTCGTTTATCAAAAAAAATAATGAAAGTAGTTCACATAACCACTGTAATTGAAGGTGGCGCAGCAAGAGCAGCAATAAGACTTCACAATGGTCTTTTAGGCAAAGACGTGAGTTCTCATATATTACACTTGCAAAAACAAGTGAGTTCAAAAACTATTACTAATTGCGTGAGATTCACTCCTAATGAACCTAAAAAATCTAGTTTATTATTGAGGATAACAAAGGAAGTTATAAAAACAATAGTGCCTTTGATAATAAAAAAAAGAGAAGAGAGACAAAATGATTTACTTTTAAAACTCAAAAAAAAATATGATTATGACATCTTTACATTTCCTGAGACAAATTACAAATTAGAAAAGCATCCTTTAGTAAAAGAAGCAGATATTATACATTTACACTGGGTAGCAAATTTTATAGATTACTCTTCATTTTTTAAAAACGTGTCCAAACCCATTGTTTGGACATTTCATGATAGAAATCCCTTTTTAGGAGGGGTTCATTTAGAGATTGATTATTATAGAAACCCAAAGTCTTTTCAAAAAATAGACAATTATTTTCGACATGTTAAATATAATGGTGTCAAACAGCACTCAAACATAAGCATCATATGTCCTTCTAAAAGTTTAGCCAGTGAAACAAAAAAAAGAGCCCTATTTAAAAATGCGCCAATTTCAGTAATTCCTAATTCAATTGAAAATGGGTTTGACAATCAATTCTCCAAAACAGAATGTCGTGAAGAGTTACAATTACCTCCCGATGTTACCATACTTTCATTTATAGGCTCCAGCGCCTTTCATAAAGGACTTGACCTTTTATTAGAAGCTGCTGTGATACTTAATAGACAGGATGTTTTATTTCTGATAATAGGAGTGCAAGAAAAAGAAGTGAATTTGAATAAAAAATTATCTAATGTAAAATTTCTTGGACAGATAAATAATGATAAGATTCTCTCTAAAATTTACAAGAGTTCTGATGCTACTATAATAACGAGCCGTGAGGATAACTTACCAAATGTAATGTTAGAATCTTGGAGTTGTGGTATACCAGTTCTTTCAACCCCTATTGGTGGTATGAAGGATTATATAAAGCCCGGTATAACTGGACTTATATCAAAAGATTTAACTAGTGATTCTATTGCAGAAACAATCCTAATTTTTAAAAAAAATAAGAAAGATTTCACTAGATCTATTATTAAAAAACAATACGATGACAATTTTTCTATGGATAGGCAAACAAACTCATATTCAATAATCTACAAAAGTTTGGTACCTCAATTAATCATTCTATTTCAACTCGTAATGAGCATCTAAATAAAAGGGTTGATAAACATCAATTTCGTGAGTGACCTGAAATGAAAGTATATTATTAATACGATATAATGGACTTTTAGTAACTCCATCATTTACAGTGAGAGAAAGTGTATAAATCCCTTTGGATAACTGGTTATTTTTATGAGTAATACTCAGTAGAAAACCTTGAGTAAGATCTTTAATTTGCCTGTCAACGGTAAACTTTTTTAATGAAGCAACAGGTCGCTGTTCTTTGTCAAAAACCGTTATCGTGATACTAGGTGATATTTCTGAATTCGATATTATTAAGTTTAATTCAATTACGATATCACCCCCCCAAGCAACGATACCATTTTCTGAATTTAAAAGTCTCACTCCTTTCAATTCTATTTCATTACTTGAAAACACTTCAAAAGAGTTTGAATTTATAAATTTGGAATAATACAAATCTATTCCCTTAGCTACATTTTTCCCATAGAATTCGGTTTTTCCCTGGTTTACAAGACAAATATTAGAGCAAATCCGTGAAACCATAGACATACTATGGGAAACAAAAATTAATGCGGTATTAGGCAATAGTTTATCAATTAGAGCATAACACTTCAATACAAACCCAATATCCCCGACAGCCAGTACTTCATCTATAATCAAAATGTCGGGCTCCATTTGTGCCGCTACGGCAAACCCAAGTCGTACTTTCATCCCACTGCTGTAGTTTTGCACGGGCATATCTATAAACTCTCTTAGCTCTGCAAAGTCTATAATCTCTTCTACTTTACTGTCTATTTCGGCTTTGGTAAAGCCCAGTACGGCGCCATTGTTATAAATATTTTCTCTCCCGCTAAGTATAGGATTAAACCCAGCGCCCAGGTCTATAAGTGCCCCCACACGACCTCGCAAAGTAACCTTCCCATGATCTGGATTGATCAATCCATTTAATATTTTTAATAAGGTAGATTTTCCTGCCCCATTGTGGCCTATAAGCCCCAAACACTCCCCACGTCGCAACTCAAAATTAATATCCCTAAGGGCCCAAAACTCATCCTTACGCAAAGTAGCTGTAGGCTGTTTACCCATGACAGAACCTACTAAATCTTGTACCCCGTACCACAAGCTCTTTTTAAGACTCTTGCAGAACTTTTTTGACAATCCCTCTACCTGTACTAAGACTTCTTGCTCCATCTGGTAATTAGTTTCTTTCTACAATAATTGGGATTGAAATACGGTACAATACCAACGCAATACCAAACAAAGGTAGTAGTAGTCCTACAATGATAAAAAAGTACGACAAATATGGGATATCTAAACCAAGCATTAGGTGCCTATTAACCAAAATAAGCGGTGTTAAAGGATTATACTCCATAATCGTTTTCATGATGCCTTCTTGCGGGATCGCATATACCACCGGCGTTACATACATAATAAAACGTAAAGACATTGTAATGGCTCTAGACACATCATTGTACAACATCCCAAAAGGTGTGATAAATAGTCCAAAAGTTACACCAGCAAGAATAAGACCCAGGATTGATAAGGGAAACCAAAGTGCACTTATATTAGGTGATACTTTATAAAAAATAAAGAAAAAGATGAGTAATAGTATCTTAAAGGAACTATTGAATAATAGCTTATAAAATCCAGAAAGGATGAGTGCTTCTTTAGGAAAGTTTATTTTAGACATAAGTCCTTTAGCTCCTTGGGTACTGCGCAAGGGCATATTAATAGACTCTACTAAAATGGCCCACAACAAGGTTCCTGTAAAAGCAAATAAAGGATAAGGCACGCCTGTTTCATCTAAGGCTACGGTTCCTGAAGATCGTAAAAATATCCACACCAGAGCTGTACTTAAGGGGGCTATCAAGTCCCAAAAAATACCTAATACAGACTTTCTGTACTTACTTTTAATATCTCGTACAGCGAGCTGCTTTGCCAGAAATCTCCCTTTGTACATATCTCTCAATGAGGTACCCAACAAGGATACTAATTTGAGTCGTTCTCCTTTTTGATATATACGTGTTTCTAAACTCATGTTAAGAAGCGGCTTTATACGATGTAGGAAAGGCTTTTTCTAGCTGGCTGGCTACTTCTTTTACTTTTTCTGGAGTGGGTAAAGAAGGGAGTTGCTGTATAAGGTCTAAAAAATAGGCCTTTGATTGCATCTCGGTAATTAATGGACCATCATAAGGGTCTATCCCTACAGACAAAAAATAATCTGCATACTTGGTATTGTCACCACTTAACTTATCAGAAAATTGCACCCATATGGCAGGAATACCATAAGCGTGTGCCACGATTACCCCGTGTAAAGAGGAGCTTATAATGGCCTTACACGACAGTATTTGATCTGTAGTGGCAAAAAAATCATGGGTCATTAAATCTATAACAGGCAAGTGATCATCATAGGCTTTTTGCGCTTTTTTATAATCTACATAATGTGGTATTATCCCTACATCGTGGGTTTTCTGCACCTCTGGGCTGTATAAATTAGGTAATAACAACGCAGGATCTCCATATACTTCAGGGCAAGAATGGCCTAGTTCTAGAATACGCTTTCGCGAAAGCGGGCCTCGCACAGCACAATACGTTGCAGCACCTGGAGTATCTACTTGAGAGATAATACCACTTCCCCACACCGTAGCCTTATCTGTTGCATATTGCAAAATACTACCTATAGCCATCATATATGACTTCTTAAAAAATTGCTTGCGAGAGGCTGGCGCATTGTAAAAAATAGCTTCTTTGCCACTTATCTTAGACACTATGTATACAGAAAGAATGTCGCCATAGTTTTCTTTTGCCTTTTTTTCAAAGACTTTAGAAGACCAATAAAACAATCGTATTTTTTGAGACATACTATGCACTAACCAACTAGTGGTGTTATTTTTTTAATTTGAGCTTCCTAAGCACTTTAGACACTAGTCCTCCTTTGCGTTTGATCTTCTCGTGATATCCATTGCCATAGTTTCCATACCCGTATCCATACCCATATCCATACCCATATCCATAGGCGCCTTTTGCTCTAAAGTAGTTAAGCACAAAGCTCACATTCTCTACCTCCTTACTTTTATACTTTTCGGTAATCATGCGCAGCATGGCCTTCTTGGTATACCCTTGTCTAATCATATATAAAGAGGCATCTACATAGGGCATTAACTCAAACGCGTCAGAAACGAGCCCCAAGGGAGGTGTATCTAGAATAACGTAATCGTAGGTTGCTTTAAGATCTTCTATAAAGGACTTCATGCGATCACTTATAATCATCTCAGATGGATTAGGTGGGATTGGTCCAGAGAGAATAACATCTAAATGCTCCAGACCAGAAGGTTGTGTTATTTCTTCGAGGCTGCTTTGCCCTATTAAGTAGTTTACCACGCCTACATCGTTAGTGATTTCAAAATCATCAAAAATTTTAGGCTTTCTTAAATCCAATCCTACGAGTACAGTTTTCTTTTCGCTTAAAGCGAAAACCGAGGCAAGATTAATAGAGGTAAACGTCTTACCCTCGCCACTTACAGAAGATGTTACTAAAACTGTTTTTGCACCTTGTACGTTTTGCTTTTTATAAATAAACTGCAAACTAGATCGCAGTCCTCTAAAGGCCTCTGCTATAGAAGATCTAGGGTGATCACGCACTACAAGACTGTTGTTGTGATTGCTTTTACCCACAACCCCTAGTATTGGGATCTTGGAGAGTTTTTTTACCTCTTCTGGATTGCCTATTTTGGTATTAAAGAAGACCAGTAAAAACACGAGTGCTGCCGGAATGAGACCTCCTAAAACGGCGGCTACAACATTATTTAATTTATTATTAGGACCTATCTGACCTCCTCCCACATCTTTTGCCTCGTCTATAAAAACAATATCAGAAACATTAGAAGCTTTAATAATCGTTGCTTCACTGCGCTTAGACCTATACAAATTAACCGCTGCCTGACTTAAGTTAAATCGTCTTTTGATTTCAGACAGTTCCTGCTCTTCCTTAGGAAAACGTCGCAATTCAGCCTCCGTTTGGTAAATGTCGTTCTGCGTATTGCGTATTTTATCGTTGAGAATTACCTTAGATGACCGTATGTTCTCTAATAATACGGCTTTCTCTGAATCAATATTACGATCTAACTCCGCAAAAATAGGATTGTTCTCTTTTGCTGAGTAACGCAAATTAGTACGCTCTACAGAAAGGCTCACAATTTTTGCCACTCCTATACCTATACTCCCTTCTTGTATGCCCTGTACAGAAGGTGCTGGCACATCTGTATAGTCTGTGCGTGTTTGCAAGTAATTCTCTAAACGTTCGTAATACGATAATTGATCTTCGTAAGATTTTTTTTGGGTATCATACTGTTGCAATTCGTCTGTAATTTTCTGTGCCGCACCGTCTAATGAAACATCTACATTGTTATTCTTAAACTTGCTTAGTTCATTTAAGGCATCATCTAACTCTGCAGTACCTGCAGTAAGGCTGCTATCTATAAACTTAATTGTCTTTGTAGCAAACAAGTTTTTGCGATCCAACTGGTCTTTAATTCTAACCTTTACAGATGCATTAAGAAAATCTACCAGCCTGGCCTTATTCGTGCCTGATTTTCTCAACTCTAAAATGGAAGAGCCTCTAGGCGTCTGTATCACATTAATACCTTGATACCTTTTTACCGTAGAATTAAAGTTTCCTAAGGAAAGGAAAAACTCATTTCCTTCTCTTGATGGCACAGCTGTATCCTCTATGATGCCTCGTAAAAAAGGTTCGTCTATCGTATCTCCTACCTTATAAATTTGTACAAACTCAGATGGGGGTGCAGGTACTGTTTTTGTTTCTAAGGTTGTGTAGTTAAAAAGTCTGGCATTACCACCGTTAAAAGGAATCTTAAACTCTAATTGTTTATTGCCGAGATCGGTTACGGTAATTCTCTTATTATATAGCTGTGCAAAACTGTCTTTTAGTCTAAGTTTAAAAGGCGTATATCCATATACATCTTCTATTTGATACTTTCCTTGCTTTTGATAATTCACATAATATTGCAAATAAGAAACAACCTTCTCTGCATGTGTACGTGATTTCAAAAGTATAATATTGGTCTGTACCTTATCTGTAGTTCCTCCCCAATTAAAGACAAGACTCGTATTTCCAGTAAACAATGGATTCTGGTCATCTTTTATAGACACCACGTTTTTCATTGCATACATAGGCACCTTACGCACATTTATGTAGTGTGACACCCCAAAAGCAATAGCCCAGGAAATCGCAAATAACCACCAATAACTAAGCATTTTTACGAGGAACCCTCTAAAATCAAAGTAACCTCCCCCGCTTTCTATTTCAAAATCTTCTTCTGTCATAATCGTGTGGCTAAGAGATAAACGCTCACTAGAGAAGTGAAGACTGTTAATATGGTTCTAAAGGAATCTAATCCTGTTGTACCAATACCAACCGTTTTTTGCGGTAAAGGATTTACTAGAATTAAATCATTAGGCTGTACATAATAATACGGCGATTGCATCACAGCTATCTGAGTAAGATCTAGATGATGCACTTTTTGCCCTCCTGGATATTGTCTTACAATCAATACATCTGTAAGATCTCCTGTAATAGGGACTCCACCAGAATTTGCAATGGCATCTAATAAAGATAACTTCTCTGTTAATTCTGTTTTGACACCAGAACTTCCAATCTCACCTGCAATGGTGTATCTAATTCCAGCAAGTTTTACAGTGACAAAAATATTGGCATTCTCTGTAAAATAATCTTCTAGTAATTTTTTCTCAATCATCTCGCGCACCTCATCTGGTGTGCGCCCTAACACATTAATTTCTCCCAAGGTAGGGATCCTAATATTCCCGTGGTTATCTACCGCAAAACCATCGTAATAATACCCTTCATTAAGCGAGGTAGAGCTAGACCCAACAGGGTTAAACATCTCTACGAGTTCTTGATCCAATGCTTTCACACGTATGCTTAGTACGTCTGCAACTTGCAGTCTGTAAGGTGGTTGCTGTTGTTGGATCGTGATCAATTGATCATCTGCATAGGCATTTTCTTGTAAATAGGTAATACGTTTCTTGGGAACGCAAGAAGCCACACTTACCAATAATAAGAGCAAGAGAAGCGTAGTAGGGTATCTCATGTAGTAGTAGATCTAGTTACACAAATATAGGCGTTCATCGGTAATAATGAAACTTTCATAGACTTTTAAGCATATCTAACCTTAAAAAGGTGCCAAAATCTTCTGAGACACTTTTATTGTAGTAATCGAGAGAGATTGGGTATTTTCGCAAACAAAAGAAAGTATCTTGAATTATCTCTCAGTAGAAAATGTGGCAAAGTCCTTTGGAGAACGTGTATTGTTTGACACTATCTCCTTTGGTATCAATAAAGACCAAAAAATAGGTTTTGTAGCAAAAAATGGTTCCGGCAAGACCTCATTACTACATATTATCGCTGGGCTAGATATCCCAGATACAGGGCAAGTAATCTCGAGAAAAGAAATTACAATTTCATTCCTGCCCCAAGAGCCTAATCTGGATCCTTCACTCTCTGTAGAAGAAACCATTTTTGCAAGTGACAATAGCACTCTTAAGATCATTGAGAATTATGAGAAGGCATTGCTTGATATGGAGGACCAAGATGCCTATCAAAAAGCATTTGAGGCCATGGACGCCGCACAAGCTTGGGACTTTGAGACACAATACAAACAGATACTCTTTAAGCTTAAGCTGGACGATCTCAACAGAAAGGTAGCCATGCTCAGTGGAGGACAGAAAAAGAGACTCGCGCTTGCCGTTCTACTGCTGAGTAAACCAGATCTTGTTATTCTAGATGAGCCCACTAACCACTTAGATCTTGAAATGATTGAGTGGCTGGAAGAGTATTTTAAGAAAGAAAATCTTACGCTTTTTATGGTCACACACGATCGTTACTTTTTAGAAAATGTGTGCAATGAGATTGTAGAGCTTGAAGATGGTGTTTTATATACGTACAAAGGAAATTATGCCTACTATCTAGAAAATAAAGAAGCGAGACGCGCCTCAGAAGCCGCCGAACTTGCAAAAACAAAGCAACTCTATAAAAAGGAATTAGACTGGATGCGCCGCCAGCCTAAAGCGCGTACCACAAAATCCAAATCCCGTATTGACGATTTTTATAAAATAAAAGAAGCCGCTCACAAAAGAAGATTAGAACACGAAGTACAACTAGAAATAAATATGGAACGTTTAGGAGGGAAAATCCTTGAGTTCCACAAAGTGAGTAAAGCCTTTAATAATCTTACACTACTAGATAATTTTGAGTACGTATTTAAAACAGGAGAACGTATAGGAATCATAGGAAAAAATGGTACTGGAAAAACCACTTTTCTCAATGTGATGACGGGAGCTATCCCTCCAGATAGTGGAAAAGTGATTGTAGGAGACACGGTAAAATTTGGATACTACACACAGTCTGGGATACAAGAAAAAAAGGGCCAGAAGGTTATAGATGTTATTAAAGAATTTGGCGATTTTATACCGCTTAAAAAAGGACGAATCATCTCTGCGGGGCAGCTTCTAGAGCGCTTCTTATTTGACGGAAAAAAACAGCACGACTATGTAGAAAAACTAAGCGGAGGAGAGCGCAAACGTCTTTATTTATGTACCGTCTTTATCCAAAATCCTAATTTTCTCATTCTGGATGAACCCACAAATGATCTCGATGTAGTAACTCTTAATGTCCTGGAAAGTTTTCTTTTAGATTTCCCTGGGTGTTTATTAGTCGTATCCCATGACCGCTATTTTATGGATAAGATTGTAGACCACTTATTCGTTTTTAAAGGAGATGGGGTAATTGAAAATTTTCCAGGTAATTACAGTGATTTTAGAGCCTATGAAGGTGGTATTCATAACGCTTTCGCGAAATCAAGCCTGCAAGATTCACGACTACTAGGAGAGCGCAGCGGTAAAGCAAAACAAGAACAACAAAAAGAAGCACCTCAAGAAACTAAGGAAAAGGTAAGCTGGAAAGAAAAACAGCACTCAGGAAACCTCTCGTATCAAGAGCAAAAAGAACACGCCAAATTGGAACGTGATATTGCCAAGCTAGAACGTGAGAAAAGTGAAAAGGAGAAAATCTTCTTGGACCCTTCCTTAACCCAAGAGCAAATCACCAAAGAATCTGCCCAGCTGCAATTAATCATTAGCCAACTTGAAGAAAAAGAAGAGCGCTGGTTTGAACTATCATCAAAATTAGAAGGATAATTGATACACCAGATTGCAACATATCTCAAGTGGTTACCCAAAACCTTTCACCTGCACGGGATTCACTCCCCATTTGTATACACCTTATCTAAGGAGTGCTTAAAAAATAAGCGCAGCACAAAGCACACCCAAGAAATACAGCAGTACCGAGAACGCTTATTAGGTACAGAAAGATTAATAGAAGTAACAGATTTTGGTGCTGGATCTCGAGTTTTTAAATCAAATACCCGCAAGATATCTGCCATTGCAAAATACGCTGGCGCCACTCAAAAAAGAATGCTCCTCCTACAACGAATTATTGCCTATTTCAATCCAGAGCAACTGCTAGAAATAGGTACTTCCCTAGGTATGGCCACCTTTGCAATGGCAAAGGGTTCACAACACACACATATTACTTCCCTAGAAGGATGTCCAGCTACCCTAGCAGTTGCAAAAGAAACACTAGACCATTTTAATGTAACCAATGTCACACTAGTAGAAGGAAAATTTACAGATAGTATAAAACAACTTGGCAATCATAAACTAGATATGATCTATTTTGATGGGAATCATTCAAAAGAAGCTACCCTGGCGTATGCTCATAGCTTGCTTCCCACCGCGATTAATGGAACTGTTTGGATTTTTGATGACATACATTGGTCTAAAGAAATGACAGCCGCTTGGGGTGAAATAAAGAAACTCCCACAAGTAAGTGTATCTATAGATTGTTATTGGCTAGGTCTCGTATTCTTTAGAAATGAGCAGGCTACAGAAGATTTTTACGTGCGTCTCTAAGCTCACCATACCCTAAAAGTTCTTGCAGCATCCCAATAATTAAAAATAGCTCCAGCACGAGTTGAGGCATTCTAAATCTAAAACCAGAATAGGTAATTATCGTAATGCCAATAGTGGCAAGTACCAAAGCCCACGCGATTACCTTGTTTAACTGATATCTTGAAAAAACAAGTGCATACAACAGCGCTATCAAGGCGAGTACGTGAAAAATCACACGGCCCGTTTCTAAGAATCCTGGCTTTGATGTTTCTGCTATGGGATTAAATGCACTACGTAATTTAGTTAGGATTATAGGTAAAATTTGATCTGGGTGTGTCTTGATAAAATGAAATACAGCAGTGCCATACAATGATGATTGCGCTACCTCATCTCGAGAGATAGATGCATCATATTCCAATCCTTCAAGCACTAAAGCTTCGTCTGCTAGATCTCCTTGTGTATTCGTGTGCTTTTCTACAACCTCTTTGTTCCAACCCTTTGCCATCACGGCACCGCTAGAGGTTGTTATTACCGGCTTGTGAGTGTTTAAAACCTGCCCGTTACGGATCACCCAAAGAGACACCACTCCTATAGTCATCATAGCACAGATCCCGACTTGCTTGAGGGATAAAGATTTATACAGAAATAAAAATAGATATAAACAAAAGGGTAAAAAGATTAAATAGGGATGGCACAAAATTAAAAGACCGCCCACAAGACCTATTGACCAGAATGTCCCTTTACCCATCCATAGACGCACCGCTAGAAATAAAAACACAGTCACAAAAAATAAGGTTATGGGCTCAGATAGAAAGAATCTACTATACAATTGGCTTGAAGGATGTAATAAGTAAAGTACAACTCCCAATAGTGTAATCCAAGAAGAGAATCTCAGTGACTTAAGTGTTTTATAAAATACATAAGCTCCAAAAATGAGTAACAACATTTTAAATACCAACAAGGAGGTAAGACTATAGCCAGTGAGAGTAAAAACGAGTGCAATTATATGTGGCCATACAGGAGGTCTCCAAGTAGAGTGCCTTTTGAATTTATAAGTGCTTTGAGATACCTTATCCTCCTTAAAATCTTCTAATAACTTTTTATTTGAAATATCTAAGAGTCCATAAGATCCTGTTTTTGCCAAAGATGTCCCTAAAGCTATGTATTCTAGTGCATCTCCGTAAGCATCAAAACGTTGTTCATTCCCTATCTTAAAGTTATAGCTTAGTACTCCTAGTATTAATAATGATAAACATACAAGGATAATGCGTTTATAGGGTAATGAAAAGGCATCCATTACTTAACGAGCAAAGAGATTATACTTTACAATACACCACAATGCTCTAAATCCATCTTTCCAGTTGATTTTTTTCCCCTCTTCATAGGTACGCCCGTAATAAGAAATACCTACTTCATATATTCTTACTTTAGGAATTCTAGAAATCTTTGCAGTTACTTCTGGTTCAAAACCAAAACGTTTTTCTTGAAGATTCAATCCTTTAACCATATCAGATCTAAAAAGTTTATAACACGTTTCCATATCCGTAAGATTGAGATTGGTAAACATATTACTCAAAAAAGTTAAAAACTTGTTCCCAATGGTATGCCAAAAAAACAAAATTCTATGAGGCTTCCCTCCCATAAAACGTGACCCGTATACCACATCTGCATTTCCATTAAGTACAGGTTTTAAAAGCACCTGATATTCTTCTGGATCATATTCAAGATCTGCATCTTGTATGATAAGATACTCCCCTGTTGCTTCTTTAATACCTCGATGCAATGCAGCACCCTTACCCATATTTTTAGGTTGATGAAATAGTTTTACATTCAACTCCTTATGAGCATTCATAAATGTTTCCACCTTAGCAACGGTAGCATCCGTAGAGCAATCGTTTACAATAATGAGCTCTTTTTGTATTTGATTGGGTAGTTCGAGTTTATAGAGTGCACCTAGAATTTCGTGAATGGTAGGCTCTTCATTATAAGCAGGAATTACAATAGATAAGGTCTTAAACATTTGGTTGGATTGGAGGTTCAAATATATATTTTTTCGCTTTAAGCGAAATTATTATTCGACAATATGTAACATATTGGTACTTTAGTCTTCTAATAGCAAATGAAAGAGGCTATTAAAAGCGTCGCATTTACAGAAACATATGGGTAACTTAATTGAAATTAGAAATATCATTAGAGATTTTCCTCTGGGAAATGAAATTGTGCACGTACTAAAAGGCATTGACCTTGATATTGACAAAGGAGAATACGTAGCTTTTATGGGACCTTCTGGATCCGGAAAATCTACGCTTATGAACCTTTTAGGCTGTTTAGACACACCCACGGCGGGCTCCTACAAACTTAACGGTCGCGATGTGAGCCAGATGACAGATGATGAGCTTGCAGATGTGCGCAATAATGAGATAGGCTTTGTTTTTCAAACTTTTAACTTATTACCCAGAACAACGGCCTTGGACAATGTTGCCCTGCCTATGGTCTATGCAGGAGCTTCTAAAAGTGTTAGAAATGCAAGAGCAGAAGAAGTCCTTACTGACGTAGGTCTTGCAGATCGTATGGACCACAAACCTAATCAACTCTCTGGAGGGCAACGCCAGCGTGTGGCAGTAGGCAGAGCTCTCGTAAATAAACCCTCTATTATTCTGGCAGATGAACCTACGGGAAACCTAGACTCTAAGACTGGGATAGAAATTATGGCCCTTTTTGATGAAATACACGCAGCAGGAAACACCGTCATTCTCGTAACGCACGAAGAGGATATTGCAGAACACGCGCATCGAGTTATACGCCTACGAGATGGCGTGATTGAGAGTGATGTGAGAAATAAAAAGTAATCTAATTACTTCGTTACATTAACTTACTTCCCTAACTTGCTTCTTCACTTTTTAGAAGTACTAGTAATGCATTTTTCTGACCACAATATTGAACAAATTCTTCAAGAAAATAAGGATTTAAAAGAACAAGTAGATACACTTTTATCTGCCAAAAACAGCAACAGAAAGAGGTTTCTAAAAACGTCAGTTAGGGGCCTTCGATTCTGGGCGGGCGCCGACTTAAATAAGAGTTTTGACCGCGTTTATGACGAGTTGCCTTCAGTTACAAAACCGGCTTTTGCAGAGCTCTCTGCCAGTATCGTTAAGCGACTTACTCGTATTGGTTTTTTTGCAATTCTATTTGCAGTAATTCCTGCATTTTTATTACTCATCCAGACAGGCATTCTTTTTCAACAAAATAAAAAGCTAGAGATACAAAATGACAAAATTGAGCAACAAGTATATCTAGAAGAAGCTAGCAGACGCAACAATCTTGTTTTTCTAATGGATAATGTATTGGACATTGTGCACGACGAGCTAGAAAACTCACCGCGATTATCTAAGGCTACAGTAGCTAGAATACAATCTCTAATGTACGGTTTTAGACCCTACCGATTTTTAGAGAACGATCAACTTACAAAACCCTTAAGTCCAGAAAAAGGTCAATTCCTTCTTGCATTAATCAATAGTGGTATAAGTGAGACTAGCCTACAGAAAATATTTAAAACTTCATTTAATAATGTTTATTTAAAAGATGCTAATATGTTTGGTGTGAATCTTGAGAATGTAGATATGCCCGCATCAGACTTGCGAGGAGCAGACTTTTACAACACAAATCTAAAAAATGCAAACTTAAAAGAAGCTAATCTTGCTTATACTCAATTTAGAAAAGCCACACTCAATAATGCTGATCTAAGGGATGCTAATCTAAAGGGTACCGATTTTAGTGCAGCCATACTGGATGGTGCTTTTCTACAAGGGGCAGATCTTAAAAAAACAAACCTTACTAACGCCTCTCTTGACGGGGTACACGTTGGATCTAAAGATTGGATAAAAAAACTTAAGGAGAACCAAGTGATAGGTGCCCAGAATATAGCACAAGCCTATACTATAGACGGCCCGCATACAAATGAATTTGATGAAGAGTATTACATCTTAATTAAAAACACCTAAGATGTAATGCTTCAATTCTATGTATCTTTAAATAAAATAAGATAATGACTTATGGACTTTTTTGATTCACTTTCTCCTACCACGCAAATCTTTGTAATATTTATAGGTCTTGCCGTTTTATTTTTGGCCGTATTTTCCAATAACAAAAAAAACAAAGGAAAACTATACGACAGAAAACGTAGGAGTTTTAGGGATAACTATTACACTCGTAAGAAAGATAAAGAATAATGAAACTCTGAAACTTTCTCTCTAAAATTGAGAAAACATAATAACTATCGTGAGTGTGTGGATGAGGTTTCCACCCCTGTTTACCAATAGGCAGGTTCGCAGAAATGAAAAAGAAGACAATGAAAGTATACACAAAAACAGGGGATAAAGGAACGACAGCCCTCTTTGGAGGAACTCGTGTCCCTAAGCATCATATACGAATAGATAGCTATGGAACTGTAGATGAGCTTAACTCCTACATAGGCTTAATTCGTGATCAAGAGATAGATCCAAGGAGTAAAGAAATACTTATCCATATTCAAGATAGACTATTTACCGTAGGTGCCGTTCTGGCTACGGACCCAGAAAAAGCGACACTCAAAAACGGTAAAGATCGTTTAAATATCCCTCGAGTAGATGAAGAAGACATTACCCTTCTTGAAACCGAAATGGATACTATGGATGCCGCCCTACCCCTTATGACACACTTTGTACTTCCTGGAGGACACACCACCGTGTCATATTGTCACATCGCTCGTACCGTATGCAGGCGAGCAGAGCGTCTCGCCTCTGCGCTTATGGAGTTAGAACCATTTGACCCTCACACCCTCACCTACCTTAACAGACTTTCTGACTACCTTTTTGTACTGGCACGGAAGTTGTCCTTAGACTTGCAAGCAGACGAGATCAAATGGATCCCGAAAAAATTATAATATCAAGAATACCCTGCTATACCGCTTTCGCGAAAGCGTACCACAAACAACGCATCGCTACTGGTTTACACGTTCTTACATTTATTTTGAAATAATCGTGAATTCACTTGGTTTTTTGCCTAGAAAAATTATTTTTGCACAAAATTAAAACACATACGCTATGTACTGGACTTTAGAACTGGCTTCTTACCTGAGTGATGCACCTTGGCCCGCAACAAAGGACGAGTTGATCGATTATGCGATTAGAACAGGAGCACCTCTTGAAGTAGTAGAAAATCTACAAGCTATTGAAGATGAAGGAGATTCTTACGATTCTATAGAAGAGATCTGGCCAGATTATCCCTCAGACGAGGACTACCTCTGGAACGAAGATGAATATTAACAATATATTACGTCAAAACACATTAAAAAGTCTCGCAAAGAGGCTTTTTTTTTGAGTAAATTTGACCACCATTACATTTAGAAAAGACAACCATAATTATGGGATTATTAGATAACGTATTAAAGATTTTTGTAGGCGATAAGTCTAAGCAAGATGTAGGTGCCATTAAACCTATTGTAGAGCAAATAAAATCACACGAGAAAGCATTAGAGTCACTATCCATAGATGGCTTACGCGAAAAAACAAACGAGTTTAAACAGCGCATAGCAGCAGATCTGAAAGATATAAACGATCAAAAAGCAGCGCTGCAAACACAAGCAGAAAACGAAGAAGATATTGATAAGCGTGAAGACATCTATGCAGAAATAGATACACTCACAGATCAAGCGTATGAAGTTTCAGAAAAAACATTAGCAGATATACTTCCAGAAGCCTTTGCTGTAGTAAAAGAAACAGCAAAACGTTTTGTGCACAATACTGAGATCGAAGTTACCGCAACAGAATATGACCGTTTATTAAGTGGAACGAAAGACTACGTAACCTTAGATGGTGACAAAGCCATCTGGACAAATAGTTGGGATGCTGCAGGTAAAGAAGTAACGTGGGATATGATACACTATGACGTACAGCTCATAGGAGGTATCGCAATGCATCAAGGTAAAATTGCAGAGATGCAAACCGGAGAAGGAAAGACCCTTGTGGCTACACTCCCTGTTTATCTTAATGCCCTAACAGGAAATGGAGTACACCTAGTAACCGTAAATGACTACTTAGCAAAGCGTGATAGCGCTTGGATGGCTCCTATCTTTCAGTTTCACGGGCTTACGGTAGATTGTATAGACTACCACAGACCTAATAGTCCAGAACGTCGCGCGGCTTACGCTGCAGATATTACATATGGTACGAATAACGAATTTGGTTTTGACTACCTGCGCGATAATATGTCTCATAAGCCTGAAGATTTAGTGCAACGCCCGCATAACTATGCCATTGTAGATGAGGTTGATTCTGTACTTGTAGATGACGCTCGTACGCCACTTATTATTTCTGGCCCAGTGCCTAAAGGAGATGTACACGAGTTTGATGCTCTGAAACCTTCTATTGAGAAGATTGTAGATATACAAAGAGCAGAGCTTGTAAAAACGCTAGCAGAGGCAAAAAAACTTATCTCTGATGGTGATACTAAAGAAGGTGCAATAAAACTCTTACGCGTGTACAGAGGTCTTCCTAAAAACAAAGCCCTCATTAAGTATTTGAGTGAAGAAGGAATACGCCAGTTACTTCAGAAGACAGAAAACTTCTATATGCAAGATAACAATCGTGAGATGCCTAAAATAGATGAGGCATTATACTTCACCATTGATGAAAAGAATAACCAGATCGAACTTACAGATCGTGGTATTGAATATTTATCTGGAAAAGATGATCCTAACTTCTTTGTGATGCCAGAGATGGGAATGGAAATTTCCAGAATTGAAGAAAAAGGACTTTCTCCAGAACAAGAAGCGGAAGAAAAAGAAGAACTCTTTAGAGAGTTTTCCGTAAAGTCTGAGCGTATTCATACGATGAATCAACTCCTTAAAGCCTACACCCTATTTGAAAAAGATACGGAGTATGTGGTGATGGAGAATAAGGTGATGATTGTAGATGAGCAAACGGGGCGTATTATGGATGGCCGTCGTTACAGTGATGGATTACACCAAGCGATAGAAGCCAAAGAAAATGTAAAGATTGAAGATGCCACCCAAACCTTTGCAACAGTAACCCTACAGAATTACTTCCGTATGTACCGTAAATTATCTGGTATGACCGGTACTGCGATTACAGAGGCAGGAGAGCTTTGGGAAATCTACAAACTGGATGTGGTAGAAATACCTACCAATAGACCTATAGCACGTCACGATAGAGATGATCTCGTTTACAAAACAAAACGTGAGAAATACAATGCAGTTATAGACGAAGTAACAAAATTATCTAAAGAAGGGAGACCTGTGCTTATAGGCACCACCTCTGTAGAGATTTCTGAATTACTGGGTAAAATGCTTACTATGCGCAAGATCCCGCATAATGTATTAAATGCAAAACTTCATAAAAAAGAGGCAGATATTGTTGCAGAAGCAGGTAATGCAGGAGTAGTAACCATTGCTACCAATATGGCTGGTCGTGGTACAGATATTAAACTATCCGACCAAGTAAAAGCTGCAGGCGGTCTTGCTATTATAGGTACAGAGCGTCACGATTCTAGACGAGTAGACAGACAGTTAAGAGGTCGCTCGGGTCGTCAGGGAGATCCTGGAAGTTCACAGTTTTATGTATCTCTAGAAGATAACCTGATGCGTTTATTTGGTTCTGAACGTATTGCGAAGATGATGGACCGTATGGGTCTTAAAGAAGGAGAAGTCATACAACACTCTATGATTTCTAAATCTATAGAGCGTGCTCAGAAAAAAGTTGAAGAGAATAATTTTGGGGTACGTAAGCGACTTCTTGAGTATGATGACGTGATGAATGCACAGCGTGAAGTAGTTTATAAACGCCGTCGTCACGCATTGCATGGAGAGAGACTGAGAGTAGACCTTGCTAATATGATTTATGACACCTCAGAGGTAATTGTAGAGGCTAATAAGCAAGCACAGGATTACAAGAACTTTGAGTTTGAGTTAATTCGCTATTTCTCTATGCCTAGCCCAGTAGACGAAGGCACTTTTTCAAGTATGGGAGAAAAAGAACTTACTGATAAAGTCTATCACGCCGCTTTTGATCATTACAAAGACAAAATGACTCGTAATGCAGATCTGGCTTTCCCTATTATTAAGCGAGTGTATGAAGATCCTGCAAGCAAGTTTGAGCGCATCGTTGTTCCCTTTTCTGATGGTACAAAAGAGCTTCGAGTTGTGACTAACTTACAGGAAGCATATGAAACGGATGGCAAGCAGTTAGTAAACGACTTTGAAAAGAATATCACACTCGCTATTATAGATGATGCTTGGAAAACGCATCTTCGCAAGATGGATGAGCTAAAACAATCTGTACAACTTGCCGTACACGAGCAAAAAGATCCTTTGTTAATCTATAAGTTCGAAGCTTTTGAGCTTTTTAAAGCAATGATTGATAAAGTAAATAAAGAAGTAATTTCCTTCTTGTTTAAAGGAGAGATTCCTCAAGGTAATCAACAACAAGTAGCAGACGCCTCAAAAATACGCGAGCGACGTGAGCAAACACAAACCCAAAAGGAAGAAATTCCTAATATGGATGAGCGTGCAGCACAAAGTCGCGCCGCTGGAAACACCCAGCCACAACAGCGCCAAGTAACAGAGACCATCGTAAGACAACAGCCTAAAATAGGTCGAAACGATCGTGTTACTATAAAAAATGTACTCTCAGGAGAAAACAAAACCCTAAAATACAAACAAGCAGAACCTCTTATTGCAAAAGGGCAATGGGTACTTGTTGAAGAATAAAAATAAGTACATCTTATATAAGATAAGGCGAGAACCCACAAAGGCTCGTCTTATTCTTCCATTTATGAAGTATCCTATACAATTAATCTGCACAGATATAGACGGCACCCTGCTTAATGCAGAGCGTTGGTTAAGTGAGGATACGGTTACCGCTTTCGCGAAAGCGGGATTACCCACCATCCTAGCCTCTTCTCGAATGCCTAGTGCATTAACTTACCTGCAAGAAGGTCTCAATATTTTAGGGAGTCCACTCATCGCCTATAATGGAGGTCTTATCATTGGGAATAACGGAGCTTTAATCCAGAGTAATACTTTCCATCTAGGCATATTAGAAGTTATAATTGACCACCAAGTACTGCACAAGTATAACCTTAGTATATACTCCAATGACGATTGGTTTACTGCAGAAGATGATCAATGGACAAAAAGAGAAAAAAATAACACCCGTGTCCAACCTACCCTGCAAAATGTACAGGACACCCTACGTAAACTGGCCATCGAAAAAAGAGGCATTCATAAGTTAATGTGTATGGGAGATCCTGCAGCCCTCGATCACCTTGTGGTACTTTTAAAAGTGTATAAAAATACGGTACACCTGTACCGCTCAAAAGACACTTATCTCGAAATCACTCCAAGGGACATAGATAAAGCCAAAGCCCTTAAACTTGTCATAGAAACCGAATATGATTTTGGGATGGAATCTGTAATGGCTTTTGGTGATAACCACAATGACGACGAATTGATAAAGCACGCCGGCTTGGGTGTGGCAGTAGGCAATGCAACAGAAACACTTAAATCACTAGCAGACTATGTGAGTCCTTCTACTAATAAGGAAAATGCTGTCGCAAAAGCAATTAATAAATTTTTAATAACAGATTAGGATCAGGACAGTTCTCCTTGTAAAATTCTAGTTGAGAGCGTGAGGACACGCCTGGATAGTCTCCTTTCTTTTCCTCCATATCTCGAATTACTTGAAAATGTAAGTGCGGCGCATAGCAACCGTTTACCTCAGGTTCTCCTAACCAGGCAATGAGATCTCCCGCCTGTACTCGCTGTCCAACCGCCTTTCTTTTTAAAGACTCTATACTTAAGTGCCCATACAACGTATGAAAGGAATAGTCTTCAAAACGGTGTTCTAATATAATGGTAGGACCGTAGTCACCAAAATTGGTATTCTCTTGAAAACTATGCACAACACCATCAAGCGGAGTAAAGACTTCTGTCCCGGCATTACACCACAAGTCTATTCCTAAGTGTATATTCCTTTTATCTTCTGGTTTTGTGCCTTGAAAATAATCAGATCGGTCGTATAATTTGCGTTGCTCTAGATAGCCACCATAGGCTACTTTAGCCTTGTTCACTTTTAAAAACTTTTGTAATTGATTGTGATGAGCCTCGGGATCTTGAAGGATCGCTATATCTAGTTGCTCATTAGACGAAGAAAGGTCTAAAGCAACAAAATCCTTTCTGTGAAAAGAAGGATTGATAATGGGAGTAAACTTTCGCGTAAGCGAATTTAATATTTGTTTAAAATGCATATGCATACTCTAATATACCAAAATAGGGATATACTAAAATACCACAATCTATTTTAAAACTACATCGCTATACTTAGCCGTAATTGTGATCACATTACTTGTGCTTCTCGATTTATGGTAGCCGTTTACCATTTCTGTTTTCCCATTTTTCATAGACTTTGTTTCTAACTGGCGCGGTAATAAAAACTCGTTATGCTCTCCGCTGTAGTTAAAGTTAAAAGCACCTTCTGGCAAATTTAAAACTAGGTCACTATTCTCAAGAATGAGGGTGAGTGATCCAAAATCATCACTTACTTGAGGGATTGACAACTGACCAAAAGAACCAGAGATCATCCCAGAGCCGTTTAGTCTATTAATAACCACATTACTAGAATTTGAGGTGATTGCAATATCTTTTGCATTTGCGATTGTACATTCCTTTACGTGACTGGCAGTAAGTCTACCCCCATTCCAAGTTGCCACGCTAATAGGACTGTAAGAAACATCGATGGAGGTATCTCCTCCATCGATGCTAGCGGCAGCAAGACTGCCGTGTGTTATAGTTCCCTTTGCATTATACGCACTGGCCATTTTTACTTTTCCGTAGCGTACGTTAAGATCCAGTTCTGCCTTTTTAGGCATCTTGATTTTAATCACACGTTTTACATCTCTATTAGAAGGGCGTTTCTTATCTGTATCCACATTCATTCTAATATGAGTACTGGTGTTGCCGTTTTTGTCTCTAGTCGTAGTCTTTTCCCATTCACCTTCGTGCTCTTCTGCCCATTTTTCCATCTTCTCTCCAAACTCTTCTCCCCAAGCTTCCATAGACTTCCCAAAGTCTTCTCCCCAATCTTCAAAAGCATTTTCCATAGATTTCCCAAAATTCTCTCCCCAAGCTTCCATAGCTTCTCCAAAACCTTCCATTTTAATTTCAAAATTATCACCCCAAGCTTCCATATCCTTTTCAAAGCTATCTCCCCAATCTTCCATATCTTCTAACCAACGATCTGTTTCTCTTACTGATACATCAGTACCATACTTTCTATTGAGTTTATCCACATAGCGCTGCTTATCTTTACGATACTCGTTATCATTAAAATTCATATTACGGGTTTTCCCAAATGGCCATTGTGGGATATCCTTAAGACTACTTAGAGCTCCACCTAGATTTCCTAAATTCCAATTTCCTTCATTTTCTTTTTCCCATTTGTCCATTGCCTTATCAAAGTCAGGTCCAAATTGATCCTCCATTTGTTTCTCATATCCCTTTAAATATGCCTTTCCATCACGTTCATACGCCTCGTGATCAAACTTTACTTTTCCTAAACCATTATAAAATTCTGCTGGTAAAGGAGTGCCTGCAAAACTTTCTAATAAAGGTCCTACAATTCCTTCCATAACGGGTTCTACAATACTTATTGCTCCTCCTACTATAGGACCTATATTAATATCTAAATCATCGAGATCGTCAAGGTTTATTACTGTTGCATCTCCATAACCACTGGCACTAGATATACGTACGCTGTTACTATTACCACTTACAGAAAGATCCCAATCTTCTAGAGCGTCTCCCACATTCTTGCCCTCAACATAGGCTTCTACAGAAACTTCATCTTTACTCCACGTTTCAAAAATTACATCTGCATAACGGGTATCTACCTCGATCTCCACGTCCTTATTAACGTTAAATCGCTCATTCAATTTTTCTTTTTTTACCTGAGCAAAAACAGCATTGGACATCACAAAAAACGTGAGTATCAAAAGCCAATTAATTTTATTAGTTTTCATAATTCTTTAGACTGTTTGTTCAGCATCTTGAGATGCCTTTAATTCGGTTAATTTTTTCTTTAGTTTAGATAATAACTCTAAACGTAATTTTAAATTTTCTACCA
The DNA here is from genome assembly GCA_020630915.1 of Dokdonia sp. Classification (GTDB taxonomy): domain Bacteria; phylum Bacteroidota; class Bacteroidia; order Flavobacteriales; family Flavobacteriaceae; genus Dokdonia. The sequence goes on from JAHDIF010000007.1 coordinate 69,427, forward strand.
TAGCGTTTACCATTTCTTCACTTATTCCACTCTCGGTAATCTCTTGGTTTAAACGTGCATACTCTGCATCTAGTTGTGCTAGCTGTTTTAAAAAGGCATCTACGAGTTCCTTATTTTCATCTGTAATTTCTAGACGGGCGATCTCTACGTTTATACTTGCGAGGTAATAATCTTCTACCTTTTTAAACTGTGGAGATAAATCACTCAACTGTACTGTCGGGTCTTCTTTAGGCTGTTCTTGACCTTCTGTAGATACGATTTGTGTATCCGCTTTTGCGAAGGCCTCTTTACCAACAAACCACACGATACCTCCTGCTAGAATAAGAACAGCTGCTATTTTGAGAAAGAAATTCCATCCACTACTAGTGTTTCCTCCACTGTTTCTATTTTCTTCTTGCTCCGGCAATGCTTTTGCAAGTCGCTCTTCAAATCGAGATTGATGCCCTTCTCTTAGTGTAAGATCATCTTCCCTACTATCTCTCATCATTTCTCTAAGATCCTGTGCCATAATGCAACATTTTTAATTGTTCTTGCAACTTCTTTTTACCTCGGTGCACCAACGTACGAGAAGCTACTTCTGTTATTTCTAATATTTCAGAAATTTCCTGATGGTCATACCCTTCTACTAAGAATAGCATTAATGGATAACGGTATTTTTCAGGCAATTCTTCGATTTCCTTTTTGATGTGGTCTACAGTAACCTGATCGTGCACTTCCCAGTTTTCTGTATCCTCATCTACTTTACCTATAACTTCTTCATTAAGTGCTATGAGTGTCGCTTTTTTTGCTTTGATCATATCGAGACTTTTATTGATCACGATACGCTTAAGCCAAGCTCCAAAGGTTACCTCTCCAGTAAATTGATGCAATTTTAAAAAGGCATTGATAAAGCCTTCGTGCATCGCTTCTTCTGCTTCATATGTGTTCTTTAAAAATCGAAAGGCCACGTGGTACATACCATCACAGTATTTATTGTACAATTGCAGCTGCGCCTTTCGGTCGTTAAGTTTACACTGTTCTATGATTTCTGTTACAAGCAAATTTGATGGTTGATTAAGTTGCTATTCTGTCTAAATACGATTGGTAATTCTCCATGTTGCAAAAAACATAAAAAAAATTTCTCCTCCTCAAATTTACTACCTTTACGTAACAATGAATTAAGGGAATAATGAGTTAATGCGCTATTATTTACCAAAATACCAATACATCAAAATACCAACATACCAACATACCAACATACCAGTTGAATAAAAAAGTATCACATATAAAAGGGATTAATCCCGCTTTCGCGAAAGCAAACTCAAAACCAAAGAAGCCCTCTTTGGATATTCCTGATCTGGCTGACGCCATTGTTTATGGAAACCACACGGCCTTATCTCAAGGCATTACTTTGGTAGAAAGCACTTCTCCCAAACATCAAGAAAGGGCACAACAACTTATTGAAAAATGCCTACCAAAAGCCAATAAGTCTATTCGTGTTGGGATAACGGGTGTTCCTGGTGTTGGAAAAAGCACTTTTATTGAAGCCTTAGGCTCCTACCTAACAGAAAAAGAAAAAAAAGTTGCTGTACTTGCGGTAGATCCTTCAAGTTCTATTTCTAAGGGAAGTATTTTAGGAGACAAAACTCGTATGGATATGCTATCTCAAAATCCTCGTGCATTTATTAGACCTAGCGCTTCTGGAGATTCTTTAGGTGGCGTTGCACGTAAAACCCGAGAGGCTATTATTTTGTGTGAGGCGGCTGGTTTTGATACAATTATTATAGAAACCGTGGGCGTAGGACAGAGCGAAACGATTGTTCATTCTATGGTAGATTTCTTTTTACTCTTAAAACTAGCAGGTGCTGGCGATGAACTTCAAGGCATCAAACGTGGTATCATTGAAATGGCAGACGCCATTGTAATTAATAAAGCAGATGGGACTAACGAAAAGCCTGCAAGGTTAGCAAAGGCGGCTTTTGCAAAGGCACTACACTTATATCCCCCTAAAAATAGTGGCTGGTCACCTAAAGTCACTACCTGTAGCGCTCTAGAAAAAAAAGGGATAACAGAAATATGGGATCTTATCTCTCAATATATAAAGGTAGCCAAAGAGGAAAGCTATTTTGAAAAAAAACGACTGGATCAAAATAAATACTGGCTACTACAAACTATTGAAAATAGTTTAAAAGATAATTTTTATCAAAACCCAGAAGTGATGCGTCAATTTCCTCAAATCATAGCCTTAATTAGTGAACATAAAATTTCTCCATTTGAAGGGGCTCAAAAGTTATTAGACATTAGCCATAAATAGAAGTAGTATACTTATGCAAGAAATACCTAAACACTTTAAAAAATAGCCATCCCAAAACCCCTCCTATTATCCAACCTGTAACAACATCTCCAGGATAATGTACCCCTAGATAAATACGGCTATATCCTACTAAAGAAGACCAGAATAATAATATAAAAATCAAATAACGATAGTGTGACTTTAAAGCAAGCCCAGCAAAAACTGCGGCTGCCATTGTACTAGCCGCATGAGCCGAAAAGTAACCGTACCTCCCACAACGCTCTGCAACAAATCGCATTGTTTCTTTCCAGAGTTCTACTTTACAAGGTCTGGGACGTTCAAAACCATGTTTGAAAAGGTTTGCTAGCTGATCAGTACAAGTAATCATAGCTGCCACAACTAAAACACTAATCACCGTACCTTTTAAGCCAAAATTCTTATATATCAAATAGATGAGAAAAGCATACAAAGGGGCTGCATATAGCTTATTAGTAATAATAAGCCAGAGGAAATCCCAAGACTCATTACCTAAACTATTTAGGTAAAGGAAAAGCTCGTGATCGTATTCAAGAAGTTGTTCCATCTAACTTACTCTACATCATATTTTGCAATCTCTGCATCATAAAATTCGGTTGCTTGTTTGATCGCATTCTCAGTTTCTGAGGCAAGTTCATCCTCATCTTGCTTGTCAAACTCCTCAAACCATTCTATTTCATCTTTAGTAAGATCAATAATAAAACGTGGGAATTCTGTATGTACTACAAATATCGCATCTGGAAATTGGCTGTTGTCACCTAGTAAGAATTTTGGTATCGTCATAATATTTTATTTATTTCTGAGCCTCTTCGTAAAGCTTAATGGCTTTTAGATAGTTTTGCGCTCCATTTTTAGTTTGGTCATAAATAAAACCATCGAGTTGAGGATGATTTCTATGTATATATGCCAATAAGGTATCTCTTTTTGCCACCCATAAAGAATCATTAAAAACAATAGATTCTCCTGCTTCTATCTCTCTAATTTTATTACTGTCAAAATGAAACACCTCTACATACTTTGTAGGTTCTTCATTTAAAAACTGGATGCGTTTACACGTTTTACTTACAGTAAGTTTCACCTTATTTTCAGTTATTTCCTCAGTATTATAAATAGTGTACACAGGAGAAAAACTGGAATCCCATTCGAGCCAGTTTGTAAAGGACTCCTTTGACCAAGATTCTACATACGAGCCACTTACTTGTGTTATACTATCTGCAATACTATTTCGTATTGCATCAAAATCGCTCTCATTGAGTGCCTGATAATAGCGCTGCACAATCTCTTCTTTAGATGGGGTTTTTTCTTTAGTTCGTGATTGATCACATGAGAAACAAATTCCTACAAACACAATCAGTATGAGACCTCTAATGCAATTATTCATTAATTAGTTTTTTGGAAAGATAATTAAATCTAAAGTACAATAGTATGGCAGACACTGTAAGCCCAACTAATAACCCTACCCAAATCCCTTGACTGCCCATTTGATCCTCCCTGCCTAAATACCACATCACGGGAAAGCCCACAACCCAGTAGGCTATAAAACAGATCACCGTAGGAATATTTACATCTTGCAAACCTCTTAATGCCCCCAAAATAGTAACCTGCACACCATCACTTAACTGAAATAACGCGGCAACGATTAATAATTGTGACGCAAGAAAAATAACTTCCGGGTTATCTATATAAAAGGGAGGTAAAAAATCTTTTAGCAGAATAAAACCAACCGCAAAAACGGCTTCAATTAGGAAAACTTGAAGAAATATAGAGAATGCAATACGTCGCAAATTAGGAAAATCACTCTTTCCTTTTTGGTTACCAACACGTATGGTTGCAGTGACTCCTAATCCCACAGCAATCATAAATGTCATGGATGCCAGGTTGAGTGCTATCTGGTTAGCCGCTTGCGCATTGGTACCCAGAATTCCAGATAAAAAGATAGCGGCAGTAAATACAGCTACTTCAAAGAGCATTTGTAGTGCTGTAGGAAAACCCAATCGTATTAATTCTTTAAATTCCGACCATTGGATATGCTGCATATTCCCTATATAAAAATAGGGTTTAAACTTTTGCTTTCGCGAAAGCAAAAACACCAACAATCCCAACATAAAAAATCTAGAAATTAAGGTTCCCCAAGCTGCACCCTCTACTTCTAATCTCGGGAAAACCCATATACCATAAATAAGGAAATAGTTAAAAATTACATTTACAACATTTGCGGTAAGCGTTGCATACATAGCAAAACGGGTCTGTGATAATCCATCTGCAAACTGCTTAAAAGCTTGAAATATCATAAGCGGAATCATAGAAAACGCCACAATCTCCAGATAAGGTATGGCTAGTTTCACTACCTCTTCAGGCTGATCTAACATACCTAATACTGGCTTTGCCACCAATAAAGCTAGAAATAATAGTACGCCATTTACAGCACACATAACCACTCCGTGATGAAAATGAAGTCTTCCCTTTTCGATATTACCAGCTCCATCTGCCTCTGCCACTAAGGGTGTTATTGCAAAAGAAAATCCAATTCCAATAGAAAGCGCTATAAATACTAGACTATTACCTAAACTTACTGCAGCAAGCTGAGCTGGACCCAATTGTCCTACCATCAAATTATCTGCTAGAGCCACAAGAATATGACCTAACTGCCCAAGCATTATTGGGTATGCTATAGATAAATTTGTATTGAATTCTGAAGTAAACTTTCTTAGTTGTAGCATAGAAAGGTTAAAGATAGATAAAAGGTATTTTTGGGGTTGACAAACCTCTATCTACAGTAATTTTTCTATGTATATGCTAGCACTCCCTGCTTCTCTAATCGTTACAATATTGGCCGCATTATTACTATCTATTCCCGCTCTAACAATATCAACTGAAATGACTGCGCCAATAGGAAGTTCCAAAACTTCTGTGATATGTAAGGAAGATTCTTGATGTCCGTTATTTGTTCTTATGTAGCCCGTAGAACTATATGTACCGGTAGGCGTTCCACCAATATTTATTCTCATTTCTGGTGCAAAACGGTCCCTTCCACTAGTTGTTGCCAGAGGAACATTTACAACAATCTTGTACCTTCCTGCCTCACCAACAGTAACTCTTTGATTAGCTGCATCTATGGTATATAAAGTGGTATTATCATTCCACAATAATGTTCCAAACAGTGGGGCGTTGATCGCCGTATCCGGGTTCATATTTGTTGTAACGTCCGTATTTGAATATTTTACTGATTGACCTATATTAGAAGTAGTTGTCGTGGCATTGTCTAATGCCTCCCATACTGGAGCTACGGTAGTGTTTGAATTATATTGAAATTGATCACTATCTGTATTGTAGATAAACAATCCATTTGCAGGACTAGCGATTAAATCTCGCTCTGCCGTAGTAACTCTTGGTATTAGAACTCCACCCGTTGTAGAGTTAATGTCCAAAACAGAAGAAGCGTCTGGTGTCGTTGTATTTATTCCTACCTGAGAAAAACCTACAGTAGAACTAATTAACACTAAATAAAAAATTACTTTTTTAATCATAACTCAATGACTTTACTTACAGTGAATATTACATAAGCACACAAATTTAATGTTTTTAACCATATCTATTTAATTTTTAACTAGATATCATTTGGTTTTGCTTTTAAATGTAATTGTTGGACAACAAAAAAACCAATATATTAATCTCGAATTGAAGTCGTCATTTTTATACCTGGCTTCTGAATGTAATTATCCATTAGGTAGATAAGGCTTGTCATTGTTGCAGCCCCTAATTCAAGCTCTCTTTTATTTACTGCATCAAAGGTATCGTTAGCCGCATGATGATGATCAAAATAACGTTGAGAGTCTGGTCGCAAACCTGCTAAAACAATCCCCTTATTACCTTCTTTGAGAGGTCCAATATCTGCTCCACTACCTCCTTTTTCGAAATAATGAATAAGATAAGGTTCAAAGAGAGGTTTCCAACTGAGCACCTCATCAAAATTACGATCATCACTATCAAAAGAAAAACCACGTGGTGTAAAACCTCCTGCGTCGCTCTCTAAAGCAAAAACGTGTCTTTCATTATTCTTTTTAGCTTCGGCCGCATATTTTCTTCCTCCTCGTAATCCATTCTCTTCATTCATAAAAAGTACTACCCGAATACTATGTTTAGGTTTATAACCCACTGCTTTCATTAGCCTGAGTACTTCCATACTCTGTACAACACCTGCCCCATCATCATGGGATCCATCACCGAGATCCCAAGAATCTAAGTGACCTCCTACAACCATATACTTATTAGGATACTCACGACCTGTTATTTCTCCAATAACATTAAAAGATTCTACATCTGGTAAATTCCTGCATGACATACTGTAATAGAACTTCGTATCAGGATTAAGCTTTAATAAGGTGCTCAATAATTCTGCTCCTTTTGTACTTATTGCTGCGGCTGGGATATGTTGCGCCCTTGGTAAATCACCGTAAGACATTGAGCCGGTGTGTGGATAATCATCTATACTATGCGTTACAGATCGAACGATTACGCCAGCTGCTCCAAGCTTTGCTGCCTCTGCTGCTCCACTGTAACGCTGGTCAACACAACCACCGTAAGCCCTAAAGGTTTCAATAAGTTCATCCTGCATAGGCCTGTTGTAAAAGACCACTTTCCCCGCAACTTTATCCTTTCCCAAAGCTTTAAGCTCTTCAATACCCTTTACTTCTATCACACTTGCTTTTAAACCATTAGGAGGAGTAGCTATAGAACCCCCTAAGGCACAGATAGGGACTTGGGTTGTTTCTCCCAATCCTGTTTCTATATATGCATATTCAGTTGCTCCGCGTATCCACTTTGGAACCATTACAGGTTGTAACCATACTTTATCAAGACCTATCGAATCTAATTGCGACTTCGTCCATTCTACAGCAAGTTCTGCTCCTAGACTACCACTCAATCTAGATCCTATTTGATTAGACAAATAATCTAGCCATTGATAGCTATTCCCATTTGTTAAGGCCTCATTATAAATTTGTTTGATTTGAATGGAATCTTTTTGCGCTTTCGCGAAAGCAGAAATCAAACAAATACATATAATCACAGCTATTCTTCTCAGGTTATTCATTATTGAGTTGTTCTTTATAAAGTTCAATATTTGCTTTGGTCTTATCATCTAATTCCGGCTCTTGAATATCTTCGTACTGTTGTAAGGTTTCTAACAATATAGTCGCTACAGCAAGTCTTGCAGCCGGCTTATTATCTGCCGGTATCACATACCAAGGAGCGTGAGGTTTTGAGGTCCTATTGATTGCATCTTCATAACAAAGTTGGTAATCGTCCCACAATTTACGTTCTTTAAGATCACCTGCAGAGAATTTCCAGTTTTTTTCCTTTTTGTTCAATCTACGAAGTAGTCTATTCTTTTGCTCTTCTTTAGACAGATGAAGGAAGAATTTATAGATAAGCGTACCATTTTCTGCCAGGTGTTTTTCAAAGGCATTGATCTGGTCAAATCGCTTATCCCAAAAAGCATCATTTACATCTTGTACACTGTTTACATCAGGCAAATTCTCGCCTAAAATATATGCTGGATGCACGCGGGTAACAAGCACGTTTTCATAATGAGTACGATTGTGTACGCCAAATTTTCCTCTAGCAGGAAGTGCCAGATAGTGCCTCCACAGATAATCGTGTTTGAGCTCCAGATCTGTAGGCACCTTAAAACTATACACCTCGACACCTCTTGCATTAAAATCTTTAAAAACCTCACGTATCAAACTATCCTTACCCGAAGTGTCCATTCCTTGCAAACAAATAAGCACAGAATACTTACCGTGGGCATACAAGGTATCTTGTAGTTTCCCAAGCTTTTTCCTAACCTTCTTTAATTGTTTTTCTAAAACTTCCTCAGTATGATCAGTTTCGGGTTTAGTAGACCAATTTGCTAATGAAATATGATCATTTACTTTTAATGAGTCTTTCATAATCTGCTAGGTTAACCTTTTATTATTTACTCGCAAACAGTTTTACATCACTTTCACTTACCTCTGCATCCCCAAGGATAAGAAGACGTTCCACTACATTGCGCAATTCTCTAATATTTCCTGTCCAGTCATATTCTTGAAGTAGCTTAATGGCTTTATCAGAAAATATTTTTTGTGCAGTTCCTTGCTCTTGCGATATCTTTTTTGAAAAGTGATTGATCAATAAAGGAATATCTTCTCTACGATCATTAAGTGCTGGCACTTTAATAAGAATCACCGCCAGTCTATGGTATAAATCTTCTCTAAAGTTACCTTCTTCTATTTCCTTTTTAAGGTTTTTATTAGTCGCAGCTACGACTCGTACATCCACCTTGATATCCTTATCACTACCCACGCGCTGCACACGACTTTCTTGCAATGCTCTTAGCACCTTAGCTTGTGCAGAAAGGCTCATATCTCCTATTTCATCTAGAAAAATAGTTCCGCCGTTAGCCGCTTCAAACTTTCCTGCACGGTCTTTATTAGCACTCGTAAAAGCTCCTTTTACATGACCAAAAAGCTCACTCTCTATCAATTCTGAAGGGATGGCAGCACAATTTACCTCGATAAGGGGCCCTTTAGCCCGCTCACTTTTCTCATGTAACCAATGAGCTACGAGCTCCTTTCCTGTTCCGTTAGGCCCTGTAACGAGGACACGAGCATCGGTCGCAGCCACTTTCTCAATCATGTCTTTGATTTGTGTAATTGCTGGGCTCTCACCTATCATCTCGTACTTCTTACTTACTTTTTTCTTAAGTAAGGTATTCTCTACAACAAGATTTTTCTTATCAAGTGCGTTACGCACTGTATTTAAAAGTCTATTAAGGTCTGGCGGTTTTGAAATGTAATCAAATGCTCCCAGACGCATCGTATTTACAGCAGTGTCTAAATCTCCGTGGCCAGAGATCATTACCATAGGAATCTCAGGTTTGAGCTTCTTTACAGCTTCCAGTACTTCAACACCGTCCATTTTAGGCATTTTAATATCACAAAGAACTAAATCATAGTCATTGTCTTTGATTTTATTAATCCCTTCTAGGCCATCCTCTGCTTCCTCTACTGCATATTCTTTATTTTCTTCAGATAAGATCTTAGTCAATACTCTGCGTATTGCTGCTTCATCTTCTATAATTAGGATTTTTGACATATATATTTTTTTAGTTTTATGCTTTACCGCTTTGCTCTCTCAAAGGTCGTGAACCTGCCTGCCTGCAGACAGGTCTCCAGATCTCGCTTTCGCGAAAGCATACTTCAAAAGACTATTCCTTTTTTTGATGTATGTATATATCCCGCTGTGGGAATGGAATACTAATGTTGTGTTCTCTAAAAGTTTTATCAATCGTAAATCGTAAATCACTTTTAATTCTAGGATCTACAAAGCTATCTTTTACAAAAAAGTAAAGACCAAATAACAGCGCAGAATCTCCAAAATCTTCAAATAATACAAAAGGTTTTGGGACTCTCAAAATACCATCATGTTCTTGAATACACCCTAAAAGTAATTTTTCAACCAAGGCTGTATCACTACCGTAAGCTACTCCAACGTTTATACTCTCTCTTGTCGTCTTATGGTTTTGGGTATAATTATAAATCGTTTCCTTTATAAACTTATGGTTAGGAATGATAATTACTTTATCATCTCTAGTTAAAGCTCTTGTAGTACGCAATCTTATTTCAAGAACGCGCCCTACCCGATTATCTGACTCTATGATATCGCCTACCCGTAAGGATTTATCTACCATTATAAAAATACCGCCTATAATGTCTAGAAATAATTCTTGCAATGCAAACCCAATACCTACTAGCAATGCCGCAGAAGCTGTTAGTATCACATTCACATTAACTCCTGCTGAGGCTAAAGCCACAAGAACAACAATCAAATAAACAAAGTACCTCGCAAACTTAAAAACACTCACAAATTTGAGTCTGTCTTCTTGACTCATTTTTCTCGTGAGTAGCCTTCTTATCCAATTGAGAACAAAATTAGTCGTAACTAAAGAGAGGATAACTAAGAGTAGTAAACCTACGGTAATATGAATAGCATCTTTACCTTCCCCTACAGGAATAAGATCCATTTTGAAAAATCTGACAAGGTTTCCCCACACATCTTCTTCAATGACTTCCTTAACTTTTTCTACTGCCTCTTCTTGTATCACTTTAGTATTTTAACCATTTAAACAATTCCTTATAGGTAGGTTTCTTTCCATACATTAAAATACCTACTCTATAAATTTTAGAACCAAACCACACTGTAAACATAAATGATCCAATCAATAATGCTACAGATAAAATGAGTTGCCAGCTTGGGACATCAAAGGGAATACGCATAAGCATCACAATAGGTGATGTGAGTGGTACAATAGAGAATATAGTCGCGACTGTACCGTGAGGATTGTCAATCACAGCAAAAAAGCCAACATATATGGCCAGCATTAAGGGCATAATAATAGGTAACATAAACTGCTGTGTATCTGTCTCATTATCTACAGCGGCCCCTATAGCAGCATAGATAGAACTATATAGAAAGTAACCACCTATAAAATATACGAAGAATCCTGCAATTAATTGTAGGAAAGGTAAGGCTGCAATCTCTGTAAAAATCTCGGTAAGTTTATCAGGATTACTCGCGATTTCCTGTGCTTCTACGCTCATTGCACCATTTGCTGCAGAAGGATCAATACCCAAAACAAGTTGTCCTACTGTAAGCAATACAATACCTAGGACAACCCAAATTGCAAACTGAGTAACTCCTGCGAGTGTGGTCCCAAGAATCTTACCCATCATGAGCTGAAAAGGTTTTACAGAAGAAATGATCACCTCTATAATCCTATTAGTCTTCTCTTCTATCACAGAGCGCATCACCATATTACCATATATTATGATAAACATCATTAGGAGATAGCCTGCACCACCGCCAAAAGCAGCTTTAATCCAGTTACTCATCTTAGAAGATTTCTCCCCACTGTAGTTTTCTATACCAAGATCTACACTAATCTTAGAAGTTTCTAAAACGGCTAGATCTACACCATTCTCAACAAGATTCTGATTAGTTAGTTTCTTTTCTATCTTCTTTTCTATAGATTCTACAAGGCCAAACGAAGGTGTTTCTTTGCCATAAAAGGTTACTCCTTTTGCATTATTCTCACTCCCTTCGGGAATATGTAACACACCATAATATCCTTCATCCTTAGCTAGTTTTCTTACAAAATCTAACCCTTGATCTGTCATATTAAGATAGGTCGTTTGATCTGTATTTGTAAACTCTGCCGTAAATAATCCAGTATCATCTACTAAGGCAATGGTACGTTTATCGTCCTTATTTAATTGCGTGAGATAGGTAATAAGCATCACCATTCCCACCATAATAAGCGGGCTCAAAAACGTCATCACCAAAAAAGACTTGTTGCGCACGCGCGCCATATACTCCCTTCTTATTATTAATGGTAGCACACTCATACGTTTTGATTTACGGTTTGGATAAAAATATCGTTTACACTTGGGATTACTTCTACAAAATGAGTTACCTGCCCGTACGATTGCAATTCTTGCAACAGAGCGTTAGGACTGCCATTTGAATCTAGCTGTATGCGCAGTTTAAGTTCATCACCTAAAGATTTAAAATGTGCAGGAGTGGTGGTAAACTTTGAAGAAAGGGCAGATTGCGCTTTCGCGAAAGCGTCCTCACCCACCTCAACACCTACTTCAAAGGTGTTGTTCCTGTATTCTCGTTTGATGGCATTAATCTCACCATCTAAAATCTTATTAGATTTATTGATAAGGGCAATATGGTCACATAACTCCTCCACAGACTCCATACGATGCGTAGAAAAAATTACCGTCGCTCCTTCTTCTCGAAGCTGGAGAATTTCATCCTTAATTAAGTTTGCATTGATAGGGTCGAAACCACTAAAAGGCTCATCAAAAATGAGCAACTTAGGATTGTGCATGACCGTTACCACAAACTGAATTTTCTGAGCTTGCCCTTTGGAAAGTTCCTGTATTTTCTTGTTCCACCACTCGCCTATTTCTAGTTTATCAAACCAGTGTTTAGCCCGTTTCTTTGCCTCTGCTTTATCTAAACCCTTTAATTGAGCAAGGTACAAGACCTGCTCTCCTACCTTCATGGACTTATACAGCCCTCTTTCTTCTGGCATATAGCCTATATCTCTTATGTGATGCGCCTGCAATGGCTCGCCTCCAAGGGTTACAGCACCTGTATCTGGCATGGTGATCTGGTTAATAATACGTATTAAGGTAGTTTTACCTGCTCCGTTAGGTCCAAGTAACCCAAAAATGCTTCCTTCTGGAACCGAAACAGATACGCTATTAAGTGCAGTAAACTCTCCAAACTTTTTGGAAACGCTGTCTGCAACGAGTAATGAATTCATAGATTTTTGTTGGAAATCTAAAGATAGTAATAAGGACTAAGAGCACACAAGGCTTTTAATATAGTTTTATAGATTAATTCCTACAGTTTACGAATAGCCCAAAAAACAAAACCCACCCTAAACAAATGCCTAGGATGGGAAAAAAATTGCTATGAAAAAGAAAAATAACGCTAAAAGAATTTAACGTTATTTCAAATATACTACTTTTTACAATGATAGATTAAAGAACTTTCAAATAATCTGAAAGTTAACATTTACTAAGAAAACATATCCTTTACTTTTTCAAAGAAGGATTTATCTTCCTTTTCTGGGTTAGGAGAGAAATTCTCGTCCTCCGCCATTTTTTCAAAGAATTGCTTTTGCTCTTTTGTAAGCGTTTTAGGCGTCCATACGTTTACGTGCACTAATAAGTCACCCTTTCCATAACCGTTTATAGAAGGGATTCCTTTTCCTCGTAGACGCAATATCTTCCCGCTCTGCACTCCTTCTTCTATCTTGATGCGTACTTTACCTGTTACCGTATCTATTTCTTTAGACGCACCTAGCACCGCCTCACTTATACTTATATATAAGTCGTAGTGCAAGTTATCTCCTTCACGTTGCAGGTGATCGTGATCTAACTCTTGGATAGCGACCAGCAAGTCTCCCGCAATCCCATTACCTGGTGCTTCGTTTCCTTTTCCTTGCACCTTAAGTTGCATCCCGTCTACTACACCCGCCGGAATTTTTACACTTACCGTTTCTTCTTCTGCGATGAGTCCTTGAGCATCTGCTCCATCCGGACGCTTATCTATACTTTGTCCAGCACCGCCACAAGTATTACAAGGTGCAGAGGTTTGCATACGACCTAAGATGGTGTTCTGTATGCGAGTTACTTGCCCGGCACCATTACAAGTACTACACTTTTTATAGGTAACTCCAGGCGCTTGTTTTTTACGCTTTATTTTTATTTTCTTTTCGACACCGTTTGCAATCTCTTCTAGGGTAAGTTTTACGCGTACTCTTAGATTACTTCCTTTTACCCTGCGCTGACCACCGCCACCAAAACCACCAAAGCCGCCACCGCCAAAAGCACCTCCAAAAATATCTCCAAACTGGCTAAAGATGTCATCCATATTCATGCCGCCACCACCAAAACCTCCGCCTTCAAAGGCTTGATGACCGTACTGATCGTACTTTGCACGCTTTTGCTCATCACCTAACACCTCATAGGCCTCAGCAGCTTTCTTAAAATTTGCTTCAGCTTCAGCATCACCAGGGTTTTTGTCTGGGTGAAATTGTACCGCTTTTTTTCGATATGCCTTTTTAATTTCGGCTTGTGTAGCGCCTTTAGAAATACCTAATATGTCGTAAAAATCTTCTTTCATTGTGATGACCCTCTCTTTGGGTAACTATTTAATTAGATGGTATGGGTATATAATATGCTTTCGTACTTCGACAAGCTCAGTATGAACTTCATTTTCGTGAAAGCTTACTTACCCGTCACCACTTTAGGAAAACGTATGATCTTATCTCCTAATAAATATCCTTTTTCTATTACATCTACTACCTTACCTACGAGTTTCTTCTTAGGTGCTGGAATTTGAGTAATCGCTTCGTGTAACTCTGCATCAAAGGTGTCTCCAGCCTTAACTTTTGCTTCTTCTAAGCCCTTAGATTTAAGGGTTTCTTTAAGCTTATTACTTATAAGAGTCATCCCTTTTACATGCACATCGTCTTTATCGTTACTGTACTCTTTAAGCGCTCGATCAAAATCATCCAGTACAGGCAATAGTGATTGGATCACTTCCTGACCAGCCGTTTTAAATAACTCTATACGCTCTTTTGTAGTGCGTCTCTTATAATTTTCAAATTCTGCAAAAAGGCGTAAAAATTTATCTTTTTCTGCAGCGAGTTCTTCTTTTACTTGATCAAGTTCTGACACCTCTGGAGCAGCTTCTTGTGTTGTCTCCTCCGCAGTTTGAGCTACTTGCGTGTCATCCATTTCTTGTGTATTATCTTCTGTTGCCATAACTGGTCTTTAATTCAATTTTTAATTGAGGTGGCAAAAGTACTGCCAATTTCATAAAAATGTCAAAATGTCACAGACTATATGAACCTTTTTTACAATTGAGATTTAATATAAATTTAAGACTGTAGTGCCATCTTTGAAGTACTTTTGTATGTACAACAAACATCAAAACATATTTAAAATGAAAAAAATAATTGTAAACACTTTTGCCATTGCTGCAATAATTGCTGGAACGGTATCTTGTAAAGGAGAAAAGAAAAATGAAACAGATGCGACCACTGCAAAAGAGGTTGCTACAGTAGTCGAGGCTACTAAATATAGAGTAAACACAGAAACTTCTGTTATAGAATGGACTGGTTTTAAACCTGGAGAAAAGCATACAGGAACACTACACCTAGAATCTGGTGTTGTAAAAGTGGGAGAAAAATTATCCGGAACCTTTTTAATAGATATGAATTCTCTAACGGTAACAGATCTTGAACCTGGAAATGGAAAAGAAAGTCTTGAAGGACACCTTAAAGGTAATGCAAAAGAAAAAGAAGATCACTTCTTTAATGTAGCGAAGTATCCTACGGCTGCTTTTGAAGTGACAGGAGTTAAGGATGTCGACGGTAAGAAAACAATGGAAGGAAACCTTACAATAAGAGGTATTAAGAAGAATATATCTTTTCCTGTGTCATACAATGTACAAGGAGACGCTATGACTCTTACAACAGAGCCTTTTACTATTAATAGAACAGACTGGGGCGTAAACTACGGATCTAAATCTATTTTTAATGACTTAGGCGACAAATTTATAATGGATGATATTGAACTTAAAATTTCACTTCAGGCTACAAAAGCATAGGCAGTGACCAACATATCATAAAAAATCCGCCAGCTGGCGGATTTTTTTATTGTAGTAAATCTTCTAGTGCTCCTTCCAAAGATTTGTGATAAAACTCAAAGCCTGATTGTAAAATCTTATCTGCACATACCTTCTGACTTTCTAGAACAATAGTGGCCATCGGACCGAGTGCTGTTTTCAATACAAATGCTGGGACATTAGGCAAAAACAAAGGTTTTTTAAGTACTTGAGCAGTTACTTTAGTAAGCTTCTCGTTAGTTACTGGATTAGGTGCAACACCGTTATAAATGCCTGCCAATTCATTTTTCAAAATGTGCAAGTACAAACGCGCCATATCCTCAATGTGAATCCACGATTGCCATTGCTCTCCAGAACCAAGTGACGCCCCAGCATACAATTTTATAGGTTGCATAATCTTGGGGAGTGCTCCATCTTCTTTGTCCAAAATAATACCTGTGCGTACAAGAGTCGTTTGTATATCTAGTTTCTGAAATTCGAAAATCGATGTCTCCCACTCCTCTACTACTTCCCCTAAAAATCCCTTTGCATAGCTTGGATATTTCTCGTCGTAGTACTTAGTTTGTGAAGATGGGTAACAACCTATCGCACTTGCAGAAATGATATGTTTTACGGGGAGTGGATTCTCGCTTTCGCGAAAGCGGTCTAACACCTCATAAATTAAACGCGCACTTTTGATCCGGCTATCCTTAATAACCTGCATATTCTTCTCCGTCCACCGTTGTGCAATAGTAGCTCCGGCAAGATGTACGATGGTCGTGACTTCTTGTAAGGCGGCTTCATCTATCTCTCCCGTACTAGGATTCCAATAAAAGCCTTTGTAGTCCGGTTCTTTTGTTATTTTTTTCTTGGAAGTGGTCAAGTAATTTACGGCAATCCCCTGCTGACGACACAATGTCACCAGAGAACGTCCTACTAGACCTGTAGCTCCTGTTATTAGTATTCTCATAGCTGTGCAAAGATACTTGTGCAATCATCTAGTGCCTAAAGATTATAAAAGTCTTAACAACTATTCCTTCCCGTCTACGTAGTCTTGGAGGTAACTGTAACGCTCTGTAAGGGTTCCATTTTCTGTAGTCATCCTAGCTCTCTCTAGGATGCCATCTTTATCTTGGTTATAAAATGCTGGAATTAAATGCTTTAAAAACATCTCTCCAAAACCTTCACTTGCATCTTTAGGCAACTCACAAGGCAGATTATCTACAGCCATCACGGCAATACTACCAGGTGTCCCCAAAGGTACTTCCTTCTCTGATTTTGGGTCATAACCATAAAAAGGGTCTGCGATGGTAGAAGGTCTAATCGTACTCGCTACGGGGCCATCAATATCACAAGATACATCTGCAACAATACTTATATTGAAATCTGGATGTTTTGCATCATCTCTCGTAAATAAGTAAGGTGCTCCATCCCCATAAAAATGACCAGCAATAAAGTAATCTGTTACCTGAGCATACTTCATAAAATCACTCTCATAACCTGACGGGTCTTTATAAAAAGTATACTTATCCATAGGCATACCATCTGTGCGCTTATTATACTCTGTCACATCTATAAGGCAGAATACAGGTTTGTCAAATTGCTGAGTAAGGTATTCGTGGTCAGTAACTTCTGTGATCTGAAGGTGATCTAAAATTTCTTTTGCCCCTTTTGCCACTTTCCCTGTTCCAGAAAGGCAAATTCTAATAGGAGGCAGTGTGATTTTATCAAGCTCTCGCTTTACTTCTGCAAGGTCTGCTAAGTACTCTACTTTAGGAAGTTCAAAGAGTTTATCTCGTATTCCTAATAGTCTAAAACCATTATAAGCACCAACCAAACCTGCATATCTCCCAAAACCTATAAGACGTGCTCCATTTTCCCTTATAATAACTTCGTGATCGTACATCTCGATATTTTTATCTAGCATGGCTTTAAGCAACTTCCTATTATAAGGTTGCTTTTTTATCGTATGTGAGAAGTAAAAATACTTTTTGTTAGGTATTAAAAATTCCACGGGTACTTCCTTTACTCCTAACATCACATCTGCATCAGATACATCTTTTGTCACTTCAAAACCAGCATCTCTATATGCTTCATCAGAAAAAACTCGGATATCTGACGACTCCACGACAAAGGTCGCTTCTGGGTTTTGTTCTCTGGCAAGGCTTAACATTTCTGGAGAAAAAACAACTCTTCGATCTGGTGGATTCTTACGTTCTTTTATGATGGCAAACTTCATAGTACTAAGGTAGTTTTGGCAGTTTTAAAATTTGGTACAGCTTTTGGTCAATACAGGATAACAAATATACGAGTAAGTGATATATTTGTTGTTACGCTTTCGCGAAAGCGTGTTTCTTTGAATTATTGGGGTCGATTTGGTTTTGACAGCGAGATTAACCAAGTTGTAAGCACGTCGAGCTATGGGAATAATGCTCGTTAATATCTGTCTCACACTTTTAAACGGCGAGAATAACTACGCCCTAGCTGCATAATCTGAATTATAGTAGGATAATGCCTCGGTCTACAAGGTAGACAAGCAGGAAGTCACTCGAAAGCCTTGGTTTGCGGCGATCGATTATGTGGCTTCGTAAAAGTAAACCTAGCCACGATAGGGCTTTGATATCGTAGCGAAATTTAATCAGAGATAAGCTGTGCGTTGGTAGTTTTTGACCGGCAATCAGACGAAAATTTAAACAAAAACTAAACGTGTAGAAAGCAGTTTTGTTACTTGTTTGGACGGCGGTTCGAGTCCGCCCGACTCCACTATGACAAACCCTAATTATTAATTTTAATTAGGGTTTATTTGTTTTTTGTAGGAATAGCTAGCTTTGTAAAATCTAAAAGAGCCTATTATGATCGCTGCTGTCTCCCTTTTTCTTATTGTCACCTTTTCTGTTCTTATTACTAAGGTCTGCACCATTGCATTAGTACACACAGGCCTCTCAGAAGAAAGTGCTAAGTTCCAGTCACGCTCTGCCTATACCGGTGCCGGACTAAGCACCCAAGAAACAGAAAATATTATGAATCATCCTGTGCGACGCAAGATCATCTATAACTTGATGCTCATAGGAAACGCGGGTATTGTAACGGCCATGTCTTCGCTTATTTTAACCTTTGTCTTACCAGAGTCCAATGCTTCTAGATTATACGGCTTCTTAACCATTGTTTTAGGAATGTTGTTTTTATGGCTGGCCATCAGAAGCTCTTGGGTAAACAAAGGTCTATCTCGAATTATAAATAAAATGCTTAAAAAATATACAGATCTAGAAATTCAAGATTATGCGGCTGTCCTACATCTTAAAGATGATTTTAAAATTATAGAAGCAGAGGTAGATAGTGATGGATGGATGTGTAATCGTACTCTTGAGGAATTAGATTTGCGTCAAGAAGGCATTACTATTTTAGGTGTAGAAAGAAAGGGAGCAGGCTATTTTGGATCACCCTCTGGTAATTTTAAAATGTTACCTCATGACAAAGTCACTATTTACGGAAAGGCAGAAGGCATAGAGAGTATTTACAACAGAAAAAAAGACCACTATGCCCACATAGAGCATCAAAAATTTGTTGAGAAAGAGGAACAAAGAAAGGCGAGTGATCAAGAAAAAATAAACGCATCAACAGACACGTAAACATCACTCAATCCTAGGAAGGACCCATAAAATCGCAAGACAAACTAAAAAGAGTATAAAAAACCAGACACGTGCATAAGGATGCAACACTTTTTCGGAAGTTTGTGTATTTTTCATTCCAGTAAACTTGAGTTGGTTTGCTTTCTTTAATTCAAACGCTTTTTTATTTTGCCAGTCATCATTTGAAAAAACAAAATACCCCATCTTAATACTATCATTTTTAAGCTGTACATACTGCCATCCAGGGTTTCGAGGATAGGTAGTTCCCTCCCATTGATCCTTTATGTGCTGGTCCTGTCGCAGCGCAATTGTATTACCCGTATGAGACACTAATTGTGGGCTCCCTACGGATGTCCTTACCTTAAAAGAAAAAGGTTCATTTTTATAAACCCATTCTTTTTGAGGAATCAACTGAGATGCAGCCACTTCCTTCTGACTTACCGCACTTAATGTAGTAGACCAAATGTGCTCATATAACTCTCCATTACCATTTAGCACTAACTGATACGTATCTTTAAACAAAGAAGTACTCACACGTCCCATTCCTTTCTGGATGTATGCACTCCAGATAGTTCCCTGCGTTTTAAACACGGGTTGTAAGAGTGTCTCCTGTCTAATTGAAGCACCGTAAACAGGAATAGTAACCCTATTCCAAGGAGCGATTTGAGTTCCTTTTTTTTCATTTCGCTTTAAGCGAAAACCAAATGACACCTCATCATTTATGACCGAATCATCTGGCTGAATGAACAGCCCTAGTCCCGCATCCTCAATCTGATTATCTAAGGCTCTTCGGGAATTTCTACTCAACGCTTGGTAAGATTTCCCGTCCATAATTACTAGGTCAAAATTGCTCAAGTTACTCCGTGTAAAACCATAGATAGTTCCTTTTGATCTATTAAAATTTTCGAACTTATAGGTGTTTTTTGAAATCTGGCTGCGTACTAAAATCTCATGACCATTTTCTGAAAGAAAGTTCTTAAGATACTTTGTCTCAAAAGTTGGAAAAGTATTTACAATAAGAATACGCAATTTATGCTCCGGCTGGATAACCACAGGAATTGGATTTTTAGTCAAGATAGTTTGGGAACTGTCTTTCTCAATAAGATGATATATATACTGTCCGGCTACTTTTGTTTTTGTACTTAAGTTAAATAGTACTTTCTCAGAATCCCCTAGCGTGATAGAATCCAACGTATTTCCTCCACTATCTTCAAGTAACAGTTTTGTTCCAAGAATGGGGTTTGCATACAACCCCTTGAAAACTAAAGAGTCACCAACTGTCAATTCTTGATTGTAGTGCACTCGTACAATGCCTTTTATTGTATCATTTTGCACATAGGTGGTGCGTATATTTTCCAACTGCCAGAAATCATAGGGAGCCACGCCATTGCCCAGAATGTATGCCTTACTTACAGCGTCTAATTGATCTTGGCGTAATCCATCAGTAGCATAATGTATCTCAACAAGATCTTTATACTCAGCCCTCAAACTATCTAACTGTGATTGTTTAAAATTTTCGGTAAGGATAACACCTACCTCTTTGGTTTGCTCAATAAATTTTGCCGGTTTTAAGTATATAACTGCTAGGGAAGCCACTGCTAGTAGGGCAATGACAGATTTGAACAACCATCGCTTTTTATGTCGTTTTGCAAATTCCTTCCACAAAAAAACACACCACAATAATCCCACTACTAGTAAAACTGGCCAAACCCATTGTGCATTTAAAAAGGACATCGAATCAATCACGTGTTTTGAGTTCTTGAATAAATAAATCCTCTAAAGTGCCTTTATATCCTGATCTTTCAGGTGATTTTTCCGTAGTATTAGGCAAGGCATTTGATAGACCTTTCTGAACCTTTCGCCAAATGTTTACCGGTTGGACTTTATCTTCTGTGAGCCATTTTAATCGCTGCAATGTTGCAAGGTGTTTTGCGGGCTCATTAATAGCTATAGTGGCTAATTCTTGCCCTGCTTTCGCGAAAGCTTCCTTATCCTCATCTGTTAATACCTCTTTTAAAACGATACGATCTTCTATAATTTTAACGCTCTGTCGCATAGCTTTATAGGCATCTTCTTTTGCCAAATCATCTTGCTTGTTTGTAGTTTCAATTTCATCCAAATCTCCAGACAAGCGTTTATCTTCCTTAATAGGCGGTGGATCAAAACCGATGCGATGCACATAAATACGAGCACTATTTTTTATTTCCTGAATAAGCTTCAATGCCTTGTATTGATAGGGTAACGACTCTTCTGGAGTCGCCAGACGCAAGTACAACTCTGCATCCCACATCTCTGCCATCGCCTGTTTAAGTTTTCCTCTTAAAGACTCTGTAAATAGGGTTGATTCTTCTGGATCGTCGTGATTATGGAGGTAATCCTCTAGAAATGATTTTTCTTCACTATCCTCACCTTCATCACCGTGATCATGGGTGTCTTCGTGATCGTGATCGTGGTCTTCTTCAGCAACTAGATTATGTTCGTTTTCAGTGTCATGATCGTGCCTAAAACCAGCTGTGGGATCATCTGCATCAAAATCATCAATATCAATATCTGGCTGAACAGCAATACCAGAATCTGCTTCATCTCCCATAAACTTTCCATACTTTAATCGCAATGATTTTTGATCAAACCCCAACTCATTACTTCTGGATTTGAACTCGTTTTCTGTAAGTTCTGGGCGTGCACTAATCAATTTTTCAGTATCAATAATAAGCTGCCGTTGACTCCTAAAATAATCTGGCATCAAGTCTGCTCCCATCGTTCCTTCTACCCCAAAGCCATCAC
This sequence comes from Dokdonia sp., assembly GCA_020630915.1. Classification (GTDB taxonomy): domain Bacteria; phylum Bacteroidota; class Bacteroidia; order Flavobacteriales; family Flavobacteriaceae; genus Dokdonia. The sequence goes on from JAHDIF010000007.1 coordinate 91,381, forward strand.
TCACAGTGTCTTTTATAACCGCAAAAAAGGTCTCGCTTCTTGTAATATTGGGTCTCGGTGTTTTTTGATCTCGAGCCATCACATAAAAATAAAGCTCGTCTCCCAACTCCATTTTTAATGCATCAAGATCTATCGTTTTAGATAACTGTAGCGCTTTACTTCCTTCTTTAATGGATTGATCAAACGACAGTCTTTCTTCTCTAAACTTAACTGACTCACCAGAACCTTTAGTAACAGTAGCAATAATTTCTGCACCGGCAATACCATAATCATCCGTAATTTGTGTGGTGAACTGTATTTCCTTAGTATCATCGTAGTCAAATGAAGTAAACTGTGCCAACTCTTTTACCTTCAATTCTGGAGGGGCATCTGGAGTTACTTCAATAGCATAAATTTCTGAAGTATAATTTGATCCCAAAGAATCCGTAAATCTAAAATTGTAATACCCAGAGGACAAAGGTCGCACTGTTATTGTGGCGCTGGATTGGTCTCTTTGTGCGATGGCATTATGAGAAATCCTCATATCCCTTACTTCACCGAGACCTTCCCATACAGCACTTTGAATCTTACCTTCAAAATCTAGACTCCAGGAAAGTCTAGAGCCTTCTACCACTTTTACATTCATATTTCTGGATGTACGTCCTGGTAGTCTTGTGTATTCAGGATAGTGCAAAGTAACTTTTTGATCTTTCAAAACTGGTGCAACATAGCCAGGTGTTACTGAATCTACGGACTGTAAGCTCATCATCTGCTCTTGCTCTGGCGCAGACAAAGATGATGACTTAAATAATCCAAAATGAGAGGCAAGAACTCCAAAAATTACAAGTAGCAATGAGACTATAGCAGCCTTTTTCAACCCTGTTCTGGGAGTTAGGGCATTTAAATCTGAATCCAGTTGTTCGGTTACCTTATCTTGCTGTAATTGCGCAAGCCCAGACAGTTCTTGAGGTGCCAGAAGAACCAAGCTAGAACTATACTCGGCTGTATCTAATTGTGTATCTATAAATTGAGTAACCGTTTCAAAATCAATCTTCCAAGGCTTTATGAACACCAAGCTTACTAGGGTGATGATACCAAAACTCAAGACTCCAAAAAGTATACTTCCAGAAAGAAGTCCTACAAAACACCCAGCACCCAAACCATACAACACACCTTCTAGCCATCGCAATAATTGCCATCGTCTTGTGTATTTTTGTATGATGTGTTGTCCTTGCATTATTGTTTTCTAATTTTGGCTAATATGCGTTCTCCTATGAGTAATATCACTAATAAAATCCACAGAACATCAGACATATCTGCAACAGCAATCTTAGGTTGTTTGTCTGCCTTTGCTTTATACATTGTAGCTATTTCCTCTTGAGAAACAACTCTTTGATCCAATGATTCAATAGTCCTGTGCAAATGCGTATCCATCGATAGCCAGTCCAGTAATTGTGCGACAAATTGCCTTTTTTGAATAATTTCTGGTGTGAGTTTTTGAGTAATTATTGATTGATTAGAGTTCGTACCCGTTTCTATCAGTTTACTGGCTAGATCATCCCTTTTTAGAAGTAAGGTAGGCCGCTCTGATTGAGATACTGGAAGATCACTTAACCAAACAAGTCGATCACTATTGGCTAAAGGCACTTCTTTTGTATACTCGTTTATCTCCAAAACTATCGGCTTTTTGGTATACGCTTGTATGGCTTTAAAACAAGCTTCCAAATATAATTTTTGATCGACATACTTTTCATCATAGACAAGCGCAATCGTGATGGTTTTTTGCTCGTTATAGGGTACTTGCACACTTGTTGTATTCATTTCTAAGCGCACACTATCCTTGGTGCTGGCAAAATCAACTTCATTTTGATTTACTAATGTTCGATCAAAAGAAAGGGCGTTATCATTGCTTTGAAGTGTCAGTATTTCGATCTCGTCACCTACTTTTCTCGCGGCAATTGGGGTATCTACTTCTTTCTCAGGAGCGATCACTACCCACTGAATGTTTGAAGAAACAGAAGGACGTTTTCCTTTTAATGCTTTCGCGAAAGCGTGTACAAAAACAACCACACTATCTGCCGAAATCTGATCCAATTCTTGAGCTAACTGCCAATAATTAGGGACCTCCTCTGTTACTTCAATTTCTTCATCCACCTTCCACTCTGGAAATCCTTTTGTTAATAATCGTCTTCCCTCTAGCGGGATTTGATCAAATAAACTGGCGCCCTCTGTAGAAGATAGTAAAGAAGGCTCAAAAACGTAGGCAATCTCTTGATTTTGAACCTTTTTTGTAATCTGTGGTTCCGCTAGAATAACGACAAGTGTGCTTATAATGAGACAACGTAAGAACAGCAACCACCACTCATTAAGATGTATGCTGTTACTTTGTTTAGATTTTGTTTCGGTAATAAATTGGGTGCTTCCTACTTTTATGGTGCGTACTTTTTTCCTACTCCATAAGTGTATGGCTATTGGGATGGCTAGTGCACATAATCCCCAGAGATATGACGGATTCAGCAAAGTCACTTCACGATAGTTTAGCACGTTTTTTAAGGAATAATTGTAACGCCTCACCAATATGTTGATCCAGCATAAATAATTCGTAGCCTATACCACTTGCAAGTAATTCTTCCTTTGCATGCGTTATATATTGTTGTAAGCCTTCTAAATATACATCTCTAGCTTCCTTGGTATTTACCTTTACTTTTGTGCCAGACTCTAGGTCTTCAAAAATCACTTGTCCTTTGTAATCAAACTCATATTCGTTCCTTCCCATAAGATGTAACACGGTAACTTCATTACGAGAGGTTTTAAGTTGCTTTACCATGTCTGTAATCTCATCTTGATTCTCGTAAAAATCTGTAATGAAAAAAATAAGCTCTTTATGACTGCGATTATGCAGTTTTTCACTGGCAATATCTTGTGGCCAGCTGCCTTCATTACGCAATTGCAATAATTGATATAAAAACCTATTGAAATGCTGTTTCCCTAGAGCTGGTTGTAACGCTTCTAGCGTTGTATCATTAAGAGCAATGAGACCCGTAGCATCACCCTGACTATGTGCTAGGTGTGCCAGACTAGCTATCAATACATTTGCATAGTCTCTTTTAGAAATATCGCTTTCCTTATGAAGCATTGAGGCACTTGTGTCTATGATAAACTTAACAGAAATATGAGTATCTATCTCAGATTGCTTGACATAGTAACGACCAGATCTTGCCAGCATCTTCCAATCTAACAAACGCAGATCGTCTCCTGGCTCGTACCCTCTATACTGGCTAAATTCTAATCCTGCACCTACGCTCCTACTTCTATTAAGTCCAGACAGATATCCATCTACAATTACTCGTGAGATGAGTGTCAATCCAGCTACACTGTTGATCACATCGGGTTTGAGTAATTGTCTATAGTCGTCTTTCACTTTAAGGATCTATGCATTAAAATTTATTTGATCTAACAATTGACTTGTAACGGTATCTGAGGTAATTCCTTCTGCCTCTGCCTTAAAATTTACAATCACACGATGGCGTAAAACTGGTAAAGCAACATTTTTTATATCCTCTAGCGTTACTGCCATTCGCCCTTGCGAGAGTGCTCTTGCCTTTGCCGTAAGAATCATTGCCTGTCCCGCTCTTGGACCTGCACCCCATCCTACCCATTGTTTTACATACTCGTTACTCGTAGTTTCTGGTCGTGTCGCCCGAACAATATTGCTTACGAACTCTATTAAGCCGTCACTTATAGGTACTTCCCTAACGAGTTGTTGCAAGCGCAAAATTTCTTTTCCGGAAAGTATAGGTTGGATACTTTCTTTGCTAGTTCCGGTAGTGCTTTTTAAAATATGAGTTTCTTCACTCGCTGTAGGATATCCTATTTTTATATAGAATAAGAATCGATCTTGTTGAGCTTCTGGTAAAGGGAAAGTCCCTGATTGTTCAATAGGGTTTTGAGTAGCAAGAATAAAAAACGGACGCTCCAATGCGTAGGTAGTTCCAGAGTAAGTCACCTCAAATTCTTGCATTGCTTCGAGCAGCGCTGCCTGAGTTTTTGGTGGTGTACGGTTAATCTCATCTGCCAGAATAATATTTGCAAAAATAGGTCCCTTTTTAAACTCAAATGATTTCTTTCCGGTAGATTGATCTTCTTCCAAAATTTCGGTACCTATAATATCTGAGGGCATTAAATCTGGTGTAAACTGGATACGCTTGAAGTCCAGATCTATTGCTTGCGCCAGCGTACGTATCATTAATGTCTTTGCAAGTCCAGGTACTCCTTCTAGCAAAGCATGACCGCCTGCTAGAAAGGTGATCAATAATTGCTCTACCGTTTCTTCTTGCCCAATAATGACCTTGGCAATCTCTTTTCGTAAATCTGCAAGCTTACCAGTAAGTGTTGTTACTTCTTGCCGTAATTCCTTTAATTCTTGGTTCATTCCTATTATTTCTATATATTTCCGCGAAGGCGGAAATCTCATCCACTATTTACTATACTAACTTTAGGACGTCCTGCTTCTAGCTTCTAACTCGTCAACGCATACATCACTATATTCACCCCAAATCTCGTATTGTCAATCTTATACCAACGTTTATTTCTAAAGTCGTAGTCCCACTCACACCCATAATCTTTATTACTGTACAATACGCCTATCCTGCCATTGATTTCAATAGCTTTGAGATAGTCATGTACAAGATCATCGCCCCATCCATTTAATTCTTGAGACGTCGTAGGTGGACCGTCTTCAAACTCAAAAAAGACATTATAAATTTCGTGATCATTAGGGATTTTTTTCAGCGCATCTACACCAAAGATTTCTTCCATTTGCCGCTCAAAAGATTTTGCAAACAATCCATCTATATCATGATTACAATCATCTGCAAAAACAAACCCTCCATTCTCCACATACTTCTTAAAATTTTCTTTTTCCTTCTTGGTAAACTGCACTAGTTTATGTCCAGAGATATAACAAAATGGACTTTTAAAAATAGCATCACTCGCGAGTGAAATAATATTTTCCTGCGTATCTACAGCCAGTGTGGTATACTCTACTAGCGAATTCAACAAATTAGAGGGCATACGCTGGTCTACATCCCAATCACCAGATTCATATTGTAAGCGTGTGAAGAAGAATTTATTAGACATAATTACCACGTTCTAAAACTCAAAATAGAATTTTCCAATTCGCAAATTTCTTTCTTGCCATACTTATCTTTACTTACTGAAAGGTTTATGGTGTAGAACCAATTTTCGACTGGATGCTCAGTTGTAACGAAAAGAGCCAGAGATGGAATTGAATCTTTATTAAAGTCTACCAAGTTCCAAAGAGATTCTTGTTTATTAATGACTATACTCCCAGATTCAATTACATTGTATTTTGACTCAATATCCGCTTGCATATCTTGCCTACTCATCCAATTTTCATCTTTTGTCAATTCCGTAATACTAAAAGTTTTAAAGCTCTCTCCGTCTAGAAACCCACAAACAACACCATTTCCTATGTCATTTGTATGAAAGTAAGGCACCCAATTTGAATTAGGCACATTAAAGCTAAATCTACCTAAGTTGTCATCAATTTCAACTCCATTAGCTAGATCAATCTTTTCGCAATGACAGTCAGTCATAAAAGCAGAGTTTTCTTTGCAAGAAAAAAATGCAATACACAAGACAAATAAAAGTGGGAGTCTATTTTTCATTTTAAAAAATCATCATTGAAATGTTTTCAAATTTTCGCGAAAGCATACTTTTAAAAACAAAACTGGTTATCACCATAAGTAATAACCAGTCTTATATCATTTATAGCTGTTTATACCGCATCAGAAAGGCTGGTAAATGTAAAGTCGCGTACCTTCATATACGGAATTAGACTTCCATCTACTCGCACTTGTTTACCGAGCGTTTCTAGATTATTAAGCATAATAATAGGGCTCTCATTAAAACGGAAATTCTTTACAGGGTACTTGATTTTTCCGTTCTCAATATAGAACGTCCCATCCCTTGTAAGTCCCGTATAGAGCAAGGTTTGTGGATCTACAGATCGTATGTACCAAAGACGTGTAACCAGAATTCCTTTTTTAGTACTCTTGATTAAATCATCCAAGGAGGCATCTCCTCCGGCCATAATAAAATTACTCGGGAAAGGCACAGGATCTACTCCTTGTTTCTTTGCCCAATAACGGCCATAGGCAAGGTTTTTAACCACACCATTTTCTATCCAGGTCGTTTTTTTGAGTGGCTGGCCTGCTCCATTCCAAGTAGGCGCTGGCACCTCATCATTAAGAGGATCTGACCAGAGTGTTACCCGCTCGTCTACAATTTTCTCTCCTAATTTAGTGCCGCCTCCTTTCTTAGACATAAAACTACGTCCTTCATCTGCAGATCGCGCATTGATGGAGCGTCCTAGTCCTTGCAATAAGCCAAGTCCAGCAGAAGGCTCTAAAATTACCGTGTACTTTCCAGGTTCAATAGCTTTTGCTTCTCGTGACATAACCGCTTTATCGATGGCTACTTTTGAAGCTTCGGCTGCGTCAAATTTTGTTACGTCATTAAAATCTCTTGTCACCCATCCCGATCCAGTTCCGTCATTAGTACGCATGGTTACGGTAAATTCCATATTTGTAGACTTGTTGTAAGCAAACAATCCATTCGAGTTCATCATCGCACTAAAACCTTCTCCTCCGTCTAGAAACCCCGCCGCTGTGACGTCTTTTAACTTTGCTGGCTGTATACTCGCTTCTGCCACCTGAGCTCTATACTCGGGCGTCATATTTGCTGTAGCTTCTACATAGGTTTTTGACTCGTCGTACGTTTGTGGCCCTAAAGGATCCATAAATTCTGGATTTTCTGGAGCAAGCTTTGCGAGTTCTTCTGCTCTCTTTATCACTTTTGCAAGTGAGGCATCATCAAACTCATCTATGGTTGCTGTTCCAGATTTTTTACCAAAATTTGCGGTAACCGCCATACTTTGATTGGACTGATGCCCGGCAGTAGATACAGAGTTACGAGCATAACGTATGTTACCGCTCTCACTACCACTTAAATTTATCACACAGGCGTCTGATGTGGAAAAGCTCATTGCTTTCTCCATAATCTTTCTAGCCTCTTCTTTTGAAAATATTCCCATTGTGTTTTTCTTTAAAAAATGACTAATTAAACGTTACGACCTGTGTTAATCACATTAATGTCGTTAAATCGCGAAGTGGAACTTCCGTGAGAAACTGCACTTACTTGTGAAGGTTGCCCTTTTCCGTCAAAGAATGATCCAAAAAGACGATAATCGCTCTGGTCACATATTTTTGCACAAGAATTCCAGAATTCTTGTGTATTAGATTGATAGGCCACATCATTAAGCATTCCTACAATCTTTCCGTCTTTAATCTCATAAAACATCGTTCCTCCAAACTGGAAGTTATAACGTTGTTGATCAATAGAGTACGAACCTCTACCCGCAATATAAATTCCCTTTTCTACATCCTTAATCATATCATTAATAGAATAGGGTTCTTTACCCGCTTCTAAGGAAATATTAGGCATACGTTGGAATTGTACATCATTCCAACTTTGTGCGTAGCAACAACCGTGTGATTCATTCTGACCAATCATTTTTACTTGATCACGAATTGCTTGATAGTTTACCAACACACCATTTCTAATGATATCCCATTGCTTGGTTTTTACACCTTCATCATCCCAACCTACATATCCTAGAGATCCTTCTTGAGTTTTATCTGCCACAATATTTACAATATCACTACCGTACTTAAAGTTGCCCGACTTAAACTTGTCTATAGTGGCAAAACTCGTTCCTGCATAATTAGCTTCATACCCTAATACGCGATCTAGTTCTGTAGGATGACCTACACTCTCATGTATGGTAAGACCTAAATGATTAGGCTCTAAAACAAGATCATACTTTCCTGCATCTACAGACTTAGCAGTAAGCATTTGCTTTGCTTGTTTTGCTGCCATTGTAGCGTCTTCTATAATATCGTAACTCTTTCTATAAAGTTTTAAACCATCTGGTCCTTCTAGTTTTTCTGAGGCTAAGCCATCCATATACTCATAGCCCATTCCCATAGGTGCGCTCATTGCCTGGCGCGTTTTAAACTTACCATCTCCCACGGCGGTAACTCCAAATGTAGGCCATATACGATGTACATCTTGGTCTATGTATGATCCTTCTGTAGAAGCAAAATATTTTTGCTCATTCACCATAAATAAGGCCGAGTTTACAAAGTTTGCACCGTTTTGCTGAGCAGCCGCATTGGCGCTGAGCAATAAGTCTACCTTTTCAGAAACAGGAACTTCTTTAAAATCCTTTGTGATGGGCGTTTTCCAGGACACTTCACCGTAAGACTTAACGGGAGCCAGCTCTACTGGGTTTGTTTGAAACTTAGCATTTGCCTTTGCAATAGCAACTGCTTGCTCTGTAGCTTTCTTAATTCCATCTTGGGTCACGTCATTTGTAGAGGCAAAACCCCAAGTACCATTTGCAATAACACGTATTCCTATCCCAAAGGATTCTGTGTTTACAACACCTTGTACTTTATCTTCTCGTGTACGTACAAATTGGTTTAAATATCTTCCTATTCTTGCATCTGCATACGAGGCTCCCAATCCTTTTGCGGTATTAAGGGCAACATCTGCAAGTTGCTTTTTGATAATTACGTCCATTCCTGGTTCTAGGAGTGCTTCTGTCGAGATGTTATTCCCCATCAAAAGGGAAGGCATCATTGCTGCGCCTACTCCCATTCCGGCCAGTTGGACAAAATTTCGTCTTTTCATCTGTTTCTTTTTAGTGTCACTTAATTGTCAGATGTAATTCGCCTTAAAACTTAATGGCACGCTATGCCGTTTTGTTCCGTTGGCTCATTTCATAAGATTTTGCGATTTTGGTTGAAATTAAATACACTTTTATCATAAAATGATTAAAAGCACTATAATATCTGAAATATTGTCAAGGAGAACGCAACTAGAAATGCTAATTATATCTTAAATTTTTATGCTCTACAGCATTATCCTTCTGATACTTGCAAATCTTACAAGCCCGCTCTCGAGAAAGCGTACCCCAAAATAATCCCATAAAAAAAGGAACGCCAGACGTTCCTTTTTACTATTATTTACGAAAACAGTTTTTACTCTATTTCCTTACCCTCATTGATCCATTGGGTTATCCCCCCCTCGAGGTCAAAAACTTTTTTAAATCCTGCTTCCTCTAAAAGTGCCGCACATTTTGCACTACGACCTCCTTTTGCACAATACACGTAAACAGGTTTATCCTTATCCAAAGAGGCAACTTGTTCATCCCAATTAGCTCCTTGATACACAATATTTTTAGCGTTTTCAAGATGCCCTTTGCTAAATTCTCGTACGGTACGCACATCTATGAGTTGCACATCATCTACTTTTAAGGCTTCTTCCATATCTGCAACGGAGATGAGTTCGACCGTTTTTATTTCTTGTGCATTTCCTTCTTTGCAATTTATCAACGCTAAACTACCTAAGAGCACGAGTAATACTATTCTAATCTTCATTGTTATTTATTTAAAGCGTCCCAAGCGGTGTAACCTCCTACTAAATTGTAAGTTGTTTTAAAACCTAGCTGTCCCATTATTTGACAAGCCTGACCACTACGACCTCCAGAACGACAATAAATATAGTAGTTTTTTGACTTATCGAGTTGCTCTACAGCATCAATAAATCCCTGTCCCATAAAAATATCTATATGAGCAGCCCCTTCTATCATTCCTTCATCTACCTCATCTTGTGTTCTAACGTCTAAGATTGCTGCATTTGCATCCTCTGCTATTTGTGCTTTCCACTGGTCTACTGTAATATCTTTCATTGTGTAAGTTTAAGTTGTCCTAATTCTGTTTTTTTAATGGCTCCATAGCCACCAAGTACATTTACCACATTTTCTACACCATACTGCCTTGCTATAGAAGCATAAATGAGAGATCTATATCCTCCAGCACAGTGAATATGGTAGGTTTTTGCAGTATCTAAGGTGTTAACATTGGTATGCGCCTCGTCTAGGGATAAGTGTGTAATACCTTCTATGTGACTTGTGTTGTATTCTCCAGGTTTTCTTACATCTACAGGGTGTGCAATGCTGCCGTTACCTAAGCCGTCTACAAATTCTTGTGCAGTAACTTCTTGGATATCTGTGATTTCTTTGCCTGCTTCTTGCCAAGCTTCTATACCTCCTTCTAAGTACCCTAAACTCTTGTCATACCCAACTCTTGCTAGTCGCATTACCACTTCTTCTTCCTTTCCTTCTTCTGCTAGAAAAATGATCTTTTGATTGATATCGGGAATCAATGCCCCTACCCAAGGTGCAAATTGACCGTGAAGTCCTATAAAGAGTGCTTGTGGGTGGCTCGCTTTCGCGAAAGCGGAATTACTTCGAGTATCCAACACGAGCACATCTTCTTGACTTGCTAACTCTTCAAATTCTGCAACAGAGAGAGCCTTTGTACCTCGAGCAATGATCGTGTCAAAATCTTCATTCACACGTTTATTCATCGCTACATTTTCTGGAAAATACGCCGGTGGCATTGCCAGTCCCGTCGTTAATTCTTTAATAAAATCTTCTCGCTTGAGTTTAAAGGCATAGTTCGTTTCCTTCTGGCTTCCAAGTGTATCACTAGTCTCACTGCTCATATTCTTACCACAAGCAGATCCCGCACCGTGCGCAGGATATACTATTATATCGTTATCAAGCGGTGCAATTTTAGTATGCAAACTATCATATAAATATCCTGCAAGGTCTTGAGTTGTAAGATCTGATTTTGCAGCAAGATCGGGCCTACCTACATCTCCTATAAATAAGGTATCTCCAGTAAACAGTGCTTCTTGCTTTCCTTCAGGAGTATGCAACAAGTAACAGGTAGATTCCATAGTATGACCAGGAGTATGTATCGTTTTGATCGTAAGGTTACCTATGGTAAATATCTCTCCATCTTTTGCACTATAATGATCATAAGCAGGAGTTGCATTAGGTCCAAAAACTATGGTAGCTCCTGTTTCTTTAGCGAGATCTACTTGACCACTCACAAAGTCTGCATGAAAGTGTGTTAGGAAAATATATTTTATAGGCGCCTTGTTTTCACGCGCAAGATCAAGATATGGCTTCATCTCCCGAAGCGGATCTATAATGGCAGATTCTCCATTACTACTTATAAAATAAGCACCCTGCGCAAGACATTTTGTATATAATTGTTCAACAATCATTCCTCCTTGTTTTGAATGACAAAAATACAATATTCTTATCGAGCTAAAAGTAAAAAACCGCAGTGGTGTGCTGCGGTTATCAACAATTTATATATAAGAATCTATACTTTTATCGAGCATCCTATTGCTCTTGTTTCTGTTACTTCTATCTCTTTCCCTTCCAGTAAAGCGTTAATTGCATTCTCAAGAAAGCGCTCTTTTACAGCAGCCTCATTTCTAGAATTATCATCTATGGCTCCTATATACTTTACTTCGTTACCTCTTGCTGTTTTGTGCAAAAGATAAACGTGTGGAGTTTTTGTGGCACCATAGGCAGGATAAATTTTTTGCCCTTCGTCTAATAAGTAGGGAAATGTATACCCTTTTTCCTTTGCTCTTACCTGCATTTTTTCAAAGCTATCACCTGGCTGCGCTTCTGGATTATTAGGATTGATAGCAATTACTGGATAACCTTGGTTTTTATATTTTAAATCAAGAGCTATGATCCTATTTTCATTTGCTACAGAGAAAGGACAGGTATTGCACGTAAAGATTACCACAAAACCTTTAGCATCCTTATAGTCGTTTAAAGAAACTTGTTCCCCATCTATATTTTTTAGGCTGAAATCTGCAGCGATATCACCCACATTATAACCTTTAGACCCCTCTCCTACCTTTCCTATTGTATTTACGGCAAAGGCAGATAGAATAAGCACTACTGCGAGTAACGTTAATACTTTAAATGTTTTCATAAAAATGTTTTTACTTGTTTTTCTAGTTCTTCATAGGTAAAAGATTGCTCAAAAAAACTTCTCTCACCTTTATTAAATATAATTGTCGCCGGTATTGCACCAGACCAATCTTGATCTACTTTAGGTATCCATTCATTTGCATTTCCATCGTCCAGCAGCACAACTTGTGATTCTAGTTTATGCTTTTCAATAAACTGCTCCAACCGTTCTATTTGATCTGGAAAATCTAGGCTCACTAGTACTACGGAGACATCATCTTGATAATTTTTTCCCAATTTTTCAAAATAAGGAAGTTCTTTAATGCAGGGCTTACACCAAGTAGCCCAAAAATTTACTACCACAACTGGCGCTTTTACTTCTGTAAGATACGCCTCATACCCTTCAAAGTCTACAGTGGCAAAGGCCCGACCATTGACCTCTTCATCTATAGTTGTGGTGTTATTTTTTTCACCACAAGACAGACATGTCAACAAAAAATAGAGATACAGTTGTTTCATCTATGTAAAACTAAAATATGCTTGTCCTTTTACAAGAGGTATTAACACACTTTAGCGTTTAACTGTTAAAGATTTCCTTTTGATTAGGGTTACAATTTTTAAAAAAAAGTTAAAATTTCCAAACGCACCCCAATTAACCATACATTTGTATATACAATTATTGTAATGACAATAGAAGATGTAATACAAACCAGACAGTTACCACTTTCGCGAAAGCTATCTATCAACCTTCTCCTCACTGCGAGTTGGGCAACAGATCTTTTGCACGAAACACTCAAACCGTATGAGGTTTCATTACAGCAGTTCAACGTATTACGTATATTGCGCGGGCAGCAAGGAAAACCTGCAAATTTATCTACCATTAATGAACGAATGGTTACTAAAATGAGTAATACAACCAGACTCATTGATAAATTGCTTTCAAAAGAATATGTAGATAGAACCATATGCCCCACAAATAGAAGAAAAATAGAAATTACCATTACTCAAAAAGGTCTAGACATATTAAAAAAAATAGACCCTAAAATCACACAGGCTGAAGAAAAAATTACAGCTAATCTAGATACAAACAAACTCGAATTACTCAATACTCTGCTCAATACTTTACGACAATAATCACATAAAACAACAACAATGAAAACTAAATTTTTTACTGCACTATTTGCATTATTCATCACAGGGGCTTTTGCTACGCATAATCCTATTAAAAAAGTAACTATAGATGCCTCTCAAAGCACCGTATCTTGGGTTGGCAAGAAAATTACTGGGCAACACTCAGGAACACTTGCTTTTCAAGAAGGGCATCTAGAAATGGATGGAGACAGGATTACTGGAGGAAAGTTTGTTGTAGATATGACCTCTTTACAAGTAACAGATTTAGGAGCTGGAAAAGGAAAAGAAGATCTTGAAGGACACCTTAACTCAGATGAGTTTTTTGGTGTAGAAAATCACCCAACGGCAACCTTTGAAATTACTGAAACATTTGACAACGGAGATGCTTACAGTGTGATGGGTAACCTTACTATAAAAGGACATACAGAAGTAGTGAAAGTGCTGCTGAAAAAAGGCCCAAACAATACCTTCTCGACAACTTTTAATGTAGACCGCACTAAATACGGTATCAAGTATGGTTCTGCTTCTTTCTTTGACGGACTTAAGGATAGAGCGATTAAAGATGAGTTTGAATTAACTATTAACTTAGTACTATAATACCCAACTTATTTTTTACAAGCCTCTTTATTTTTTAACGAAGAGGCTTTTTTAATTTATAATACCTCCCTATCTTTACAACTTAAATGAAAAGAAACACAGTACATACTTGGTGGTGGAAAACACAACAATCGTTGTCGTAAGCATCGCCTATATGTAAAAATCATAAAAGCAGCCTGTCTTACGACAGGCTGTTTGCATTTACACCCAAAATGAATTACAAATTAATAACACATCATACCAAGCTACTGGCAGATACGATTACTCCAGTTTCTGTGTACCTGAGACTACGGGATCGCTTCCCTAATAGTCTCCTTCTGGAGAGTAGTGATTACCACGCAAATGATAATAGCTTTAGCTATATATGCTGCAACCCTATTGCATCTATTAAGATAGAAAACGAACATATTATTCAGCAATTTCCGGATGGCACACAGTCTGAACAAACCATAGAGAAAGACACGAATGTGGTGGGTGTTTTGGACGCTTTCGCGAAAGCGTTCTCATCCCAAACCTCTTCTTTTAAGTTTATAAACAATGGCCTTTTTGGGTATATGTCGTATGACGCTGTGCGGTATTTTGAAGATCTTACACTTTCTAAAAAAGAAGGAGACCTTAAAGTTCCAGACGCTTACTACGCTGTTTATCAAAATGTAATTGCTATCAATCATTTTAATAATGAAGCCTATGTTTTTTGCCATAGCCTTGATGGAAATGATAATACCACACAAATAGCAGATGTAATTAGAACAAAATCATTTGCTCAATACGACTTTACTCGTAAAGATGATGTCAGCACCAATATTTCTGATTCAGATTTCAAAAAACTTGTAGAAACATGCAAAGCACACTGCCAGAGAGGTGATGTTTTTCAAATAGTACCTAGCAAACGATTCTCTCAAAAATTCACAGGAGATGAATTTAATGTATACCGTGCATTGCGCAGTGTCAATCCATCTCCTTACCTGTTCTACTTTGACTACGGAGATTTTAAAATTTTTGGAAGTTCTCCAGAAGCACAAATCATTGTTCAAGATGGACAAGCAGAGATTCATCCAATTGCTGGAACTTTTAAACGTACAGGTAACGATGAGCAAGATGCGCTTCTAGCCAAAGAACTCGCCGCAGATGAAAAAGAAAACAGCGAGCACGTAATGCTTGTAGATCTAGCTCGTAATGACTTATCCCGTAATGGACATAATGTAGTTGTAGATACCTACAGAGAAGTACAGTTCTTCTCTCACGTAATACATCTTGTAAGCAAGGTCACTGGAAAATTAAATGTAGGAAGCAATACCCTGCAAGTAGTGGCAGATACCTTTCCAGCTGGAACATTAAGCGGTGCTCCCAAGCATATGGCAATGCAGCTGCTTGAAAAATATGAAAACGTAAATCGTGATTTCTATGGAGGCGCCATCGGATTTATGGATTTTAAAGGAAACTTTAATCACGCGATTATCATCCGTAGCTTTTTGAGTAAGAATCACAGCTTACACTATCAAGCAGGTGCCGGTATCGTAGCAAGCAGCAGCCCTGAAAACGAATTACAAGAAGTGTATAATAAACTAGGCGCCCTCACAAAAGCGTTACAACTAGCAGAAGCCTTATAAAGATGAGTAAGAAAATAATAGTAATAGATAATTATGACAGTTTTGTGTACAACCTTGTACACTATCTAGAAGCACTGGATTGTCAGGTAAACGTGCTGCGCAATGACCAGTTTCACATAGAAGAACTGGAGAGCTACGATAAGATATTACTCTCCCCAGGTCCGGGAATTCCAGAAGAAGCAGGATTGTTAAAGGAAGTAATTAGAGCTTATGGAGGTAAAAAACCCATCCTAGGAGTATGCCTGGGACAACAAGCTATAGGAGAAGTATATGGCGGGCAACTCACCAATCTTGATCAAGTTTTTCACGGTATAGCCACTACTATAGACGTTACTAAAGATGATACAGTACTCTTTAAAGGTCTTGACTCAAAAGTAGATGTCGGGCGTTATCACAGTTGGGTAGTCGCTAGAGAGAACTTTCCTCCTTCACTAGAAATAACTGCAGTAGACGAGAATGGCCAAGTAATGGCACTACGTCATAGAGAATTAGATATAAGAGGTGTACAATTTCACCCAGAGAGTGTATTAACTCCAGAAGGCAAGGCGATGATTAAAAATTGGGTAGCAAATTAATAAAGTGTATCGTATGAAAAAGTTTCTCACCTACTTCCTATTATGCCTGCTGGTTATAGGCTGTAAGAAAGATATTCCAGAGGCAAAGACACTCCCAACTCCAGAAATAGTAGTCGTTAAGATAGACTCTACGGCTATTTTAGATTCTATAGCACGAGTAGACAGTATCGCCCGTTTAGATAGTATCACTAAGGTAATAGAAAGAAATAAAGCCGTTGCCGCCAAAAAGAAAGCATCTATAAAGAGAGCTCCTAAAATTGTAAGTAAAGACGAATCTGCCTATAAGTCCCTAATTTTTAATGTGCAATTAGGTATTAACCCCAAACGTAAGAACTGGGTTCTTTTCCAAAACGGAACTTACATTGTTTTTCCAGATGGATATACTAAAGATCAAATGAAAAACGCTGCAATTAAGCTAGTAAAGAGTTTTAATAACAATGCGCTTAATGTCCAGAAATCTAATTTTGCAAAAGGATGGATTGTCTCAACATCTGGAGGTATTTATAATTATGTTTCTAAAAGTCAAATAAGAAAAGTCGTTACTGATTTTAAGGAGGTAAGTGCAAGAGGTGAAAAAAATATTATTAAAGATAAATTAGAAGCCGTTGTGGTTCACATCAATACAAAGTAACCACTTACGCTCCTGCCTGCCGGCAGGTAGGTTGGCGAAAGCAGATATCCTATGAAACAACTATTAAATAGACTTATCAATCACGAAGTACTTACCAAATCTGAAGCCAGAGAAGTACTAGTAAACATTTCTGAGGGGAAATACAACCCTAGTCAGATTGCCTCTTTTCTTACGGTGTATATGATGCGTAGTATCACGGTAGAAGAACTTGAAGGATTTAGAGATGCCTTACTTGATCTGTGCCTGGCAGTAGACTTCAAGGACTATAATACTATAGATTTATGCGGTACAGGAGGCGATGGAAAAGACACTTTTAATATTTCTACACTCTCTAGTTTTGTTACTGCAGGTGCAGGTGTACACGTCACTAAACACGGGAATTACGGCGTAAGTTCTGTCTCTGGAAGTAGTAATGTGATGGAACATCTTGGTATAAAATTTTCAAATGGCCAAGACTTCCTGCAACGCTCTATGGATACCGTGGGAATGTGCGTGCTGCACGCTCCTCTTTTTCATCCTGCGATGAAAAATGTAGCACCTATAAGACGTGAACTGGCGGTAAAAACATTCTTTAATATGCTTGGACCTATGGTAAATCCGGCATTTCCTAAAAATCAATTAGTAGGCGTTTTTAATTTAGAACTCGCTAGAATGTACGGGTATCTATATCAAAAAGGAGATAAAAAATTTACCATCCTACACGCGCTGGATGGCTATGATGAAATCTCACTCACAGGACCTACTAAAGCAATTACAAATGATACAGAGATGATGCTAGATCCAGTAGATTTTGGAGTGACCGCTCATCTTCAAAAAGATATTTATGGTGGAGATTCCATAGCATCATCTGCAAAAATTTTTATGGACGTTATCTCAGGTAATGGATCACAACCTCAAAACAATGTTGTCTGTGCAAATGCAGGAATGGCTATTGCCACAGTAAAAGGACTGACTCCGCAAGAAGGTTTTGAACAAGCTAAAGAGAGTTTGTTAAGCGGGAAAGCATTAAACAAATTGAAGAAATTGCAAGAGTTGAGCACATAAAATTCAAAGACTTCCCGTGAAGACGGGAAACTTTTTAAACCAATACCAATTGCGATTAGGTGGATGAGATTTCCGCCTTCGCGGAAATAAAAAGAATGGCAATACTAGAAAGAATCATAAAGGATAAGCATAAGGAAGTCATCTTACGCAAATGCCTCATTCCTGCAAGTCAGTTGGAACAATCGGTGCTATTTGAGAGAAAAACAGCCTCACTTGCTACGGCTATAAAAGAAGGCTCAGGCATTATTGCCGAACATAAACGACGTTCTCCCAGCAAGTCTGTTATTAATAATAGCTTGAGTGTACAGGATGTTGCAAACGGTTACGAAAATGCTGGCGCAAGCGGAATGTCTGTACTTACCGATGGAAAATATTTTGGAGGTTCTTTAGATGATTTACTATTGGCACGAGCATCTGCAAGCTTTCCTTTATTACGCAAAGAATTTATTGTAGATGAGTATCAGATTTTAGAAGCCAAAGCCTATGGCGCAGATGCCATATTATTGATTGCTGCTACGCTTTCGCGAAAGCAAATACAGCAATTTTCAACCTTTGCAAAAAGCTTAGGACTTGATGTCCTATGTGAATCCCATAATGAGCAAGAATTACAAAATTCTATTATGCCTTCTGTCGATATGTTAGGGATTAATAATCGCAACCTAAAGACTTTTGAGGTAAGCCTAGAAACCAGCAAAACACTCATCAAACAGATTCCCGATGAGTTTGTAAAAGTTTCTGAAAGTGGCATCTCTTCTGTAGCAGCTATTAAAGAATTGAAGCCTCACGGATTTCAGGGTTTTTTAATAGGTGAGAACTTTATGAAAACCGATAATCCTGGAAAAAGTGCTAGGGAGTTTATAGAACAGTTAAAATAAAAAGCCGATTGCGGGATGAGATTCCCGCCTTCGCGGGAATGGAAATGAAGTTAAAAGTTTGCGGAATGAAATACAATACTCAGGAAGTCGCTGCTTTGCAGCCCCACTATCTGGGCTTTATATTTTACGGTAAAAGCAAACGTGATTTTGAAGGTATGGAGATTCCGTCGCTTCCTGAAGGCATTAAAAAAGTAGGCGTATTTGTGGATGCTGAGTTGGGGTTTGCCAAAGCGCAAATAGAAAAATATCAATTAGACGTCCTACAATTGCACGGCAACGAATCCCCAGAATATATCACAGCACTTCGTCACCCTGAACTCGTTTCAGGGTCACACAAGAAGCTAGACATATGGAAAGTGTTTTCGATAAAAGACGCCTTTGACTTTGAACAACTCAAACCCTATGAAGGACTGGTAGATGCTTTCCTGTTTGACACCAAAGGCAAAGAAAAAGGCGGCAATGGATACACCTTTGACTGGAGTGTATTAAAAGAATACCCATCGCAAACACCCTTTATTTTAAGTGGTGGCATTGGACTAGACGAAATAGATAAAGTAAAAGAAATCCTAGCCACAGATTTACCTATTCTCGCACTCGATGTGAATAGTAGGTTTGAGGATGGACCAGGAAAAAAGAATATAAAACAGTTAGAAAAATTCAAAACGGCATTAGAGCTATGAAAGAAACATCAATAGATTCCCGCCTTCGCGGGAATGAAAATGAGTCCTACCAAGCAAACGAACGCGGCTACTATGGAGATTTTGGCGGTGCCTTTATTCCAGAAATGCTCTATCCTAATGTAGAGGAGTTACGCTCTCAATACATCCAGATAATGCAAGAACCTTCTTTTCAAGAAGAGTTCAAACAGCTGCTAAAAGATTATGTAGGACGTCCTACTCCACTCTATTATGCAGCACGTTTTAGCAAAAAATATGGAACAAAAATCTATCTCAAAAGAGAAGACCTTTGTCATACGGGTGCGCATAAAGTAAATAATACGATAGGCCAGATATTAATGGCAAAACGCCTAGGTAAAAATCGCATTATCGCCGAAACTGGCGCGGGACAGCACGGCGTGGCCACAGCAACCGTCTGTGCATTGATGGGCTTAGAATGTATCGTTTATATGGGAGCTATTGATATAGAACGACAAGCGCCTAATGTGGCGCGGATGAAAATGCTAAGCGCTACGGTAAGACCTGCAATGTCTGGAAGCCGCACCCTTAAAGATGCTACGAATGAAGCCATACGTGATTGGATTAATAATCCGGTAGACACCCATTATATTATTGGGTCTGTGGTTGGACCACATCCGTATCCAGATATGGTGGCGCGTTTTCAATCGGTGATTTCTGAAGAGACTAAAAAGCAATTGCTAGAAAAAGAAGGTCGCGAAAATCCTGACTATGTAGTTGCCTGCGTTGGTGGCGGCAGTAATGCCGCGGGTTTATATTATCATTATTTAGACGAGCCCGAAGTGGGCATCATTGCAGTAGAAGCTGCGGGAAAAGGCATTGACTCTGGAGAGAGCGCGGCAACAAGTGCTTTGGGTCGTGAAGGAATTATTCACGGTAGCAAGACCTTATTAATGCAAACCGAAGATGGGCAGATTACGGAGCCGTATTCTATTTCGGCGGGACTAGATTATCCAGGTGTGGGTCCAATGCACGCACATTTATTTCGTTCAGGACGAGGCGAATTCATCTCTGTAAACGATGCAGATGCAATGACCGCAGGTCTCGAACTGAGTAAGCTGGAAGGTATTATTCCAGCCATAGAAACCAGTCACGCTCTTGCGATTTTTGAAACTAGAAAATTTAAAAAAGACGATGTGGTTGTGATTAACCTCTCTGGTCGCGGAGATAAAGATTTGAATACGTTTATAGAATATTTTAATTTATAAAAACTCGCTTTCGCGAAAGCAAACCAATGAATAGAATACAAAAAGCACTCGGTCAAAATAAAAAACTATTGAGCTTATACTTCACCGCAGGATATCCTGCCATAAATGATACCATGTCTATACTGACGCAATTGCAAGATAGCGGTGTAGATATGGTTGAGATAGGCTTGCCCTTTTCAGATCCGCTTGCAGATGGTCCTACCATTCAAGCATCAAGTACAGCCGCACTGCATAACGGGATGACTACAGCACTCCTTTTTGAACAATTAAAAGATGTGCGCGAGACCATACACATACCGTTAATCCTTATGGGATATTTTAATCCGATGCTACAATATGGTGTCGAAAAATTTTGTGCAAAGTGTCAAGAAATAGGCATAGACGGTATCATTATGCCTGATTTACCACTCGCCGAATACGAAGCTGATTACAAAGCTATTTTTGAAAAACACGGACTCATTAACGTGTTTTTAATCACACCGCAAACGAGTGATGAACGCATACAACAAATAGATGCTGCAAGCGATGGATTTATCTATATGGTGAGTAGTGCAAGTACTACAGGCGCACAGAGCGGATTTAGTAATAGTACTTCAGACTATTTTGAGCGTATTGCTTCTATGCATCTTAAAAGTGAGCAGATTGTTGGTTTCGGGATCAGTAATGAGGAAACGTTTAAAGCGGCAACTAAGCATCAAAAAGGTGCTATTATTGGGAGTGCATTCATAAAGCATATTACCGAGAATGGAACAAATAGTGTAGCAGAGTTTGTAAAGACTATAAGGTAGTTACTTAACTCTTACAACATCAGGCACGAGGCTTGTATAATCCCCATTATTGCGAATTACGTCTCTCACAATACTTGAAGAAATATAACTTTTACCAGAACTGGTAAGGAGGAATACGGTTTCGATACCAGAAAGTTTACGGTTGGTATGCGCAATAGCTTTTTCGAACTCAAAATCTCCTGGGTTACGAAGCCCTCTAAGAATAAACTCTATGTCCTGCGACTTACAGAAATCTACCGTGAGTCCTTTGTAGGTCATTACTTTTATTTTAGTCTCATTTTTAAAAGTCTCTTGTAAAAAGTGCATTCGCTCTTCTAGAGAAAACATATATTTTTTTGAAGCATTCACCCCTATTGCTAGAATGAGTTCGTCAAAAACGGTAAGCCCACGTTCTATAATATCGTAGTGCCCTAAAGTAATAGGATCAAACGATCCAGGAAAAACAGCTCTTTTCATAATACATACTTCAATTCATTTCCGCAACGGCGGAAATCTCATTAATATATTCCTAAATAACGAATACTCTAAAATAATCAATTATTAATTAGAAGCCTTCAAGCAAGCTTCAATGGCCTTACCAAAAACCTCTTGCAAGGTCATTCCAAAGGCCTTTATTTGTTTTGGCATAATTACTTCTTGAATCTAAAAAATATTACACTAAATAGGGCTCCAAATACTAGGCCAATCAATAAAAAAAGTTCCAAATTTAATACTTCAGCACTTATTGATATATCCAAAGTTTCTAAAGTTTCAAAATTGGACAATTTTTTGAAACTATTATTGAGGTTGAAAATTCGAAATAACCAAAATAAAATTCCAAATCCAATAGTTATAGAGGTAACTATAAGTCTATGCCTTAAAGTCTTCAATTTAGTTAGTTTTTCTACTATTAAATACAAAACAGGTATACTTCCAATAATTAATGCAAACATTCTCCTAGCATCAATTGCTTGAACTAGACTTCCTTCAAATATTATTGTTTGCCAATCATTCAAAAGAGACAAGGATACTTCAAAAAATAGTTTATGCATTAAATACCCTATAATCATAAAAAAGAATCCCAAAATTAGAAATAATAGATACTTTCTCATTATATCAGATTGTTATCTTTAATACACGCTTCAATGGCCTTACCAAAAACCTCTTGCAAGGTCATTCTAGCCGCTTTTATCTGTCTAGGGATAATACTTTCTGTAGACAACCCAGGATTGGTATTTACTTCTACAAAATGTGGGATTCCTTCGTGAAAGATAAAATCTACTCTGCAAATCCCCTTTAAATTAAGTTTATCGTATACTACCGCTGTAAGATCCTGTACTGCCTTTGTATCACTCTCAGACAAACGTGCAGGCACAATTTCTTCCGACTTCCCAGAATACTTGGCCTCTAGATCAAAAAAGTCTCCATCTGGAACAATCTCACAAACGGGTAACACAACCGTCTCTGCACCAAAGTTAAAAACCCCTACTGACACTTCAGTTCCCGAGAGGAAGGACTCTATTAAAATTTCGTGATCTTCCGTAAACGCTTTATCGAGAGCATCTTTGAGTGCACTTTCTTCATACACTTTACTCACGCCGTAGCTGGAGCCGGAACGATTGGGCTTTACAAATACGGGATAGTCAATATTGCTTTTTTCTAGTTCCGATTTCGCGAAAGCGTACACATCTTCATCTTTTTTATGTAGATAAACAGAAGATGCCATCGGAATATTATAGGATCGCAACACACTCAAAGTATCTCTTTTATTAAAAGTAAGGGCGCTCTCATAAAAATCACAACTGGTTTGCGGGATGCCTATCGCTTTAAGATATGCTTGCATCTCACCATCCTCTCCTGGAGAGCCGTGTATGGTATTGTAACAGGCATCAAAAAATACTTGCCCAAAAGGTAGCATTGCACTAAAATCCCTTTTATTGATGTGAAACTCTTCTCCTTCATACATACACACCCATCTATCCTTTAAAATATGTACGGCATAAGCTTCATAGGCATCCTTATCTAATGCATTTAGAACGGTTTGCCCGCTATTTATAGAGATTTCTACCTCGCTACTATAGCCACCCATTAAAACAGCAATATTTTTTTGCATAAAAAGAAAAGTAGTTTTATTTATGGTAATCAAAAATAACCTTTAATATCCCTCGTTCCAAAAGGGAGCCATTTTTATATCTTTGCTTTACTAACCACTACCCTATGAGTATCATAAAATTTATTTTTAGCAAGGCCTTTGTAAAACAGTTAGTCCTTGCCCTCGTTATCCTAATCGCATTTATATTTCTGGTAAAATGGTGGCTTAGCAGCACAACTAACCACGACCAGCGTATCGCCGTTCCAGACATTAAAGGGATGACGCTAGAGCTTGTAGAACAAGAACTCTCCAATGCAGATCTTAGATATTTTATTATAGATAGTGCAAATTACAATCCAGATTACCCTAAATACTCGGTAATTGAACAAAATCCAGCTGCTGGAAAATTTGTAAAAGAAAACAGACAGATTTATTTAGTTTTAAATCCTTCTGGATATCGTAAACTTACGATCCCAAATGTGATAGACAAAACCAGAAGGCAAGCAGAGCCTACACTTAAAGCCCTTGGTTTTAAAATAGGAAAAATCACCTATATAGATCATATAGGAAAAGACGAAGTACGTGGTTTAAAACATAACGGAAAGACCTTAAAGCCAGGAGACTTATTGCAAAAAACATCTACGATAGATTTAGTTTTAGGAAACGGAAAAGGAGATTACAGAGACGCCTTTTCTAATGATAGTACAGACGACGATTCAGATGGAGGAAACTAATCCTATAGGCCCTGAGCCTCAAGACGAATTATACGAGCACCATTCTTTTACGGCAAGTGACGGCCAAGAGCCTTTGCGTGTAGATAAATTTCTGATGAATTTTGTAGAAAACGCAACGCGTAATAAAATTCAGAAAGCTGCAAAGAATGGTAGTATAGAAGTTAATGGCAACGTCGTAAAACAGAATTATAAGGTAAAAGCGGGAGACAAAGTGCGAGTTCTCTTTGAGCACCCGCCTTTTGAAAATTTATTGACACCTCAAGACATTCCCATCTCCATTGTTTATGAAGATGATGATCTTCTAGTGGTGAACAAAGAAGCAGGAATGGTCGTGCATCCTGGCCACGGCAACTATTCTGGAACGCTTATCAATGCCTTGATTTTTCATTTTGATAATTTACCCAACAATAATAGTGATCGTCCAGGTTTAGTACACCGTATAGACAAGGACACTTCTGGTCTTCTTGTAGTTGCCAAAACAGAACAGGCGATGACAGACCTATCTAAACAGTTTTTTGATAAAACTACAGAGCGAGAATATGTAGCTGTTGTCTGGGGTAATGTAGTAGAAGATCAAGGAACCATCGAAGGTAACATAGGGCGTCATCCTAAAAATAGATTGCAGAATACGGTCTGGGAAGGTGAGGATGCTCATTATGGAAAACCAGCAGTCACACATTATAAGGTCCTAGACCGACTAGGATATGTAACCCTGGTCTCTTGTAAACTAGAAACAGGTCGCACCCACCAGATTCGTGTACATATGAAATATATAGGACATACGCTCTTTAACGATGAACGCTACGGAGGGAATGCCATTCTCAAGGGAACCTCATTCTCTAAGTACAAACAGTTTGTAGATAATTGTTTTAAAGTACTCCCTAGGCAAGCGCTGCACGCAAAGACCTTAGGATTTGTGCACCCAACTACAAAAGAAATGATGCGATTTGAAGCTCCGCTCCCAGAAGATATGCAGCAATGCATCCATAAATGGAAGACGTATGCCACACATCAACAATAGGTGATAGTTTTATAATCAAAATCGATACCTGCGGGCTGTAAAAGCAAACATCATTTCCTATTTTTACATAAAAGATTGAATTATGAAAATTGTTGTTTCTCCGGCCAAATCACTCAACTTTGAAACACCTCTTCCTACAGAGAAATTCACACAACCTACTTTTTTAGAAGAAGCGTCAAAATTAAATGGTGCGCTTTCGCGAAAATCAAAGAAAGCCATAGGAGAGTTAATGCACATTAGTGATGCACTAGCAACGCTCAATAAAGAACGCACACAACAGTTTAGCACCCCGTTTACAGCAACAAATGCTCGTCCTGCGGTATATACCTTTGATGGAGATGTCTATCAAGGACTAGATGTTTTTACACTCCCAGAAGAGCAAATAGATCAATTGCAAGACTCCTTACGTATTCTATCAGGTATGTATGGCGTATTGAAACCATTAGACCTTATGCAAGCATACCGCTTAGAAATGGGTACAAAGCTTAAGGTAGGACGCGCAGACAACCTTTATAAATTTTGGGGAGATATAATAACCAAAAAACTCAATGAAGAATTAAAAGAGGACGAGCTATTTATCAATCTAGCCAGTAATGAATATTTTAAGGTGGTCAATACTAAACTTCTAAAAGTACCCGTGATTACACCCATTTTTAAAGACTTTAAAAATGGCAAACTCAAAGTAATCTCTTTCTTTGCTAAGAAAGCCCGAGGTAGAATGATGCGTTATATCCTAGACACAAACGCTCAGACAGTTTCAGACCTATTAGGCTTTGATTATGATGACTACAGATATAGTGAAGAGCATTCTAATCCAGAGAAGAAGGAGTATACTTTTGTTAGGTAATACTCTATTATAATATGCTTCGCTTTTTTTATATTTTCGTTGCATGTTATATTATCTAATAATAGCCCTCCAAATATATTGCGCTTATCACGCGTATAGCACAAGAAACCAAACATATTGGTATCTCGTTATATTTTTTGCGCCAGGAATTGGATCATTGATTTATCTGATAACCCAGGTATTCACCAAAAGAGACGTTAATAAAATTCAAAACCAAATTACATCGGTTATCAATCCTACAAAAAAGATCTCGGATCTTCAAAAGCAAGTAGACTTTTCTGACACCTTTAAAAACAGAGTAGATCTTGCTGATGAGTTTGCAAATATTGGAGATCACAACAATGCCATTGAAAATTATCTAAAAGCCCTAACTGGAAGTCACAGCAACGACTATCACGTAAATTCTCAAATTTTAAAATGTTATTATGAAATTGGAGATTATCAGAAAGCTTTAGAAGCTGGAAATAAAATTAAAGACAATCCTAACTTCGAAAAATCCAAAAGTCAGTTCATATATGGTTTGAACTTATCAGAATTAGACAAAATAGAAGAAGCCGAAATTGTATTAAAAAAAATTGATCAGCGCTATTCAAACTACCCGGAAAGACTTTTATTAGCTCAATTTTTCATAAAGAACGCTAAACAAAAAGAAGCAAAAGAAGTTTTAGAAGAACTGTTACAGGAACAAGAACATATGACCAAACTGAACCGAAGATTGTATAGGCAAACATTTAAAAACATAGAACTAACCTATAAATCTTTGTAAACTCAGCTTACTTCTTTTTCTTAGGGTTGGCAAGCTGCTTGGCCAGCTTTCTCGCCTTTCTTTTTCTTCTCACCCCAAAGGTTCCTCTAAATATTTTGCCTCTTTTAGACTTTTGATCTCCTTTACCCATCACTTTTGTGTTTTAGTTATTTAAATTTAAGCAATTAAACTTGCTATGTCAAAGGTCTTTCATCATATTCATCCCTATCCACCTTTTAATCTGGAAAACGCCACAAAACTAATTGTAGGCACCCTACCTCCACCACGTTTTACGAGTGGTGATTTAAAAAAGGGAGACGTACATTTTTGTTACGGTAGTATAGATGGTCAATTGTGGCCTATTCTCAATAAAATCTTCGATCTCAACCTTTCTTTTGAAACAACACCAGAAGCTATCGAGGAGCGAAAACAATTCTTACGATCAAGACGCATAGGTGTTTGTGACATCGTAGCTTCTTCAAAAAGAATAAAAATAGACGCTTCAGACATAGGGATGCAAGAGGTAGAACTTAGAGATATATTTACCTACTTAACCATTGCAAAAAATGTGGACACACTCCTATTCACTGGTGGAAACAGTAAGAATGGACCCGAATATTTTTTTCGCCGTAAGGCTAAAGAGTACAATATCAAACTAGAAGTACTTTCTAGCGAGGTCCCTCGTATCCATCAATTTATTTGGGAAGGTAGAACGATTAATACAGTTTCTCTCACAGCGCCCTCTGGTGCCGCAAATAGAGCCGTAGGAAGTTTAGATCAATACAAGAAAATGAAAGCTATAAATCCCGATTTTAATACCATTGATTTTAGGGTCTTACAATATGCTCCATTTTTTTAATAGCTTTCCTTTTTGTGGCAATTCGTATCTTCACTTGATCAATCAAAAAATCTCATGAAAAAGCTATTGACTCTTGCCATAACACTACTCATACTATCCTGTGGAGATACTGTAGACAATCCAGAAAACAAGGATTTCAAAACGCTTTTTGAAACTAGTAATGGCACCCAAACACCTACCTACGAGGAGGTGATTTCCTTTTATAAAGAACTAGACGAAGCCTATGTTTCTATTAAAACCTACGAGGTAGGCACCACAGATGCCGGCAAACCACTTACTCTTATCACTTTTAACCCCAACAGAACCTTTGATAGTGAGTTTTCCAATAATCAAGAGGTACGACGCATCCTTATTAATAACGGTATTCATCCAGGCGAATCAGACGGTATAGACGCCACCATGATGCTTATGCGCGACCTAGCGATGGGTGTCATAGAGGCTCCAGAAAAAACTTGGATAGGCGCCATAGCCGTATATAACATAGGCGGCGCATTAAATCGAAATAGCACTTCTAGAACCAATCAAAACGGTCCCTCAGCATATGGCTTTAGAGGTAATGCCCGCAACTACGATCTCAATAGAGATTTTATAAAAAACGATACTAAAAACAGTGAAGCCTTCACGGAGATTTTTCATCTTGTAAGACCCGATGTTTTTATAGATAACCACGTAAGCAACGGCGCAGATTATCAATACACGCTCACCCATCTCTTTACACAACACAACAAACTCAGTGGTGTTTTAGGCGAGTTTCTACACAATGATTTCCAGCCGGCTCTGGAGAAAAATCTAAAGGAAAAAGATTGGGACATCACGCCCTATGTAAATGTTTTTAATCGCACACCAGAGCAAGGATTTAGTCAGTTTTATGATCATCCTAGATACTCTACGGGGTATACCGCACTATGGAACACAATTGGTTTAATGGTAGAAACCCATATGCTCAAACCCTACAAACCTCGGGTAGAGGGCACCTATGAACTTATGAAAAGTGCTATTGAAGTAACAGAACAAGAAGGCGAAAAGATCAAGCTATTGAGGAAGAATGCTTTTAACGCTTTCGCGAAAGCGGACACCTACCCCATCGCATTTTCTATAGACAGCACTAAAACCACAACACTTGATTTTTTAGGGTATGAAGGAGAAATGACGCCTAGTGAAGTAACAGGAAAACAACGCTTAAGATACAATCGAGACAAACCTTTTAATAAAGAAGTCACCTACTACAATCATTTTAAACCTACTAAAGAAGTAACCCTTCCCAAGGCCTACGTAATCCCAAGAGGGTACCGAAACATCGCTCTCAAACTAAGGGATAATGAAATACGATTCGATCAGCTTAAAAGGGATACCACATTTATGGCAGAGGTATATCATATAGAAGATTATAAGACTTCCCGCAATCCATACGAAGGGCACTACCCCCATTATGGAACCTCTGTAAAGCGATCTCAGGAAGAGGTAACTGTACTAAAAGGAGGATACATTATTCCCTTAGAAGATAATGAAGAAGGACTACGTTATTTACTAGAAACTCTAGAACCAGAAGCTAATGACAGTTTCTTTAATTGGAACTATTTTGATACGATCTTACAGCAAAAAGAAGGGTTCTCGCCCTACGTCTGGGAAGACAAAGCTGCCGCATTATTAAAAGAAAACCCTGAATTGAGAGCTTCTTTTGAGTCTAAAAAACAAGAAGATCCTGCATTTGCTCAAAACTGGTATAGCCAACTAGCTTGGATTCATAAACAATCACCTAACTATGAGAAAGCACATTTACGCTACCCCATCTTTAGGATGCTTCGTTAGATACTCAATAGGGAAAAGGAGTTTAATATTTTCGTAGGATTTATTAAGCGCTTTTTGAGTTTGCTGGAAATCTTTCCACTTTACTTTTTCGATACCTTCATTTTCTTGCGGCACTAATTTGCCATTATACGATGAGTACATCTCGTACCAAAAGGTTTCTTTAAGTTTAAACTTCCCATTGCGTTTAAACACATGGTATGTGGTCTTAATATGTTTCTTTATGGTTACACCTTTCACCCCAGTCTCCTCCTCTACCTCACGCACTGCGCAGGTTTTTATATCTTCTCCTTTTTCTATTTTACCTTTAGGGAGGTCCCACTTCTTATTTCTATAGATAAAAAGGATTTCCTTTTTATCGTTGTATACCAGTCCTCCTCCCGCGACTACTACGGGCAATTTTTTCTTTAAAAACTTGAGAAGTTTCTTTTCGTTTTTATGATATAAGTTCACATAAAAGAGTTCTCCTTTAGTAATCTTTTTTATAATACGCTTCAACTTTGCCTTCTTAAGCGGAATTGATTTGTAGTTATTCCCAATTTCCTTCTCAGTAGAAAGAATAATAGGGATATCATTCACAAAAACTTTATACATTTGCAGTATGATTTTAGACAAAGAAACGGCAAAAAAAACTGCCGAACTGTTATTGCAAATTAATGCAATTAAATTACAACCACAAGAACCTTTTACGTGGGCTTCTGGCTGGAAATCTCCAATTTATTGCGATAACCGTATCACCTTGTCTTACCCACAGATTCGCAACTACATCCATCAAGAAATGGCCAAGCAAGTAGAGCTTATCTATGGAAAGCCTGATGCCATTGCTGGGGTTGCTACTGGTGCAATAGGCATTGGAATGCTTGTGGCAGACTATCTCAACCTTCCTTTTGTGTACATACGCCCCGAGCCAAAAAAGCACGGTCGTCAGAACAAAATAGAAGGACATCTAGAATCTGGCAGCAATGTTGTAGTGATAGAAGATCTAATTAGTACAGGAATGAGCAGTCTTAAAGCTGTTACAGCTTTAGAAGAAGCGGGAGCTAATGTAAAAGGAATGCTCGCTATCTTCACCTACGGTTTTGAGAAGAGTGTAACCGCTTTCGCGAAAGCAAAAACAGAACTCCACACATTAAGTGATTACAGCCACCTATTAGAACAAGCTGCAGACACAAATTACATTACATCAAAAGAAATAGCTACGTTAGAAGACTGGCGTAAAGACCCTGCAAACTGGGGATAACACTTACAAACATCACACAATGAACTTAGAAAGCCCTTCTAAAATAGTAGATCAATCTGCAGAGACCGTTTATAATTTCTTAATGAACATTGAGAATTTTGAAACTCTTATGCCAGAAAACACCCGTTTTGAAAAGATTAATGATACCCGTTTTCTTTTTGCGCTTAAAGGAATGCCAGAGATTGTATTAGATCTTAAAGAAGGTATACCGCACTCAAAAGTAGTTCTAGGCGCAGCAAGTGACAAACTCCCCTTTACCCTTACAGGAAATATTACCGAGATTGAAGCTTCAAAAAGTGAAGTTGCTCTCGTTTTTGAAGGCGATTTTAACCCTATGATGTCTATGATGATTAAGGGCCCTATCACAAAATTTATAGAAACACTCTCTGCTAACCTGGACAGAGTTGCCTAACTCTAATAAGGCTTAATTGTTTACTACTTATTGGTTTTAGTTGATAACCTCTCAATTTCTCGATTGACAACAGGAGGCAAAAAAACTATTTTTGAACCACAAAACAACACCACGCTCATGGCAGATATTAAAAAGCTCGAAGATCTTGTAACACAGGTACGTAGAGATATTTTAAGACAAGTACACAAAGTAAATTCTGGTCATCCTGGAGGATCTCTAGGCTGTGCTGAATTTTTTGTCGCGCTCTATCAAGAAATTATGGATCGTAAAGAAGGATTTGATATGGATGGATTAGGAGAAGATCTCTTCTTTCTATCTAATGGTCATATTTCTCCAGTGTTTTATAGCGTTTTAGCCCGTTCAGGATATTTTCCTGTAGAGGAGCTTAACACATTTAGATTGCTGGATTCTCGTTTACAAGGGCATCCTACAACGCACGAGGGACTTCCTGGTGTGCGCATTGCTTCTGGATCTCTAGGGCAAGGTGTTAGTGTAGCTCTTGGAGCAGCAGAAGCCAAAAAATTGAATGGCTGTGGCCATAAAGTATATGTTTTGATGGGAGATGGAGAATTGCAAGAAGGGCAGAACTGGGAAGCGATAATGTATGCCGCTGCCAATAAAGTAGATAATGTAATTGTAACGGTAGATCTTAACGGGCAGCAAATAGACGGTAGTACAGATGATGTACTCGCCTTAGGAAGTATGCGTGCTAAGTTTGAAGCCTTTGGCTGGGAAGTACTAGATATTGAGAAAGGAAATCATATGCAAAGTGTAATTTCTGGACTCGAAAAAGCAAAAACACTTTCTGGTAAAGGAAAACCAGTGTGTGTCTTAATGCATACCGTAATGGGTAATGGTGTAGACTTTATGATGCACACACACGCCTGGCACGGAAAAGCACCCAATGATGAGCAACTAGCAACAGGGCTGGCTCAAAATGCTGAAACTTTAGGAGATTACTAAACTTGATTAATTACGCTAGAGTTTGTCCTGAGCGATCCGAAGGATGAAAGCGTGATTACTAACCCAATATTTCACAATGAAAACATACGAAAACACAGGAAGTAAGGACACAAGATCAGGTTTTGGAGCAGGTCTAGAAGAACTTGGGAAGTCTAATGAAAATGTAGTGGCGCTTTGTGCAGATCTAACGGGATCTCTCAAAATGGATGCCTTTAAAGCAAACCATCCAGAGCGTTTCTTTCAAGTAGGAATTGCAGAAGCTAATATGATGGGACTGGCCGCTGGAATGACCATAGGTGGTAAAATACCATTTACAGGAACCTTTGCAAACTTTTCAACTGGTCGTGTATATGACCAGATTAGACAGAGTATAGCATATTCTGGAAAGAATGTAAAAATATGTGCCTCGCACGCCGGTCTTACCTTAGGAGAGGATGGAGCCACACACCAGATTCTTGAAGACATGGGGCTTATGAAAATGTTGCCAGGAATGACTGTAATTAACACATGTGATTATAATCAGACCAAAGCAGCTACTATTGCGATTGCAAAGCACAACGGACCTGTATACTTACGTTTTGGACGTCCTAAAGTAGCAAACTTTACTCCAGCAGATCAAAATTTTGAGATAGGAAAAGCTGTACAATTACAAGAAGGAAATGATGTTACCATTGTCGCAACGGGACACCTCGTATGGGAAGCACTAGAAGCTGCAAAGGAGCTTAATGACCAGGGTATAAGTGCCGATGTTATTAATATTCACACTATCAAGCCTCTAGATGCTGCAGCCATTATTAGAAGTGTCAAAAAAACAGGATGTATTGTAACTGCAGAAGAGCATAATTTTTTAGGAGGTTTAGGAGAAAGCGTATCACGGGAACTAGCACTCACGCATCCAACACCGCAAGAATTTGTAGCTACGAACGATACCTTTGGAGAGAGTGGAACACCTGCTCAGCTTATGGAAAAGTACGGTTTAAACGCCGCGGCTATTGCCAGTGCGGCTAAAAAAGTGATCTCTAGAAAATAAGAACACTTATTTTACGTTTTAATAGTATAATGAAAGGCAGACTCTAACAATCTGCCTTTATTTTTGTCAATACTTAAAACAATCTCAATTATGAAAAAAGTAATGATCCTGTTACTCTTGATAACAGCTACAACAACAGCATTTGGACAAAGTGCAAAATTTGGTATTAAAGGGGGATTAAATTTTGGGGCTACTGGTGATATTACCACTATTGATAACCAAAATTTCAGTGGTGATAACAAACTTGGTTATCATGTTGGCCTTTTGACTCAATTTAAATTCTCTGGTATTTTCTTACAGCCCGAAGTACTATACACGCAACTCACCACAGAGTATGGAAGCAATAGTGGCGCAGATGCAGATTACACCCTTTCTAAATTAGATATACCTGTTTTACTTGGGTTTGATATTCTAGGTCCGCTTAACATTAAAGCGGGACCAGCTTTTCAATATGTGTTAAATAACGAATTAGATGTTAATGATTTTACAACAGAAGATCCTGAAAACTCATTCACAATTGGTTATCAAGTAGGTGCGGGAGTGCAACTTGGAAAACTAGGAATAGACTTGAGATATGAAGGTGCTTTTGCAGAAAATGACACAAGTATAATCACCCAAGACATTTCTAATACGGCTTCAGAGATATTTACAATAGATTCGAGGCCTACGCAATGGATCTTAAGTATCTCTTACATGTTTGGAGATAATTAGAAAGAGTACCTTATAAAAAAGCAGCCCAAAAGGCTGCTTTTTTATGTTTCACGCTTTCGCGAAAGCGTACTCAACATATCTAAGAATCTGAGTCTAGATAATCTGGAGTTCCATCTCCATCTGTATCTGGATAGGTGATTACACCAGTATTAAAGTTTACATTTATTTCATCTATTGTGTTAATACCATCACCATCATCGTCTTCATCTAAGTGATCTGGAGTACCGTCTCCATCTGTGTCCTGCGTTGAGACAAAAACTTGTATTTCTTCTTCTTCTCCCTCATCATTAATAATAGTTTCTGTAGTAAAAACGACCTCTAAACGTGTAGTAACTCCATCATTTTCATCATCCTCATCTTGAAAATTGTTTACAGCATCTTCATCTGTGTTGTCTACTTCATCGAAAAAGAATTGATTTTCATTAATATCTTCATTAATTGAAATTATACCATCTCCATCATGATCTGTCTCTATTCTATCGTACATCTCAAATTCGAACACAAGTGAAGAATATAAACCTATGTTAGAGTTAGGTGGCGATGCAAAATATCCCAATCCACTAGGAATAAAAATTGCTCCAATAGCATAATCGTTTTCAAAAGTAGTAGTTCCGTCAATATCCGTAGTAAAACCAGAGCTTCCTTTACTTCCAGCTATTCCTCTTGCAAAGCCGTCTATAGTTGCAGGAAGGTTGAACCAGATAGGATTCTCTGCATTGTCAAAGATATCTCCATAAAGATTTCTACCTGAGTACTTAACAAATGTACTATCTGCATAAGTAGCTGTCTCTCCTACTCCTTCTCTCACCTTAAGAACATAAAGGGTGTTAGACGTATCAAAACGGTCGTACGTTATGGTATTCAATTCTGGTCTATCCCAGATGGCATCTTTGTCTGCATTTTCATCTGCAATAGTATCAAATACTATTTCATAATTAAAGTCTGCTGGAGGATTTGCAAACTCTTCATAATTGTAAAAGTGAGTCTGTAAATATTCTTTAATTAACTCATCGTCTTCTAAGGATTGCTCAGTTCTGTCTGCTATTTCAACTTCTGTCAATCCATCATCATCATTGGGACAAGCTGTGCAGAAGATTGCTATAGCTATTAACCCTAAGTAGTTTCTTATTTTCATGTTGCTCATTTAACGCGGTGCAAGATACAATTTTGACGTATTTTTGATGCCATCTTACAAATACATTAACGTGTTTTTTGATAATTTTATATGAGAGTTGATAAATATCTTTGGTGCATACGGTATTTCAAGACAAGATCTATAGCTACAAACGCTGTGAAAAAAGGACAAGTAAAAGTAAATGACGCAACCGTAAAGCCCAGTAGGGATGTATACCCGATGGACATTATACAGGTTCGAAAAAACCAAGTAAATTATGTTATACAAGTATTAGACGTACCCGAAAGTAGATTGGGTGCAAAACTGGTAGACATTTACAGAAAAGACATTACCCCAAAAGAAAATTTAGAAAAATTAGATTTGCTTAAATACTCTAAAGACTATTACCGCAAAAGAGGAACGGGACGACCTACTAAAAAAGACAGAAGAGATATTGATGATATTTATAACAATGATGATTTTTTTGAAACCGACAGCGAAGAATAATAATATTGACATCATTTAAGTTACATTAGTGCTATGAAAATTAAACTAAAAAAGATACTAGATCATAAAGCAATTGCTCATAAAACCAGAAGAATTGCCTACCAGATATACGAAAGTAACGCAAATGAAAAAGAGATAGTCCTAGCAGGTATTGCAGATAATGGCTATAAATTTGCGCTTCGCCTTGAGTCGATGCTACAGGAGATTGCACCGTTTAAAACTACAATCTGTAAAGTGGAAATGAACAAACAGTTGCCCTTAGGTACGATTAAGACCAGTTTAACTCCTGAGGAATATAAAGATAAATCAATTGTTCTTATTGATGACGTATTAAATTCTGGAACTACACTTATTCACGGAGTTCAGCATTTTTTGCAAGTTCCTTTAAAAAGATTTAAAACGGCTGTTTTAGTTAACAGGAATCACAAAAAATATCCGGTAAAAGCAGACTTTAAAGGTATTTCATTAAGTACATCTCTCAACGAGTCCGTAAAAGTTACTTTTAGAAAAGGAAATGATATGGCTATATTAGAATAAAGACCCAATAATTTCTTCAGTTATTTCTCTATTAGATTTGCCATCTACCTTTATAGATCTAGTAACCTGATTATAGTAATATGAACGCTCAAAAAGATGCTTTCTAACATATTCTTCTAAACTTTCATAAGATTCTTGACTCCTTATAAGAGGTCTAGTTAATCTTTCTTTCCATAACCTCTGAGTTAATTCTTGCACTGATGCATTGAGATAAAGAAGTAACGATTTACTTTCTTTTAAAATAGTTAGGTTAGAACCGTAACAAGGAGTTCCTCCGCCAAGTGATATTATTGTTTTATCGATATTTTTGGATAGAAGCTCTTCAAGAGAAAGCGTCTCTAATTTCCTGAAATAAATCTCTCCTTTGGTCCCAAATATATCAGAAATAGAATTGCTTTCTTTTTTCTCAATAAAAGTGTCGAGGTCAATAAACTTGTATTGGAGAGATCGTGCAAGACTTTCACCTACGCTAGATTTACCACAACCCATATATCCTAACAAAACTATATTCATACCAGTATCTCTATGTAATAAAAGGATGTTTTATTACAATTATCATTTCCAACAAAATTAATTAAAAAAGCTTTTGAATAATAAATTAAATGAGTGTATATTTGCACCCGCATTCAGGAAAAGACCTGGTAGCTCAGTTGGTAGAGCATCTCCCTTTTAAGGAGAGGGTCCTGGGTTCGAGCCCCAGCCAGGTCACAAAAAAGTCGTTGCTTAATGCACGACTTTTTTATTTTTATACAAGTCTACCCGGATGCTGGAATTGGTAGACAGGCACGGTTGAGGGCCGTGTGTCCTAGTGGCGTGTGGGTTCGACTCCCATTCCGGGTACAATTACAAGCTTAGTCTCAAAAAGACTAGGCTTTTTTTGTGTTGATATACGCCACTAGATGCTAGTGTGGCGAGCAAAGAGAGCCGGTGTACGACTACAAAGACCCCATTCCGGGTACAGAAAAAGCTTAGTCTCAAAAAGACTAGGCTTTTTTATGTTTACATACGCCACTAGATGTTAGTGTGGCGAGCAAAGGGAGCCTCTGTACGACTACAAAAATCCCATTCTGGTAACGATAACAAATTTAGCCTCAAAATGACTAGTCTTTGTATATAACCGATCTGAGACCAGGTTCCTCACGTTGGGAAGATCTGTAATTACTATTCTGCTATGTAATAGTACTTCTACCTTATATAAAAGCTCATTCTATACTTTCACAAAAAATAAAATCTAAAGTGCGGGCATTATATTGGAAATTTTCAGCTATGTTCAAATTAAA
Organism: Dokdonia sp.; assembly: GCA_020630915.1. Taxonomy (GTDB): domain Bacteria; phylum Bacteroidota; class Bacteroidia; order Flavobacteriales; family Flavobacteriaceae; genus Dokdonia. The sequence goes on from JAHDIF010000007.1 coordinate 128,326, forward strand.
ACAATCATCATAAACTTTTAAGTAATTAGTTTTGTTTAAAATTTAACTGCATTTTATTAAACAAAATAATAATAATCTGTAAATTTGAAAAAATTGCGGATATGGATAATGTAGTAAAAACTAAATTTAGCATTAAAGATCTCGAGAGTCTTAGTGGCATCAAAGCCCATACAATTAGAATTTGGGAAAAGAGATATAACTTATTAGAACCCTCGAGAACTACGACTAATATTAGGACCTATAAGCTTAGTGACCTTCAAAAATTACTCAACGTTGTTTTTCTTCTTAAGAACAATTATAAGATCTCAAAAATAGCTCAAAATTCTTCAAAAGAAATAGCAGCTATAGTTGCAGACTTGGTAGCTAGTAAAAGGTTTTCTAATGAAAACCACGCAACAAATTCTTTCAAGATTTCCATGATGAATTTTGATCAGAATTTATTTTATAAAACGTATAACTCTTTACGAGAGACTAAGACATTTTCAGAAATATTTTATGAAGTTTTCCTGCCGTTACTTCATGAAATAGGGCTCCTATGGCAAACAGACACCATTAACCCCTCACACGAACACTTCATATTTAATTTAATTAAGCAAAAAATATTAATCAATATAGAGAAGATGCAACGCACCGTGTCTCCACTGCACGATCAGACTTATGCGCTATATTTACCAGAAAATGAAATTCACGAGTTAGGTCTTCTCTTTCTCAACTATGAGATTGTAGCTCGCGGCCATAAAGTAATTTATTTAGGGCAAAGCATTATGCTTGAAAACCTAAAATACCTCTCCATAAATCACCCCAATTTATCTTTCGTAACTTACTTTACAGTACAACCTCCTATTGAAGAAATACCAAAATACTTTGAAGACTTCAATGAGATGTTTGGAAGCCAGCAGCTTAAATTATATGTACTGGGAGCTATGACTAATGATATAGACGAGATGAAGGTTCCAGAAAACATTCGTATTATGATGAGTATTAGAGAATTTGTCAACACCATTAAAAAGACGCAAGTTAACTATGCCTAAAAAAATAGTGATTCTTGGGTCTGGGTTCTCCTCACTAGCTGCTGCATGTTATCTGGCTCAAGCAGGCCATAAGGTAGAATTATATGAAAAAAACAACACCTTAGGAGGCAGAGCTAGACAGCTTAAACGAGATGGCTTTACCTTTGATATGGGACCTAGCTGGTACTGGATGCCAGATGTTTTTGAAAACTTCTTTAATGATTTTGGCAAAAAAGCATCAGACTACTATACCCTAGAAAAATTGAATCCTGCATACCAAGTATGGTTTGCAGATGAAATAGTTACGATAGGTGACACCTTAGAAAAAATCGCAGCCGAATTTGAACGCATAGAACAAGGAAGTTCTCAAAAACTTCAGAAATTCATTGATAAGGCCGCGGTAAACTATAATATTGCCATTAACGATATTGTAAACAAGCCTGGGCTCTCCCCTTTTGAGCTCGTTACTCCGGAAACTGCCATTCGCGTTAATCAGTTTTTTAAAACAATAAGTGATGATGTGCGTAGGGATTTTAAAAATGAGAAACTAGTTTCCATTTTAGAATTTCCAGTCCTTTTTCTAGGTGCAAAACCTAGCAAAACGCCTGCCTTTTATAGATTTATGAATTATGCAGATTTTGGCTTAGGCACCTGGCATCCCCAAGGTGGAATGCACGAGGTTATTAAAGGGATGATTGCACTGGCACAATCTTTAGGCGTTGAGATGCATACCAACAGTGCTGTTTCTAAGATTGTAGTAAAAAATGGTGTTTCGCAAGGTGTAGAGATAAATGGCAGCTTTCGCGAAAGCGATATCGTCCTCTCTGGAGCAGATTATCACCATACAGAAACTTTACTCGACAAAACGCACCGCCAGTACTCCGAAGACTATTGGAAGAAACGAACGTTTGCCCCATCTTCTCTCCTCTTTTACGTAGGTTTTGATAAGAAATTTGAAAAAGTAGCGCATCACAATCTCTTTTTTGATACAGATTTTGATGAACACGCTAGAACCATTTATGACCAAGGCGTCTGGCCAGAAGAACCTCTTTTTTATGCCAACTTCCCTTCGGTTTCTGACAGCAGTATGGCACCAGAAGGAAAAGAAAATGGCTTTTTCCTAATTCCTATCGCACCAGGGGTAGAAGATACAGAAGCCTTGCGTGAACAATACTTTGATATTATTATGGCGCGCTTAGAAAATCTATCGGGGCAAAATTTTACCAATCACATCCTATTTAAAGAATCGTTCTGTGTAAACGATTTTATATCAGAATACAATTCTTACAAAGGAAATGCCTATGGAATGGCAAACACTTTAAGACAAACCGCATTTTTAAGACCAAAATTAAAAAGTAAAAAGGTTAAAAATTTGTACTTTACTGGTCAGTTAACGGTTCCTGGACCTGGCGTACCGCCATCATTAATCTCAGGAAAGCTTACTGCGCAGCTTATTAATAAAAACAATTAATTACTATGAAATCATTATTTGACACCGTTTCCAGAAGCTGTGCTAAGGTTGTAACACAATCTTATAGTACTTCTTTTGCTAGCGCTACGAAGATGCTTTCGCCTACTATAAGGCAAGACATTTATAACATTTATGGCTTCGTGCGTTTTGCAGATGAGATTGTAGATTCATTTCACGAGTATGACAAGCCCGTTCTTTTTGAACGTTTTGAGCAGGATTTAGAAAATGCTCTTACAGATAAAATAAGTCTCAATCCTCTACTTAATGCGTTTCAAGAGACCTATCACAAGTATGATATAGATAAGGCACACGTAGATGCCTTCATGAAAAGTATGCGTCTAGACCTAACAAAATCAGACTATCTTACTGATGCAGAGTATAAAGAATACATTTATGGCAGTGCAGACGTGGTAGGGTTAATGTGTCTTACCGTATTTGTAAAAGGTGATAAGGAGCAATACGAGTCGCTTAAAGAGAGTGCAATGAGTTTAGGATCTGCCTTTCAAAAAGTGAATTTCTTACGGGATCTTAAAGCAGATTTTGAAGGGTTGAGTCGCACCTACTTCCCTAACACCAATTTGTTAGAATTAGACGAAACCTCAAAACAAAAAATCATTTCAGAAATAGAAGAAGACTTTGCAAAAGGCCTTGCGGGCATTAACCGTTTACCTATTGAAGCAAAGTTTGGTGTCTATACTGCTTACAGATATTATCGCAAATTACTTACAAAACTTAAAAGTGTGCCTTCTGCAGAAATTAAAAATACTCGCATACGGGTACCAGATTACGTAAAGGCTAGTTTGCTTGCACGTAGCTATGTAAAATATCGTTTAAACCTTATATAAAGAATACAACACAATGCAAACAGTTCTCTGGATCGCCGTATTTGTACTCACTTTTATTATTATGGAATTTATGGCCTGGGCAACACACAAATATGTGATGCACGGGTTTTTATGGTCGTTACACCAAGATCATCATCACAAAAAGCACAACTCTTGGTGGGAAAAAAATGACTTATTTTTTATTTTTTATGCCCTTGTTTCTATAGGTTGCTTTTTGCTATGGAGGTATGAAGGCGTTTGGATAGGGCTGCCTATTGGGCTAGGTATTTTTGCCTATGGCGCTGCTTATTTTGGAGTGCACGATATCTTTATACACCAACGCTTTAAGCTATTTAGAAATGCAAATGGTTGGTACGGCAAAGCCTTAAGACGTGCTCACAAAATGCATCACAAACATTTAGGAAAAGAAGACGGAGAATCTTTTGGGATGCTCTTTCCTCCTATCAAGTATTTTAAGCAAGCGCGAGCAAGTAGACGATAAGCTTATTTTTACTTTAAGGAATTATCTTCATAAATAATATCCTAGACCGCCCAACACTCTAAAATGAACAGGAGATTTATTTCATTAGTACTTCCCGTGTTTCTTTTAGTTGGGTGCTATAAGAATGATTTTGGCCAGCGTCGTTTTAAACCCAATAGGTTTAGCGTTACTCCAAACAGTAATCAGAATTATGTAAACATCATTGACACATTAGGATTCTACATACCCATTCTTGACAGTGCTTTCGTATCAGAATATAATTTAGAAGATTATCAATCTGGACTGAAGTTTTACAGTAATGGCAAATTTGGTCTATTTAAAGGAGTAGATATGTTAAACCCAGCCTCCTTTAAACCAGATCAAGCGCAAATGGGTTATTATAACTATAGCTCAAAAGGATTTGTTTTGGAATATTTCTACAAAGTTCCTGGAAGAAAATATAGAAGAAGTATAGATTCTTTGCTCATAACACAGTCTTCAATTGACACCTTATACATCCAGTCGTTTAGAAGTGCAACAAGTATTGATGAGATTACAAAGTATATAAAAGTCCCATTACCCATAAATGCCCTAAAATTTAAACCAGATTGGTAATACTTTATCATATAGCTTATTTGTAAGTTTGCACTATGCAGCAACACACATCACTTGTAACGGGAGGCGCAGGGTTTATAGGAAGCCACGTAACACGTCATTTGCTAGAAGACAATCATAAGGTCATTGTGCTAGACGATCTCTCAGGTGGTTTTATAGAAAATATTCCAGAAGGCTGTGAGTTTGTAGAAGGTTCGATTACAGATGTTACACTAGTGAACACCTTGTTTGAAAAATACCGATTTGATTACGTATACCACCTAGCCGCATATGCCGCCGAAGGTTTGAGTCATTTTATTAGAAAATACAATTATGAGAACAACCTTATAGGCAGTATTAACCTCATTAATGCTTCGGTTAATCACGATATTAAGTGCTTTATCTTCACGAGTTCCATTGCCGTTTATGGTACCCAAGAATTACCTCTTAAAGAGACTCAAAAACCGCAACCCGAAGACCCATATGGCATCGCCAAATATGCCATAGAGCAAGACCTCGAGAATGCCTACAAAATGTTTGGATTGGACTACGTCATCTTTCGACCGCATAATGTTTATGGTCCTGGTCAGAACATAGGAGATAAATATCGCAATGTGGTAGGTATTTTTATGAATCAGCTTCTCAAAGGCGAAGCTCTTACTATTTTTGGCGATGGGCAACAAACCCGAGCCTTTACTTATATAGATGATGTGGCGCCCTATATTGCGAATTGTTATGCTTTCGTGAAAGGGAAAAACAAAATATTTAACCTAGGTTCAGACACTCAAAATACGGTGAGAGCATTGGCCCAAGAAGTGCAAAAAGTAATGCAAAAAGAAACTGATATTCAGTTTTTAGACCAGCGCGAAGAGGTCGTTCACGCCTACTCAGACCACACCCAATTTAAAGCCGTATTCAATCCAAAACCAACTACATCTTTAGCAGAAGGGCTTGCCAAAACAGCAGTTTGGGTGCTGCAACACGGCGCTCGAGAAAGTAGTACTTTTGACAACATAGAAATCAAGAAAAACCTTCCTAAATCTTGGCAATAAATCAACCCCTTGTTTCCATTATAATGGCCGTAAAAGACACGGCTCCCTATTTGCAGGACTGTATCAACTCCATTATTGCTCAAACCTATCAAAACTGGGAACTCATCGCGGTAAACGACCACAGTACGGATGCAACTCCTAAGATTTTGGACGCTTTCGCGAAAGCGGACTCCAGAATACGGGTATTTCATAGCGATACGCATAAACTTATCCCAACGTTGCAATATGGGTACAAAGAGGTAAAAGGAACGCTCATTAACCGTATGGATAGTGATGATAAAATGCCCGATTATAAAATACAAGTGCTTGTAGATGAATGGCATAAATATGGCAAAGGGCACGTAATTGCTGGCGGCACAGAACATTTTGTAGATGAAGGCGAAGTAGGTGATGGTTTTTTGCGCTATGAGCGATGGCTCAACGAAGTGGCGCGAACCAGCACACATTACCAACAGATTTATAAGGAATGTGTCATCCCCTCGCATTGCTGGATGATTCATAAAGAAGATTTTGATGCTGTGGGCGCCTTTGACCCTATTATCTATCCAGAAGATTATGACCTATGCTTTAGGATGTATCGCCACGGTCTTAAAGTGATTGGCATAGATGTCATTTTACATCACTGGCGCGACCGCTCTAATCGCATCTCGCGCACGTGGGAAGAGTATAAAGACAATCGTTATTTTGAGTTAAAAATGCGTTTCTTCTATGAGATAGACCGCGACAAAGCTAGACCGCTCGTACTCTGGGGTGCTGGTAGAAACGGGAAGGATATGGCAAAAATCATTCAGTCGTATAAAGATGGGTTTCATTGGGTATCTAATAACCAAAAGCAAATAGGCAAAGACATTTACGATGTGCGTATGCAGTCTTTTATAGAGATTCCTAACATAGAAAACCCACAAATTATGATTGTTGTTTCCTCACCAGATGGCAAAAAAGAAATTCAAGAATTGCTTAATTCTTGGGGTAAAAAACCTGTAGAAGATTATTGGTTTTTTGCGTAGATTATTTACTTGAGATTAAAATGAGTTCTTCTTGTGGAGTAATAAGATACTCGGCGGCGGCTTCTTTTACAACTGCCATTTCTTCTACAGAAATTGTTTTGACCCCACCGTCTTCTAATTTCCAAGCGTGAAAACCGTCAAAGGCAAAAGTCATTCCTTCTTTAATTATTTTTTCTGAGGCAGGTCTGACGTGCGATGCTTGAGAACCACCAAGATTTGGTCCTACATCATGAGCTACGTATCCTACAGGATGCCCCGTACTCCACATGACATACTCAGACCCCGCCTTTTCCATAAGTAGGCGCTGTGCCCTGTCCACATCTACACCTTTTACACCAGGTCTCATAGCAGCTAGCGCTGCCCTATTCCCTGCTTTACCACTTTCCCAATAGTGCATAATATCCTCCGGAGCTTGCTTTTCTCCATCCTTCAAAACATAGGCAAAACGTTGTATATCGCTCACCCATCGATTGTACACCTTGATTCCAAAATCTATTTGAATTACATCACCTGGCATAATGACCTTTTCTGTCGCGTGCGAATGCCCACGGTCAGGTCCCGAGTTTACATTGGGATTTTGATCTGGGGCCCATCCATCCGTGACGCCATAGGCTGCCATTTTTTGTTTTAGAAACTTGGCAATATCTGCATCTGTAGATACTCCAGGAACCACTTGATTATAAGCTTCTATTTGCCAGTCGGCAGTGAGTTGAGCCGCCTTTCTTAGGATGTCTACTTCTTCTGGTAATTTTATAGATAACCACTCATAGACTAGCTCTTCTGAAGAAACAATTCTATCTACCACATCTCCTAAAGCAGTGGTTACTTCTTTCCATTGGGTATATGTAAGACCATCTGCCATAGAATTTTTCTCCGATGTATTAATTGCGATGGTTTTAAAATCTTCCGTTTTTATAAAGTCAGCAGCTTTAGTAATTGCAGAGGCTCCCCTCTCAACGCTCACGACTTCATCGTGAATATCTAAATCATCAAGTGCAGTTGCCTCTCCAGAAGGTGAGAATACCTTTGAGTGAAAACCTTCAAGATCTTTATAAAACAAAAATACCGCAGTCCCTCCCGCATTTTCTCCTCCAATATGATCCGCAATAGGATCATTATTATTTTCTCTACAAATCGTCACCCAGCAGTCTACATTGGCAGCTTCAAGAGCTGGAGGTAATAATTGAGCAATACGCTTCTTCCTAATACCCGACCAAGGATTTTCTCCCCAATAGGTGTCTGGATTTATCGTGGTTTCTTTTTCCACTTTAGTTGTACAACTAAAAATGAAAAGCAATGCCAGAACATAGAAGATAGACTTTTCCATACTACGAAATTTATTTTAGGAGAAAGATAAATATTTAATCATTAAAATTTTCGCGAAAGCAAACCCAAAATTATTCTTACATTACGGTAACAAATGCGATTTCTATGCAAATTAAAGAATCTCCAGAGGTATACGATGTGATTATTGTAGGCTCTGGCGCCGGTGGCGGTATGGCCACAAAGCAACTGGCAGATGCTGGTTTTAATGTTGCGGTTGTAGAAGCTGGACCGTTTTTTGACCCAGCAGATCCCAAAACAATGACTCAAATGAAATGGCCGTATCAATCTCCCAGAAGAGGAGCGGGTACTGATCGTGTATTTGGAGAATGGGATATGGCATACGGTGGCTGGCAGATTGAGGGAGAACCGTATACGCACGAAGAGGGAACAGAATTTAACTGGTATAGATCTCATATGTTAGGAGGGCGCACCAATCACTGGGGGCGTATTTCCCTACGTTTTGGGCCTAAAGACTTTAAGGGGAAAACGAGAGATGGTTTAGGTGAAGACTGGCCCATAGGCTATGAAGATATAAAACCCTACTATGACAAAGTAGATAAACTCATAGGTGTTTTTGGGACAAATGAAGGTTTAGAAAATGATCCAGATGGTTTTTTCTTGCCGCCACCTAAACCAAGACTACACGAACTATTCTATATAAAGGGCGCAAAAAAATCAGGAATTCCGGTTATTCCAGGGCGCTTGTCTATGCTTACCAAACGTATTAATAATGACCGTGGGGTTTGCTTTTATTGCGGTCAATGCTCTCGCTCCTGCTCTGCTTATGCCGATTTTTCTTCGGGAAGTTGCTTGATATTCCCTGCACAAAAAAGCGGTGGAAAAGTGCGACTTTATGTAAACTGTGTAGTACGTGAAGTCACCACCAATGAAGAAGGAAAAGCCACCGGTGTAAGTTATATCTCAAAAGATGACCGTAAGGAATATAAACTCAAAGCTAGAGTAGTTGTACTGGCAGCCTCTGCTTGTAGTTCTGCACGAATCTTATTAAATAGTAAGAGTAAACAACACCCTAATGGACTAGGTAATAGTTCTAATGTGGTAGGTAAATATTTGCACGACTCCACAGGGTCCAGTCGAGCTGGATTTATTCCAGCATTAATGAATAGAAAGACCTCTTATAATGAAGACGGCGTAGGTGGTATGCACGTATACTCTCCGTGGTGGGGCGATAATTCAAAACTAGATTTCCCTCGAGGGTATCACATAGAAGTTTGGGGTGGTATGGGAATGCCTAATTATGGTTTTGGGTTTAATGCAAATGAGTTTAATAAATTCTTTGGGACTAAAGTAGGCGGATATGGTGATGTCCTTAGAGAAGATGTAAAAAAATATTATGGATCGGTTATAGGCTTTGGGGGTCGTGGTGAAGGAATTGCACGTGAGGATAATTATTGTGAGATTGATGATACCGTGGTAGATCAATTTGGGATACCCGTGCTTAAATTTAATTATAAGTGGAGCGATCTAGAACGCAGGCAAGCAACCCATATGCAGGACACTTTTGAGGAACTCATACACAATATGGGAGGTGAAGTACTAGGTGATCGTCCTGGAGGACCTGATAATGGATTGAATAAGCCAGGGGAAATTATACACGAAGTAGGCACGACGCGTATGGGTAATGACCCTAAAACGAGTGTGACCAATAAGTTTAACCAGCTACACGATGTAAACAATGTGTTTATTGTTGATGCTGGACCTTTTGTGTCTCAAGCAGATAAGAATTGTACCTGGACGATACTGGCACTTTCTTGGAGGGCTTCAGATTATATTATAGAGCAGTTAAAGGCGCAGAATATATAGTTTAATATTTAAAAAAAGATATCCGCCTTCGCGGATATGGAATGAAAGATATGGACAGAAGAAAAAGTATACAAACAATGATCTTGGGCACAGGAGCGCTAAGCCTAGGATTGCATAGCTGTGTAGGAGAAGGAGAACCTGCACTAGACCAACAAATTGTAGAAAGTGCAGATGAGTATTTTGGGAGAACTCCGGAAGAACTAGAGCGCATAGATAAACTCAATGCAGAGCAGCTTTTTAACGAACACGAACTAGAAACTATTGCAGTTTTAAGCGAAGTGATTCTGCCTCCTAAACCAGAAGTAGGTGGCCCAATAGAAGCTGGAGTTCCTGAATTTATAGAGTTTATAGGCAAAGATATGCCTCGTATGCAAAACACCTTACTAGGTGGATTACTATGGCTTGATAATCAATCTTTATCTTTATTCAATAAGGAATTTAAGTCTCTAGAGCTAGCACAACAACAGCAGATATTAGATCCTATCGCATATTATGATCCAGAAGTTCCATCTAATAAAAGACCGTTTGAGATACAATGGTTTAGCCTGATGCGCAACCTGACAATGACAGGGTATTACACCTCCGAGCTTGGTATTAAAGACTTAGGATACAAAGGAAATCAACCTAACGTCTGGGATGGTGTTCCTCAAGATGTGCTCGATCAACACGGGGTAGCGTACGATCCAGAATGGATCGCAAAATGTATAGACCAAAGTACACGTGGTACCATTGCTACTTGGGACGATGAGGGTAATTTATTGACATGATGAAATCGAAGTTGAAGTTGAATAAAGCTTCGACATGCTTAGCCTGACAATCAAAATATTTGCAAAAAACTAAATGCCACTAAACATCGTCTTAATCCATCCAGAAATACCCAATAATACAGGTAATATAGGTCGGCTAGCACTTGGTTCTGGCTGCAAATTACACTTGGTAAAACCCCTTGGTTTTGAAATTAATGATACGCGCCTTAAACGTGCAGGCCTTGATTATTGGCAGCATCTGGACGTAAGGTTTTATGGGGGTATAGATCATTTTTTTAAGAAAAATGCTTCCGCGAAAATGGTATTTCTCACCAGTCACGCTTCAAAACCTCATTTTGAAATTCAGTTTACCGAAGACCTATTTCTTGTGTTTGGCAAAGAGTCTAAAGGATTGCCCTCAGAGATACTAGAAAAATTTCCAGATCAATTGTATACGATACCTATGTTTAGCCAAAATATACGTAGTTTCAATCTTGCAAACGCCGTGGGCATTGCTATATATGAAGGAATACGTCAGCTACAATACCACAATTAACCATTTACCTCTATGCCATTCTGTAAAAGACTATTACCTTTTCACTATTTTTTAATAGTGTTGTTTGTTTCGCTTTTTACCTTCACCAATAGTGCTGGTCAAGCTGACTCTAAAACCGTTTCAAAAATTGACTTAAAAAAGGCACTTCTTAACCACAGAGAATTTGTGAGCATACCCAATCTTCCAGAGGACAAGGATTTAATGCTAGCTAATATAAATTGGGTGGCCGCCAAATACAAAGAATTAGGTTTTGACGCCTCCTTACTAGAGTCTTCTACCCTACCTATTCTACTCACAGAAAAAGTAGTGAATCCCAATTATAAAACAGTATTATTTTATTTTCATATAGATGGACAACCTGTTAACCCTGGAATGTGGGATCAAGAGGATCCCTTTACACCTGTACTGAAAAAACAAGATGATAACGGGAATTGGCAGCCACTAGACTGGAGAGCATTAGACAGCACTATTGATCTTGATTGGCGCATTTTTGCTAGAGCTGCGGCAGATGATAAAGCACCCATTTTGATGCTTATCACCGCACTCCAATTATTAGAAAATAAAAATCAGGCGCCCACATTTAACATCAAAGTTATTTTTGATCCTCAGGAAGAGTATGGATCTGTCGCTTTGTTAGAAACCATAGACACCTATAAAAAGCGATATGCCTCAGATTACTTTATTGTAATGGATGGTCCTGCACACGACTCAAACAAGCCTACGCTTACCTTTGGGTGTAGAGGTATTACCACCTGCACTCTAACTACTTTTGGTGCCAGCTTACCTCAGCACAGTGGTCATTTTGGAAACTATGCACCCAATCCCGTATTTAGACTCTCGCGACTACTCTCTAGTATGAAAGATGAAGATGGAAAAGTTCTAATAAAAGACTACTACAAAGGGGTAGAAATTCTTCCAGCAATGGAAAATATTCTTAAGGAAATACCTTTTGACGCAACAGCTTTTAACGCTAAGCTAGGCATAGTGGCGTCAGAAAAAGTGGGTGAATTTTACCATCAAGCCTTGCAATATCCATCATTAAACGTAAGACAAATAGGGACTTCTTGGACGGGTGAGAAATTAAAAACAGTCATCCCTGAATATGCTACCGCTAGTATAGATGTGCGACTTGTTCCAGAAATTCCAGGTGAGATCCAAGTCCAACGTATAGAAAGGCATTTACAAAAAGAAGGATACTACGTTCTTGATAGAGATCCTACTCGAGAAGAACGTATTACGCATTCTAAGATTGTTAAATTTCAAGTTTCGCGTATTATGAATGCCTTTAGAACAGACCCTACTACTTCATTCGGTAGTACACTACGTAAGCAACTTACTCAAAGTTTCGGCGAAGCGCCAATAACCATACCTATGATGGGAGGTACCGTTCCAATAGTTCCGCTAATAGAAAAACTAGACGTTCCTACGGTTATCATCCCTATGGTAAATATGGATAATAATCAACATAGTCCTAACGAAAATATTAGGATAGGTAATATGACCCAGGGGATTAACCTGTGCCTGTCTCTATTAGAAATAACGCTGGACTAAAAAATGTTATACACGTTATGCTTTCCTGCCTATGCGGGCAGGCAGGCATACTAAAACTACAACCGTGCGTTCTTTACGGGTTGAACAAAAGAAACATCGTACCCCGAAAATTTCTTAAGGTAGCTTTTAATTGAGGTTCCAAACCCATCACTAAACTGGTTTGTACCTCCAGAACGTAAATAAGCCTTAACCCCCCCAGGACCTGCAAGATGCGCCGCAGCGAGTATGCCAGATTCTGTAATTTTTACACCGCCTACATAAGTTCCTTTAAAGCGAGCAATATCACGACGCAACACCCACTTGTTACGTGAAGTATTTAATAAAAATGCCTTTTCTTGTAATTCTGGAGTTGACAAAAAAGTGTTTGTATTATGGATGCCTATAAGTTCCAAAGTAGTCCTGCCGAATTGATATTTACCTAAATACCCAAATGTATTTACAGTAAAGTAATCTCCTCGCGATTCTTTAAAAGCTAGAGCTTCTTTAAAACCAACATAGCGATCGCCTATATAAGGGAGAGGTTTGTAAACAAATTCATTAGAAGTGCTTACCTCATCTTCAAAAGGTACATCATAAAAAAGTTGTAATCCTTTTGTAGAATATTTTGATGCGTCAAAATTATTTTCTTCAGCCGCATTCTTGTTAAAGTTTCCTAGTGACAGTAGTCCAACCATAAAGGGTAGTACTGCAAATTTAACCAGGTTTCTTACCATAAATTTGAATTTCGACAGCTTAAGTTTTTTCTTACGAAATCGCCTAATTATATGCTCTCTATTTCGGCGGGCAAAATTATATTATATATTTTTAATTACCAACATATATATCAAAAAAAATTACACCTATTCGTCATCCTACTTAAAAACCAGTATACAAGTCACTTAACTCTGGCCAAGAACGTAAAATTTGTTAATTTAATTAACACAAATTGGATACGATATATGTTTTACCTTTAGAAAAACGTCAAACGTTACAACACACACACTATCAATTACATCTTAAAAATAGAAATAGGATGTAAACAAATTACCTTAAGGCAATAAAACTTAAGAACAAGATTATTAACAAATTAGCGCTTTACTCCTTGCGCGCTTATCCATCTTCTATAAGCTGCACTATTTGCATTGTGCTGGGCTAATGTTTTTGCAAACTTATGATACCCAAAGCGCTCTACGTTTGCCACAAAGTAGTAGTAGTCGTGTTTTTCTGAATTGAGAACAGCATCTATAGAAGAGATGTCTGGCATAAAGATAGGTCCAGGAGGAATTCCTGCATTGCGATACGTGTTATAAGGCGAGTCTGTTTTAAGATCTTTGTACAGTACTCTTTTAATCTCCATATCCCAATCGTTTGCCTTAGACTTTACAGCATAAATTACTGTAGGATCTGCATCTAGTTTTATTCCTTTTCTAATACGGTTAAGATACACACCAGCCACTCTGGGACGCTCATCTACCTTTGCTGTTTCTTTTTGTACAATAGAAGCAATGGTGTAGACCTCACTTTTTGTTAGTTTTAAGGCCCTTGCCTTTGCGATACGATCGTTATTCCAGAAACGCTTGTACTCCTTAAACATGCGATCTCTAAAAGCCTCAGCACTACTATTCCAGAAAAACTCATAACTATTAGGGATGTACATCGTCAACGCTGTTTGCATATTAAGGTCTGCGCTCTTCAAAAAGTCTGGATCTCTCATAACATTTAACAGGGTCAAACTATCCACTTCAAGCTGTTGGGCGACCCTTCCTGCCAGATTTTCTAATCGTTCTTGATTATTAAATGAAACTTTTACAGGCAGATTTTTACTTCGGATAGAATTAATGATTTCATTATTGTTCATCCCCTTTTCTATCGCATAATGGCCTGGTTTTACATTTGTGCTATAGCCTTTTCTTTTCGCGACAGCGGCAAAAGAATTTACATCCTTAAGCAACGGAGCAATATCTTCCATCACCTCATCAAAACTCGCATCAGAACTTACAAAAAGATATGCTTTCTCATTTTCAAAAGCGGTATTAGGAGAGAAAATATTAGAATACACGGTATATGCAAATATGCCTCCTACAATCACACTAATTAACAATATTGCTAGTAAAATCTTTTTAATGTACATCTATAATATGTTTTGGTATAAAAATTCATCTTTATAAGTAGTGCCTACCCTTCTCCATTGTTTCTTAACGCCTACTTTTTTAAAACCTTGTTTTTCAAAAAGGGCAATGCTGGGTAAATTATCCTCCCCAATATTAGCATACAATTGATGTAAGCCTAAATACTTCTTTGCATAACGCATCAAGATATCTAAGCTATCTGCTCCATAACCATTACCTCTAGAAGCTTCCTTTTCTATAAGAATGCCTACTCCCGCTCTAAGATTATAGGCATCAAAATCAAACAGATCCACTAATCCTAATAAATTTCCAGATTGTAGCTCACAGATTACTAGGCGCAATTGCTTTACTTCGTAAATATCAAGGTGCGCATTTGCTACGTAGTCCTTTATTACTTCCAACGAAAAAGGCGTTTTTGTCTCACTAACCTCCCATAATCGCTCATCATTTTCAATACGGTAAATCGCCTCTACATCAGAAGGCTCAATAGCTCTTAAAAATACTTTTGTGCCTTTTAATGTTTCCATACAAACTCACCTTTAAAAACAAATGTCGCCGCACCGATAAGAAATATCTCGTTGTACCCTTCTTCATTTTTATCAAACGTAACTCTTAGCCCCCCTCCTTCTACCTCCAGAGCGATATCTTGAGAAGCTGTTTTACCCATCTCATACATGGCTAACGCTACTGCTGTTACTCCCGTACCACAACTAAGGGTCTCATCTTCTACGCCTCTTTCATAAGTCCTTACTGCAAAAGTGTCACTAGATCGTTGCTCAACAAAATTAATGTTTGCACCCTCTTCGCCATAGAGCTTGCCATAACGTATCTGAGCACCTTCATCTTTTACATTCACCTTTTTTACTTCTGGTGTTACAACCACATGATGCGGTGAGCCTGTATTTAAAAATGTATAGGCATCACCGTGTGTAATATCGTAAACATCTTGCATTTGCAAATGCACTAATCCCTGATCATCTATTGTTGCATGATGGACTCCATCTATTGCTTCAAACGTAGTATTGGTAGATATAATTTGTAACGCTTTCGCGAAAGCAACCACACATCTACCTCCATTACCACACATACTGCTCTGACGACCATCTGCATTGTAATACACCATTCTAAAATCTAGCGTAGGATGATTTTCTAGAAGAATTAAACCGTCTGCCCCTATGCCAAATTTTCTGTCACAAAGTCTATGTACCAGTTTGGTATCTTTTTTGGGGAATTGTTCGTGTCTATTATCAATGATCACAAAATCATTGCCCGTTCCCTGATATTTAGAAAAATGAATTGTCATGAACTCGATACTTAGACGACAAAAATAAGGATTTAGAAGCTCCATAATGCTGTTAAAACCCAGTTAAATATGGATTTC
This sequence comes from Dokdonia sp., assembly GCA_020630915.1. Lineage (GTDB taxonomy): Bacteria > Bacteroidota > Bacteroidia > Flavobacteriales > Flavobacteriaceae > Dokdonia. Next base: position 144,257 of record JAHDIF010000007.1, read on the forward strand.
CTAAATACTAAAATTTTAATTTTAACAGTTGTAAAACTATAAATGAAAAAGACCATGAAAAAATTAGCTAGTTTACTATTTGTTTCCCTTTTAGCCGGTGCCATTACATTGGGTGCCTATAAACTATTTGTTGAAGAAGAGTCTCAACAAATTGTCACGAAGACACAAGAGTCTCCCTATATACCTAATTACATACCCGCTACATACAATGCAGCAGCCTCAGCCGGCATTGATTTTACCGAAGCTGCAGAGCGCACTCTTAACGGTGTGGTACACGTAAAAAATGTACAAACCTTTATGCAACCGCGCAATATGATGGAATATCTAAGAGGCGGTGGAGAATCTGGACGAGGTATTGTGGGTGCAGGAAGTGGCGTCATTATTTCTGGAGATGGGTATATTGTTACAAACAATCACGTCATTGATGGCGCAAGCGAAGTTCAAGTCACCCTCAATGACAATAGAGACTATATGGCAAAAATTGTAGGACGAGATGAAAAAGCAGATATCGCCCTCCTTAAAGTAGATTCCGAAGATGAGTTGCCATACATCCCTTTTGGTGATAGTGACGCAACCAAAGTGGGAGAATGGGTACTTGCCGTAGGAAACCCTTTTAATCTCACCTCTACAGTAACAGCAGGGATTATATCTGCAAAAGCAAGAGATATAGATGAGAGAGATCGCAACTACCAATCTTTTATACAGACAGATGCTGCGATTAACCCTGGAAATAGTGGCGGCGCCTTGGTAAACATTCACGGAGAATTAGTGGGCATTAACACCGCTATCACCTCACAAACTGGATCGTATGTAGGGTATGCATTTGCGGTGCCTTCTAATAACACACGTAAGATTGTGGAGGATATTATGCAATTTGGCTCCGTACAAAAAGGAATACTTGGAGTAAGAGGAGGAGATGTAAATCCAATACTTGCCGAAGAAGAAGGCATCAACACCCTAGAAGGTTTTTATGTAGCCGGTGTTGAGGATGAAAGCGGCGCACAGAAAGCTGGACTTCAATCTGGTGATGTTATCAAGCAAATAGATAATATTAAAATTACCAAATTTGCTGATCTTTCAGGATATATAAGTTCAAAAAGACCCGATGATGTGGTACAAGTAAGTGTTTTAAGAAATGATAAACTCATGACCTTGCCCGTAAAGCTGGTCAAGACAAATACCTATGATATCAAGCGCCTAGGTATTCAAGTAAAAACCGCTTCTAAGAAGGAGTTAAAATCTAACAATGCAGATAATGGCGTGGTTATTACACAGCCGCTTACGCGTGAAATGGCACGTTTTAAAGGCTTGATTGGCCGTGTGATTTCAGAAATGAATGATGAAAAAATCTATTCTGTAGAAGATGTAAAAAGAATTATGGATAATCAAAGTATTGACGAACCTATAAGTATCGTTTTCTTAGATGAAAACGGGGAGCGCAATCGCTTTATTTTTGATTAATTCACACCTCTATTCTATAAATAACCCTTCAACGATTTGAAGGGTTATTTTTTTGTGATAATCTTTTACGAAAACGTTTGAAATCTATACTTTTGCCGAAAATTTAAAAGGAAGGTTATGCTTTCGCGAAAGCGTAACACAATAAAAAACAACACAACAACCTAATTCCAGTTATGAGTCATCAAGACACCTACGAAAAAGAATTATCCTTTCAAGCAGACAGACGTCGCGCTACTGTAGAATTTATCAAGATTGTAAGTGATTTATGGTATGATAAGTCTATTGAATTGGTCCTTTTTAGAAATGGACTAATCGATAAAAACGTGAGTGAAATTTTAGATCTTCACGAATATGCAGGTGCTTTTGTGCAAAAGCCTATCTCCATATTTGATAGTGTAGAAATCGCTCAAGCGATCAAAAACTTAGACCTACCGCCAGCAAAACTAGATATTGGCAAGCTTACCTACGAATATCACTTAGAAGAAGATACCCTTAACGCAACAAGTTTTGTAGCGAGTAGGTTAAAAGGAGCTTCAGAAAATGAAAGTATCGCTCCTAAGGATGTGGTTCTTTATGGTTTTGGCCGTATAGGAAGACTTCTTGCTCGTGAATTAATGACGAGAACTGGCAAAGGGAGTCAGTTACGACTGAGAGCTATCGTTACCAGAGGTGCTATAGACGAAACGGTTCTAGAAAAGAGAGCTTCTTTGTTAAAAATAGATTCTGTACACGGAGATTTTCCTGGAACAGTATCTATAGACGTTGAAAAACAAGCCCTCATCATTAATGGAACCACGGTACAAATTATAAGTGCAAACGCTCCAGAAGATATAGATTACACTATCTACGGCATAGACAATGCTCTCGTTATAGATAACACAGGCGCCTTTAGAGATAAAGAAGCATTAAGTCGTCACCTAATAGGAAAAGGAGTAGATAAAGTACTCCTTACAGCTCCAGGAAAGGGAATCCCTAATATTGTACACGGTGTAAACCATTTAGACAATGATCCGGATGAGATTAATATCTTTAGTGCTGCGTCTTGTACGACCAATGCTATTACACCGGTATTAAAAGCATTAGAAGATTCTCTAGGAGTTACTTCTGGACACCTAGAAACCATTCACGCATACACAAACGATCAAAATCTTGTAGATAATATGCACAGTAAATACCGTCGTGGAAGAGCTGCTGCATTAAATATGGTCATTACTGAAACAGGCGCTGGTGCTGCTGTAAGTAAAGCACTCCCTTCTTTTGAAGGAAAGCTTACGTCTAACGCCATACGTGTTCCTATTCCTAACGGATCGCTCGCCATTCTTAATCTAGAACTAGAAAAGGAAACCAGTGTAGATGGTATTAATAGCATCTTAAAAAAGTATGCCTTAGAAGGCAATCTTGTTGAACAAATAAAATACTCGATCAATAATGAACTTGTTTCTAGTGATATTATAGGATCTTCCGCTCCTAGTATTTATGACAGCAACGCGACCATCGTAAGAAAGGATGGTAAAAATGCAGTGATCTATGTGTGGTATGATAATGAGTATGGCTATAGTCACCAAGTGATTAGACTCGCCAAGTATATTGCCAAGGTAAGACGCTTTACGTATTACTAGAATACACTTAATTTAACATAAATGCCTCTGTAAGATACAGGGGCATTTTGTTTTTATGTACTTTTATCCTTTTAATATATTTCCTTATGAAACTGACCTTAACTACGTTCATTTTTTTAATTCTTTTATCTTCTTGTAAAAAAGATACAGAGCAAAACTCTTTTGAAACAGCAAACATCGAGATCGTTAAAGAAGTGACTATTACACCAGATATGTCTGAAGCTGAAATTATTGCAGCCAAAAATGGTATTGCAAATTGGGAAAACGTATCTCAATTAGAATTTGCTTTTAACGTAGCAAAAGGAGGAAAAGATCTCGTTAAAAGGGCTTGGATTTGGAACCCAAAAACAAATGATGTTACCATGCAATTTAGAGGTGATACGCTATCTTATAATAGGTCAAAGATAGAAGGTCCTTCCCTCGCAGCAGATCAGGGATTTATAAATGACAAATTTTGGCTGCTAGCACCTTATCAACCTATGTGGGATCAAGGGACAAAAATAACCCTTCAGGATACAGCTACGGCACCTATATCTCAATCTATAAAGAAAAAACTAACAGTTCTGTACGATGACGAAGGAGGGTATACCCCCGGAGATGCTTATGACTACTACTATGATGATGATTATGTAATAGATGAATGGGTTTTTAGAAAATCTAATATAGATACAGCTACTATGAAAACTACTTTCGAAAAATACGAAACCCACGCAGGACTTCATATTCCTACCTCCCACAAGGGTCCAGATGGGTTTTTTCATTTATACTTTTCAGATATCAAGGTTACCCAGTAAATTTACTTTACAGCTACCACTTCAATTTCTATAGCTGCACCCGCTGCAAGCGCTTCTGCCGCAAAGGTTGTTCTGGCCGGTTTTTGAGGCAAGTAAGTTTTGTAAATCTCATTAAACGCACCAAAATCCTCAATAGAATCAAGCACCACTAATGCTTTAATGACGTTGCTCATATCCATATCGTGTTGAGCAAGTACTTCCTTTATATTCTCTAGTGTTTGTATTGTTTCGGGTTTGATCCCACCTTTTACGAGTGTTCTTGTACTATGATCCATCCCTATTTGTCCAGATAGAAAATAAAGATCTCCCACTTGCACCACATCACTAAACGGGGCGTCTACTTTTTTCTCCTCGTGCGTGTTATGAAAAATAACTTTTGACTCTCGCCCCACTTCTACTTTAGTCTCACAGGAAGTAAGAGCAAAGACGATAAAAAGAAATAAAGAATAGATAAATCGCATACTCGTTAAGTTTAGATATAAATGTAATAGATAATTCTCGCTTTTTTATGGGATTGCTTATTTTTATGCCTGCTTACCGTTTTAGGTTAGCTTTCGCGAAAGCGTAAACCCACAACACTCCTTTTACAATCTAAATTATGGATAAACAACAGGAATTTTTTGATTTCATAAATACCGGAAACACCTTTAAAGGCGACTTTATCACTATGGGAGCAGCCATGCTAGAAGGTGAAACCATTACAAATGCACACGTAAAAGTACCGCTTAAAACCCTAAACAGACACGGCCTCATCGCAGGAGCAACTGGAACAGGAAAAACAAAAACACTACAAGTAATAGCCGAAAACCTTTCTGACAAAGGAATTCCGGTCCTACTTATGGATATGAAGGGTGATCTTTCTGGAATTGCAAAAGCAAGCCCTGGTCATCCTAAAATTGATGAACGTCATGAAAAAATAGGCATCCCTTTTGAAGCAAAAGATTTTCCTGTAGAGATTCTAACACTTTCTGAGCAAGATGGGGTACGATTGAGAGCGACGGTGAGCGAATTTGGCCCTGTACTTTTCTCGAGGATTATAGACGCTACGGCAGCACAATCTGGTATTATTTCTATCTTATTTAAGTATAGTGATGATAAAAAATTACCATTACTGGACTTAAAAGACTTTAAGAAAATACTCCAGTACGCCACAAAAGAAGGAAAAGCAGAAGTAGAAGAAAACTACGGAAGAATAGGTCCATCATCAGCTGGGTCTATCCTTAGAAAAATTGTGGAGTTAGAACAACAAGGGGCAGATATTTTCTTTGGAGAAAAATCATTTGACACAGATGATCTTACGCGTATTACAGAAGACGGTCGAGGGATCATCAATATCGTTAGACTTACAGATATTCAAGACAAACCAGGCTTATTCTCAACATTTATGTTAAGCCTTCTCGCAGAGATTTACAGCACATTTCCAGAACAAGGAGATAGCGACAGACCAGAACTCGTGATCTTTATAGACGAAGCTCATTTAATTTTTAAAGAAGCCTCTAAAGCGCTACATAATCAGATTGAGAGCATTGTAAAACTCATCCGATCTAAAGGTGTGGGTCTCTATTTTGTTACCCAAAATCCAACAGACATACCAGAAGGCGTATTAAGCCAGTTAGGTCTTAAAGTACAGCACGCATTAAGAGCTTTTACGGCAAAAGATAGAAAAGCCATTAAACTTACTGCAGAAAATTATCCGGATTCTCCGTACTACGATACCAAAACAGTACTTACTTCCTTAGGGATAGGTGAAGCACTAGTCTCTGCTTTAGATGAAAAAGGAAGACCTACTCCCCTAGCAGCCACGATGCTCAGAGCGCCTATGTCGCGTATGGATGTGCTTACACAGAAGGAACTGGATACTATTAATAAAAACTCTGAGCTTGTTGCAAAATACAGCGAGGTAGTAGATAGAGATAGTGCCTATGAACTTTTAAATAAAAAGATAGAAAAAGCAAACGAAGCAGAAGCTAAAGAAAAAGCCCAGGAAGAGCGCAAGAAAACTTCTACTAGTTCAAGATCAAGATCTTCTGGAAGAAAAACGCAGAGCTCAACCTCTAAAGCACTCATTAAAGTACTAACTAGTGCAACAGTAATACGAGGAGTATTTGGAATATTAGGTAAAATGTTAAAATAAAAAAATGATTAAAAAATTTATAACGCTGTTACTCATTGTATTCACCATCGTTGCTTGTAGTGAGGACAATCGTTTCTCTATTACACAGGATCAAATAGGACCTATTACAAAAACAACAACAGTAAGTGAGTTAGAAACACTATTTGCTAATGACAGTCTTGTAGACTATGATACGGCTAATCAGATAAAGCCTAATGTTACAAGTATCACTGTTTTTGAAAAAGGAGGAAAAAAGCTTATGCGTATTCTTCCACAAGAAGGAGACCCCAGCAGCACTGTACAAAATGTCAAGATTTTTGACGCCCGTTACAAAACAGAAAAAGGCATTGGACTTAGCAGCACCTTTAAAGATATTAATAATGCTTACACAATCAAGAAAATTGAGAATCTAATAGATGTGATTGTCATATTTGTAAACGAGAGTGATGCTTATTTTACAATAGATAAAAAGCACCTAGCGAGTGACTTAATGTTTAACACTACCGCAAAAATTGAGAAAACTCAAATCCCGGACAATACGCCGTTAAAGTACTTTATGGTTGAGTGGTAACTTCAATGACGAAAAAATATACCATACAAAAATCACCTTTTATTGTCCCAACTGATGATGGTAAATATATAGGTGAGCATTGGGGAAAAGCAACAGATGGTAATAGCGATATAAGCATTGCACATATGATTGCCCCTCCGGGTTGGAAAGAACCTTTTCAAACCCCAGAATTTGATGAATATACGTTTATTATTAAGGGAAAAAAACAATTTATTATAGACGGAGAAACACTTATACTGAAAGCTGGACAATCTATTAAAATCAGCAAAAACACACGTGTTCAGTATAGCAACCCTTTTGATCAAGAGTGTGAATACCTGGCAATATGCACACCTGCATTTAGCCCAGACACTGTAAACCGAGAAGAACTATAATCTATTGAAAAAGATACTTGCAAAACTTTTGCCTAAGATCATAGGCAGCCAGATTAATACAATCTCTATTTGGTCTAAACGCGCTGCAGCACGTAAGGCTTTTTTAGTTTTTTGTACTCCACGAGGAGGCAGGATTAAAGAAGATCAAAAGACATTTCTTGACGATGCTAAAGATCAACAGATTAAGATACTTGATAATGTTACAGTGCAAACCTATAGATGGGAAGGCTCCGGCCCTACTGTACTTCTCATACACGGCTGGGAAAGCAATGCCTATAGATGGTTTAAACTCGTAGAAGAGCTACAAGCAAAAAACTACAATATTATTGCCTTTGACGCACCAGGACACGGGAACTCTACCGGAAAAATTCTTAATGTCCCTCTTTATACTGCCTGTGTACAAACAGTTTCGGAACACTACAAACCTTATACACATATAGGCCACTCTATTGGCGGACTCACGACGGTATACCATTATTACAAGCATCAACCCGCTCACATTGAGAAGCTGGTCATTTTAGGAGCTGCATCAGAACTTTCGGTAATTATGAAGGATTACCAGCGCCTACTAGGAATGAAAAATGGTGTAATGAAGGCGCTAGACCATCTTATACAAGAACGGTTTGGGTTTAGCATAGACGAGTTTTCTGGATTTGCTTTCGCCAAAGCGATCACCATACCAGGACTTATCATTCACGACAAATTAGACAAAATCACCCCAGTAGAAGCCTCGAGAGGGATCCACAAAAACTGGAAAAATAGCACGTATATTGAAACCAGTGGTCTAGGGCACTCACTCTATCAGGACGAGGTACGCCACCACATTCTTAAATTTATCGATTCATGAACACAAAATTGAGACCTTTTCATCTTGCAATCCCAGTAGATAATGTGCAAAAAGCTAGGATATTTTACAGAGATGTTTTACAATTAGAAGAAGGCAGGAGCAGTGATCACTGGGTAGACTTTAATTTTTTTGGACACCAGTTAGTGATTCATTTTAAAGAAAAAACTGATGCCACAGATACTCATAATGAAGTAGATGGGAAGGCGGTTCCTGTACCGCATTTTGGAGTTGTACTAGAATGGGGGGATTTTCACGCTTTCGCGAAAGCTATAGCACCACAGGTAACTTTTGTAATAGAACCTTATATCCGGTTTGAAGGTCTTTTAGGTGAGCAAGCCACGATGTTCTTTTATGATCCCTGCGGAAATGCGCTGGAGTTTAAAGCCTTTAAAGATGATAGTCAACTGTTTGCTAAGTAAAAGGCCCAATTATTGAATTTTTTTATCATTAAACGAAAATAAGTATCTTCGGTTTTTAGAGTAACCATCACGTTTATGCAAATTTTAGGCATTGATATAGGAGGAACTGGAATAAAAGGAGCTCCTGTAGATTTAGACAAAGAAGATTATATTGCCCCACGTTTTAGAATACCCACACCACAACCTGCGACACCAGAAGCCGTGGCACAATGTGTACAAGAACTAGTAGACCATTTTGATTGGAAAGGTCCTATAGGTTTTGGTTTTCCTACAGTAATTGTAAACGGAAAGGCTAGAGCTTATGGCAATATGGATCCTAGCTGGCTAAATGTACAAATAGATCAATTATTTGAACAAAAAACGGGCCTCCCCTGCACAGTAATAAATGATGCAGATGCCGCTGCACTCGCCGAAGTAAAATACGGAGCAGGAAAAGGCCTTAAAGGTCTTGTAGCTGTAATCACTGTAGGCACAGGAATAGGAAGTGGTCTTTTTTATAATGGTACTCTCATTCCAAATTTTGAATTTGGTAGAATACCCTATAAAAACAAGCCTATAGAAAAGTATGCAGCAAATTCTGTGAGAAAAAAACAAGATCTCTCTTATGAAGAGTGGGCAGATCGTTTTGACTTTTTCTTACAGCAAGTAGAGCTTGTATGCACGCCAGACCACTACATTATAGGTGGTGGCATCAGTAAGAAGATGGATTTATTTGCTCATAAGCTTACCACACAAATCCCAATTACGGCTGCCCAAACTAAAAATCACGCAGGATTAATTGGTGCTGCGCATGCAGCTATGTTGCGTATTAAAGAATAGAGGACCTTATTTTTTATTAAGCTCTGTGACGCTCGCAAGCAAGTAGTGTATTCTTAAGGAGCATAGCAATAGTCATAGGTCCAACGCCACCAGGAACAGGTGTAATATAAGATGCTTTCTTACTTACGTTTTCAAAATCTACATCGCCTGTAATATAATAACCGCGCTCCCTAGTTTCGTCTGGTACTCTCGTGATTCCTACATCAATAATCACAGCATCGTCTTTCACCATTTCTGCCTTTAAAAAACCAGGAACTCCTAGCGCAGTAATAATGATGTCTGCCTGAGAAGTAATTTGTGTAATATTTTTTGTATGACTATGGGTAAGAGTCACTGTAGAATTACCTGGGAAACCTTTACGTCCCATTAGGATACTCATTGGGCGACCAACGATATGGCTCCTTCCAATAACTACGGTGTGTTTACCCTTTGTTGATACATCATACCTTTCTAACAATTCTAAAATGCCAAAAGGTGTGGCTGGAATAAACGTACTCATATCAAGCGCCATCTTTCCAAAATTAGTTGGGTGGAATCCATCTACATCTTTACAGGGATCTACTGCTAGGAGTACTTTTTGAGTATCTATTTGAGGCGGTAATGGCAACTGCACGATAAAACCATCTATCTCTGGATTATCATTAAGCTCGTGAATTTTATCTAACAATTCTATTTGACTGGTTGTACTAGACATCTTTACGAGAGTAGACTCAAACCCTACACGCTCGCAAGCACGTACTTTACTCCCTACATAGGTTAAGCTGGCTCCATCATTACCTACAATAATAGCAGCTAGATGAGGTACTTTCTCCCCGTTTGCCTTCATTTTTGAAACCTCGGCTTTGATTTCTTCTTTTATGTCGTTAGATGTCTTTTTTCCGTCTAGAATTGTCATTAGATCGCTTTTATATCGAGTTTATCTTGTAATCATTATCGTTGCATGCGGCTCATGGCCTGCATCATTTTACGGCCGCCGCCGCCTTGCATCATCTTCATCATCTTACTCATCTGGTTAAACTGCTTGAGCAATTGATTTACCTGCTGTACAGAAGTTCCGGACCCTTTTCCTATACGCTTTTTACGACTTGCGTTAATAGATGCTGGATTGGTGCGCTCGCTAGGCGTCATAGAATGGATAATAGCTTCTATGTGTTTAAAAGCATCATCATCTATATCTATATTTTTCATCATTTTACCTGCACCTGGGATCATACCCATCAGGTCTTTCATATTACCCATTTTCTTGACCTGCTGGATTTGCTTTAAGAAATCGTCAAAACCAAACTGGTTTTTTGCAATTTTCTTTTGGAGCTTTCTAGCCTCTTCCTCATCAAACTGCTCTTGAGCTCTCTCCACAAGAGAAACCACATCTCCCATCCCAAGGATACGATCTGCCATACGAGAAGGGTAGAAAATATCAATAGCTTCCATTTTTTCTCCAGTACCTATAAATTTAATAGGCTTATCGACTACAGATTTAATGGATATGGCAGCTCCACCACGAGTATCTCCATCTAATTTTGTGAGGATTACCCCATCAAAATTAAGAATATCATTAAAGGCTTTAGCCGTATTTACCGCATCTTGCCCCGTCATAGCATCTACAACGAAGAGCGTTTCTTGAGGCTCTATTGCTTTGTGGATGTTAGCAATCTCAGTCATCATTGCTTCATCTACGGCAAGACGTCCTGCAGTATCTACTATGACAACGTTGTGTCCGTTTGCTTTCGCGAAAGCGATACCATCTTGAGCAATTTTTACAGGATCATTTGTATCACGATCAGAATATACATCTACTTTTATGGCGTCACCTACTATGTGCAACTGATCAATCGCTGCTGGACGATAGACGTCACAGGCTACTAATAAAGGTTTCTTTGTTTTTTTGGTCTTAAGGAAATTTGCCAGTTTACCCGAAAAAGTAGTTTTACCCGACCCTTGTAATCCAGACATTAAGATAACGCTAGGCGTTCCAGAAAGGTTGATACCCGCAGCGTCACCGCCCATAAGTTCGGCAAGTTCATCCTTGACTATTTTAGTAAGAAGTTGCCCTGGTTGCAGTGTTGTCAATACATTCTGACCAATGGCCTTCTCTTTTACTTTATTAGTAAAGTCTTTTGCGGTCTTAAAGTTTACATCGGCATCAATTAGTGCGCGACGAATTTCTTTTAAAGTTTCGGCAACATTTACTTCTGTAATGCTCCCATGTCCTTTAAGAACGTGAAACGCTTTATCTAACTTATCACTTAAATTATCAAACATAGTCTTTCCTTAATTTTCAAGACTACAAATTTACTAATTTGAGACGGTTTACCACAGTATTAATAGCACGATTGCTCAACATTAAAGCTTAACAAAAACAAAAAAAGGCTAGCATATGTTCCTGATAGCCTTTTACAATTAAATTAGTTGGATTCATATTTCAAAAATCACTCGCAAAAAACAGCCTCTAAAGTGATTGTTACTATGGAAAATTCTTGAGTCTCCGGATTTTCTATTCTTACATATAGTTCTTCTGGATTGATTGCATTTACATAAACTGCATTAGTATTTATCTGATTTACAGCAACCTCTGCATCTGCCAAAGTCATATAAAAACCAAGATTCCATTCTATAGGTGGTGGTAGTTCTCCTGTAACGTCATCTATTTCGGGTTGAGGAGCTGCCATCACGATAATACAATCTTTGTAAGCAGGTAGATCAAAGTTTGCTATGCCTGGTTGATTATCGAGCTCGCACTCTGTAAATGTAAGAGTCGTACAATAATTTTCTTCTTCACATTCTCTTACTAGGTTAAACCTGTCTCCAAGATCATTTTCTAGTTCTATTAGTTCAGAGCTGTAGGCGTCTATCTTCCAATCAAAATTCCAATCTAAACTAATATCTTCTTGATTATCTATATTGATATTGAGGTGTAACTCATCTTCTATAAAGTATATAATCCAATTACCATCATAGGCAATGCCGCGGTGGTAAAAAATGACAGTCCCATCTCCATTTACATCATATACCGCATCTATATAAGTACTATATACCAGGTCATCAGGAATTGACACCTCCCAAACACATTCTTTTATGATACTACTGCATTGTCCTATCACCTCTTCTTGAAACTCTTCTTTGCAGGCCGCAATAACATCCTGCAATTCTTCTGGAGTCTCTACCTCAAATGTAGACCCATCTTCTAGCTCACTTGTAATAGGAAAACTCAATCCTATAGAATATCCATCTGCAAGGCTTTCCAATAATTGGTAGAATTCTTGATCATTAGAGACTACTTGAGATGTGTCTTCTTGCCCATCATTATTATATATTGCCACCGTAAAGGAATACATAAATTCAATACACGTAAGGTCTGAATCATTTTCAGTCACATCCCCTAAGAGATCAAAAAGCTCAGAATCTTTGGCAATTAAATCTAACGTAAAAAATAAGTTATCATCTACATCTTCATTATCACAACTAATCGTTGTAACTAATAACAATAGGACAATAAAAAGAGATTTAAATTTCATAATAGTTGTTTTAACTTGTTCTTTCTTATCAATCTAAAAAGTAACTATAAGGTTGCGTCAAGTTTATTTTTTTAAATTGAGACGCAACCTTTTTCTTTTTAAATAGATATACTAACTAAAGAAACTGGGAAAACAACCAACTACTGTGGAATTAATCCAACTAATTAATGATTGTAAAAAAGGTAAGATCAAGGCTCAAGAAGCTCTGTTTACCAATTACAAGGATCTAGTCTACACAACCTCATTAAAATACTGTGGCAGCAAACAAGAAGCAGAAGACCACGTGCACGATGTCTTTATAGTCTTATTTAATACGATAAAAAAATATAAGCCTACGGGATCTTTTGAAGGGTGGATAAAAAGAATAACCGTTTATAAGGCTATTGATAAATATAAAAAAAGAAGGGTTGTAGACAAGCCATATGTTTTAGAAGGTGAGTTGCAATCTGTACATATAAACGATAAGGAATTAGATATTCCATTGGAAGTAATTTTTAATGCCATTCAAGAGTTACCGGAGAGGTATCGATTAGTATTTAGTTTATACCAACTAGATGATTTTTCACATAAAGAGATCGCCAAGATATTATCAATCTCTACTGGAACCTCAAAATCTAACCTTCATAGAGCAAAGCAATTACTTAAGAAAAAATTAGCATCAGTAGTAGATATAACAATACCTCAGTCATAGTGTTATGGAAAGTCAAAAGGAAATAGGAAGAAGTATAAAAGAGAAATTGGACGGCAACAAAGCGACTCTAGAAGCGCCAGTTTGGGAGCGTATTCAAGAAACTTTGCAAAAAGAGAAACGAAGAAGATTACTTTTTAATTGGTCCTTAAACGGGCTTATAATTTTATGTACAATAGGTGGTTTTGCTTTGCTAACAACAACCAATAGTGAAGAAAAAGAGATGTTCGTAGATACAAACACAAGATCCAAAATTAAAAAAATAGAAACCTCTGAGCAAAATAAAAAAGAGGTTGTTGTTCCTATTCTCGAAAAAGCTGACCCACAACTCTATGAAACAAAAGAGACCATTCTAGCCATTAACAAGGTAGATAATCCTTCGACATCAAAAGAGGTAGAAATCCCAAATGATTCGAAAAAAAACATGAAAGTAAAAGAAATTTCTAAACCTCAAGTGAAAGAAACCTCTACAGATAATTCGGAAGAAACTTCTGCTACAAGAACAGAAACTATGTACTATTATTATAATAGTAAAGACGGACAGGAAGTTACAAGCAAAAACAAAAAGGTTATAGACTCTACAGTACAAGCAAATTCTATTAAAAAAGATTCATTACACTAGTTTACTCGATAAACAGACTAGTTCCCTAATGCATTGTTTTTTCAACAAATAAGTGTGTTTACTTTTAAGGAAGTAAATAAAAACATACTATTATGAAAACGATTCTTTTTTATGCATTTCTACTAGCAGGAAGTACGATTACTTTTTCTCAAAACGATCAAGACGTACAAACACAAACAATTAAATTAGAAGATTTTATAACCTACTCAGCAGCATATGAAGCTTCAGAAATAGATCACAAACTATATCTAGCGGTAGAAGTAGGTGTCAATGGATTTGAAGCAGAACAACGGTTCTACCTCGAACAAGGCATAAAGCTACTTTCCAAAAGACTACCAGAAACTAGCTTCCTTGCAATAGGAACTTATGGAGGTTATGGCACAATACTGCAGCCGTATACCCCATTAGATCAACTCTCAAACATGAGTAACAGTATATTACAATCTCAGAATAACCAAGAACAGTTAGATGGTATTGATCTAGCCTTTCAAATGGCATTTTCACAATATCAAGAAGGAGCAAACAATACTGTGCTTATTATAAGAAACAACATAACCTCAACGACCTTAGTTTCTAAAGGGGAGACAAACTCAAAAGCACTAAATAAACAAGAAACAAAAGAAAAAACCACTACTCATACCAATCAAAAATTAGGAGGTGCGATAGCTTTAACGGCTTTATCCATATTACCAGAAGTGCTAGATATAATTAAAGATTAAATGTTTGGTACGCCTTTTGCCTTTAAAATTAGGAACTAAATATGCATCTTTGTAAAAAATCATAGAAAATGAAGTCTTTATTGTTAGTGTTGCTTTGTGCTATATCTTTCGTTTTTGAAGGGACAAGTCAGAATGTAGGTAATCAATTCATTCAGCCAGGTCAAGCTGGATATAGTCCAGGTCCTAGAACAAGAGAAGCTGGAGAACCCGCACCTCCAGACGTCAATATCTTAAGTCAAGAACGAGCAGATATGTATCAAGAAATCTTGAGCATAGATGATTTTCAAAAAGAAGTTCTTAAAACATTTCTCAAAGACTATTATGGGAAATCCTCTGCAATTGCTTTTGATGTAAACTTAAAATTTGAGGACAAGCAAAAAGCAATCAATCAAGAGAAAAAAACTTTAGAAAAAAACCTTCTCGATGTCTTTTCTCCAGACCAAGTAGAGGCGATATTAAATGAAGAACAATTTGGCTCCAAAACCAAAGAGTATAAAAAAGAAAAGAAAAAAGAGAAGAGAAAAAAAAGGAAAAAGAATAAGGATAACTAATATTCTTTTTCCAATTCAATAATAGAAAAGGATGCTCATTTTGAGCATCCTTTTTTACTTTATATTTACTAGAGCATAAAACAACACTCATGAAAAATATTTTCTTAAGCTTTATTCTATTGGTATCGTACGCAATGCAAGGGCAAATATTACCAGAAAGAGAACGATCTACTGTGATAGATAATACCCTTGCAGAACGCTTTAATAAACTTTTACCAGAGCTTATGGATCGCTCAGAGATTGATATGTGGGTGCTCATCTCTAGGGAATATAATGAAGACCCCGTACTCAAAACAATGCTTCCCTCTACTTGGCTCAACGCTAGGCGGAGAACAATACTTGTTTTCTACAGAAACAAAAGCAACAATACCATTGAGAAACTTGCGATCGCCAGATACAACGTAGGTAAAAACATACAATCTGCCTGGGATAAAGAACAAGAACCAGATCAATGGAAAGCACTTGTAGATATTATTAAAAAATACAACCCTAACAAAATAGGGCTTAATTATTCAGAAGATTATGGTCTTGCGGACGGTATTGTTAAAACAGATTATACAGAGTTTTTGCACGTCCTCCCTTCAGAATTTAAAGCACGAGTTACCTCAGCACAAAACCTCGCTGTATCCTGGCTAGAAACTCGCACACCTACAGAGATGGAATACTACAAAACACTAGTAGATGTCACCCACAATATTATTGCTCAGATGTTTAGTAATAACACAATAACTCCAGGAGTGACCACTACAGACGACCTCGTTTGGTTCTTACGACAAAAGGTGACAGACCTAGGGTTAAGCACCTGGTTTCACCCTACTGTAGATATACAACGATCTGAAGAAAAGTTAGAAAGCCATATCGTTTCTTTCTCAAATAGACCCGAAGGAAAAGTGATTCAAAAAGGAGATCTTTTACATTGTGATTTTGGAATTACCTATTTGAGACTTAACACAGACTGCCAGCAGCATGCCTATGTGTTAAAAGACAACGAAACTCAAGTGCCAGACTATCTTAAAGAAGCCTTTAAAGATGGTAATAGAATACAAGATATTCTTACCTCTAATTTTAAAACTGGTAATAGCGGCAATGAGATTTTACTAGCTTCCTTAAAGCAAGGAAAACAAGAGGGCTACCGTCCATCTATCTACACACATCCACTAGGTTTGTACGGTCACGCAGCTGGTCCTACGATAGGTATGTGGGACTCTCAAGGAGGTGTTCCAGGAACGGGAGACTATCTCCTGTATCCTAATACCGTTTATGCAATAGAACTTAATACAACTGTGACTATTCCGGAATGGAAAAAAGACATACGTATTATGCTAGAAGAAGCTGGATTTTGGGGAGAAAATGGGTTTAGATATGTATCAGGAAGGCAGGAAAAAATAATACTTGTTAAAGTAGATTGATTCTTGTGCTTTCGCGAAAGCGCACCACCCTACTCCCTACGTACTCCTTGGATGATATTTCTCTAAAGTTTCGGCTAGTTGAGAACGGTCTATGTGTGTATAAATTTCGGTAGTCGTGATGCTCTCGTGACCCAGCATTTGTTGTATAGATCTGAGATCTGCTCCGTTTTTTAAAAGATGCGTTGCAAAACTATGCCTAAACGTATGCGGGCTAATAGTCTTTTTAATGCCCACTTTCTCAACTAGGTTTTTAATGATAGTAAAAATCATTGCCCTTGTAAGATACTTGCCTCGTCTATTTAAAAAAACAATGTTAGTGCTATCTGGCGCAGGTACAATATGTGTTCTTACTTGGTCGCAATAAATACCTATATATTTCTGGGTGTGTGCACTTATAGGTACAAAACGTTGTTTATTGCCCTTTCCTTGTACACTTATAAAACCTTCCTCAAAGTATAAATCAGACAGCTTGAGTGATACTAACTCAGACACACGCAAACCACAAGCATATAATGTTTCTAGCATAGCGCGATTTCGTTCTCCCTGCGGCTTGCTCAAATCTATGGCTGCTATAATCATATCTACCTCTTCTTCAGAAAGCGTGTCGGGTAATTTTCTACCTGTTTTAGGAGTCTCAATAAGATCCATAGGATTATCCTCTCTATAATCTTCAAAAATGAGGTAGTTAAAAAAACCCTTAAGTCCAGAGATAACTCTAGCCTGTGAACTAGGCTGTACGCTGCTAGCCAGGTCGTAAATAAAACCTTGCACCTCTTCCTTTGTAATCTTAATTGGTGACGGTACGGTATCTAACTTGTCTAAAAACAAAGCAAGTTTCTTTAGATCACGACCATAATTTGAGATGGTATTTTCTGAGAGCCCGCGTTCTATACGTAGGTAATAACTATAATCTTTTATTGCTTGTTGCCAGTTCATCTTCCGTAAATATAACCACTTAAAAGGCACAATCTCAAGATTCCAGTCTAATTGATTATTTTTACAACAGTCTATCGATGGTGGTAGGCTTTCGCGAAAGCATACTTATGAAAATACGCATCATAAACGGCCCAAACCTTAACCTCCTAGGCACGAGACAGCCAGAGATATATGGAGGTCAAACTTTTGAAGAATATTTTACCTCTTTACAAGAAAAACATCCTTCTATTGAGATGACGTATGTCCAATCTAATGTAGAGGGAGAAATCATTACCGAACTACAAAAAGCTAGTGCCGAAGTAGATGGTATTATTCTTAATGCAGCTGCTTATACCCACACTTCCGTAGGTATAGGCGATGCCGTCGCAGGGATTGATACTCCTGTGGTAGAAGTGCATATTTCTAATACTTTTGACAGAGAGGCGTTTAGGCATCAGTCCTATATCTCAAAATATGCAAAAGGTGTTATTTTAGGTTTTGGGCTAGAGAGCTACAACCTAGCTTTGATGAGCTTTAACTCGTAGCTGCAAGAACTTTCCGAACGGTCTGACCACGTTGTATCTTCCCATTTTCGGTACGATCAAAACGTGGGGTATTAAAAATAGTCTTGGGAAATTCATAGACACCAAGTACTTCCTTAATGACTTTTTCATCAAATATGAAAGGAGCTTCTTGCTCTACAAATAGCGCCACTTTTTCACCCAAGGCATTATCCGGAATTCCCGCTACGAAATAAGGTGTAGTGATTATTGGTGAGAGTTTTTGCTCTATTTGTTCTGGATATAATTTTACCCCTCCGCTATTAATCACATTATCTACTCTACCTAACCAAATAAACTTCTTATATGTTAGAAGATCAACAAGATCGTTAGTTACTACAGGATCTGTGCTTACTTGCGGTGCTTTAATAACAAGACATCCACGCTCATCTTGTTCTAATGTTACTTTAGAGAGTGCTTTAAAGGGTATAGGAAATTCCTTAGCTTTTTTAGGATTCACTCTTCTTGCAGCAATGTGCGTGACAGTTTCGGTCATTCCGTAGGTTTCATAAATCTTAGTACCCACCCCTTGAATACGTGCTTTTAAGACCGCAGAAATAGCACCTCCGCCTACGATTAACTTAGACAATACATGTAATCTAGACAAAGAATTATCAAGCTGAAAGGGAGTCATCGCACAGAAATCATAGATACGATATATGGTATCTAAGGGGTTGGACTTAGGTTGGGCTATATCTAAATACCAGCCCAAAGTAAGTGCTCTTACGAGCATCATTTTTCCCGCAATAAAATTAACAGGAAGGCATAGTAAGGCTGTTGTTTTTTCTGGCAATTTAAAGTGCTTTGCAGTAGCTATTGCACTATTAACCATATGCTGCTTTTTAATCTTTATGGCTTTAGGCGCTCCTGTAGATCCAGAAGTCTGAACCGTAACATATTTCTTATCATTAAACCATTCTAGTAAAAAACTACCTACAGACTCTTCATAAGGTTCTCCTTCTTCAATAAAGCTATTCGCAAATCTCTTTAATGACTCAATATTGTGAGATTCACCATTTAATCTAAACTTAGGATGGAGGCGTATGCTGCGAAGTTCTTCACTTTTCATGACAACTAAAATAAGATCTCAATGTAAACTATACGTTACCGCACCGTCATACTTATGCTATGGTTTCTGGCAGTTCTTCAGATGAAGATACCTTTCCTAAAAGCTTCTCTCGCCACCCACTCCATTTGTATTTTTTTGCAAAAACGTATGTTAGAATGGGTAATATGATAAATATGGGAACTATTTGCCCTATTGCAGACGGTTCTGAAACATCTAGAAAAACAGAATTTGTTTGAAGCGCTGTCCAATCTGATGTTACTAATAATGCGATGATCATATTATTACTTGCGTGAAAACCTAAGGCCAGTTCCATACCATCATCCATAAGAGTAATGATTCCTAAGAAGAATCCTAATCCAATGTAAACCGATAATACACTATAGCCAAGTTTTTCAATCTCAGGATTAAAAGCATGCATTAATCCAAAAACGAGAGATGTGATTATTAGTGGTACTACTTTGTTTTTTGCAGCTATACCTATCCCTTGCATTAAGTATCCTCTAAACAACAACTCTTCAAAGCTTGTTTGCAACGGTAACAATAAAAGTGTTACAGCGAGAAGCCCAAGAAAAGGTAGTAAGTTAAAATTCCATTGAAGATCTTCTGGAGAAGCATAGTAGCCTATAATTGTTGTTATGATAGAAAAAGCAGCCCAAATACCAAATGCAAAGAAAACTCGACCCCAATCCATCTTCTTTCTAGCGGTAACCAATTCTGTAAATTTTTGTCTGTGCAAATACTTAATGACCAATAAGAGTGAAATAAGGCCACCTATAAATGTAAAGAGCACAAGTCCCAAATAAAGATTACTCTCTCCCTCAAACAAAGGCATAAAATTCTCGAGACCTGCCTCTAAAAAAGAATTAATATTCTCTGCTCTTAAAAAAGATACTACACCAAGTGGTATAACTCCCAACAACTGCCATCCAAAAATAAAAACTATTAAAAACCCAATGATATATCTCCATCCATCATTTAAACTTTTATACGCTTGTTCTATATACATATTTTTAAATTTTAAAATCCCAAGACATCTTAGGGTTGTAATTTATGGTTCCGTTTATCACCTCTAGCGGTGATTTGATATTATTTGTAAAAAGACTTCCTGTACCTAGTCCTTGAGGTCCTTCTGGCTTCAATGTATACGTCCATTGTGCGATTGCATTTAGGCCAATATTACTCTCTAAGGCAGAGGTAATCCACCACCCTACACCTAATTCATCTGCCAGTTCGATCCATTCTTCACTCCCCTTGTAGCCTCCAATAAAACTAGGCTTTAAGATAATGTATTGTGGTCTTACGGTTTGTAGTAATTCACGCTTTTTTGTTACATCCGTAATCCCAATAAGTTCTTCATCTAAGGCAATAGGCGTGAGTGTTTCTGCACAAAGAGTTTGCATCTCTTCCCATTGCCCTGTTGCGATAGGCTGTTCGATAGAATGTATATCGAGAGCAGCTAGTTGCTTTAGTATTTCTTTTGCTTTCGCGAAAGCAAAACCTCCATTTGCATCTACCCTCAATGTAATTTTATCCTTATCAAAGTGTTTACGGATAGAAGCGAGAATTGCTAGCTCCTTCTCTACCGCTATGGCTCCTATTTTCATTTTTATACAAGAAAACCCACTTTCTAAGCGTTCCTGCACCTGAGATTTCATAAAATCTTGGTCGCCCATCCATACAAGGCCGTTAATAGCTATCGACTCTTTACTCTCTGTAAAATCAGACGGATGAAGCATAAAAGGATCGCTTGACTCTAGCGACCTAAAAGCCATTTCTACACCAAACTGTATACTAGGATACTCAGTAAGCGCTTCCCATAATTTGTCTTTGCCCTGCGAGATATTTTCACAAGTCCATTGTAACGTTTGCTCATACTCTGGGCGATCATCATAACTCAAGCCTCTTAGAATACCGCACTCACCTATTCCCTTCTTATCACCATCTTCTAGAATAAGAAACCAGGTCTCTTTGGTTTTAAGAATACCGCGAGAGGTACCACTAGGGGTTTTAAAGTTTAATACGTGTTTTTTATAGGTAGCTTTCAAATAAAAGAGAGTATAAAATATAATAGAGAAAGTAAAAAGGTACTTAAAGCCACCACCTTGAGTTGTGGATCTAACAAACGATGATCTTGCGTCTTCTGAACTTTTATAAAGTGAAATAACAATGGTAAAAATCCCACAGCACTGCCATATAACAATGGATTACTACCCGAATACCACAAATAAACAAGCCAAGATATAACCCCAAAACCTAGTAAGGCATTATGATATCTTAGGGCACCTTCTTTTCCTAAATGTACCGCGAGTGTATGTTTACCTACCCGCGCATCGCTCTCCCGATCCCTCATATTATTAAGATGTAGCACAAGTGTTGCTAGTAAACCTATACTTATGGCTCCAAAAATATGGTATGAAGGCCATTTCATTGTAAATAAGAAGTATGACCCAAGAACACTTACCAATCCAAAAAATAAGAATACAAAGACATCTCCCAGCCCTCGATACCCATAGGCACTTTTACCTACGGTATACTTAATAGCTGCAATAATGGCTGTTATCCCTAAGAACAAATAAACTAGTGAGAGCACTACATGTGTCTTACCAAAGGCTACATAAATAAGAGCAATCACAACCACTATGGTTACTAGTGATGTAACCCACATACCGCTTTTGAGTTGGCTAGCGCTTAACAGTCCTGCTTGCATCGCTCTTTGTGGCCCTACCCTATCGCTGTTATCTGTTCCCTTCACACCATCTCCATAATCATTTGCATAATTAGACAATACCTGAAAACCTAAGGTTGCCAGAATGGCTAATATAAAAACATCCCATCTAAAGAAACCTTCTTTAAGAGCCATTGCACCACCCACAAGAATACCTGATATAGATAGTGGTAAAGTACGTAAACGTGCTGCTTGTAACCAGACTTGAGCTGATGGCATAGTGCTTTTTTAAAGTATTCAAAAATACTTATTTCTTAGGCTTTAAACTAAAAAGCACGGTTTTTAGAAGCTGTTTTATTAGATTAGCTTTATAATTCCTTTTTTATGAAAAATGTCGCGCTCTTAAGTATCTACCTTTTGTTACTCTTCCTTTCTGGTTGTCAAGAAAAAGAAAACAATACCTTAAAAACTGCACAACAAGAAAAACCCTTTGTTTGGGAAGCAGCAAATATGTATTTCTTACTTACAGATAGGTTTTATAATGGAGATACTGCTAATGACACAAATTTTGATCGCACAAAAGAAACCGCAGTACTAAGAGGTTTTGAAGGAGGCGATCTTAAAGGTATCAAACAAAAGATAGAAGAAGGCTATTTTACCGAATTAGGTATTAATGCGATCTGGTTTACACCTGTATTAGAGCAAGTGCACGGAGCTGTAGATGAAGGTACAGGCGTAACCTATGGATATCACGGTTATTGGACTAAAGACTGGACGCAGTTAGATCCCAATTTCGGAACGATGGACGACCTCAAGAATGTGGTAGATGCGGCGCACTCAAAAGGCATAAAAATCGTGATGGATGTTGTTCTTAATCATACGGGACCTGTAACAGATATTGACCCATTTTGGGGTAAAGACTGGGCTAGAGAAGACCCTAATTGTGCATTTTCCAACTATGAAAACACCACCAAATGTAGTCTGGTAGAAAATCTTCCTGACATCTTATCAGAAAGCACAGAGGAAGTAGGTTTGCCCGAAACCTTAGCCACAAAATGGAAATCAGAAGGCCGTTACGACGGAGAAATGATGGAATTGGATACATTTTTTAAAGAAAACCAACTCACCAAAACACCACGTAATCACATCATAAAATGGCTTACTGATTATGTAAGAGAATTAGGAATAGATGCCTTTAGGGTAGATACTGCAAAACACGTAGACGAAGCCTCGTGGGTAGCCCTAAGAAAATATGCAGATCAAGCACTCGCAAGTTACAGGTCAGAAAATACGATACAAGACACAACGCCATTTTTTATGTTTGGCGAAGTTTATAATTACTCTGTAGACGGAGGACGCGCTTTTGACTTTGGAGATGGCACCAAAGTAGATTATTTTTCAAATGGGTTTGACAACTTGATTAATTTTCAGTTTAAGTATGACGCTCAAGGCGATTATGAATCCCTTTTTTCTAAGTACAGTAACGTCCTTCAAACCTCCCATGCTGGCAAAAGTGTTACAAATTATGCTACTTCTCACGACGACGGAGCCCCTTTTGATAAGGAACGTACAAAAGCAATAGAAACGGGAACAAAATTATTACTCACTCCTGGTATCTCCCAAATTTACTATGGTGACGAGGTCGCTAGAGATCTTACCATCAAAGGTACGCAAGGTGACGCCACTTTGAGAAGCGCTATGAACTGGAGTGAAGCCTCTTTAGAAAAGAATGCCAGCGTTCTTAACCACTGGCAAAAATTAGGACAGTTTAGAGCAAATCATCCATCAGTTGGTGCAGGGTCTCATACTAAGTTAAACGATAATCCGTATACCTTTAGTAGATCTTACCTAAAAGATGATTACGCAGATCAAGTTATAATAAGTTTAGACGCACCAGCAGGTAAGAAAGTAATTGTTTTAGATAGCGCTTTCGCGAAAGCGGAAACCCTCAAAGACACCTACTCAAATCAAACCATACCCGTAGTAGAAGGAAAAGTGACTATAGACTCTCCTCACACTGTCGTTCTTTTAGAGAAAGTATACTAATTGGAAGATTGCACTTCTTGAACAAAAGCGGCCACGACCTCTTCTATTCCCACTTGTAAGGTTGGATTAGAAATGGCACCATTATCGCTGTCAAAATTTTCTTGAAACGATGGAAAGCTAAAGCTTTCAACGATTTCTGCGCCAAATCTTGGTAAACTCATCTTTGCATACTCTAAGGCGGTTTTTGCGCCTCTCGCACCAGGAGAGGTGCTGGCAAGCAGCACTTTTTTACCTTCGAGATAATTACGGTCTGCACGTGAAAGCCAGTCTAGAATATTCTTAAAATAGGCAGACACAGATCCATTATGCTCGTTTACTGAGATAACTACCCCTTGAGTAGGCGCTATTTCATTTGCAAGACGCTGCACGTCTTCTGGGATACCTGACGCATTCTCTACATCTATATCATACATAGGGATATTATAATCCGTAAGCTTGATTACCTTGGTCTCAAGACCCTCAACCTTAGAAGCGATTGCGGTAACTAACAGGTGATTAATAGACTCTTTACTATTACTTCCTGCAAATGCTATTATCTTTTTCATCGTCCGATTTTTGTGTAAAGATAATTTCAAAAAAATAAAGGTCACTTAAAAGTGACCTTTATCTCAGCTTAAATTCAACAATTTTATAAACTTAGCGTAAGCGTAGCTACAATTGCTGTATTTGTGTTATTGATATTTGCAGCACTAGTTAGTCCTGTATTAAATAAGGCTTGATTACGATCACGTTGAGATCTATCGTAGGCAATATCCAGTTTTGTATTTCCAAAATTATAACCAATACCTAAGGAATACCCTGTTAAGTCACCTATGGTAGTTTCATCTTGATAAGGACTTTCTTCCATGCGATATCCTCCTCTAAAGCTCCATTCATTTGCACGATACTCACCACCTATTCTGTAGGTAGATGATGCTTTAAGTAGGTTATCTATAGCCGCGTTTTGCGATTGAAAAAACGGATCTGACTGTGGTCTAAACGTGAGGTTCGTAAAGTCTGTGTACGAATAATCAAAACTAATGAGTCCTTCCTTGCCAAATAAATAAGCTAGACTCCCTGTATATTTTCCCGGAGTTTTAACTTCATAATTTTCGTAGACATTAATAACTTGAGGATTTACAGTTGTTGTAAATTCGCCCAGATCATCTTCTGCAACAGTTCTAACATTCTGTGTTCCTTCCTCAGAAATTGTATACCAAGTTGGAGAATCATACGTAAAACCTACACGCAAGTTATCTTGTATTTTCCCTATAAAACCTGCTTGAAATGAAAAGCCATTTCCAAAAGTGTTTAAATTATTTTCAAATCTAACTTCGCGTATAGAAGTTGGCCCTCCAGAAACTGTATTAGAATTTTCAAATAAAACAGTTGTCTGGTTGTAATCAAAAAAATGAGAGTTAAGATTAGCTCCTACATATAAATTCTCATTGTACTGTGCTCCAAGATTAAAGGATGCTTTGCCATTATAACCAGTAGAATTAAATAAATATTCTTGATCAAAAGTTCCTGCTCCTGTATTTGCAAAATATACTGTATTGTCTAAATCGTTACTGGCTGGATCGATTATAAACGATTGATATCCTAACAGTGCTTGTTGCGCTCCAAACCCTTCAGTCTCTCCTAGAAATTGATATAATTCACCTACAGTTTCTCCTTCTAGAGTTTCTAATAAATCTAAAGGTACTCCTTGAGCAAACGCATTAAAATAACTTGATATTGATGTATTGCCAGATCCTGCAGCGATAAAACTATCATCAAAATTGCCTGTCCTATCATAATTAAATCCAAGAGTGATTTTTTTCCATCTCGACTCTGCTCTTGTATCTATAACAAAAACACCGCCTGCCTGATTAATATTTACATTACTATCGCTCAGGCTTGTTACGTTCCCAAAATATGAAGTTTGATTCTCCATATTATCTCCCACAAGAGATAGTGAGACTGTCCCTTTTGTAAATACAGCACTACTAGCTGGGTTAATTCCTATGGCACTTAAGTCCCCTCCTAAGGCTCCAAAAGCTCCTCCCATTGATCTAAACCGAGCAGTTCCTGTAATATCTGTATTAGACAAACGTAATGCATCTCCTATGGACTGGGCATTAGTTATGCTTGCAACGGCTAGCGTTGCGATTAAAAATATTTTTTTCATAAAATGTGTAGTTTGTAATTCTTAAGATTTCTACCCTCGTCTTCCACCACCTCTAGATGACCCCCCTCTAGACCCACTTGATCTTGAGAAACCACCCCCTCTAGATGCAGAAGATGGTCTAGAACTTGGCCTTGACGGTCTAGCGCTAGGTCTACTGCTCGGTCTTGAAGGTCTAGCACTTGGTCTAGAGGACGGTCTTGATGGACGTGCTGTTCCTTGCGGTCTTGATGGACGTGAAGGTCTTGTTGTATTCCCTTGCGGTCTTGAAGAACTTGGTCTACCATAAGAATTAGGACGAGATCCATTAGATGGTCTACCTGCAGAGTTAGGCCTACCTCTAGAGACACCATCACGATATACTCTACCGTTTCTGCTATTTCCATTAGGCCTAGCCGTACCTCTATTTCTAGAATAGGTAGCTCTACTGCGAGATGATGCTATATTTCTAGTATTTCTATTTGAGCGAAGCCTAGATCTAGATTCTGCCACTGCTCTTGATGCTGTTGTTCTTCTGCCTGCATTTACCGATGCTCTTCTTCCCGCATTATAGGCTACTGCATTCCCTCTAAATCCGTTGTACGCGCCATTAAAATATGGCCTATTATAAAATCCATTACCATAGCAGAAAGGGTTCCAAGCATTAAAGCCCCAGCCGCCGCCCCAACCAAAGCCAGCATTCCATCCCCAGTTATTCCAGCCCCAGCCATTCCAGCCAAAACGATTCCAGCCCCAGCCGCCGCCCCAACCGAAGCCATTATTCCAACCCCAGTTGTTCCAGCCCCACCTATTGAAGCCCCAACCAAAACCTACATCATTGTATACATTTACAACTATATTTTCAGTCTCTTCTCCCCAAGCTGCTCTACCGGTTTCATACCCCACTCCATCCTCATAATATTCACCATCTTCTCCTTCAGATGTATAAGATTCTACATCTGTAAAAATTGCACCTTCTTCTGGCATATCATCTAGCCTTCTTGCACCTTCTTCAAAGTAATCTTTATACTTGTTGCTATTCGTACTTGTGCTCACCACTTCTCTATTCTCTTCCTGTTGCGCGCCTGTAGCACTAGAACTATAAATTCCATCATCATCATATACAGTTTGACTTGCAGAACAAGAGACCAAAGCTGTAACAGCTAATGCAGATAGGGTTAAAGATTTTAAGGTAGATCGAAGAGTAGAAGAAAAATACATATCTCTAATGTGTTTTATTGTTGTTACTATCAAAAATAGGTAGTTTTGCACTACGAATTTTAATGACTAAACTAATCACAATATTTGTGCCAAAGTAAGAATTTATGGGTAAGAACTTAACAAAAAGAAGCGAAGATTATTCGAAATGGTATAACGAACTTGTTGTAAAAGCAGATCTTGCAGAAAACTCGGCCGTAAGAGGCTGTATGGTCATTAAACCTTATGGCTACGCAATATGGGAAAAAATGCAAGCAGAACTAGATAGGATGTTTAAAGAGACAGGACATCAAAATGCTTACTTCCCTCTTTTTGTACCTAAAAGCCTCTTTGAAGCTGAGGAAAAAAATGCAGAGGGCTTTGCAAAAGAGTGTGCTGTAGTCACACATTACAGACTTAAAACAGATCCTGAAGACTCAAGTAAACTTATTGTTGATCCTAATGCTAAATTAGAAGAAGAACTTATTGTAAGACCTACTAGTGAGGCCATCATATGGAATACCTACAAAGGGTGGATCCAATCTTACAGGGATTTACCTCTCCTTATTAATCAATGGGCCAATGTGGTGCGCTGGGAAATGAGAACACGCTTATTCTTAAGGACTGCTGAGTTTCTTTGGCAAGAAGGACATACCGCTCATGCGACAAAGCAAGAAGCCCTTGATGAAGCAGAATTAATGAACAATGTATACGCTACTTTTGCTGAAAACTTTTTGGCTATTCCTGTAATAAAAGGAATCAAAACAGAAAGCGAACGCTTTGCTGGAGCCGATGAGACCTTTTGCATTGAAGCTTTAATGCAGGATGGCAAGGCCTTACAAGCAGGAACTTCACACTTTTTAGGACAAAATTTTGCCAAAGCGTTTGATGTAAAATTTACCACAAACCAAGGAAAACAAGATCACGTTTGGGCAACTTCTTGGGGAGTATCTACTAGATTAATGGGAGCCTTGATTATGACACATAGTGACGATCAAGGATTAGTCTTGCCGCCCAATCTTGCTCCATTTCAAGTAGTAATCGTACCCATATACAAAGGAGAAGAACAACTTGCAGCTATCTCGCAGGTAGCAAATGAGATTGTAGACGACCTTAAATTAAGAGGTATTTCAGTAAAATATGATAACAGGGATACCCATAAGCCTGGATGGAAATTTAATGAGTACGAACTCAAGGGAGTGCCTCTTCGTATAGGAATCGGGCCAAAAGACCTAGAGAAAAGAACTGTAGAACTTGCCCGTAGAGACACCCTCACCAAAGAGTTTGTTTCTAAAGAAGATGTTGTAGACAAAGTAGCGCATCTTTTAAAGGAGATACAAGAGAACCTATTTGAAAAAGCAAAGAATTATAGAGATACGCATATAACAGAGGTTAATAGCTTTGATGAATTTAAGGATGTACTAGAAAACAAAGGAGGTTTTATCAGTGCTCACTGGGATGGAACGGCAGCTACGGAAGATGAAATAAAAAAGCTTACCAAAGCCACAATACGCTGTATCCCTATGGACAGCAAAGAAGAGGCCGGAACTTGCGTATATACTGGGGCTATGTCTAAGCAACGCGTCTTATTTGCAAAGGCATACTAAAAGGGTTTTTAAAAAAGTACAATTAAGGTTTGCGGCATTTAAAAATAGTTGTATTTTTGCATCCGCAATTTAGATAATTGTTCTAGGCCCGTTCGTCTATCGGCTAGGACGCCAGGTTTTCATCCTGGTAAGAGGGGTT
>JAHDIF010000008.1 GCA_020630915.1 Dokdonia sp.
GCAGCTGATTTGTAATCAGCAGGTCGTGGGTTCGAGTCCCTCCATCGGCTCTTTAAAAATCCTTGAAAAAGGCGGTTCTTTAAAATATTGATGAATACCAAAATAATGGGGAGATACTCAAGCGGCCAACGAGGACGGACTGTAACTCCGTTGACTATGTCTTCGCAGGTTCGAATCCTGCTCTCCCCACTTTTAATCTCCGTGTAAACGGAAATTCTAAACACCTTTAATTCTGTTGTAAAATTGGATTATAAAAGCGGGAGTAGCTCAGTTGGTAGAGCGTCAGCCTTCCAAGCTGAATGTCGCCGGTTCGAACCCGGTCTCCCGCTCAATAAATGCCTTTGAGGTATTGAGCTTTCGCGAAAGCGTAAACACAAAAGCCGACGTAGCTCAGGGGTAGAGCGTTTCCTTGGTAAGGAAGAGGCCACGGGTTCAAATCCCGTCGTTGGCTCAATAAAAAAAATAGGAGTGGGGTCACACTCCCTTTTGTCGTTAATCAAAAGGTAAAAAGACCAAAGAGATTAGACACTAATAATAACTAAGATTAAAAAATCACATCATGGCAAAGGAAACTTTTGACCGCTCGAAGCCGCACTTAAACATCGGTACAATTGGGCACGTAGATCACGGTAAAACTACACTTACTGCTGCGATCACTACAGTACTTGCAAACGCAGGTTTATCAGAACTGAGAAGTTTTGATTCTATTGACAACGCTCCTGAGGAGAAAGAAAGAGGTATTACAATTAATACATCTCACGTTGAGTATGCAACAGCAAATCGTCACTACGCGCACGTAGACTGTCCAGGTCACGCCGATTATGTGAAGAACATGGTAACTGGTGCTGCTCAAATGGACGGTGCAATTCTTGTTGTAGCGGCTACAGATGGTCCAATGCCACAAACTCGTGAGCACATCCTTTTAGGACGTCAGGTAGGAATTCCTCGTATTGTAGTATTCATGAATAAAGTGGATATGGTAGATGATGAAGAATTACTTGAGCTTGTTGAGATGGAGATCAGAGATCTTTTATCTTTCTATGAGTACGATGGTGACAATGGTCCTGTAATTGCTGGATCTGCACTTGGAGCACTTAATGGTGAGCAAAAGTGGGTAGATACAGTAATGGAGCTTATGGATGCTGTAGATGCTTGGATCGAAGAGCCAGTACGTGATACTGAAAAGGATTTCTTAATGCCTATCGAGGATGTATTCTCAATTACTGGTCGTGGAACTGTAGCTACAGGACGTATCGAAACTGGTATTGCAAACACAGGTGATCCTGTTGAGATTATCGGAATGGGAGCTGAGAAATTAACTTCTACAATTACTGGAATTGAGATGTTCCGTAAGATTCTTGATAAAGGGGAAGCTGGAGATAACGCTGGTATCCTATTAAGAGGTATTGAGAAGACTCAGATCTCTCGTGGTATGGTAATTACTAAGCCAGGATCTGTAACTCCTCACGCTAAGTTTAAGGCAGAGGTTTATATCCTTAAGAAAGAAGAAGGTGGACGTCACACTCCATTCCATAATAACTACCGTCCTCAGTTTTACGTACGTACAACTGACGTAACTGGAAACATAGCACTTCCTGATGGGGTTGAAATGGTTATGCCTGGAGATAACTTAACGATTACAGTTGATTTAATTCAGCCTATCGCGTTAAACTTAGGATTACGTTTTGCAATCCGTGAAGGAGGTAGAACTGTAGGTGCAGGTCAGGTGACTGAGATCCTAGACTAAGCTTAAATAGATATTCAAAAAGTAAAGGTGTTTCGCTTCAAAAGCGGAACGCCTTGACTTTTGTTAAAGGGAGATGCGCTTGTTGAACTTTCGTGAAAGCGTATTACCTTAAAAATAATAAACGGGTTTAGCTCAGTTGGTAGAGCACTGGTCTCCAAAACCAGGTGTCGGGAGTTCGAGTCTCTCAACCCGTGCAATAAGATAATATTATGGCAGGAATAGTAGGTTATATTCAAGAATCATATAATGAGTTAAAAAATCACGTCACGTGGACACCGCTTTCAGAAGCGCAACGTCTTATGGTTGTGGTGGCTGTATTCTCAATCATTTTCTCACTTGCAGTGTGGGGAGTAGATACAGTTTTTAGCAATGTGATTAAGCTGTATTTTGAAAAAATAGTAGGAGCATAATTCTAAGACAATGGCTAAAACAAGTAACACTAGACAGTGGTATGTGGTAAGGGCCGTTAGCGGTCAAGAGAATAAGGTGAAAGCCTACATAGAACAAGAAATTGGTCGTTTGAATCTGGAAGATTACATAGAAGAGGTATTGGTGCCTACAGAAAAAGTAATACAGATTCGTAACGGTAAAAAGATAAATAAAGAGAGAGTGTATTTTCCCGGGTATATCATGGTGAAAGCACATTTAGGGGGAGAGATACCTCATATTATAAAGTCTATTAACGGTGTTATTGGATTTTTAGGAGAGGTAAAAGGAGGAGATCCTGTGCCGTTGAGAAAGGCAGAGGTAAATCGTATGTTAGGTAAAGTAGATGAGCTTGCTGTTAAGCAAGATAATGTTGCAATACCTTTCACGATTGGAGAAACTATTAAGGTGATTGATGGACCTTTTAATGGTTTCAATGGAACTGTTGAGAAGGTAAATGAAGAAAAGCGTAAGCTAGAAGTAATGGTAAAGATCTTTGGAAGAAAGACACCATTAGAGTTGAGCTATATGCAGGTTGAGAAAGTATAAGAATTTAATTGTTACATTAATATATTTTGGATTTCGTTCTGTTGCTTCCACAATTATGAACAAATCGCACTAAATTTTAAGAAATGGCAAAAGAAGTAAGTAAGGTTGTTAAGTTACAAGTACGAGGAGGTGCCGCAAACCCTTCTCCGCCAGTAGGACCTGCTTTGGGTGCAGCCGGAGTTAATATTATGGAGTTCTGTAAGCAGTTTAATGCAAGAACTCAAGATAAGGCCGGTAAAGTACTTCCTGTTGTTATTACTGTGTATGGAGATAAGTCTTTTGACTTTGTGATTAAAACTCCTCCAGCAGCGGTTCAATTATTGGAAGCAGCCAAGGTAAAAAGTGGTTCGGGCGAGCCTAACCGTAAGAAAGTTGCAAAGGTTACTTGGGATCAAGTACGCGCAATTGCAGAAGACAAAATGCCAGACTTGAACGCATTTGAAATCGGTAGTGCCATGAAAATGGTAGCCGGTACAGCTCGTTCAATGGGTATAACGGTAAAAGGTGGAGATGCTCCAAACTAAACATCCAAAAAGAAAATTAAAATGGCAAAATTAACAAAAAAGCAAAAAGAAAATCAAGGTAAGGTTGAGGCTGGTAAAGCTTACAATCTTGCAGATGCTTCTGCTTTAATCAAAGAAGTAAGCAATGTAAACTTTGACGCTTCTGTAGATATTGCTGTCCGTCTAAATGTAGATCCTCGTAAAGCCAATCAAATGGTTCGTGGTGTAGTAACCCTACCTCACGGAACTGGTAAGGATGTAAAAGTGCTTGCACTTGTTACTCCAGATAAAGAAGGAGAAGCAAAAGACGCTGGGGCAGATTTCGTTGGTTTAGATGAGTACCTTGAGAAAATCAAAGGTGGTTGGACAGACGTAGACGTTATTATTACTATGCCTAGTGTTATGGGTAAATTAGGACCATTAGGACGTGTTCTTGGACCACGTGGTTTAATGCCTAACCCTAAGACAGGTACAGTAACAATGGATATCGCAAAAGCTGTGTCAGATGTAAAAGCTGGTAAAATTGACTTTAAGGTTGATAAAACTGGTATTGTTCACGCATCTGTAGGAAAAGCATCTTTTGATGCAGAAAAAATTGCTGGAAACGCAAAAGAATTAATCACCACATTAGTAAAGCTAAAGCCTACTACTGCAAAAGGAGTGTACATTAAGAGCATTTTTATGTCTAGTACAATGAGTCCTAGTGTAGAAATAGATGCTAAACGTTTTGCAGATTCGTAGTTAAGCTAAAATATTATGACAAGAGAAGAAAAATCAAAAGTAATAGCAGATTTAACTACGCAGTTAGGTGATAATACTAACATTTATCTAGCAGATATTTCAGGATTGGACGCGGGTACGACATCTAATTTACGTCGTGCTTGTTTTAAAGCTGGAGTAAAGCTAGCAGTAGTTAAGAACACATTGCTGTCTAAGGCAATGGACGCATCAGAAAAAGAATTTGCAGAACTTCCTGAAGTATTAAAAGGGAATACAGCAATTATGTTTTCTGAAACTGGAAATGCACCAGCAAAGGTAATTAAGGAGTTTCGTAAGAAATCTGAAAAGCCTTTATTAAAAGGAGCATTTATAGAGGAAGCAATCTATGTTGGAGATGATCAACTAGATGCACTTGTTGATATTAAATCAAGAGAAGAACTTATTGGAGAAATCGTTGGATTACTTCAATCTCCTGCTAAGAACGTTATTAGCGCTCTTAAATCAGGTGGTGGAACTCTTGCAGGTATCATCAAAACACTTTCTGAAAAGGAAGGATAAATTAGTACGCACATAATACAATTATATTAAATTAAGATTTTTAAAACGATAGAAAATGGCAGATTTAAAAGATTTCGCAGAACAATTAGTTAACCTTACGGTAAAAGAAGTAAACGAGTTAGCTACTATTTTAAAAGATGAGTATGGTATTGAGCCTGCTGCTGCTGCAGTAGCTGTTGCTGCTGGCGGAGCTGGTGGTGGAGACGCTGCTGAGGAGAAGTCAGAATTTGACGTAATCCTTAAGGCCGCTGGTGCTTCTAAACTTGCTGTAGTTAAGCTTGTAAAAGAATTAACTGGTGCTGGTCTTAAAGACGCAAAAGAGCTTGTTGATAACGCACCATCTCCTATTAAGGAAGGTGTTGCTAAAGATGAAGCAGAAGCACTTAAAGCACAACTAGAAGAAGCAGGTGCTGAAGTTGAGCTTAAGTAAGCTCATCAAATAATAAGATAAAGGTTTAGGTTAGATATGCTTTCGCGAAAGCGTATTTTGACCTAAACCATTTGTCGTATAAAAGGGTTACACTTTCTTGTGACACGACGAGTTGTTGATTTTACGTCGTAAACCATAAAATCAATTTGTGATTTATCAGTAGATAAATCTAGTTTCTAATCAAATTCCGTTCGTTGATGATGCAAGATGCCAAGCAAGCAGAAAGAATTAGTTTCTCATCTGTAAAGAACAGACCAGACTATCCAGATTTTCTGGATATTCAAGTAAAATCATTCCAAGATTTCTTCCAGCTGGAAACAAAAACAGATGAAAGAGGGGATGAAGGTCTTTACAACACTTTTCTTGAGAACTTCCCTATTACAGATACTCGTAATAACTTTGTACTAGAGTTTTTAGATTATTTCGTAGATCCACCAAGATATTCTATTCAAGAATGTATTGAACGTGGTCTTACGTATAGTGTGCCATTAAAGGCACGTCTAAAACTGTATTGTACAGATGAAGAGCATGAAGATTTTGAAACCATTGTACAAGATGTATATCTTGGTACAATACCCTATATGACCCCTAGTGGTACTTTTGTGATTAATGGTGCAGAGCGAGTAGTCGTTTCTCAATTACACCGTTCTCCTGGAGTATTCTTTGGTCAGTCGTTCCACGCAAATGGAACAAAATTATACTCTGCTCGTGTAATTCCATTTAAAGGTTCTTGGATTGAATTTGCGACGGATATCAATAGCGTTATGTACGCTTATATTGATCGTAAGAAAAAATTACCTGTAACAACGCTTTTCCGTGCCATCGGATTTGAAAGAGATAAGGATATTCTTGAAATATTTGATCTTGCAGAAGAAGTAAAAGCATCTAAAACAGGACTTAAAAAATATTTAGGTCGTAAGCTTGCAGCGCGTGTTCTTAAAACTTGGCACGAAGATTTCGTAGATGAAGATACAGGAGAAGTTGTATCTATTGAGCGTAATGAGATTGTACTTGATCGTGATACAATTCTTGAAAAAGAGCATATAGAAGAAATCCTAGAAGCAGGAGCTAAGACTATATTATTGCATAAGGAAGATAATCAAATGGCTGATTATGCAATAATTCATAATACATTACAGAAAGATCCTACAAACTCTGAGAAAGAGGCTGTAGAGCATATATATCGTCAACTACGTAATGCTGAGCCGCCAGATGAGGAAACAGCACGTGGTATTATAGACAAATTATTCTTCTCAGACCAACGTTACAATTTAGGTGAAGTAGGTCGTTATAGAATGAACAAGAAATTGGGTCTTGATATTGAGATGGATAAGCAGGTGCTTACCAAATTAGATATCATTACCATTATCAAATATCTTATTGAGTTAATCAACTCAAAGGCAGAGATTGATGATATTGATCACTTATCTAACCGTCGTGTACGTACAGTAGGTGAGCAGTTATCTTCTCAGTTTGGTGTAGGACTTGCTCGTATGGCAAGAACTATTCGTGAGCGTATGAATGTGCGTGACAACGAGGTATTTACACCTATAGATTTGATTAATGCTAAGACATTATCTTCTGTGATAAACTCGTTCTTTGGAACAAACCAGTTATCACAGTTTATGGATCAAACAAATCCACTTGCAGAGATTACGCACAAGCGTCGTCTATCTGCCCTTGGGCCTGGAGGTCTTTCTCGTGAGCGTGCTGGATTTGAGGTACGTGATGTACACTACACGCACTACGGAAGATTATGTCCTATTGAAACTCCTGAAGGACCAAACATTGGTCTGATCTCTTCACTTTCTGTGTATGCAAAGGTGAACAGCATGGGATTCATTGAGACTCCATATCGTAAAGTAGAGAACGGAAAAATAGATCTTTCTACAGAGCCTCAGTACTTAAGTGCAGAAGAGGAAGAAGGAATGTTAATTGCTCAGGCAAACAATCCTATGAAAGACGATGGAACCATCATAGATGAAAAAGTAATTGCTCGTATGGAAGGTGACTTCCCTGTGGTAGAGCCTTCTACTGTTCATTATGCAGATGTTTCTCCTAATCAAATCGCATCTATTTCTGCATCGCTTATTCCATTCTTGGAGCATGATGATGCAAACCGTGCGTTGATGGGATCAAATATGATGCGTCAAGCAGTACCACTATTAAGAGCAGATGCTCCTATAGTAGGTACAGGTCTTGAACGTCAGGTTGCAACAGATTCTCGAGTATTAATAAATGCGGAAGGAGATGGAACGGTAGAATATGTAGACGCAAATATGATTACGATCAAATATGATCGTACAGATGAGGAGCGTCTAGTAAGTTTTGACGATGATCTAAAATCGTACAACCTTATTAAATTCCGTAAGACTAACCAGAGTACAAGTATTAACCTTAAACCGATTGTACGTAAAGGAGATCGCGTTCAAAAAGGTCAAGTACTTTGTCAAGGTTATGCAACAGAAAATGGAGAGCTTGCACTTGGTAGAAATATGAAAGTAGCCTTTATGCCTTGGAAAGGGTATAACTTTGAGGATGCAATCGTAATCTCTGAAAAAGTAGTACGTGATGATATCTTTACTTCTATTCACATAGACGAGTACTCTCTTGATGTAAGAGATACGAAGCTAGGAAACGAAGAGCTTACCAATGATATACCTAATGTTTCTGAAGAGGCTACAAAAGACCTTGACGAGCACGGTATGATCCGTATAGGTGCAGAGGTAAAACCTGGAGATATATTAATAGGTAAGATTACTCCTAAGGGAGAGTCAGACCCTACACCAGAAGAGAAGTTACTTCGTGCGATCTTTGGAGATAAAGCAGGTGATGTAAAAGATGCATCACTTAAGGCATCTCCTTCTTTACACGGTGTTGTAATTAACAAGAAGTTATTTGCAAGAGCTATTAAAGATAAGCGCAAGAGAGCAAAAGATAAAGAAGATATCGCTTTACTAGAAGATCAATACGATGTGAAGTTTGACGAATTACGAGATATATTAGTTGAAAAACTATTCAAACTTGTAAACGGTAAAACGGCACAAGGTGTAATGAATGATCTTGGTGAAGAGGTACTTCCTAAAGGTAAGAAGTATACACTTAAGATGTTAAACTCTGTAGAAGATTACACGCACCTTACACAAGGAACGTGGACTACAGATACGGAGACTAACAAACTTGTAGCAGATCTTCTTCATAACTATAAGATTAAAGAAAATGATCTTCAAGGAAATCTAAGACGTGAGAAGTTTACGATTTCTGTAGGAGATGAGCTTCCAGCTGGAATTATCAAGCTAGCCAAAGTATACATCGCTAAAAAGCGTAAACTTAAGGTAGGAGATAAGATGGCAGGACGTCACGGTAACAAAGGTATTGTTGCACGTATCGTTCGTCAGGAAGATATGCCATTCTTAGAAGATGGAACACCAGTAGATATCGTATTGAATCCGCTTGGTGTACCATCTCGTATGAACATTGGTCAGATTTATGAAACAGTTCTTGGGTGGGCTGGTCAGAAATTAGGACGCACATATGCGACGCCTATCTTTGACGGAGCATCTTTAGATGAGATCAATGCACTTACAGACGAAGCAGGAATTCCACGTTTTGGACATACATACTTATATGACGGAGGTACTGGAGATCGTTTTGATCAACCAGCAACCGTAGGTGTGATTTATATGTTAAAGCTAGGACATATGGTAGATGATAAGATGCACGCACGTTCTATCGGACCATATTCTCTTATTACGCAGCAACCTCTTGGAGGTAAGGCGCAGTTTGGAGGGCAACGTTTTGGAGAGATGGAGGTTTGGGCACTTGAAGCTTATGGAGCATCAAGTACACTTCGTGAGATCCTAACGGTGAAGTCTGATGATGTAATAGGAAGAGCAAAAACATATGAAAGTATCGTAAAAGGAGAGCCTATGCCAGAGCCAGGCTTACCAGAATCGTTCAACGTATTGATGCACGAACTTAAAGGACTAGGACTAGACATTCGTCTGGAGGAGTAGTGAGATGTGATTAAGAAAGAGTATTCTTAGGAGTACGCTTTCGCGAAAGCTAAACTCACACATTAAATTAATTAATTCGACACATTGAATTATGGCAAGAAATAATGATAATGCAACTCAAAAAAGCTTTAACAAGATCTCAATTGGTCTTGCTTCTCCAGAGTCGATCTTGGGAGCTTCACGTGGTGAAGTATTAAAGCCAGAAACTATCAACTATCGTACGCATAAACCAGAGCGTGACGGGTTGTTTTGTGAGCGTATTTTTGGCCCTGTAAAGGACTATGAGTGTGCTTGTGGAAAATATAAAAGAATACGCTACAAAGGGATCGTATGTGACCGTTGTGGGGTAGAGGTGACAGAAAAGAAAGTACGTCGTGATCGTGTAGGACATATCTCACTGGTAGTTCCTGTAGCTCACATCTGGTACTTTAGAAGTTTACCTAATAAAATAGGATACTTATTAGGGCTTCCATCTAAGAAGCTTGATATGATTATCTATTATGAGCGTTATGTGGTTATCCAACCAGGTATTGCAAATAATGAAGAAGGAGAGCCATTGCAAAAAATGGACTTCTTGACGGAGGAAGAGTATTTAAACATCTTAGATAGTTTACCTCAAGAAAATCTTTACCTTGATGATTCAGACCCTAATAAATTCATCGCAAAGATGGGTGCAGAGTGTCTTATTGAGTTATTAAAGCGTATTGACCTTGATGCACTTTCTTACGAGTTACGTCACAAAGCAAATAACGAGACATCTAAGCAACGTAAAACAGAGGCTCTTAAGCGTCTTCAGGTTGTACAGGCGTTGCGTGATGCAAATAAAAATCGCGAGAACAATCCTGAGTGGATGATCATGAAGGTAGTTCCTGTGATACCGCCAGAATTACGTCCATTAGTGCCACTTGATGGAGGACGTTTTGCAACTTCAGATTTAAATGACTTATACCGTCGTGTAATTATACGTAACAACCGTTTGAAGCGTTTGATGGAAATCAAAGCTCCAGAGGTAATCTTACGTAACGAGAAGCGTATGCTACAGGAATCTGTAGATTCACTTTTTGATAACACACGTAAGTCATCTGCAGTAAAAACAGATAGCAATAGACCGCTTAAATCACTTTCTGATTCCTTAAAAGGTAAGCAAGGACGTTTCCGTCAGAACTTACTTGGTAAGCGTGTGGATTACTCGGCACGTTCGGTAATTGTCGTTGGACCAGAATTAAAATTATTTGAATGTGGTCTTCCTAAAGGAATGGCTGCAGAGCTTTATAAGCCTTTTGTAATCCGTAAGTTGATTGAAAGAGGAATCGTAAAGACGGTTAAATCTGCAAAGAAAATAATAGACAAAAAAGAGCCTGTAGTTTGGGATATACTTGAGAATGTTCTTAAAGGACATCCAGTGCTCCTTAACCGTGCTCCTACACTTCACCGTTTAGGTATACAAGCATTCCAACCTAAACTTATAGAAGGAAAAGCAATACAGTTACACCCACTGGTATGTACAGCATTTAACGCTGATTTTGATGGAGATCAAATGGCGGTACATTTACCTTTGGGACCAGAAGCTATACTAGAAGCACAGTTACTAATGCTGGCTTCGCACAATATCCTTAACCCTGCAAACGGGGCGCCGGTAACGGTACCTTCTCAGGATATGGTATTAGGTCTTTACTATATGACAAAGGCCAGAAAATCTACAAAAGAGTTTCACGTTAAAGGAGAAGGAATTACTTTCTACTCTGCAGAAGAAGCAACTATTGCTTACAACGAGAAGCGTGTAGATATTAATGCAATGATTAAAGTAAGAGCTCTAGATTTTAACGAAGAAGGAGAGCTTACTTATCAGGTTATTGATACAACAGTAGGAAGAGTACTCTTTAATGAAGCAGTACCTCAAGAGGCTGGATATATCAATGAAGTATTAACTAAGAAATCGTTAAGAGATATTATTGGTAACATATTAAAAGTTACAAGTGTACCTCAAACAGCAGAATTCTTAGATCGTATCAAAACAATGGGATACGGGTATGCATTCCGTGGAGGGTTATCTTTCTCATTAGGAGATATTATTATTCCTGAAGAAAAGCACGGTATGATTGCTGAGGCAAATACGCAGGTTGATGGTATTATGGGATCATATAATATGGGTCTTATTACCAACACAGAGCGTTACAACCAGGTAATTGATGTTTGGACTTCTACAAACGCTACGCTTACAGAATTATCTATGAAGCGTATCCGTGAAGATCAGCAAGGATTTAACTCGGTGTATATGATGCTTGACTCTGGAGCACGTGGATCTAAAGAACAGATTCGCCAGCTTACAGGTATGCGTGGTCTGATGGCAAAACCTAAGAAGTCTAACGACGGAGGAGGAGCTATTATTGAGAATCCGATTCTTTCTAACTTTAAAGAAGGTCTTTCTATACTTGAGTACTTTATCTC
Source organism: Dokdonia sp. (assembly GCA_020630915.1). Lineage (GTDB taxonomy): Bacteria > Bacteroidota > Bacteroidia > Flavobacteriales > Flavobacteriaceae > Dokdonia. The sequence continues at coordinate 11,398 of JAHDIF010000008.1, forward strand.
TACGCACGGTGCACGTAAAGGACTTGCAGATACCGCACTTAAAACGGCAGATGCAGGATACTTAACACGTCGTCTAGTAGATGTATCGCAAGATGTTATTATTAATAGCACAGATTGTGGAACGCTAAGAGGGGTAGAAGTAACTGCACTAAAGAAAAATGAAGAAGTAGTAGAAGCACTTCCAGCACGTATTGTAGGACGTACGGCATTAAATGATGTGATTAATCCATTAAATAATGAGGTAATTGTTGCAGCGGGTGTTGAGATTTCTGATGATATAGCCGATGCTATTGGTGCTGCACCAATAGAAATGGTTGAGGTACGCTCTGCACTTACTTGTGAAGCAAAAACAGGAATTTGTGTTAAATGTTATGGTCGTAACCTAGCAACTGGTAAAACAGTACAAATGGGAGAGGCCGTTGGAGTTGTAGCAGCTCAATCTATTGGAGAGCCAGGAACGCAGCTTACACTTCGTACATTCCACGTTGGGGGTGTTGCAGGAGGTGTATCTGAAGACTCTAGTGTAGTTGCCAAGTTTGCAGGAAAATTAGAAATAGAAGATCTAAAGACTGTAAATGGAGAAGATAACGAAGGAAACCCAGCTGTTATCGTGATCTCTAGAACGTCTGAAGCTAAAGTTACAGATCCTAAAACTGGAATCACACTTAGTACAAATGCGATTCCTTACGGATCACAGCTTTTTGTAAAGTCTGGTAATAAAGTAAAAGAAGGAGAGCTTATTTGTAAGTGGGATCCGTTTAATGGTGTTGTAATTTCAGAATTCTCAGGAAAAATTAAGTTTGACGGTATTGAACAAGGTATAACCTACCGTGTAGAAATCGATGAGCAAACAGGTTTCCAAGAGAAGGTAATTTCAGAATCTAGAGATAAGAAAAAGATACCTACATTGGTAATTGAGGATAGTAAAGGAAATGCTTTACGTTCTTATAACTTACCCGTAGGCGCTCACTTGATGATAGATGATGGAGATAAGGTTAAAGAAGGTAAGATTCTTGTAAAAATACCTCGTAAGTCTGCAAAAGCTGGAGATATTACAGGAGGTTTACCACGTGTGACAGAATTGTTTGAAGCACGTAACCCTTCTAATCCTGCAGTAGTGTCAGAAATTGATGGAGTTGTTTCATTTGGTAAGATTAAGCGTGGTAATCGTGAGATTATTGTCGAGTCTAAGCTAGGTGAGATCAAGAAATATCTTGTAAAACTATCAAATCAGATTCTTGTTCAAGAAAACGATTATGTACGCGCAGGAATGCCATTGTCTGATGGTTCTGTTACGCCTAACGATATCTTGAATATCAAAGGACCATCGGCTGTACAGCAGTACTTAGTAAATGAAGTTCAAGAAGTATATCGTTTACAAGGGGTGAAGATCAATGATAAGCACTTCGAAGTAGTTGTAAGACAGATGATGCGTAAAGTAAAAATTGTAGATCCGGGGGATACAATATTCTTGGAGAACCAATTAGTACACAAGTCTGATTTTATTAATGAAAATGATGCTATTTTCGGAATGAAAGTAGTAGAAGATTCTGGAGACTCTGAAACGCTGAAGGCTGGAATGCTCGTTTCTCCTCGTCAATTAAGAGATGAGAATTCTTTATTGAGAAGAGAAGATAAGAATCTTGTTGTTGCACGTGAAGTAACACCTGCTACTGCATCACCAGTACTACAAGGTATTACAAGAGCGTCGTTACAGACCAAGTCATTTATCTCTGCTGCTTCCTTCCAAGAGACGACTAAAGTATTAAATGAAGCTGCTGTAAGCGGTAAAGTAGATACCTTAGAAGGTCTTAAGGAGAATGTAATTGTAGGTCATAAGATTCCTGCAGGTACGGGTATGCGTCGTTACGATAACATAATCGTAGGAAGCAAAGAAAGCTTAGATCAAATGATGGCAGAAAAGCAAGAAGTGAACTATAACTAATATGCTCCTGCCTGCCGGTAGGCAGGTTCGCGAAAGCATACGTAGATAAAAATGATCCCATCTTGTAACGTTACAGGGTGGGATTTTTATTTTGGAGTCTTTTATTTTTTGACTCTAAAATTTAATAATAATTGCGATTAAATGGATACCATTTCCACCTTCGTGATTCAATTACTTCCCGTATAGTCGGGAAACTTACAAATTAAATATTAATTGTGATTGAAGGGATGAAATTCCCGTCTTCACGGGAATTAAAAGAATATGGCAGAAGAAAAAAAACAACCGAAAAAAGGACAAATCAATATAGAATTAGATGAAGCCGTAGCTCAAGGTACGTATTCTAACCTTGCAATTATCAATCACTCGGTGTCAGAATTTGTAGTAGATTTTGTAAACATTATGCCTGGTACACCTAAGAGCAAAGTGAAGTCTCGTATTATCCTTACCCCTCAGCACGCAAAACGTTTAGCAAAAGCATTGGCCGAAAATATTAAGCGTTTTGAAAATGCTCACGGTGAAATTAAAGATTACGAAAAACAACCGATCCCTCTTAATTTTGGACCTACTGGTCAAGCATAGGAATTTTTGATTGGAGATATTAAATTGTTGAATTGGTATGCATAAAAGGAGATTTATGATCGATCCTTAAACTTCCAACTTCCAACTTCCAACTTATCACTTCAAGCTAGCTAAGGTGTCAACACTCCAAGCTTCTGGCTTTGCGGAGAACTTAGGTTTGGTTTGTGCCCATATAGATTTAAAGGTGTCAGAGTGCCTGTAGTTTTCTAGATCTTTAGGGCTTTTCCAGTGACTGTAGGTAAAGAAAATTGTTGGATCATCTTGACCACGGTAAAGTTCTAAAAATTGACAACCAGGAAAGTGCCTGATGTTTTCCTTTACGGTATCAAAGTGTTCTAAGAAAGAGGGAATTTCGTTTTCGCGAAAGCGCATTTTCACAATTCTAACCAGCATTAATCTTCAAAGTTTATAGTAATTGCGTCTCTATAATCAAGACCAAAGAGACTCGCAGCGCTTCCCACAGTAGAGGGGTTGCTTTTGTAAATAGCAAGTTCTAGATAACCGCCAGAATTAAAGATAGCGAGCTTTTTTCCCTCTTCCTCTCGCTTGTGTTTTTCTAGGTTAAAATTTATTGCTTCGCTATAGGCGCTATATATATTGGTAATTGCCGTACGACGTGCTTCTATTTTAAACGGTCTTCCTTTACCGATCTCTTCAAAAAGCTTTCGAGTGATATTACTCACTACATTCCCATAGTTGTCTACATAAATCACATTACCTATAATTTGTTTTTGTGATTTATTTACTACGGGTTGTATCCCAGTAAGTGGTTTGATCTCTTTTATAGGTTTCCCAATAACGCCTAGAGTACCACCTCTTGCAATATGACAAGCAGCCTGCACAAATACATCCATCACCGTAAAATTAGTCGCGATACGATCGTGAATATTTATTTCTACCATTTCCTGTGGTACAATATCCCGGGTGATAAGTGAGATGATCCCATTGTTTGCACAAATAAAATAATGGTCATCCAGCTTTACGGCGATATGGTTCGTCTCTGGCGTAAGTTCACTATCAATCCCAATGATGTGTATGCTTCCTAAAGGGAAATTTCTGTAAGCATTTTGAATAATATAGGCGGCTTCTGTTATATGAAAAGGGGATACAGAATGAGAGATGTCTACAATTCTTACATTCTCAAGCTCACTATAGATAGCTCCCTTTACGGCACCTGCAAAGTGGTCTTTTTCTCCAAAATCTGTCGTAAGGGTTATTATTGCCATATGCTATTATGCTCAGTATGCTTACGCGAAAGCGGAACTACCCATTTAATCTTATTGTTAATAATACGATAATATCTTCTTTTAAAGAATACTGCTATTTTACGTACATTGGTTGTAAACAAAGCTAAAATAATTTAAGCAGTAACCTATAAAAATTTTCTTGCCTTTTGAACGAATTAATTATTGAACTCTCAGAAATCAATCCGCGCGAATTTTTTGGACAGCGCAGTGCAAACATCGAATTACTCAAACAATACTTTCCAAAGCTTAAAATTGTTGCCAGGGGAAACAAACTAAAGGCGTATGGCGATGAAGATTTATTAGAAGAATTTGATAGACGTATCTCTATGCTTATGGATCATTTTGGGAAGTATAATAAGCTAGACGAGAATGTTATAGAGCGTGTTCTTACGAGTAACAGTAAGGCAGATTATGAAACTTCTAAAGAAAGTGGCGATGTAATTGTACACGGGGTGAGTGGTAAGTTAATCAAGCCTCAAACCGCAAACCAGCGCAAGCTGGTAGAAATGGCTGCAAAGAACGATCTTGTTTTTGCAATTGGGCCCGCCGGAACTGGAAAAACCTATGTGGGAGTAGCTCTTGCTGTTAAAGCGCTCAAAGAAAAATCTGTAAAACGTATTATCTTAACTCGACCTGCAGTAGAAGCAGGAGAAAATTTAGGGTTTTTGCCTGGAGACCTTAAAGAAAAATTAGATCCCTATATGCAGCCTTTATACGATGCATTGCGCGATATGATTCCCAGCGAAAAATTAGATAGCTTTGTCGAAAAAGGGGTCATTCAAATAGCACCTATGGCATTTATGAGAGGCCGCACCTTAGATAACGCCTTTGTAATTCTTGATGAAGCACAAAATACCACCCACGCTCAGATGAAAATGTTCTTGACGCGTATGGGTCGCAATGCTAAGTTTATGATTACTGGAGACCCAGGGCAAATAGATCTACCACGCCGTGTAACTAGTGGTCTTAAGGAGGCCTTACTTATTCTTAAAAATGTAAAAGGAGTCGGGATGCTCTACCTAGATGATAAAGATGTCGTGCGCCACCCATTAGTCAAGAAGATGATTGCAGCCTACAAGGAGATAGAAAACAGAAACTAAAAACTAAAAAGAGTCTAAATAGTGTATATCGCATACAATGTACACCCCTTAAAATTTTATCGATGAGTTCTATAAGTAACATAAGAGAAGCTATAGAGGCATATGCGGTAACATCCGGAATGTCCGAATCTAAAATTGTGGAGAAACTAGAAACACATTACTTTAATAAACGCGTAAATGAAAATCTAAAGCTCTATAAAAAAGGAAAGAAAAAGGTGAGTGATATTACAAAAGACCTCCAGATATCGCCACGTAAATTTTACGCAATTCTAGAGAAGAAAAAAATTGTACATAAAAAGTATAATAAGAGCAAGGACGCGTAAAAGGCTTATTTTTGTAACTCAATTCATTGCTAAATTACCACGCACAACCTATGAATACCATTACGGATACCAATTTTAATTTTCCAGGACAAAAAAACGTGTACAAAGGAAAAGTACGCGAAGTATATACCTTAGAAAACGATCTATTAGTAATGATCGCAACAGATAGGCTTAGTGCGTTTGATGTGGTGATGCCTAAGGGGATACCTTACAAAGGTCAAATCCTGAATCAGATCGCTACCAAGATGATGCGCGATACAGAAGATTTGGTGCCTAACTGGTTAATTGCGACCCCTGATCCTAATGTAGCTGTAGGAAAGCGTTGCGAACCTTTTAAGGTAGAGATGGTGATACGTGGGTATATGAGTGGCCACGCAGCACGAGAATACAAAGCTGGAAAACGTATGCTGTGTGGTGTGCCTATGCCGGAGGGTATGAAAGAAAACGATGCTTTTCCTACTCCTATAATAACCCCGGCAACCAAGGCCGAAATGGGAGCGCACGACGAAGATATTTCGCGTGAAGATATCCTTAAAAGAGGGATCGTATCAGAACAAGACTACCTCGTGCTAGAAGACTATACGCGTAAGCTTTTTAAGAGAGGATCAGAAATAGCTACAGATCGTGGTCTTATACTAGTAGATACTAAGTATGAGTTTGGCAAGACTGCAGATGGTGAGATTATCCTCATAGATGAGATACACACGCCAGACTCAAGTCGTTACTTTTATGCAGATGGGTATCAAGAGCGTCAGGATGCAGGAGAGGCTCAAAAACAACTTTCTAAAGAGTTTGTACGCCAGTGGCTCATAAGCAATAACTTTCAAGGCTTAGAAGGACAAACCGTGCCAGAAATGAGTGATGACTACATAGCGACGGTTTCTGATAGGTATATTGAGTTGTACGAGAATATTACGGGGGACGCTTTCGCGAAAGCTGACGTATCCAATATCCAACAGCGCATTGAGGAAAATGTAGTGAACTATTTGAAGCAGTAATCTAATTCTTTTTCTTAAACCCAAAACTATACACATATCCAAGACTTACCTCAGAAAAATCTGCTTGACCAAGATTTGTGTTTAAGTGAATACCTGCTACAAAATTGTGAGGTGTAAAAGTGTTGGTACCTTTTAAGTAATAATTGACACCTAAGCGCGTACTAAAGATTTTCTTGAATTCGTACTTAGAGTTAAATTCGCCGTATACCCAAATATCTGGAATTTCTCTCGGGGCAAAATCCCACCCATCATTAAGGTACCAGTCTACCTCGTAAGCTGGTTTATACAAATTGACACCTACCATAAGTTCTATGCCTATATGGTTGAGTAGTAGTTCTCCTCGCGTAAAAAATGCAATATTACTGGCATTTTTCCAAGGGTTCGATCTCAAGTGGGCATACGGCTGTCCATCGCGTACTAAAAACTCATTGTCGTTTATATAATCATAATAGTGCTCATAAATTCTATAAAAACCGCCTATGCCTACGCGCAGTATATTGTTATATACCTTCCCAACTTCTCCAGATACCGTATATACTTCTTTTTTATTGTTAAAAGGGAAACCATCATAAAAAACATTTTGCCCCAAACCTGCTCTAAAGTTCAGGTAAGAATAGCTTGTTTTCTTTAGTGGTTGTAAGGTGCTGGTTAAATCACTTGTATCTGGCGGATTGACCTGTGCAGAAAGACTTAGCAGAAATGAATTATATCCATTATTAGGCAGTCTAGTATGGCCGTTAGAATGATGAAAAACACCCAGACCCGCTCGCCAGTGCGTATGTGTATTTTTTAAAAAAGTATAATAGGTAAAGGCTCTAAAAGACCAAACGAAATCTGTAGTAACAGATCTATTGTCTAGGTCTATTCTTGGGTTAGCTTTATTAGTAAAGTACGAAGTTCCCAAGTTAATCTGGGTTACCCAACGCTCATTTTTAAAATTTTTAAACTGTAAAAACGGCATCAAAGAATAAGCGCTACCTAGTGCTTCATTATTTCCTAAGTTGGTATATCCAGCCGTAAATCCTGTAACAGGAAAATTAAGACGTTGTATCCACTCTTTAGTTGCATCTGTATTTTGGAGAGAGTAGTGAAGAAGCCCTTGTAACTGTATCTTTCTATCTGGAAAATTCTCATTAGATGCCGCAGAAAAACCCGCAGAAAACTCTGGGGTGATGTAGGGATTGTGCTGACTAAATAGTGCAGCGTTCGAAATAATAAATATCAGGACACAATACCAGATACTTTTTTTACTGTGGAAGTGGGGCACGAATTACTATTAAAATTATTGGAAAGATAAGGGAAATTTATTTTCCCTAAATTCACTACTCAAAACAAATTGTATGCTCGAAACCCTAGATAATCTTATCGCTTCATTTGCCTCTGCTGTATGGGATTGGCCATTAGTCGTTTTATTAATAGGAGGAGGATTGTTCTTGTTGATATACTCACGATTTTTACCGTTCAGATATCTAGGTCACGCCATCGCCGTGTTGCGCGGTAAATATGATCATAAAGATGATGAGGGTGAGATAAGTCATTTTCAGGCCTTAACCACGGCACTGAGCGCCACCGTAGGTATGGGCAATATTGCTGGGGTTGCCGTGGCTATTGCCATAGGTGGTCCAGGAGCTGTCTTCTGGATGTGGGTTAGCGCGGTAGTAGGAATGGCCACGAAGTTTTTTACAGGGACACTTGCTATTATGTATCGAGGTAAGGATAGCGAAGGCAATACCCAAGGCGGTCCGATGTATTTTATAGTAGAAGGTTTAGGAAAAAGTTGGAAGCCGCTCGCTATCTTTTTTAGTGTGGCTGGATTGGTAGGAGCGCTACCGGTTTTTAACGTAAATCAGCTTACGCAGGCTATTAATGATATTTTATTGGTGCCGCAAGGTGTTGAAGTGGGTTTTACCTCTAATCTCATCATAGGTCTTGTGCTTGCAACCATCACAGCGATCGTAATTGTAGGCGGACTCAACCGTATTTCAAAAACGGCTTCCAAACTCGTTCCCGCAATGGTGGTGCTGTATTTTATTAGTGTGATGATCATCTTGGGAGTCAACATTGAGGTGCTTCCTAAATATTTGAGTCTCATTTTTACAGATGCTTTTGCTGCTTCCAATTATAAGGGTGAGCCACTATTAGGAGGCGTGTTGGGCGGCTTAATATTATTAGGGATAAGGCGCGGTGCTTTCTCAAATGAGGCAGGTATTGGTACGGCACCTATGGCTCACGGTGCTGCCAAGACAGCTCAGCCAGTGCGTGAAGGTCTTGTTGCAATGCTAGGGCCAGCGATTGATACCCTGGTAGTTTGTACGCTTACTGCACTGGCTATTTTGGTGACAGACGTATGGCAAACCAGTGATGCAAATGGAGTGAGCCTTACGGCAAACGCTTTCGCGAAAGCGATGCCCTCCATAGGAAAATATGCGTTGTTGGTGTGTATAGCCGTATTTAGTATCTCCTCACTATTCTCGTATAACTACTACGGTACCAAATGTCTAAGTTTTATTGCAGGCGCCAAAAATAAAAAGTACTACAACATTGTGTATATCGCTAGTATTTTGCTGGGTGCGACTACTTCGTTAAGTATGATGATTAACCTGATAGATGGTTTTTTTGCCCTAATGGCGATCCCTACCATGATTGCTACTTTATGGATGGCTCCTAGAGTGATGAAAGCGGCTAAAATTTATTTTAAGGAGTTGAAGAGTCGATGAGTTTAGGGGGCGATGAGTTGATGAGTTGAAAGATCCTGCTGGTTTGCTCGTTGTTACTTCTATTATTTTAAAATCAAACACTCAATCACCTAGTATCGTATTTTTAGATCCAACATACCAACATACCAACATACCAATATACTAACCTACCAATCAATCCTTAAACAACACCGCCATAGAAATAGGAGGGACCTCAATAGAATTCATCACACTTCGAGCTCCTTGCATGTCAAAAGTATCTCCTAGAACGGCCACTTTATAATTATCCGCTAGAATGTAGTTCACAGGAGTTGTGCGTGCGTTATAAATTACTTCTATCGTTTTCCAAGAATCACCATTGGCTCCATTTTTTAGTTGGAAGCTTACCAGACCGTCTTCTACCGTTTTAAACTCAAGGTTTGTGCGTATCTCCTCACCAGTAGGCATATAAAAAGCAGGATGTGCCTTACGAAGTGCAATGAGGTTTTTGTAATAGTCAAGCACATCTTTGTGTTTCGTTTTCCTGGTCCAATCTATTTGATTAATGCCGTCGGGAAGATTATACGAATTGTGTTCGCCATTTTTGGTGCGCAATAGCTCAGCACCAGCGTGCATAAAGGCAACACCTTGTGAGGTCATCACTACGGCGTTGGCCAGCTTATCCATTGCGATTATGTGTGATTCTGTAGCATCGGGACGAGATACTTTAAGCTTGTCATAAATGGTGTGGTTATCGTGGCAAGAAACATACGATATGGCTTGCCAAGGCTCGTTAGTCCAAGGAGCATCGCTATAGTTTACAGCTTTATAATCTATTTGGGGGTGCTGTATACTTCCTACAACACCAAAAAGTACAGACTGCTCCATATTTTTGGCACCGCTTACAAAACCAGTACTGGCATCATCAAAAACAGAGCCTTTTAATCCATCACGTATATCATCACTAAATGCCGTAAGCTCCGGCATTTGTTGGATATGTTTTTTTAAGGCACGTTTTTCTTCAGGAAGCGGTGAGTCTCCAGCAGTCCAACCTTCACCATATACAAACAGGTTTGGGTTGATCTCTTTAAGAGTAGTCGTCACCTCATTCATCGTTGCTATATCGTGTATACCCATCAAGTCAAATCGAAACCCGTCAAGATGATATTCTTTTGCCCAGTAACTCACAGACTCTTTAATAAACTTGCGCATCATCGCTCTTTCTGAAGCTGTCTCATTTCCGCAAGCACTGGCATCTGCATAGCTACCATCTTCGTTGTGCCTGTAATAATATCCTGGTACTTCTAGACTAAAATTAGAGGCATCAGTATTGCCCCCTTCGCCCGGCATCCCTGTATGATTATAGACCACATCTAGAATCACACCGATACCACTTTCGTGAAAACGCGATACCATTTCCTTAAATTCTTTGATTCTAACCTCTGCTTGATAAGGGTCTGTACTAAATGATCCTTCCGGAACATTGTAATTTTGTGGGTCATATCCCCAGTTAAATTGGGCGCTATCTAACTTGGTTTCGTTTATAGAATAGTGGTCGTAAGTAGGCAATAAATGAACGTGGGTGATGCCCAATTCCTTGAGATGGTCAATGCCCGTGCTTACCTGATTAGGACCTTTTGTGCCAATCTCTGCAAGGCCTAAATACTTTCCTGGAAAAGAACTGCCAGATTGCGGGTGTATGGTCATATCCCGAATATGCAATTCGTAGATAATTGCTTCATTGGGTTTCTTAATGTTAGGGCCTTTGTCGTTCTCCCAATGACGCGGATTGGTCTTTTCTAGATCAACGACCATTGCTCTCATACCATTTACGCCAACAGCCTGCGCATAGATTCCGGGCGTTTCCTGAAGCCAAGTATTGTCTATTTTTATTTGGTAGGTATAATAGGTGCCGTGTAAATCGCCCTTCACTTTTTTAGACCAAACACCCTTGTCCTTGCGTGCAAGATTATAGGATGTTGTATGCGTGCCACCATCTCCTTTCTCATAAAAAAGGACTCTTACTTCTTGCGCCGTAGGAGACCATATTTTAAATGTGGTTGCTTCTTTGGTGTATTCTAACCAAAGATTTTCTTGCGTAGGTGCTGGATAGTCTTCGTAGGTAGCGTAGGTTTCTTTTGTAGAATCACAAGCAATCATAAAGAGTATACTTAGTAGTAAGAAGCTGTATTTCATTCGTTATTCTTTAATTCCCGGTTGTAAAAGGGTGAAGTTTTCTTTGGCTTTAGCCTCGTCTACCATCGCTTTTACATCTTTCAATAATTGCTTAGCGTCATAAATGATACCGTCTTTAATGGTATATTTTACACCCCCAGCACGTATCACTTCATTGTCTTCGGTAAGTTTGACAGCTCCTGTACCGTACAGCACCTTCAAGTTTTGAAGCGGATTCTCTTCTACAATCACAAAATCTGCTAGTTTGCCTATTTGTACAGAGCCTATTTTATCATCCATTCGCAATGCCTCTGCACCGTTGAGGGTAGCAGAGCGAATGACTTCCATAGGGTGAAAACCAGCTTCTCGTAACAGTTCTAACTCTCTTATATATGCAAATCCGTATAATTGAAAAATAAACCCACTATCTGATCCTGCGGTAACGCGACCTCCACGATTTTTATATTCATTAATAAAGGTCATCCATAGTTTGTAATTTTCTTTCCAGTGTACCTCTTCTTCGGTACCCCAGAAGTGCCAATAGGAGCCGTGAGAGATTTTGCTGGGTTGATAAAAACGCCATAAAGATGGTAAGGTATAATCTTCGTGCCACTCTGCTCTACGAGCACGCATTAAATCGCGGCTGGCCTCATAAATATTAAAAGTAGGGTCTAAGGTAAAGTCTAGATCAAGTAGTTCTTGCATGACCTTATTCCAATGCTCAGAGTAAGGGGCTGCAGCTTGTTGCCATAATCTGCCCGCTTCTCCAAAACGGTGTTGTTCATTATTATAATTGTAGTCTAATGGATAGTTCTGAACAGTCCTATCGGTAAACAGCGCTTCTGGCAGCCCATACCAATGTTCCATAGAGGTAAGGCCAGCGCGGGCGCTATTAAGTACGTTCCATCGTGCAACACTCATTTGTGCGTGGTGCATAGAAGAGGTAAGTCCTAGTTTTTTGTTTTCTTCTAAGGCGGCTTGCATAATGTGAGGTTCTGCACCAAAAAATTTGATTCCATCTGCTCCCTTTTTTGCATTGTCTCGTACCCATTGTCTCGCCTGCTCTGCTGTGGTGATTGGTGTTTTACTGCCTTGACCAAAACCCGTATGAGCGAAAAGCCTAGGGGCAATAATTTCATTTTTGGCAGAACGTCTTTTAAGATCTAATGTATAGTCAATGCCGCGTCCCGAAGGTTCTCGCACGGTGGTAATGCCATGAGCCATCCAAAGTTTAAATACATAGTCCCAATCTGCTCCTTGAGCGACACCGCCTATATGTCCGTGCATATCTACAAAACCAGGGAGTAGGTACATTCCATTTGCGTCTAATTCTTTACCGCCAGATTTGAGTTGTGGTCTTTTACTTTCATTAATAGGTACTCCTGGATATCCTACTACCTTAATGTCTTTAATGAGGTTGTTTTCGACAACGATATCTACTGGCCCGATGGGAGGCGCACCATCTCCATTTATAAGAGTAACCCCTCTTATGATTAATTGATTAAAAGGGCCTTGTTGGGTTTGCGCTTTCGCGCCCGCCTGTCCGGCCGGCAGGAAAGCGTAACTCAAAAGAAGTACAATAAGTAGTTGGATATGTTTTTTCATAAGACTAGTCAATTAAATTTCCGAAGAAGAGTGCGTTAAAGAATAACTTGTTGGTGCCATACCAACTCCCTCTAAAGTTAGGGTTGTCTGCAAACAAAATAGCGCGACCACGACCTATCTTACTAACTACAAGAGAGGCAGATGGTTTAAGATTGTCTTCTAGGTTTTCTGATGAGATAAAACCATCTATATGTGGGTCGCTGGTATATTTTGCAACCGTGTTGTACTCGTTTTTACTAGGGGCGAGCCATACATTATTGTTTTTGTACACAGGTAAATCGCGATAGCGGTACCCAAATCCTAGCGGGTGTGTGAGGTCTAGATCTACCTTAAAAATAGCACCGCCTAATCGTTGTTTTCCTCTATTAGGACCAGCGTCTACATAGTTTTTACGCTCTGTGTCTGTGGTATCTTCTTCTGCTTTAGTAAGTTTTTCTTTTACGATCTCTTTGTTAATAGCCCAAGAAGTAGCACTTCCTATAGTAATGAGCGTATTGCCTTGTGCTATCCACTCTTTAATATGCTTTCGCCTGTTTTCTGAAATACTGTTATAGTTACCAGAAACCATTACAAGGGTATTATACTCTTGAAGGTTAACGCGGTTAAAATTAGTAGAGAGTACTTTTGTGATAGGCATATGTACTCTTGTATCTAGTAAATGCCATACTTCTCCTGCTTCGTAGGAGCGTACCCCATTGCCTATGATCATTAAGGCTTTAGGTGGGGTGATTTTTCTAAAATTTCGGCTTCCTAAGTCAATGCCTTTAACACTAAAACCAGTTTTTGTGCCGTAGATAGGTACTTCAAATTTTTTCTGAGCGTCTGCCACAATTTTATAAACTTCTTGTGAAGTCATATTTTCTTGTCTACTCACAGGTATGAGGAGTGTACCGTAATTAAAATCTTTTTGTCCCATATTTGTTTGGGCTGTAAAAGGTTTAAAGGCAGTAGAGATCCCTATTCCTTTTTCCTGTAGTTCGTGCATAAATGCGGTTGCATTATAATCATCATAATCTACAAGGTAGGCGTAGTCTGTTTTTGAGAATCCAGAAGGAGATTGTACTTCGCCTAGAGAATTTAATTTTTCACTTTTTGACGGAGTCGTATTTATAGCTTTATATCTCATATTATAAAAATTACCCACACTCCAGGCACTTGCATCGTAGTATACACTATCTCGGTATTTATCGTAGGTTTCAAAAAAGGATTGTACCATTCTTTTTTGAGGTTGTAACACGGGTACCACATATTTGCCATTTCCTTTTTTGTAAACGTCTATTCGGTGTTTTAATAATTTGTCTATAAAAGCTTTGGTGCGGTTGTGATCGTATGGATCGCCAAATTCATAAGCAGTGGCTTGATCTGTTTTTGCTTTCGCGAAAGCGCTCTTAAAAAAATCTTGCTGGTATTTACGAAGGGTCGCCTTGTTCTCTACAGAGGCTTTGATAGTGGCCATCCCAGAGGTGTACTGATTGCGAATGGTAAAAGGGAAAGAAATCGTACCGTAATCTGTGTCCTGCAGGTGTCCACGACTACTGGCTTGCTCAAAGAGTAGGGCAAGGGCACCTTGTAAATCTGGGTAGGAAGATCCATAACCCGGGTAGGTGCCGTCAAAGGCTTCTTTGGTAAAATAAAAGCTACCTATCTCATCCAGTGCTCCAGAAAAATAGGGCGCAAAGAGGTTGTTGAGGTCTTCGTAATTTTCTTTAGGCATAATAGGGTCCAGACTTCCTATAGGTAGCATAGGCTCAAAAAAGTGGGTGCTGTTTGTACCCATCTCATGAAAATCTGTCACTACGTTAGGATACCACTCGTGATACCAGTCTAACTTGCCCCGACTTTCTGGATTGATGGCTAGTAACCAGTCCCGATTTAAGTCAAACCAATAATGATTGGTGCGCCCTCCTGGCCACATTTCTGTATGCTCTGCATCGATGTTATCAGAAACCAGCGGTGACCCCTTAAAGCTATTAGCCCATTGTGTGTGACGGTCTCTTCCGTCTGGATTGATGGTCGGGTCTAAAAAGATAATACTATTATTTCGATAGTTCTCTATTTCTGAATGTTGCGAGGCCACTAGGGTATAGGCAGTAAGTAGCGCCGCTTCAGAACTGGAAGGTTCATTACCATGAACATTGTATCCTAGTTGGATAAAAACGGGTACATCATTGTAATTTGACACACGTTTATCGGTGTTAGAAAAAGCAAGATGTTGCTCTTTTATAGAAGATAGGTTTGTTTGATTTTGCTCCGATGTGATGGTGAGCATCACTAGTTTTCGGTTTTCGTGAGTAGCACCATATTGAGCGATGGTTGCTTTGTCTGAAACTTCTGCCAATTTTGTAAGATAACTCACAATCTGGTCGTGACGCGTGTGTTGATCTCCTATAGGATATCCTAAAAATTCTTCTGGAGAGGGTATACTTGTATCAAAAGGCGCATATTTTGAAAAGAAATAATCTTGGGCTTGAACTTGATACGCAAGAAAAATACAAAAAAGAAAAAAATAACGTTTGGTCATTGTGTGTGGTTTGATTACTCTAAAAATACGCAAAATAATAGGGTGATTTTGTAGGAATTCTAGTTGTATTTTGTGGTATCTTTAATTTGTGCACGGTATTTGATGTATGCTTTTAAATTTTAAGAAATTGGTTTATATGCGATTATTAATACTCTTACTTTTTTGTAGTGTCGCTACACTGGCTCAAGAACTACAGAAAGGTGTTGTAATTCCAGCAGTACAATTGGAAAATTCTCAAGAAAAGTCCTACGCATTATATCTACCCAATTCTTACGAGACTTCTCAAACCTACCCTATTGTGGTGGTTTTTGATGATCAAGGTAAAGGAGCTGCTGCTGTGCAACGATTTACCATAGGAGCAAACCTTACCCAGAGTATCGTGGTAAGTCCGAATTATAAACAATCATTATTATTTGATGAAAGTTTGCGAAGCACTCATAATTTTTTAAAAACGATTGTATCCACTTATTCGATTGATACCAAAAATATAATTTTAGCAGGAATTTATGATGCAGGTTTATTGGCTTCAGTTTATCCTTTTCGGTCACCAGATTTTGAAATAACTAAGGTAATCGGTGTCAACAATGTCTTGATAGATGAAAGTTTAATTAAAAGCAGACCGAATGTGCGCTTTGTAGTCATTAATAAAGATACAGGTCCTCATTACTATAAGTTAAGGGTGTATGATGGGAGAACTAGCTTTCGCGAAAAACTCCTAGGATACTATGAATACGGTACTACAGACACTTGGCCGGATGCAGGATACCTTTCTGCTGCGATGGTGGACTTATTGAAGAATACGGACGATCAAGCTGAAATAGAAAGCTATTACAATAACGATCTTGCTTTTGGAGATTTACTTTATAAAAAGCAAAGGGCACTCGAAGCTTTTGATTTTATATTTGATCTCAAGAAGAAATACAAAAATCAAGTAGATCTAGATCTTCAAAAAGAGCTACTTAAAAGAATACGAAGTAGTACAACGTATAGAGTGGGTAAACTACAACGTAATGAAGCGCGTTTTGAAGAACAATTACTCTTGCAAGACTTTGTTTTCTTTCTGGAGGAGGATACTCAAAAAGCATTTTTTGATAACCTAGGATGGTGGAATTTCCAGATGGACGAGCTAGATGCAACCATTGATAGTACCGCTCAAAATAAGCAAGAACGCAAAGCTGCACAACGACTTAAGTCCTATCTCAATAATAAAGTTGAAGAAAAGCACGAACTCTATGCTTACAATGGCGGGACTTTAGAGCAGCTTCTATTTACAAATATTTTGAGAACCTTGGTAAACCCAAATAATCAAGAGGCCTTCCTAAATTGTATATCACTTAGTGCCAAAGAAGGAGACGCTAATGCAGCCTTATTTTACCTAGAAGAACTGTTACGAACCGGATATAAAGAATACGACAGTCTTTATAATATACCCGGAACCACAGCCGTCAAAATTAGCCAAGAGTGGAACGAGCTTATCAAAGCATACTTAGGTAAATCTAAGTTTTATGATAACTAATTAAGCTCTAACAGGCCTATTAAGAATAAGATCTAAATACAGATTAATTTTATCCTTAAGCTCTTGTCGCGGAGTGATGAAATCTAAAAAGCCGTGCTCTTGGACGAACTCTGCCGTTTGGAAACCTTCTGGCAATTCTTTACCTGTAGTATCTCTTACAACACGTGGTCCAGCAAAACCTATAAGCGCACCAGGTTCTGAAATATTAATATCTCCTAACATCGCAAATGACGCGGTTGTACCCCCTGTTGTTGGGTCGGTACAAAGTGAGATATAAGGAATCCCAGCATCTGCAAGCTGTGCAAGCTTAGACGATGTTTTTGCAAGTTGCATTAATGATAATGCTGCTTCCATCATACGCGCTCCCCCAGATTTAGAAATGATCATAAAAGGTAGTTCGTTTTTAAGTGCATAGTCTGCAGCACGGGCTATTTTTTCTCCTACAACACTACCCATAGATCCACCAATAAAACGGAAATCCATACAAGCGATTACGATATCTTCACCTTTAGACTTTCCTACAGCAGTTCTTACAGCATCTTTAAGACCTGTCTTTTCTTGGGCATCCTTAAGGCGATCGGAGTATTTCTTTTTATCCTCAAAATTAAGAGGGTCTTTAGAAGTTAAGTTCTTATCGAGTTCTTTGAATTTATTGTCATCAAACAATATTTCAAAGTATTCTTTACTTCCCACTCTTACGTGGTATCCATCTTCTGGACTGATGTAAAAGTTCTTCTCAAGTTCTTCTGTGTCTACTATTTTACCAGTAGGTGATTTATACCAAAGCCCTTTGGGAGTGTCCTTTTTCTCTTCAGTAGGGGTTTGTATTCCTTTATCTTTTCTTTTAAACCAAGCCATATAGATTGTGTTGGATAAATTTAGATTCTTGTTTTGTTTGTTGATTCCGCTTTCGTACTTCGACAAGCTCAGCATAGACTTCTGCCTCACTATTCGTTCGTTGAAAGCATACTACAAGGTATTGACATTATTTAAATCTGCAAAGGCTTTTTCTAATCTTGCACGCATCGTGCCTTCTGCCTTACGAAGCCATACGCGTGGGTCGTAATATTTCTTATTAGGAGAATCTTCTCCGTCAGGGTTTCCTATTTGCGTTTTTAGGTAGTCTGCGTTTTCATTAAAATAATCGCGTATTCCCTCTGCCGTGGCATATTGAAGGTCTGTGTCTATATTCATTTTAATCACACCATAACCTATAGATTCTTGTATTTCTTCTTCTGTTGATCCACTCCCACCATGAAAAACAAAATCGATATGATTGTGCTCAACACCATACTTTTTTGTAATATGTTCTTGAGAATTTTTCAAAATTTTAGGGGTAAGCTTTACGTTACCTGGCTTGTATACGCCGTGTACGTTACCAAAAGCTGCTGCGATCGTAAATTGATCGCTTACTTTTTTGAGCTCTTCATAAGCATAGGCTACTTCTTCAGGCTGTGTATACAATTTAGAAACATCTACATCACTATTGTCTACACCATCTTCTTCTCCCCCTGTAATGCCTAGCTCTATTTCTAGGGTCATATCCATCTTCTCCATGCGAGCTAGATAGGTCTTACATATTTCTATATTTTCTTCTAATGGCTCTTCACTTAAATCTATCATATGAGAGCTAAAGAGTGAGTGACCGTGCTCCTTATAATGAGCTTCACTTGCATCAAGAAGACCATCTATCCAAGGTAGTAATTTCTTAGCACAGTGATCTGTATGTAAGATTACCGTGGCGCCGTAAAGCGCAGCCAGTTGGTGTACGTGTTTTGCGCCAGCTACCGCTCCTGCAATTGCAGCTTTTTGACCTTCATTACTCAAACCTTTACCAGCGTTAAATTGAGCTCCTCCATTACTAAATTGTATAATAACGGGAGCGTTTAATGCAGCAGCAGTTTCAAGCACTGTGTTGATACTATTAGAACCTATTACGTTTACGGCTGGAAGAGCAAAACCCTTCTCCTTTGCGTAGTTAAATATTTTCTGTACGTTATATCCAGTTGCTACACCAGGTTTGATAGAATGCGCCATATCGTTGTTTTTAATTTTAAGGGCTAAAAGTACTAAAATATCTTATAATAATACTTGGGCTTATGGCTAAGATATGCGACATCGTTTGCGCTATTTGTATACCTAGAATGGATAATTAATACCCACGTTATATACCGCATTAGAAAAATTATATTCTTTAAACCATCTACTGCTTTTTGGTAATGCTGGATTATAGGTTTTAAAACCTATATCAAATCGTAAAAGGAAGAAATCAAAATCCCAACGTACTCCAAAACCAGATCCTAATGCTAGCTCTTCTAGACTATTGAATCCACTAAAGACTGCACCTTGATCCTCTACATTATCCAGTACATTCCATATATTTCCTGCATCTAAAAAAAGCGCACCTTTTAGAGGGCCTAATAGATTAAATCTATGCTCTACATTAAAGGCGAGCTTCATATTTGCTTCATTAAATTCATTTGGACTACCGCTACTTCCAGGGCCTAAATCGTACGCGCGCCAGGCTCTGTTGTCGTTAGATCCCCCCGCAAAGAAACTTCTAATGAAAGGAATACTATTAGCATTTCCATAGGGGATTGCGATGCCTCCAAAGGCTCTTACAGCAAGAACGTTATCATTTCCTAAATCCCAATGCTTCGTGTAGTCAATTTCTGTTTTTACATATTGGGAAAAGACAACTCCAAATAGCTTAGAATTTCCGTCTTCATTTTTTGTAGCACCTGCTAGGTTTGCTGCAAGTGCGAGAGCATTTCCTGCGAGTTCTACACGGGTTCTTAAACGTGCAAATGTGTCGTCAAAAAGGTTTTCTCTGTTATTGTATACATAAGAAAAATTTAAAGAGACGATGAGGTTGTCTTCTGTAAGTCTTTCTTGGCGTTCTGTAATCGCATTGATGTCGTTTATATTTGTTGTACTAAATCCTTCGATCACACCGTTTTCAAAATCATTAATAAAACCTTGAGCTCCTTCAGGAATGATGAGACGATCCTCCCCATTAGAGTCTGGACTAAAGTAGGCAGGATTAATGTTTGAGATATTAGTCGCTGCTATGTCATTAAGATCATTAAAGCTGCTCCGATAAATGTTAAAATAATTATCTGCATTAAGATTTCGTACATATTGAGCGTCTACTAGATCCAAGGTGAAGCTCTTAAAGCGTGATGGTTGCCAGCTATAACTTAATCCTCCAGCAACACTTTGCTTATCTAGTCCGATATTGCGTTGTGCGCTTATCCCTAAATTAAACCTTGTACTAGGTTGCCAGTCTGCCGGAATGAGACTTCGAGTATTTACAGGGAAGAATATTCTTGGAAACGTAAGACTAACATCTGCACCAATTTCAGAAATATTAAAAAAACTATCGTCTGTATTTGCCGCATCATCTGATGCTCCAATACTACCTCTTCCAGATATTTCTAAGGTTTCTGCACCTCTAAATATGTTACGGATTAAAAGAGAACCAAATCCTGCAATTCCAATATCTTGAATGTTTGATGTAGAGGCATCAAAATCTGCTCTTAGTTTGTATTTTTCTAATGGCGTAAGCCTTATACTGGCAATAAGGTTAGTCCTTGTAGTGTCCTTTGGATCCTCTATATACTGAATACTAGGGTATTTAAACGTCCCTAATCTACTTAGCCTTGTAAGGGTTTGTGTTCGGTCTACATCTCGATAGATATCTCCTGGTTTAAAAGAGAGCATATCTGTGAGCGCCTTACTTTTATAGTTAATTTTATTGTAAGCAAGCAGCTTATACCCTTGGTCTGTTTTTAAAGTATCCAAAAAGGTTTTGTCACGATTTACAAAGCTGTAATCAGTAATGATATTGATTTCACTAATCTTATGCACTTTAAAGGGAAACTCTTTTATGGTGTCATTAATAACTTCGGTACGATTGTCTATAATGTATTCCAGATTAGCTTTATGGTTTGTTTGTACCGTGTCTGCAATAAGACGTATTCTATCTGCTTCAAAGTGAAATAATCCGTTGTTTCTAAATAAATATTCCAGCCTTTGGGTTTCTCGATTGATATTAAATGTTTGATAACGAGCTCCTGGTTGTAGAAAAGACTCTGTTTGATGTGCTTTATAAATAGAATCTGCTACTGGGGAAGCAATAATTGGGGTAATTGAGTCTATTAGATATGGTTTCTCTAAGGCTACTTTGTAGTCTATTGCAGCCCGCTGGTTACTATCTTTTTTAATATCATAGGTTACTTTAGTATTAAAGTAGCCATTATTGATATAATAAGCGGCAAGACGCTGAGCCGATTTTTGGGATACAAGGTCCGACACAATGGCTGGAGGTTCTCCAGCGTTTTTTAAGCCCGTATTAAAATCTTTCTTAAAACGTCTAAAAGCCTCTACTTGCTTTCGCGAAAGCAATCTAGACCAAAAATTCTTACGTGTTAAACTCGCTTCTCTCTGTGCATTTAAAATACTATCTAAATTAGGTCTCGCCAAGTTGTATAAATGCAGTCTTATAGGTACTTTAAGTAGGCTAGAATTAGGCTTCTGGTATAAAAAGTTATAAACTCTTGTATCTTCAGCCTTCTCACCGTCTACATAAATAGTATTTTTGGTAAGAAGATACTGATCCTCTGCAATTCGTTTTGTAGCATCACAACTGGTAAGGATAATAGCTAGCCAGATAAATAGTGATATTTTTGTAAAGGAAATTTTCAATGAGAAATTGTTGTAAGCTCAAAAATACATCTAAATCGTGTTAAGCAAAAATACTATCAAACGAATAACGAGATTAGGGCAAAAAAAGTACCGAATAGGTGAGGGTCTTTTTGTTGCGGAAGGAGTAAAAGTAATTAATGAATTGTTAGAATCTACATTTCAATTACAGGAAATGTACACCATAGACGAAGATTTATTTACTGCCTGCAATGTGAAGGTTATTTCTGAGCAAGAATTAAAAAAAATCAGCTTTTTAACCACACCTCAAAAAGCACTAGCACTTTTTGAAATCCCCAAAGAGGTAACTTCTAATGATTCTGGTCTAACAGTAGCGCTAGATAATGTTAGAGATCCTGGTAATTTAGGGACAATCATTCGACTGTGTGATTGGTTTGGGGTACAAGAACTTATATGCTCAGAAGGAACGGTAGACTGTTTTAATCCTAAGGTTGTACAAGCAACTATGGGATCTATTTCTAGGGTGCAAGTGAGATACGTGGATCTGCCTACATATCTTAAAAATTCTTCAAGAACAGCTTATGGAACTTTTATGGATGGGGATAATGTTTATAAAACTATAGTTCCACAAGAGGGTATTCTTGTGATGGGTAATGAAGGGAAAGGCATTTCAAAAGAAGTGGAAAAAGTTATTGAAAAACGCTTATCCATTCCACGTTTTGGAAAATTGCAGGCTACCGAAAGTCTTAATGTAGCCATGGCTACTAGTGTATTTTTAAGCGAGTTTAGACGATAGCTTTACTGAAACGTAAAATTTATAAAAATCCCCCGAGAGGCCATTTGATTAATATTTTCCGTCCACGGACTATTGGGCCTGTTATCTGGCACGAGCTCATCTCCTATAGCAAATACCCCTTTTATACTAGGAGTAAATTTAAAAAAATAAAGGTATAAGTCTACTCCAAATCCTACTTCGTAAAAAAGCGGATTGGTTTTAGTTCTAAACTGCCCAGTAAAGTTATCGTCTGGGTTATCTTCGTTGCTAGACAAATTAGTCGCTGTGGCAACTCCAAAAGTCACAAAGGGCCTCGCATTATTGAGTCTCTTTGTGCTGAATTTTAATATAAGAGGTAAATAGATATAGGTAGAGGCTACCTCTCTAGTGCGGTCAGATTCATTTTCAAACCTAGGATCTGGAGCGTACAATAAATTACGCTGTACGTATACAAGACCAGGTTCTGTTCTTAGATCTACATATTCTGAAAGTCTAAGATTCCCCAGTAAACCGACATTAAATCCAATAGATCTTTCTACTTCTATGTCTCTTTGCTCGCTTTGATAATCAAAATTAAAGTCAAAAGAATTTACTCCGAAGTAGTACCCCCAAGAGATAGGTGCTTTGTCAAAGTTCTGATTATTTTGGACTCTTGGTCTCGTAAGCCATTGAGCCTGAGAGGGTATACTAAAAAGTAAGAGGAACAAACTAAGAATTAAAAATCTCATGCAATTATTTTGAGGCACTATAAATGGTGGCTACGCCAAAGGTTTGTGGTTTATCTACCACGTTTGTAAACCCAATTTTACGCAAAATATTGTTTAATGCCTCACCAAAAGGAAAAACAGAGGCACTTTCGCTCAAATAGGAGTAGGCATCCTTATCCTTAGAAAATAGTTTGCCTACTGTAGGTAATATATATTTAGAATGAATTTTATAGCCTTGTTTATAAGGCGTCTTTGTGGGTACAGAGGTCTCTAATATGATAAAAGTACCTCCTGGCTTTAGGACGCGTAAAATCTCACCAAGTCCTTTTTCTAAATGCTCAAAATTACGAACCCCAAAGGCTACTGTAATGGCATCAAAGCAATTATCCTCAAATGGCATTTGCTCACTATCTGCCTGTACCATTTCTATACGGCTGTCTAACCCATCTGCGCTTATTTTTTTTCTACCAACAGATAGCATTCCTTCAGAAATGTCGAGGCCTACTAGTTTTTGGGCTTTTGTTCTTTTTGCGATATTAATGATGAGGTCTCCTGTGCCAGTTGCAATATCGAGTACACTTTCTGGTTGTGCGTCTGCAACAAGTTGTACGACTTTCTTGCGCCATTTTACATCTATCCCAAAAGAAATGACCCTATTTAAGCCATCATATTCTTCAGAAATATTGTCAAACATTTGTTCGACTTGTTGTTTTTTAGACTGCTCTGACGTCTTGTAAGGCGTTACTTTTTTTGCCATCAACAATTTTTATGCAAATATACGATTTCAGGCAGGAAGAAAACTTGAAAAACAATACGATTATAGCTCTTATGATGTACAATAGAGGAATTGGTTTTGAGTATGCTTTCGCGAAAGCATAATTTTCAAAATGATCCTGCGTACAAGCAAACCTCATGCTCTTTTACTATCTCTGTACAATCTCGTATCTTTGTAACACTTTTCTTAACACTATTTATGAAAATTATAATTGCGGGAGCTGGCGAAGTTGGATTTCACCTTGCTAAATTACTGTCTTACGAATCTCAAGACATCACACTTCTGGATACTGATAAAGAGAGTCTATCGTATGCAGATACTCATTTAGACATTAGAACGATCAAAGGAGATGCGACTTCTATTTCTATACTGCAAGATGCACGTGTAGAAAGTGTGGATCTAGTAATCGCGGTTACAGCGAGTGAAACTACCAATATTACCGTATGTGTGCTAGCAAAGCAATTAGGCGCTACGCGCACTATTGCTAGAATATCTAATACAGAATTTATAGAGCATAAGGAGCTCGCAGGGTTTTCAAAATTTGGGATTGATGAGTTGATTTCACCAGAAAGTCTAGCCGCCTCAGAGATAGAGTTATTACTTAACCAAAGTGGGTTTAGTGATAGTTATGAGTTTGAAGACGGTGCGCTTACTATGGTGGGAACTACACTATCTAAAGCGGCGCCTTTTGTAGGTAAAAGTGTGAAGGATGCAGCAAAAATATTTCCAGGACTGCATTTTATGCCTATTGCAATACAGCGATTAGGTACCCAATATACGCTTATACCTAGAGGAGATACTGTTTTTAAAGATGGTGATCAAGTATACTTTATGACGTGTGCAGGAGGCGTGGAAGAGATATATAAACTCACAGGAAAAACAAAACAAGAAATCAAAAACGTCATGATCTTGGGTGGGAGCCAGATAGGTTTTAAAACTACAAGGGATCTCTGCCACAGCAAGTTTAACGTAAAGCTTGTAGAAAAGAGTAGAGAAAAAGCGTTTGATCTTGCAGATATACTTCCTAAAGCTCTGGTAATTAATGGTGATGGCCGTAATGTAGAGTTGCTAGAAGAAGAAAACATCCATGATATGGATGCTTTTATTTCTGTAACAGGGGATAGTGAGACGAATATTATGTCTTGCCTTGTGGCGAAATCTAAAGGAGTTAAAAAGACCATTGCGCTTGTTGAGAATATGGATTACTTCCAATTGTCACAAAGTATAGGGATCGATACACTTATTAATAAAAAGCTTCTGGCGGCAAATAATATCTTTAGATATGTACGTAAAGGAGAAGTGGTAGCGATGACGAAACTCAATAACATGAATGCAGAGCTACTGGAGTTTATAGTACAACCTACCTCTGAAGCAGAAGGGAAGAGAATACGAGATATAGATTTTCCTCGATCTGTCACAATAGCTGGAGTAGTTCGTAATGGAGAGGGAATCATTGCATTAGGAGATTTTAAGATTACAGCAGGAGACCGTGTGGTTGTGTGCTGTTTACCTAGGTCTATCAAGAAGGTAGAAAAAATGTTCGTATAACAGATGCCTAAGCTCAATTATAAAATTATTTTTCATTTAATGGGATTACTGTTGTTATTCAACGGTGGTTTTATGATGATTTCTGCTTTGGTAAGCCTTCTTAGTAAAGATGGAGCTGCCCTCTCAATTTCATCGGCGGGGTTACTTACCATATTTGCGGGAACACTTCTAATGTTCATTACAAGGGGGCACCGTAAAGAAATAAAAAAAAGAGAGGGATATATTGTGGTTACTTTTGGGTGGCTATTTATGTCTTTGAGTGGGATGCTGCCCTACCTAGTTTCTGGTGCAATACCAAGTGTAACAAATGCTTTTTTTGAAACCATAAGTGGCTACACAACAACAGGCGCCTCCATTCTTTCTGACATAGAGTCCTTGCCCAATGGGATATTATTCTGGCGCAGTACCACACACTGGATAGGTGGTATGGGTATTATTGTACTTGCTATCGCAATCCTTCCTCTTTTAGGAATAGGTGGGATGCAGCTATTTGCCGCAGAAGCCCCTGGACCTAATGCAGATAAATTACACCCAAGAATTACAGACACTGCAAAGAGATTGTGGCTTATATACTTTGGCTTTACAGCTGCGGAGACTATTGCCTTGAAACTTGCTGGAATGTCTTTTTTTGATGCAATTAATCACGCGATGAGTACGCTTTCTACAGGTGGTTTTTCTACGAAAAATGCTAGTGTCGCTCATTGGAACGATAAACCGTTAATACAATACATCATTATCTTTTTTATGATGCTGGCCGGGATGAATTTTGTTTTGAGCTATTTTGCTTTTAAAGGAAGAGTCCAGAAAATTATTAAGGATGAAGAGTTTAGACTCTATATGAGTTTTGTAATTGGGTTTACCCTAATCACGGCCCTGGTAATTTACTTTAGAGCAGATGTACGTACGAGTTCCATCGCACATCCTATGGTTTTAGGAGCGGGAGAGAGTGCTTTTAGGCATAGTTTGTTTCAAGTTCTGGCGGTCATTACAACTACAGGTTTTGTAACCGCAGATTTCACCATGTGGACCCCCTTTCTAACCGTTATCTTTTTTGGATTAATGTTTTTAGGAGGGTCTGCAGGATCTACGTCTGGCGGTATAAAAGTAGTGCGACATTTACTTACGATTAAGAATGCCGTTATGGAGTTCAAGAGAACCTTACACCCTAATGCTGTTCTGCCAGTGAGATACAATACACGATCTGTAGATCGAGGGATTATTTATAATATTCTTGCCTTTTTTATTCTCTATATGCTCTCTTGGATTATTGGAGCTTCTGTTCTTGGGGCGATGGGATTAGACTTTACAACAGCATTGGGAGGTGCGGCTAGTGCATTAGGTAATGTAGGTCCAGCTTTTGGAGATCTAAGTCCGGTTGATAATTTTGGAGGACTGCCTAGTGCGGCCAAGTGGTGGTGCGGTTTCTTAATGCTCATTGGACGACTTGAACTTTTTACGGTCTTGATATTATTAACCCCATTTTTCTGGCGTAATCGATGACAAAGTTTAGTGACACCCCTTTCGATCTCATTATTATAGGCGCGGGTCCCATAGGACTTGCAACGGCTATCGAAGCACAAAAAGCAGGTTTAAATTATATTGTTTTGGAGAAAGGGGTGTTGGTAAATTCGCTGTACAACTTCCCAGAGCAAATGACGTTTTTTAGCACCTCAAATTTGTTAGAAATAGGAGAGGTGCCATTCATTTCTCATACAGATAAGCCTACTCGTAAAGAAGCATTAGAATACTACAGACGAGTTCAAGAAAGTTGGAAGCTTAACATCAAGTTGTACACAGCTGTAACGGGTATGCATCCTAAAGATGGCGGTTATGAAGTAGTAACAAATAAGGGGAACGCTTTCGCGAAAGCGGTTACCATCTGCACTGGATTTTACGATACCCCAAGATCTCTGGGTATCCCCGGAGAAGAGCTGGCTAAGGTAAAACACTTTTACGACAGTCCGCATCCTTATGTGGGGCAAAAAGTACTTGTTGTGGGTGCTGCAAATTCTGCCTGTGACGTGGCGTTAGAGACCTACTACAAAGGAGCAGAGGTAACCATGGCCATAAGAGAGCGTGAAATTTATCCCAAAACAAAATATTGGATCAAACCCAACATAGAAAACAGGATTAAAGAAGGAGCTATTAAAGCCTATTTTAATACTACTGTTAAGGAGGTAAGAGAAGAAGATGTTATACTTAATACTCCCAACGGTACAGAAACAATAGCAAATGATTTTGTACTTGCCATGATAGGATATATGCCTAATTATGCACTTTTTGAAAAGCTGGGTCTTCCTATTGATAATGATCCTTTTAAAACTCCTATTTTCAATTCAGAAACTTTAGAATCTTCCTTGCCTAATGTGTATGTAGCGGGTGTTATTAATGCTGGATTACAGACAAGTAAATTGTTTATAGAAAATACTCGCAATCACGGAAAGATAATCGTACAAGATGTAAAGAGGAAATTGTAATTTTGAGTTGTTAATTACTAAAGATACAATGGCGCTAAAACAGATAACAAACACCATTTTAATGATTCGTCCTGTTCGTTTTAGAATGAACGAACAAACGGCGGTAAATAATTACTTTCAGGAAGATCTTTCACTTAAAAATGATGAGATTAATACAAAGGCCCAAACAGAGTTTGACACTTTTGTCGATAAACTTAAAGCTAAAGGGGTTCGGGTAATCGTAGAGAGTGATGACGAGCTTATGGATACACCAGACTCTGTGTTTCCTAACAACTGGGTAAGCTTTCACGAAAGTGGTATCGTGGCTAAGTATCCTATGTTTGCAGAAAATAGAAGGAAAGAACGTCGTGATGAGGTGTTTATGCGTTTGGAGGAAGAGGGTTTTGAAATTAAAAGTATTGTAGATTATACCAGTGCCGAAGATGAAGATATTTTCTTAGAAGGTACTGGAAGTATCTTGATGGATCGTGTGAATGAAGTTGCCTATTGTGCTCTTTCTGACAGAGCAGATGAAGAACTATTTATTGAGTTTTGTGAGGATTTTGAATATACTCCTGTTGTCTTTACAGCGAATCAAACAGTAAATGGAGAGCGTAAGCCTATCTATCATACAAATGTGATGATGTGCCTTGCAGAAAACTTTGCGGTGATCTGTCTTGAAACGATAGATGACAAAAAGGAGCGTAAAAATGTACTGAAACACCTTAAGAGCACAGATAAAGAGGTGATTGCTATTTCTGAGAAACAAATGCATCAGTTTGCGGGAAATATGTTACAAGTACTAGGTGCTAATGATACTCCCTATCTCGTGATGAGTGCTGCAGCTCACAAAAGTCTTAGACCAGACCAGATAACAAAGATTGAAAAATACTGTGAGATTTTGAGTAGCGATCTTGAGACTATAGAAACGTGCGGTGGCGGGAGCGCTCGCTGTATGATGGCAGAGGTGTTTTTACCTAAAAAATAATAGTATATATGCTTTCGCGAAAAACTAAATACGGTCTCAAAGCCCTTACCTATATTGCTCGTAATATAGACAAGGAAACTGTACTCATTCAAGAAATCGCAGAAGCTGAAAACATCTCCCGTAAATTTTTAGAAAGTATTTTATTGACTTTGCGTAAAGCAGGTTATTTGGGCAGTAAAAAAGGAAAAGGAGGTGGATATTATCTTATTAAAGATCCTGTAGATATTAAAATGGCAGATGCCATTAGAATTCTAGAAGGTCCCATTGCTCTCTTACCCTGTGTAAGCCTTAATTTTTATGAGCGATGTGATGACTGTCCAGATGAGACTGCTTGTAGTCTTCACGTGCTTATGGAAGAGGTAAGAGACAGCACACTTAATGTTTTGGAAAATAAAACATTAGCAGATTTGGTGATATAATTTTTTTAATCACCTAGTAGATTTGTGGGAAATTGATTATCTTTATTGTAGAAAACAGTTTAAGCGAACTGGTGTCAGTATTTTAAGATGAATAAATTAGTTGTGTTTGTAGTTTTCGCAACTAGTCATTTGAACTTTCAAGTTCAATATTCAAAATTGAGGTTACATTTTTTTAGTAGGATTTAAAAAGAAACCATAAACATCTTAAAGACATCACGTTCGCTTTTTTTGTTTCTATACTTTTCTAATGCTTTTGAGTCGCAATATTCTTGAGCATCCCGTCAAAAATGAAATAGTGAAATGGTAACATACTATACCAGTATAGCCGGCCTCTTAAACCTCTAGGTCTAAATGTTGCTGTTTGGTGCAGCACATTGTTATTATCTATTTTAAATTCTAGCCAGGCCTCGCCAGGCACACGCATTTCTGCAAAGAGAAGCAAACGTTTTTTGTCTTTATCTGCCAGAAGTACACGCCAGAAATCTAAAACATCACCAGAAAATATTTTATCAGGATGCGTGCGTCCTCGGCGCAGACCTACACCGCCAAACAGTTTGTCTACCCAACCTCTTATTTTCCAAAGCCAGTTTCCGTAATACCATCCTTTTTTGCCGCCTATGGACCAGATGTTTTCAAGGGCAAGATCGGGATCTGACAATTGTATTTTTTGTTTATCAAAAACACATCCGTATGTAGGTACCTGTATGTATTCGTTTAGATTGTATTTAAGTCTTCCACTTACGAGGCTGTCTTTCCAGGAGCTAGTTACTTGGTTTTGTTCTATTTTATCAAACGCCATTTCTATACTTTCTGCATAGCTTATGGGTTGTATGTTTAGCATTTCGCGCAAGCGGTTGTCTTTTGTAACTACTTCAATTCTCATACTGTCTACCAGATTAAGCGCTAGTTTATAGGTGGTAGAAGTTATAAAATAAAGCCAGTATGAAGATAATTTTGGAGTCATGACCGGTACTGTAAAGATGTATAATTTGAGATTACGCACTTTTGCATACCCGAGCATCATTTCTTTATATGTGAGGATATCTGGACCGCCTATATCAAAAGAGTCCTGGTAACATTCTTTCTTACCTAATACGCCTTGTAAGTAGTGCATCACGTTACGTATGGCAATAGGTTGACATCTGGTGTTCACCCACTTTGGGGTGATCATTACAGGAAGTTTTTCGCAGAGATCACGAATAATCTCAAAGGAAGAGCTTCCTGAACCTACAATAATACCTGCTCTTAAAACTGTGAGAGCAGCTTTTCCTTTTTTAAGGGTTTCTTCTACGTTTTTTCGAGACCTTAGATGCTTACTTAGATTATTTTCATTTACAATACCACTAAGATAAATTACTTGTTTGCAATCTGTCTGGTCTAGATAGATATTAAAATTTTGAGCAGACAGTGCCTCTTTTTCATCAAAATCTGTGGTGGACGAACTCATAGAGTGTATGAGGTAATACGCTGCATCTATATCTTTAGGAATATGATTCTTTTTGGGAGTTTCCAGAAAATCTATTTCTATTACCTCTATTTGTGCTCTAACTTCTGGACTTACAGAAAGTCTATTAGTGTCCCTAACCGCACAAACAATTTCGTGGCCAGCTTGCAAAAGGAGTGGTAATAACCGCATTCCAATATAACCGTTTGCACCCGTGAGAAGTATTTTCATATACGTTATAGGTTTTCTATAGTGGTAGGTGCTTGAAGTGCTTTTTGTTCTAGAATGCGCTTTATAAAGGTGTGTGTTTTTTTGTCTTTGGCTTTTGCTTCAATCTTAATAAAATAGCTATCACGATAGATGCTGTATTCTTCGGCTTGTCCTTTATAAAGATTTAATTTCCAATACGGAATAATAAGAGCATACGATTCTAGTAACGATCTAAACCCTACGATGATACCTTTAGGTCGTAACTCGATATTGCATTTATTGCGGTATTTATCTAAAGCCAGTAGATTTTGAATCTGTACACTAGAAGTGGTGATGACAAGATGACCTAGCCCTATGCCTCCTTGTTTAAAACGTTCTCTAAGGGAGAAGGGTTTTCCTACGGCTTCATCTATTTTTCTTTTAACCTCAGGATTATTATAAGATACATTTAATAGCATTTTCTTTTTACTTTAAAGATACGATTTTTCGAGCGCAATGACTTTAACAAAACCCACAATTTGGGCTATCTTTGCGCCTTAATTGTATACAAAATGACGCTGCAAGACAATCTTACAAAACACGTAAAGGAGGCCATACAAAAGTTATATGGAAGTGACTTACCATCTGTAGAGTTTCAAGCTACCCGCAAAGAGTTTGAAGGAGATATTACGGTGGTAGTGTTCCCAATGTTGCGCGTGGTTAAGGGCAATCCGGTACAAATAGGAACCCAGATAGGAGAATATTTGGTTGCAAATGTAGCAGAGGTAACCGCATTTAATGTGGTCAAAGGATTTTTAAACCTTGTGATAGCAGATATCTATTATATGCAATTTTTTGATAGCACAGCGTCAGATCATAATTTTGGAATCATCCCTCAAAATGGTAGCGCAGTTATGGTGGAGTTCTCCTCACCTAATACAAACAAGCCTTTGCACTTAGGGCATATTAGAAATATTTTGTTGGGTCACGCTGTCGCGAAAATTACCGAAGCTGCAGGATCTAAAGTCTACAAAACACAAATCATTAATGACCGTGGTATCCATATCTGTAAATCTATGCTTGCGTGGAAGACCTATGGTAATGGAGAAACACCTGAAAGTACTGGAATTAAAGGCGATAAACTCGTTGGGAATTATTACGTAAAGTTCGATCAAGAGTATAAGAAGGAGGTTGCAACTTTGATTGCTGCAGGAAAAACCGAAGAAGAGGCAAAAAAAGAAGCGCCTAGTCTTATAGAAGCTCAAGAAATGCTCCGTAAGTGGGAAGCAGGAGATGAAGAAGTCGTTACTCTATGGAAAACGATGAACCAATGGGTCTATGATGGCTTTGATGTGACCTATAAAAACTTAGGAGTTAATTTTGACAGCCTGTATTATGAGAGCAACACTTACCTTTTAGGAAAAGACAATATAGAGGAAGGTCTAGCGAGCGGTGTGTTCTTTAAAAAAGAAGATGGCTCTGTATGGTGCGACCTTACAGATGAAGGTCTGGATGAAAAACTGGTACTCCGTTCTGACGGAACAGCCGTTTATATGACCCAAGATATTGGTACTGCGATACAACGAGTAAAAGACCATCCAGACGTAGGTGGTATGATTTATACTGTAGGTAACGAGCAGGATTATCACTTTAAGGTGCTTTTTCTAATCCTGAAAAAATTAGGCTTTGACTGGGCAAAGAATTTGTTCCATTTAAGTTATGGGATGGTAGACCTACCCTCTGGTAAGATGAAATCTCGAGAAGGCACTGTAGTAGATGCAGATGATTTGATACTTGAGATGGCACAAACTGCAGGAGCTATTTCTGAAGAATTAGGGAAGTTAGAAGGCTATAGTGAAGAGGAGAAAAAAGCCTTGTACAAAACAATAGGCCTTGGAGCACTCAAGTACTATATCTTAAAAGTAGACCCACAAAAACGCATCCTTTTTAATCCTGAAGAATCTGTAGATTTTCAAGGAAATACAGGACCGTTTATTCAATATACCTATGCCAGAATCCAATCTATTTTGCGTAAAGCAAAGGAGTTAGGAGTACAAAAGGCAACGCAGATAGAGATCCTTCACTTAAAGGAAAAAGAACTCCTCAAACTGCTACAAGAATATCCGGCTATCGTAACACTCGCTGCCGAAAAGAAAAGCCCAGCGCTTATTGCAAATTACACCTATGAGTTAGTAAAAGCGTTTAATTCTTTTTACCAGCAGGTGCCTATTTTAGGTACGGCTACGGATGAGGAAAAAGCGTTTAGAGTAGCTTTAAGTGATCAAGTAGGGCAAGTCATTAATAAAGGATTTGGATTGCTTGGGATTGAGGTGCCGGAGAGGATGTAATTTTGAAGTAAGAGTTTGGAGTGACGAGTGACGAATGAAGGATTACATATGTTAGCAGTAAATTGAATGAAGAGAGTTAAAAAACATAAAATATATTGGTCTGGTAGAATTAAAGGCAAAGAATTTGCGAATATTTTATTCGAAGAACTGACAGTTAGAAATGCTCGCATTACAAAAGTAATATTTAAAAATATACATTTTAAAAACTGTTATCTCGGGTTTAATTCTAAATATTTGGACTGTACTTTTATTGACTGTAAATTCTATGGAAAATATAGTTCACTTGTGAAACCGGCTCAATATACAAATTGTCGATTTGAGAATTGTCAATTTATAGGGATTGACTTATTTACTGGTCAACACTTTTATAATTGTAAATTATCTGGTTTAATGAAAAATGCATTACTAATTGATAAACACCCAAAAGTAAAAAATAATGAAACGGTCTTTAAAAATTGTGATTTGACTGATCTGATTTTTGACAATGTTAGTTTATATGGAAAAAATGTATTTGAAAATTGCCTTCTCCCGACTTCAGGAATTAGATTATATGATAATGCAAATGATGGCCTTATTCAAAGAGCGGAAGAAGTTTGTAGAGAAATTGAAACTACTGACAAAATTGAATCGGAAGTAATTTTCAGAAGGACTTTAAAAGAAGGACAGAATCCTTTAATTCTTGATGAGTTATTCTTGAATTCGTTTTTCAAGACGGAAAACTCTAGAAAAATCTTTGAGAGTATTGTAGATGGATATGAATTAAATTAAAAATCTACAGCTAAGAAAGCCTACTAATAATTCTTTGAATTGATACTGGTTTGCTTGGAATGCTGTTTTCTATTTCAGCATCACACTCGAGAAAGATTTTGATTTTACATTACTTATTATGTTGAGCTACGTGTGCGACCCTGAAATGAATTCAGGGTGACGGGGATCTTGAGTTATAGTTTGTACATTGTCATGCTGAATTTATTTCAGCATCTCAAGCGAGAAGGATTTTTGATGGTAAATTAAATTTTGTATTTCGCTACTAATGCGACCCTAAAATGAATTCAGGGTGACGTGGGTCATTCTATTTTAAACTTTAGTATATAGTTATAAGTTAATTAATTAAAGAGAGCTTCTAGTTTGCTATCCTTTGCAAATACACCTGTTAAATAATAGGTAAGTGTTATACACTCATTGATCATAAGTTTATGACGCAATGAGGATTATCTTAGTCCTAAATTAAAATTTTGATGAAAACTACTTTTGTTCTAATACTTGGATTTTGTACAAATCTTTTATCTCAGAATCCAACATTCAAAATTGATAGCCTTCTTTTTGAGAGAATGACTCATATAGATGCTGAGACTATTGGATTTACCAGAGAGTCTTGTACAGGATTTGGAGTAAACTCTTCTGGTTATCTTTTTTTTACAGTGGACTCAATAAATTATTTGCAAAAATATGATTTTCAGGAATATCCCAAAGAAGAACTAATTGTTTATCAAAGCGTCAGGTTGGACGATAACAAATTGTTTAATCTTATTTCTTCAAACCGAAAAAAAATAAAGCGTGATAAATCAATTAGGGCGTTTGCTGTTCAAACTATGGATGAAAATGAAAATGGAGTATTTAGTACTTGGAAGCCAATGACTTCTCATTCGTGTTATCGTAGAATATATTTAAAGACCAATAAGCGCAAACTCGATAAGAAGTTTAATTACTTCGATTTAACCTATTCCTTAGGGGGAGCTGAAGATTTGTTAAATATCAACTATCGATTTAATAGGGCTAGACATATAGTTCAGATTGATTCCATATTGAATAATTGGACTGAACGATTAGACCATTCGGAAAAATTTAAAGTGATTAAAGATTGATTTGTCATCCAGAACTTGTCTCAGGATCACACATACTATTTAACACTAGATTCTAATCTATTCACGTGCGACCCTGAAATGAATTCAGGGTGACGATAGGCTCTTTAGTCACTCGTCCTAGTCATTCTTATTTTATTTTTTCGTTTTCGATTTCAATTTCGATTTCAACGTATTATCCATTAAAATAGCCTACTTTTGCACGCTGTTAGCGGAGGTGCTTTTCGCGAAAGCGAAATAAAACACTAACTCGCTATTAATTAAAGAGATATCCGCCTTCGCGGACACAAGTTATGGAAATTAGAAACATCGCAATTATTGCCCACGTAGACCACGGTAAAACAACGCTGGTAGATAAGATTATGTACCACTGTGAGCTTTTTCGTGAAAACGAATCTAAAGGAGAACTCATTCTAGATAATAACGATCTAGAACGTGAGCGTGGGATTACGATTACGTCTAAAAACGTATCGGTAAACTACAAAGGCACTAAGATTAATATTATCGATACCCCTGGTCACGCCGATTTTGGAGGAGAAGTAGAGCGTGTACTTAATATGGCAGACGGTGTGTGCTTGCTTGTAGATGCCTTTGAAGGACCAATGCCACAAACACGTTTTGTATTGCAAAAAGCAATAGACCTAGGTCTTAAGCCTTGCGTGGTTGTGAATAAAGTAGATAAGGAAAACTGTACACCAGATGAGGTACACGAGAAGGTGTTTGACCTCATGTTTGAGTTAGGAGCAGAGGAGTGGCAGTTAGATTTTCCTACCGTATATGGTAGTGCAAAAAATAACTGGATGTCTGACGACTGGCAGAATGAGACAGACTCTATTGAGCCATTATTAGAAATGGTGATGGAGCACATACCAGCTCCAAAAATAGAAGAAGGAACTACTCAAATGTTAATTACTTCTCTAGACTTTAGTTCTTTTACAGGACGTATTGCTATTGGAAGATTAAATCGTGGGGAGTTAACAGAAAATATGCAAGTATCACTCGTAAAAAGAGACGGTACGATTAAGAAAACGCGTATTAAAGAGTTACACACTTTTGACGGTTTAGGCCGTAAGAAAGTAGCGAGTGTACAAGCAGGAGATATTTGTGCGATTGTAGGTTTAGAAGGTTTTGAGATAGGAGATACTGTTGCAGATTTAGAAAATCCAGAAGGGCTTGCAACGATTGCGATAGATGAGCCTACGATGAGTATGTTATTCTCTATTAACGATTCGCCGTTTTTTGGAAAAGACGGTAAGTTTGTAACCTCTCGTCATATTAAAGATCGTCTTACAAAAGAGCTTGAGAAAAACCTAGCATTACGAGTACACGATACGGATAGTGCAGATAAGTTTCTAGTATACGGGCGCGGTGTAATGCACCTCTCTGTATTGATAGAAACGATGCGTCGTGAAGGATATGAATTGCAGATAGGACAACCACAAGTAATTATAAAAGAAATAGACGGTGTAAAATGTGAGCCTATTGAAGAGCTTACGATAGACCTACCTGAGCACGTATCTGGAAAAGCGGTAGAGTTTGTAACAAAGCGTAAAGGAGAGATGCTTTCTATGGAGGCAAAAGGTGATCGTATGGTGATCGAGTTTATGATTCCTTCACGTGGTATTATTGGACTACGTAATCAATTACTTACGGCAACCGCTGGTGAAGCTATTATGGCACACCGTTTTAAAGAATACCAGCCACTTAAAGGTGAAATTCCTGGACGTATCAATGGTTCTTTAGTTTCTATGGAGAACGGAAATGCTATTCCTTACTCTATTGATAAGTTGCAAGATCGCGGAAAGTTCTTTGTAGATCCAGGTGAAGATATTTACGAAGGACAGGTTATTGGAGAAAATAGCCGTCAGGATGATATGACAGTGAATATTACGAAGACTAAAAAACTATCTAACGTACGTTCTTCTGGAGCAGATGACAAGGCAAAGATTGTCCCAGCTATTAAGTTTTCATTAGAAGAGGCGTTAGAATATATACAAAAAGATGAGTATGTAGAG
The DNA here is from genome assembly GCA_020630915.1 of Dokdonia sp. GTDB lineage: Bacteria > Bacteroidota > Bacteroidia > Flavobacteriales > Flavobacteriaceae > Dokdonia. The sequence goes on from JAHDIF010000008.1 coordinate 48,273, forward strand.
GTAACGCCTAATCACCTACGACTGCGTAAAGTATACTTAAAAGAAGTAGACCGCAAGCGTAATAAGATTGTGTAATCTTATCGAGATAAAAATAAGGAGCCTCATCATATTTTGATGAGGCTCTTTTGTTTACTACTTTAGGGACTATGAAGCAAATTTGGGCTTTTGGAAATTATAGATCTACATCCTTCTGGCTTGCTATTTTAGTATTGGTATGCACGTTTTCTAAACTATTCCTTATAGGGAAGGGGTTTCTTGCTTTTCCGGATGAAACGCGAGTTTTTGCGAGTGCAAATCTATTAGTAGCGCTTTCTAATGCTAATTTCTCGGAGGCAGTTACTGCTGTTTTTTCTACAAAAGGAAGGCCTGGTTCTGTACTTCTAGAAGTTATTCCGGTTACTATGCAGTATGTAATGGGGAAAATTTTTGGTATAGCTACTTTTCACAGTTACAATAATTGGCCTTTATTCGTTTTCAATTTTGCGGCTTATCTCGGGATAGCGGCCTTACTATACCGTATTGCTCTTACTACTACAAAAAGCCTAGTTTCAGCACTCCTGGCAGTACTATTTTTCACCTGTTTAACAAATGGATATATCTATTTGAGACACGCACTTCCTTATGATAAAAGCCTATTTATATACCTATTTGTACTATATAAAATCTTAAGAAGTGAGGGGTGTTATACTTCTAAAAAAAGCTTCTGGTGGGGGTTTTTGTCCTTTTTTGGGTTTTTAGTATATCCAGGGTATATTCTAACGTACGGTGTGGTTACGATATTCTTTTTTTTATTTCGCTTTAAGCGAAAAGAGATTGATTCTCGTTTTAAAAATGTAGTCTTATTTGCTCTGGGAGGAGGCGTGCTATTTCTGTTTACGGAGTTGTTATCGCGGGCAGGAAAAATATCGTATTGGGAGATCTCTACATATTTGTCTAGTACAATTATACAAGGTGATTTTTCTGAGTCTTACAGTTTCTTATTCTCCTATTTATTAGAAATCGAGGGTGCTTTAGGGGTTGCATTGTTCCTAGGGATTCTTTTATATGCTGCACAGTTCTTGACTAATAAAGGATCCTCATCTATTGCTGTCTTGGCTGTTTTGACATTTTCTTTCTGGTTGTTATATGCAAGTGCTGGTTACTTTTTTCATAAAGTGACTTTTTACGGCCGTTTGATTCATCAGTTTATGCCTATACTTTGTATAATGGCGGGCTCGAGTTTTGGATTTATAGCGGGGGTGTCTACATTAAGGAAAAGGCTCGTGCTAGGGACGGTAATCACTATTTCAATTGTGAGTTTTACAACTCGATTTGTAAATTATTTTACATATGATTATCCACTAGATGTTGCCTGGCATATGGAACAAAAAATACCTAATGTCATTTTTGAAGAATACTGTGAGGTGAAAACCGCTTATAGTACTCTCAAAAATTATAACGAACAACAATCCTTTGATACTGCTTCTAGAAATTGGATTATTACTAATGCCTGTTTTGTGTATCCCGTACCAGCTGTTAAGGAAAAGATTAATTTCATGCCTCCAGAAAATGCTCAACTGGTATATGAAAAGTCTTATTTTCAAAATTTTGCGCCCTATCGTTTTGAAGGCCTGTCACCTGTAGAAAGAGATCGTATGGGCAAGTTAGATTTAAAGATAAAAGTATACCAAGTACTTGAAAAGTAGTATTTTTATAAAAACATAATTAAAATATGATTCTGCTTTATTTTGACGCAGGTATTGCTGCAATGATTGTGCAAGGTGTCGTGGCCGCAACCGCTGCCGTAATACTCTTTTCTAAAAATGCACTTTACAAAATCAAGTCACTATTAGGACTGGTTAAAGAGTCGGACTACGATAGTATAGATATAGAAGAAGAAGATACGCCATCACAAGATGAGTAAATCATCCATACATGAAGCGTCGTTTAGAGATCCATCGGGACATCTTTTTTATGATGGAGAAACTTTAAAAAGGCGCGTCTTACCCATATATTTTGAACAATACATAGCATTAAAAGAAAGCGGTTTTTATGATACGCTTTCGCGAAAGCGTTTACTTATACCCCATACACAGACTGCGTCTTCTGATCAAGAAATTATATTGACTCCAGAAGTAATACCGTTTATTACAAATCCTTATGAGTGGAGTTTTGAACAGTATAAGCAGGCGGCACTACTCACTTTAAAAATACAGAAGTACTCCTTGACTAAAGGGTTTTCATTAAAAGATGCCTCTGCTTATAACGTGACGATGTATGAAGGAGCCCCTATTTTTATAGACACCTTGTCTTTTGATTTTTATGAAAAAGATACGCCTTGGAGAGCTTACCAGCAGTTTATTACTCACTTTTTTGGGCCTTTAGTACTGGCCAAATATCACGGTAGTGATATCCTAAAAATGATGCAAACTCATATTGATGGAATTCCAGTCAAGCTAGTGGCTTCTTTATTACCGTCAAAAACCAAGTTAAGTTCTACCTTGTATACCAATATTCATTTACTGGCTAAAATGGAAGGCAAGTACAAGGATGATTATAAGGCTGAGGCTAAAGTGGCTAAGCTTTCGCTTAAAGCGCAAAACAACATCTTAGATAGTCTGTATGATTACATAAAAAATCTACAAAGCAATGAAGCGACAGAGTGGGGCAATTATTATACGAAGACTAATTATGACGCTGCTGCTTTTCAAGCCAAGAAAGAGCTCATAAAGTCTTGGGTAGCTCCTTTACAAGCCAACCGCATTATAGATGTAGGAGGTAACGATGGTACTTTTGCCAGAGCACTTGACAGTAATGCTCATCTTATTGTGACGGATATAGACGGACAGGCAGTGGCTAAAAACTTTGTACTAGCACAACAAAATAAAGAAAAGAAAATGCTTGCCTTTGTATGTGATGTGTTACAACCGGCTCCTGGCATTGGGTTTAATAACACAGAACGGCATTCACTAGTACATAGACTGCAAAATTATGCCCCAGACGTCACAATGGCATTGGCATTAATACATCATATTACTTTATCTGGAAATGTGCCTTTTGAGAAAAGTGCTACTTTTTTTGCTTCCTTTTCTAAACACCTTATTATTGAGTTCCCTAAGCGAGAAGACTCCTGGGTAGAGTCACTCCTAGTAAGAAAACGAGAATTTATAAATCACTTTGATTTTTATAATGAGTCTAACTTTGAAGTCAGTTTTAAGAAATACTTCACTTTAGAAAAGAAAGAATCGATACCAGGGACTTCTAGAGTCTTGTATTTCTTTAAAAAGTAACCATAATGGCTAAGAAAAGCGATAAAAATCCCATTCAGAAATTTCTATTAAGTAAGAAGGAGTTTCCCCTAGTTGCAGGTATTTTATCTGGTGTCTATCCTATGTTTTTTTATGCGACTAACAATTATACTTTAGTAAATACCTGGGGTCATTTATTATACTTTGTTGGAGTTTTTATCATACTTCCTGTACTTCTAATTTATGGAGTCTATATAGTGAGTAAGAGTGTTAGTGCTGGCAAGTTTACAAAATACGTTATTCCTGTTTTGGGAAGTTTTCTTTTTATGTTTTTTATGCATATTGCTGTGTATGGAGGACTTAGAATAAAGATTATCCTTGGCTTATTTATAATTGCCTGTGGTATAGGGTATTTTCTTTGGCGACATTCAAAAAAAATCTTGGTCATTCAAGCGATTTTGGGTTTGATAGGATTTGTTACTTTTATACCAAAGCCTTTTGAGAGCGCTGCCTATGATGAGAGCTGGCAAGAACAAAAAGATGCTATAGAGAGCGTGCAGTTTACCACCACACCTAACGTTTATTTTATACAGCCAGACGGTTATGTAAATTTTTCTGAATTATACCAGGGTCATTATCAAGCTACTGATAGTTCGTTTCAGCAATATCTGGGATCTAATGGATTTGATTTTTATCCAAATTTTAGAAGTAATTATGCTTCTACTCTTACCTCTAATAGTGCAACTTTTATGATGAAGCATCATTATTACGATAGAGGTTTAAGTTTAGAAACCTTTAATGCTCGTAATATTATTGTTTCTGACAATCCAGTGCTTACTATTTTTAAAAACAATGGTTATAAGACCCATTTCTTGACAGAACTTCCTTATTTGTTGCTCAATCGCCCTCAAATGGGTTATGATTATTGTAATTTCAGTTATGATAAAGTGAGTTATATCGGTACGGGCCTCGGAGAACGTGTGGATATATTACCATCACTTAAAGAATCCTTGGATAGGGAGGAAGGAAGTAAATTTTTCTTTATAGAAATTTTTAACCCAGGTCACATTAATGGATCTCCTCAAAGCTCCCATGGCATTGTAGAAGAAAGAACACTATGGCTAGAAGGTATGCGTGTAGCAAATATGCGTTTAAAAGAAATGATTACGGTTATTAAGGCAAAAGATAAGAATGCATTAATTGTTATAATGGCAGATCACGGAGGTTACGTGGGATTAGAGCATACAGGAGAGGCTTATACAAAGACACAAGATCGTGATATTTTGTATTCTATATTTAGTAGTAATCTAGCGGTCCATTGGCCAGACGGTATAAAAAGAGGTGAAACCCACTTAAAAAGTGCAGTGAATCTATTTAGAGTGCTATTTTCTTATCTTGGACAGGATAAAAATTATCTTGAGAATACAGAAGAAAACTCAAGTTATATCGTTATTAAAGACGGCGCTCCTAGTGGAGTGTATAAATGTATAGATACTAACGGCGACATCATTTTTGAAAAACAAGAGTAGATTAATTACCAGATAACCACATATCAACCAGGAGATCGCCAGTTGTGGAATGATTTTATCGCTTCCGCCAAAAATGCTACATTCCTATTTCATCGGGATTTTATGGAATACCATAAAGACCGTTTTTCTGATAATTCTTTGCTGGTTTTTAAAAATGATAAACTTGTTGCCGTGCTACCGGCAAACAAAGTAGACACCTCTTTACAAAGCCATCAAGGCCTTACATATGGGGGGGTAGTACTTTCTTATAAGGTAAAACTAAATGAATATATTATCCTTTTTAGGGAGCTATTGGAATACCTGAATCATCAAGAAATATCGAGCTTTGTACTTAAAGAGTTGCCAGAGTTTTACGCCCAAGCGCCTTCTCAAGAAACACAATATGTTGCTCAACTCACAAAGGCCGTGACTTCTCGAATAGATACAGCTTCTGTAATTGATTACAGGAATAGAATGACCATACAGAGCAATAGGCTAGAGGGAGTAAAAAAAGCCGATAAGCACGGGCTGGTTTTGAAAGAAGAGCCTCTATTTAAAAAGTTTTGGGAAGATATTTTAGTACCTAATCTAGAGCGAAGACACGCCTCGCTTCCTACACATACCAGTGAAGAGATTACGGCATTGCATAAAAATTTCCCAAAAAATATTAGACAATTTAATGTATACAAGGGAAATGCTCTTGTCGCTGGAGCTACAGTTTTTGAAACTAAAACTACCGCTCATATTCAGTACATTTCTGGGAATGAACAAAAACAAGAATTGGGCTCGTTAGATTTTCTTTTTCATCACTTGATAGAAAAAATATTTGCGCATAAATGGTATTTTGATTTTGGAATTTCTAATGAGGCCCAAGGAACAAAACTTAATGGTGGATTATCTTATTGGAAAGAATGTTTTGGTGCAAGAACTAAGGTCCATTGTGTATTTGTTTTTGATACTGCGAATCATCACCTTTTAAACAATGTGCTGCTATGATTCCGTTTTTAGATTTAAAGGCAATTAATACGCCTTATGAGAAGCAGTTTGCTGCTGTTTTTAAAACCTTTCAAGAAAAGGGATGGTATATTCTGGGTGATGAAGTACGTCTTTTTGAACAAGAGTTTGCACACTATTGTGGTGTCGCACATTGTGTAGGTACGGCAAATGGCCTGGACGCCTTAAGAATGATTCTCGAAGGGTATAAGATACTAGGTAAGATCCAAGAAGGTGATGAAGTGCTGGTGGCTTCAAATACCTATATAGCCACTATTCTGAGCATACAACAAGCGGGGCTTGTGCCTGTTCTTGTAGAAGCCGAAGATCGAACCTATAATTTCAATTTTGGCGATTTAGAAAAACGACTCACAGCTATAACAAAGGTCGTGATGCCCACGCATTTGTATGGACAACTCGCAGATATGGAGCGGGTAAACGCTTTCGCGAAAGCGTACAATCTCTTAACAGTTACAGATTGTGCGCAAGCCCACGGTGCAGAAACTGCCTATGGGAGCAAAGCAGGGAGTCTGGCTGATGCTTCTGGGTTTAGTTTTTATCCCACAAAAAACTTGGGTGCACTTGGAGATGCTGGTGCTGTAACTACTAATGATCTAGAACTGGCAACTGTAATTACAAAATTTAGAAATTACGGTTTTGAAGAGCGTTACATTAGCCATTATAAAGGTATTAATTCTCGATTGGACGAAGTGCAAGCAGCTTTTTTGAGGGTGAAACTTAGAGATCTAGATGTAGCTAATGCCAGAAGAAGGACTATCGCAATGAGATATATCGCAGAAATTGAAAATGACAAATTGCAATTGCCTCGGTGGGATGGAAGTAAGGAACACGTGTTTCATTTGTTTGTACTACGGTGTGAAGATCGTGATGGACTAAGGGATTACCTACTAGAACGTGGGGTCGCTACTACCGTTCATTATCCTGTTCCTCCACATAAGCAGAATGCACTTTCCAGTTATAGTACTTTATCCTTTAAAGTAACAGAGAGAATACATAACACTATTTTAAGTATTCCTCTTAATCCTGCACTTACTGATGATCAAGCTACTAAAATTATTAGTGCCTTAAATGCCTTTAAATGAAAGGGTATCTCCATAAACTAGGATTGAATACTTTGCTTTTAAAGATCACTTCTTTAAATGCAGTGGGTGTACTCTTACAAATTATAGGAGGGTTGGTTACCTCAAAACTTATAGCCATATATCTTGGCGAAAGAGGGATGGCATTAATGGGCTATATGCGCAATTTTTTAACCTCGGTTCAAGCAGGGAGTTCTTTAGGTTTTGGGAAAGGAGTAATTTCTTATGTTGCAAAAGATAATGAGGCGCCTGGCAAATTAAAAACAATACTCTCAACTGCTACTATTTTAAGTGCATTTGCAACCGTTATCATATCATTGATCCTATACCTCTTTGCAGATTATTGGAACGCTTTAGTCTTTAAGGGAGAAGGTGATTTTTCAATTGTTTTTAAATATCTAGCGATCTCGTTGCCTTTTATAACTGCAAATGGTCTTTTAGTGGCATACATAAATGGTCTATCTAAGTATAAAAAAATTGTCTGGATCAATATTATAACTAATTTAATAGGTCTTGTTCTTTCCGTTAGTTTGATTGTTTCTTCTGGAGTAAGAGGTGCCTTACTTGCCCTTATAATTTCGCCTGCAATGGCCTTTTTAGTTACATTATTCTTTTTTATGAGAGGCAAGGCTTTAAGAAATGAGATAGTTTTTGGGAGTATACGTTGGGAGGCTGTAAGAAGTTTAGGGTCGTATACACTTATGGCTATTTTTTCGGCAATGGTGTTGCCTGTTGTTTTTATAGCCATCAGACAAGAAATTGTATTACAGGAGGGAATTGAACAAGCTGGGTATTGGGATGCGATGACTAGAATTTCTGACTATTACCTCAAGTTTGTAGCGACCCTAATGACTTTGTATATCCTGCCGCAACTTGCGAAGGCTACTACAGACAGCGCATTTAGAAAAGAAATTTTTGATTTTTACAAAGCAATTTTACCGCTCTTTGGTTTGGGTGTTTTGCTTATATACTTTCTAAGAGTGCCTATAATTAGACTCATTTTTACAGAAGATTTTCTTGGGATGGAAGGAATATTTAAATGGCAGCTTTTAGGCGATTTTTTTAAAGTAGCTTCTATAGTAGTAGGATATCAGATTATCGCAAAAAATATGCTTAAGCTATTTCTCATTACAGAAATTATATCACTAATACTTATCTATGCCACCTCTACCTATTTTATTAGTATTTATGGATTTGAAGGTGCATCGATGGGACATTGTTTAAGTTATTTTATCCATTTGTGTATGCTATTGTTTATTTTTAGACGTCCCTTATTTGGTAGACTAAAACTAGAAGATGAATAGATTTGGAGCTTTTTTACAATTTTTCAGACGATTAAAATATCGTTTATTATCTACGAATTCTCGTGTGAAAGGAAAGGTCGTAAGACATCAGCCGGTACAGATAAATGGTAGGGGAGAAATACGCTTTCGCGAAAGCGTACACATAGGAGTTCGCAATTCTCCCGTGTTTTATAATACCTATGCTTACATTGAGGCAAGAACCGAAAATGCTTCTATTGTTTTTGAAAAAGATGTTGCTATTAATAACAACTTTTGTGCAGTGGCTAATGAATCTTCTATTACCATAGGTGAAGGAACAACAATAGGGGTAAACTGTCAGATTTATAACTGCAATTTTCATAGTTTGGACCCTTCAAAAAGGAGAACCTCTTCTGGAAAAAGTGCTCCTGTTACTATAGGTAAAAACGTATTTATAGGGAATAATGTTACGATACTTAAAGGAGTCACTATAGGTGATGACGCTGTTATTGGAGCTGGAAGTACCGTAATGCAAAATGTAGACGCTACGGTTGTCTTCAGTAATATCAGATAGAATAGGTAAAAGTTAAAGGGTCTTGAAGGTAATTTATACTACTCCTTTTTACTACCCCAAGTATCAAGATATTGTTGTGCTATTACTTTGTAGTCATGATGACTTTCAATAAATTTTCTTGCGTTTTTTGATATTTGAAAAAGGCTTTCTGGATTGTTGACGAGCTCAATAATGGCATTTGCAATTTGTTGTGCATCTGTAGTAGCGTGCACAGCAACCCTTTCTGTTAAGTTGTAATGTTTTTCAAATTCCTTGCCAGCCCCAGTGATAACTATTTTGCCTCTTGCCATTGCCTCAAGTGCATTATAACCTTGATCTAAAGAATACACTTGATCTAGAAGTATATGGCATTTTGCATAGGCTTTCATGTATTCTTTATAAGGTAGATCTCTTGCAGTTATGATAATTATCTTTTGATCTACTTCTAGCTTAACTAGTGCTAATGCTTCTGTAAAAATGTCTTGCCCTTTAGCATAGTAATTTCTTGAATTTATCCCTTGAAAAATAATTATTTTATCATCAAAGGGTAGTTTTTCAAAATTAATGGTGTCAATATTTATAGGATTAGGAATGAGACCTAGGTATTTTTCATCTCCTTGGTATGGAAGGTGATAGTCCAGGTCTGTTGCTATAATCCCATGTACGAGTTTATATAATGTTTCATGAAGTTTTTTAAATGGAGCTGTTTTAAATTTAAGAGCATTTGCAAAGTCCTGCGCATCTCCTTTATTTTTTTCGAGAGGTGTGAGTATGGAATATGGTAGATTTCCGGTTTGGATATACGAAATGCTCTTATAATCTGCACCACAAGAAAGTAAAAAGAGTTGAGCGTTGTTTTCTTTTAAGAAACGAGCTATTTCTATCTCTAATTTTGGAGTTGTAAGAAAGCTACTTTCATTAATAAGCTGTACGACATCATAACCTTGTAACTGTGGTTTGAGCTTCTTAAATTTTTGCCGTAAGGCAATAGCAGAAATATCTATTCCTGTGAGTTTGTAGATACCAACTTTACATTTTTTAGGCCATCCTTTTTCAAACCCTCTTTCCAGTAGGATATCTACAGGGTAGTTTTTAAAGGCATCACCAGAACCTACTAAGGTCACCTCGTGTCCTAATGCTTGTAAGCCTTCTTTAAGAGAATTGTGAAGACGGCTGTATTCGCCTACTAGTAAGATGCGCATTTACTATATTTGGATAATCAAAATTGGATACTCTATTGTCGAAAGATACTCATAAAAAAATTGCATTAGTTACTATTTCTTTAGGAGGTGGGGGTGCAGAGCGCTCTACGGCTATCTTATCACAAGTTTTAAGTAACAAGGGTTTTGATGTACATATTATTATGCTTACCAATCACATTGATTATGAGTATTCGGGCACCCTTTTTAATTTGGGTGTCTTAAAGACTGAAAAAGATAGCCTTGTAAAACGTCTTATAAGGTTTGCAAAATTCAAGGAGTATCTACGACTTCAAAAGTTTGATTTTATTATTGATAATAGAAATAGAAGTGGGAAATATAAGGAGTGGTACTATCTTAACTACTTGTATTGTAATGAGCGTGTGGTTTATGTTGTAAGAAGCGCTAGGCTAAGCAGTTATTTTCCTGGGAAGTCTACTGTTGCAAAGAGAATGACACATAAAGCTGCAGGAATTGTGGGGGTATCTAAGGTAATTGCCACAGAAATTAATAAAGAATTTAAAACGGATAAGGCGGTTTGTATATATAACCCTATTGCACCTGTTTTATGTAAAACAGAGAAGCAAGACGCTTATTTTATTTTTGTAGGTAGATTAGTAGATGATGTAAAAAATGTTAGTTTGTTGATAGACGCTTTCGCGAAAGCTACAACCACGCTCAAAACGCATACACTAAAAATTTATGGAGATGGACCGGATAAGGAAATGCTCACAACTAAAGTAGCTGATTTGGGAATGCAGAACCATATAATTTTTAAGCCCTTTACTTCAAAAATTTATGATCAAATAGCAAAAGCTCACGCTTTGGTTCTTTCTAGTCATTATGAAGGCTTTCCTCGTGTAATTATCGAAGCGTTAGCTTTGGGCACACCTGTTATTTCTGTAGATTGCAAAAGCGGTCCTAACGAAATTATAGTGCACAGAGAAAATGGACTTTTAGTTGAAAATTATAATACGTCTTTACTAGCGGCGGCTTTTGATACAATGGTAGAGGATGTAACTTTATATAGACATTTACAAAAGAGTGCTACAAAGAGTGTAGCACATTTGTCCTTAGATGCGATAGGAAATGAATGGGAACAATACCTCAATAACTTATGAAAAAGGTACTTAACATAATAGATATTCCTAAGATAGAAGATCCTCGAGGTAATCTTGCCGTAATAGAAAAGGATCTGACACCGTATGCTGTGCAACGCGTTTACTATCTTTTTGACGTGCCTAGTGGTGCCTATCGCGGAGGTCACGCTCATAAGGAATGTCAAGAACTGTTGCTTGCACTAAGTGGTAGTTTTGAAGTAGTGGTAGATAATGGTGTACATAAAGAGAGGATACTGCTCAATAGTCCAACTAAAGGATTATTAATCCCAACGAATACTTGGCGCGAGTTAGAGAATTTTTCTTCTGGAGCCGTTTGTTTAGTGCTTGCTTCACATACTTTTGATGAGGAAGATTATATACGAGATTATAATGACTTTTTAGCTTTTGTAGGGAGTTAAGTAAACTCCTCGTGCAATTTTTTCTTGCTGTTTCTTTTTTAAGTAGCGCAGCACAGACCCAGGCAGGTAAAGAAGAATTTTTTGTTTTCTCGTGATGTTTTGAGGTGAGAGTTTACCCATATAATTTTTTGCGCTTTGTATATCTCCTGCCATTTTATGCTGCATGGCTAAGGAATATCTATTTACATCAAGAAATTTTTTAAGGCTTGGGTTGGTCTTACATTGTACTTCGTACTTGTCTAGATTTATGTAGTTTCTTTTTAGTGTGGGTGTGTTCGAAATACGGTTATCACTATCTAGAATATGCGTTGCGGTTATGGTATTGCTATAGGCTACTTTATAAGCCAGTGCAACTCGCATCCATAAATCTGTATCTTCTCCAGCACCGTGTGTAATTGAGGTGTCAAAACCTCCAAGTGCTTCAAAAACCCCTTTGGGCATTGCCACCGCACTCGTCCAAGCTATGCAATCTGTTAGGCTTGCCTCAAAAAAGTCATCTACATATCCTTGCCAGTTTTTTGGTTTTTTTACCAGAGCGCTACTAAAAGGTAAAGTCAGTTGTTCGTTGTATTTTTTTTGATAAGCGGCACAATAGAGCCCCGCCTCAGGAAATTTTTGGATAAGTGTCCAGAGTTCTTCTAGGTGATTAGACTCCCAAAGATCATCTGCATCTAAGAAGGCGATATGAGATGCAGTGGCTTTGGCAACGGCTTTGTTTCTGGTATGTGAAACACCTTCATTTTCTTTTTGAAAAAGTTTGATTCTTTGATCTGAAACCTCTTTTACAACCTGAACGCTATTATCGGTAGACCCGTCATCTACAATGATAACCTCAAAGTCTTGAAAAGTTTGTTGTAATAAGCTTTCTAATGTGCCTTTAACAGCCTTTTCCTTATTGTATAAAGGGATGATGACAGAGATTTTAGGCATTGGACTTTAGTTTGATATAGTAGTACAGTCTGTATAAATCAAAAGCGAATAAATTAGGCTTTTTCGATAATGCCTTATTTTTTAGTAGCGTATGCAGTAATTTTAGAAAAAAATAAACTACCCCATCTAATTTCGATTTTTTAATAATTTGGAAGGTAATTTGAATTCTTGAATAGTCAATTGGTAATTTTTGAGTTCTCTCCAAATGACAAATAGTATCTATTGCCATTAGGCTTTTATTAAAAAAGGTCATATTTTCCTCTAAATCCTCGTGATATACTTTATTTTCAATATGCAGAATTCTAATTTTATTAATTTTTAAGAGATAAGTAAACGCAATATCAAGTCCATATATGCCTTGTGACATTTCTTTGTTGATTTTTAAAAAGACATTCTTTTTAATACAGAAGCATCCCGAATTTATTGAGATATAGGGTTTGTTAAGACGTTCTTTAAGGCTCTTTTCTTCCCTTTTTATTCCAAAATTGTATCTTAAATTTTGCTTTAATTTGCTCTTACTTCTCTGATAACCAATGCCACCAAATATTACATCAATTTGTTGATTTAATTGATTGAGATAAATATTTACAAACTCATTGGAGCTAGGATACACATCAGCATCCATAAATAACAACCAATTATTTGCGGCATTCTGAGCTAATTTTTGACGCGTTTGTTCTCTTCCAAGATTAATGTTGTTTTTTAGATAGCGAAAAGAGTATTTCACACAATGGGCTTCATTTTTTGAGATAATCTCAAGATTGCTAGATGCATCATCACAAACAATCACTTCTACATTACTATTAGTGATCTGGGAATACAACTCTTTAAGTAAAGAGGTGCAGTTGTAATTATATGTAGGTATAAGAATAGAAAGCATAGCTTACAGCTAAAATACGTTTTTCAAAACACCCTTTGTCAAAATTGCTTGATATATAAAGACTTCCTTTTACAATGGTATTATTACATTAGCAACATCTTAGAAACGAAATTTTTTGAAAAAGAGTACACACTATATTTTTGGAGTTATATGTGGATTACTTGTGGTCGGATTTTTTCTGCTGTTGGACATTCCTGCTTTTTGGGATGCTAGAAGTAAATTTGGAAGGGCAAATTGGCTTTATGAGAACGATTTTTCTTCTCTGGTGGTGCCTACAGAGTATAATTCTGGTCATCCACCTTTATGGATATGGTGTATTGCCATTTTTTGGAAAATATTTGGAAAGGCAATATGGTCTGCTAGGTTGTTACTTCTTTTTGTAAATATAGGTGTCTTTTATCAACTGTTTCAGTTGGGTAAGAAAGTGTTAGCTCCTTATGTGCCTTTTTGGGCTATTCTTTTAGTTTGTATAGAACCTACTTTAATCGGTCAAACGACGATCCTCAATAACGATATGTTATTGTTGTTTTTCACACTCCTTGGGGTCAATTGCTTACTTAAAAATTACTGGATACTTTATGCCATTGCTTTGACGGGAATACTTTTTAGCAATCTGAGAGGGATGTATGTAGTAATCACTTTAGTTATTGTACATATTGCATACGTACGCTATTCTTTAATTGCTATTAAAAAGCATATGCTTTGGTCTTACTTAATTTCTATTGGTTTACTTATCTTATTTTTCTTCTATCAATATAGAGAATTGGGATGGATCATTATTACAGAAAATGAGGCATACTCGGGTCACAGAAAATCTGTAGGGTTTGCTCATATTTTAAAAAACACTGCTGCTTTTGGTAAAAACCTATTGGATTTTGGTCGTGTTTTTATTTGGGTTCCTGTAGTTTTAATGCTATTAACTTTATTTAAGCGTTCTAGTGAACAAATTGATAGCTATTCTCTTAAGTCCTTAATTCCTTTAGTCGTATTTAGTATTGTATTTTTTCTTGGAACTGTTCCTTTTAGTAACCCAATGGGGCCAAGATATTTTATGATTTGTTTCTTACTCGCCATCTTTTTATTTATAAATCTTCTTTTTAATTATGATCTTTCAAAAAAAATAAGAAATAGTATTTTTAGTATAACCGCTTTGGGCCTGTTAACTGGACATTTATGGGTATACCCAGCAACGATCTCACAAGGATGGGATAGTTCCCTTGCTTACCTGCGTTACTTTGATCTTGAAGAACAAATTATCGATTATATAAAGAATGAGAAGATTAATAGCCTGGAAATTGGCACACACTTATCTTTTAATAATAGATGGGCTAATTATGCTCGTGAACAACAAGCAAGTGACTTGCTTTTTGCGAAAGCAGATCTAACATCAAATACATTTTATTTATTCTCAAATATTGAGAACAGCACTAAAGATGAAGAAATTAAGCAGTTAAAAGAAGAATGGACTTTACTCCAGGAGTATTGTGATATGGGTGTGTTTTTGCAGCTTTACAAAAAGAAACATTAGACCGTCTTTTGCACCACCTCAAACACTTTATTGCCATCACATTTAAGTGTTTTAGAAGGATACTTAAGAAGGAGCGCATAATCGTGGGTAGCCATTAAAATGGTATTTCCATTTTTATTGATGTCCTGCAATACTTCCATTACTTCTACACTGGTTTGAGGGTCTAGATTTCCGGTAGGTTCGTCTGCAAGAATGAGCTCTGGGTCATTTAATAAGGCTCTTGCAATAGCCACACGTTGTTGCTCTCCTCCAGAGAGTTGATAAGGGTATTTAAACCCTTTACTTTTCATACCTACTTTATCCAGCACTTCATCTATTTTAGCCGTGCTTGCAATTTTATCTTTCCAACCAGTGGCTTTCAGTACGAACATAAGATTGTCTTGTACTGTACGGTCATTAAGCAATTTAAAATCCTGAAAGACTACTCCCAATTTTCTTCTCAAGAAAGGTATCTGCTTTTCTTTAAGTCCATTAAGTCCAAACCCTACAATCTCTCCTTGCCCTTCTGTAAGAGGCAAGTCTCCGTAAAGGGTTTTCATGAAACTACTCTTTCCAGAACCCGTTTTACCTATAAGGTAGACAAAATCTCCTGGATGAATTACAACATTTACATTAGAGAGCACTAAGTTGTCCCGCTGGTAGATTGCCGCTTGTTGTAATTGTAAAACAGGTGATGACATAGGTATTGTTTGTGTTTCTAAAAATAATAGAAATATAGTATTCCTTGTAATAACGATAGCTCTTTTCTAATTGTTTTATTAACAGGAGTTTTAAGTTGGGAGTTCTTGAGTTGATGTGTCTATGAGTTGAGGGGTTGATGAGTTGATAAGTTGATGAGTCGTGTGTCGTGTGTCGTGGGTCTTGTTTCTGTCTCTCCTCTCTATTCTTTCTTCTCTTTTCTAATTTTTCAATTTCATTGTTAATTTCCTTTTTAAAACTCACTATAATTAAACAAGTATTACTCCGTTATGGTAGGAGAAGAGAAGTATCTTTGAGTAGAGGGCCTACACGCTTTCGCAACAGCGTACTCCTCACCATCATTATCAAGAAACAACGACCTAATTATGCATAAAATATCCAAACTATTCTGTGTAGTATTTTTATCTATCACAGCCAGTTACGGGCAACAATCTGCTATATATACAGATGATTTGGTGAAGTACACAACCGCTTTAAGTTTGTACAATAGCCAGCAATATCTAGCATCTCAAACCCTATTTCAGGAAATTAAAGACGAAACCTCAGACACCACTGTAGAAGGAGACTGTGCCTATTATATTGCTAATGCAGCTGTGCGATTGAACCAACAAGGAGCAGATAACTTAATGCAATCTTTTGTTGAAGAATACCCTACAAGTACGAAGCGCAACTCGGCTTTTCTCGATGTTGCGGAATATTATTTTGAAAATGGAAAATATTCCTATGCCCGCAAGTGGTATGATAGAGTGGATGAAAGTAGCTTATCCGGAGGTGCGCAAGAAACGTATAACTTTAATAATGGGTATGCCTATTTTAAGAGTAAGCGTTTTGACGAGGCAAAAAAGTACTTGAATAGAGTGCGTGATTCTCAAAAATATGGCTCGCAAGCCAAATACTATTTAGGTTTTATGGCCTATGAAGGGGATGATTACGAAGAGGCTAATGAACTTTTTGAACAAGCGGAAACCGAAGAAGAAAGCTACAAGGAAGAACTCGCTTATTTTAAAGCAGATCTTAATTTTAAACTTGGAAAATTTCAAGAAGCCATTACTGAAGGCACTTCTCAACTGGCAAATGCAAATCCTAAAGAACAATCAGAACTCAATAAGATTATAGGGGAGAGTCATTTTAATTTAGGCAATTATGCAGAGGCACTTCCTTATCTTAAAAAGTATAAAGGAAAAGGCGGTAAGTGGAATAACACAGATTATTACCAACTAGGTTATACTTACTACAAACAAGGAGATTACACAAATGCTATTAATGAATTTAATAAAATAGTAGATGGTCGAAACTCAGTGGCTCAAAATGGATATTATCATTTGGCAGAATCATATTTAAAAACAGACCGCAAGCAAGAAGCACTCAACGCATTTAAGAACGCGTCAGAAATGGGCTTTGACCTTAAGATTAAGGAAGATGCCGGACTTAATTATGCGAAGTTAAGTTATGAAATAGGGAATGCCTTTACACCAGTGCCAGAAGTAATCTCTAATTATATAACAGAATATGATAAATCTCCTGCAAAAGCCGAATTAGAAACCTTATTAATAGATTCTTACATCACATCAAAAAACTATAAAGAAGCACTGCGGTTATTGGATGGTGCCAAAAGTTTTGAAAATAAAGTAGCCTACCAGAAAGTTGCATTTTACCGTGGATTAGAATTGTATAATGAAGGTAGCTATCTAGATGCCAAAACTACTTTTAATAAATCTCTTAAAGAACCTAGAGAAGAATCATTTACAGCAAGGGCTAACTACTGGATTGCAGAGTGTGATTATGTCCTCAATAATTATAAAGAAGCTGTTGTAGGATATAAGCAATTTGCACAAAGTGCTGCAGCTAGCACAACCCCAGAATATACAGACCTCAATTACAATCTAGCCTATGCGTATTTTTCTGATAAGGATTATGCAAATGCGGCAATTTATTTTGAGCAGTATGCAAATCAAAATGCAGGTGATATTTCAAGACAGAATGATGCATATTTACGTTTAGGAGATAGTCAGTTTATAGCTAGTAAATATTGGCCGGCCTTAGAAGCATACAACAAATCAGTAGCGTTAAATGTGGCAGATCAAGATTATGCGACATTTCAAAAATCAATGAGTTATGGCTTTATTCAAAAGAATGATGATAAAATAGCGGGTCTTAGTAGTATACCTTCTAAATTTCCTACATCCAGTTATAGAGATGACGCACTCTATGAATTAGGTAATGTATACGTATCTCAAAATAAAACAGATAAGGCTATTGGTGCATACGATCAATTAATTAGGGATATACCTCAAAGCTCCTACGTGTCACGTACCTTATTGAAAAAGGCACTTATTTATGATAATAATGGACAGTCTGATGAGGCGTTGTCTATATTTAGAAAGGTAGCAGCAGATTTTCCAGGGACACCAGAAGCGTTACAAGCCGTGACTTCGGCAAAACTTATTTATATAGATTTAGGTCGTGTAGATGAGTATGCGCAGTGGGTGAGTACCTTAGATTTTATAGACGTAGAAGATGCAGAGCTGGATGATGCTGCCTATGCGCAGGCAGAGCAGCAATATCTAGATAATAATACAACACAAGCGCAACGTTTGCTGGCAGATTATCTAGAGAGTTACCCCGCAGGTCAACATACGTTGCAGGCACATTTTTATCTAGCACAACTTGCTTTCGCGAAAGCAGACTACCCCACAACCATTCCTCATTACGAATTTGTAATAAATAGAGAACGATCAGAATTTACAGAGCAAGCGCTCGCCAGATTAGGACAAGTACACCTTACACAAAAAGACTATGCGTCGGCTATTCCAGTATTATCTAGATTGGAAACTGAAGCAGATTTCCCACAGAATGTAGTCTTTGCCCAGTCTAACTTAATGAAATCTTATTACGAACAAACAAACTATGGTCAGGCCATAGCCTATGCAGAGAAAGTAGTAGCCAACACAAAAATTGACAATACTGTAAAGAGCGATGCCCAGGTGATTATTGCAAGATCTTCTATAATCACTGGTGATGAGGTTCGTGCAAAAACAGCCTATGCTGCCGTACAGCAAATAGCAACAGGAGCACTCGCTGCAGAGGCGTTGTACTATGACGCTTATTTTAAAAACAAGGCAAATGAGTTTAAAGGTTCTAATGCTGCAGTGCAGGAACTAGCAAGAGATTATAGTGGGTATAAAGAGTTTGGAGCCAAAGGACTCGTTCTTATGGCAAAGAATTTTTATGCGCTAGAAGATGCCTACCAAGCAACCTATATACTGGAGAGTGTCATTACCAATTTTGCCGATTATCCAGAAACGGTGCAGGAAGCGCAAGATTTACTTTCGGTAATCAAGGCTAACGAGGCAAAGACCAACTCTTCAGTAGAAGAAGGAGGAAACTAATTCATCAATTCGTATTTCAATCAAGATTATTATGATGTTACAATCTATCAATTATAAAACACTTGTTCTTTTTGTGATGGTTTTTGCTTTCGCGAAAGCGGTACACGCACAAGATGACCCAGACTCTACTATTGGAACCGAAGTAGTAAATGTAGTAAAGCCATACACACCTACAATAAGTGATGCCTTTAAAGTAAAGGCCACACCAAAGCTCAATGACTCTATCACAACGGCAAAAAAGAAAGTGACGTACAGTATTTTCTCGGTACCTGTAGCAAGTACGTTTACACCTGCCAAAGGAAAGGCTGCAAATGTGAAAAAAGCTCCCAAAATAAAGTTATATGATAACTACGCAACGCTTGGATTTGGGAGTTTTACTTCTATTCTAGCAGAGTTTTATAGCAATTTTCAGATAAGTAGAACGGAGGATTTTGGAGTTTTTCTAAAACATAATTCTTCACAAGGCGGTATTGATGATGTGATCGTAGATGATTTCTTTTACGACACCCGTCTCAACTTAAATTATGGTGCTAGAGAGCGAGATATGTCCTGGCGTACAGATTTAGATGTGAAACATCAAGTGTTCAATTGGTATGGGATTGATTCTTCTATACTAGCGGTGCCAGATATAGGAGATGCACCCTTATTTAATACAGATACAGATGTGGCTCATTCCTATTTTACTGCGGGGATTAATGGTAGTGTGAGTTTTAAAGATGCCATTTTTAAAGAAGGAAGAGGGACGATTCGTTATTTTGGAGATTCAGAAAATAGTAGTGAGATACGTGCACTTGCAAAGCCTACACTGGAGTTTCCTATCGCTGGAGAGAATATTACCACAGGAGTAACGGTAGATTACGTAGGAGGCAGTTTTGAAAATGACATTTCTAATGTGACAACGGCGCAAGATTATAGTATTATAAATGCAGGAATTAATCCAAGCCTAGTAATTTTAAGAGACGATCTTACGGTAAATCTAGGTGTAGCTGCTTTTGTAAGTAACGTGAGCCAAACAGTAAATGATACCCAAGTGAGTGATACAGATGTCTTCATTTATCCTAAAGTCACAGCTTCGTATCGTGTTGTAGGCGATTACTTTATTGCCTACGCGGGATTAGAAGGAGATCTTAGACAAAACAGTTATCACGATTTTGCACAAGAGAATCCATTTATAGCACCTTTACAAAACATACGTCCTACAGACCAACAATATGACGGATACCTTGGTATGAAGGGTAAACTCTCTAATAATGTGAGCTATAACTTACGAGCTAGTTATCTGTCTGAGAGTGGCAAGGCATTATTTATTAATAATAATTCTTCTTTTGCAACCGCTGGCACGGCAGCTTGGCTTAATGGAAATTCCTTTAGTGTAATTTACGACGATGTAGAAACCTTAGGAGTTTTTGGGGAGCTTAATTTTGATGTAAATAACAATTTTAAGATGAAGATCAACGGGCAGTATAACTCGTATACTACAGATGGACAACAAGAAGCTTGGAATCTTCCAGAACTTACCGCTTCTATCTTCGGGGATTACCAAATTACAGAACAATGGTTTGCTGGCGTAAATCTATTTTTTGTAGGAGAGCGATTAGATCAGGCCTTTGCGGCAGATCCTACAGATATTCTTACAACCTCACAAACGATCACGCTTGATGGATATTTTGATGCAAATGCCCACGTAGGATATCGCATTAATGATCGTTTGAGCGCCTTTGGTAGAGTAAACAATATCTTGAACAGTAATTACCAGAAATGGCAAAACTACCCTGTGCAAGGGTTGCAAGGAATGTTAGGAGCTACCTATAGGTTTGATTTTTAGAAAATAATGAACGCGTCATGCTGAACTCGTTTCAGCATCACACAATATAATTACAAAGGTTTCGTACTTTAGTGCAAAACCTTTTTTTATGATTAAGCATACTCTTTTTGCTCTTATTTTTCTCGCATTTTTATCCTGTTCTGAGAAAGAACAAGTAGACCTTATTATCACCAATGGGAATATTTACACAGTAGATACCGCTTTTTCTAAGGCAGAAGCTTTTGCTGTGAAAGACGGCAGATTTGTCGCCACTGGAACCACAGAAGAAATTACAAAAGCATATACAGCCTTAAAAACTATAGACGCCGTAGGGCAGACTATTCTTCCAGGCTTGATAGATGGTCATTGCCATTTTTATGGATTGGGGCAAAATATACAAGTAGTAGACTTGGTGGGTACTGCTAGTTATGATGAGGTGTTGGAGCGTGTAGCTGCTTTCGCGAAAGCGAATCCTTCCAAAACATTTGTACGCGGTAGAGGTTGGGATCAAAATGATTGGGAAGTAAAAGAATTTCCAACCAAAGAACGATTGGATGCTATGTTTCCAGATATTCCAGTTGCCTTAGAACGTGTAGATGGACACGCATATCTCGTGAATCAAAAAGCACTAGACATGGCAAATATTACTACAGAAACGCAAGTGTCTGGGGGTGAGATTGTAAAAGTAAATGGTAAGATAACGGGTGTCTTGGTAGATAAACCACAACAAATGATAGATGCTGTGATGCCTCAAGCAAGTAAAGATCAAAATATAAACTCCTTGATGGGAGCTCAAGAAGTATGCTTCTCTTATGGATTGACAACTGTAAATGACGCTGGGCTTGATAAAGAAATTATTGAGCTTATTGACAGTTTGCAAACGGCAGGCGACTTACAAATGCGCGTCTATGCGATGATAAGCAATACCCCTAAAAATCTAGATCATTATCTCACAACAGGTAAACTTAAAACAGACTATCTTAATGTTCGTTCTGTAAAGGTGTATGGCGATGGAGCGCTAGGCTCGCGAGGTGCTGCCCTTAGACAGGAGTATAGTGATAAGGAGGGACATTTTGGTGCAATGATTACTCCTGCAGATGAGATGAATGCGCTGGCAAAACGCATTGTAAGAGCAGGCTACCAGATGAATACACACGCTATAGGTGATAGTGCCAATGTGGTGGCGTTGCGTGCTTACAAAGAAGCATTAAAAACTACAGATGATCCCCGTTGGAAGATAGAACACGCCCAGGTAGTCTCTGCTCAGGACTTTGATTATTTTGGAGATAAAATTTTGCCCTCTGTACAACCTACCCATGCTACGAGTGATATGTATTGGGCAGAAGAGCGAGTGGGTGCGGAACGTATTAAAGGCGCCTATGCGTATAAAGATTTGCTCAACAAATCTGGTAAGGTCATTTTAGGGACAGATTTTCCAGTAGAGCAGGTAAATCCTTTTTACACATTTTATGCGGCAGTAGCCCGTAAAGATTTAAAACAGTATCCAGAAGGTGGATATCAAATTGAAAATGCCCTCACGCGTGAAGAAACCTTAAAAGGGATGACCATCTGGTCAGCCTATTCTAATTTTGAAGAAGATGAGAAGGGAAGTATAGAACCAGGTAAGTTCGCAGATTTTGTAATACTACCCAAAGACATTATGACCATTCCAGAAGATGAGATTCCTGCGATGTACGTAAATGACACTTATGTAGGCGGAAAGCGTGTTTATACGATCCCTAAGTGAAAAACCCACAAGAGCACCTCATAGAACTCGCGCATTATAAAATGCCCTTTGGAAAATACAAAGGCCAGTATCTGGTAGATATTCCAGAGGCGTATTATGTTTGGTTTCGGCAAAAAGGATTTCCAGAAGGCAAACTAGGAAGGCTTCTTACCGAAATGCACGAGATTAAGGTGAATGGGTTAGAACCTATTATTAGGAAGGTGCAAAGGGAGTATTTTAAGCCTAATGATTCGTAATAGAGATTATTTATGCTTCTGGATACAATATATTAAATGATTTGAGTACTTAATATTGATCTCTTCAAAAAAACATAACTTACTATGGATATAATAATCAAAGGACTAAAAAACTCATCCCTAGAAATATATTCGCAAATGAGTTTCCAGATAGTCTTACTTTCGTTAAAATCTGAATTATAACAATAGTTTCATCTAATAAACCAATTCTAGTCAACCAACAACTCGTCCCTTTGTCTATTGATCCTTTTGAAATATTAATAATCTCTAAGGTATTCTATGTTAGCTACGCTTGCGCTTTTGAAAACTTTTATAACTCTTTTGCAATTAGCACTTTTCTTTAGCAGATACATCTATCTAATGCGCCATGGCAAAATTCACAAAATAAGCCGCGTTAGGATTAGGGAATTTGTATTTTCTGCTCATAGTAGTACAAAATACAAAAAAAAACTAGGGTTCTTTTTGTTTACTCACTCGTGACGGCACTAGTTACAAACTGTTGCTAGCAGAGGGCCTCAATTTCGAACTACTACCCTTAAAAATATATCAGTCTTGATAGCTCCATAGTTTGATGTTCATTTATGTGTTGTTCTTTATTTCTCATTACAATTCTATGAAGTCTGCCTGAATAAAAATGAGTATTTATTCTTTGAAAAAACTATGTCTTGCTCTTGAATCAGGTACAAATTCTAATTCTTCTCCATATACCTTGACCGATTGTAACGCAGGCTGCCAATCATTAGGAACTAAACTATCATAGTAATACCAGTTATCCAGTAACAATTCGCATTTATTGGATGAAAATTTCCATTTTCCCTTATGATCCCTGATTATGCCCTCATGATCTTTATAATAATGAAAATAGGTGCTGTCGAGAAATATCTCAATATAATGATTCTCATCAGTTCTAAATTTATTAATGTATATGCCTACTATGTCTGAATTACAACCTTGAGAACAGCTAGTAAGAACTAATACCACAGTTAATAAAAAGAGTACTCCTCTCATAAATCAATTATTATTATTAATGGTTATTGGTATTTGAAAATGTATGTTTTCCCGTATTGTTGATAATGGAATGTTTCGGTAAATAGAACTATCGTAATCTTTAAACTCATCTGAAATTTTATCTAAATGTAATAAGAATTATCCTTTAGATGTAGGGGTGATAAATAAAAGTTAGAAGTTGCCATTTTTTATTCTTGCACTAGAAGAAGTACCTCCAAAGAAAAATTATCTAAAATGAAATAGCTTAATTGATAGTTACACTTATTTGTAGAAACTATACCTATAATTATCATCAGGAACAAATACCAATTCATTTCCACTAACCTTAATTAAGGTATGCACAGTATTAGCTTTATCTTCAATATTCCAATCATAATTTATCCAGTCCTTTAATACTAGTTCGCAATCCTCCTTAAAAAACAACCAATCTCCGTAATGCGAATTGATTATTCCTTCTGAACTTTTGAAATAATGGTAATAAGTACTATCAGAAAATAACTGTACATAATGATATTCTTCTCCAGCATATTTATTTATATACTTTCCAGTAATATCTGGCGGACAACCACTATTACAAGAGAATGTAATAGTGATTATGATTAAAGTTAAAAAAATACCTTTCATATTTTTATTTGAATTGAGTTATATTTCTAAAGCCCTTTATGAACAATAAAAATAGCAGGTCTCTTATGCAAGTCGGGCATACTAGCTTTCCAGTCTGCAGCTGTTTTTGTGAGGATATACTCAGTAGGTAAAGTAATATCACAAGCCACACATACATTGGTTTCTGGATGCATAGTATTCACGATATCTTGAAGCATTTTATCATTACGATAGGGTGTTTCTATAAAAGATTGCGATTGTCCCGTCTCAAAGGATAGTTTTTCTAATCTTTTTAACTCCATCTTACGCTGTTTTTGCTCTATAGGTAGGTACCCGTTAAATGCAAAATTTTGTCCATTCATACCGCTAGCCATCATAGCCATCAAAATAGATGATGGTCCCACTAGTGGCACGACTTGAATGCCTTTTTGATGCGCAATTTTCACAACATCTGCTCCTGGATCTGCCACGCCAGGAACTCCAGCATCAGACAATAAGCCCACGTTTATGCCTTGTAAGCAAGGTTCTAAATAGGTGGGGATTTCTGTTGCTTCCGTAAACTTGTTAAGTAAATTTAGTTGTAGAGATGGCTGTGATTTGCTGGCAGAAATTGCTTTGATAGACCGCCTTGCAGCCTTTTCATTTTCTACAATATAGTGGTCTACTAATTCCACCACTTTCTTTACAGATATAGGTAGGACTTCTAGAGCACTAGTCTCTCCTAAGGTTGTAGGAATTAG
The DNA here is from genome assembly GCA_020630915.1 of Dokdonia sp. Classification (GTDB taxonomy): domain Bacteria; phylum Bacteroidota; class Bacteroidia; order Flavobacteriales; family Flavobacteriaceae; genus Dokdonia. The sequence goes on from JAHDIF010000008.1 coordinate 73,198, forward strand.
ATATAATTTGCCTTTTGGGATGTCATCCATACATTACTGTATGACCAGCTTTAGGGTTTGGGGATTTCTGGACATACGTGCAATATAGACACCTGCTGGCAATTGTGCAACAGAGAAGCTCGTCTCACTATCTTGTATTGTTTGAGATTGTACTAGTTTTCCAGTGATATCGTAAATGTTGAGTTGGTCTGCTCCTGCAGGCCGAGCAGGCGGGTTCGCGAAAGCGGGATACCGAAAAGTAATCGTTCCATTTGTTGGATTGGGGAATACGACCATCTTTTGCAAGAAACTGTCCTCTGTACCCAACACACTAGTATCTACCACGCGATAAATAGATCCTGTACCAGGAATAGCGGCATAGAGTTCGTTATGTATGTCTTCTCCTAAACTTGCGATTCCGCCATCAAAAGGTCCAAAATAGCTTATCTGGTCGCTAGCATCTACAGTAGCCATTTCTGCCGAACAAAAATCTGCAAAAACGTAGGTGCCTATCATATTGGGGTATTCTGTACCGCGGTATACATAGCCGCCAGTAATGCTGCATTTAAAGATGCCGTTGCCAGAGTGTGTGTATTCTGCAACGGGAAAGGTTAGACTTGCTTGATCTGGACAGTTTGCAGTGTTAAAAGGCAGGGTGCCTTCATAACATCTCCAACCATAATTTTCACCACCTGCTGAGGCTGTTGTCACACGATTAATTTCTTCTATTTCATTCTGTCCTACGTCTGCAATCCATAAATCTCCATTTTCACTATCAAAAGAAAATTTCCAGGGATTCCTTAGTCCGTAGGCCCAGATTTCTGGTAGTACCCCAGTTGTTCCTACAAATGGGTTATCTACTGGAACGCCATAATTTAATCCAGTATCTGTATTGTCTATATCTATACGTAATAATTTTCCAAGCAGTGTGCTTAAATTTTGCGATCTATTTCCAGGATCTCCACCGCTACCTCCATCTCCTAAGGCAATATATAAAAAGCCGTTAGGTCCAAATTGTAGGCAACCACCATTATGATTTGAAAATGGTTGCGCTACAGTGAGTAGCGTTGTGTTAGAATTGGGGTCTGCAATATTTGCATCTGCACTTACAGTAAATCTGGCTATTGTAGAAAAATCATTGCCACCAATTGTTTCTGTGTAGTTTACAAAAAACTGCCCGTTTGTAGCATAGTCTGGATGAAAGGCAAGGCCTAATAATCCTTGCTCAAAGCCGCCGTCTTGAATAATGCTTGTGAGATCTAAAAAAGGGGTGTCGTTTATGGAACCATCTGTATTTAGGATTTGTATCAGACCGGATTGCTGTACAATAAAAAGGCGATCGTCACCTGCGTTTTTTATCTCGACAGGCTTGTCAAAACCAGTAGCAAATAATTCTAAGTCTATAATAGGAGGGTTTTGAGCCTGTATTCCCAAAATGCACCCCAAAAGGAAAAGTAATGTATATTTCATAAAAGTAGTTTTATTAAATATACGATATTATTGAGTTTACAGATGTTTAACTCAGTTGTGATGAAATCACATCACAAGCTTGGTCTAGCATGTCGTATACACGATCAAAGCCATCATCACCACCATAGTAAGGATCTGGGACATCTACTTTTTCTCCAGGGAAAATGGTGTCAAGAATCATACTTACTTTTTGAGCTTCTTGATCATTTTGAGCTAGGTCTAATACATTAGAAAGGTTAGAGCTATCCATCACATAAATATGATCAAAATCTATAAAATCTTGATGAGAAAACTGCCTGCCTCTTAGCATAGAGATGTCTAGTCCATTCTTTCTGGCCACAGCGACACTTCTTGGATCTGGAGCATTACCTACGTGCCACGATCCGGTTCCTGTGCTGTCTACTTCAAAGCGAGTAGGATCTAATTTTTCTCTTAATAAGCCTTCAGCCAGAGGGGACCTGCATATATTTCCGAGGCATACCATGAGGATTTTTGTTTTGGACATTGCGATTTATTTAGTTCTCTAAAAATAGGGATAAGTACGCTTTCGCGAAAGCGTAAAAAAAAGAAAAGCCCTAACGAAGAACGTTAGGGCTAATGATTAAGTAGGGCAAAAAAAGCGGTTAATGTTCGTTCTTTCTGAAGTCTGCATATGCGTTCATCCCGTGTTCGTGAGCGTCAAGGCCTTCTATTTCTTCTTCTTCTGAAACCCGTATTCCCATGGTGATTTTAAGACCAAAAATGATAATAAAAGAAGACACTAGGCAAAAAGCGGCGTAACAAGCGACACCTATAAGCTGGGTTAAGAAAGAGTGCTCTGGATTTGTAGAGAAAATCCCTACGGCGAGTGTTCCCCAGATACCACACACAAGGTGCACGGCGATCGCTCCTACAGGATCGTCTAGCCGTAGCTTATCAATTAAGGATACTGCAAAAACAATAATTGCCCCCGCAATACCACCAATGATAATAGCGCTTTCTGGAGACATTACATCTGCACCTGCGGTGATCCCAACTAGGCCTCCTAAAATACCATTTAAGAACATGGTCAAGTCTAGATTTTTATAAAGTAGGGTAGAGACTAAAGCTGCTACAACACCTCCTGCAGCAGCTGCGAGGCAGGTGGTTACTAAAGTTAGAGAGGTAAGCTCTGGATCTGCAGATAATACAGAACCACCGTTAAATCCAAACCAGCCTAGCCATAAAATGAGAACGCCAGCAGTGGCAAGAGGGATGTTGTGTCCTGGGATGGCTTGTATTTTACCGTCTTTAAATTTCCCTATTCTAGAGCCTAGTAAATAAACGGCTACGAGGGCCGCCCATCCACCAACGGAGTGTACGAGAGTTGAGCCAGCAAAATCATAGAACCCCATTTGATCTAAAAAGCCACCTCCCCACTTCCAAGAACCTGCAATAGGATAAACGAGACCTACGTAAAGAATGGTAAAAATCATAAAAGGTCCAATTTTCATTCGCTCTGCTACGGCTCCAGAAACAATGGTTGCTGCTGTGGCGGCAAACATTCCTTGAAATAAGAAATCTGTCCACCAAGTATATCCTCCATCTGCATACTCTGGGGTCATTCCATTTTCTGGCGGAGCAATCCCGAATCCTGCAAAATCTAGTATTCCCGCAGAGCCTTCGGCAAATCCAGGATACATAAGGTTAAACCCCGCTATGTAGTAGAGGAGTAGCCCAACGGTGATTATAAAAATATTTTTAAAAAGAATATTGATCGTATTTTTTTGCCTTGTCAATCCTATTTCTAAAAATGCAAAACCTGTGTGCATAAAAAAGACTAAGGCTGTACAGATCATCATCCATACATTATTTGTAGTAAAAATTTCCATGTGTACTAATTGATTATGATTGATGATTATTTGAGTGTTTGCCCTCCCTTTTCTCCGGTACGGATTCTGTAGCACTCTTTTATGTCCGAAACAAATATTTTACCGTCACCTACTTGGCCGGTTTTTGCGGCTTCCATAATAGTCTTGATAGTGATTTCTTCAAAATCGTCATTGACTACGATAGACAGGTATCGGCGCTGGATATCACTGGTGCTATACGAAACACCTCTGTATACAGATCCTTTCTTTTCATTTCCTAACCCTGTTACATCCCAGTAAGAGAAAAAGTTTACTCCTACTTCGTGTAAGGCTTTTTTTACTGAAGAAAATTTAGATTTTCTAATAATTGCTTCTACTTTTTTCATTCTTATATAATTGGTTAAAATTTATAAATACCCGCTACCGTAAATGCAGTAAGATTATCTGATGCAACGCCATCAGTATCTATATAGGGTGTTGCTTCGCTCCACGCATCTAAGCGTATTTCTGGTTTGATAATAAAATTTTCGATAGTGTAACTTCCGGTAAGTGTTGTAGCAAAGACCGTAGGCTCCTCCTCAAGATCATCTCCATGTAAACCAAAAAACTCTCCTCTTAGACCTAGAGAAAAATTTTCTGATGTTTTATATTGAGGATACAATGCTACGCCATAAAATCCTGCCCCATCATTATCATTATACGCTGCATTGATTCCTAAAAAAAATGTGTCAGTCACATCAAAACCCCCTGTATAGTCAATCTCAAAACCTAAACCACCATTATTTCCACTATCATAATATAGGTTCAGGTATTGTCCTTTGTATCCTAATTGGGTGCCTAATGCGTATTCGCCAGTAAGAGAAGTGTTGTTTGTATCCCAAGGATTTGTTACTGCGAGCATTAGACTAAAGTCTTCACTTAAGGCAAAATCTGCTTTTACTCCCATATGAGAGAATGGGCCACTAGAAAATAAATAAGAAGTACTGTAATTGAAGTTAGATGCTGGCGCAATCACTTCATATCCTAAAAAGGTGTTCCACCTACCAAAGGTTAATGTAGTTTTGTCAGACACATTCCAATAGACATAGGCTTGATTTACAATCCCGTCTATAATATCATTTGAGAATGTAGCACCCGCTCCTCTAGGGCCTACAACCAAGTCTAAAACTCCTCCTACCTTATCTCCTTCATATGTAGCAATTAGATTTCCCATTCCAAGAGCGAACCCTGATTGATCTGCGAAAGCAGTTCCAAAGGTTATTCCTTGATTGTCTGGAGCCGTAAGATATGTTTGGTAATAGGCATCTACACTACCAGTAAAGGATAGGGCTTTTTCTGTGTCTTCCTCTTGTGCGAAAATTGTTGTTGCAGAGACTGCGGCTATAAGAATAAGAGCATAATACTTTTTGATCATAACTGTTCGATATTTTGATGAATGAAGTTTCAAACATATAAAAATGAAACAGTAACTATATAAAAAATGGGGGTAGTATTTTTATTTTTATTATAATTTTAATTATACCCCCTAAAATTTAAAGGGTATGTAAAAATAAGTGTATTTTGTTAACGCTTCTTTAACTTTAAATTTGAAGATAAATCTTTAATCATTCATTTTTTTAAATATCATATAATAAAAAACTTGATTCATTGAAAATACGATAACGTTTTCGTTGTAATGTTAAATTTTTAGTACCGTAATTTTGGATGGGAATTTGGCAATTTGACCCTTATGATTATCTGATTTTCCTAAAAAAAGACCTCGCAATTTCAGATTATCGTAATTGTGTTTTATCTATTATGTGGGAGTGTAAAGTCCTTATATATTAGTGATGATCTATGGATCTTTTTTTGATTAAAAAAACTAGTGTATGTTACAGAAACAAGGACTTTATTTGCCAGAATTTGAACATGATAATTGTGGAGCAGGATTTATATGTAGTTTAAAAGGAGTGAAGTCTAATGATATCATTCATAAGGCGCTTGAAATTTTAGAAAAACTTGAGCATAGAGGTGCCGTGAGTGCCGATGGAAAAACGGGTGATGGTGCAGGTATCCTTATTGATATCCCACACACCTATTTTCAGAACGTATGTGATTTTGAATTGCCGGAAGAAGGCACCTACGCAGTAAGTAATGTTTTTCTTCCGCGAAAGCAAAACCAGCGAAGCTATTGTATCACGACTTTTGAAAATTTCCTTAAAGAAGAAGGGTTGGAAATTTTGGGATGGAGGGAAGTACCCGTAGATCAGACTATTTTAGGAGAAATAGCTAAAAAGTCTCAACCTTTTGTACAGCAAATATTTGTTAAGAGAGATGAGAAAGAGGTTTCAGATTTTGCCTTTATGCTTGCGCTTTATAAAGCAAGGAAAAAAGCCGAACACGCCATATACGGATCTAAACTTTCTGAGAGTTCGTTTTTTTACCTTCCTAGCTTCTCGACAAAGACTATTATATATAAAGGACTTTTACGGCCTCAAGATATCAAGATATATTATAAGGACTTAGATCAGCCAGAAGTAGTAACGAGTCTGGCATTGGTTCACCAGCGTTTTTCTACAAATACTTTTCCTACTTGGGATCTTGCCCAGCCTTTTAGATATATGTGTCATAATGGAGAGATCAATACGTTAAGGGGTAATATTACGAGAATGTTTTCTCGTGAAGAATTAATGGAGAGTTCTTGGTTTGGAGACAGTATTAAAGAAATACTACCTGTGGTATTACCAGGTAAGTCAGATTCTGCCTCTATGGATATGGTGGTCGAGTTGCTGCTAATGACAGGACGACCATTGCCAGAAGTGATGATGATGCTTGTGCCAGAGGCGTGGGAGAAAAATTCTGAGATGTCTCCAGCAAAGAGAGCCTTTTACGAATTTAATTCTTGCGTAATGGAACCTTGGGATGGTCCTGCTTCTATTCCTTTTACAGATGGTAATTATATAGGAGCTGTGTTAGATCGTAATGGACTACGTCCCTCTAGATATTCTGTAACTAAGGATGGATATGTGATTATGTCTTCTGAGACAGGCGTTGTAGAGATCGAACCCTCAAACCTAGAATATCACGGGCGTTTAGAGCCAGGTAAAATGTTCTTGGTGAATATGAAAGAAGGACGCATTATTAATGATGAAGAAATTAAAGAACAAATTGCCTCAAAACATCCGTATCAAGAATGGCTCGATCAAGAACTCATCCATCTTAAAGATATACCCTATAATGATTGCCCAATTTTTCTAGAGCAAGAATCATTACAGACGCGTCAATTAATGTTTGGGTATACTCAAGAGGAAATTAATAGCATTATTCTTCCTATGGCGACACTGGCAAAAGAGCCTATAGGATCTATGGGTAATGATACGCCTCTAGCCGTATTGTCGCAGCGGTCTCAGTTAATTTATAATTACTTTAAGCAATCTTTTGCCCAAGTAACCAACCCACCGCTCGATGGGATTCGAGAGAAATTAATAACCGATATTAGTTTAACCTTGGGCAGTGATGCTAACATATTTGATATCAATGCCACACACTGTAGAAAACTTAAAATAAATAACCCTGTAATCTCCAAGCAAGATCTTGATAAGATTAAGAGTTATGATAATACAAATTTTAAGGTAGTTTCTATTCCCATACTGTATGACGCAGTACAAGGTCATAACGGCTTAGAGGATGGTCTCGAACATACCTTGAAAGCTGCAGAAAAGGCTATAGACAATGGAGCAAACATTATTATTTTATCAGATAGGAACTCTTCCCAAGAGAAAGCACCTATTCCAGCGCTTCTGGCCTGCTCCTATGTGAATAATGGATTAAGTACGCTTAAAAAACGATCTAAAATAAGCCTTATTATAGAATCTGCAGAGCCTAGAGAGGTGCATCATTTTGCATTGCTTTTTGGGTATGGAGCAAGTGCCATTAATCCGTATATCGTAAATGAGATTATAGAAGATAATTTAATAGACCTTCAAGAGGCAAATGTTTCGGTAGAGGAGGCGATTCAAAATTTTAATGCGGCTGTAGGTAAGGGTGTCCTCAAGGTGATGAATAAGATCGGAATATCTACCCTTAACTCCTATCGAAGCTCACAATTGTTCGAATGTGTTGGGATCAACTCGAGAGTGGTGAACAAATATTTTCCTCGTACGGTGTCTCGTATAGAAGGAATAGGCCTGCGCACATTGGAAAAGGAAATTAGTAAAAGGCACAAGCACGCTTTCGCGAAAGCAGAACAACCCCTAGAAATAGGAGGCGAGTATAGATGGCGACGCAGCGGAGAGAAACATCTCTTTAACCCGATTACTATAGCCAAGCTTCAGGAATCCGTGCGAAGCAATAAGCCCGTAGTCTATAAGGAATATGCAAAACGCGTAAATGATCAGACCAAACAATTAATGACTATTCGAGGTTTGTTTGAATTTACAAACTATGATCCTATAGATATTAATGAAGTAGAGCCTTGGACAAGCATTGTCAAACGTTTTAAAACGGGTGCCATGTCATACGGTTCTATAAGTAAAGAGGCGCACGAAAATCTGGCTGTTGCGATGAATCGTATTGACGGTAAAAGTAACTCAGGAGAAGGTGGAGAAAATCAAGATCGTTTTTATAAAGACGTTAATGGAGACTGGAAAAACAGTGCCATAAAGCAGGTAGCTTCTGGACGTTTTGGGGTTACGTCTAATTATCTTACTAATGCAGCGGAGATACAGATAAAAATGGCGCAAGGAGCAAAGCCTGGAGAAGGTGGTCATCTACCTGGACCTAAGGTAAATGCAGAGATTGCCAAGACACGTAACTCAACACCTTATGTGGGTCTTATATCTCCACCGCCGCATCACGACATTTACTCTATTGAGGATTTATCACAACTTATTTATGACCTTAAAAGTGCCAATAGAGAAGCGCGCATAAACGTTAAGTTAGTTTCAGAAGCGGGAATAGGCACCGTGGCTGCCGGAGTGGCAAAGGCAAAGGCAGATGTGATTCTTATTTCTGGACACGATGGCGGAACAGGCGCCTCACCACTTACATCACTTAAACATGCAGGCCTTCCTTGGGAATTAGGTCTCGCTGAGGCGCAACAAACCTTAGTGATGAATAATCTTAGAAGTCGCGTGGTTTTAGAATGTGACGGCCAGCTCAAAACAGGGCGCGACGTTGCGATAGCATGTTTATTAGGGGCAGAAGAGTTTGGTTTTGCAACAGCTCCGTTAGTAGCTTCTGGTTGTGTAATGATGCGAGTATGTCATTTAAACACTTGCCCTGTAGGCATCGCTACTCAAAATCCAGAATTGCGCAAGCGTTTTAAAGGCAAGCCAGAGCATGTGGTGAATTTTATGTATTTCGTAGCCCAAGAACTGCGAGAAATAATGGCGCAATTGGGTTTTAGAACGATAGATGAAATGGTAGGTCAAGTCCATAAGCTAGACCGCAATACCACCATAGAGCAATATAAAATTAGAGGAGTAGATCTTTCACCTATCTTACATCAAGTACAGGTAGGAGCAGATGTTTCTTTGCGTAATACAGAGCAACAAGATCATAATCTAGAGAAGTCATTAGATTTTGATATCATTAAAAAAGCGCACCCCGCATTATTTAGAAAAGAAAAGACCACCTTAGATTTTCCTATCACAAATGAAGATCGATCAGTAGGGGCTATTTTAAGTAATGAGATTTCTAAAATCTATGGGGTAAATGGTCTTCCAGAAAATACACTTAAAGTTAATTTCACGGGTTCTGCTGGTCAAAGTTTTGGAGCATTTGCAGCGAGTGGAGTCACACTTTCTGTCACAGGAAATGCCAATGATTACTTAGGGAAAGGGCTCTCTGGGGCAAGACTTATTGCCAAAGTACCTGATGAAGCCACTATCCAGCCAGAAGAGAATGTCATAATAGGTAACGTTGCTTTGTATGGAGCTACCTCAGGAGAGGCCTATATAAATGGTAAAGCAGGTGAACGCTTTGCAGTGAGAAATTCTGGTGCAAAGGCGGTGGTAGAAGGTATAGGTGATCACGGTTGCGAGTATATGACAGGAGGAACTGTTGTGATCCTGGGCGAAGTAGGACGAAATTTTGGAGCCGGAATGAGTGGTGGTGTCGCTTATGTGTATAATAAGAAGGATACGCTTTCGCGAAAAGTAAACAAAGAAGGACTCAACCTAGATCCCGTAACGATCCCTCAAGATGTGAAGGAACTTAAAGGACTTATAGAGGGACATTACAATATGACCCTAAGTCCATTAGCACAGCGCATACTAGAAAATTGGGAAAACGAATTGAAGCATTTTATAAAGGTATTACCCGAGGAGTATAGGCAAGCGCTTATCCGTCTGGAGCAAGAAAAAGAAATTACAGCATAGATATGGGAAAAGTAACTGGATTTTTAGAATTTGAAAGAAAGGATGAATCGTATATCCCTGTAAACAAGCGTCTCAAACATTACAAGGAATTTACAATTCCTTTAGAAGAGCAAGAGCTCAAAAAGCAAGGAGGACGATGTATGGATTGTGGGATTCCGTTTTGTCATAGTGGTTGCCCCCTGGGGAATTTGATTCCAGATTTTAATGATATGGTCTATAAAGGCCGCTGGAAAGAAGCTGCCAAAATACTTCACGAAACTAATAATTTTCCAGAATTTACAGGAAGACTATGCCCAGCTCCCTGCGAAGAAGCGTGTGTTTTAGGTATTAATGCAGATCCGGTAAGTATTGAGAATATTGAAAAAAATATTGTCGAAAAAGCTTTTGAAGAAGGATGGATAAAAGCCTGTCCGCCAGAACATCGCACGGGGAAGACTGTTGCCATCATAGGTTCAGGTCCTTCTGGGCTTGCAGCAGCACAGCAACTTAATCGAGCTGGTCACCTAGTTACCGTTTTTGAGCGTGATGCAAAAATTGGAGGATTATTAAGATACGGCATACCAGATTTTAAATTAGAAAAATCTATAATAGATAGACGTCTAGCTGTCTTGGAAGAAGAGGGAATTGTTTTTAAACCCAATTCTCACGTGGGCGTTACCATTAGTATTGAAACTATTAAAAATGATTTTGACGCTCTTGTTCTTTGCGGTGGCGCGACAATGCGAAGAAGTATTCCTATTAAAGGAGCTCATTTGAGAGGCGTTTACCAAGCAATGGATTTCTTGAAGCAGAATAATGAACGGGTAGATGGAATTGAAAAAAATAAACACCCAATTCTCGCGACAGATAAAAAGGTGATTGTGATAGGAGGAGGCGATACTGGTAGCGACTGTATTGGCACTTCCAATAGACAAGGAGCTCAAAGCGTTATCAACTTTGAAATTTTAGGAAAGCCTACTATTAATCGTCCAAAAAATCAGCCTTGGCCTTACTGGCCTATGCGATTGCGTACAAGTTCCTCTCATAAAGAAGGTGTAGAGCGTGTATTTAGTATTTCTACAAAGGAATTTTTGGGAGACGCTAGAGGGAATCTCATAGGGCTCATTACCTCTCAGGTGGAATGGATAACGCATCCAAGTGGTCGTAAGGAGTTAAAAGAGGTGCCAAATACAGAGCAACAATGGGATTGTGATATGGTTTTTCTGGCGTTAGGTTTTACGGGACCAGAAAAGACATTGATAGAACAGTTAGGTCTCAAGACAGACCTGAGAGGTAACGTGCAAACTACGTTAGATAAGTATACAACTAGTGTTCGAGGTGTTTTTGCTGCTGGCGATATGCGTAGAGGGCAGTCATTAATCGTTTGGGCTATTTCCGAAGGTAGGCAAGCTGCTTATCACGTAGATGCATTTTTACAAGGTAGCTCTCATTTGCCACTTAAACATGAAGAAAGTGATTTACCTAGAGTTGGGTAGAAGTTCTTGCTCCTGCCTACCGTCAGGCTGGTTCGCGAAAGCATAAAAAAACCTCAATATAGCTATTGAGGTTTTAAGATCTAATTGTATTGGTGTTATACTGTTAATTTTTTATTAAGGTCTTCTACGTATTTTCTAAATTGTTTATCGGTAGAAGCCAGATTATCTACCGTTTTGCAGGCGTGTAATACGGTTGCGTGATCACGTTGCCCTATCTGAGAACCTATGCTTGCAAGAGAAGCTTTTGTTAATTTTTTAGCAAAGAACATTGCTAGTTGACGTGCTTGTACAATGTGACGTTTACGTGTTTTAGATTGTAAAGTATCTACATCCATCTGGAAATAATCTGATACGATTTTTTGTATGTAATCGATAGAAACCTCTCTTTTGGTGTGCTTTACGTAATTATCTACTATTTTCTTCGCAAGGTCTAGAGTGATCTCTTTTTTATTGAAAGAAGAATGGGCAATTAAAGATATAATTGCTCCTTCTAGCTCGCGTATGTTAGTTTTGATATTATTTGCAAGAAACTCTACAATTTCTTCTGGCATTTCAACACCATCTTGATAAAGCTTATGTTTTATGATAGAAATTCGTGTCTCAAAACCTGGATGTTGTAACTCTGCAGAAAGTCCCCATTTAAATCGAGACAGTAAGCGCTGCTCGATATCTTGCATATCTACAGGAGCTTTGTCACTGGTAAGGATTACTTGTTTTCCGTTTTGGTGTAAATGATTGAAAATATGGAAGAAAACGTCTTGTGTTCCTGCCTTACCACTCAATAATTGAATATCATCTACGATCAATATATCAATCACTTGGTAAAAGTGAATAAAGTCGTTGCGATTATTTTTCTTTACAGACTCGATGTATTGTTGCGTAAACTTTTCTGCCGAAATGTAAAGCACCGTTTTTTCAGGGTACTTATCTTTTATTTGCACACCTATGGCGTGAGCCAAGTGTGTTTTTCCAAGTCCAACTCCTCCAAAAATGAGTAGAGGATTAAAAGACGTTCCTCCGGGTTTATTGGCAACGGCCATCCCAGCAGATCGTGCAAGTCTATTAGAATCACCTTCTAAGAAGTTGTCAAAATTATAATTAGGATTGAGCTGTGATTCTATTTGTAAATTTCTAATACCAGGTATTACAAAGGGATTTTTTAGCTCTGGATTTTTATTCTTTAAAGGAGCATCTACTTCTTGTGATTTTAAAGATGTTCTATTAGCACTAGGTATTTTCTCGGTAAATGGTTGACTATTACCATACGTGTTTTCCATCTTAATCACATACACTAGCTTAGCACTTTCACCTAATTCTTTGTGAAGAGCTACCTTAAGAAGTTGCACATAATGCTCTTCAAGCCATTCGTAAAAGAATTTACTTGGTACTTGAATACTAAGAGCTGCATCTGTGAGTTTTACAACCTTGATAGGTTCAAACCACGTTTTGTATGCCTGAGGGGTAATATTGTCCTTTATAAAAGAGAGACAGTTATCCCATACAGCTTGTGCAGATTTAGTCATTAGTTAGTTTAAATGTTATTGGTTCGTGTTTAAAGAAAATCAGAAATTCTTCATCAAAAGAAGATTGTAATCCCCATCTTTATTCTTAAGCAAATATGTGAACAAAATTTTGAATAAAAAAACAAAATATGGGTTGTTTTTTGATAAAATTATGTGCATACTTGGAACCTTTAAATCTACGAAAAAAACCCACCTCTACAGTTGAAAACTCATAATTCTTTTGTTAAAGTTAGATATGCTGAGACGGACCAGATGGGTGTGGTGTATCACGGCAATTATGCGCAGTACTTGGAACTAGCACGTATTGAGTGGCTTAGCTCGCTAGGGATTTCATATAAATCTATGGAAGAAGAGGGTGTGATGCTCCCTGTTTATAATTTAGAAATTACTTTTAAAAAGTCGGCAGTTTTCGATGATGTGCTTAGAGTGGAAACTACTCTCAGGAAAATTCCTACTGCAAGGATTGTTTTTGACTATAAAATCTACAATCAAAATAATGATTTATTAACAATTGCAAGTACAGAATTGGTTTTCATGAATATGAAAACAAATCGTCCTATGCGATGTCCTTCTTATTTGCTCGATAAACTTTAGGGTACTATCTTAATTTTCTATAATAGTTACTCCATAAATATTTTGGACTAGTGAAATAATTCTATCAAACTCTTTTCGTCTAACCGCTAGAGTGTATTTACAATTCAACTCCATCTTCTGATCGATAATCTGCAAGTTCTCGTCTTTTATTAAACGCATTACAGTATTCATAAGTGGGTATTCAAATGTTATGGTGAAGGGTATATCTATTGTGCGTTCTTCAATTAAAGAAGCTTCAAGGGCGAGTTGTGCTCCTGTTCTATACGCATTTATAAGACCACCAACTCCTAATTTTGTTCCGCCAAAGTATCTAACCACGACTACCAATACATTGGTAAGGTTAAAGGACTGAAGTTGTCCATGTATAGGCACCCCTGCACTATTACTGGGCTCTCCATCATCATTGGCTCTAAATCTCTCGTACTCCTTTCCTAGCACCCAAGCATAACACCAGTGCCTTGCTTGATAATGTTCCTTTTTGAGTGTGTCCAGATGTTTTTTAACCTCTTCTTCTGTGCTCACGGGATAGGCGTACCCATAAAACTTACTGTTTCTATCCTTAAATAGAACTTCGGGAGAAGGTTTGGATATAGTACGATAGGTGTCTTTCATTTATCTGATTCACTACAATTTCGGCGAAGGCGGAAATCTCATTAATGGCTCATTGGTTTTATGTAAAAAATTAGTAATTTTTGATATGCTTTCGCGAAAGCGTAATCACAAAACATCAAGCCAAAGTAACCAAAACAATACTAATAACCGCTAGGACAATACCCATCCAGTTTTTTAAAAGTAATCGTTCTTTAAAAAATACAATCCCTAATAAGGTAGACAAAACAACAATAGAAACATTGTTGAGCGTAAAAATTGTGCTGCTATCTAAACCATCTGTACGCAATGCCTGTACAAGAAAGTAAATAGAAAAATAATTAGGAACACCAAGTACTATTCCGGCTATTAGGTTTTTAAGTTCTAGTTGGATCTTTTTCCTGAAGAGTTGTACGCTAATAAAAAGGATTCCTAAAACGCCAGCACTTGCAAAAATGGTAGCCGAAAAAATACCAGCGTCAGTATCTTTTACGTGAGCCTGTTCAAAATACTTGAGCGAGACATCTATAATTCCGCTGCCTATCAAAATGAGAAAAGGAAACAGTAAGGAGTTGCTTTTGAGTATAGATTTGTCTTTTACAGAAGCTAGGTATACTGCTATAAGAGCGAGTACTATTCCAACAATTTTTAAAATAGCCGCACTCTCATTGTAATAAAATATCCCAAACGTAATGGGTATAATGACACTCATTTTTGTAGCAACCGAAACAACTGATAAGCCACTTTTTTGAGTAGTGATCGCCATAAGGTTAAAGACAGATATGAAAATTAAGCCTAATAAAAGAGCGCCTATAAACCATTCAGAACCAGTAGCTTCTTGAATGGTGGTATCTCCAGTATACGTTAGAATTCCTGTAGTAAAAGCAATTACATAGTTAACGACGATTGCTTGTAGTTTATTTACATTATAACGTGCAAAGAGTTTGAAAATCACAAAAATGAGGCTGGAAGCCGCTATACTTAAAAGTAAATAGGTCAAGATGGGTCGTTTTTATACATCGTAAGGATATCATTTTTAATCATTTTGGAAGTCGCTTCTTTAAAGTTTTTTGAAAGTATAGGCGCTGTAACACCTTCTGTGAGTGTTGCTGTGCCAGTAAATACGAGAGCTTCATCCCATATAGTACTTTCTATAAAACGCTGGAGTGTTTTGGTACCACCTTCTATTATGATAGATTGTATTCCTTCATTATATAATTGCGAGCAAATCTCATTAACGTCTATTGTATTAAGGACAATCGTACGGGTTTGATCATCAAAAATGGCAAGATCTCGTGATAAACTATTAGTTGTGTCAATCACAATTCTAACAGGAGAGGCACCGTGCCAGTCTCTGGTAGTAAGACTTGGATTATCAGAAATGGCAGTATTTGCGCCTATAAGTATGGCTTGCTCTTCACTGCGCCATTTGTGTACTAATTGTCTGGAATATTGATTTGTAAGCCACACCGGTTTTTGCTGTTCTTTCTCTAGCGGGGCGATATATCCATCTAGTGATTGCGCCCATTTTAAAATTACGTAAGGTCTTTTTTTCTCGTGAAAGGTAAAAAAGCGCTTGTTTACAGCTTTACATTCTTCTTCTAGAATACCTACCGTAACATCTATGTTTGCCTCGATAAGCTTTTTTAAACCACGGCCAGCTACTTTGGCAAAAGGATCAATAGTACCAATTACAACTCTTGGGATGCCAGAATCTATCACTAAATCTGCACAGGGCGGCGTTTTTCCAAAATGGCTACAGGGTTCTAGTGTTACGTATAAGGTGCTTTCTGATAGTAAGTGGGGTGTGTTTGCTTTCGCGAAAGCAATACAGTTCACCTCTGCATGAGCGCCGCCGTATGTACTGGTATATCCTTCTGCAATAATGGTGTCGTGATGCACGAGAAGAGCACCTACCGAAGGATTGGGCATTGCAGCGGGCAGTCCATTTTTAGCTAATTGAATGCAGCGTTTTATGTAGGTTTCGTGTATCTTCACAGTGCAAAAATAGAACTATAACTAGCGATGAGCAAACCAACCATCCGACCAATAGAAAAATCTGATAACCAGCAAATTGCAGCTGTTATTCGTAAAGTGCTTGTAGATCTGGGTGTGCCTAAAGTAGGTACGGCTTATGCAGATAAAGCCTTGGACCAAATGTATGAAACCTATGATGTCCCTAATGCGACCTACTTTGTCGTAGAGGATAATGGTAAAATTATAGGAGGTGCAGGTATTGCACAATTAGAAAATTATAACGGCCCTGTATGCGAATTACAAAAAATGTATTTTCTAGACGAAGCCCGGGGTAAAGGCATAGGAAGTGAGATGATGAAAACGTGCTTGCAAGAAGGTCGTAAGTATGGCTTTCAAAAATGTTATCTAGAGACGATGCCCTATATGGAAGCAGCACAAAAACTTTATAAGAGGACTGGTTTTGATTATATAGATGGGCCTATGGGAGACACGGGGCATTTTTCTTGCCCAGTGCATATGCTTATTACGCTATGACCTTAGATGACTACCGTGCCCATTTTAATAAAACTCTTGCAGCTTTATATCCAGAAGAAGAAATTATTTCTATACGTTCTATTATTCTGGAAAATGTACTGGGTTTGAATAGGGTAGAGGTTGCGCTTTCGCGAAAGCTACAACTTACACCACAGCAAATCAATGAACTTGATACAGTTCTAGAACGATTAAAACAATCAGAACCTGTCCAATATATAGTAGGACAAACGGAATTTTACGGTTTAGAATTACAAGTAAATCGTGCGACCTTGATACCGCGGCCGGAGACCGAAGAACTCGTAACTTGGGTACTAGAAGAGACTACTAAAAAACAACCAATAGAAATTCTTGATATAGGAACAGGATCTGGATGCATAGCTCTTGCTCTTGCACAACAGCTTCCTAATGCTCGAGCAGAAGCAGTAGACATCTTAATACAAGCTATAGAGACAGCTGCTACAAACGCACAGAATAACCAGGTTGAAGTTACTTTTTTTCAGCAAGACATTCTGGAGGCTGATAGTTTGCCTAGACGATATGACGTAATTGTATCGAATCCGCCTTATGTGAGAGAACTAGAAAAAGCAGCGATTAAAGAAAACGTATTGCGGCACGAGCCACATTCGGCGCTTTTTGTGTCAGATAATGATCCACTTATTTTTTATCGCAAGATTGCTCAGCTCGCTGTGAATAACTTAAAGGAGGGGGGTCAGTTATTTTTTGAAATCAATGAGTATCTTGGAGAAGAAACAGTAATGCTCGTAAAAGAAGTTGGATTTTCAAACGTGACCCTTAAAAAGGACCTCTTTGGAAAAGATAGGATGATACGAGCTGTAAAATGATGCTTATATGAATGATTTAAAATCAATATGTGTTTTCTGCGGGAGTAGTGAAGGGAATGATCTAGATATAGCTCAAAAGGCTAAAGAACTAGGCGCTTACCTCGCTCAAAATAATATAACCTTAGTATACGGCGCCGCCAAAATAGGTGTGATGGGGCAAGTAGCACAAGCCACTTTAGATGGTGGAGGTAAAGTTATAGGAGTGATACCAGAATTTTTAAAGCTTAAGGAGGTTGTGCATCTAGGTCTTACAGAACTTATCACTAATAAGAATATGCACGAACGCAAGATGAAAATGCAGGAGATCTCAGATGGATTTATGACACTCCCTGGAGGTTTTGGAACTTTAGAAGAATTGTTCGAAATTATTACTTGGAGTCAATTAGGATTGCATCAAAAGCCTATAGGTTTATTAAACATTAATGGTTTTTATGACGATCTTCTAAAGATGTTGGCGACCATGGTGAAAAGAGGTTTCTTAAAAATGGAGAACTATGAGTTACTACTAGTAGACACTACAGTAGAAGGACTCATTACTCAAATGAAAGCTTTTAAGGCTCCAGATGTTCCAAAATGGTTAAAGTTAGACAGGGTGTAGTAATACATCCATAGTATATTAGCATTATTTGTAAAATGTTAATAAAAAATTAACATTTATGTTAAAATAAGCACATAATTAAGTATTTTCCTACAATCTAACACAAACTAATTATTATGAGTACAAAAAAGTATGCAGCAGAGGCTCTAGGAACTTTTGCTTTAGTTTTATTCGGTTGCGGAGCGGCCGCGATTGCAGGTGTATCTGCCACGGGACCTTCAGGTCTAGGATTATTAGGAATTTCATTGGCTTTTGGTCTGGCGGTAGTGGCAATGGCTTATACCATAGGTCCTATTTCTGGATGTCATATCAATCCAGCCATATCTGTAGCGATGACCATAGCAGGTAAACTTTCTGTAAAAGATTTAATAGGCTATGTCATTGCACAATGTATAGGAGCCATTTTAGGAGCCGCAGTACTTTATGTAGTTGCTTCTGGTCAAGCAGGTTTTGAAATGGGTGAGTGGGCCTTAGGAAGTAATGGATGGGGTGAAGGATATCTAGGTAATTTTGATATGAAATCTGCTTTTATTGCAGAGTTGGTTTTTACATTTTTATTCTTGATGGTCATTTTTGGAACTACTGCAAAAGACGCATCACCACAGATGGCGGGACTGGCAATTGGTATCTCACTTGCGTTAATTCACTTTGTAGTAATCCCAATCACAGGAACATCTGTAAACCCGGCAAGAAGTTTAGGGCCAGCACTTTTTGCTGGAGGAATAGCACTGAAACAATTGTGGTTATTTATTGTTGCTCCAGTAGCAGGTGGTATACTAGCAGCCTTAACACGTAAACTATTTGTAAACGATTGATTAACTGTTTATAACTATTAACACGACCCCTTATTGTTAGTCATACAATTAAGGGGTTATTTTTTAGATTTGTCTATATGACAATACAACAGCAAATAATTGCTTTACGAGAAGAATTGCAGGAGCATAATCACAAGTATTATGTACTAGACACCCCTTCGATTTCTGATTTTGAATTTGATCAAAAACTAAAGCATTTACAATCACTGGAACAAGCACATCCAGAATATGATGACCCCAACTCTCCTACGCATAGAGTAGGTGGGACCGTCACTAAAAATTTTGAGACTGTAGTTCATAATCATCGGATGTATTCCTTGGATAATTCTTATTCTAAAGAAGATTTAAACGATTGGGAAACGCGTATAAAAAAAATGGTTGATGGAGCCGTTTCTTACACTTGTGAGTTAAAGTACGACGGCGCCTCTATGAGTCTTACCTATGAAAATGGTGAGCTACTCAGGGCCGTTACCAGAGGTGATGGTTTTCAAGGTGATGATGTGACCACTAATGTAAAGACTATAAAATCAGTACCTCTTAAGCTTAAGGGGGATTATCCAGTTAGATTTGACATACGCGGAGAGATCGTACTACCTTGGGATGGTTTTAATAAGATGAATGAGGAGCGAGAAGCTCTAGGCTTAGAGTTATACCGTAATCCTCGAAATACAGCCTCCGGAAGTTTAAAATTGCAGGATAGTGCTGAGGTAGCAAAGAGACCCTTAGATTGCTTATTGTATAATATTACAGGAACAAATTTGGGTATTCAGACCCAGATTGAAAGTCTAGAAAAGGCTCGAGAATGGGGCTTTAAAGTCCCCGTTGAGTCTACAGTATGTCACTCTATAGATGAGGTGCTCGAATTTGTGAATCATTGGGATACGGCGCGGCATGAGTTGCCTTATGAGACAGATGGTGTGGTGGTAAAAGTAAATAGTTTACGGCAGCAGGAAGAGTTAGGGTATACTGCCAAAGCACCTAGATGGGCGATGGCCTATAAGTTTAAAGCAGAACAAGTTTCTACACGCTTACGCGAAATCACCTATCAAGTAGGTCGTACTGGAGCCATTACGCCAGTAGCAAATTTAGAACCCGTAGAATTAGCAGGAACAACTGTAAAAAGAGCGAGTCTCCATAATGCAGATCAAATAGCAAAATTAGATATTAGAGAAGGGGATGAAGTTTTTGTAGAAAAAGGCGGAGAGATTATTCCTAAAATTATCGCGGTAGATCTTGCCAAAAGACCTCAAGATTCTAGCCCTACTGTGTATATTTCTCAATGTCCAGAATGTGAAACGGCTTTAGTGCGCAAAGAAGGGGAAGCCCAGCATTATTGTCCTAATGAAGAGGGGTGCCCTACACAGATCATAGGTAGGATACAACATTTTATTTCGCGTAAGGCAATGGACATAGAAGGATTGGGTGGGGAAACTGTTGCTTTATTAGTGCAGTCTGGTCTTATTTACAACTATGCAGATTTATATACGTTAACCGTCGGAGATGTCCTTCCCTTGGAACGAATGGCGCAAAAAAGTGCTGAGAATCTAGTAAACGGTGTACAAGCAAGTGTTCAAATTCCTTTTGAGAGAGTCTTATTTGGTCTTGGCATACGATATGTAGGAGAGACAGTGGCTAAAAAGCTTGCGAAGCACTATAAAAATGTAGATAGTATCATTGCTGCTTCAGTAGAAGAGTTGGTAACTGTAGATGAAATAGGTATAAAGATTGCCGAAAGTGTTGTGGCGTTTTTCGCGAAAGCGGAAAACAGAGAAATCCTAGAACGATTAAAATTATACGGAGTTCAACTCGAAATTTCTGCTGATAAGCTTGCAAATCAAACTGATACACTCGCAGGTAAAACTTTTGTGGTTTCTGGAGTATTTGAGATGCCTAGAAATGAGCTAAAGAAGTTGATAGAAGATAATGGAGGTAAAGTGGGCAGTTCTATTTCATCTAAAACAGCATTTCTGGTGGCGGGTGACAAAATGGGTCCTAGTAAACTAGCCAAGGCAGAGAAACTAGGAGTTAAAATTATTTCTGAACAAGATTTTGTGCAAATGCTTGATAATGATGTTGAATGATAGAAAAAGGTAGGATATATAGATCTATTGCATACATCATTTCATTAGCCATGATTTTAGTCTGTATTTTTTATGGACCTAGGCAATCACTTATCTTTTTTCCTCTCTTTGTTATAGCCATAAGTCTTTTTCATACAAAGAGTACGGGCAGGTTTAGTCTTTGGGTGTTGTTATATTTTGTATTTAATATGTTTGCTGAGGTAGGCTTTATTTATGATTTTGTAACGTATTACGAGATAACAGTAGCGAGTTCCTTTATTTCTGAAGTGATTTTAATTTTGATGCTACGGCCACTCCTACGATTTAATTTAAAAGGACTTGGGACTCACAATATAGCAGAATTAATAATTGGCTTTTTAGGGATCACAACCCTTGTGGTTTTTATGCTATATATCATTATCCCGCGACTGCCCAATGCTGTTCTCTTTGTTCCTACTATTTTTTCCTTCTCCATTTTAGTATTTGTATGCTTTTCAATTCCTTTATTTAATAGACATCCTAATAATATTTATTTATGGGGTGTAGCTATTGGATTTATAGGAGAACTATTAATGGCATTCGTATATGAGTATATTGAGCGAGAATCTATATTTATGGTTTTTGCCTTTATACTAGGTAATTTTTATAAACTTGTACTCATAAATTATTTTGTACTCATAAATAATGGTCTCGAGGTGGGAGACGATTATATGTAATCATCTAATCATATTATGGGAGGATGAACCTCTAGATGTTGTAATAAACAGATTTATTGGTTGTGACACCTCCGTCTAAGAAAAAGTCTATACGACCTAGTTGAATACCTCCCCAACCTACTTGGTTCACAAGTACAAAGGCTCCTTTTTTATTCTGGACAATGGTTGGTTTTTCTAAAAAGGTATGTGTGTGTCCTCCTATTATTAAGTCTATGCCTGAGGTCGCTTTGGCAAGGTTGAGATCAGATATTACTTCTTTATTTCTATAGTCATATCCTAAGTGAGATAAACAGATAACTATGTCACAATGCTCCTGATCACGTAATGTTTTCGTCATATCTTGAGCAATCTCTATGGGATCAAGATAGATGGTTTCTTTGTACATACGCTTATTTACGAGGCCACTAAGTTTTATTCCTAAACCAAAAACTCCTATGCGCACATCATCTTTGATATACACCTTATATGGTTTAGTGAGTCCATCCATAATTGTATTTTTCATGTCATAATTAGCAGACAGAATGTCAAACTGAGCATGGGGCATTTGTGCGGCAAGCCCATCGATACTATTGTCAAAATCATGGTTTCCAATAGTCGCGGCATCGTAGCCTAGTTTAGACATGAGTTTAAACTCTAACTCACCACCGTAGAAGTTGAAATACGGAGTGCCTTGAAACATGTCACCCGCGTCCAGTAAGAGTATATTGGGATTTTCTTTTCTTATGTTATGTATGACCGATAGCCTTCTGGCAGCACCGCCTAAGTTTGCATATTTTGGATCATTGGAAGGAAATGGCTCCACGTGACTGTGTACATCGTTAGTATGCAGTATAGTGATCTGTTTTTTGGTCTCAAGTGGTAAGGTGCTCATACTTAATCCGCCTACTCCTACAAGAGTGCCTGCCGCAGCTGTATTCTTTATAAACTCTCTTCGTTTCATTATTCTTGATCTTTAGTAAAGCGGTTATCTCTTACTGGAGCGATAGTATCCTTTTTCTTAAAATAATCTATAAGCAAGTTTCTTATTTTATAATCCAAATTAAGGATACTTACTGGCTTTTCTAAGAAGGTCATACTATCCCCTCCTTTTTGTAAATAATCACTTGTAGCTATAAAATAGGTTTCGTTATCTAAAACTGTCTGTCCTTGAATAAGAGCTTCTTTTAATTTGCCGTCTTTGTCTAAGGTGATTTGTATACCTGAGATTGGGTGAGCCTTCCCATATTCTAAATAGGAGAACATTTCTTTCATTTGCTTGCCGCTAAGTTCTACCACCACCACCTCATTTTCAAAAGGCATAATTTGATAGGCGGTACGAGTAGTTATTGCTCCTTCTGATAAGGATGATCTTATGCCTCCATGGTTTAAAAGAACAGCATTAAAGGAATACCCCGTTCGGGATTTGAAAATAGGATTTGCCATTTCAAAAACAGCATCTGCCATCATATTACCTATGGCTGTATTATATTTACTATCCTTTTTAGTCAAGCTTCTGGGAGTAAAAGCTAGAATACTATCCATTTCTTTGTCAACATTAGATTTGTATGGGCTAAGGAAAGCCTTAATTGAACTGTCTTCAACGATATCTGGATTAATGGGTATTGTAGTGGCCTCAACTTTTTGTAAGGATAATTGTGATTCCTTTTTGCAACTGATGAGTACTACAGAAAAATAACAAAGTGATATATAAATGTAAATTTTTAGCTTCATTTAGAATAAAAATTTTGAATGGTTTTTGGCTACATTTGTGGCAAATCTAAGATACATGTTTTTAAACGGATTAAAGGTAAAATCCATTTTGAGAAAACTTAAAGAAGAGAACAGCTACAGATCTCCGGTAACTGTAGGTAACAAACTTCAATCTATAGGTATTATAGAGGGGGAAATAGGCGCTTTTAACAGAACTAAAGTTAAAGAGCTCTGCAAACTTCTAGGAGTGAAAGAAGATAAGGTACATTTTATGTCCTTTGTGAAGAAAAAAAAGAAGGAGCAACTCGAGGATAAGACTTTATTTTCGGCAAGAGATATCGGGTGGAAGGGAGTATTTAAAACTCCTCAATTAAAGGATTTTAAGGCTAAAAATTTTGATTTATTAATTAACTATTATACGGAGCGTGACATAGCTTTAAATGCAGTTTCAACCTTGGTTAATAGTAAATTTAAAGTAGGGTTGAGGGAAGATATGTATCAAATAAATGATCTTACAGTGTCTGTAAATATGGAAGAAACAGACGTAGTTATAAGGGAAATAATAAAGTATTTAGAAATATTGAAAATACGTTAGGTATGGAATCATTGCGAGGTATGGGAGTTGCACTTATAACTCCTTTTAGAGAAGATTTGAGCGTAGACGTTAAGGCCTTAATACGGTTAGTAGAATTTAATATTGAACAAGGTGTAAATTATCTCGTTGTTCTGGGAACGACCGCAGAGAGCGCAACCTTGACTCAAAAAGAAAAACAGCTTGTTAAAGACACTGTGGTCGCTGTAAATAAAGGTAGAGTTCCGTTAGTCTTAGGAATAGGGGGTAATAACACTATGGCAATACAAGATGAGGTTTCTAACCCAGATGCGTCAAGAGGTTATGACGCGATATTATCTGTCTCACCATATTATAATAGACCTACACAAGAAGGTATTTATGCACATTATAAAGCCCTTGCAGATGCCACAGTAAAGCCTATCATTATGTATAATGTACCTTCTCGTACCGGGAGTAATATGACTTCGGAAACAACGCTTAGACTGGCCAATGAGCATAAAAATATAATTGGGATAAAGGAAGCAGCAGGAAGCATGGATCAAGCTTTACGTATTTTAAAAGATAGACCAGACGACTTTTTGGTTATTTCTGGTGATGATATGCTTGCGCTGCCTATGGTCTGTGCTGGTGGCGACGGAGTGATTTCTGTGATAGGGCAGGGCTTAGTGTCTGAGTTCTCTGAAATGATTCATAATGGTTTAGAGGGCGCTTTCGCGAAAGCATACCAAAAGCACTTTAATATAATGCCGTCCATAGATCTAATTTTTGAAGAAGGTAATCCAGCAGGAATAAAATCACTTCTTTCTCATAAAGGTATTTGTGGCGATGCTGTACGTTTACCCTTAGTAAAAGCATCGGACGGATTGGGGCAAAAGATTAAAGATTTCTTAAATGCGTTCGATTAATCGTTAATGTTATATTAACCGCCGTTTACGAGCAGTTTAAAAAGTTATTTTTGAACCTTAGCGGATCGTTTTATTATGTGATCCTTTTTGTGTAATTTTGCCTGCTGTTTAAAAGTCTTATGAAAAACCTTTTTTTATTATTAATTGCTTTATTGATGTTGACCTCTTGTTCAACCTATCAAGATGTTCTCAAATCTGATGACATTAAGTTAAAATATTCTACAGCAGACTCATTGTATAAGGAAGGGAAGTATAAGAAGTCTTTAAGGTTGTGGGAGCAAATAGTGCCTTTATACAGAGGCCGTCCAGAAGCAGAGCGAGTAATGTACTTGTACTCAGACACCTATTATCAGATAGGAGATTATTACCTTGCAGGATATCAGTTCGAACGCTTTGTGAACGCCTACCCTCAAAGTGAAAAGCGTACAGAGGCTGCCTTTAAAAGTGCAGAAAGTTACTACAATCTATCTCCTTCCTTTAATTTAGATCAAGCAGATACGTATAAAGCAATGGACAAATTGCAGGTGTTTATCAATACCTATCCAGATTCTGAGAATCTCGAGCTTGCGAATAGCATGGTGCAAGAACTAAGGAACAAACTAGAGAAAAAATCTTTTGAGATTGCTAAAGGTTATAATAAAATTGGTGAGAGTAGAGGGACTTTTCCTAACGCTATAAAATCGTTTGATAATTTTCTCACAGAATATCCAGGAAGTATCTACAGAGAAGATGCCTATTTTTGGAGATTTGATAGTGCTTACCAGCTTGCCATAGGAAGTGTGGAGCGACTCATGCAAGAACGACTTGAGGCGGCACGTGATGCCCATGCAGCATTAGTAAAATATTACCCAGAAGGTAAATATAATGAAGAAGCAACGACCATGATCGAAGATATCAATGAGCGCTTGCAAGAAATTAACGCAAATAAAACAAGTAAGTAATGAATATTAAGGATCTTGATGCGCCATTAAGCACGACTACAATAGATAAGAATCTCGTAGATGCTCCAACAGATAATATCTATGAAGCAATCTCTATTATAGCAAAACGTGCTACGCAGATTAATACAGAAATCAAAAAGGAACTTACTGATAAGTTAGACGAGTTTGCTACGTTTAACGATAGTCTAGAAGAAATCTTCGAAAACAAAGAGCAAATCGAAGTTTCTAAATTTTATGAGCGCCTTCCTAAAGCCCATGCGCTTGCAGTTCAAGAATGGCTAGAAGATCGTATTTACAGCAGAGATACTAGTATCACTGAAGAAGAAAGTAACGATTAATACCATGTCCGTTTTAGACGGTAAGAAAGTACTACTAGGAGTAACCGCTGGTATTGCAGCTTATAAAAGTGCAATGCTTGTACGGGCCTTTATTAAAGCTGGAGCAACTGTTCAAGTTGTAATGACAGAGAAAGCTAAGGAGTTTGTAACACCTCTTACACTTAGTACGCTTTCGCGAAATCCAGTTCACTCGTCTTTTACCATAGAGGGAGACGATAATGCTACATGGACAAATCACGTAGAGTTAGGTCTCTGGGCAGATCTTATGGTTATTGCCCCAGGAACTGCAAATACCTTGTCTAAAATGGCAAGCGGAACTTGCGATAACTTATTACTAGCCACATATCTTAGCGCGAAGTGTCCTGTGTATTTTGCCCCAGCAATGGACTTAGATATGTACAAGCACCCTTCTTCTAAAAATACTTTTGATACACTTACCTCTTTTGGAAATGTGATGATTCCTGCTACTAGTGGGGAACTTGCGAGTGGTCTTGTAGGACAAGGCCGTATGGCAGAGCCAGATGATATTGTGACTTTTATTTCTGATCATATTAAGGGAAGACTTCCTTTGTACGGTAAAAGAGTGCTAGTGACTGCTGGCCCTACGTATGAAGCTATAGATCCAGTAAGATTTATAGGGAATCACAGCAGTGGTAAAATGGGTTGTGAACTCGCCTTATGCGCCGCTAATCTAGGAGCACAAGTAGATTTAATTTTAGGTCCTAGTGCTATAAAAGTAGTTAACAGTTCAATTACTGTACATAACGTTACCTCTGGAGAAGAAATGTACGATGCAACTCATAGCGTTTATAACTCTGTTGATGTAGCAATAGCAGCTGCAGCCGTGGCAGATTATAAACCAGCACAGGTTGCAGATGAAAAAATTAAAAAGAATGATGATTCTCTAGCCATAAACTTGGTGAAGACTAAAGACATTCTTGCATCTATGGGAGAACTTAAGAAAAATCAATTTTTAGTTGGTTTTGCTCTAGAGACCCAAAATGAAGAGGAGAATGCACTTAAAAAACTCGTAAAAAAGAACTTAGATGCAATTGTATTAAATTCGTTGAAAGATAAAGGTGCAGGTTTTAAGACCAAAACCAATAAAATTACGTTTATTGAAAAAGATGGGTCCATACATCCTTATGATTTAAAAACCAAAAAGGAAGTGGCATCCGATATCTTTGATAGAATTATTGCAAAAATATTATGAGAATACGTATTGCCATCCTAGCCTTTTTTTTCGTTTGTATTGCAAACGCACAAGAACTTAATGCCGTTGTTGTCATTAATGCAGAGCAAACCGGAAAAGCAGAGCTCCAGGTCTTTACCACGCTTGAGCGATCACTTACAGAGTTCATAAATACTACAAAATGGACCGATAGAAAGTTTAAACAACAAGAACGTATAGATTGCTCTTTTAACATTATAGTGAGACAAACTAATTCTAATAACTTTCAAGCCAGTATTCAAGTACAATCTGCAAGACCAGTGTATGGATCTGATTACTCAAGTCCAGTTTTTAACTTTAACGATAGGGATTTTGATTTTGAGTATACAGAATTCCAACCTCTTATTTTTAACCCTAATAATTTTGATTCTAACTTAGTTTCTGTAATAGCCTTCTATGCCTATACAATAATAGGTTATGATGCGGCTACTTTTAAGTTAGGAGATGGCGATAAATATTTTCAAAAGGCAAGACAGATTGTTACTACTGCAGAGCCTAGTAACGCAAGAGGCTGGAGTGCAGCAGATGGGGCGCAATCTAGATTTAGACTTAATGAAGATTTACTCTCTCCCAATTTTAAAGAATTTTCTGGAATATTATACTCCTACCACAGAACTGGGTTAGACACCATGTCTGATGACCTTAGGAAAAGTAAACAGACGATAGCAACCTCCGTCATACAGCTTAAATCTATGTATAATAAAAGGCCTAATAATTTTTTAACACGCGTATTTTTTGACTCCAAGGCAGAAGAAATAGCTTCTGTTTTCTCAGGAGGACCTCAAGTAAATATTTCAGATTTAGTAGAGACGCTTAATAGGATAGCGCCCACAAAATCTACCTTCTGGAGGCAGATCAAATTTTAATTTGTTATCCTCATAAACTGAAGTATCTTTAAGCAAAATCTTTTTCTTTGCTAACATCACTTTCCATAAAAAACTATGCTCTTATAGAGCAAGCTCATCTCATCTTTAAGGATGGTTTTACTGTGATAACGGGTGAAACTGGTGCGGGTAAATCTATTTTACTTGGAGCTCTAGGATTGATTACAGGACGACGGGCAGATAGTGCAAGTGCAGGTGATCATTCTAAAAAATGTGTTATAGAAGGTATTTTCAATATAGAATCCTATCAATTACAAGGTTTTTTTGAGGACAATGATCTAGATTATGAACTGGCCACAATTATAAGAAGAGAGATTGTGCCATCTGGTAAAAGCAGGGCCTTTATAAATGATACGCCCGTTACTTTACAACAGCTTCATTTTTTGGGAGAACGCCTTGTAGATATCCATAGCCAGCATAAGACGCTTGAGGTGTTGGATACAGACTATCAATTTGAGATTATAGATACTTTTGCAAATACCCAGCAATTATTGCTTAGTTATCAAGATCAATTTGCTACTTGGAAGGGGTTGATAAAAGAACTCGAAGGCATTCAGGAGATTAAGAAAAAAGCACAGCTAGAATATGATTATCAATCATTTTTATTTAATGAATTAGATGAGGCTTCCTTAAAAGAAGGGGAGTTTGAGGAGTTGGAAACTCAATTGAATACCCTAAGTCATACTGAAGAAATTCAGGAGGGACTACTAGAAGCTCAGCACAAATTAACCCAAGACCAATTGGGTGTGTTAGACCTTCTCTCAGAAATTAGACTAGCTTTAGGCAAGTTAGTAACCTACGGGGCAGACTATAATAGCTTTCATGAAAGGTTACGGTCTAGCTTTTTAGAGCTAGAAGATCTTTCACAAGAATTAGAAAGTAAAATAGGATCAATACAAACAGACCCTATAGAATTGCAGCGTATTAATGAACGCGTGCAGCAGCTATATAATCTTATGCAAAAACATCATGTACAAGATGTGCCAGGATTGATTACCATAAGAGAGGAGCTGGATGCTAGGTTGTATGAAGTACAAAATGTAGATGAGAAGATAGAGAAGCTAGAAAAAGATATTGCTTTCGCGAAAGCGTCCCTTGTGAAAGTTGCTGATACCTTATCAAAAAAACGGTTAGAGGCAATCCCTAGTCTTACCGCGTCTATAGAAAAGATACTGGTATCATTAGGTATGCCCAATGCGAGATTACAGATAGGGTTGGTTCCTTCAGATGTACTTGACATTAGAGGAAAGAATACCTTACAGTTTATGTTTTCGGCAAATAAAGGGATGGAACCAAAATCATTAAAAAAAGGAGCTTCAGGAGGTGAATTATCCAGAGTGATGCTAGCTGTAAAAGCTGTGCTAAGTAGGCATAAAAAATTACCTACACTTATTTTTGATGAGATAGATACCGGAGTGAGTGGTGATGTTGCTTTAAAAATGGGCGATATTTTAAAAGAAATGGGGAATACTATGCAACTAGTCAGTATAACACATTTACCTCAAATTGCAGGACAAGGAACATCCCACTTTAAAGTTTTTAAAGAGGATACTGAGGTAAAAACTTCTACTCAAATTGTAACCTTAACACCAGAAGAACGCATTATTGAAATTGCCGAAATGTTGGGCGGCGTTCGGGGGAGTACAACCGCTTTGGAGCACGCAAAAAATCTATTGAACTAATACATATTCTAAAATAATGGCGATCTTTGCGCCTATTAATAACCATATTAACCAAGACTAATAAGCAACACAATGGGGTATAATTTACTAAAAGGAAAACGAGGTATAATTTTTGGAGCATTAGATGAAAACTCTATTGCTTGGAAGACGGCAGAGCGTGTTCACGAAGAAGGAGGGACTTTTGTGCTTACTAACGCTCCTATAGCAATGCGCATGGGATCTTTAAACACATTAGCAGAGAAGACAGGTTCAGAAATTATTCCTGCAGATGCCACCTCCATAGAAGATCTTGAAAACCTTGTAGATAAAGCTCAAGAGATATTAGGGGGTAAGTTAGATTTTGTTTTACACTCCATAGGTATGTCTGTAAATGTACGTAAAGGTCGTGCGTATACAGATCAAAACTATGCTTGGACAGAAAAGGGATGGGACGTAAGTGCCGTTTCTTTTCACAAAACTATGCAAACATTGTACAAAAAGGATGCAATGAATGAGTGGGGCAGTATCGTGGCCTTAACATATATGGCGGCGCAACGTGTTTTTCCAGATTATAATGATATGGCAGATAATAAAGCTTATCTAGAGTCTATAGCACGAAGTTTTGGATACTTCTTCGGGAAGGATAAGAAGGTTCGAGTAAACACAATTTCTCAATCTCCTACACCTACGACTGCGGGACAAGGAGTTAAAGGATTTGATGGATTTATTGCTTATGCAGAGAAAACCAGTCCACTAGGAAATGCAACGGCTCAAGATTGTGCAGATTATACAATCACTTTATTTTCTGATTTGACACGTCGTGTAACACTTCAAAATCTCTACAATGATGGAGGGTTTAGCAATATGGGCGTAAGCAATGAAGTGATGGAAACCTTTTTAAAGAATTCTTAAATACCCTCCTGCCTGCCGGCAAGGCAGGTTTGCGAAAGCATAAAACTCATAACCACCTTATTTGTTTAAGGTGGTTTTTTATTGTTCATGAACTACATAACGGTTAGTTTTGTGATATGTCTTTAGTATACTCATTTATAATTCCTGTTTATAATAGACCAGATGAAATCGCTGAGTTGCTAGAGAGCTTTCGTAAGCAGGATACAGATTTGCTAGTTGAAATTGTAATTGTAGAAGACGGTTCTTCTTTATCTAGTGAAGAAGTTGTCAAGAACTACCAGAAGGATCTAGATATAAGCTACTACACGAAAGAAAATAGCGGTCCTGGAGATTCTAGAAATTATGGGATGAAGCGTGCAAAGGGCAATTATTTTATCATTCTAGATTCAGATTGTATTTTACCGGAACAGTATGTGAGTATTATAAACAGCTCTCTTACGAATAGCTATGTAGACTGTTTTGGAGGTCCAGATGCGGCAGATGCCTCATTTACAAGGATTCAAAAAGCGATTAATTACGTGATGACCTCTTTGCTCACGACAGGAGGGATACGAGGTGGTAAAAAACAAATAAATAAATTCCAGCCACGTAGTTTTAATATGGGGCTTTCTAGAAAGGCTTTTGAAGAAAGTAATGGCTTTGGAGATATTCATCCTGGAGAAGATCCGGATTTGATATTGAGATTGTGGAAACTGGGATTTAAAACACGATTGCTGCCAGAAGCATTTGTATATCATAAACGTCGTATTTCTTGGTCTAAGTTTTATACTCAGGTACATAAGTTTGGATTAGTAAGACCCATATTAAATAAATGGCATCCAGATTCTAGTAAGATTACCTACTGGTTCCCCACGTTGTTTATTTTAGGTTTTATATGCAGTGCACTATTAGCGGTGTTTGGGTTTGTTTATCCTTACTTCTGTTATACTCTTTACATATTAGCGGTGTTTATACATTCCACATACTTAAATAAAAGTATGTTAGTAGGCTTATACTCCGTTTTTGCTATGTTTATTCAGTTTTATGGCTATGGAATGGCTTTTTTAAAATCTACCATTCTGGTAAGTTGGATGGGAAAGCTTCCGCGAAAGCGTTTTCCTAAATTATTTTTTAAGTAAATTGAAGGACTTAATAATCTTTCATGACTGTTAAAGGTAAATCCTTCTTTAAATCCTCAGATGCTAGAGGTTTTCTTTTTTTTCTGCTGCTTACCTCTCTTGTGGCGGTGTTGATAAAGTTGTCTAAGAATTACACTAAAATTTATACCGTTCCTATTGATATTGTAAATGTACCTATAGATCAAACGGTAAAAAGTATTACTCCTAAAGAACTTGCTATTACAACAGAAGTAAATGGTTTTTCCTTAATGCTTAACTCCTTTAAGAGTCAGGAAGTTCCAATAGATTTTATTTCTTTAGATTCTATTTCAAATAACACGCTTACTTTAGATACGAATAGATTGTCTCCTGTTTTAAAAGAGGTGATAGGCGGAGGTGTTTCATTTACAAATTTTAGTGCTAAGAATATAAGTGTAACAGTTGATAAAATGTTTAGTAAAAAAGTCCCAGTAGCTAGTAATATCATTATCAATTACAAAGGTGGTTATGACGCGAGTGACGTAGCTAGTGTAATGCCAGACAGTGTTATGGTAGTTGGACCAAAAGGTGTTTTAGAAGGGATATCTAGTGTTAGGACAATGACAAAGACTTTAAATGATATTTCTAATGATGTTGCAGTTACTTTGGCTTTAGATACCATATCTGATTATAAAGATCTTGCAATTTCTAATAATACTTTTGAGTACAAACAAAAAGTTGCAAAATTTACGGAAGGATCTTTCATGCTACCAGTTACTTTAAAAGGTGCTAAGGATACTGAGGTGAAAATTTTCCCAAGAGAAGTTAACCTCTTCTATGTTACCAGTTTAGAGGCTTACGATGCTATTTTACCTTCAGATTTTGAAATTGAGGCAGATTTTTCAAAAAGAACAAATAATGAAGAGTTTTTAGTGCTATCTGTATCTCGAAAACCTGATAACGTGCGTAAAGTGAGATTGGAAACAAAGCAGATAAAATTTATAGTTGTAAATTAAAACAATGGTAGTAGGTCTTACGGGAGGCATAGGAAGTGGAAAATCAACAGTTGCAAGGTTATTTATGGACCTAGGAGTACCAGTGTACATATCAGATGATAGAGCGAAGTTACTTATGAACACCTCTCAAGAATTACGATTACAAATTATAGAACTGCTGGGAGCTAATTCCTACAATGACAATGGTTTGAATCGGGACTTTATCGCCTCTAAAGTTTTTAATGATAAGGACTTGCTATCGAGCTTAAATAATATTGTACATCCAGCGGTTCAGAAAGACTTTAATTCTTGGCAAAACAATCAGATGCATTCTTATGTGGTAAAAGAGGCCGCCGTCCTTTTTGAAAATGGTTCTTACAAGATGTGTGATTTTATGTTGCTGGTAGTGGCGCCTAAATTACTTAGATTACAAAGAGTAAGAAAAAGAGATAACATAACAGAAGAGCAAGTTTTGGAGCGTATGAATAACCAATGGGACGATGCTCGTAAGATGAGCCTATCTGATGCAGTTATAGAAAATATTAATCTTACAGATCTAGAAGATAGTGTTCTACGCATTCATAAGCATCTTACAATCAGGATTTCAAGAGGTTGGTGACCCTTTGTTAACATTTGGTTAAATGGAAACTTCCATAAATGTTAAAATCATACTTTTGAGAGGTGAACAAGAAGCTGTTTTTTCTCCTCATTATTCTTATGAGTTTATCTCTCATAGGAATCATATTTGTGCAAGGCTATTGGATTTCTGAGAGTGTTGCGACCAAGAGAGAACAGTTTGCATTTAGCGCAAAAAGGACCCTCGCCTCAGTTGCAGTAAAAATTAAAAACAGAGAGCTTGAAGATTATTATTATCCTCTCGAGAAGATGATAGATAGTATAGAGGTTCCTGACGATCTTACCTTTGATGAATTATTCTTAATAGAAGAAGATCCTGTTAGCAATGAAATCTATCTTTATAGAAATGGAGTATTACAACAAGATTACAAACTATCTGCACCCGTATTAGAATTTGATTTAGACAGTCTTGAGATTACTCGTTATTACAATAGAAGCTCCAGGCAGATTATATCTAAATCAAGTCTCGATGGTAACGAAGTAGTAAGTAGAGATAAGGTTCAGGAATTTTCAAGACTTCTAGACTTTGAAAAATATAACTATTCAAAAATTATAAGTGATGTAGCCCGTAAAGTTCCTATTCATAAAAGAGTAACGAATGAGGAGATTGTAAGGCTCTTGACTCTAGAACTTGTAGAGAGGGATATGGAGACAGATTTTGAATTTGCTGTATTTAGCGATGATCTTATGACTAAAGTGAGATCTGAAAATTTTGAACTTCAAGGATCTTCGCAATTATATAAAGTGCCTATTTTCGAAGATGACCAATTGCAAAATCAGTATTTCTTGTATGCTACTTTTCCTGGAGAGAAAAAATTTGTGATTTCTTCTATTATAGGGATGGCAGGAATGTCTATCATTTTTACACTTATAATCGTAATTGCATACTCTAGCGCTTTGCATCAGTTAAATAAGCAACGTCAAATATCTCAAATAAAAACAGACTTTATCAATAATATGACTCACGAGTTTAAAACACCTATTGCGACTATAAATCTAGCATTAGACGCTGTAAAAAACCCGAAGATATCAGATAATAAAGAAAAAGTATCTTATTATCATCAGATGATACGAGATGAAAATAAGCGAATGCACGCTCAGGTTGAAAACGTGTTGAGAATCTCTAAGCTAGAGAAAAATGAACTAGATATAAGAAAAGAACGGTATGAATTGCACGACATTATAGAAGATGCTATAAATCACATACAATTAATAGTAGAAGATCGCAATGGGTATGTAGAAATACATTTAGATGCTCCAAAATCCACAATTCTTGCCAATGAGTCACATCTTACTAATGTAATTGTAAATATCTTGGATAATGCAGTAAAGTACTCCTCAGGAGAGCCTAAAATAGATGTATATACAGAAAATGTAAGTAATTTTATATTCTTAAAAGTACGAGATCAAGGAGATGGAATGTCTAAAGCGGCACAGCGTAAAGTGTTTGAAAAATTTTATAGAGAACACACAGGAAATATTCACAATGTAAAAGGACACGGTCTTGGACTGGCGTATGCTAAGCAAATTGTAGAAGACCATCAAGGAGAGATTTATGTTGAAAGTGAGAAAGGAAAAGGAAGCACATTTATAATTAAAATACCACTAATATCATAATATATGGAAACTGAAAACAAAAGAATTTTATTAGTTGAAGACGATCCTAATTTTGGAACAGTCCTAAAGGATTATCTTACAATGAATGATTATGACGTAACCCATGCTAAGAATGGTATGGAAGGCTTTGAGAAATTTAAAAAAGATGACTTTGATCTTTGTATTCTAGACGTAATGATGCCTTATAAAGACGGTTTTACACTAGCAAAAGAGATAAGAGAAAAAAATCAAGATGTACCTATTATCTTTTTAACGGCCAAGGCGCTAAAAGAAGACGTACTTAAAGGGTATAAGGTAGGAGCAGATGATTACCTAAATAAACCTTTTGATAGTGAAGTCTTATTAATGAAAATAAAGGCAATTATACAGCGCAAGTCTGTAGAGTCTGTAGCAGATAGTAAGCAATTTGAGTTTATTATAGGGAACTTTCATTTAAACTCTAAACTTAGATTCTTAACGTATAAGCAAGAAGATCCTATCAAGTTATCTCCTAAGGAAAATGAGTTGTTACGTATGCTAGCACTACATGAGAATGATTTAATGCCTAGAGAGCTAGCTCTTACTAAAATATGGCGGGATGATAACTACTTCACATCCAGAAGTATGGACGTATACATAGCAAAACTAAGAAAGTATCTCAAGAAAGATGATGTAGTTGAAATTTTAAATATACACGGAGAAGGTTTCAGACTAGTAGTTAAATCTAATAGTTAGTGATCTCTTTTCGATATTAGTGAAGAAGTAAAATACACTCCTAAGCAAGGAGTGTATTTTTATTTAGATACTTGATAACTTCTTCAAGTTTTACTTGATAATCAAACCATTGAATTGTTGGATCTTTTCTATACCAGGTAAGTTGGCGTTTTGCGAATCTTCGGGTGTTTGTTTTTATGTTTTCTACAGCTTTTTCGAGAGATACTTCTCCTTCTAAAAACTCAAATAATTCCCTGTATCCTACGGTTTGTAGGGCGTTGAGACGCTTTCGCGAAAGCAAACCTTCCACCTCTTTTAATAATCCTGCTTCCATCATAAGATCTACACGTCTATTAATACGATCGTAAATCACCTCTCGGTCTGCATTAAGCCCTACTTTTATGGTGTTGAACTCTCTAGGCTTTTTGGGCCGATTTCTAAACGACGAAAATGGCTTTCCGGAAGATAAGCATACTTCTAATGCTCTCATAACACGTTGTGTGTTATATATATCTACTTGGCTCGCATATAATGGATCTTTTTCTTTGAGCATTTCTCGCAAAGGGATCTCTCCTTGTGTACTTAAGATTTCTTGAAGTTGTTCTCTTATTCCAGGAAGTACATCAGGAAAATAATCTAAACCGTTTATAAGCGCATCTACATACATCCCGGAGCCGCCCACTAGAATTAGGGTGTCGTATTTTTTAAATAAGGTGTCACATAGTTTTAAGGCTTCTCGCTCGTAGTGACCTATACTATAAGTGTCTTTGATAGAGATGTGCTGTATGAAGTGGTGTGGAGCCCTTTTAAGTTCTTCTGGATCTGGCACTGCGGTACCAATATACATTTCCTTAAAAAACTGTCTAGAATCTGCAGATAGTATTTCAGTTTGATAATGCTGCGCGAGCTTTATAGATAGGGCTGTCTTTCCTATTGCAGTGGGTCCAACAACCGTAATGAGTGTTTTATTCATTGTGAAGAGAATAGCCACAGTTATGGCAAAATTTTGCGTCGTCTCTATGTTTTCTAGCACTACAATTCTCGCATACCTGCGTATTCATATGTACATATTCTTCTCCTTGTATTTTTATGCTGCTACTGTTTTTAGATTTATAATCCTTAGCATACTCGGCACTTACAATTCCAGTGGGAACTGCGATAATACCGTAACCCATAATCATGATAATAGCGGCAATGAGCTGCCCGAGAGGAGTAACTGGGGCGATATCTCCAAAACCTACTGTGGTAAGTGTTACGATACACCAGTATACACTTACAGGGATGTTTCTAAAACCACTTTCTTCCCCTTCAATAAGGTACATCAAGGTTCCTGCAATGATACAAAGTATAATTACCGCAAATAGAAATATGCTAATTTTTGCTCTACTATCTTTAATAGCTTTTGTAAGCTTGTTAGATTCACCTACATATCGAGCAATTTTTAAAATTCTAAAGATCCTTAGTAAACGTAGCGCTCTTACAGTAAGTAGGGCATTAGATCCTACAATAAAGAATGACAGGTACAAAGGTATAGTAGACAGGAAATCTATAATGCCATAAAAACTAAAAATATAGCTAGAAGGCTTTTTTACAGTAACAATTCTCGCGATATATTCAAACGTGAAAAAGATAGTAATGACCCATTCCCCTATGTACAAGAGGTCGTGATATTTGGCGTCAATAGAGTCTACGCTTTCTAACATCACAAGAGCAATGCTCGCAAGAATCAAAATAAGAAGGAGCACGTCAAAAAACTTTCCCTGTCTTGTATCTGCCTCGTGAATTATCTCGTGCAGTCTTCTTTTCCAGTTATTTTTATACTCGATACTCAATGTGTCTTGCTTTTAACCAAATGTACTAAATCCTTATGAAGTAGTAATTTCAGGAATGGGAATTACTTTTTTCACTTTTTTTGTACGCAGGTAGCTTTGTACAATGTGACGTGCATCTCTATTATCCTCCATAGTGACAAGGATAGATCTCAAAATATCAATATTATTGAGTTGAAAATTTAAGTTATAATAGCCAATTCCTTTAAAAATCCCATCTTCTACAAGTACAAAAGAACGTTCATCTACTTCGCGCCCTCTATCTACAATAACCATACTTTTTTCCTCTAAGCTATGCTTATTGATAAATTGCATCACACGGTCATTGTAGCTCTCTGGAGATTCTTCCTCTATGCAAGCGCCATTGCATTTTTTAATGGTGTAATTAAAGCAGTTGCCACTTTTGGAAAGCGTAGATACTTTGTTCTGGCATAAGCTATAGGTTTCTACAATACGTTCTAGATTATTCTTTGCACTCAGACTATTACTAAAAGTGGTGATGGATTTTTTACGAGAGTCAGCCTTTTCAATCTTTAGATTGATATATCCTTTATCATCTATAAAATGGGAGAGTTGCGACTTAAATTTTGTTCTTCTTAAGGCTCGGTTATATTGAGGTTTATGTCTTTTTATTTCTTCATTTTCTTTTAATAACGCAAGTAGTTCGCTTCCAGTTTTTTCAAAAGTTACACCAACGATCTCTTCTTGGATTTTTTTACTCTTCCTGTTGTCGCTCGTAAAATGTTGTGTGAGGCGTTTTTTAATATTCTTACTCTTACCTATGTAAATGATTGTCCCATTTACATTATGCATATAATACACACCACATTCTGACGGAACGCTCTCAATAAGATCTTTAAGCTTACGATCTATTACTTTTTTTGGAATTGCTTTTATAGAGGCTTGAACGATTTTCTTCTCGGTATCCTTTGCAAGCAACATTTTAAAAAGCTTTACGGTGGCCATAGCGTCACCATTTGCTCTGTGTCTATCTGTAATTGGGATTCCTAATGCTCTCACAAGCTTTCCAAGACTGTAACTAGCATGTCCAGGTAATAATTCTTGAGATAGAGCTACGGTACAGAGTGATTTTCTGTCAAAATCGTATCCTAATCTATCAAATTCTAGACTTAGTATGCGATAATCAAACTGAGCATTGTGAGCTACAATCACGCAATCTTTTGTGATTTCTATAATGCGTTTTGCTACTTCATAAAATTTAGGGGCATTGCGTAGCATTTCATTATTGATTCCAGTGAGTCCTACGACAAATGCTTGAATAGGTCGTTCTGGATTGACTAACGAAATAAACTGGTCTACAACCTTGTGCCCGTCAAAACGATAGATGGCAATCTCTGTAATACCTTCTTCATTGTATTTACCTCCGGTAGTTTCTATGTCTAGTATCGCGTACAAGTCAGTCTAAGGTACTTTATTAAAATCTTTAGTTTCTTAAAATCAGTAATTTCTTGCCCCAAAAATGGCACTTCCCACCCGTATCATCGTACTGCCGTGAGCAATGGCTATTTTATAATCGCCACTCATACCCATAGATAGGGTGTTGAGGTTTTTGCTTTCGCGAAAGCGTTCATACAACCCTTCCAGCATAGCAAACTCTGCCGCTACCTGTTCTGGCTCGTCTGTAAAGGATGCCATTCCCATAAGCCCCACTACTCGAACGTGCGGAAAGTTTTGTAACTCATCACCACTAAGTAGGGCAGTGGCTTCTTGCAAGGGCATACCGTATTTAGTCTCTTCACGGGCAATTTTAACTTGTAGTAGTACATCTACAATACGATCGTGAGCCTTTGCCTGTTTCTCAATTTCCTTGAGTAGTTTGATGCGGTCTACACTGTGAATAAGACTTACAAAGGGAATCATATATTTTACTTTATTGGTCTGCACGTGACCAATCATATGCCATTGTATATCCTTAGGTAATGCTTCCCACTTACCTGCCATTTCTTGAATTTTGTTCTCGCCAAAAATGCGCTGCCCAGCATCGTAGGCTTCTTGCAGGTCCTCTAGTGGCTTCGTTTTTGAAACTGCCACCAAGTCTACATGTGAGGGTAGTTTATCAAGAAAGTGTTGTAGGTTATTTGCTATGCTCATAATGTATTAAAACTCATAAATAGTAACGCCGCTACGCAGTTTAGGCTCTATATAGGTACTTTTAGGTGGCATGGTAAAGCCTTCATTTGCAATTTCTTTTAATTCTTCTATCGTAATGGGTACCATCCCAAATCCTACTTTGTAATCACCCTTGTCTACCAGACTTTTTACATAAGTGATGTCCTTTTTTCCTTGAGCGTATGATATTCTCGTGTTGTTTCTAATATCTTCTATGCCTAAGATAGGTTCTAATATTGTTTTGTGAAGAATGTAGGTATCTAATGCTTCTAGGCTATTAGAAAAACCTTTTAAATTTTTACGCAGGTATAAGGAGTAAAACTCACCATCTAGATACATAGAGAAATGATGCTTCTTTGTTGGCTTGTACGGTATGTTTCCTCGGTTTTCTATTCTGTAGGAGGTATCTAGTTTAATGAGAAACTCTTCCTTGGATAAGCCATTTAGATCTTTAATGAGCCTGTTAAACTCTTTGATGATAAGGTGTGACTCTGGGATGAGGTAACTCATAAAGAAGTTATAGGGGTTGTCTTCCGGCGTTGCAGTGCCCTTCTGTTGATGTTCCTGAGATAACAAGAACGACGATGAAGAACGATGATGACCATCTGCAATATACAGATGTTGCATTTCACTAAATGTCTTTTCAATTACTGTTATACTCTTTACATCTTTAATGGGCCACAAATAATGCGTATCGCGATAGGTGGTGGTAAATTCGTACTCTGCACGCTCTTGTGTCTTATCGTGAAGAATTTGAGCAATCGTGTCATTATCTGGATAGGTTAGGAGTACGGCCTCTGCATTAAATCCTACGGTGTTTAAGTATTCTTTAAAGAGTTGCTCGCGATCTGCAATGGTGTCTTCGTGCCTTTTAATGAGGTTGTTTTTATAATCCTCTACGCTTGCAGCTCCTAGAATACCAAAAAATTGATTGCCATCGCGATCAATAATTTTGTACGCATAAAAGGCAGGGCTGTCTTCCTGCATAAATATCCCATCTTCTTTAAACTCTTGATATCTATTACGTACCAGCTGAAAACGCTCTTTACCCGTAATCTCCTTTTGATATTTGTAACCAGGATTTACAATATGTAAAAATGAAAACGGATTGCGCTCCATTCTAAACTTGCGACCTTTTTTAGAGTATGACTCATACGAGCGTGCAGCAACAAGACTAATCTTATCTCTGGTAGGTCGTACTGCTTTAAATGGTATTACTTTGGGCAAATGCTATAGATTTATAAGGTGTGCTTATGCAAACATTTTTGCAACGTTCTCTGCTTTTCTGCTCTCGCTGTAATCATAAAAGCCTTCACCAGATTTTACACCTAGCTTTCCTGCCATTACCATATTTACTAGTAAAGGACAAGGGGCATATTTAGGATTTTTAAATCCATCATGCATCACGTTTAAGATAGAAAGGCATACGTCTAGTCCAATAAAATCTGCTAACTGAAGTGGTCCCATAGGATGCGCCATACCTAACTTCATTACGGTATCAATTTCTTTTACACCCGCAACACCATTGTATAGGGTTTCTACAGCCTCATTTATCATAGGCATTAGGATACGATTTGCCACAAAACCTGGATAGTCATTTACTTCTGTTGGAGTTTTGCCTAGTTTTTTAGACAAGTCCATGATGGTTTCCGTTACGGCATCACTTGTATTGTACCCACGTATAATTTCTACTAGCTTCATAATTGGCACAGGATTCATAAAATGCATTCCTATTACTTTATCAGGTCTAGAGGTCACAGCTGCAATCTGTGTGATGGAGATAGATGAGGTATTGGTTGCAAGAATGGTATCATCTGCAGTAGCCTCATCTAATTGCCTAAATATTTTGAGTTTTAGGTTTACATTTTCGGTAGCAGCTTCTACCACGAGGCTGGCATACTCAACACCCGCTGTAATATCTGTATAGGTGGTGATATTTGCCAGCGTAGTTTTTTTATCATCTTCAGATATTTTTTCTTTGGCTACCATACGATCGAGATTCTTTGCGATGGTTGCCATCCCACGATCTAAAGAGTCTTGAGAAATATCTATTAGTTGTACTTGAAAACCGCTTTGTGCAAAAGTATGTGCAATACCATTACCCATTGTTCCTGCTCCTATAACTGCTATGTTTTTCATATGAATGCCCGTGTAGTCGGGTATCTTTTAATTAAACTTGAGTTTTTGTTATATATATACATATTTAAAAATCTGCGATAATCATTTTTGCTACCCTTAATGCGTCTGTGCCCGCTTCTAAAGAAACGATAGGAGTAGAGTTTTCTTTTATTGCTTTCGCGAAAGCGTCCAACTCATCAAGAATAGCGTTATTAGACGGTACCTCTGGATTGTCAAAATAGATTTGTTTCTTAAGGCCCTCAGCATTTTGTAAAATCATAGCAAAATCATCAGGGTTTTCTGGTGCATCTTGCATTTTTACCACTTCTACTTTTTTCTCAAGAAAATCTACCGAAATGTATGCATCCTTTTGAAAGAAACGAGATTTCCTCATATTCTTAAGGGAGATACGACTGGCAGTGAGGTTTGCTACACATCCATTTTCAAATTCAATACGGGCATTTGCAATATCTGGCGTGTCACTAATAACCGAAACCCCGCTTGCCGAAACATTCTTTACCGGACTGTTTACCACACTCAAGATGGCGTCTATATCGTGAATCATCAAGTCTAATACGACGGGCACATCTGTTCCTCTAGGGTTAAACTCTGCAAGTCTATGTGTTTCAATAAACATTGGGCTATTGATGGCGTTTTTTACAGATGTAAAGGCTGGATTAAAACGCTCTACGTGTCCTACTTGCCCTAGAACATTGTTGTCTTTGGCTAATGAGATAAGCTCTTGGGCTTCTTCTACTGTTTGTGTGATAGGTTTTTCTATAAATAGATGCTTACCTGCTGTGATTACTTTTTTTGCTCCTTCGTAATGAAAGGAGGTAGGAGTCACGATATCAATCATATCACAGGCGGCAATAAGAGACGCCTCATCGGGAAAAGCTTTGTAGCCAAATTCCTTTTCTATGGCTGTCCTTACTTCTGGAGAAGCATCATAAAACCCTACGAGCTCATAATTTTGTGATTGTTGTAGTAATTTTAAATGTATTTTTCCTAAGTGTCCTGCACCTAGTACACCAGCTTTGAGCATACCAAATTGTTTTGTACAAAAATACGGTTAATTAAAGGATTACAGAAGTGCTGTCATCTATCTAAATAGATACTAATTCCTCTTAGTGCTTCTAAACATTTTAGTCATCACTAATGAGTGAGGTAAGGTGATTGCAGCAAGAAAGGCGACCAGTATGGATAGAAACATATCCATATAATCTTTTAAAAAATAAAAAAGAGCGGTTAAGAATAGTATTGCACCTACCCAGTACACAAAAGAAGATTTTACATATTGTAAGACACTCTTTTTAGTAGCTATACCATATAGATAATATAGCTGACTTAATAATGATGGTAGACTATGCCAAATGATGAAGTAGATAGTGAATGCCCATATTAAAGTAGCCGTTT
This sequence comes from Dokdonia sp., assembly GCA_020630915.1. GTDB lineage: Bacteria > Bacteroidota > Bacteroidia > Flavobacteriales > Flavobacteriaceae > Dokdonia. The sequence continues at coordinate 116,202 of JAHDIF010000008.1, forward strand.
TAAAAATTAATGCCAGTACTGCAAGAAAAAATAATTCTTGAAGCCAGAAAAATAAAGTCCCTTGTTTTCTAATGACAAGGATTGCGGTCATACCCATCCATATAACTCCAGAAATTATGGCTATAGTGATAAAATGAGAGCTTTGTAATTCAATTCCCGTAAGATCCTCAATTATAAGGATACTCTCTAGGTGGTTAAGACCAAAAAGCAAGGAAAATATTAATAGCCCATAAATTGCATAATAAAAATAAGCAAAGCGATTAGAGAGCTTGATCCTAATATTCCAGTGTTGTTCTCCAAAATGGTAGGCACTTAAGAAGATAAATAGAGCCGTCGCAATGGGTAGAAACTGAAAGAATACGATAGCAGTAAGTAGTACAACTACAATATAAAGAGATAGTCGCTTTATAAAATTTGTATTCGTGTCATTAATTAACTTCAAATCGTTTGCCCCGTGAATAATTCCTATAGACAAAATAAGTACATAACTCAAAGCACTTTCTGTCTGGTCATCCATAAAAACAGATAGCCATAGAGAGAAGAAGCTGAAAACCAGCACAAAACTGTTTAACTGATTAAGGGCTTTTGTTGAAATCATTTATGTTTAAGTTTTCTTAAAATTTATTAAACATTGTTTAATGTTTTGTAAATTTATGTAAACAAAAATTAATTAATACTTACAACCATGCAAAATTTTATGATTTTATTAGGCGATGTAACTAAGATCGCGACAGACGATTACGTAGGTTTTACATTCTTTACAGGATGTATGGCTATGATGGCGGCTTCGGCCTTTTTCTTTTTATCTATGAATGATTTTGATAGAAAATGGAAAACTTCTATTCTAGTCTCAGGACTCATTACATTTATTGCAGCGGTACACTACCTTTATATGAGGGACTACTGGGCAAGTAATGCAGAGTCCCCTACATTTTTTAGATATGTAGACTGGATTCTTACTGTACCATTAATGTGTGTTGAATTCTATTTAATACTCAAAGTAGCTGGAGCAAAAAAATCTCTTATGTGGAAACTTATTTTCCTGTCAGTGATAATGCTCGTAACAGGTTACATAGGAGAAGCTGTAGATAGAGACAACGCTTGGTTATGGGGATTAATTTCTGGTATCGCGTACTTTGTGATTGCTTATGAAATCTGGTTAGGAAGTGCAAAAAAACTTGCTGTAGAAGCAGGAGGATATGTTCTTAAAGCGCATAAAGCACTTTGCTGGTTTGTATTAGTAGGATGGGCAATATACCCATTAGGCTATATGGCGGGTACCCCAGGATGGTATGACGGATTAAATGGATTGCAAATGGATGTTATTTATAACATTGGTGATGCTATTAACAAAATAGGATTTGGATTAGTAATTTACAATCTAGCCGTACAAATGAGAAACAAGCAAGCTGCATAATTCCCGCATTACTCAGTCTTGAGAATATGAAAGAAACTGGCCATAGTTACTATGGTCAGTTTTTTTATGTTTCTTATTCTTAAAAACCTATTTTTACCTCAATGAAAGACACTACGCGACACCAAGGTAAAAGACGCCAACTTGTTCAAATTTTAGTAGACAAGGGTATTATGGATAAAGCTGTATTAGAAGCTATAGGTAATGTGCCTCGTCATCTTTTTATGGATAGTAGTTTTGAAGATCACGCCTACCAGGACAAAGCATTTCCTATTGCGGCAGATCAAACCATATCGCAACCATATACCGTGGCTTTTCAAACAGAATTATTAGAGGTTTCTAAAGGAGATACAATCCTCGAAATAGGTACGGGTAGTGGTTTTCAAACTGCTGTCTTATGCGAGTTAGGAGCTAGAGTCTACTCTATAGAGCGGCAACAAGAACTGTTTAAGAAAACAAAACTGTTTCTAACGAAGCTAGGTTACAGACCTAAATTTTTGAGTTTTGGAGATGGGTATAAAGGTTTGCCAGAGTATGCTCCCTTTGATAAAATTATTGTTACTGCAGGCGCTCCTTATGTACCTAAACCCTTGTTATCGCAGCTTAAAGTGGGTGGTCGTTTGGTAATCCCCGTGGGTGATAACCCGCAGATTATGACATTGTTTGTAAGACAATCTGCTACTAAGTTTGAGAAGACAGAACTGGGAGAATTTCGATTTGTACCTTTATTGGAAGATAAAAATTAATCTGTGTTGTATGGAGTTTTCATCTAAGTTATTAGAAAATGCAGTCTATGAGATGTCACAGCTACCTGGCATAGGAAAACGCACAGCTTTGCGGCTTGTGTTGCATTTATTACGTCAGCCAGAAACGCAAACACATCAACTCGCGCAAGCATTGCTAGCAATGAGAGATACTATAAAGTTTTGTGAGAAGTGTCATAATATTTCTGATGTAGCACTTTGCGAGATCTGTGCAAATCCTAATAGAGATGAGTCCATTATTTGCGTGGTAGAAGATATTAGAGATGTAATGGCTATTGAAAACACGAGCCAGTTTAAGGGCTTGTATCACGTGCTAGGAGGTAAGATAAGTCCCTTGGATGGAGTGGGACCTCAAGACCTGACCATTCATTCTCTAGTAGAAAAAGCTAAAAAGGGCGTTGTAAAAGAAGTTATTTTTGCCTTGAGCTCCACATTAGAAGGTGATACAACTAATTTTTACATTTATAAGCAGATAGAACCTTACAATATTCAAACTTCAACAATTGCGAGAGGAATTGCGGTAGGTGACGAGTTAGAATATGCAGATGAAATTACCTTGGGTAGAAGTATCTTGCACAGAATTCCATTTGAGAACTCACTTAAAAATTAAAGGCTGTTCCTAACAACTTTGCATGAAACAACTCTCTATAATCATAGTAAATTATAATGTTGCTCACTTTTTGGTGTTATGCCTGGATAGTGTTATGGATGCCACTCAGCATATGGACGCAGAGGTTATTGTGGTAGATAATGCCTCGGGCGATGGGAGTTGCGATATGGTTAAAGATAAATTTCCTGAAGTTCAACTTATTGAGAATAAAGAGAACGTAGGCTTTGCTAAGGCAAATAATCAAGGGGTGGCCATTGCGAGAGGCGAGTACGTATGTATTCTTAACCCCGATACTGTGGTGGGTAATAGTGTTTTTGAGAATGTGTACGCTTTCGCGAAAGCGGACTTAAAACTAGGAGCCATTGGCGTGCGATTAGTAGATGGTACAGGCAAATTCTTGCCAGAATGCAAACGCAATTTACCAACCCCTAAAGTAGCTTTTGAAAAACTTTTTGGCAACGGAGATACGTACTATGCACGAGAGGTGAAAAGTGACCAAAATGGAAAAATAGATATCCTTGTGGGTGCTTTTATGTTTATGCGTAAGGAGGTGTATGAAGAGGCAGGTGGATTTGATGAACAGTATTTTATGTATGGAGAAGATATAGATCTTTCATTTACAATTAAAAAATTGGGGTATCAAAATTATTACATAGGTGAGGAGGCAGTAGTTCATTTTAAAGGGGAAAGTACTGCTAAAGACGAGACATACAGAAAACGCTTTTATGATGCGATGAAGATTTTTTATAGCAAGCATTTAAGAAGAAACGCCGTTGAGGCATTAATTGTGAAGGCAGGATTGTGGTATGCGCGTAAATTTCATCGAGCGACTACTATAGCTGGTTTCAAAAATAATAAGTTAGAACCTCGAAATATCTACTTAGTAAGTATAGACGAGCGTTTGGAACAGGCCATTGCAAAATTACTCAAAACAGAAATTATTAGAAAAAGAACATTAGAGGCTTCTAATCAAAAACAAAGTGAGTATATCTGGGATATGAATAGTCTGAGATATCAAGATTGTTTAAGGATTCTTATCAAAGATCGACCCAAGGGTGTGACCTTCAAGTTCATTCCCAAAAACTGTACCTTTGCCCTCGGAAGTAATAGCAGTGAAGGAAGAGGGATGATACTGGAATGGTAATGTAATAAATTGGATTATTATCATAAAATATTTGTTTAAATTATTATTTTCGCAATATCAATTAATAAAAACATCTATTAAATACGAAAATGGCAAAATTCGAATTGAAACTACCCAAAATGGGAGAGAGTGTTGCAGAGGCAACACTTACTTCGTGGCTTAAAGAAGTAGGCGATACTATCGAAGCAGATGAGGCAGTGCTAGAAATAGCAACAGACAAGGTGGATAGTGAAGTGCCAAGTGAAGTAGATGGTGTATTAGTAGAGCGTCTTTTTGATGTAGATGATGTAGTTGCCGTAGGACAAACCATTGCAATTATAGAAATAGATGGAGATGATACAGGAGAGGCCACTAGTCAGAATAGTGCACCTTCAAAAGAAGTTGCTCCTGCGGTTGCAGCTGTAGAAGAAATTATAGAGGCGGCTAAAGAAACTGTTGCGCCTACAACCGTTTCTTCTGGAGATCGTTTTTATTCTCCTTTAGTAAAGAATATGGCCACTGCAGAGGGTATCCTACAAGAAGAACTGGACGCTATTCCTGGTACTGGAAAAGATGGGCGTGTTACAAAAAATGACATGCTCGCCTATATTGAAGATAGAGGTAAAGGACAGACTAAGCTTGCGACACCTGTTGCTAAGCAAGCTCCTCAGGAAAGTACACCTGCAAAGAAAGCCGCTGTAGCTGCTGCTCCAGTAAGTGTAAATGGTGAAGATGAAATTATAGAAATGTCACGTATGGGGAAATTAATTTCTCATCATATGGTTGCTTCTGTTCAAACAAGTGCACACGTCCAGTCGTTTATAGAAGCAGATGTTACCAATATCTGGAACTGGAGGAAAAAGGTAAAAAGCGCTTTTGAAAGTAGAGAGGGAGAAAAACTTACGTTTACTCCTATATTTATGGAAGCCGTGGCAAAAGCCATTAGAGACTTCCCTATGATTAATATCTCTGTAGATGGAGATCGCATCATTAAAAGGAAAAACATCAATTTAGGAATGGCTGCTGCTCTAGCAGATGGCAACCTAATTGTACCTGTGATCAAAAATGCAGATCAGCTTAACCTTGTTGGAATGACAAAGGCAGTAAATGATCTTGCTGGTCGATCTCGTGCGGGTAAATTAAAACCAGACGATACACAAGGAGGAACCTATACAGTTACAAATGTGGGAACTTTTGGAAGTATTATGGGGACTCCTATTATTAATCAGCCGCAGGTGGCTATACTGGCTTTAGGAGCTATACGTAAAGTCCCAGCAGTGATAGAAACTCCTGATGGAGATTTTATTGGTATCCGCATGAAGATGTTTTTATCGCACTCTTACGACCATCGTGTTGTAAACGGAGCGTTAGGCGGTCAGTTTGTAAAGAGAGTAGCAGAGTATCTTGAAGCTTGGGATATGAATCGTGAAATTTAAAAGAAGATCTTATAAAACAAAAAAAGGATGGCTGAACAGCTATCCTTTTTTTGTTTTTTGGTCCCGATAATATCTTTAAAAAAAGTGCAATCCTTCTACAAATGACTCAAGCAGCATTACGCCAGGATGTTCTTTGGTCTTATCTAGTGGTTCAAAAAATTTAGATTTATCAAAAGGTCTATAGCCTGTGATTTCCTGAGCTTTTACTGAATCGAGAGTTTTATATGCCATACTCCAGTCGCCATAAAAGCGATCTACAGCAGATCCTGAGAAAAGCTCACGTAGGTTACGATGCCTTCTATCTACACGTATCTTGCTATAAAGCATATCTATTTCTTGCTCAGGACCTTCTAAGAATTGCGTAAATACTCCTTCAAAGTATATCAGTATTCCAGTAATCCCGTTTGTTGAGTTTTTTGTTCTACTTTTCTGAAGAAGCTGTTCTATATCATTCTCGCTAATGCTATGTGACTGCTCGCTTACGTAGGAAATATATTTTAACATGAATAAGCCTTAATATGGCTCTAAGTTAAACAAAAATGTTAATTTTAAAGGGTCGTAATACTACTTTTGTTTGTTATTTTTTTGTCCAATTGTAGGTATCTATAAAACGGGTCATATTAACAATGTTATGGTAAACGTTGTTGTTTTCCATAATAACAGGCAGTCTTACCACATCGCTCTTGGGTACTTTCCCGTCTAGATGTTCCCACATAAAGTCAAATACTTTTCCATTTTTCTTAATGTCTAAACGTCGGTATTTTATATGGTTCTTGTTTAGGTAATCAACTAAGTAATCGCATTTCTCGCAATCTTCTTCTAGGAAAATAGTGAGTTCATCTGCTTTAAGAGGCCGGATATTTACGTACTCCTCACGGTTTGCACCTTTGCGTTGCTCTATAGTTTGTAATTGGTTTTCAAATGTAAAAATAGTCTCGTAGGTGGGGGTTATTCCTTTTAATGGTATTAATGTAATCATAAGCACCTTGCTATTAGAAGGGACTTTTTTTATGACAGGTCTATCTGCACTTCTTCTAAACCCTTCTCCTCGCACCATTAAAAATGCTTCTTGCTCTTCATTTGTATTGTTTTGAGCATATAACATCCATCGTTTGGGTTGCTTGTCTTCAATGAGCTCTACTGCAGGTGGTGTTGTTTGCGCTTTCGCGAAAGCGTAAAAAAGAAATAAGATAACTAGTTTGTAATGCTTCATACTATTATTATTACAAAAAGGATACCACAAAATACAAATCTCAAATTTGTGATTTGTTGTAGTATTTAATTTTCCAAATTGTATTTTTGTATACTCACTGAACGCCAATTATGCAACTTAATATCACACGCCCCATTTGTTTTTTTGACCTTGAGACTACAGGTATTAATGTGGCAAAAGATCGTATTGTAGAAATTTCTATTCTTAAAGTATTTCCAGACGGAAAAGAAGAGGAGCATACGTATCTCATTAACCCTACGGTTCCTATACCGCCTCAAACGACGGCAGTACACGGTATAAGTGATGCAGATGTTGTAAACGCACCTACCTTTAAAGAGAAAGCCCAAGAGATTTATGATCTGGTTAAAGATTCTGATCTAGCGGGATATAACTCAAATAGATTTGATATTCCGTTACTGGCAGAAGAGTTATTGCGCTGTGATATAGATTTTGATATGAAAAATCGTAACGCGGTAGATGTGCAAAATATTTTTCATAAGATGGAGCAACGGACCCTCGTTGCGGCATATAAATTTTATTGCGATAAAGATCTTACAAATGCACACAGTGCGGCGGCAGATACTAAAGCTACGTATGAGGTTTTAAAAGCGCAACTCGATCGGTATGATTCTCTGGAAAATAATATGAAATCCTTAGCAGAGTTTAGCACACGTAAAAAGATTGCAGATTTTGCTGGATTTATTGGGTTTGATAAGGACGATAAGGAGATTTTCACCTTTGGTAAACATAAAGGCAAGCGGGTAGAAGATGTTTTAGATAAGGAGCCAGGCTATTTTGGTTGGTTGCAAAATGCAGATTTCCCGTTATTCACTAAAAAAGTACTGACCGCCATTAAGTTGAGAAAATTAAATACAAAACTTTTCTAAGTATGAAATTGATCTGTATAGGAAGGAATTATGCAAAGCATATTGAGGAGTTGGATAATGAGCGACCAGAGCACCCTGTGGTTTTTTTGAAAACAGACTCGGCCATTTTATTAAAACAGCATCCATTTGTCATTCCAGAATTTTCTAAAGACGTGCATCATGAAGTTGAGGTTTTAGTGAAGATTAAAAAGCTTGGTAAGTATATTGATAAAAAATTTGCATCTACCTATTACGATGAGATAGGATTGGGGCTAGATTTTACCGCTAGAGATTTGCAAAGTGATCTAAAGGCAAAAGGACTGCCGTGGGAAAAAGCGAAAGCTTTTGATGGTGCAGCGGTTATTGGCAATTGGCTACCTAAGGAGCAGCTGGGAAATGTAGATGCAATTGCGTTTACATTGGAAAAAAATGGACAAGTTGTTCAAGATGGAAACACGAGTCATATGCTCTGGAAAATAGATGAATTAATAAGTTATGTGTCCCAATATTTTACTCTTAAAATTGGAGATGTTATCTTTACAGGAACACCTGCGGGAGTTGGCCCAGTAGTTGCAAATGATAAATTAAAAGGATTTATCGGAAGTACGGAGCTTTTCTCGATTAAGGTAAAATAACGAACCAAACTAACCTACGCTTAATGTCTAAACATTACAACCTCGAAAAAGTCAGAGAAATAGCGGGCGGAGATGAAAGCTTCATTACCGTTATTGTGGAGGCTTTCTTACAAGAAATCCCTCCAGATTTACAATCTATGCAATTAGCCATAGAAAATAGTAACCATAAGATGGCATATCAATTTGCCCACAAGATGAAGCCTAACTTAGATATGTTTGGTATAGACCTATTGCGTGAAATTAGCGCTATGGAAAAATGGTCTGACACACATAAACCTGCTTCACATATACAAAAGCAATTAGATAGAATTGTTACCACGCTTACTACCGTAATTCAGGAACTTCAGGAAGATTTTATAAAGTAAATGACTGCCGAGATTATAACAATAGGCGATGAGATTCTCATAGGTCAGATTGTAGATACAAACTCTGCTTTTATAGCTAAGGAGCTTAACAAAATTGGGGTGTCTATTAGGCAAATCACTTCTGTTCAAGATGAAAGAGAGCATCTTTTGGAGAGTTTTGCTTTCGCGAAAGCAAATGCAGATATCGTTATTATTACAGGAGGTTTGGGGCCTACAAATGATGATATCACTAAGCACATTTTATGTGAGTTTACCAATGACGCTCTAGTCGAAAATGCCGAAGTTTTGAGGCACATCACTCATATCTTTAAAACGTACATTAAAAGACCTATGTTACCTGGAAATCGGTCGCAGGCAATGGTTCCGTCAAAAGCAGAGGTTCTTACAAATAAATTTGGCACGGCTCCTGGGATGTGGTTGGAAAAAGAAGCCACCATTTTTATCTCAATGCCTGGAGTGCCTTACGAAATGAAAGGACTATTGGAGAATGAGGTGATCCCGCGTATAAAAGAAAGATTTGAGTTGCCATATATAGAACACAAAACCTTGCTCACCTATGGTATGGGAGAGAGTATGATCGCTCAGCGTTTAGAAACCTTTGAAAAAAACTTACCTAAAGCAATAAAACTAGCCTACCTTCCTTCTTTAGGAAGTGTAAGGCTTAGATTGTCTTCCAAAGGCGATAGGGAGGAAGAAGTCTCTCAAAGAATGAAGGATCAATTAAAACAATTACTTCCATTGATAGAAGATGTTTTTGTTGGATTTGAAGATGAGGGAGCATTTGAGCAAGTCGTAGCTCAATTATTTGTAAAAAAAGGAAAAACTCTTGCCATTGCAGAGAGTTGTACGGGTGGAGCACTCGTACAAAGGTTTACGCAACATCCTGGAGCTTCGCAATATTTAAAGGGAAGTTCAGTAACTTATGCTACTCAAAGTAAGATAGAAGTCCTAGGTATTGAAAAGGCTACCATAGAAAAGAATACTGTGGTGAGTGAAGAGGTGGCTTTAGAAATGGCAACAAGAGTACGAGAACTTTATAAAAGTGATATAGGTATTTCTACAACAGGTAATGCTGGGCCTTCTAAAGGAGACTCAGACGTCCCAGTAGGTACGGTATGTGTTGCAATATCTACAGCCCGAGCGTCTGTAGCGCATACATTTACTATGGGAACAAACAGAACTAGGGTAATTGGGAAGGCCGTAAATAAATGCTTGGAATTGCTTCAAGAAGAAATTTTAAAAAACTAGTATATACTTTTGGTGTAAGGATAGTTTTTATGTAAATTTGCACCCTGTTTTGAAATAACTATTTATAAAGTTTATAGAGATGTCTAGAGTTTGTGAGCTTACGGGAAAAAAAGCGATGGTAGGAAACAATGTTTCTCACGCGATGAATAAGACGAAGCGTACGTTTGGCGCTAATCTTGTAAAGAAGCGTTTTTATATCCCTGAAGAAGATAAGTGGATTACCTTAAAGGTATCTACTTCTGCGTTAAAGAACATTAATAAGAAAGGAATTTCTGCCGTACTCAAAGAAGCACGTGCAAAAGGATTCCTTAAAAAATAATCCCATAAAGAGTAACCGAGATGGCAAAGAAAGGGAATAGAGTACAAGTAATCTTAGAGTGCACAGAGCACAAAGCTTCTGGACAACCAGGAACTTCTAGATATATTACAACTAAAAATAAGAAGAACACACCAGATCGTATGGAATTGAAGAAATTCAATGCTGTACTGAAAAAGATGACTGTTCATAAAGAGATAAAATAAGAAGACATGGCAAAGAAATCAGTAGCATCGTTACAGACAGGATCTAAGCGTCTTACAAAGGCGATAAAGATGGTAAAGTCTCCTAAGACGGGAGCATATACTTTTGTTGAGTCAGTTATGTCTCCAGATAAAGTAAATGAGTGGCTTGCTAAGAAGTAAGTAACACACTAGACACTATTTAAAAAATCCGCTTCAGTTTTGAAGCGGATTTTTTATGTTTTAAATCAATCTGTAGGTGAAGTAATTTAATTTCTGCTCCACTCAATCCGATCACCAACTTCCAGAACCCACTCTTCAGATAGCCCACCATTTATTTCTAGTACATATTGAGCCGGGACTTGTGAGGGCAGAGTAGTGAGGTCTTCCGGCTTTGCGTTCTCGGCAAAGCTCACGATCACACCGTCTTTGTTGAGGTAGATAATATCAAGCGTGATAAGTGTATTTTTCATATAAAAACCTCGTGGTTCTTCTTGATCAAATACAAACAACATTCCTTGAGATTCTTTTAAAGAAGAGCGGTGCATAAGTCCCGTCTCACGCTGGTAATCGTCATCTGCGATTTCTATATCTATTTTTCTAATAAATGATCCATCAGATTTAAAAAGCGAGAGCTCGCCTTCTTTGGTAAATGCTATTTCTGACGGAGCTATACTGCCAGACGTTTCCTGTTGCTTACAACTCGTAATTGATAGCACTAATGCACAAGCAACTATAATAAATCTATACATGGGATGTTTCCTTTCTTTTAAATGAAGTAAATACAAAATAAAGACCAGCTATAATAAACGGGATACTAAGAATTTGACCAGTGTTAAGGCCTAATATCCAATCTTCACGACCTGTTACCTGTTCTCTTTTAAAATTCTCTACAATAATTCGAACTCCCATAAGGAGTAATAAAAAGAGCCCAAATAACAACCCAGGTTTTTTACGGGCACCTGTTTTCCAGTATAAGTACATAAGGAGCGCAAACACAATTACATAGCCAGCAGACTCCATAAGCTGTCCCGGATAACGATAAGGAATATCTGCTATAATATCTGCATATTGAGAATCACCTGTAAGGGCTTGATATGCCTCTTTAGGATTTTTAATTTTAGTAAGAGCGACTGCTTTTCTCTCAGAAATTTCATCTTGTACAAATTGAATGGCTAGAGGATTGGTGTCAGGGTTGGGTATAATTTTTCCTACCATCTCAGAGTTGAGAAAGTTTCCTATTCTTACAAACACAGCTCCAGAAGCACAAGTCACTACGACACGATCTAAAATCCAAAGAACTGATTTTTTTAGAATTTTTTTATTGTAAAGATACATTCCGCCTATGGTCACAATGGCAGCTCCGTGACTCGCCAAACCTCTGAAACCGGTAAATTCAAATTCTGGCACAAAACTAAATGGCAAAAAGACCGAGAGCGGATCTTGCCACAGTAATTCAGTTTGGTAAAACAGTACGTGACCGAGTCGCGCCCCCAATAAAATAGAAATGACGGCATACATAAAAAGGCTATCCAACTTTTCTTGAGGCACGCCATCTCTTGCAAACATTTTTTTCATCAGGTAATATCCTAGCCCAAAGGCTACGACAAACATTAAACTGTAAAAGTGTATGGTCAAAAATCCGAGGTCTAGTCCAGAAACGGGATTCCAAGTAAATTTTAATGGGAGCATAAAAGCGTACTTAATTTTTTAGATGGTTAAAGATACTAAAGTCAATAGGCTTCCCGATACTACCAAGCTATTTTTTAGGCGGAACAGGATCATAGCCTTGTCCACCCCAAGGATGGCAGGAAAAAATTCGTTTTATAGAAAGCTTTCCACCTTTCCATAAACCGTGGGTTTGGAGCGCCTCTTTTGTATAATGAGAGCAAGTGGGACTGTATCTACAGGTAGAAGGTGTCCAAGAAGAAATGAATTTTTGATAAAACCAGATCAATCCAATAAAAGGAGCAATTAGTATCTTCTTAAAGCGTGTCATTAGTTTACAGAAAAAGTAGTGCCTTCGCGCCCGTCTTTTAGTTGGATTCCCAGTGCTAATAATTCGTCACGTATTTTGTCACTCGTTGCAAAGTCCTTATTCTCACGAGCTTCTTTACGGAGCTTGATCAATAATTCTACCGTACCAGAAAGTTTTGAGTCGTCCGCTTTCGCGAAAGCGTCTCCATCCTCAAGTCCTAATACATCATAAACAAAAGCCCGAAGAGTTTCTTGCAGTATATCTAAATCACCTTCTGATATAGTTGCTTTTCCATCTTTAATGAGGTGTATGTGTTTTACGCCTTCAAATAGTTGAGCTATGAGGATGGGGCTGTTAAAATCGTCATTCATTGCGTCATAACAAGATTGTTTCCAAGCCAAAATGTCCATTGTACTGGAAGGAGCTGTAGGCAATGATTGTATTATTTTAATAGCATCCATCAATCTGTTGAAGCCTTTTTCGCTGGCTAGCAATGCGTCATTACTAAAGTCTAAAATACTTCTATAGTTTGCCTGTAGTACAAAAAATCGTACGGCACTAGGTACATATCCCTTAGATAAATGTTCACTATCACCAGTAAATAGTTCTCCAGGATTGATACTGTTTCCAGTGCTTTTTGCCATTTTCTGACCATTAAGGGTAAGCATATTTGCGTGCATCCAGTAACGTACGGGCTCACAGCCAATAGCAGCTTCATTCTGAGCAATCTCACACTCGTGATGCGGAAACTTTAAATCCATCCCACCGCCGTGAATATCAAATTGCTCACCAAGATATTTGGTACTCATGGCTGTACATTCTAAGTGCCATCCAGGAAATCCGTCTCCCCAAGGGCTAGGCCATCTCATAATATGTTCTGGTCCCGCTTTTTTCCAGAGGGCAAAGTCTTGAGCATTATTCTTCTCATCCTGAGCATTTAAAGCACGCGTATTGGCAATCATATCTTCTAGCTTTCTGCCAGAGAGTTTGCCATATTCATGATCTTCATTGAACTTTACTACATCAAAGTATACGGAGCCATTTTTCGCGTAAGCATACCCATTATCAAGAATTTTTTTAATGATCTCAATTTGCTCAATGATATGTCCAGTGGCTGTGGGCTCTATACTAGGTGGTAAAAAATTAAAGGTATTGAGAATATTATGAAAGTCCACCGTGTACTGCTGCACCACCTCCATAGGTTCTATTTTTTCTAGGCGTGCCTTTTTTGCAATCTTATCTTCTCCTTGATCTCCGTCATCGGTAAGGTGCCCGGCATCTGTTATGTTACGCACGTATCTTACCTTATATCCTAAATGCTTTAGATATCTAAAAATCATATCAAAACTCATAAAAGTACGCACGTTACCTAGGTGAACGTTGCTGTATACGGTAGGACCGCAAACATACATCCCTACGTGACCTTCTAATAAAGGGGTAAAGGTTTCTTTTTTACCAGTTAAGGAATTGTATATTTTTAAGTCTTGATTGTTATAAAGTGCCATTCTTAAATATAAATACGTTTAGGTGTTGATATGTTGAGTGTTGAGAAGTTGAGGTGTTGAGAAGTTGAGAAGTTGAGGTGTTGAGAAGTTTAGGTGTTTAGATGTTAAGTGTTGCGTGTTGCGTGTTGCGTGTTGCGTGTTGCGTGTTGAGATGTTTAAAGTGGATTATAAATATACGAGAAATACAGTAAAATGGAGTAGAAGCTGTTTTGCGATGCGTACTTAAAATTGAGGGTTTAACGAGTATTAGAATTTAAAGTTTTGTTTTGTAGGTGTTTGTCTCTCCTGGTTGAACGGTCTAATGTCTACTGTCTAAAATCTATCGTCTACCAACTTCAAAACTCTGTATCAAGTTTTATATAGTCTAAAAATTCTCGGCGAGTCGCTTGTTCTTTAAATTTACCTCCAAATTCGCTTGTTACGGTACTGCTCTCAATATCTCGTATACCACGGCTATTTACGCAAAGATGCTTTGCATCAATCACACAGGCCACGTCTTCTGTACCCATAGCTTTTTGTAATTCTTGTACGATTTGCATCGTAAGGCGTTCTTGTACTTGAGGACGCTTTGCATAATAATCTACAATACGATTCATTTTAGAAAGTCCTACAACGGTACCATTAGATATATATGCTACGTGTGCTCTTCCTACAATAGGGAGTAAATGATGCTCACAAGTGGAGTACACCACAATATTTTTTTCCACAAGCATCTCTCCATACTTGTAATTATTCTCAAAGGTGCTTGCTTTGGGTTTTCTGTCTGGATGAAGACCTCCAAAAATTTCATTTACAAACATTTTAGCGACACGGTTAGGTGTGCCTTTAAGACTATCATCTGTCATATCAAGTCCAAGCGTTTCCATTATATGGGCAACGTCTTTTTTGATGCTTGCAATTTTTTCGATATCACTTAGTTCGAAGGCGTCGTCACGCAATGGTGTTATGGCGCTTGATCCTATATGATCATCACCCATAGCTTCGATTTGTTCTAATTGCTTATCTAATTCTGTTTTCATAGTTTGATATCTAGCTAAAACTATACCAATAGTCGCACAATTTTAAATAGGCTTGCAAAGATACATAATATTCTTGTAATGCCTGTATTTACTGCTTCTTGACGTACTTTGTCAGTATGACAATATGTTGCCCATCTACCTTACCTTCTATATGGTCTGCATTGTCGTGAACTAATGAAATACGCTTTACAGCTGTCCCTCTTTTTGCAGTAAAGTTTGCGCCTTTCACATCAAGATCTTTTATCAACACGACGTCATCCCCATTTTTGAGTTGTGCGCCGTTACTATCCTTGTGTTTTATGGCTGTGGCCAGATCTTGATATCCAGCTTTTGCCCAGGATAAAGTGTCTTCTTCCATATACATCATATCAAGAAGATCTTGCGGCCAGCATTGTCCTTTAAGGTGGTTAAGCATACGCCATGCAAGTACTTGTACTGCAGGCTCCGTAGACCACATACTGTCATTAAGACAGCGCCAGTGGTTAGCATCTGCAGTTTCAGGCTCTTTAATTTGTGAGTTACACGTTGCACAGATATACACAGCGTTTTCTAGGGCTTCTTGCATTTTTGGTGCCACAAGATGTGTGCTGAGATTTTCTGTGCTGGCACATAATTCGCAAGTGTTATTGCTTCTGGATTGTAGTTCTTGGAGTATCATGGGTGGTTTTGGTGTTCGCTTTCGTACTTCGACAAGCTCAGTATGAACTTTGACGTAGTCAAAAGCTTACTTTAAAATAATTTCTTCTTACGCAATTCGAAGTTTTGGCCGAGATACACCTTGCGTACCATCTCATCTGCCGCAAGTTCTTCTGGCTCGCCATGTTTTAGGATACTTCCTTCAAACATTAAGTACGTGCGGTCCGTAATGGCTAGTGTTTCTTGCACGTTATGATCTGTAATCAAAATTCCAATGTTTTTATCTTTAAGTTGAGCGACAATGCGTTGTATATCTTCCACCGCGACCGGATCTACTCCAGCAAAAGGCTCATCAAGCAGTACAAAGCTAGGTGAGGTTGCTAGTGCTCTGGCAATCTCAGTACGACGTCGTTCTCCTCCTGAAAGAAGATCACCTCGGTTTTTACGTATATGACCTAGGCTAAACTCTTCTATAAGCTCTTCCATTTTATGAAGTTGCTCTTTTTTAGAGAGTTTTGTAAGCTGCAACACACTTAGGATATTGTCTTCTATACTGAGCTTTCTAAATACAGAGGCTTCTTGAGCAAGATATCCTACACCGTTTTGGGCACGTTTATACATAGGATATTTGGTAATCTCTTGATTATCTAAAAAGATGTGACCACCATTGGGTTTTACTAAACCTACAATCATGTAGAAGGAGGTAGTCTTACCGGCTCCATTAGGTCCTAGTAATCCTACAATTTCTCCTTGATTTACCTCTACAGAAACATCTTTAACGACTTTTCGGCCGTTATAGGATTTCATTAAGTTCTGTGCGCGTAATTTCATAAGAGGTAAATATACTTTTTTTGAGAAGAGTTTTTTTCTTAATTAATAGAAGGTTAACTATTTTGAGATTGTAATTCCATCCAGTATTCTCTGGCTCTTCGTAAATGCGGAATAACAATAGTACCTCCCACTAGGGTTGCAATTCCCATAGTTTCCATCATTTCTTCTGTAGAGACACCATTTTTATGGGCAGTTTCTAAGTGATATTTTACACAATCATCACAACGCAACACAGTAGAGGCAACTAGGCCTAAAAGCTCTTTGGTCTTCACATCTAAGGCACCTTCAGTATAAGCATTGGTGTCTAGGTTAAAGATGCGTTTTATAATTTTATTATTGTCTTCTAGAATGACATCTGTCATTCTCGTTCGGTACTCGTTAAATTCTTCTACGGGATTACTCATAGGTTATGGTATTATGGGCTTTGCTTTGCTATTCTTCCTGTGATTCATCTCACTATGTAGCTTTCGCGAAAGCGTATATCTTTTTAATAAAGTGGGTTTAGTACCCTTGTTTTTTAAGTCGTTTTTCTTCGCGTTTTACTACAAAATAGCTTATCCAAATACTGATCTCATATAAGATAAGTATGGGTACTGCTACAATCACTTGGGTACTAATGTCTGGCGGTGTAATGACAGCTGCCAGAATTAATACAATGACCAAGGCATATTTTCTGTATTTTTTTAAAAATTCTGGGGTTACTAAGCCTATTTTGGTTAGAAAATAAATGATGATAGGAAGTTCAAATATAATCCCTGCTGCAAGTACAGATGACCGCACGAGACTAATAAAAGAATCTATATCAAACTCATTCACCACCATATCCGAAATCTTAAAGCTGGATAAAAAGTTTACGGTAAGTGGGACAATAACATAGTAACCAAAAAGAACACCCATAAAGAACAGGATCGAGGCTATTACTATGAAACCTTTAGAATACTTGCGTTCCTTCTCATACAGCCCTGGAGAAATAAACTTCCAAAACTCATAGATTATATAAGGGAAGGCAATGACAACACCTGCAGAAATAGAGGTCCAGATAGCGGCATTAAACTGCCCAGCAACCTTGCGACTCTGTACAATAAAATCTAAATCTCCTTCTCCTATACAGCCTTTGTTCATCCCAAATACCTTAGAGATCCTGCATAAGGTTTCGTAGGAGATAAAATCGGGGTAGGATGGACCAAAAATGATCACATCAAATAGAAATTCTCTGAATATAAATGCTACAGTAGCTACAATTACAACGGCTAGTGTAGAGCGTATTAAATGCCATCTCAACTCTTCAAGGTGGTCTAAGAAAGACATCTCTTGAGGGTCTTTATCAGTTTTTCTTGCCATTAGATAATTCCCTCTTTTATTAAATCGTGTATGTGTACGACTCCTTTATATAGATCGTTTTCTGTAGCCAGCAGTTGGCTTATGCCATTTTCTTCTAGAATATGCTTGGCTTGTACCGCCATAGCTTCATTATCTACGGTTTTTGGGGAAGGTGTCATAATATCTGCTGCGGTAAGACCTTCTAGATTATCATTTTTAGAGAGCATCCTACGCAAATCACCATCTGTAATAATACCTGCTATTTTCTGATTTTCTACAACCGCCGTGACACCAAGTCTCTTTGCCGAAATTTCGACAATAACTTCCTTTATACTGGCAGAAGGTGCTACCTGCGGCGCATCGTTTAATGCCGTGAGATCGCTCACACGTAAGTATAATTTTTTACCTAAAGCTCCACCAGGGTGGTATTTTGCAAAGTCCTTATCTGTAAATCCTTTAAGATCTAATAATGCAACCGCCACAGCATCTCCTATAACGAGTTGTGCTGTAGTACTGGTTGTAGGGGCGAGACCGTTAGGGCATGCTTCCGCTTTCGCGAAAGCGTGTAACACATAACTCGCTTCTTGACCTAAAAAAGAGTCTTTATTTGAGGTAATGGCTATTAGTGTATTGCCTGTTTTCTTGATAAGCGGGACAAGTACTTTGATTTCTGGCGTGTTCCCACTTTTTGAAATACAAATGACTGTGTCATCTTTTTGGATGGTCCCTAAATCTCCGTGAATAGCATCTGCCGCGTGCATAAAAATCGCTGGAGTACCCGTACTATTTAAAGTAGCTACGATTTTTTGTGCAATAATGGCACTCTTTCCAATTCCTGTGATGACTACACGACCGTTAGAATTGTAAATAGTAGCGACGGCTTGTGCAAATTCATCATCTATAAGAGTGCTAAGATTTGCAATGGCTTCTTGCTCTATCTGTATGGTTTTACGGGCGCTAGCAATAATTTGCTGAGAAATGTTCAAAACTTGCGGTGGTGTTAAGGTTGTCGAACGTTGGGAATTTGTTATATTTAGATATGCAAAGGTATGTAAAAATGCATCAAAATACATGAGTACAGGGGAATTAGACTTACACGGAGCTCTTAAGAAATATTTTGGCTTTGGGCAGTTTAAAGGGCTTCAAGAAGAAGTTGTAAAAAGTATTGTGCAAGGGATGCACACATTTGTGATTATGCCTACGGGTGGAGGTAAGTCCTTATGTTACCAACTTCCTGCATTAATGCAAGAAGGAACCGCTATTGTAGTGTCACCTCTTATTGCGTTAATGAAAAATCAGGTAGATGCTTTACGTGGTATTTCTCAAGATGATGGTATTGCGCACGTGTTGAACTCCTCTCTTAATAAGGGAGAAATAAAGAAAGTCAAAGAAGATATTGTAAATGGTGTAACAAAACTATTATACGTCGCTCCAGAGTCACTTACTAAGGAAGAAAATGTAGAGTTCTTAAGATCTGTACCTATTTCCTTTCTTGCCATAGATGAAGCACATTGTATTTCTGAATGGGGTCACGACTTTAGACCAGAATATAGAAACTTACGACGTATTATAGAACGCATAGGTGCGGGTATACCCATCATTGCGGTTACCGCTACTGCTACTCCTAAAGTGCAAGAGGATATTTTAAAGAATTTAGGTATTTCTAATGCCAATACTTTTAAAGCCTCATTTAATAGACCTAACTTATATTATGAAATACGCCCTAAGACTAAGGATGTAGATGGAGATATCATTCGATTCGTAAAACAAAATGAAGGCAAGAGCGGCATTATTTATTGTCTTTCGCGAAAGCGTGTAGAGGAACTAGCGCAAACGTTGCAAGTAAATGGTTTAAAAGCGGTGCCCTATCACGCAGGTCTCGATGCAAAAACAAGGGCCAAGCATCAAGATATGTTCTTGATGGAAGATGTAGATGTAGTGGTGGCTACGATTGCCTTTGGGATGGGTATAGATAAGCCAGACGTGCGTTTTGTGATTCATCACGACATACCTAAGAGTATTGAAAGTTATTACCAAGAAACGGGTAGAGCAGGAAGAGATGGAGGCGAAGGACATTGCTTAGCATTTTATGCCTATAAAGATATTGAGAAGCTTGAAAAATTCATGAGTGGTAAGCCTGTTGCAGAACAAGAAATAGGTCACGCTTTACTTCAAGAAGTGGTTGCCTATTGTGAGACGAGTATTTCTCGCAGGAAGTTTATCCTACATTATTTTGGTGAAGAGTTTGATAATGAAACGGGCGAAGGAGGAATGCTAGATGATAATATGCGTTTTCCTAAGAAAAAGCACGAGGCAAAAGATGAGCTCCAAACATTATTAAAGGTTATAAAAGATACCAATCAAATTTATAAGAGTAAAGAAATTGTCTATACCCTAAAAGGAAAAGAAAAAGCGATCATTACTTCCCATAAAACACATGAACAGTCATTTTTTGGGATAGGAAAGGGTAAAGATAGCGCTTACTGGCACGCACTTTTGCGACAGGCAATAGTGGCGGGTTTTGTAAAGAAAGATATCGAGACTTATGGCGTTGTAAAAATGACACCCAAGGGGTCAGAATTTATAGAGCATCCTACTTCTTTTATGATGGCAGACGATCATGTTTTTGACGAGAAAACGGATAACAGTATTATTACAGCAGCTAAAGGAGGAGGAGGTGCAGACAAAAATCTGGTCTCAATGCTCAAAGATTTACGTAAAAAGGTGTCTAAAAAACTAGATGTTCCACCTTTTGTGGTGTTCCAAGATCCGTCCATAGACGATATGAGTGTGAAATATCCGGTAACTATCGAGGAACTGGCAAATGTACACGGAGTAGGTGATGGTAAAGCCAAAAAATATGGGGCAGACTTTGTAAAGCTTATCGCTTCTTATGTAGAAGAAAATGATATTACACGCCCGGATGATCTGGTTGTCAAGAGTACCGGTGCAAATAGCGCTCTTAAATTATACATCATCCAGAATGTAGACCGCAAGTTGCCACTAGATGATATTGCGGCTGCTAAGGGCAAAGAGATGGAGGATTTTATTAAAGAAATGGAAGCCATTGTTTTTAGCGGGACGAAACTCAATATTAATTACTGGATAGATGAGCTTCTAGATGAAGACCAGCAAGAAGAACTGCACGAATACTTTATGGAAGCCGAAACTGATAAAATAGAAGCGGCTCTAGAAGAATTTGACGGAGATTATGAGGACGAAGAACTACGTTTGTACCGCATCAAGTTTATGAGTGAGGTGGCGAATTAGAATGTTGGATTTTTAGTAGGTTGGTATTTTAGATTTTTAGTATAGGATTAAATTACTTGAATTCTGAAACCTTCTTTGGTTTGATATTTATTAATACAGTCGTTTCGATACAATTTTCATTTTGTGCGCTGCACAACTGAAAATCACTCAACCACCGTTCAGTTTTGGCAAATTCAATAATTTACGTCTTACGTCTTACGTCTTACGTTTTACATCTTACGTCTTGTAGTTGTGAATCGTGCCTCCTGATGTAATAATCATCGCTCGTAACTTATCATTCGTAATTCAACTCCAGCTAATTAAGAAATCTCCAATTTTATTCGTATTTCGTATTTCGTAATTCGTATTTGATTCTTCCTCACTATCTTTGCACCTCATTAAAAAAATGACTCATGCAAGACGGTATATACGCAAAATTTAATACGCCTAAAGGCGATATTCTCGTAAAACTAGAACACGAAAAAACTCCTGGAACCGTAGGGAACTTTGTAGCCCTAGCCGAAGGTAATCTTGAAAATTCTGTAAAACCTCAAGGAACTCCTTATTATGATGGATTAAAGTTTCACCGTGTGATTCCAGATTTTATGATCCAAGGAGGATGCCCACAAGGCACTGGAACAGGCGATGCTGGATATAAATTTGATGATGAGTTTCACCCAGATCTTAAGCACGATGCTCCTGGAAAATTAAGTATGGCAAATGCTGGTCCTGGAACTAATGGGAGTCAGTTTTTTATTACCCATATTCCTACCGATTGGTTAGATGGAAAACACACCGTTTTTGGTAGTGTGGTAGAAGGACAAGACGTAGTAGATGCTGTTGCTCAAGGAGATACGATGGATAAAGTAGAAATTATACGTCAAGGAGCAGAAGCAGAAGCTTGGAATGCTGTAGAAGCATTTAGAACCTTTGAAGGATCACGCGCAAAGCGCATCGCAGAGGCAAAAGCTGCGCAAGAAGCACAAATAGAAGGGCTTGCTGCTGGTTTTGACAAAACAGAAAGTGGGCTTCGTTATCAGATTATACAGGAAGGTACTGGAGCTAAAGCTACAAAAGGACAAACTGTTTCTGTACACTATAAAGGGCAACTTCCTGACGGAACTGTTTTTGACAGTTCATACAAACGTAACCAGCCTATTGATTTTGCTTTGGGCGTAGGTCAGGTGATTCCTGGTTGGGATGAAGGAATAGGCTTACTAAAAGTAGGAGACAAGGCACGTTTGGTAATTCCTTCTGATCTCGCATACGGAAGTGCCGGTGCCGGTGGGGTGATACCACCAGATGCAACACTTGTATTTGATGTAGAGCTCGTAGCTGTAAAATAGTTGTAGTACGCTTTATCGCTTCGCTCTCCCGATGGTCTTGAATCTCGCGAGCTCGATTTCGCGAAAGCGCACTTGTGAATAACTACTCATAAAAAAGTGCTTACTTCAGTAAGCACTTTTTCTATTTTTGAGATATGGAAAATATACATCACTTACAGTACCCGATAGGCAAATTTATTGCTCCTGAAACCATTACAGATGTTAAGCTACAAGAGTGGATTACCATTCTAGAAATGTTTCCTTCGCAACTTAGGGATATGGTAAGTGAGATGAGTGATGCACAACTAGATACCCCATACAGACCAGAAGGTTGGACGGTGCGCCAGCTAGTACACCACGTAGCAGACAGTCATCATCACAGTTATATAAGGTTCAAATGGGCGCTTACAGAAGAGAATCCTACCATTAAACCGTATCTTCAAAATAAATGGACAGACCTTCCAGATCTTTCTGGAATGCCTGTAGAGTGGTCTCTAAGGCATTTGGAAGTAGTGCATTACAAACTCGTACGTTTGTTAAAAGCAATGCGTCCAGAGGATTTTGATCGTACGTTTGTACATCCCGATGGAGATGTTGTTTTTACACTTCGCAAAAATGTTGGGCAATATGCATGGCATAGTATGCATCACTTTATGCATATTGCAAATCTGGTAAAGAGAAATGAATGGTAGTGAGTGTATAGTAGCTTTCGCGAAAGCAAAAAAAGAAAACCCAACAAAACAAAGTCGTTAGGGTAAATTAAGTGTACCTTGCCGCCTTAATAGAAAATGGCACTATAAATAGAATGTCATTTGCACAATTATTTATATGTCATTTACTTCATTAGGACTCTCTAAGTCCTTACTCAAAGCCATTGATAAACAAGGCTATACTACTCCTTCACCTATACAAGCAAAAGCAATTCCTCAAATTTTAAAAGGGAATGATGTGCTAGCATCTGCACAGACAGGTACGGGTAAAACCGCTGGTTTTACATTGCCTATGTTGCACAAACTCTCTCAGACACAGCCAGAAAGAAGGCGTGCTATAAGAGCACTTATTCTTACGCCTACTAGAGAGCTCGCTGCACAAGTACACGCAAATGTAAAGGCGTATAGTGAGTTTTTAGACATACGATCTACGGTGATTTTTGGAGGCGTAAACCAACGACCTCAGGTGGCGACTATTAGAAATGGTGTAGATGTACTCATCGCAACGCCTGGACGGTTATTAGACCTGCAAAATCAAGGCTTGCTGTCGCTTTCTAAAGTAGAAATTTTAGTATTAGATGAGGCAGATAGAATGCTAGATATGGGGTTCTTAAGGGATATTAAAAAGATAACATCATTATTACCTAAGCGTAGGCAAAGCCTTTTATTTTCGGCTACGTTTTCTAAAGAAATTAAAAGTCTTGCAGGCGAGTTTTTATACAATCCTGTAATGGTAGAAACCGCTACAGAAAACTCTACAGTAGATGCCATAGATCAAAAAGTATATCGTGTTGCTAAGACCTCCAAAACTGGTTTGATCATTAAACTTATTTCTGATGGCGACTGGAAGCAAGTATTGGTTTTTACAAGAACCAAACATGGCGCCAATAGATTGTGTAAAAAAATGGAGCAAGCAAGAATTTCTGCTGCGGCCATACACGGTAATAAGAGTCAAGGCGCTAGAACCAAAGCGCTGGCTGGATTTAAAAACGGAAGTATACGAGTACTCGTAGCCACAGATATTGCCGCAAGGGGAATAGACATTCCTTTATTACCGCATGTGATCAATTTTGAACTCCCTAATATTTCTGAAGATTACGTACACAGGATAGGTCGTACAGGTAGAGCAGGAGCCAATGGACAAGCCATATCTTTAGTGAGTGCAGACGAGACGTCTTATTTAAAATCTATAGAAAAATTAACAGGGTTGAAATTACCCGTTGAGATTGTACCAGGCTTTGAACCAGATCCTAATGCGTCTACAGAACCTATCAAACAAGGACAGGGACAGGGAAGAGGAAGAAGGCCTCAAAGATCTTCAGGGCAATCTAAGTCTAGTAGCGGAAGAAACAGAAATTCTGGAGGAGGCTCTTCTAATCAAAACTCTAGAGGTGGTAATCGAAATAGGAATAGGAGGTAGGTTTTAGATGAGGATTTTTAGTGGTTTATGGGTTAGTCTTATACGTTGTTGTGTGTAGTTATTTTTTCGGTTCAATAACTTTCGGCAGGACGCGAGTATAACATCTTACATTTACTTTCCGTTTTCGATATGTTGATTTCGTCAGATTTAATTCCGTAACTGCATTTTTAATTTCTTTTTCAAATTCAGGTGCACTTGGATATCCTTTGGTAGCAATATCAGAAACGTTTCCTTTTTTGTCAACCGTAAACCAAACATACATTTCTCCAGAATATTCATAGTCTTTTTCAATCAGATTCAAAATTTGGTTACGTAAACTTTTTTCCAAACATTGCGTCCTTTCTTTTTCGTCCGAAATTCCATCGCAATCACTTTCGAAAGGTGTTTTGTCAACCATTGTAAAGTGAACGGTTTTTCCGTTTTTCTTTTTTACAAGTTTTAAGTCAGATTGAGAATGGATTATCGAGATATTCAAAATACCGATAATAAAAGTCAAATAAATTAATTTTAATTTCATCGTAGTTTCAGGTTTTCTTTAATTACACACAACGGTTTTGTGTATGATTTCGTTGCGTGTTTAAGCACTAAAGTTAGCAAATAAATCACAGACAGAAAGTCTGCGAGGACTTTCGTAATTAGTCTATAACTAGCAATGAATTATACACGGTGTTGTGGTTAGTTAAATTTCATTGTTTACGATTTGATAAATCAGATTTACAGACGGTTTAATATCGTCATAATAATTCTTAACTGAAATATAAGTTATTCCAACATTCCTGCCGTGTGCTATCAAATGTCTGTTTGCAACAATACTGTTTATTGCATCTACTTGTTCATCAGAAATATTCGTTTTATACTTTTCCCCCCATTCACTATCGAATGAGTTCAGTAAATCAATTATATTGGTGTTTTTTAAATTAGTTATCGATTTAACCTTTTTTTGTATAAAATTTGCTAATGGATTTGTTGCCTTATTTTGAGCATAATCACTGATAATATTTCTTACACTGTTCTCAAGATAACCAGAGGTTAAGACACATAAATACTTTGCCCATTGTGCTTTCATTTCAGTTTCGTTTACTACAGAAATTTTGGCGTACAGGTTGTCAAGTTTTTGTCTATCTTTCGTAAGTGATGCCAACATTATTCAACCGTAGATAAAAATTCAGTTGTAATTTCGAGTCTCCTTGCAATATTCTTTTCGTCTGAAGTACCACCTTTTATTAAAGAAACCAATTCTTCATTTTCTAGTAGCTGATTATAAACGTGAACAAACATTTCTCTATTAGTTATTTCCCCTTGTTCTAATCTTTTTGCAACACCTACCATAATACTATCATAAAATGCCGTATTTAAACCACGTTCTACACGAAAAGCCTTCTTACCTAACGTTTCATCGATTATCCCGACTGTAGGTTCAAAAACAGAGATAATTGTTTCTTCAGAATATTTCTGTAAATGACGATTATTACCCATAAAAGAATTCAAGAATCCTTTCAAAGGTTTTTCATAATTATCCGACTCAAAATACAAGGATAAAAATCTCAAGATTAGTTCTTGGTCTTTTAGTCTATTATTTGGTTTACCGTAAATATTTCTGAAGTTCTCATTTTGATTAAGTCTTACAAGAAGCTCATTGAACTCTCCAAAGAAGATACAAGCTCTTATTTCTTGAGGTTGTAGTGGCGTTCCACCAGTATTTAATCTTTCAAAAATATGATAGATACTACTTTGGTCATTTGTTGGTTCATCTTGTCTTATCACTGTTGCGTGAATAACATAATCATTAAGTGCGGTTTTAACGTTCTCATCTAAATCTTCGTAGCTTAAATTTTCAAATTGAGGTTGCACTCCCTTTAGTCTAAACTTTCTATCATTTGCAAAAACTCCATTTATAAAATACTGTATGGATTTGAGACGTTGCTGTCCATCGATTACTAATAAGTTTGATGAATCTGGGTCTTTAGATAAAAACACTCCAGGAACAGGTAATTCTAAAATTAAAGATTCAATAAATCTGGAAGCTTGATTTACTTTCCAAACGTACTGTCTTTGAAATTTTGGGATAATTATTTTTGCAGAGTTCAAACGTGAGACAATTCCATCAACTGGATAATCAGCCCCATAACTGGTGATGGCATACTTGAAGTTCAAAGGATTCAACTCTTCCTCATCTATTACAATAACTTCATCTATGTTTTCATTCAAATCGTTTTGTTCTGTCATATGTTATTTCTTTAATTAACCACAACTGGTTATATCAGGACATTTATCATGGTTATACGGGTTATGTATCCGGATATCCCAAAATTTTTATCATGGTTATCAGGTAAAGCTAAATTATTTAGGGCAATATCCAAAGGACTTTTTATAAGTCTAATGTCCACATAAGAAGTGCTACCACTTCATACATTTTGGGAAGCGAAAAGTTTTGATCTTTTTGTAAAAGAAAAATTACAAAAACCTCAAAACAACCACCCGTTACTAATTGAACCTTGGGGTTCTAAAAGCTAGGAGCTAAAGGCTAACAACTACTTATCACCACTTAATAATAGAACTTGCCCACGTAAAGCCACTTCCAAAGGCAGCAAGAACCACGGTGTCTCCTTCTTTAATTTTTCCATTTTCCCACGCTTCGGTAAGAGCAATAGGGATAGAGGCTGCGGTGGTATTTCCGTATTTCTGGATGTTGTTATATACTTGGTCATCACTTAAACCAAACTTCTTTTGTACAAATTGAGAGATACGTAAGTTGGCTTGATGTGGTATCAACATATCAATATCGTCTGGTGTTAGATTGTTTTTACCGAGCCCTTCCATAATCACCTCAGAAAAGCGTACTACGGCATTTTTAAAAACAAACTGTCCATTCATATACGGATAATAAGGAATGTTTTCTTGCGGGTTTTCTTGTATAATTTGTGGCACCCAATGCTCGGTACTTGGTCCTTCGAGACACAATTCTAGTGCGTGCTCTCCTTGACTATGTAGATGAGAAGATAGTACTCCTTTTGAGGTGTCTTCTTCTCTAGAAAGTACGGCAGCGCCGGCACCATCTCCAAAAATTACAGAAACAGAGCGCCCTCTCGTAGAAAAATCTAATCCACCACTGTGATTTTCAGACCCAATTACAAGTACATTTTTATACATACCTGTTTTAATAAACTGGTCTGCCGTAGCAAGGGCATATACAAAACCACTACACTGGTTACGAACATCTAGTGCGGGAATTGTTTTCATATCCATCAGATGTTGTACTTGCACGCCACATCCAGGAAAATAGTAGTCTGGACTCAAGGTGGCAAAAACAATCATATCTATGTCATCTTTGGTAATCCCAGCTCTTTCTATAGCTATTTGGGCCGCTTTCACACCCATTTTTGCCGTGGTATTTCCGTCGCCCTTTTTGATATGACGACGTTCTTTAATACCTGTTCGTTCTTGTATCCAAGCATCATTTGTATCCATCTTTTGAGATAGATCATCATTAGTCACTACATTTTCTGGAACGTATGCGCCTAGACCGGCTATTTTAGAATTGTACATATATGTTTCTTGTTAGGGTTTTACGCTTTACACTTCGCTCTCTCTATGGTCGTGAACCTTGCCTACCGGCAGGTAGGTCTCGCAAGTTCGATTTCGCGAAAGCGTACTAAGCAAATATATTGTTTTCACAATGTTCTAGAAAAGATGCGGTATTACTTTAGTATGCACGCATAATAGTTGGTTATTTCCGGGGGGATAACACATGAAAAAGGAGCACCCGACTAAAAATGCTCCTTTTAAAAACAACCTAACCAATAATTGTTGCACAAAGAGTGCAACACAATTATTATCGTTCTCCTAAGCCACTTTAGTTTTAGGAATATATGTTTGATAATTTTGGACGTCTACCTGTGCACCTAGGTCGTGCATAAGGTTGTAGAGTCCAAAAAATGTTCTGTTTATGTAGAGAAAATGCTTGCTGCCGCGGTTCCCATTCATTTTACGTATTTCTGTGTCCTTGCTATATTTTTCACTCAGCACGGCAATGCGATCAAAAAAACGACTGTCACTAAAATCAAATTTTTCTTGGTGAAAAGGTTCTGTAAAGAGACTAAGCATCTCGTGAAATAGCTCTGAAAAGAAGGCAATTTCCTTAGGACCATCTTCTTCTCGCAGTATTTCTAACTCATAGAGTTTTTGTTTAAAAATCTCTGGGTTATTGATGTTCTCTTTTTCTGCTAGTTCAAAATAGGGAACGTAAAAACTTTGAGGCACTTGTTTGATACAGCCAAAATCAATAGCCACTAACTCTTTCTTTTCATTTACTAAGAAGTTGCCCGGATGAGGATCTGCGTGCACACGTTTAAGCACGTGCATTTGATACATATAAAAATCCCATAACGCTTGCCCTAGTTTATTGGCCACCTTAGTGTCTGTATTGTGTGCTACAAACTCGCTGAGATGCTCTCCAGTCATCCAGTCCATCGTAAGAATACGTTCACTAGATAAGTCTGTGTAGTATTCTGGAAATGTAAGGTTGTCTATATGCTTACAATCTTGGGTCATTGCAATACTTTGCTCGAGTTCAAGATTATAATTAGTCTCTTCCAGCAATTTGTCTTCTATTTCCTTAAAGTATTTTTCTTTTCCTTTTCCTTGCAAGTTAAACATGCGAGTAGCAATAGGTTTTACAAGAGCAAGATCAGAGCTGATACTGTCTGCGACTCCAGGGTATTGGATTTTCACAGCAAGTTTTTTCCCATCTAGTGTGGCCTGGTGAACCTGACCTATACTAGCAGCATTAACACTTTGAGCCGCAAACGTATCAAACAAATCTTCTGGGTATTTACCCAAATATTTTTTAAAAGTCTTCCTTACTAATGGAGCCGAAAGTGGGGGAACACTAAACTGAGATAGAGAAAATTTCTCAACATATGCTCGTGGCATAATGTTTTTTTCCATACTGAGCATTTGTGCTACTTTGAGCGCGCTTCCTTTCAAACTCTTGAGACCGTCGTAAATATCTTCGGCATTACTCTCGTTGAGTTTTTCTTTGGATAACGAAGGATTTACGACTTTCTCGCCATAATACTTCACGTAGTTTACGCCTACCTTAGCACCAGTTTTCACTAGCTTGGAGGCGCGTTGCAATTTATTAGTAGGTATGTGATCTATTGTTTTCATAGGAGTGTTACGCTTTACCGCTTTGCTCTTCCGTTGGTCGTGAAGCTCACTAGTTCGCTTTCGCGAAAGCGAAGTTCTCTTTCACTAAAAATTTACCAAAATCAAGAATGCTTTCCAGCGGCGTTGTTTCAAACACATCAAAAATTGCTTTTACTGACTTCTCAATCGCAACGTCTGTTTTTTCGAAAGCCGGTGAGTTGTCATCCATCCAATATTTAAGTAAGAATAGAAACTGTAACCAAGCACCTTCTGAGAAAATCTGTACGGGGTTTTTAGTTACTTTATATGTTTTCTCGTCATTACCAGCCTCAATAAGTTCTGTAGCAAATGCTTTTATTTTATGACGTAACTCTTTGAGCTGATCTAAATTCTTAAGCATCATTTTGTGCTCCTGCAGAACAAACAATATATAACTCCTGTTTGCCGTAAGGTTGCCAAACATTGTGTAAAAGAAGGATAACATCTTATCCTTATTAGGATAGTTGTCAAACTCCTTGTCTTTGTGTAGGGTTGCTACTGTACTGTCATATAAGGCTACCCATATATGCTGGCGTAGTGATTTAAAAGACCCAAAGTAATTGTAAAACTCTTGTTCTTCAATCTTATGATCTTTACAAAATTTATAAACCGTCATAGGCTGGCCTCCGTGTTCTAATACGTAGTCCATGTAGGCGGTGATAATGTCTGTTTGCGTTACCTTTTTTTTAGTCGATTTCTTTGTGGTTGCCATAATCTTGATTTATAATATAAAGATACAAAGTGTTTATGCATAAGCGACAATAGTTAAACAAAATTTATTGTTAAAATTGCTTCAATTTTTTTGAAAGGACTTGAAGTGATGTGATGATTTGATAATGGCTAGCTTCCAACCTTTAACTTCCAACTCCCTATTTCCAACTTCTCACACCCAACACCCAACACCCAACTTCCAACCCAAAAATGCCATCTTGTCACTTTATGCGTCTTGGTACTTCTTTTGCTTTCGCGAAAGCATACTTTTAATAATCAAAAAATTAAATACATATGTCAACAGGAAAAATTAATGTGTCGGTAGAGAATATCTTCCCGCTTATTAAGAAATTCTTATATAGTGATCACGAGATATTCCTTAGGGAGTTAGTGTCTAATGCTACAGACGCTACACTAAAGTTAAAACATCTCACAAGTATAGGAGAGTCTAAGTCTGAGTATGGGACTCCAAAAATTGAGATTAAAGTAGACAAAGAGCATAAGAAACTCCATATTATAGACCAAGGTCTAGGTATGACAGCAGAAGAAGTTGAGAAATATATCAATCAAGTTGCTTTTTCTGGTGCAGAAGAGTTTCTGAACAAATACGAAGATGGAGCTAAAGAAGCAGGAATCATAGGTCATTTTGGACTTGGGTTTTACTCGGCTTTTATGGTAGCAGACAAAGTAGAGATACTTACAAAATCGCATACAGGTGCTCCCGCAGCGCACTGGAGTTGTGATGGATCACCTGAGTTTACCTTAGTAGAGGGTGAGAAGGAAGATCGAGGTACAGAGATCATCCTACATATTGCAGAAGATAGTACTGAGTTTTTAGAAGAAGGACGCATAAGCGAGTTGCTCACCAAGTATAATAAGTTTATGCCGGTGCCTATCAAGTTCGGTACAAAAACTGAAACGCTCCCTAAGCCTGAAGATGCAAAGGAAGATGATCCAGCTCCTACCCAAGAAGTAGATAATATTATAAATAATCCTACTCCTGCGTGGACCAAACAACCGGCAGATCTAGAAGATCAGGATTATAAAGATTTTTATAGAGAACTGTATCCAATGCAGTTTGAAGAGCCTCTGTTTAACATTCACTTAAATGTAGATTATCCTTTTAACCTAACAGGAATTTTGTACTTCCCAAGATTAGGTCAAGATATGAATGTGCAAAAAGATCGCATACAGTTATATCAAAATCAAGTATTTGTCACAGATAATGTAGAGGGTATTGTGCCAGATTTCTTAACGATGCTTCGTGGGGTGATAGACTCACCAGATATCCCGCTTAATGTATCTCGTAGTTACTTGCAGGCAGATGGAGCGGTAAAGAAAATATCTGGATACATCACACGTAAGGTGGCAGATAAGCTCAAGTCACTCTTTACAAATGATCGTGAAGACTTTGAGAAAAAGTGGAATGATATTAAAGTAGTAATAGAGTACGGAATGCTCTCAGAAGACAAGTTCTTTGAGAAAGCAGATACCTTTGCTTTATATCCTACGGTAGATGACACCTATTTTACGTGGGAAGAGCTTGAAGCAAAAATAAAAGACACACAGACGGATAAAGATGATAAGCTTGTGGTTTTATACGCTAGTGATAAAGATGCACAGCACGCTTATATCCAGAATGCAAAGGATAAGGGGTATGAGGTTCTATTGCTAGATTCTCCTATTGTGAGTCACTTGATTCAAAAATTAGAAACGAGTAAGGAAAATATCTCTTTTGTACGTGTAGATGGTGATCATATTGATAATCTCATCAAAAAAGATGAGGAGCAAATCTCAAAACTATCTGATGATGAGAAGGAAATTGTAAAAACAACGATTACAGAGGCTATAGGAGATACTTCATATACTGTTCAGATGGAAGCGATGGATAGCAATGCCGCTCCATTTATGATCACGCAGCCTGAGTTTATGCGCCGTATGAAGGAGATGCAGCAATCTGGAGGAGGTGGCGGAATGTTTGGGATGGGCAATATGCCAGAGATGTATAATCTTGTGGTCAACGCAAATCACGAACTTGTTTCTGAAATTTTAAACACAAAAACAACTAAGAAAAAAGAGCGCCTCATTAAACAATCATTTGATCTGGCCAAACTCTCTCAAGGACTCCTAAAAGGAGAGGCATTGACCGATTTTGTAAAGCGTTCTTATGAGATGATTAAGTAGATTAAACAGACCCAAGTAATGTCAAATTGGTTAACAAATTTTATGTCTGATGACCCTTTCTCAAAGGGGATTATTCTATTTGGCATTGGGACTTTATGGTTAATTTACAAGATTTATAAAAAACAATCATTCAATATGAATTTATATAGTGTTGCGGAGTGGAAGGCCTTTATAAATTCTTGGGCAGTGATTATTTTACTTTTGATATCGGGCTTATTCTTAATAATAAGAGGCTATTAATATTTATAATCCACCTTCAGAAATGAGGGTGGTTTTATGCTTTCGCGAACCTGCCTGGCCGATAGGAAGGAGCGTAACATACATTCAACACAAGTACACAATTGACATAAACATACATCCCTATGAAACAGTTTTTACTCATTGCAATTTCTTTCATTACCTTAAGTTGTACAAACAATGATACTGCACTTAAAGGTCCAGAACCTCTTCAATACAGAATAGATAAAGCAGTCTTAGTAAGTAGGCTCAAGAGTATAGACAGTGCAGATGTGAATGTGCAATATGTAAAGAAGACAAAATATTTTATTAAAAAATCGAGTTACAACAATCTTTTGTTGACTTTGCATATAGAGCCAGAACAAAAAATAGATGATGTTTTTATAGAAAAGCAGGTTAAGTTCAATAAGCTTACTCTGGAGCGAGAGATACTTAATTACTTTTCTTATGACGGTATTATCATAGATTTTTACCAAAAGGGAGAAAAAGTACATACGCACGAAGAAAGTTTTTAAAGAATAAACGATCGCATACGTAACGTTTTTTAAAAATTTACAACTAATTAGTAACTAAACTAAGGATTACTTATGGCAATGACTCCCTCAAATATGCTTCCTTTAGGAACTCAAGCTCCAGATTTTAAACTTACCGATAGTGTGACTAACCAGTACAGCTCCTATGGAGATGTGCGCGGTGAAAAAGGTACGGTAGTGCTATTTATATGCAACCACTGCCCATTTGTGATTCACGTCGTAGATGAGATTGTACGAGTGGCAAATGACTATAGAATTTTAGGTTTTGGTTTTGTTGCTATAAGTAGTAATGATGTTGTAAACTATCCACAGGATGGTCCCAAGGAAATGTGGCATTTTGCGCGTAAGCATAACTTTACTTTTCCGTATTTGTATGATGAGTCTCAAGAAGTTGCAAAATCGTATGAAGCTGCTTGTACACCAGATATCTATCTTTTTGACGGGCAAGATAGGCTTGTGTATAGAGGGCAATTAGATGACAGTCGTCCGGGGAATGGAATACCCGTAAACGGTCGTCACTTGCGAGAAGCACTAGATAATTTGTTTAATAGCCGCCCTCAAGAGAAACATCAAAAACCTAGTATAGGTTGCAATATTAAATGGAAGTAATCCAGCGATTATTTTACGTACTAGAGACTAATATTTAACTCATACCTTTTACCCTATTACTATTTCCTTTATTTTTACTGTTAAAGCAGTTTTTACTTGGAAATATTAGAGCAGTTTAGAATACTCGATATTATAGATATCTTTTTAGTAGCATTGTTACTTTACTATGCCTATAAGCTTGTAAAGGGAACAGTCGCTATTAATATTTTTATCGGGATTGTAGTGGTCTATCTAATCTGGCAGCTTACGGTCCTTCTTAAAATGGAAATGTTAAGCACCATTCTAGGGCAGTTTATAGGCGTAGGGATGTTTGCGCTCATTGTTGTTTTTCAGCAAGAAATCAGGAAGTTTTTATTAATGATAGGAAGTACAAACCTTGCTAAAGGAGGTCGAGGAGTGTTTAAAAATCTTCAGTTTCTTAAAAAGGATGGAGTTCTAGATCTGGATATTAATGCGATTATAGCGGCTTGTAAGAATATGGCTAGTACCCATACAGGTGCCCTTATAGTTATAAGAAGAACGACAAGTCTTGATTTTGTAAAATCTACAGGAGATGCGATGAATATTGAGGTAAACAGACCTATACTGGAGAGTGTTTTTTTTAAAAACTCAAACCTTCACGATGGGGCACTCATTATTGAGGAAAATAGAATTACGGCCACGCGAGTTATCTTGCCTGTTACCCAAGAAAAGAATATTCCGTTACGATTTGGATTGCGTCATAGGGCTGCGGTAGGAATAACAGAAAAAACAGATGCTCTTGCACTAGTCGTTAGTGAAGAGTCAGGAGAGATAAGTTATATTAAGAATGGAGAGTTTGTCCTTTATAAAGAATTAAATGAACTCGTAGAATTATTGACGCAGGATTTAAGTTAACACTATCAAAATGTCTGAAGAAGATACTCCATCAAAAAAAGAGTTAAGGGCCCAGCGCAAGGAAGCAAAGCGTCTGGAAAAAGAAAAGCGCAATCTCCTTACGGTTTCTGAAAACTGCAAAGGTTGTGGGACTTATATGTCCTTAGATCAGCGATTTTGTGCTGGCTGTGGTGCAAAAAGAATGTATAATAGGCTCAATTGGCGATCGCTTACAGAAGATTTTACAGATCGCTTTTTGAACTTGGAGGCACATTTTCCTAAAACATTTATAGCCCTATTGACAAAGCCAGAAGATGTAATTGTAGGCTATGTAAATGGGGTGCGCAAAAAGTACATTTCTGCCTTTGGATATTTTGCAATTGCACTGACTCTGGCGGGGATCTACATCTTTATTATAAAGAATTGGTTCTTAGAACAATTTATAAAAATGCAGGCAGAAGGCGCAAAGCTTTCTACAGGAGATGTGCCAGATGCAATAGCCGAGGCGCAGCTGGAAATGACCAAGAGTTTTACAGAAACGTTGTTTGATTATAATTCCCTCAATTATTTTATAACCATACCTATCGTTATTATTATCTCCAGAATAGTTTTTTGGAATTATAAGAAGTTTAACCTTGTTGAACACGCCGTGATTCATTTATATAGTTTCTCTCAGTTTGCGATATTATCTATGATTTTGCAAATTGCTACTATCTGGTCAGGATCCTTATATATGGTAGTTTCAATCGTTGTTATGATTGGAATGTTTGTGTATTCTGGTTACGTTTTGAAACGAGTTTTCGAACTTTCTTGGGCTAATTTCATTCTAAAAACGGGACTTTTTTTCCTTGTTTTATTGGTGTTGGGTATAATCCTTATTGCCATAGGATCAGCCATATTCGTTTATCTCGCAAAGTCTGGAGCCTTGGATGGTACAGATTTTTTTGAGTTAATTAAGCAGCAAGCAGAAATGCAAAAATCACTTAAAGAAGCTGCTTTGCAAGCTAAAGACTCAATAAGAAGAATAGATTCATTAAAAACAGTTAAAGAGATAGTGATTGACTCTATAAGGTAGTACCTTTATGATGACGCTTACGCGAAATATCTACAGTACGATGCTCCACTAAAAGAAAGTAAAGCAGCAAAACCCCATGGAATTCACAAAACAACAATTTTGGTTTTACGCACGAAGAGCGCTTTGGGTTTTGATCGCTTGGGTACTTATTTCTAACACTATTTTTTATTTTGAATATAAAACGCTGGTTGAGAATAATGCTCTTGCATCAGACTTTGATTTTATATTGTCTTTTACTTCGTATTTACTAGTTTCCGTAATTGCTGGATTTTTAGGAGGTACCATAACCCTTAATGTTATGGAATGGTTAGTGCGCAAATATGCGTTTTGGAAGGCTATTGTATTGATTGTAGTTATTTATGTATTTGTTGCAGTAGTCATTAGTTTTATAGGTTCTAGGTACTACTTTAGTGATTATACCGGGGCAGACGCATTGAGCGATGAAGTAACACGAGCCTCACAAAATTTCTTTAGCAGTTGGATGTTCATAAAGAATATGATTATCTGGCTATTTATAGTTTTAGGGACGCTTATCGTTCTTATGATAAATGACAAGTTCGGTCCTGGAGTTTTTCCAGATTATCTTAAGGGAAAGTACTTCCATCCTAAAAGAGAGGAACGTGTTTTTATGTTTGCAGATATACGGGACGCCACTACCATTGCCGAAAAAATAGGTGAGGAGAAGTACTTTAGTTTTTTAAAAGATTTTTTTGGACACATTGCTCCTGCCATACAGAAAACTTACGGCGAGGTATATCAATATGTAGGAGATGAGGTAGTTATTACTTGGAAACTAGGCAAAGGACTTAAGAATAATAATACGATTCAATGTTTTTTTAGAATGCAAAAGGCCGTTCAAAAACACAAGACCTATTATATAGAAAAATACGGATATCTGCCAGAATTTAAAGCGGGCATACACTGCGGGCACGTTATGGTGGGAGAATTGGGTAAAATAAAGAGGGATATTGCTTTCTCCGGAGATGTATTAAACACTACGGCGAGAATTCAAGCTCAATGCAATAAAAAAGGTGTTGATATACTTTTGTCAGAAGAGTTTGCTCTTAAAAATTATAATCTCCCTGCTAATAAAAAGCTTAAAGCATTAGGTACTGAACAACTGAAAGGTAAAAAAGAAGAGGTTGCTTTAATGACAATTGAAAGGGTGTAAATTATGCTACTTCTGCATTTACAAACTGCACCTCATAAAGATTTTTATAATATCCATTATCCTTAGCAATGAGCTCTTCATGAGTTCCTTTTTCGACGATTTCACCTTTTTCCATCACAAGGATTTGATCTGCTTTTTTAATAGTAGCGAGCCTGTGTGCTATCACTATAGAAGTCCTTCCCTTTGTAATCTTGCCTATAGCTTTCTGAATAAGTTGCTCGCTGTAGGAATCTACAGAAGATGTTGCTTCGTCTAATATCAATATAGAGGGATTACTTACATAGGCTCTTAAAAAAGCAATAAGTTGCCGTTGACCACTAGATAACATCGCTCCACGTTCTTTTACATTGTAATGATATCCACCTGGTAAACTAGAAATGAACTTGTGCACACCTATGGCTTTTGCAGAAGCAATTACATCTTCTTCTGTTATTGAGGGGTCATTAAGGGTGATATTATTTAAAATAGTATCTGCAAATAAAAAGACGTCTTGAAGTACTAATGCAATCTCATCACGTAACTGATCTATTGGAAACTGTTTAATAGAGATGTTATCGATAGAAATGGTGCCACTATCTATTTCGTAAAATCTACTAAGCAAGTTTATAATGGTAGATTTTCCAGCCCCTGTAGATCCAACAATAGCAATAGTTTCTCCGGCTCCAGCAGTAAAAGAAATACCTCTTAAGACTTCTTCATTCTTTACATAACTAAACCGCACATTATCAAAATCAATAGTACCTTTTATATTCTCTAGTTTAGTAGTGCCTATATCTTCTATTTGTGATTGGGTGTCTAATATACCGAAAACACGATTAGCCGCCACCATTCCCATTTGCAGTGTATTAAATTTATCTGCAATCTGTCTTAGTGGAGTGAATAGCATCTGTATATAACTTACAAACGCTGTAATCATACCCAGTGTTATAATGTCTGATTGAGCAGCTTTAAGGCCTCCATACCATACAATGAGTCCAATGGTAATAGACGTGCACATCTCTGCAATAGGGAAGAAGATAGAGTTATACCAAACGGTCTTGTTCCAAGCATCCATATGTTTTTTATTGATGGCTTTAAACTTGTCGTGTTCTATTTTCTCACGATTAAAAATCTGTACGATTTTCATTCCTGTAATACGCTCTTGTACGAAGGTATTCAGGTTAGATACCTGAGTTCTCACTTCTTCAAAAGCTACTTTCATAGCTCTCTGGAAAACTCTAGTGGCGTATAGTATAATAGGAAAAACAGCAAGAACAATTAACGTAAGTCGCCAGCTTTTGATAAACATAAAACCTAGTACAATGCTCATCTTAAGAAGATCTGCGATGATCATGAACAGTCCCTGACTAAAAATGCTAGAAATTGTTTCTATATCGCCTACTGCACGAGTGACGAGTCTTCCTACCGCAGAGGTGTCGTAATACTGCATTTTAAAACGCAGCATATGTTTAAATAGTTTTACACGTATATCACGTACTACTTGTTGCCCTATCCAATTTGAGAAATAAATAAATAAGAGCTGAAAAAATACTTGACCCAATAGCACTACCGCCATCAGACTCAAGAAAAATACAAGATCTTCAGAAGACTTTTTTGTGATGCCTAGATCAATGGCATACTGCATATAATAAGGGCTTAACGCTGCACAAAGCGATAGCATAATAGCACTTATGGCTGCTATGTATAAACGCATTTTATAAGGAGTTGCAAACTGCAATAGCCTTTTAAAAAGTTTTGTATCAAATGCTTTTCCCTTCGTTCCTGCCATTTAGTCTAAGAATATGTTTTGCGGGTATTCTATATGATTTAAATATAATCCATGAGCGGGCGCAGAGGCTCCTGCAACAGCCCTTTTTTTACTTTGTATCACTTCGTGCATCCATTCTGGAGATTGTTTATCACCACCTATTTCTATGAGTGTACCTACAATGGCTCGTACCATATTACGTAAAAAACGATCTGCCGTGATGGTAAATAGCCATTTGTTATTCACGATCTTCCATCTGGCTTCTGTTATAGAACAAAGATACGTTCTCACATCTGTATGCGCTTTACTAAAGCATTCAAAATCTTTATAGTCTAATAAGATACTTGCCGCAGTATTCATACGATCTATATCTAATTCTGGCCTATAGTAATACGCCGCATTTTGCCTGAAAGGATCTTTTAATGAGGTAAGCTTGTATATATAGGATCTAGATATCGCGTCAAAACGAGCGTGCGCCTCTGGAGTAACGGGATGTATTTTTTGGATGGCAATACTGGCTGGTAAAAAATTATTAAGCTTGTAGGTGAGATTTTCTAATTCCGCTTTCGCGAAAGCAGACTCCTCAAAATCCACATGAGCATACATCATGCTAGCGTGTACTCCAGTATCTGTGCGGCCCGCTCCCATAATAGTGGTAGGTTTTCTAAGCAATATACTTAGAGCTTCTTCAATGGTTTGTTGTACAGTACTAGCGTTCGGTTGCCGCTGCCAGCCGTGATAAGGAGTACCATTGTAAGATAATTGAATAAAATACCGCAAAGAGTTCTATTTTTGAGCAAATATACGCTTTCAAGGAGCTATGCGATGCAGAAGTTTATACTGAGCTTGTCGAAGTACCTAAGCGTATCACAAAACCTACCCTTTGAAAAAGATTCTCCTTTTAAGCGATACCCACAGTTATATAGATGAACATATGTGTACTCACGCGCGTGCAGTAGATGAGGTTTGGCACGCAGGAGACATAGGAGATCTTAGGGTGACTGATACACTTAAAAAAATCAAACCTTTACGAGCAGTTTTTGGGAATATAGATGATAGTGAGGCGAGAGCAGAGTTCCCGCTCCATAATAGATTTGATTGTGAGGGATTAGATGTCTGGATCACGCATATAGGTGGATATCCAGGACGTTATTCACCTGCAATTAGAGAGGCTATAAGAGCAAATCCGCCAGGTCTGTTTATATGCGGTCACAGCCATATTTTAAAGGTAATGCCTGATCGTAAACTCGGGTTGTTGCATATGAATCCTGGGGCAATAGGCAAACATGGTTTTCATAAAGTACGTACAATGTTACGGTTTACGGTAGACAATGGAGAAGTAGGAAATCTTGAGGTAATAGAGGTTCCTAGATAAAAATGATATAAAAGTAAAGCCCTCAAAAAAATGAGGGCTTTACGCACTAATAAACTAAGAGTTATAGGTCTATCGCAATCGGTCAACAGATTTTACGAGATCTTCATCGCGCTTAATAGCCTTGTTTGCCAAGGCAATAAAAACGATAGAAACAAGCGGAATGGCCATCCCAATACCCTTCTCAAGGGCCGCCGCCCCTCCGGATAAGATTTGAGATCGATATACCAACACACCTAATAAAGCAAAGTTTAATAAGATATTAAGTCGTCCTAAGACGAATTGATTTTGTCTTTTTTTAAATAAAAATATCGTTATTACAGATAGTACGGCACTCGCCATAAAAAGCCCAAGAAATAACATATCTTCTTTTGCAAATACTAACTGTCCTTGAGTATTTTCAAATAAGCTAAGAAAAAAAGGTAGTATTCCAGCCACTAAGGCTGCTATTAAAAGATATATGGTCTGGATACGTTGTAACACAAAAACTTATTTTGAAATACAAAAATAAGCTTCTTTTACTAGTTTGCTAGAAAACTTTAAAAATAAAATTGTATCATTGTACAGACAAAATCGTAATAGGCGCTCTGCTTGTTATTTGCTTGCCGACATTATTACATATCGAAATTCTTCTTTTCGATACAAAACAATCACAATATTACTAATTCATTCTAGGCACTAGATGTTTGAAATTTCAGATTTAAAAGCAAAAAAGCTTCCTGAATTACAGGAAATTGCAAAAAGTATTAATGTACCTAAGTTTAGGTCATTAAAAAAGTTAGACCTCGTATATAGAATTCTTGATCTCCAAGCGGCAGATCCTTCTAAGGTGGCACCCGTAACTTCTAAAAAAGATGCAGTGAAGCCAGAAAGACCTGAGGAAGGACGTGCTCCACGGGCACCTCAGAAGAAAAGAGAAGCCCCTGTAAAAGCAAATCAGGAAGATGGGAAAAAGGAAAATGCAGAAGCGAAGACATCTCCTCCAAAGCAACACCCTAAGAGCGAGCGTACAGATCAAAAAAAACAAGAAGATTCTAAAAACGATCATAAGGATTCTAAGCGTCCTCAAAATAACCGTAATCAGAATCAGAATAATCGCAATCAGAATAATCGCAATCAGAACAATCGGAATCAAAATAATCGTAATCAAAACAATGGTAATGGCAATAAGGATAGCCGTAACAGGTATCGCCAGCCAGATTATGAGTTTGAGGGGATTATTGAGAGCGAAGGAGTTCTTGATATAATGCAAGATGGGTATGGTTTCCTACGATCATCAGATTATAATTATCTAGCATCTCCAGATGATGTTTATGTATCACAATCTCAAATACGACTTTTTGGTCTTAAAACTGGAGATACGGTATTAGGAGTTATTAGACCTCCTAAAGAAGGAGAGAAATACTTTCCTTTAATAAAGGTTTCTAGAATTAATGGTTTAAGTCCTAATATAGTTAGAGACCGTGTTTCTTTTGAGCATTTAACACCATTATTCCCAACAGAAAAGTTTAATATCGCAGAGCGTCAGTCTAGTACATCTACCAGAGTGATGGATATGTTTGCGCCTATAGGAAAGGGACAACGTGGTATGATTGTATCACAGCCTAAAACTGGTAAAACAATGCTCTTAAAGGATGTTGCAAATGCAATTGCAGCAAATCATCCAGAAGTATACCAGATGATTCTTCTTATAGATGAGCGTCCAGAAGAGGTTACAGATATGCAGCGCAATGTGAAGGGAGAAGTGGTTGCTTCTACCTTTGATAAAGAAGCTCATGAACACGTAAAAGTGGCAAACATTGTTCTTGAGAAGGCAAAGCGTCTTGTAGAATGTGGTCACGATGTGGTGATTTTATTAGACTCGATTACACGACTAGCGAGAGCTTATAATACCGTGCAGCCAGCTTCAGGAAAGATACTTTCTGGTGGTGTAGATGCAAATGCTTTACACAAGCCTAAGCGTTTCTTTGGGGCAGCTCGTAACATAGAAAATGGAGGGTCTTTAACTATTATTGCAACAGCCC
This sequence comes from Dokdonia sp., assembly GCA_020630915.1. Lineage (GTDB taxonomy): Bacteria > Bacteroidota > Bacteroidia > Flavobacteriales > Flavobacteriaceae > Dokdonia. The sequence continues at coordinate 158,072 of JAHDIF010000008.1, forward strand.
TTACAGAGACAGGATCTAAAATGGATGAAGTAATATTTGAAGAATTTAAGGGTACTGGTAATATGGAGCTACAGTTAGATCGTAATATATCTAACAGACGTATTTTCCCAGCAATCGATCTTACTTCTTCGAGTACTAGACGTGATGATCTATTACATTCTAAGGATACGAGTCAGCGTTTATGGGTGCTTAGAAAGTACCTAGCAGATATGAATCCTGTAGAAGCTATGGAATTTATGAGTGACCGTATTAAGAGCACTCGCAATAACGAGGAGTTCTTGATTTCTATGAATCAATAAATTCTTTATAAACATATTATAAAAAATCCCTTTAATACAGAAGGGATTTTTTGTTTTTATGCTTTCGCGAAAGCTTTATTTATCTAATAAATCTGGCCTTCTATTTCTGGTATGTTCATAAGCCTTTTCTTCTCTCCATTGTTCAATTTTTGCTGTATGACCAGAGAGCAGTATTTCTGGAACGTTCCAATCATTGTATTGAGCAGGACGTGTGTAGATAGGAGGAGCCAGCAGATTATCTTGAAAACTATCTGTTAAGGCAGAGGTTTCATTACCTAAGACACCAGGGATTAACCTAATGATAGCGTCACAAAGAATAAGTGCACCAAGCTCACCACCACTCAACACGTAATCTCCTATAGATATCTCACGGGTTATAAAGTGGTCTCGTACACGCTGGTCTACTCCTTTATAATGACCACAAAGAATGATCATATTTTTTTGTAGCGAAATTGTATTTGCCATTCCTTGGTTAAGTGTTTCTCCATCTGGCGTCATGTAAATCACTTCGTCATAGTCTCGCTGGCTTTTAAGGTAGGTAATACACTTATCTATAGGCTCAATCATTAAAACCATTCCTGCTCCACCGCCAAATTGGTAGTCATCTACCTGCTTGTAGTTGTTAGAGCTATAGTCACGTAAATTGTGAAAATGAACTTCTACAAGTCCTTTGTCTATAGAGCGTTGCATAATAGAAGCCTCAAATGGACTTTTGAGTAGGTCTGGTACTACAGAAATAATATCAATACGCATATAGGTAGGAATTCTTATTTGGTAGCCCAAAAATACTGTAAATCTGGGTCTTTCTTAAACCCTAAGTGTTCATATAACTTTTGGGCAGGGTTTGTGACTTCTGTTTGTAAGGCGATTCCTTTTTGACCTTCTTTTCTGCACCTCTCTTTTACTTGGTCTATAAGCGCTGTTCCTATACCTTGCCCTCTACTTGCACTATCTACAAATAGATCATTTAAGAGATACATACGTTGCATGCTTACTGAAGAAAAAAGGGGGTAGAGTTGTGTGAATCCTACGGGTTTTGTTTTCACGAAAGCAATATAAATCACACTCTCACTTTTAGATATACGCTCTTCGAGAAACTTTTTTGCCTGATCTAAATCAGAAGGTTGTCTATAAAATTTTCTATACCCATCAAAAAGTGGAACAAGAATATCTAAGTCGTTTATAGTGGCCTCGCGTATGTTCATAAAAAAATTCTGAACTCGAAAGTACAGAATTTTTGATGATAATGGTACGTGGTTATTAGCCTTTTGTTGCTTTGGCTAGCTTGTTACGTTCGTCCTGTAGTTGTCTTCCAAGCTTTTGCTCTTTTTCTAGAGCTTTACGTTTGTAATCTTCAAAGTCTAGCTCTACTTCGTCAAGCTTTTTCTGAGCTTGTTTGGTTAGAATATTACTATTTTTAAATTTAAAAATAAAGAAAAGTAGTCCTAAAAGTAGCAATCCGGCAATAGACCATACCATAGTGTTATAGCCAGATTTACTCATCTGGCTTCCAAAAAAATTCATAGAGTCTTTCTCTTTATTTGTATCTTCTAAGGTGATCTCTGTATTACTTAAACTAGCTTTAAGCTCAGAAATCTCTTTGCTTTGCGTCTCTATCTTCTCGTTAAGAGTACCTATTTGATTATTTAGATCTATAATGTGCTTATTCGTATTTTCTTTAAGTTGATTTATCTTATATTTTTTTATCACTTTATAATCCTCAAAACTATTGGAGCTTTTGATCATATTAGTAAATTGCTCATCGATGGTTTGCGGGCCTTGAGAATTAGTTGAGTCTGCCGCTTCTTGAGCAAAAGTATATTGGGAACAAGCTACAAGTAGTAATAATAGTGTAATTCGTTTTATCATTAGTAGGGTTTGAATTAAAAGGTTGAAAGGGTTTCTCTTTACGATGCCAAATGTACTAGTTTTTATCTTTTTAGATACGTTTTCTATGCAAGGTTGGTTCTTTTTCTAGGAAAAATATTTAAACATAACATCCAAATTAATAATTACAATCGTACATCTATTATAAAATTTTGAAAGGTTAGGTATTTCTAGGTTGATACTCTTCAAAATTTAATTAGAATTAGTACTTGTCCTAATAAGATCATTCCCTAAAGATCGGACAAGATTAGAGTCCTCTAGTAAACTACGAAGAGGACTTTTTTAATTAATTACGAAGGAATAGGTACATAGGAGCTATCATTAACCATTTCTGGAAATGTTCTCGCTTTCCAGTCTGTTATGGCTTTGTCAATTTTGTTTTTATCGCTAGACACAAAATTCCAGTGAATGTAGCGCTCTTCAGTAAAAGGTTCTCCACCAAAAACTAGGATATGGCTATGAGCATTAATTACAATATCACAAGCATCTTCTATTTTGCTAACGAGCATATTGCCTTCTAATATTTTTTCAGAACATGCTTTTATGCTTCCTTTTACTATACAAATACCAATCTCTCCTTTAAGATTACCTTGGGCCTTGAACTTGTGTACTTCAGTTGTTTTAATCTCAAGCATAAACAGATTAGAATAAACCGGAACAGGCGATGTATATCCGAAACCACTGCCTGCTACAAGTCTATAGCGAGCGCTCCCCACTGTCCATTTTGGGAGAACATTTTTTGAAAAGTGATGAAATGAAGGCGCAATATCTTCTTTGTCTTTAGGAAGTGCTATCCAAATTTGATATCCGTGCATAGTAAATACTTCTTGAGACTCTCTGGCCTTTTGTGGTGTGCGCTCCGTGTGGCTGCATCCTTTTCCAGCTACCATCCAGTTTACAGATCCAGGTAGGATTGTTTGGTTTGTTCCCATACTATCTTGATGTTGTAACTGTCCATCCAGTAAATAGGTAAGTGTTGCTAGGCCTATATGTGGATGTTGATCTACATCCATATATTTTTTAGGCCCTAAGATAGTAGGTCCCATATGATCAATAAAGATAAAAGGTCCCACCATCCTTTTTTTTCTAAAAGGTATAAGGCGTCCTACTAGAAAATCACCTATATCTCGACTTCTCTCCTCAATGATTAATCCACGGGCAGACATAACTTGGTATTTTTTATCAAGTTACAAAATCCAGTATAGAATAAAGGAAATCCTTTTGCACTTTTAGCTTCTTTGTAATTGCTTCTTTTTATAAGCCGTAGGAGAGAGACCTGTTTGTTTTTTAAATAACCTACTTAGATGAGAGGCATCTTCAAAACCTACTTCAAAAGCTATTTCTTTTGCAGATTTGTCTGAATAGGTGAGAAGCCTTTTTGTTTCTATAACAATGCGATCATGAATTATTTGCAAAGGACTCTTTTGATAATTCACAAAGTAGTTAGAAATAGTTTTGGGAGATTTATAAAGCGCTGATGCGTAGAAGGTTACTGAGTGCTCTTTTCTAAAATTTTCTTCAACCAAGAGATTAAAGGAACGTAAAAGTTCAAGCTTTTCATCTCGCACGTAGGCGTTATAATCTTGATTTTTTATGAGGCGTGTAGTTTTTATAATAAAACGAGCGATCAATGCACGAAGCATTTCTTCTTGAACGCTATCATTAGTGTCTAATTCTTCTAAAAGTATCTCGTGTAGCGAGTTGTATTTTTTTTGCTGTACATCATCCAGATGTGCTACGGGTGCCAGATCTGACCCAAAAAAAAGAATACCTGTGCAACCTACTTGTGCATCGTGATCTTGAATACAGTAAAACTCTCTATTAAATTGATAAATAATAGCCTCGCCTCCAGAAATATACCTAAGAAAATTGTTGGGGGTAAGTGCAAGGATTTGATTAGGCTTTAGAACAATTTCTTGATCTTCAACTTGGAGATGTATTTCCTCAGTAGTGGCCCAGATAAAAGTGTAGTATGCCAGTTGTTTTGATGCGTTACTATGTAATCTTAATATGTCAATATCACCATAAATAAGGGTAGCATTGGATGACTTTTCTGAAAATACTTTTTGCATACTTTCTTAAGTCTACTCAAACTAAGAATACTTACAATAAGAGGCTAATTTTGCCGTGTGAGCAACAGGCTCCAAGTCTTGTGCATTTTTTTGAAGTCTTGCAGCTCTTTGTAAAGTGTTGATAGATGCTCTTGATTTGCTAGTCTATTTTTCTTTAAACGCTTGCAATACCTTTTAAGTAGTGTGGTATGTTGTCTAACGTGTTCACTTGAGGTTACCTTAGTAGTATAACTAGGAGAAGTCTGGGCCACTGCAATAGTAAAAGGTAGTTTAAGTGAGATTACTGCCATATCCTCCATGAGCCTTTCTTGCTCGATGGAAGAAAGATAGAGCTGTCTTAGTGAGTGGGTAGAATTACTTTCAATAAGCTTTCGCGAAAGCGCATATATCTCCAATGCCTTTTTGTACAAAGGCATTTTTTGAATACTCGACCCAGAAAGCTTCTGTGTAAATTCTCCGTTTATCATAATATCACAAATTTACACGACGATTTTGTGTAATGTTCTTTTGATTTTAAGGTATATTATGTTTTTTACATTAATATTGTAGTGATAATTATTAAAATACTTTAATTTATGCTAGATATTCTGAATCAAAAGATCTTGAAATGTCTTCAAGAAAATGCAAGACAATCTAATGCAGAGATAGGTAGAATCGTAGGTATAAGTTCTCCTGCAGTAACGGAGCGCATTAAGAAAATGGAAGATATTGGTATTATAAGCGGTTTTACGGCAATGGTTTCTCCTTATGAAATGGGCTATCAGCTCAAAGCAATTATAACCTTGCGTGCTTTTATGGGAAAGTTAAAAGCTTTTCTTGCCAAAGTAAAAACGATGAAGGAAGTGGTAAATTGTTATAGGATCACGGGTAATGAAAACATCGTGATGGAAGTAGTACTACGCAATCAAAAACACTTGGAAGAATTTATTGATGAAATTATAAGTTTTGGAGAGTCTAAAACGCAAATAGTACTCTCACAAGTGGTAAAAAATAATCCAATAAAACAAGGATAGAAATTTTTGATTTCCTATTGAAGGTTTGAATTTAAATTAAATCGTCTGTAGTATCCTGGTCGTTATAATTAACACCAGGAGGATTAAAGAGTCCCCATCTGTCTATGAGGTAGTTAGAAGAATTAAAAGTTTTAATCCATTCTGCAAAATATGGTCTAAACTCTTCGATTTCGCTACGCAATAATTCTAAATATTCAACATCCTTGAAACCCGCAATTTGTAATCCTCTCGAGTCTGTAATGATTTCTCTTGCGGCCTTTCTTATAATCGTCGCATTCTCCATTTTGTGGTCATAAAGCTCTGCGCCTTCTGCACCAGCAATTTTTACTGGAATTAAAAGAGCATTTTCCATCATATTATTAGAATGATGGTCAAACATCGCATATTCATAGGGAGTTCTGGCTCCACTTTCTTCTTTGGGAATACCATCTACAATATGCTCTACTAGTTTTAGAACATTTTCTGCTTTTTTAAACACTGGAAGATTTCTCCAAGCATCTAAGCTACAGTCTTGATCATCAAAATCTTCATTATCAATCATGATAAAATAAGCAGTTTTAAGGTGGGTAAAAAAAGTCTCTTATTTAAAATAACTCCACGTAAAAGTACTTATTCTAAATGTTCGAAAATGTTGTTTACCCCAGTTTTAGACCAATTGCTTTAGAAAGCAGATGAGTTACACAAAAATCAAAAAGTGACCCTTAGTTACTAAGATTTTTCACTTTATCTGAAATTGATAGAAGATTGCTTTCGCGAAAGCGAACGTATCAAATTAACTCTCAAATAGACAGCGTAGGGTCGCAGGATGAAATAAAAATTACACCTGTATGACACCCAAGTTAAATGCTTTTTCGATAGGTTTATGATCTGCCGCTTCTATACCCATACTTATCCATTTTCTTGTATCTCTCGGGTCTATAATACCATCGGTCCAGATTCTGGACGCAGCATAATAGGGAGAAATTTGCTCATCATAACGAGCTTTAATTTTGTCGTAAAGCTCTTTTTCTACCTCTGGTGTGATTTCTTTTCCTTGTTTCTTAAGAGAAGCGGTCTCAATTTGTAAGAGTACTTTTGCGGCGCTATTTCCGCTCATTACGGCAAGTTCTGCACTGGGCCATGCAGCTATGAGTCTAGGATCGTAAGCTTTACCACACATCGCATAGTTGCCAGCTCCATAGGAGTTGCCTATAATAATGGTAAACTTAGGTACAACAGAGTTTGATACTGCATTTACCATTTTTGCCCCATCTTTAATAATACCTCCATGCTCGCTTTTACTCCCTACCATAAAACCGGTAACATCCTGCAAAAATACTAAGGGAATCTTTTTTTGATTACAATTTGCAATAAACCTGGTGGCTTTATCGGCACTATCAGAATATATCACTCCGCCAAACTGCATTTCACCTTTTTTTGTTTTTACCAGTTTGCGCTGATTTGCGACGATTCCTACGGCCCATCCATCTATTCTTGCATAACCCGTAAGAATGGTCTGACCATACCCTTCTTTATATTCTTCAAATTCTGATTTATCTACAATTCTTTTAATAATCTCTCGCATATCGTATTGATCTGCTCGCGATCGTGGTAAAATACCAAAAATGTCTTCTGGATTTTCAGTGGGGGTCTGAGGTTCTGCTCTATTATATCCAGCTTTTTCATAATCACCTATCTTATCAAAAATCCCTTTGATTTTGTTTAGAGCATCCTTGTCATCTAGCGCTTTGTAGTCTGTCACACCAGAAATCTCGCAATGAGTCGTAGCACCTCCTAAGGTTTCATTATCTATACTCTCACCTATGGCGGCCTTTACAAGATAACTCCCTGCAAGAAAAATACTTCCAGTTTTATCTACAATAAGGGCTTCATCACTCATAATGGGTAGATAAGCGCCACCGGCTACACAACTTCCCATGACAGCACTAATCTGGGTGATCCCCATGCTACTCATAACGGCATTGTTTCTAAAAATCCGTCCAAAATGTTCCTTATCAGGAAAAATTTCATCTTGCATGGGTAAATATACCCCAGCGCTATCTACAAGATAGATGATAGGTAGGTTGTTTTCTATGGCGATTTCCTGTGCTCGTAGGTTTTTCTTCCCTGTGATAGGGAACCAAGCGCCCGCTTTTACCGTGGCGTCATTTGCTACGATTATGCATTGCTTTTTTGATACATATCCTATTTTTATAACCACACCTCCTGACGGGCATCCACCGTGCTCTTTATACATGCCTTCACCTGCAAATGCAGCAATTTCTATACAGTCTTTAGGGTTGTCTACAAGAAAATCTATACGTTCTCTAGCAGTCATTTTACCTTTAGATTTGTGCTTTTCAATACGCTTGTCTCCACCGCCTTTGGCAACAATGGCGTGGCGTCGTTTAAGTTCTGATAAAAGGAGCTTATTATGATCTTCGTTTTTGTTGAAGTTTATATCCATAGGGTCTGACTAGTTTGATACGTCGAATTTACGAAAACCTTATAGTTTACTACTGTTAACAATTACGTAAAATACACGATATTTGTTTTAACCTAATCATTAGATCAAGTCTAATGATACCACTAAAATATTAACTATGGGAATGAATAAAAATACTGTGCTGTCTTGGGCCACGTGGATTATGATCTTCGTAGGGCTATCACTAATAGGTCTTGGCGCCGTGCGATATAAGGATGTAGCTGGATATGGTTTTGCAGCTGTAGGTGTAGGCTTCCTGGCAAATGCTTGGGTATTTAATGCACTTAAAGGTAGGGTCTAAGCATTCCTATGGAGGCTCAATTTACATCACATCTAAAAAATTACTTTCCTGATATACTTAAAAGTAAGTTGTTACTTGCGGTAAGCGGAGGATTAGATAGTATGGTGTTGCTCCATTTGTGCAAAAACCAAAACCTAGATATCGAGATAGCTCATTGTAATTTTAGATTACGAGGAGAAGAAAGTGAGCAGGAAACGACCTTTGTAATACAAGAAGCACATAGACTAGGGATAGCGTGTCACATAAACTATTTTGATACGTACGCTTTCGCGAAAGCAAAAAAAATCTCCACGCAAATGGCAGCTAGGGATTTGCGATATGGATGGTTTCAAGAGCTTGCTCAACAGAACGGACGTGATTATATACTCACAGCACACCATCTAGATGACTCCGCCGAAACTTTATTGATTAACTTGAGTAGAGGAACTGGTATTAAGGGACTTGCAGGTATTCCAGCTAGAAATGGAAATGTTTTGAGACCGTTACTTCGTTTTTCGCGAAAGCACATAGAAGATTATGCCCGTTCTACGAACATAGCCTGGAAAGAAGATGGCAGTAACGCTTCTAACGATTATTTACGTAATCATATAAGGGCAAATGCTATTCCAGCATTAAAAGCGGCTGCTCCTCAATTTTTAGAAGGAGTACGCGTTACAGAGGAGTATGTACAACAAACAATAGCGCTACTGGCGGTCTACAAAGAGCAATTAAAACAACAATTCACCTATCCTTTAAACAGTATTTCTGGGCCTTCGGGGTTTTGTATTGATCTAAATAAACTTGCTACGCATCCTTCACAAGATGCTGTTTTATATGCCTTACTAGGCTCTTTTGGCTTTACAGCTTGGGAAGATATATATGAATTAAAAGGAGCTCAATCCGGTAAAATGATTATGTCGCCCACACATAGTATTTTAAAAGATAGAGATACGCTACAAGTGCTGGCTCATGACATTAAAGAGCATGTGCCGACCGTTCATTGGATAGATAAAAATACCGGAAAATATATAGGAGATAATTGGCACCTTACATTTCAATCTGTAGATGATAGGTCTCTTGCAAGTAAAAATGAAATTTATATAGATACGGAACGACTTATCTATCCGTTAGAAGTTAGGGCTTGGCAAGAGGGTGATTATTTCTTTCCGCTAGGGCTTGGTGGCAAAAAGAAGTTGAGTAAATTTTTTAAAGATGAAAAGCTATCTTTGATAGAGAAGCAAGAGCAATTGTTACTTTGCAGTGGCAATCAAATTATATGGGTTATAGGGATGCGTCCGGATGACCGATTTAAAGTGACAGATACGACTAAAACTATTCTAAAAATATCCTACCACACAAATGAAGTTTACTAAAATAATAATAGCGCTCGTACTTTTAATGATTCCTTTTTTAGGGAACTCTCAAGTGTTTGGCGATGGTCCTAAATATGATCCTGTGCAATGGTCTGGTGAGGTAGAGAAACTATCAGATACGGAGTACATCTTGCATTATGATGCGGTTATTGAAAAAGACTGGCACGTGTATAGCCAGTTTACGCCAGAATATGGACCACAACCTTTACGTTTTGAATGGATCCATGCTGAGAATGCTGATTATGCTTTAGATGGAAAAGCTACTGAAAGCCCAATAGAAAAGAAGTATAGTGAGATTTTTGAAGTAGCCGAATGGTATTGGACAGACAGTGCTCGTGTGTCTCAAAAAATACGTTTAAAAGATCAAGAAACAACCTTGATTAAAACCATTTTAAAACACCAATCTTGTATAGATGTTTGCATTAATCAGGAGTTTTATGTAGCTCATGATTTAAAAAATAATGAGGTTAAAGTATTTACAGATTATAATGATTTTCTGTCATTTGGAAACAAATCTAAATCTGAAAAGAAGGAGGAAATCAATTACGCAAAAAGTGATAATTCTAATCAAGATAAAAAGGGTCTATGGACAATATTTTTACTGGCCTTTGGCGGAGGATTACTGGCTCTTTTTACTCCTTGCGTGTTTCCAATGATTCCCATGACCGTTGGGTTTTTTACTAAACAAAGTAAAACAAGAGCCTCAGGTATTAGAAATGCAATTATCTATGGAATCTCCATTATATTAATTTATGTCGTTTTGGGATTAGTCGTTACGGCAATTTTCGGGGCAGATGCCCTTAATGCTCTTTCCACTAGTGTGGCTTTTAATCTTATATTTTTTGTAGTTCTGGTGATCTTTGCGATTTCTTTTTTGGGGGCATTTGAAATTGTTTTACCTAACTCTTGGGCAAACAAAGTAGATAGACAAGCAGATCGAGGAGGGCTTATTGGAATCTTTTTCATGGCATTGGCCCTGGCCATTGTTTCCTTTAGTTGTACAGGACCTATTGTGGGTACAACCTTGGTTCAAGCTGCTTCTAAAGGTGGGCTCGCACCAGCTATCGGTATGCTTGGTTTTTCTAGTGCTATTGCCATTCCTTTTGCGTTATTTGCTATGTTTCCAGGCTGGTTAAATACACTTCCTAAATCAGGTGGTTGGCTCAATAGCGTAAAAGTTGTTTTAGGTTTTTTAGAACTCGCTCTTGCATTTAAATTTCTATCTAATGCAGATCTTGTATTACAAGCACATTGGTTAGAGAGGGAAGTTTTTCTAGCAATAGTTATAGCTATTATGGTAGGTCTGGCATTATACCTATTTGGAAAAATAAAACTACCTCACGATAGTGAAATCCATCATATCTCTGTAGGTCGTTTGTGTCTGGGATTATTAACGACTGCTTTCGTAGTGTATTTGGTGCCTGGGTTATGGGGAGCTCCTCTTAAGTTTATTAGTGGATTTCCTCCTCCTATGAATTATAGCGAGTCACCTTACGGTGTAGGTTCTACTAAAGGAGGATTAGCATCAGACGAAGCAATGATTCCAGATGGTGCGGAGTTGGGCCCTCACGATATTTTGGCCTTTACGGACTATACTAAAGGTGTATTACATGCTAAGAAAGTAAATAAGCCTGTTCTCTTAGATTTTACAGGGTATGCTTGTATTAATTGTCGTCGAATGGAGGAACGAGTTTGGTCTGAACCGCAAATCCTTAATCTTCTCAAAAATGACGTGGTACTTATTTCTTTATATGCAGATGCCAAAGAAAATTTGCCTGAAAATGAGCAGTACGTTAGTGAGACTACAGGAAAGCGAGTTAAAACTGTAGGGAATAAATGGAGTGATTTTCAAATCGAGCGCTACAAAGTAAATGCACAGCCTTACTATGTGCTGATGGAACACGACGAGACTAATCTTAATAATCCTGTAGGGTATACACCAGATATTGAAGAATATGAGACATGGCTCAAAGAAGGAATTTCACGTTTTAATAACAACTAATATTATGAAAAAAATACTCTTGCTTGTTTTGGTATGTGCTTTCGCGAAAGCGTACTCACAAGAAACCTTTTCTATTCCAGATAACTACACCAAGAAAGAGGTACAGATAGAAATGCGTGACGGTATAAAGTTGCATACCTCTATCTACTCTCCTAAGGATACCAGTAAAGCGTATCCTATTATTATGAAACGCACCCCTTACAGTGCGCGGCCCTATGGAGAAGATCAATTTCCTACACGTCTAGCACCTAATATGACAATGACACAAGAAGGCTATATTGTTGTGATACAAGATGTGAGAGGCCGCTGGATGAGTGAAGGTAAATATGATAATATGCGCGCATACATTCCTAATAAAACAGGGAAGCAAATAGATGAGGCGAGTGATACGTATGATACTATAGAATGGCTTGTAAATAACGTGCCTAACAATAACGGAAATGTGGGTACTTGGGGAATTTCGTATCCAGGATTTTATGCAACCTATTCTTTATTAAGTAAGCATCCAGCACTCAAAGCAGTCTCACCTCAAGCCTGTATAGGCGACTTTTTCTTTGACGATTTTCATCACAATGGCGCTTACTTATTAAGTTATTGGAGAGCGACGGCTGTTTTTGGATATCAAAAAGAAGGCCCTACTACAGAGGCTTGGTATCAATTTCCAAAGTTAGATAGTGACGACCAGTTTGATTTTTTCTTAAAAACAGGACCTTTATCTAATCTTGATAAATACTACGATGAGACTAACGAATTTTGGACACAACTTAAAGAGCATCCTAATTACGATGAGTTCTGGAAGTCACGTGGGCTCATACAACATCTTGAGAATATAGAACCTGCTGTTATGGTTGTAGGAGGTTTATTTGATGCTGAGGATTTATATGGCCCTTGGGAAACCTATAAAAATATAGAGAAACGCAGCAATAATTATAACACCGTAGTTTTTGGTCCTTGGAGTCACGGAGATTGGGCCCGAGCTAGAAAAAGACAGGCAGTAGGGAATGTGTATTTTGGAGATAATATTTCAGAATACTATCAAAAGGAAATAGAAACTAAATTTTTTAGTCATTGGCTCAAAGGAGAAGGTGATGGTGATACAGCTTTACCAGAGGCTCATATTTTTGATACAGGCCGTAAAAAATGGAACTCCTATGATACGTGGCCTCCTCAAGAGGCTATGAAAGTTGGTTTTTTCTTGGGCGAAAATAATACACTAGCGGGCTCGCCTTCATCTAAAAAAGGTTTTGAAACCTTTGTGAGTGATCCAGCAAATCCAGTGCCATACGCAGAGGGTAAAAAAATGGTATTCACTCCAAGAAAATATATGACAGACGACCAGCGATTTGCAGCTGCAAGAGAAGACGTATTAGTATATGAGACTCCTGTTTTAGATGATGATATTACTATGGTAGGTGATATAATGGCAAAGTTAGAAGTTGCGACTACAGGAACGGCCGCAGATTGGATCGTAAAAGTGATAGATGTATATCCAGATGATGTCCCTAATACAGAGGAAACAGAAGAAGGAATGCAAATGGCAGGATACCACCAGATGGTGCGTAGTGAAGTGATGAGAGGAAGATTTAGAGATAGTATGGAGCGTCCTAAACCTTTTGTGCCCAACCAAAAAGATGAGGTTTTTGTAAAACTACAAGATGTATTACATACATTTAAAAGAGGACATAAAATACAAATACAAATACAGAGTACTTGGTTTCCTTTAATAGATTTGAATCCTCAAACGTATGTAGATAATATATTTAAGGCCAAAGAAGAAGATTTTAAGAAACAGACACATTCCGTTTTCCATACGTCTAGAATAGAATTTTCGGTTTTGAGGTAATTTTATATTTTACAAGTCTAAGCAAAGAACGTGTTTCATTTTGAAGCGCGTTTTTTTGTAATAGATACGTTCCTAAAAAAGAAAAACACCTCCGTAAAAAACGGAGATGCCTTTCACCCCTAAAAATGTGGAAACTTGTTGTATCTGCTGTACACTCTAACAACAGCTACTCATCTCCACGTAACTAACCTAAACAAGTCATTAATACTTTTGTATGATATAAAGATATCACAGGCGCCTAGTTCTTGAAAGGGGTAAACACCCCTTTTTAACTTAATTACGCAACTTTTTTATTTTAACAAGGAGTAGAATATTTCTATATTTAACAAAACGAGTTTGGTATGCTAACAAAAGTTTTCGGGAGTGCAGTATTTGGGGTAGATGCTACTACTATTACAGTGGAGGTAAATGTAGATAAAGGGGTAGGATATCACCTTGTTGGGCTTCCTGATAATGCTATTAAGGAAAGCAATTTCAGGATAGCCGCAGCTTTACAGAATAATGGTTTTAAGATTCCTGGAAAAAAAATCATTCTCAATATGTCTCCTGCAGATATGCGCAAAGAAGGATCTGCCTATGATCTTACACTTGCTACAGGCATTCTCATCGCAACAGGACAGATTAAAGGAGAAAACGTAGGAGAATATATCATTATGGGAGAGCTATCCCTAGATGGAGGATTGCAGCCTATTAAAGGAGCATTACCTATCGCCATTAAAGCCAGAGAGGAAGGTTTTAAAGGCTTTATTCTTCCAAAACAAAATGCCAAAGAAGCGGCCATTGTAGATGGTCTCGAGGTCTATGGAGTAGAAAATATAGGTGAGGTGATCGATTATTTTGATAAGGAGGTTCCTTTAGAACAAACAATCATAGATACAAGAGCGGAGTTTTATAAAAGCTTAGAGCATCCAGAATTTGACTTTGCAGATGTAAAAGGGCAGGAATCTATAAAGCGATGTATGGAAATAGCCGCTGCAGGAGGTCACAATATTATATTAATAGGCCCACCTGGAAGCGGTAAAACAATGCTTTCTAAACGCCTTCCTTCCATACTGCCTCCCATGAGTTTAAGGGAAGCGTTGGAAACCACAAAAATCCATAGCGTTGTAGGTAGGGTAAAAGATAATCAAGGATTGATGAGTGAGCGGCCATTTCGCAGCCCTCATCATACGATTTCTGATGTGGCACTTGTAGGAGGAGGCGCCTACCCTCAACCAGGTGAGATCTCAT
>JAHDIF010000018.1 GCA_020630915.1 Dokdonia sp.
TTGCCATGGTAAGCCGTTACCTTACCATCTAGCTAATAGGACGCATAGTCATCTTATACCGCCGGAGCTTTAAAGTAAAAACGATGCCATTTTTACTTACTATGGAGCATTAATCTTCGTTTCCAAAGGCTATTCTCCAGTATAAGGTAGATTCTATACGCGTTACGCACCCGTGCGCCGGTCGTCGCCTTAGTGCAAGCACTAATCGTTACCCCTCGACTTGCATGTGTTAAGCCTGCCGCTAGCGTTCATCCTGAGCCAGGATCAAACTCTTCATCGTGTGTCTTATATATATTTCAACACTCAACAAATAAGAAATTAATCGTCTCAATAAATAAACTTTCTAGTTCTCAATTTTAATTCTAAAAATTAATACATAAATGTACCAATCTTAAGGTTTGTTTTAATTAGATCTCCGCCTGAGCAGAGATTTCAATAAAACGCGCTGTCAATTCAATATGTCAATGAACTTAAAAAGAAATAATCTCTTCTTAATCTCAAAAAAGCCCAAAAGCTTCTCTTCGCTAGTGTACGGGAATCGAACCCATCTTTTAATCTCCAAATCACTACTTTTTATGAACTTCGCCCTCTCTACTCAAACCCTCTCTCTCAAAGCGGGTGCAAATATACAACCGTTATTTTTATACCACCAAATAAAAATGAAAATATTTTTGTCTTTTTTCTGGTAACTCAAAACAACTATATAAAGAACAACTTTTTTCCCTTGCGGGGTGCAAATATATGACGGTTTTTAATTACCATCACAACTATTTTAAAGAAAAATTTAAAATATTTTTAAAAACTTGATTTCCAGATATAAAGAGTCGTTTTTGAATCAATTTTTCGCGCAAGCTATACCTTAATATATATACTACTTTCAGCACCTTTATCCTACTTATCAAGAAACCTCCTTACTTGATATTGTACACCATACAAGAACACATTATCTTTGCACCCGTAAATAAAACAATTATGATCAATATTGAACTACCTGATGGTAGTGTAAAACAACTGGAATCTGGAGCAACACCAATGGATGTTGCAAAGAGCATTAGTGAAGGGCTAGCTAGAAATGTAATTTCGGCAAAATTTAATAACGAAATTGTAGAGACCTCTACCCCACTCACCACAGATGGTTCTATTGTACTATTTACATGGAATGATGATGAAGGGAAGCAAGCTTTTAGACACTCTTCGTCTCACGTTCTAGCGCAGGCGCTTCTAGAACTGTTCCCAGGAGTAAAACTTACTATTGGGCCGGCGATAGAAAATGGTTTTTACTATGATGTAGATACTGGGGATCATGTGATATCTGACAAAGATTTTAAGCGCATAGAAGACAAAATGCTAGAAATAGCGCGCGGTAAGCACGAATTTAAAATGCGTTCTGTATCAAAGGCAGAAGCTTTAGATAAATATAAAGCAGAAGGAAACGAGTACAAGGTAGAACTCATTGAGAACCTTGAAGATGGTACTATCACCTTTTGTGATCACGATAGCTTTACAGACTTATGTCGTGGTGGCCACATTCCTAACACAGGAATTATAAAAGCTGTAAAGGTGATGAGTGTTGCTGGAGCCTACTGGCGAGGTGATGAAACAAAACCACAACTTACAAGAGTTTATGGAACCTCTTTTCCTAAACAGAAAGATCTTAAAGCATATCTAGAATTATTAGAAGAAGCAAAGAAAAGAGATCATAGAAAATTAGGGAAGGAGCTCGAGTTATTTACTTTTTCTCAACGCGTAGGACAAGGACTTCCTTTATGGCTTCCTAAAGGTGCCGCTTTGCGCGAAAGGTTAGAAAACTTCCTTAAAGCTGCTCAGAAAAAAGCAGGTTACGAGATGGTCATCTCTCCACACATAGGCAGCAAGGAGCTGTATGTGACTTCCGGTCACTATGCAAAGTATGGTGAAGATAGCTTTCAACCTATCACCACTCCTGCCGAAGGTGAAGAATTCCTTCTTAAACCTATGAACTGTCCTCATCATTGTGAGATGTACAAGGCACAGCAATGGAGTTACAGAGACTTACCGAAACGTTATGCAGAGTTTGGTACCGTATACCGCTATGAGCAAAGTGGTGAACTGCACGGGCTATCCAGAGTACGAGGATTTACCCAAGATGACGCTCACCTTTTTTGCACACCAGACCAGCTCAATGATGAGTTTATGAAGGTAATTGATCTCGTGTTGTATGTTTTTGGCTCTCTAGGTTTTGAAGACTTTACGGCTCAAGTATCGCTTCGAGATCCAGAAAAACCAGAAAAATATATCGGAGCAGATGAAAATTGGGAAAAAGCAGAAGCTGCTATTTTGAATGCTGCCGAAGCAAAAGGACTCAACTATGTGGTAGAAACCGGTGAAGCTGCATTCTACGGACCCAAATTAGACTTCATGGTAAAAGATGCTCTAGGACGTAGCTGGCAATTAGGAACCATACAGGTAGATTACAACCTTCCAGAGCGCTTTGATCTTACGTATAAAGGCAGTGATAATGAGCTACACAGACCTATTATGATTCACAGAGCTCCCTTTGGGAGTATGGAGCGTTTTGTAGCTATTTTACTAGAACATACCGCTGGTAATTTCCCGCTATGGCTTATGCCGCAGCAAGCTATAATTCTCACTCTGAGCGAGAAATATGAGAATTACGCTCAAAAAGTTTTAAATTTGTTAGAAAATGCCGAAATTCGCGCCCTCGCAGATTATAGAGGAGAGACGATGGGTAAGAAAATTCGGGAGGCAGAGATGCAAAAAATCCCGTTTATGATCATTATAGGCGAGCAAGAAGAAAAAGATGGCACCATTTCTGTTAGAAGACATGGTGGTGAAGATATGGGTAGTTTAACGGTAGACGCTTTCGCGAAAGCGGTAACCAAAGAAATCCAATCAACCATCAAAACATTTAATTAAGTAGAAACCGGTTGCTCAAAAATGAGTAACATTAAAATAATAAAGCCATAGCAATACGTAGAAAAAGATCAAGAGGACCTGCTAGAATCATAAAAGAGGATCAGCATAAAATCAATCAGAAAATTCGTGCCAGAGAGGTACGTCTAGTAGGTGATAATGTAGAAGTGGGTATTTATGCCACTCCCAAAGCGCTAGCCCTAGCCGAAGAGTTAGAACTAGATTTAGTAGAAATTTCTCCTAACGCAGAGCCTCCCGTTTGTAAGATCATTGACTACAAAAAGTTTGTATATGAGCAAAAGAAGCGTGAGAAAGTTTTAAAAGCAAAAGCTTCTAAAGTTGTCATTAAAGAAATACGTTTTGGTCCTAATACAGATGACCATGACTATGAATTTAAAAAGAAACACGCAGAAAAATTCTTGAAAGAAGGTGCAAAGCTCAAGGCGTATGTTTTCTTTAAAGGACGTTCAATTGTCTACAAAGACAAGGGTGAAATTTTACTTCTCAAACTAGCTCAAGAGTTAGAAGAAATTGGAAAAGTAGAACAACTACCTAGACTAGAAGGAAAGCGTATGACAATGTTCATCGCGCCAAAGAAAAAGTAATACACATCGCACACAGTTGCGATTATAAGTAAGATAGTAAAACCCTCCACTCTTTTTGAGTATGGAGGGTTTAGTAAGAAAATAAGTGAGATAATTTAAAACTAGGAACACAATGCCTAAAATGAAAACAAAATCCAGTGCTAAGAAGCGTTTTAAGCTTACCGGAACTGGTAAAATCAAAAGAAAGCACGCTTTTAAGAGTCACATTCTGACAAAAAAATCTAAAAAGCGTAAGCTTAAACTGACTCATGACGGTTTAGTTCATGAAGCAGACGAGAATAATGTTAAACTAATGCTTCGCATGAAGTAATAGCTTTAACCGGTTACATAAATTTTTAAACCCTGGAGTTGGGCCATTAAATTGACAAAGTGTGCTTGTGCACCGCCTACTACAAAAAAACAATTAAATTATGCCAAGATCAGTAAACGCAGTAGCTTCTAGAGCCCGAAGAAAAAAGGTCATGAAGCAAGCAAAAGGTTATTTCGGACGTCGTAAAAACGTTTGGACAGTTGCAAAAAATGCGGTGGAAAAAGCAATGCAGTATGCATACAGAGACCGCCGCCAGAAGAAAAGAAATTTCCGTTCACTATGGATTACTCGTATTAATGCGGGTGCTCGTATGCACGGAATGTCTTATTCGCAGTTTATGGGTAAAGTAAAAGCAAATGATATCGAGTTGAACCGTAAGGTACTCGCAGACCTTGCAATGAACCATCCAGAAGCTTTTGCAGCAATCGTAAATAAAGTAAAGTAAGACTTCGGTTTTATTTTCTAAACAATTATCTCTCTTATAGAAAACCCGCTCCATGAGCGGGTTTTTCATTACATACCCGCGAAGGCGGGTATCTCTCGAAGGCGGGTATCTCGCGAAGGCGGGCATCTTTTTATCACCAAGCTAGAAACTCCAATCAAAAGAAATCACTTTTTCAATATCAGGGTGTAGACTATAATGTACAGGACAGGTATGAGCCGTATGTTCTAAAATCTTACGATCCTTCTCTGTAAATCCTGCTGGCATTGTGATCGCTATTTCAATTTTAGATATGCGTCTAGGGTTTGAGGTCATAGTTTTGGTCACGTGTGCAACTGCTCCATTCATAGATGTTTCCATTTGTCTAGCTTTAATTCCCATAACCGTTAGAATACAATTTGCAAGTCCTGTGGCTATGGTATCTGTAGGTGAGAAGGCTTCTCCCTTCCCATTATTATCTATGGGAGCGTCTGTTATAAAAGTGCCACCGGATTTGATGTGGGTATTTTCTGTGCGTAGATTTCCTGTGTAAATAACCTTACTTGTCATGGTCGTTGTTTTTTGTAAAGATATTGCTTTATCGCTTCGCTCTCCCGTTGATCGTGAATCTCGTAGGCTCGATTTCGCGAAAGCCCTAAAATCAACGCAACCAATTGTACAAGTATTAGACTGTATTGTAAGTAGTATGTATGCGTTAATTATTATTCTAAGCGCCTATTTCTAAAAATATATCCCTACTTTTAAAAGTTACTTGAATATAAACTACAAAACTCATTTTATGAGATCAAAATACATCTACCTAATCCTACTCCTATTTCTTACCACCTTTAGTGCAATTGCACAACTGGGATCTACACATTATATACCGCCTGTACATGCGAGAATAGCAATGACACAGGCAACAGTATATTTATCTACTCCTAATGGTGATGCGGCAAACCCAATAAATGTAACTATTTCAAGAGGTGATGGTACTTTTCTTGCCACCAGACAAATTTGGAATGGCCAACCTGCTTTTTATGAGATAGATTTAGGAGTTAACTCCCCTATTTCTGTAAATATGGGCGAATTGAGTACTCCATTAACTGGACGAGGAATTAGATTGGATGCAGAAGATCTTATTTATGCTAGTCTTAGAACCTATACTATTAATCACGCCGGATATCTAACCGCCAAAGGTGATGACGCGCTTGGGACTATTTTTAGACTAGGAAGCGCTCCGATGGATCCGGGTAATGCAGCACAAAACTTCTTTGCTTCGATTATGGCAACAGAGGACAATACCACTGTAAATTTTGGAGATATTGATGCAGGCGTTGTTTTTCAAAATGGGGCACCTGGAACTCAAGTCTTAAATGCTGGTCAATCTTTAGTAGTTTCTGGATATAGTGGCCCTACTGCTAATAATGAAGGGTTTATTGGAGCGTTAGTAACGGCTGATCAACCCATCATCGTTAATTCTGGAAATTTGCGAGGTAATTTACCAGGAACTTCTGGCAATTGGTCAGACCATATGATTGATCAAATTGTAGATGAGAGTTTCACGGGTTTTGAATATATGTTAATTCGTGGAGGGGGGAATCCTGTATTAGAACGACCTCTAATAGTAGCTAATCAAGATGATACGGAAATATTTATAAATGGAAATCCAATTGGTGTAACCTTAAACACAGGGGATCACTTCTTACTTAATGATGATACTCTTTATCTACCAACAGACCCTACCAACCCGCATCGTAATATGTATATAAGTACAAATGACGAAGCAAAATCAATATATGTTTATCAATTTGTTGGTGGCCGTTCGGGAGCTAATGACCCTAATACTGGTGATTTCCCAGATGCTACGCCAGGGATGAACTTTATACCACCTCTAAGTTGCTTTTTTCAAAATAATGTAAATCTAATCCCTGCACTTAATGAAATTTTTCCAGGAAATACTGAAAATTATCTTGGTAATATTTTAATCACCTCATTTGCAGGAAATATAGTTAATGTTAATGGCACCCCGCTTGATCCAACAGACGCCTTGCAAAATCCAGGAACTGTTGATTGGGAAACTTATTTTGTTCGTAATTTATCAGGTAATGTCTCAGTGGTTGCAGATGGTCCTATTGCAGTAGGTCTTTTTGGGACGGATGGAGCATCAGCCGGCTTTGGAGGCTATTACTCGGGATTTGCTGTAATACCTGAAGATACAGAGACCGAAGTATGTACGCAAGGCGGTCCTATTAACCTTTTTGATCGTATCACAGGAAATCCGCCACCAGGTGGTGTATGGACACCACCTTTAGATGGGGGTGGCGATGTTTTTGACCCGCTTACAGATCCTATTTCAAACCCCGCACTTATATACAACTACGTCGCTACTGGAGAATGTGAAGCCATTGATGTAGATGTAACTGTCATACTTGTTGAGAATCCAGCGTTTGACCCTATTGCTACTGTAGAAGCTTGTGATACGTTTACCTTACAAGATCCAGCCACCTTAACAGGTAACTTTTTAAACAATCCACAATACTTTACAGGTCCGCAGGCAGATCCTGCGACAGTTCTGTTAGATTGGACCATACCCATTACTGCAGATACCACTGTCTGGGTATACGATGAAGTCTTTTCTGAACCAGAAATTTGTACCACAGAGTTCTCTTTTGACATTAATGTAAACGGAGACCCAATAGCAAATACTGTTCTTCCTCAAATAGTATGTGATGATGACACAAATGATGGTCTTGGCATTTTTGATTTAGATAGCCTCGTCCCAACTATTCTCGGTGCACAAACCGCAACGTCATATACAATAACCTTTCACGAAAGTGCTATTGAGGCTACAGGCGGCACCAATCCCATAGCTAACACCGCAATGTACAGTGCTCCAGCAGGAAGTATTTTTGCCCGTATTGAGAATAACCTAAGTGCCGTTTGTTTTGATACCACAGAGATTACTCTTATAGTAGATGAGCAACCTATTGCAAATCCTGTTCTTCCATTGGTAACCTGTGATGACGATACGAATGATGGAGAAGAAATATTTGACCTCACAGCGACAGAGCCTACCCTATTAGGTACTCAAAATGCTGCAGACTTTGATATTACTTTTTATCCTGATCTCGCTTCCGCGGAAGCTGGAACGGGAGCACTTACCGGAGTCAATGCTATTCCCTTAATGAATGGTGATTCTGTATTTGCCAGAATTGAAAATGATGGAAATCCAGATTGTTTTGATACTACTGAAATTGAAATTGTCATAGATACGCAGCCCCTGGCAACAGATCCAGGGCCTTTTGGTATTTGTGATGACACGACGGACGGTGATGATACAAATGGATTTACTGAATTTAATCTGGCCAGTAGAGATACGTTTATATTGAACGGTCAAGATCCAACACTATTTACAGTAAGTTATCACGAGTCTTTGGTAGATGCACAAAATGACATGAATCCGCTTCCTGCATTACACACAAATGCAACGATTAATTCACAACTTATTCATGCAAGAGTAGAAAATAATGCAAACACTACTTGTGTGGCCATTGTAGATTTTGAAATAATTGTTCATCCACTACCGGTAATTCTAAACACTCCGGTGTTATTGACACAATGTGATACAGATACAGACGGTTTTGCGTTTTTTAATCTAACGCAAGCAGAACCTTTATTGAGTTCTGATTTTGGGAATGAAACATTTGAGTATACAGATTCTAGTGGAGCACCTATTGTAGATCCTATAAATTATTTAAACCAGACCATTAATAATGATTCTGTAAGTGTTATCATTTCTACAGTAAACGGTTGTACACGTCCTGCACAAATTAATTTAGAGGTAGACACCTCTCAGATTCCGCCAGATTTCTTGTTAGAATATTTTGGATGTGATTTTGATAGTGACGGTGTTGCTATTTTTGACTTTAGCGATGCTACGGCTCAAGTATTGGCCTTATTCCCTGTTGGACAACTACTTACCGTAACCTATTATGAAACGCAGCAAGAAGCAGAAACAGAGACTAACGCTATTTTAGATACGACTATGTATCCGAACAATTTGTCATTTACCGATACTAATGGTGTTCAAGGTATATGGGTACGCGTAGATGGAGATACAGCAAATGACTGTAGAGGTCTCGGTATCCACGTGCAGTTAACCGTACAACCCAATCCCGTTCTGAACACAGACG